>NZ_JBQVQG010000026.1:0-72789 GCF_052439685.1 Reyranella sp.
GCACCGGCCAGCGCACTTGCGCCGCCGGTCGCGAGTGCCCCGCCTGCGGCGGCAAGCCCACCGGCCGCCAGCCCCGTCCCGACCGCCGCGCCGGCCCCCAGCTGGGGTCCGCCCGAGACGATGCCGTTGGCGATGCCGGGCCCGAAGATGCCGAGGCCCAGCAGGGCCAGGGAGGCCAGCACCAGCGCCATGGCATCCTCGATGGAGGGCTGGGCACCGGTGCCCGAGGTGAACTGAGAGAAGAGCGTCGAGCCGATCCCGACGATGACCGCCAGCACCAGCACCTTCACGCCGGAGGACACGACGTTGCCCAGCACCCGCTCGGCCAGAAAGGCCGTCTTGCTGAACAGTCCGAAGGGAATCAGCACGAAACCGGCGAGCGTCGTCAGCTTGAACTCGATCAGGGTGATGAAGAGCTGAACGGCAAGAATGAAGAAGGCGAGCAGCACCACGATCCAGGCGAACAACAGCACCACGATCTGGATGAAGTTCTCGAAGAAGCTGATGTAGCCCATCAGTCCCGAAATCGACTCCAGAAGGGGCCGCCCGGCATCCAGGCCGACCTGGGCAACCCGCCCCGGTCGAAGAAAATCCGCCGCCGACAGGCCAGTGCCGGAGGCCTTCAGGCCCAGGCCGGCGAAGCTCTCGAAGACGATGCGGGCGAGGCTGTTCCAGTTACCGATGAGATAGGCGAAGACGCCGATGAACAGGGTCTTCTTGACGAGCCGGGCGACGACATCCTCGTCCTGGCCCCAGGCCCAGAACAGCGCGGCCAGCGTCAGGTCGATCGCGACCAGGGTGGCTGCCAGGAAGCCCACTTCGCTTCCCAGCAACCCGAAGCCGCTGTCGATGTAGCTGGTAAAGACTTCGAGGAACCGGTCGATAACGCCTGTGCCGCCCATCGGCCTTCACTCCGCTCCTCTTGCCCACGCGGCGGCGGGCTTATTCATGGAACATGCGGACGGTGGACGGCTGATAGCCGGTGTTGGACGCGAGGAAGCGGCGAAGCTGTTCCCTCGCCTGGTCCTGGGCGGCCACCCGCGCGGCCGCCTCGAGGCTCTGGGCCCTCCCCTGCGCAGCGACCGTCGCTGTGAGATCGGCAAGCTGCTGTGCCTGAAGGGCGACGAGCTGGTTACCGGCCTGCGCCGCCTCCAGTGCCCCTGCAGCGCCCTGGCTGGCATCGACGAGCGCGGACAGTTCTGAACGGTTGGTGTCGAGGTTGCCGACAACGGTTGCCTGGATGCGCAGCGCATCCTGCAGGCCTGCAACGGAATTCTGCCAACGGGTCTGCGCATTGGCGATCAGCGATTGGGCCGACTGATTCGCCGACGCCGGCGCATAGGTCGTTGAGAAGGCCCGATCGATCTGCTGGACATCGTAGGCAATGTTCTGGGCCTGGCTGAGCAGTTGACGGGTCCGCCCGATAGACTGCTGAAGCTGTTGTAGCGAAGAGTACGGCAGGCTCGCGAGATGGCGCGCCTGGTTGATCAGCATCTGCGCTTCGTTCTGCAGCGACAGAATCTGGTTGTTGACCTGCTCGAGCGTGCGCGCCGCCGTCAGCAGGTTCTGCGAATAATTGGTGGGATCGAACACGTGCATCTGCGCCGAAGCCGGGAGCGCACCGCCGGAGAGAGCGAGGATGGCCGCGAGCGCGACACCACAACGACGGATCGAGATCATGATGGTTCTCCTGTGTTGACGTCGGGGATGAGATCGGCAGCCCACGGCATGCCGCGCGCCTCAAGCCAGCCGGCCAGGAAAGCCTCACGGCCGTGCTCGGCGAGAATCCGCTCGATCAGGGTCTGGTCGGACTTCGACGAAGCCGCCGTGAGGGCAAGCGTGACCTCGCCGAGGCCGAGCTCGAACAGGCGATCGCCGCGGCGGGACTGGCAGTAGTAGTCACGCTTGGGCGTCGCCCGGGCGAGAATCTCGATCTGACGGTCATTGAGGCCGAAGCGGCGATAGATCTCGGTGATCTGCGGCTCGATCGCCCGCTCGTTCGGCAGGAAGAGACGGGTGGGACAGCTCTCGATGATGGCCGGCGCGATGGCAGAGCCGTCGATGTCCGAGAGCGACTGGGTCGCGAAGACGACGGAGGCATTCTTCTTGCGCAAGGTCTTCAGCCATTCGCGCAGCTGGCCGGCAAAGCTCTCGTCGTCCAAGGCGAGCCAGCCCTCGTCGACGATCAGAAGGGTCGGGCGGCCGTCGAGACGCGCCTCGATCCGATGGAAGAGATAGGCGAGCACGGCAGCCGCGGCGCCGCTGCCGATCAGCCCCTCGGTCTCGAAGACCTGCACCGACGTACTGCCGAGCCGTTCGGCCTCCGCGTCCAGCAGACGGCCATAAGCCCCTCCCAGGCAATAAGGCTGGAGGGCCCGCTTGAGGGCGGCCGACTGCAACAGGACCGAAAGGCCCGTCAGGGTGCGCTCTTCCAGCGGCGCGGAGGCGAGTGACCCGAGGGCTGACCACACATGGTCCTTCACCTCGGGCGTGAGGACGATCTTCTCGCGGGCCAGGAGAGCTGCAATCCAGTCTGTCGCCCAGCTCCGCTCCGCCACATCGTCGATTCCCGCCAGCGGCTGGAGCGCGACGGGCTCCCTCTCCTCTTCGCCGAGCGCGCTTCCGAGGTCGTGCCAATCCCCACCCATGGCGAGCGCAGCGGCGCGGATGGAACCGCCGAAGTCGAAGGCGAACACCTGCGCCTTGCCGTAGCGCCGGAACTGCAAAGCCATGAGAGCCAGCAGCACGGACTTGCCCGAGCCCGTCGGGCCGACGACGAGCGTATGGCCGACATCTCCGACATGAAGGGAGAACCGGAACGGCGTCGCCCCCTCGGTCCTGCCGAAGAACAGCGGGGGCGCACCGAAATGCTCGTCGGTCGGCGGCCCCGCCCAGACCGCCGACAGCGGGATCATGTGCGCGAGATTGAGCGTCGAGACTGGCGGCTGGCGCACGTTGGCGTAGGCATGCCCGGGAAGGGAGCCCAGCCATGCATCGACGGCATTGATCTTCTCCACCATGCAGGTGAAGTCGCGGCCCTGGATCACCTTCTCGACCAGACGAAGCCGCTCGTCGGCGACTCGCGGATCCTCGTCCCATACCGTGACGGTCACCGTGCAGTAGGCCGCGCCGACCGCGTCCGAACCGAGTTCCTGCAACGCCACATCGGCGTCGATCGCCTTGTTGTGCGCATCGGTGTCGACGAGCGTCGACGCCTCGTTGGTCATCACCTCCTTGAGGATGGCCGCGATGGACTTCCTCTTGGCGAACCACTGACGGCGGATGCGCGTCAGAAGCCGGGTAGCGTCGGTCTTGTCGAGCAGGATCGCCCGCGTCGACCAGCGGTAGGCGAAGGCCAGGCGATTGAGTTCGTCGAGCAGTCCGGGCGTGGTGGTTCCCGGGAAGCCGACGATCGTGAGCACCCGCAGGTGGCAGTCGCCGAGCTTCGGCTCCAAGCCACCCGTCAAGGGTTGATCGGCCAGCAGCCCGTCCAGATACATGGGTACCTCCGGCACGCGCACGCGCTGGCGCCGGGTGGAGATGCAGGAATGCAAATAGGTCAGCGTCTCAGCATCGTCGAGCCAGTGGCACTCGGGCATGAAACCTTCGAGGAGCTGCAGCACCCTGTCGGTGCGATCGGTGAACCCGGCCAGGATCTCACGAGCGTCCGCTCCTGCGGAGCGGTTGCGGCCTTCATAGAGAAAGCGCTCGACGCCGCCAGACTCCCAGGCCGGCGGCAGATAGAGAAAGGTCAGGTAATAGGCCGACTCGTAGTGCGTGCCCTGCTCTTCGAACGCGGCCTTGCGCTCGGCATCGACCAGCGCCGAAGCCGCGTCCGGAAGCCTGCTCTCCGGGTAGATGCTGGCAGGCAACCGCTGGGCCTCGACGAAGAGCGCCCAGCCCGATCCAAGACGACGCAGGACGTTGTTCAATCGCCCCGCGACGCCGACGAGTTCCGCCGGCACCGCGGAATCGAGATCGGGGCCACGGAAACGCGCGGTCCGCTGGAACGAGCCGTCCTTGTTCAGGACGACGCCGGGAGCGACGAGCGCCGCCCATGGGAGGAAATCGGCGAGGCATGTGGCGGAGTTCCGGTATTCGGCGAGATTCATCATGACAGCCCCCTCAGACGCCGAGCCGGCCCGGGATGCGCAGGTGGCGGCGCACCACCTCGACAAAGAGCGGATCGCGCTTGGCGGCCCAAACGGCCAGGCCATGGCCGAGCAGCCAGATCAGCAGGCCCGCGACCCACAGGCGCAGCCCTAGGCTGATGGCGGCCGCTAGCGTGCCGTTGAGGATCGCGATCGAGCGCGGTGCCCCGCCCAGCAGGATCGGCTCGGTCAAGGCGCGGTGGAGCGGCACCACGAAGCCGGGAACGGGTTCGGTCATCACACGAGGACCCCGCCGCCGAACGAGAAGAACGAGAGGAAGAAGCTTGAAGCGGCAAAGGCGATCGAGATTCCGAATACGATCTGGATCAGGCGCCGGAAGCCACCGGAGCTGTCGCCGAACGCCAGGGTGAGGCCGGTGACGATGATAATGATCACCGCGACGATCTTGGCCACCGGACCCTCGACGGATTGCAGGACCTGCTGAAGCGGCTGCTCCCAGGGCATGCTGGAGCCCGCCGCATGAGCAGTCGACGAGAGGACGAGCAGCGCCGCAGACAAGCTTGCGGCCGCCGAAACAGCGTGTCGTATCGCGAGGCGCGTCATTGAGATTCTCCTGCAGCTGAGAGTGCGTAGTCCGAGGTGGCGTCGAGACCGTCGACGCGGGCGAGTTCTGTCAGCCGACGTGCGTCGCCGCGGCCCGACAGCACGGCGATGAGGTCGATGGTTTCGGCGATCAGGGCGCGCGGCACCGTGACGACCGCTTCCTGGATGAGCTGCTCGAGGCGCCGCAACGACCCGATCGCCGAGCCGGCGTGAATGGTGCCGATGCCGCCGGGATGGCCTGTGCCCCAGGCCTTCAGGAGGTCGAGGGCTTCGGCGCCCCGCACCTCGCCGATCGGGATGCGGTCGGGCCGCAGCCGCAAGGACGAGCGGACCAGTTCGGACAACGACGCCACGCCATCCTTGGTGCGCAAGGCCACGAGGTTGGCGGCACGGCATTGCAGTTCGCGGGTGTCCTCAATCAGGACCACCCGGTCATCCGTCTTGGCCACCTCGGCCAGGAGCGCATTGGCGAGCGTCGTCTTGCCGGTCGAGGTGCCGCCGGCCACCAGGATGTTGCGGCGATCCGCAACAGCCTGCCGAAGCACGCCGGCTTCGCCTATCGTCATGATCCCTGCCCCGGCGTAATCGTCGAGGGTGAAGACGGCGACCGCGGGCTTTCGGATCGCGAAGGTGGGCCCCGCGACGACGGGCGGCAGCAGCCCCTCGAACCGCTCACCCGTCTCGGGCAGCTCGGCCGATACCCTCGGGCTGGCCGGATGGACTTCGGCGCCGACATGGTGGGCGACCAGCCGCACGATGCGCTCGCCCTCGGCCGCTGCCAGTCTCTCCTGCGTCTCGACCAGGCCGGTCGACAGCCGATCGATCCAGAGTCGACCATCGGGATTGAGCATCACCTCGACGACCGACGGGTCCTCGAGCCAATTCGCGATGGCGGGTCCGAGCGCCGTGCGCAGCATGCGAGCGCCGCGCGAGATAACTTCTGCCTGGAAGGAATGAACCGTCATCGTTACCCCGGGATGCAGGACCGCAAGCAGCGGTCACCAAACGGGGTCAATTAGAAGAAGCAGCAACGTACCGTGCGCAACAACAACGGAGGGATCGTAGTGCTCAGGCGTAGAAAGGCGTGTGAATGGGCGGGACCACTCAGACAGGCTCCGAAGACGGGCCACTCTCCGTGCCCTCTCCTGGCTCGATGTCCTGTGAAATCTCCTCCGAGAGCGTCCGGCCCTTCGCCAGGCGCCGGCCCAAAGCATCGACAAAGCCTTCGTACCGCTCGCGACCCTTCGCTTGCGCGGCCTGTTGTGCGCCGTCAGGCAACGAGGGCGTGGTGGTCAGCCAGAATCGCACGAACAGCGCCAGCGCCTCGCTCGAGATGGTGACATCGCGTTCGAGACGCTCGACCTGTCGAACGAGCCTGTCCAGCCGACGCCCGAGCGCTCCTTCGAGTCTTTCGGAAGCATCCGGTGACAGGAACGAGGCGAGTGCGGTCTCGACGATATGGGCCTGCGGCACACGTTTGCGCGACGCATAGTCGGCAAGCTTCAGCCCCAGATCGGGCGGCAGACGAAACGTATGCTTGGTGCGCATCTATCCACTCACAGGTCGATGCCGTCGCCAGGATCCATCGTGGCTTGGCGGGCGAGCCCCCGAGCCGTCGCGCGCAAACGGCGGGCTCGCACCGCGTCTTCATCGGCCTCATCCTCGGCGAACTCGAACTCGGGTGCAGGGGTGACCGGCTCGGGGGCGATGTCTTCATGCTCGGCAAGCTCCGGCTCCCGACGAATACCGCCATTGGGATCGTCGACGGGCTGCCCTTCCTGAACACCGCCGGTCACCTCTCCGCGTGTCTCCTGAACCGCCATACCAGCCTTGGCACTCCAATCATCCAGTGTGACGCCGGAATCACCCCGCCTTTCGGGCTCTTGCGATGGCAGCAGACGTTCCGTGAGCTGTCGGTCCTCGTAGTAACGCGCCTTCTTTGCCCGGATGGGCGGGCACCCGGAAACCAGGACCAACTCGTCGCTCGCCGGCAGCTGCATGACCTCGCCGGGCGTCAGCAACGGCCGTGCGGTCTCCTGCCGAGAAACCATGAGATGGCCGAGCCATGGGCTCAGCCGGTGCCCGGCATAGTTTCTCGCATCGCGAATCTCCGTCGCCGTGCCAAGCGCGTCCGAGACGCGCTTCGCGGTGCGCTCATCGTTGGTGGCGAAGCACACGCGCACATGGCAGTTGTCGAGGATGGCGTTGTTGGGACCGTAGGCTTTCTCGATCTGATTGAGGGATTGGGCGATGAGAAAGCTCTTGAGTCCATAGCCCGCCATGAACGCGAGCGCCGATTCGAAGAAATCCAGGCGCCCCAGGGCAGGAAACTCGTCGAGCATGAGAAGCAGCCTGTGCCGCCGCCCCTTGGCGTGAAGCTCTTCGGTCAGCCGGCGGCCGATCTGGTTCAATACGAGGCGCACCAGCGGCTTGGTCCGGCTGATGTCGGAGGGCGGCACAACGAGGTAGAGGGTCGTCGGCCGTTCGTTCTCGACGAGATCGCGGATGCGCCAGTCGCAGCGACGCGTTACCTGCGCAACTACAGGGTCCCGGTACAGGCCTAGGAAGGACATGGCGGTCGAGAGCACGCCCGAGCGCTCGTTCTCGCTCTTGTTCAGCAGCTCCCGGGCGGCTGACGCGATGACCGGATGGACACCCGCCTCGCCGAGGTGCGCCGTCGTCATCATTGCGCGGAGCGTCGACTCGATCGGCTGCCTGGGGTCTGACAGGAAAGCCGCCACCCCGGCCAGCGTCTTGTCCTCACCGGCGTACAGGACATGCAGGATGGCGCCAACCAGCAGGGCGTGACTGGTCTTTTCCCAATGGTTCCGTCGCTCCAGGGCGCCTTCGGGATCGACCAGCACATCGGCAATGTTCTGGACGTCGCGGACTTCCCACTCCCCTCGACGAACCTCCAGCAGCGGATTGTAGGCGGCCGACGCCGCGTTGGTCGGATCGAACAGCAGCACGCGGCCATGCCGCGACCGGAAACCCGAGGTCAGCTCCCAGTTCTCGCCCTTGATGTCGTGAACGATCGAGCTGCCCGGCCAGGTCAGCAAGGTCGGCACGACCAGGCCGACGCCCTTACCGCTGCGTGTCGGCGCAAAGCAAAGGACGTGTTCCGGTCCTTCATGCCGCAGGTAGTCGGCGCCGAGCTTGCCCAACACCACGCCGTCCGGGCCGATTAATCCCGCGCGGCGTGCTTCGCCTGCTGTCGCCCAACGTGCCGATCCGTAGGTCGCCACGTTCTTTGCCTCGCGCGCGCGCCAGACCGACATGCCGATCGCGACGCCGATCGAGATGAAGCCGCCCGAGGCCGCGATGCAGGCGCCCTCCACGAAGATCGCGGGTGCATAGGCATCGAAGGCATACCACCACCAGAAGAAGGTCGGAGGAAAATAGATCGGGACCTGGGCGAGTTCGAACCATGGCGGGCCAAGCTGAGACTGATAACCCAGCCGCCAGGCCGTCCATTGTGTGGATGCCCATACCGTTACGAGCACGATTGCGAAAACGAGGGTGATCTGCCCCCACAGGATCTTCGTCGCGGACATGACGAGGACAACAAGCGGTCGCTTGCCATCCGTTCAATGCCGACGACGCGCAGAGCGCTCATGCGGCGGCCCTGGCGTGCAATTTGGTGAGTGCTGTGAACCGGTCTGCCACTCTCTTCCTCATCGAGTTACAGCCCCAGTCCGCGACGTCGTCCAAGCGACCAGCTGACATCGCCGCCGGGCAAGGCCACCCCTGACACCAGGCGGCCGACATGCTGTTCGAGCGCGGGCCGCCAGGGAACCAGGCTAAAGCCGAGCCCGTCGTCGATCATGGCGAACCGTCCACTCGAAAGCTGCGTGGAGCCGACCAGCGTCCCGGCAACGTGGTTCCCCGGAATGGCAGGCTGCCATTCCCGCCCCCGTTCGGCGGCGAGCGCGCGGCCGACGCGCTGGATGTCACGAGCCTCAAGCCGCTGCACCACGTCGCGAGAAATCCGGATCCGTCCGTCGCCGACGTCCGTGGCATACCCCTTGTCAGCCAGCCATCGCCGACGGTTGGCCAGCGCGGCGGTCACGTCCCGGCCGAATCCGTCTTCGGCCAGAACGGTGCGCTGCCGAGACGCCAGCTCTCGGTCGAGCCACGTCGCGCCATCATGAACGACCTGCTTCTCTAGCCCCGTCGCCGAGAGCACGGTCACTCGACCGGACGCGCCGGCCCGTGCGAGGTCATAGGCCTGCCCCCGCTCGGCCAGGTCGGCGGGAATGCGCCAGTGGTCCGCGTCGATCCGCTCGACATGGCCGGCCCGTCGCAGCGCCTCCAGGCGCCGGACATGGGATCGGACGTAGGCCGCGGGATCTCCGCCCAGACGCTCGACGGTGCCGACAGCCTGCTCCAAGTGCGCGGCAGGCCGATAGATCCCCTCCTCTCCAGCAATTGCCAGGATATTGCGATCCGATGCGCGCGGTCCCGCCTCTGCGGCACCCGCGGTCACGATCATGCCCCGCTGAATATTCTCTACTCCGGCAGGATCCATCTCTAAATGATGGACATGGCCGTCCACGCCGTCGACGACCAGCCTCACCCGCTCGCCTATCTCGTCGCCTGCCAGCCCCTTGTCGAGTACCCGGCCGACGATCAGTGCGGTTATCTCCTCACGATGAAGGACATAACCCGCGACAGAGCGGGCGTGAGCCAACCCTTCACGGTCCAGTGCCCGATGCATGGTCTTGATGATGTCGCCGCGCTCCCCCAGATCTCGCAGGACGGGTTCGGCCCCGGGCAGTACCGTCCATTGTCCCGGTTCAACCTCGGTGGCCAGGCCCATGCGCCCCAGCTTGCGCGCCCGCCGGATCAGCAGCGCCCGATTCTGCCGCAGGCTCTCGAGCATGTCCCGATCGGGCCTGAGGTCGGCGAACTCGGTGCGGCTCCGCTGCTCGGCGAGCAGCATGCGATCGAGGCGCGTGAACCGATCTGCATCGACCTCCCGCTCCAGGCCACGGGACACCTCCTGCTCGGTCTGGCGGCCAAGTTCTCGGGTCACGACCTCGCTTGCCCGTTCCCGGATGCCATGAGCGATGTAGTCGCCAGCGATGTTAAGAGTCTTGGCATCGTCGGTCACACCCCGGACGATAATATGAGTGTGAGGGTGGCCAGTGTTGTGGTGATCAACCGCGATCCAGTCGAGCCGGGTGCCAAGGTCGGCCTCCATCTGCTTCATGAGATCACGGGTGGTTGCGCGATGATCAGAGAGCTCGACACCCTCCTCGGACGACACGATGAAGCGGAACTGGTGGCGGTCTTCCCGGCCCCGTTCCACGAACGCAGCACCATCCTCAACATCCTGGCTGGCCGAGTAGACTTGGCCTTTTTCTCCGTCCTTGGTCACACCGTCGCGCTGCAGATACCGCAGATGGGCATCAACGGCCTTGGCGCTGACAAACTGTCGTCCTCTGGCAGCGCCTCGCTGCGGATTGAGCTTCACAACTCGAGCCTTGACCGCGACCCGCCTTGAGCGTGTGCGAATGGCGCCGTCTCGGCTCCATGGCTTACGATTCTTCAGCACCGCGGCCGCCGAAGCGCCGCGCCCCCGCTCGTTAAAGCGGCCCCCTCCCTTCCCGGCGTTGCCCAAGCGGGAGGGGTTCCCGCCCGCCCGTCGAATAGCCTGCTGAATCTGCCCGTTGAAGCTGGTCCCCCGCCCGCCCCCTCCACCGACGCGGTGCTTTCCAACTCGCGCGCCGCCCCGATCCCGAACCCTGCCGGGCCGAAGGCGGAAATCATCATCATCAAGTGCCATGGTTTAACGATTGGCAGCGGCACGAAGGCCTGCAAGCGCCGGAACACACGCATCGCCGTGTAGCGTAGCAAAGAGATCTCCCGCGTAGCGTCGGGAGGCTGCCCCCCGAAGCGATGGCGCCTGCGGCATTGAAAACAAAGCGGAAAGTGCCTCAACCGCCATATCGACGTGGCCAAGAGCCGGCGCCGCGTCCTCGAAAAACAACGTGCAGACAAGCCTTCCGGAGCCCGGCGACGGCTGCGGGGTCACCCGCTTTATCTTGCCGTCCAGATCATGGCGCCTTCGTTCGACGACCCGCGCAGGCCCGTTTGCACGAACGACTGAACGCATACGATTGTAGGGCGCTTCGCATTACGGCAGCCGCTTTGCGTCCTCACGACGGACAAACAGTCCGCCAGTTTGTGGTGCCAGCTCAGATACGCCGGTAACGGAACGGCTATTCGACGCCCGGTCTGGCGACACTTCTGATGGTAACGACCTGGCTGCAGGACTGCGCTGATCACGCGCCGCAAACAGCGGCGACTCCTGCCACGATAAGGTACGGCGACTGACGGCAACCATGCCACCGGGCTGCCCTTCTCCGATCAGCGGTGCGAGCATGGCGACATAGAGCTGGGTCTCGGCCGGTAGCTCGCGGCCCGTCGCAAGGTACTCGTCATAGCGCGCGGGACCTGCATTGTAGGCGGCCAGAAAACCTGGCGAGCCATAGCGGGCGTGCATCTCGCGCAAGTACGCTGCTCCGGCAAGGATGTTGTCGCGTGGCTCATACGGGTCAGCACCGAGCCCGTGGCGGGTACTCAATTCAGCCCATGTATCGGGCATGATCTGCATCAGTCCCATGGCGCCTTGCGGCGAAAGGGCCAGTGCGTCGCCGCTGCTTTCCACCGCCATCACCGTGCTGATCCAGGATGCCGGCAGCCCAAATCGCTGCGCAGCTTCGCGGATGAAGACCGCATAGGGATCGACGGAGGATATGCTCCTCGACGGCACGGTAACGACAGGTTCGGCACATGCCGTTCTGCCGAGTCCGGCCGCGACCGACATCAGCAGGATCACAGCCCTCAACGCGACCGACCGGACAACGGCTTGCTGAATTCCGGCCGGGAAGGAGGAAGAGTCACGGCGCCGTGCGAACAGGAGAGCGGCTGCTTGAGGGAGAGAGCGCTGCATGGTCAATCCTCCTTCTCGATCCAAATCGGATGTGCGCGGCCAAGCACGGCGGATGCCGGGATCGGCCCGAAGTACCGGCCGTCCAGCGAGTCGGCCGATTGCCAGTTCATCAGGAAAAGTTCCCCCGGGCCTATGGCGCGGCAACCATGCCAAGTGGGCAGCGGTCGCCCACGTGCATCACGCTCGCGCGCCACGCCTGTCGCGACCGTATCGACCGTGACCATAAGCCCGTCCCGGCAGACGGTCTGACCGGGAAGCGCCAGGACATGCTTCAACAGAGGAATGCCGCGTGGCAGGTAGTTGCCGTCCGCGAGGAAGGTTGCGAGCGGTTCCGGCGGTATGACGGCGACCAGTTCGGAGACATACCGCTTGTCAGTGGCCTCCAGCGCGTAGAGCCCGATCGGCACACTGGCTGACGCGTTCCACAAAAGTATCCGAGGCGGCTCCACGACAATCGACAGCGCCACGGCGCCAATGGCTCCCAAGGCCGTCAGCAGGACGCACACGCGGCGCATCACGGCTCCAGTCTCTGCCGCAGCAGCCAGGCCTTGTGGCGTGCCATCGTGTAGGGCCTCAGCGCTTCCCCGACCGCAAGACGGCTGTGAACGTGGCGCCAATAGTCCGGTGCCGCGTCGCAGGGATCGACGCCCAGGGCTTCGACGATGTCGATCATCTGCAACACATGCTTGACCTTCGGCCAGCCAGAAGCCCGCAACAGGATGTCGGCACCCGGCCGGACGAATGGGATGGTCGCGTGGGCTTCGCTCGAGCGCACGGCGCGCAGGATGTCGATGCGGGAGGCGATCGTTCCGTAGTCGTTGCCAGCCCAACGGACGAATCCGAAGACACTGCCGGGCGTAAAAGAGAGGACCCGCCGTCGTCGATCGTGGATCCGTTCGTCTGCCGGCCGGCCGAAGCGTATCCATCGCTCGATATGCTTCTCGAGCCACAGCAGTTCGACATGCGTGAGATCGGTCATGCGCGGCCTCGTAGCCGGATCGAACCCACGCCCTTTGGCCTTTCCCTTCCCAGCAAGGCAGCTATCCCCAGCGGTGGACAAATCTGATGCGTTAGACAGATTCTGAAAGAATCTGGGTTAGGTAAGTTAAGGAGGCGCCAAGCCGTTGTGGGCCAAAGGGAATCCGGCGATTCTGGTCCCCGATAGCACGAGGTTCCCGTCCCCGATGGCACGAGGGTCGGCGTCCCCGTTAGCACGAGGCAAGTCACAGCTTGTCCCCAGACGGAGCTAACGGCCGATGGACGAACGGCTCGCGCGGGATCGCGACGAACTCAAGCCGTTCGACTCCGCGGAAGCCGCGTTCAATACAAAGCCGATAGCCGGGAAGGGCCTGTCGGCGGACGATCTCGCGCACATCGTAGGCGAAGTGCTTGAGTGGCGAGAGGCTGCCGGACTTGGCGTGGAGATGTGAAAAATCGAAGCTCCACCCGTCAGCCTGACGGCCGCCGTGCTTGCGGACGATGCGATAAAGCCAGCGCTCCAGACCGCCTGTCAGATCGAAGTACGCACGGTCAATCGTGAGCACAAGCGCGTCGTCCAGAATGCCGGCATAGAACCAGTCTGGGAGGATGAGTTCGAGGCCGAGCGGGCGACCGTGGACGTCCGCAGTCTCCTTCCATTCGTTGATCCAGGAGAAGCGATGGCGTCGCCGCTCTGCAGGTTGGCGGATGGACGTCAGCACGGTCGTTGACTGGAGACGGTCGAACGCCGCCTTCAGGCGGTCGTAGTCCCTTGCGCCTGTGCCGCGGCCCACGAACGTCAAGATCTCGTAAGGAGTGGCCGCCATCAGACGCGAGGTCTTCAAGCCGGCGTCTCTGGCCTCGACGATCTGCGAGGCGGCCCAGATCAGCACATCGGCGTCCCAGATGGTCGCCATGCCGTGGTCGGGCACGGCCTCCACCCGTATGGCGACCGTACGGGTGCGGTAATCGATCGGCCGCACTCGTTTCGATTTGGCGAGCGAGAAGAACGGATAGGCCATGAGATCCTGGGCGTCACGCGGTGCGAGATCGCCGGGCAACGCCCTGAACAGGTCGAGCTGGTCTCGCTCGCTGACGCGCCTGTGCTTGAAGGTCACGTTTGGCCTCCGCTCAGCGCCGAGCACGAGAAGCGTTGGCGAGCGGGTTCATGTGCGGCTTTGCAGGCAGCACGGTCCCGGTCCCCGGATCAGAGGTCGACGTCTTGGCCCCGCGGTCGGCCCAGGCCTTGAGATCGTCGACCGCGTACACGACTCGACCGCCGATCTTCCGGTAGGTTGGGCCTGTACCGTAGGTTCGGTGTTTCTCAAGGGTCCGTCCGGAGAGGCTGAGAAAACGTGCGGCTTCCGGCGTTCGCAAAAAGCGCGGCGGCAGGCCGGCGGCAGGATCGGGCATGCGAATAACTCCGTGGTTTTGACGAGAGCCGTCGAGGGGCGACGGCGTAACGACGGTCACGGTGGCGGAGATTCGCGGGCCGGCCGGATGACGAACTGGGCCCTGTGGTTGGCGATACCCCCTGTCCTGATGTCGAGAGAGGCTAGCGGCTGGCGCGCAGCAGCTTGCGGTAGCCCCCGTCCATCATGGCCACGGCATCGGCGACCAATCGGATCGTCTGGCCCCTGACCGATGAGGTCTTCCAGGGGAATCGCTCTACTGCTTCCGGGCCATAGAGCGCCCTTGCGAGTTCGCGATAACTTGCGCCCTCCAGGTGACCGTCCAACGCCCGGATCATGTCGAGAAGCCGTGTGCGGAGACGCGTCGTGATCTGCCAGGCGGACGGAAGCGGGCCTGCCGAGTGGCGATCGAGGCGGCGCTTGAGGCGGACCAAACCGGCGAGGCGAAGGAGAACGGTCTCATCCAAGGGGACAAGCGCCGCCATCGGCAGTGCCGGCCGCTCGCCCTTGAGCCACAGGGACATTGGGCCATCGCCATCATTCACGATGCATTGGCACTCGCCGCCGTGCTGTAGATCGATCGACGGACGCAGTCGAACAAGCGCTTCAAAGCGATAGGCGCCTTCGAAGCCCTCGGGTGCGGGAACGAGCATCACGGCATGGGGAAGCAGCTCAGGCCGCCATGAAACCTGCGCGGCCGTCGCATCGAGTGAGGGATCGCAGGCGAAAGGAAAGCCCCCAGTTCCCTCCCACCGTCTTCGGGCTCAATGCCGATTCCTCCGGATCTTCGTCAAGCCGGTCGTAGTCATCACGGTATGCCGGGTTGCGTCGCAGGAACTCCCACGCGAATCCGGCACGATCGAGATTCTTCAGCGTATCGACGTACTCGGACGACCTCCAATCGGGTCTCTTCGTCATCAAAGACTCCGTTACACGAACTCAGGGCTAACGGGCCTCAGCCTTTCATGCGACCAACGGTTGTTGAAGAGCCCGAACGCCGAACGCGCGATGTCATGCGAAGACGCCCCCAAAGGGGCTATCTAAAAGTCCTTTCCCGGGGCTGGCCCGTCAGTTGCGCGATGCGCGCAAGAGATCACGGTAACCCGTCTCGGTCATCCACCGAGCTCGAGCCAAATGAGTGTCGTGGACCAAGCGTGCGCGGTCGGGGTCCATCTCCGGATTGAGCCCGAAGACAATGCGCACGACTTCTTGCCAGTCCGCGGCCTCGGCTGCGGCGTCCAGCAAGCGCAGGTAGGTCGCGAAGTGCCGCTCGTCATAGCTGGTGACGACGGGGCTTTCAGGAGGGCAGTCGTCAAAGGCAGGTGTCGTCATCTCAAGGATCGCAGCGAGGGAATAACATTCGTCGGAACTCCAGCCACCGCATAGTCACAGTCCCTAGGCCCGTCGCGATGCAAGGCAAGCATCACATCCGTCAATTTCCATGCTCACCAGGCGCAACGTGAAGGCAACCGAAGCCTGATCTGCATAAAAGCATAGAGACGCCGCTGCGCCAGCATTTTGCGCCGCGTATTATAGTACGTAGCGCCAAAATACGCGATTGCCTCCTATCCTGCGGATGGACATTCGCAAGGTGTTCGGTGCCAACGTCCGTGTCTATCGACTAGCAGCGGGCCTCAGCCAAGAGGCCGTTGCCGTTCGCATGGGTGTGGACCGGGCCTACGTCAGTGCGATCGAGCGAGGACGGCAGAACGCCACGCTACTGACGATCCGGGAAGTTGCCCAGGCCTTGGGCGTGCGTCCGGCTGACCTGATTGTTGAGCCTGCACGAAATCGAAGCCTTGACCGCAAGGGATCGTAACCGTCAGGCGAAGACGCCCTTCCCTCGCTTCAACCGAAGGGCGGCTTCGTGCGGCCGCCACCCCTCCTGACCGGCCGCATAGAGCCCGGTCCGGCGAAGCCGGATGCGCCCAATCCCTTCAGTCCTTGAAATCCGAGCGAATGTAAAATCGATAGCTGGCAAGGGCCAAGCCCATCGCTGGATTCCATAAAACACGGCCGCCCGCGCAAAGAAAAGCCCCGCCCGGCGGACCGGGCGGGGCCTCAGGGGCGTCGGCTTACTCGCCGTTCTTCTTGCGGCTGCGCGACCAGATCAGGGAAGAGCCCTCGCCGTCCTCATCGTCGAACAGGTTGGCGAAGATCGGCGCGTTGAAGCTCGGATCATCGAGCTTGAGCGAGAGGTAGTCGCGGCCCTCGTTGGAGCGCTTCGACCAGGCAGCCCCGATCTCGGCGCGGCCGACGAAGACCCGGTGGCTGGGAGCGTTGTCGTTGCTCCGGTTGGCCTCGGGGACGATGCGCACACCCTTGGTCTGGACGCTGAGCGTGACGATCTCGCCCTGATATTCGTTGCCGGACTTCTTGAAGGAACCGATGTTGGCCATGTGACTTCTCCTTGCTGTTTCGAGCTCCGCGACCATCGCGGCCTCGATGGCGATCGTTTGCCGGAGGCGATCGACGCTGCACCCGCTCGCGGGCCGGAGCGCAGCGGAGGATGGCGGCGGAGGGCCTTTCTTGCCTCGCGAGGAATGGGCGAAGCCCAGGGGAAGAAAGGCGCTCCGACGCCGTTGCGGCTCAGGCGATCGAGGCACCGCCGTCCTACGGCTAGATCAAGCCAAGGAGAGGCCGTGGGTCGCACGCCGAACAGCATCCTCGCGAGAAGTCGTGGCCACCCTTAAGGGTCCTGCACAAGAGGTCCGGCCTACCGGCCGAAGAAGAGGCGGCCATGGCGTAGAAAAAGGACGGCGTCCGTCCCTGCCAGCCGCACGCAGACGATGAACTCGCCACAGCATCTGTCGGCTGCACCGAATACACCGGGCTCATCGAAGCGCTCTCGAGGGCGGCGTTAGCGGCAGCACGTTCCAACGAGCGTTCACGCCCCGCCTTTCGCCAACCTGTTCGACGATGAGGACGGCGACGGCGTCAGCGTCTCTGGTCGTGCGGCCTCCAGCCAATCGGCGAGTGAACTCCCCCGATGCCCTGTCCGTCCGACGCCGGGACAAAAAGCGTCATGCGTGAGAATGCCGTGACGCCGGAGAGAATGGCGCCGACAACGGCGAATGCCGTCTGCCACCCGCCGGTGGACATGCCGATGCCGGCCAGCGCAAACGACAGCTGATAGCCGGCGACGGTCGCCGGCACGGCGTAGAGCAGACCAATGACGGCGCGGAGCAGCGCTGTACGGGCTGTGACGAAGCCAATCTGCCCGAGCGCAAGGGTCGCACCGCCGGCAAGAAACCCCACGATGAGCGCTCCCACGACTCCTCCTCCGCTGTCAAAGGCAGCGAGGCCCGCCGTCAGCCCGGCAAGGAAGGGAAGCGCATAGATGGCGAGCGTGAACAGGAGCCAGCAGAGGAAGCCGAGGCCGAAAACGCCGAGAAGGATGGCAAGCATGGTGGATTTCCGTGACAAAGAGTCGAACGGCTGCGCTTTCCACCACCACCTAGCGCCATCTAGGAACTGTCGACTGTGAAGTTGGCCAAAAGGCGGCGCTTATGCGCCGCCCGAACCGAAGCGCCAGACCGGGATGCCGAGCTTGCGGGCCTTGTCGGCGAGGTTCTCCTGGATGCCCGAACCCGGGAAGACGATGACGCCGATCGGCAGGACTTCGAGAATCTGGTCGTTGCGCTTGAAGGGCGCGGCCTTGGCGTGACGGGTCCAGTCGGGCTTGAAGGGAATGTGAGCCACCTTGCGGTCGTCGGCCCAGCGGGCGGCGATCCGCTCGGCACCGGTCGGCGAGCCGCCATGCAGCAGGACCATGTCGGGGTGCTTGGCGCGGACCTTGTCCAGCGTGCCCCAGATCAGCTGATGGTCGTTGAAGTCCATCCCGCCGGTGAAGGCGATCTTGGGACCAGCCGGCACCAGCAGCTCGGTCTCGGCCCGACGACGGGCGGCGAGGAAATCCCGGCTGTCGATCATGGCGGCGGTGAGCGCTCGGTGATTGACCATTGACCCGGTGCGTGGCCGCCAGGCCGAGCCGGTATGGACCTCGAAGCGATCGGCGGCCTGGTCGCGGAAGAGTTCCAGGGCATTGCGGCGTTCAATCAAGGTCAGGCCCTCGGCGACGAGACGCTCCAGTTCGACCGAGCGGACCTCCGAGCCGTTCTGCTCCTTCTGGCTACGCCGCTGCGCCTGTTCGTTGTCGTCGAGCTCGCGCTCGATCCGGCCGGTGGCGCGGTGGAACAGGTTGACGGTCGACCACAGCAGGTCCTCGAGATCGGGCTCGAGACGGGTGTCGGTCAGGGTCGAGACCAGCGCATCGAAGATGTCGACGACCGCGCCGGCGATGATGTTGCCTTCGGGCAGCGGGCGGGGATCGGGCTCGTCCTGGAAGGGACGGTGGCCAAAGAGCTGCAGCTCGGCGAGAACGTGATCGGTCGGGGATGAGGCGTGCACGGGCTCGAAATCGGGATCGCGGTCGGTCGCCATGATGCTGTCCTTTGTCGGATCGGCCGCGCCCATCGCGGCCTTCGTGGGCGTCGACAGACGGCAGGCCGAACGGTCCCGCACCGCGCTTGCGGCCGGAGCAGAGCGGAGGACGGAGGGCCGAGGCTTTCTTGCCTCGCGAGGAATGCCGGCGCAGCCGGCAGGGGAAGAAAGCCGCAGGAACGCCGTTGCGGGACAGGGTGGCCTGCCGTCCGATCGCCCCTCTAGAAGGCCGGGGCGCGCTCCCGTCCGGTCCGAAGGGCAGCAAAGCAATAGAACACGAAGCGATTCACCGTGCCTGTGCTCATCCCGTCCCGGCTAAGGCCAGGAAGCGCTCCACGTCCTGCGGAACGAGTTGCTGGCATAGCGATACCCGGAGCCATTCATTTCCCAGGCGGCGGAGATCCTCGTTGAAGTCGTCGAAGCAGGGCGACAGCACGCACGGCTCGATCCCGGCGGCCTTGGCGCGAGTGCACAGGCTGGCCATCGCAACATCACCGGCCCGGTCGGCATCGCGAGCGACATAGAGACGGCGGAGTGTCGGTGGAAGCAGCAGTGCGGCGAGGTGGTTGGCGGAGAGCGCGGCCACCATCGGCAGAGTCGGCATGATGACCCGCAGCGACAGAATGGTTTCGATGCCTTCCCCAGCGGCCATGACGTCGCCGGCTACGCCGAAGCGAACACCGTGCCCGAGAAGATGGCCCATGGCCCGTCGCGGTGAAGCGATCGGCGCCTTGTCGTGACCTGACGGATCGAGCCAGGTGCGGTGTGCTCCGGTGATCTTGCCGCCAAGATCGGTGACGGCGGCGATCAGTGCCGGCCAAGTCTCGGCCGGACTGTGCTCGTCGGGGCGGTAGTAGCAGCGCGGATGGAAGCGCAGCGGATCACCGTCGAACACAGTCACGATGCCGCGGCTGTGCAGGTAGGTTTGCGCCAAGGTGCCCACGATCGGTCGGGACATGGCGTAGAGACGCCTCGCGGATTCAGGCGAGCCGCCTGACGCAGGAAGACGATCCCGCCGTGGAACGAGCTGGTCTGGCGGCAAGGCGAGGAACGCCTGTGCCTCGTCCAAGGTGTCGCGCAGGCGATCGAGACCGCGATTGAGGGCGATGAGGTCTAAAAGATCGCCATGCTCACCGGTGGCGGCGTCGGTCCATTTACCAGCTGCGCCCTTGCCATGGTCCGGCCCGCTCAAGCGGACGAACAGGCTGCGGCCCCGCGTATTGGCGACATCACCGACCAGCCAGTAGCGGCCCTCGCGATGGCCGTTCGAGAGATAATGGCGGCACACCGCCTCGGCGTTGCGCGCGAGGAGGCGGGCCAGGTCGGCGGCGGGCGACGACACGATGGTGCTCTCACGCTGCCACGCGATCGGCGATGCGCACGATCGGGTGGCGTTCCATCAACCCGGCGAGAATCTCGGGTCCGCTATCGCCAGTTGGCACAAACAGACGCAGCTTCCAGGCGATGATCTCGGAGATCAGGCCCATCGCCTGCAGCCGATCGACCATGCCGTCGGTGAAGCCGACGAGTTCCACGCGATGCAGACTCATCACTTTGGCGCGACGGAGGCTAAGCCCATCCTGCAGCTCAAGGATGGTGCGACCGTCGAGCACCCCGGTCCAAGCCTCCGACGACGCGATGTTCACGCCATCGGTGCTGACGGCCTGCGCCATCCAGGCCGGCGAGACCAAGCGGCCGATGACGCGCTCGCCGGCATCGGTCTGCAGGCGATAGACCCGCATGGACTCGTCCGGCAGGCGCTTCCAGATCGGAAGCAGCAGCCCGGTAACGATGTGAAGGTCGCTCTCCGCGAACGCGGGAACCTCTGCAAGCTCCCGCTCCCAGGCCTTGATGAAGGCGACGCGATCGGCCGGTTCCCAGTGCGTCTGGTCTAGTGCCGCCAAGGACATCGCCGTGCGCTCCATCGGACGCAGCAGACGGACACGGCGCTCGACCTCGCCGTCGTCCAGCATGACGCTGGGAGCCGGGACCTGAACTGCCGCACGCCCCGACTGGTCGTTGACCAGCAGGACCGCCCGCGGATCGTCGGCTCGCTCCAGCGCCTCGACCAAGGTGAACGGCCGATTGCGTTCGCGGCGGCGGATGGTGAACACCTGCGTCTCCGCGCCGGTCTGCGGATGGACGTAGAGCGCGCGGCGATCGGTAACGATCAGGCTCTCGGCAGTCAGCGTTTCGACGCCGACGTCATAGGTCCCGGAAGCCTGCGCCCCTTCGATCTTCGCTCGCAGCAGATCCTCGAACACGCCGAATAGTGTGTTCTGCAAGCCGATGGTCAGCGCCAGCAGCCGGTTGAGGAAGGTCGTGATCGGCGGCAGCTCCTCGCGCAAGCTGCCATCCTGATCGGTCAGATGCAGTCCTGTCGCCGCCTGGAAGACCTCCAGCGAGCAGCCCTCGACCTTGCCGGCGAACAGCAGGAGATAGAGCTGGCGCAAGGCCGCTCGGCCATAGGGCGATTCGAGATTGTCGTCGGCGCGGAACAGGCCCTGCCCGCCCGTCTGGCGCTGGCCCTTGGTGATGGCGCCCAGCGTGTCGAGGCGACGGGCGATGGTCGACAGGAAGCGCTTCTCGGCCTTCACGTTGGTCGCGATCGGCCGGAATAGCGGCGGCTGCGCCTGGTTGGTGCGGTTGCTGCGCCCCAGCCCTTGGATCGCCGTGTCGGCCTTCCAGCCTGCCTCCAAGAGATAGTGAACGCGGAGCCGCCGGTTCCTGGCCGAAAGGTCGGCGTGGTAGGAGCGGCCGGTGCCACCGGCATCGCTGAACACCAGGATGCGCTTGTCGTCATCCATGAAGGCCTGCGCTTCGGCGAGGTTGGCCGAGCCGGGCCGGTTCTCGACGCAGAGCCGGTCGCCCATCCGAACGACCCGCCGCGACCGGCCGGTGACCTCGGCAACCAAGTCGGTGCCAAAACGCTGAACGATCTGATCCAGCGCGCCTTGGATGGGTGCCAGCGACGCGAGCTGCTCGATCAGCCGGTCACGACGCTCGACGGCGTCGCGACACTGCACGGGCTGGCCGTCGCGATAGACCGGACGCGAGGAGAGATTGCCCTCGCCATCCGTGAAGGGCACGAAGAGCTGGGTCGGGAAGCTGTGCGCAAGATAGTCGAGCACGTACTCGCGCGGCGTGATGTCGACCTGTACGTCGCCCCACTCCTCGGTCGGGATGTCGGCCAGCCGGCGTTCCAGCAGAGCCTCGCCGGTGGAGACGATTTGTATGATGGCGGCATGGCCGGCTAGAAGGTCGCGCTCGATTGCCCCGATCAGCGTCGGCGTCTTCATCGAGGTGATCAGGTGCGAAAAGAAGCGCTGCTTGGCGGACTCGAAGGCCGAGCGGGCCGCCGACTTCGCCTGCGCATTGAGCGTGCCGCGCTCGCCCGTGACGTTGGCGGCCTGCAGGGCGGCGTCGAGATTGTTGTGGATGACCTGGAAGCCGCCGGCATAGGCGTCGTAGATGCGGATCTGCTCGGGCGTGAGCGTGTGCTCGACCAGCTCGTACTCGACACCCTCGTAGGACAGCGACCGCGCCGCATAGAGGCCGAGCGCCTTGAGATCGCGGGCCAGCACCTCCATAGCGGCGACGCCCCCGGCCTCTATCGCCTGGACGAACTCGGCGCGCGTGGCGAAGGGGAAGTCCTCGCCACCCCAGAGGCCGAGCCGTTGGGCATAAGCGAGATTGTGCACCGTGGTGGCGCCCGTGGCCGAGACATAGACCACGCGGGCATTGGGCAGCGCATGCTGCAGGCGCAGGCCGGCACGGCCCTGCTGCGAGGGCGCCTGGTCGCCGCGTTCTCCCTTGCCGCCGGCGGCGTTGGCCATGGCATGGCTCTCGTCGAACACGATCACTCCGTCGAAGTCCGATCCCAGCCAATCGACGATCTGCTGGACCCGCGAAACCCTTTCCTCTCGCGCATCGGTCCGTAGCGTAGCGTAGGTGGCAAAAAGGATGCCTTGCTCCAGCCGGATCGGCGTGCCCTGGCGGAAGCGGGCGAGCGGCGTCACCAGCAGCCGCTCCATGCCGAGCGCCGACCAGTCGCGTTGGGCATCCTCGATCAGCTTGTCGGACCTGCTGACCCACACCGCCCGTCGGCGGCCTTTTAGCCAGTTGTCCAAAAGGATGCCGGCGACCTGGCGGCCTTTGCCGGCGCCGGTACCGTCGCCCAGCATCCAGCCGCGCCGGAAACGCACGGCGTTCTCGGCATCGTCGGGTGCCGCCGAGACGAGGTCGAAGGTCTCGTCCACCATCCATGATCCGACGAGGTGGCCGGCATGGGCTTCGCCGGCATAGATGACGCTCTCGAGCTGGGCATCGGACAGCAGGCCGACGCTGACGGCATCGGCTGGCAGGTGCGGTCGGTAAGAGGGCTTGGGTGGCGCGACCGAGGCCATCGCCGCGGATTGCACGAGCCGAGTCGGATGCCGCCGGGCGCCGGCGATTCGAATCGACTGAAGGTCGTAGCCTTCGTACAGCGCCTCGGTGAGGCTGCCACCCTCGGCGGGCGTCCAGTCGACGGTCTCGTAGGCGAGTTCGATGCCCTCTCGTTCGAGCGAACTGGCAGCAACGGCGAGCGGCTGTCGTGCGGGCCTGCGACTCGGTCGGACCGCGACGGAATAAACGGGTGCCGAAAGCGTGACCGCGCCATCAACAGGCAAGCGCGCTGGAACGCAGGTGGTCACCCACTCAAGCAGCGTGGCAGCGTCGGGCGCCATGCCTGGTGATGCCGGAAAACAACCCGGATCGTCCGCGGGCACACGATCGATGACCGTTAGCCGGGTCTCGACCGTGGTGCCGTGGCGGGCATAGACACGCCCATCGACGGCAGCCGTAAACACGATGCGGCCTCGCTCCTGCAGGCGGACGAAGGCCTCGCGCCATGACGGATGGTCGGGCGAGAAGCCGGCGCCGGTGATCGCCACCAGCCGTCCACCGACGACAAGGCGGGCAAGCGCGGAGGCGACATGGCGCAGGGCGGCGTCGGCAACGGCGCCATCGACATGCGCTGCGGCCGAGAACGGCGGGTTCATCAACACGACGCTCGGGCGCACGGCATTGTCGAGATGGTCGTGGATGTGAGCCGCGTCGTAGCGAGCCGTCGCAGCACCAGGAAAGAGTTGTCCCAGCAAGGCCGCGCGGGTTTCCGCCAATTCGTTCAGGGCCAGCGCGCCACCGGCGAGCTCGGCAAAGATGGCGAGCAGGCCCGTGCCAGCCGAGGGCTCGAGAACGAGATCGGCCGGGGTGATCGCGGCAGCGTTGGTGGCGACAAACCCGAGCGCGAGCGGCGTCGAGAACTGCTGCAGCGCCTGGCTCTCTTCGGAGCGCCTTGTATGGGTGGGAAGAAGTGTCGCGATCTTGCTGAGCATGGACAGTTCGGCAGCCGGCGACCCAGCCCGAGCCCGAATGACAGGGCCGAACTTGCGCATGAACAGCACGGTTGCCGCCTCGCAGGCGTCGTACGCGGTCTTCCAGTTCCAGGCGCCGGCCGCATCGGAGCCGCCGAAGGCGTGCTCCATGGCGGCGCGCAGGATGACCGCATCGATGCGGCCACCGCGTTCGAGGTGAGGGAGAAGAAGATGAGCGGCGGTGACAACGCCATCGGGCAGATTGACCGTAGAGGAGGCGAACGGGCGCAGCGGCGCCTGCGCGGCCACGGAGACGGAAACATTCGACATGGAGGAGACCTCGGGAGAGCGGGAACGGTCCGAACCAGGAGGCGCTCTCTCTCGACCCCACAGGCTCAAACCCGTTCCGGCCGTCCTCTCCCTCTCTTTTGGGAATCGGTCAGAGCGGATTCCTCAATGGAAAAAGCCCGGCTCGGTGGCCGGGCTTACCCAACGACTGGCGGCAAGAGCGCGGAGCAGCCGAAGCCACCCCGCGAGTCCGCGCTATTCGGCGGCGATCGGACGCGGATCCACGTCGTCCGTGGTAGCATTCTGCGCCTCGCCGTCGGCGAGGAAGGCGGGAAGTTCCTGGACCGTGTCGGTCGACGTGTCCGACACGTCTACGCTGTCGGCGAGCCGCAACGGTTCGGGGAGCCAGCCCGTGCCGTCGAGCAGCCTCTCAGCCTCCGTCGCCATTCCGGCCTTCTTGAGATGGTCGATGAGCTGTGCTGCCTGGTCTCCCTTGGCCTCCCGCACCGCTTCCAGGATGCGGGGCTTGGTGACGCGGCCGAGATAGTTGTCAACCGTGGGCCGCCAGCCGGCTTCCACCATGTCGAGGCCGACGGCGCGGGCGAGCCGGTCGGCCTGGGCGATACGGTGCTGGACGCCTTGCACTGAGACACCCGGCCCGCCGTAGCGGTCACCCTTCTCATAGAGGGCATTCACTCCAAACGAGACGCAGTGCGCAAGTAACGCTGCCCGGCGGGTGTCGTCGAGGGTCGCGAGCCAGTCCCAAAGCGCGTCGTCGTCCTTGGGGAGCTCGGCCTTCCACGCCTCGTGCCGCTCGGCGACCGCCTTGGCGGAGGGGCTGTCCTTCAGGTCGGCCGCCTGGACGGGGAAGAACACATGCCGCACCGAGGCTTCCAGGCATGCGCCGGGGGCGTTGTGCTGGAAAGTATCAAAGCAGAGCTTGTGCAGCAGCAGCGTCAGGGCGACCTGCGGGTCGTTCGCCACCGCATCCCGCAGCGCCAGGGTGCGGTGGGCCGTCAGCTCGCTGACCAGCCGCTCAGGCAGCGGCTTGACGACATTGTCTCCGTCGTCGTCATCATCCGGCTCGCTGCCGCCGATGGTGATGACGGTGCGCTGCACATCAGAGGCGGCAGGTGCCGTCTCGTCGGCGTGACGGGCCTCGCCTTCCGCCGGCCCTTCGCCGCCGACTGGCATTGACGGCTCGTCCTCCGGCCGGACATAGCCTCGATCGGCAGCAAGCTGTCCGTCGGCGTCGATGCTGACGAACACGCCGGCGCGCGCGATCTCTGTCGGCTCATAACGCACCGGCCGATTCTCGAAGGCTGCAAGCGCCGCCTCGATCTCGCCCAAGCGGGCATCGACCTCGTCCGGCAGCTCGTCGGCGCCTTCGCATTCGCCTTCGAGCTTGGCGTACTCGGCATTCAGCGCATCGAACGTCGCCTGCTCGGCCGGAGTGAGTTCGAGCGTCACGCCGTCAAGTTGCCGAAGATGGCTCATGTGGCCATAGCGGAAATCGACGGCCACCTCGATCCACTTCCAGCCCTCGGCGGCGATCTTCTCGGCCCCCGCTGCCAACCTCTCGGTCGCCAACCGGTCGAGCAAGGCGACGTCCTCAAACCAGCCGCCCCTGTCGTCCTCAAACAGGTCGCGCAGGATCACGCCGCCAGCAGCTTCGTACGCCTCGGCACCGACGAACCGCGCCCGCCGGTCCGAGCCGCGGACGGCACTCTCGGTGAGTTGGCGCCGGATCAGGTATGGCTCCTTGTCGTAGGATTGCTGAAGCGCCTCCCAGACCTGCTCCTGGCGGACATGATCAGTGGTGACGGTGAAGGCCATGAGCTGCTCCAGGGTCATGCCGTCGTCGGCATAGACCTCGAGGAGCTTCTCGGACACCGCTGCCAGGCGCAGCCGCTGCCTGACCACAGCGGGCGCGACGAAGAACCGGGCGGCGATCTCCTCCTCGCCGGCGCCCTGGTCGCGCAACGTCTTGAAGGCACGAAACTGATCCAGCGGATGCAGGGGGACACGCTGGACATTCTCCGCCAGCGAATCCTCTTCCGCCGACACCTCGACGCCAGGATCGCGCACGATGCAGGGGACCAGCGCCGTCTTCGACAGGCGCTTCTGCCTGACCAGGCGTTCGAGGGCCCGGTAGCGGCGGCCGCCAGCCGGGATCTCGAACTGGCCGGTCTCGGCGCCTTCGGCGTCGACGACCGGCCTGACGTTGAGGCTCTGCAGGAGGGTGCGCCGGGCAATGTCCTCGGCCAGGTCCTCGATCGAGACGCCGGCCTTCAGGCGCCGGACGTTCGACTGGCTGAGCACCAGCTTGTTGAAGGGGATGTCGCGCGAGGCGCTGAGGGTGATCTTCTGAACGGCCTTTGCCATGTCGGGATACTCCGCGACGGACGGCCGGGAGACTCTCTCGCGACCTGAAAATCCGTCACGGAATCCGGCGCAGCCCTCTCCCTCTCGATTGTCGGCAGAGCGGGAACGGAAGGTGTGCCAGCCCGATTTCCTCCCCGCGCGAGGGGCCTTCAGCCTTCGCGCCTGATCGAAGGCTGCGGCGCGCATCAGCGCTTGTCTATCGTCGTCGGTCGCAGCCACCACCCTCACCCGCGAAAGCAGTTACCGGCGCTGCTTGGACCGCCAGCTGGTTCGGCCATAATCCTCCTGCATTGCCTCGTCGACGATTCGAAGGACTACAAGCGCCTTGCCGTCACTCAGTCGAAGCGACTGCTCCTTCACCTCACACTCGGAGATACCTTCGGCATCAAACCAAGCATCCGCCCCGATGGGAGACATATGCGTACGCTCGCGCTTACCGGCGACCACATCCGCTGCGTATGTGTCGGGATCGAGCTGCTCCACAGGAAACCAGCGATCAGGGACATCCTTGCTGCGACTGAACCAGCGTCTTCCAGTCTGATCGTAGCAGGCGACAATAACGGGTTCGACATTGGCTTCGGCGATGCGGATCGCCGTGGCCGGTAGGCTGACGTCAAACGACCGCTGCATGTGTTCGAGCAATGCAAGATCGACGTGCTTGACGTGCCCAAGTAACGGCATGAACAGGTACCAGGGCATCAATAGATCGGCCGCATAGTCGTCGGCCTGGCGCTCAGGTTTGAGAGGGTCGTTTGCGGCATTTTCGATGTCGGTCGACCGACATTCAAATTGCCGGCCACGGTGGAGCGCCCAATGACCAAGTTCGTGCGCGACGGAGAAGCGCCGTCTCTGAAAGCCACTGTCTTCTGATATGGAGATGATCGCCTTGTCGCCGACGCCGACAATCCTGGCTTCGCAACGCGTCAGCTTCCGCACCCTAACGGCCGCACCTGCGTCATATGCAATGGCGCGGACATCGATCTCTTTCGGCTCGGTGATGCCAAGCCCCATCAAGTGCAATTCTGCCCGGGTAAGATTACGCCCCATTCTGGTCGTCCGGCTCCGCAATGCCGAGTTCTGCTAAGTCCGCCAGGTACCCATCGAGTTCTGCTTCATCCATGCGCTCGCCTTGGCGCGCCGCAAGAGTGAGACCTGGATTTCGAGCAATGATGCGATCGAATTTTGCTCGCTTTGCCTCAAAGGAGAGTATGACAGCTCCGGTCTGCCCTTGACGCGCGTCCTCATCAGCAATTCTTGCCTTTGCGGCTTCAAGCCGCCCTCTACCGTGCTTGACCGCCGCCTCCAGCAATAGCTTTCGGAGTCTGGCGGCCTCCGCCTGCGGGTCGGCATGATCCTCGGCGGCGGCGTCCATGATCTCCTTGTCGGTCAACGCCGACATCTCGGCGATCACCTTGTCCGCGTAGTTTTCGGCATCCATCTGGCCCTTGTTCTTTGTCATCGTAGATGCTCTCCAACGCCGCTTTTGCCGAGTTTGCGCGTGATAGCTCGCTTCTTGCTGGCCAGCTCAGTTGCGCCAAGTCCGGTCAACTCGCACAAGTCCTTCTCGGTCATCTGCTCAAAAAACCACCCCTCACAGATCACCTGGGCGAATTCGTCACCTTCGAAGAGCGTCAAGACGCTCTCCCGGAGACGCTTGCTCCCCAGATCATCCTCTGGCGACGCCGCCACAGCCTGAACATTGCTCAACTTCTCGTCATCACCTGAGTCGACTCGCGAGTTGTCGTGAAGTTTTCGGTCGTTGGAGACGACGCTGCGCATCACCCCCCTCAGGACGACTAGAAACTTCTCGGTCCGAGGCACTTTCCGGGCACCCTCCAGGAGTCGCCCGATCGCTTCACTCAGCAGTTCATCGGGAGCAAGCCTGCTGCCCCACACAAGCGCCCGCGCGGCCTGCTGCAGCCCAAGAATGTCAGCGTCGCTCAGCTCGCGAATCGCGACCTGGACTTCGCCTTCCGTCCACACGGCCCTAGCAGCTTGCGTCAATCGGCCCCCCAAGAGCCCGTCTTCTTGTTGTCCCAGACTATGGCTCCTCAACCCGCAGATGCCGACAAAATATTTTGGGAATTCGCTGTCGGGGCTCTGCCGGCTGAGGAGCCTACCTCCCTACAGGAATACTCCTGCGGTCAGCTGTTCGAGAGTAATTTCCAAATGTCCAAGCGAAATCAACATGTTGTCCCGCATGACGCCGGTTGGGCCGTACGGGGCGCCGGGGCTCAACGCGCCACGGCGGTCCACGATACCCAGGCCGCCGCCATCGATCAGGCCCGCTCGATCGCCCGCCACCAGCGCACCGAGCTCCTGATCCACGGCACCGACGGCCGCATCCGGGAGCGCGACTCCCACGGCAATGACCCGAATCCTCCGAAGGGCTAAATCATGAGCCAGTTCGAAGGCGCGGTCATCCGCGAACAGGGCGTCACCTTCGCCATCGTCGTCGTCCGTCAGTCGGTGCTCCAGAGCACGAGCGAGGCGAACCGGGCGATCCAGTCCTTTCAGCCCGCTTTCCCGGGCATGCCGGTCGTCTTGATGGCCCAGGACGGTCAGGGCCGCCCGACCTACTTCGGTCGGCGCGACCTCTCGCAGTTCATGGCCAACGTCCCGCTCCAGGCCGTGCCCTGGAAGCGCTACACGATCAACTAGAGGAGGCCGCATGGCCGACGTTCAAGTCACCTGCATCAACAAGCAGCCGCGCAACAACCCATACGAGGGCATCACCCATCTCGGCGGCCCCGGCTGGAAATGGACCCGTCAGCAGGTCATCAACTCGATCAACGAGAAGTCCAACACCTTCTTCACGCGGGTGAACAACAAGCGTGCCGACATTGGCGTCGTCCGTGGTCCGAATGGCGACTATCTCCGGACCTACGCCGACCGCGACTGGAACGACAATCTACTTGCGCTGCCGGAATGCGCATAGCGACGGCAGCCTCGAAGGGCTATAAACATGAGCTGGGCCAGCCGCGCCGCGGCGAACATCTTTCCCTTGAGCCGCGAGAAGGACGATCTTGCGCTCGCCCTCCATGAGTGGCGCTATACGGGCGATTACAACGACCTTGAGGCGCCCATAGAGACCTGCAAGCTCTGCGACCATCCGGACATCCGCTACCAGTTCGAGATACAGAATCTGCACACGGCCGAGACGCTTCTCGTCGGCTCCGAGTGCATCAACAGGTTCAATATCGCTGCGACTGACGAGGAAGGCAGAACCCTCGACGCCGACGGCACACGCAAGAAACTCGCGAAAGATCGGCGAAAGCTTGTCGACGATGCCCGCCGGCGGCGGCTCGTAAAGGCGCTTGTCGCCCTCGCTCACGCCGACGAGGAGTTCAACATCCATTCCTTCATCGACTACCTGCAGAAGCGCGATGCCTTCACGCCGTACCAGGTCACCACACTCATGTGGCGATTCGAGAAGCATGGGATCGATCACAATCCGAAGGACTTCAAGATCACAATCAAGCGCGGCCGCGAAAAGGCGCAGCTGGAGAAGATGTCAGACTGGCAGCTACGACGCCTGCTGCCGTGTCTATCGACGAGCCAACGCGACTATCTTCACCGCGAAGGGCTACACCCGTCAGAGCAGGGGAATGCCTGACAAGTAAAGAGCAGCTTTGATTTTCACCGGCGGCTTGACTGCCGTTATTGACTTACCTTGCTTGCTCAATTCCGCGCCCCGGAAACTTGATACTCTGGGCAAGCTATGGCCACTTTGCCGGGTTGCTCGTCGGATTATCCGTGACGGCCATCTGTCCACACAAAGCCTTGATCTCCGGCCTAGGCCCGGAAGCAGATACCGCTTAGCGTTCAGCTCGTGCGATCGAGCACAGTGCAGCAAAGTCTGATTCACGAAGGATACGAATGCCCTGGCCTTTGGCCATAAGCTGCTCGGCCTTCAGGTGTTTGCTGCTCTTCGCGTGCCCTGGTGCAAGCCTCATTGCATCCTGGTCCCCGACAACCAGCAGGGTCGTCTTCTTAGTAACCCCCTCGTCCACTCGACATCCTACCGTGGCCGCCATTTCAGCTGCCTCACTGCGCTGTATCGACAGGGCGCCCGTGAAGGCAATGACCTCGCCATACAGCGGGCCAGCTGGATTGCCGTCGCGGGCGGCCGGTTTGGCAGCTTCTAGGGCAATTGGCTGCCTGACCCGATCGAGCCATTGTTCGAGAGCAAGGCCCGACTCTATGAGTGCGCAGACGAGAATTCGACCGGCCGCCCTAGCGTCTTCAGCAGCGTCGTGATGACGAAACTCGATTCCTAGCTCCAGCGCCACATTGCCAAGGCCGTGGCCCCGGCGCGCATATCGGGGCCAGGTACGACGCACGACCATAGCGCTGTCGAGCCACTTGCAATCTGGTCGCGTAAGGTTGTGCCGCTGCTCGCATTGCGACATGACTGACCGGTCAAACGACGTATGACTGACAACCACCCGATTGGCCATCAACGGCCCCAGCTTGGCGTATACCTCGCCGAACTTTGGCGCGCCACGCACTGCCTCTTCATCGATGCCATGTATGGAGACGTTCACGGCGTCGAAGTAATCTTCAGGGTCAACCAGCGAGATAAAGGTGTCGGCGGGCTGGCCGTCTCGAAACAGCACGGCACCCACCTGGCAAACGCTCGTAAAGTCGGCGTTGGCAGTCTCGAAATCTAAGGCCAAGAAGTCCATCGATCCCCCCCGATCGACGTCGAGCGTATCCGATCCGAACGATCAGTTCGACACAGATCCCGGAACCGTCGCCAACAAGCCCGACACTTTCGACCCCCGTGGGCTCATCGACGACGAATCATCACTTTCAGTTCCAACCTAACAGGCTGTTGAAAAACCGATCGTAGGCGGTCGAGTAAAATGATTCACTGATCCCGGGTATTGGCGGGAACTTTCTGATGCGTGGATCGGACGAACAGTCTGGGTCTCTGTTCAGCTACGTGGATTTGGAATCGCGGGTTGGTGCGGGCCATCCGTTGCGCACGATCCGGGAGATTGCAAACGCCTCTCTGGCGGCTCTGTCTGGCGAATTTGCACAACTGTATCCGCCGCGCGTGGGCCGTCCGTCGATCGCGCCGGAGCGTTTGCTTCGGGCGATGTTGCTGCAAGCATTTTAAGGCATCCGGTCGGAGCGGCAGTTGATGGAGCGGATGGAGTTCGACCTTCTGTTTCGCTGGTTCGTGGGATTGGGGGTGGATGATCCGGCGTGGGATCATTCGAGCTTCTCCAAGAACCGCGACCGGCTGCTGGAAGGCGAGATCGCAGCCAAGTTCCTGGCGGCGGTGGTGGCTCACCGGTGGCTCATAAAGAGTGTTTCATCCTTGAGCACGCATTGTAGGCGAGTCGGGCCGCAATTTCCGGGGCTCTCGGTATTATTTGCATCGTGACCAACGGCGGCCGGCGCCAATGCAACCCAGTGCTGTAGTCAGTGCAAAATCTGACTTTTGCACTGAGTTCGCCCGGCCCATTCCGCAATCACAGGTTAGGATCTCGTCCTCGCTTTTGCCGCCATCATTGCTAGTCTCGCTCATGCACGCGACCGGCAATGCCATCCAGCTCAGCGCCTCCGATCTCGTTGGGCATATCAACTGCCGCTACCTGACCGATCTCGACCTGAAAGTCGCGAAAGGTCTCCTAGCAAAGCCCACCTACCAAGACCCTGGACTGGACGTCCTGATCGAGCGCGGCCGCCAGCATGAGCAAGGCTATCTGGAGCACCTCACGGCCCGAGGCCTGGCCGTAACCCTTATTGAGGGCGTCGGCGTCGACTCGGCGGCGGCCGCCGCCACCCTCGCCGCCTTGAGGGCTGACGCCCCCGCCATCGCCCAGGCGGCCTTCCTGGAGGGCCGTTGGGGCGGCCGGGCCGACGTCCTGCTCCGCGTCGAGAAACCCAGCGCCCTCGGCGCCTGGTCCTACGAGCCGGTCGATACCAAGCTTGCCCTGGAGACCAAGGGCGGGACGCTCCTGCAGCTCAGCCTCTACGCCGACCTCTTGGCGGGCCTCCAGGGCGCTCCTCCTGAGATGGTCTACGTCGTCACCCCCGAGACCGGCTATGCCCCGCAGGGCTACCGGGTGGCGGAGTTCGCAGCCTACTACCGACGCATCAGGCACCGCCTGGAGGAGGTGGTCACCACCGAGCCCGACACCGACCTCTACCCGGAGCCGACGGCGCACTGCGACATTTGCCGCTGGCGCCAAAACTGCGAGCGAAAGCGCCGGGCCGACGACCACCTGTCCCTGGTAGCGGGGATTTCCAAGGCCCAGATCGGTGAACTCGGCAAACATGAGGTTGGATCGACCGCTGCCCTGGCGGCCCTGCCCCTGCCGCTGCAATGGAGGCCAGAGCGGGGCGCTACCCCCAGCTACGAGCGGGTCCGCGAGCAAGCCCGTATCCAGGTCGAGGGCCGCACCCTGGGCCAGGTGATTCACGAGGCTCTTCCGGTCGTCCCCGACTTTGGCCTTTGCTCCCTCCCTGCCCCGTCCCCGGGCGACGTGTTTCTCGACTTTGAGGGGGACCCGTTTGTGAGCGGCGGCGGCCTGGAGTTCTTGTTTGGCTATGCGCTCAGCGGCGGCGCCGGCGGGCTCTCCTACACCGCCGAATGGGCGCTCACGCGTGAGGCCGAAAAAGCCGCCTTCGAGACGTTTGTCGACCTGGTCATGGCCCGGCTCGCTCAGCATCCGGACCTCCACGTCTATCACTACGCACCTTACGAACCGGCGGCCCTGAAACGCCTCATGGGCCGCGATGCGACGCGCGAGAACGAGATCGATCATCTGCTGAGGATCGATGTTTTCGTCGATCTCTACGCCGTCGTTCGACACAGCATTCGAGCCAGCGTCGAAAGCTACTCCATCAAGAGGCTGGAACCGCTCTATGGCTTTGTCCGCGCCGCGGCCTTGCCAGATGTCAGCCGCCCGATGGCCAAGGTTCAGGCCTGCCTCGAGCTCGGCGACCTCAATGGCATCACGGAGGACGATCGAGCTCTTGTCCAAGCCTACAATCGCGACGACTGCCTCTCTGCGAGTGCTTTGCGCGACTGGTTGGAGAACATCCGCTCCACCGCCGTCGCAGGTGGCGCAGAGATCCCGCGGCCCGTCGCCAATGACGGCAACGTCAGCCAGGCACTCAACGAATGGCAGCAAAAGATTGCAGCGCTTATTGCGCGACTTACGCAGGGCATCTCCCTTGAACCCACGGAGCGCACCCCAGAAGAGCAAGCGCGGTGGCTGCTTGCCTACATTCTCGACTGGCATCGGCGCGAGGAGAAAGCCGCCTGGTGGGAATACTTTCGTCTCAGTGGCCTGGCCGACGAGGAACTTCTCGACGAGCGAGCCGCTCTCGCAGGCCTCACCTTTGTCGAGAATGTGGGCGGAACCGCCAAAGCACCTATCCATCGCTACCGCTTTCCGGCTCAAGACACTGAGCTGCGCGGTGACGAGGAACTCCACCACCAAGGTGGCAAGAAGCTCGGCAAAGTCGTCGAGATCTCCGTGGAGGATCGGACCGTCGACATCAAGAAGCGCCAGGACTCAAAGGACATCCACCCTACGGCGACGTTCGCTCATCAGGTCATCAATTCTCAGGTCTTGGCCGAGGCCCTCGTCCGGATCGGCGAGTATGTCGCCGACCACGGTATTGACGGCGCAGGCTCCTATGCGGCCGCCCGCGATCTGCTCATGAAAGTCGTCCCTCGCACGGGCGGACAGAGCCTTCAGCAGACGGGAGAAACTCCAGTACAGGCCGCGGTACGCCTGGCTCCGCTCCTGAGCGGCTTCCTGCCCATTCAAGGCCCTCCTGGTGCCGGCAAGACCTATACCGGCGCACGCATGATTTGTGCCTTGGTTCGGGCCGGCAAGAAGGTCGCCATCACGGCAAACAGCCACAAAGTCATCCGCAATCTCCTGAACGCGGTCGTTGAGGCCGCAGAGGAAGCCGGACAGGCGGTGCGCTGCATCCAGAAGGTCTCAGAAAAAGAGGACGATATTCCGGGCCTGCAGTTCACGACGGACAATGGTGCCCTGCTGACCGGGATCACTGGGCCATGCCACGTCGCCGGCGGCACGGCTTGGCTATGGGCCCGGCCTGATGCTGCCGAGGCAGTCGACGTACTCTTTATCGACGAAGCAGCCCAAATGTCGCTGGCGAACGTCCTGGCTGTATCTCAGGCGGCCAAAAGCATTGTCCTGCTGGGCGATCCGCGTCAGCTCGAGCAACCAATGCAAGGAAGTCACCCCGAAGGCACGGATGTTTCGGCGCTCGATCATATCCTCGGCGATCACGCCACGATCCCGACCGACCGCGGTCTGTTCCTTGCCGAGACCTGGCGGCTCCATCCCGCAATCTGTTCTTTCACCTCAGAGATGTTCTACGAGAGCCGGTTGCTTCCTCGGCCGGATCTCGAGTTGCAGACGATCAACTCATCTGGCGCGATCGCCGGATCCGGCCTTCGCTATCTTCCGGTAGTTCATCATGGCAACCAGAGTTCCTCGCCGGAGGAAGCCGACGCCGTCCAAGCGCTCGTCCAGAGCATCTTCGCTTCGAACGCAACATGGGTCGATCGTGCTGGCGACGAAAACGCAGTTACTCTCGACGATATCCTGATCATCGCCCCCTACAATGCTCAAGTGTTCGAGCTACAGGAGCGCTTGCCCGGCGCACGCATCGGCACGGTCGACAAATTCCAAGGCCAGGAAGCTCCCATCGTCATCTACTCGATGACCACTTCTAGCCATGTGGATGCGCCGCGCGGCATGGAATTTCTCTATAGCGCCAACCGCCTGAACGTCGCCACGTCACGAGCGAAATGCCTCTGCATTCTGGTCGCGGCCCCGGCCGTCTTCGAGGCTGAGTGTCGCACACCCAGCCAAATGCAGCTTGCGAACGCCTTCTGTCGCTATCTCGAACTAGCAACGGCGCTCTAACAGGCCAGCACTACCAGGCGCGGCACTGAGCCACCCGACGGGATTATCCACGATCCTAGCGGCACCAACCTTCGTCAGACTTCCGTCGTCTCGGCCGTCTCGCCCATGTTGACGATTCGGCGCGCTAATGCCGGCACTGCCTCAGGTCGCATGCGGTCGGCCGCAAAGCCCACGGCCAGCAGCTCATGGCTCAGATAGGGGTCGTACTTTTCGCGAATCAGATTACCGACACTGGCGGCAAGATGCACGGGATCCGGCGCGCCAACGTTCACAAAACTACGCAAGATATCGCGCACTACGTCCTCTTGCTGACGATGCACCTCGAGCATAATGCCGCGTATCGACACTTCGAGGCCGCGTTCCTTCAGCGCCATTAGCAATGTCGACGTCGCAATCGAGCCGGCCCAGGGAAACAGGAAGATATCGCCATCGCTATCCACGATTCCGCGTCGATCGAGGTCGAGGCGCCGGTATTCGTCACGCCCCTCACCTAGAAGCCGAGCCGCGACAGAATCGAGATAAGGGGGGACCTCGGTCCCGCGATAGACCTTTCGCATCTCTGACACGACCATGTCGTGCAGGTCCCCTCCTTCGCCGCCAAACATTGGCGGCACGCCTGCAGTCGATGGCGTCACGACCACGATCTTTTCACGGTCGAGCACTTCCAATACCTGCCAGCGCCTTCCCGAAAAAATGATTGTCATGCCTGGCGCAAGCACGGCCAGTATCGGCAGCGTACCTAGGTCCTTGCCCTCATAGACTACGCGATACTCGTCGTGACTCTGAAAGACAGCATAGAAGTCGTAGTGATCGACGATGCGCTCTCCGACTTCCCCCAGCAGCAGGGTGCCATCGGGCGCTTGCTCGATCAGCCGGTGATCGGTCGACCCCAAAGAACGGAGCACCCCAGCGAAAGCATCCTGAGACACGCCAGAAAATGCGCCATAGACACATAGGGTCTGGTGAATTCTCGAAGCCGTCGCACCTCCATACTGGGTGATTACGGCGAGGATCTGCTGAGCCAAAGTCGAGAGGTGCAATGCTCCCAATCTAGGCGGCTCGAACCACTTGGCGACCAATAGCTGAACCATTGCGACCGATTGCACCAGCTGACAGCGGAGAGCGTCAGCGGGATGAAGATCGTTCGAGAGCTCTCGCTCGGCAATGTAGACCCGCAAAACGGATGGCGTATCACGACGGCCAGTGCGCCCAAGACGCTGGCGAAGAGATGAAACCGACCAAGGTGCACCGATCTGGGCGACGCTTCGTATGGCGCCAATGTCTATCCCCAGCTCCAGCGTCGAAGTGCAGACAGCCGTAGTAGGCAACTTGCCTTCACGCAGGCGGTCCTCAACGAATTCCCGATGGGCGCGTGAGAGGTTCGCGTGATGAGCAAAGAACTCCTCGGGCACACCGAGCTTCTCGCTCGCTTGGCGCATCAGGTCCGTATAAACCTCGACGTTCGCCCGTGACCCGGCGAATACTAACCCATTGTCACCACGCATCGTCTGAAAGACGTCGTTGGCGATCTGGCGCATGTAGAGCAGCTCGCTCTCGTCCAGATCTACCTTCTCTCCGGGGTTAGCGGCCTGCGGCCGAATACGTGGTTCTAGGCGTTCGTAGCCACGCACCTGCAAAAGCAACGATGCGCCCTCACTTGCTCCTTCAAGAACTCTTACCTTGCCTGCCTGACCAGGTCTCAAGAACTCACCCGCCAGCTCCATATTGCCCAGCGTCGCAGAAAGCCCGATGCGGCGAATCGGGTGCCTCACCGCAAGGTCCAACCGGCCCAGCAGAGACTGCAGCTGTTTCCCCCGTTCCTGGCCAATGAAGGCATGCAATTCGTCGATGACAACGAATTGAGCCGCCGAGAAAAGCCCAGCCACCTCCTGCCCTCTGCGCACGAACAACGCTTCGAGCGACTCTGGAGTTATTAGGACGATGCCGTTCGGGTTCTTTCGGGCCTTTGCTTTGATCGATGCCGATACGTCACCGTGCCAGCGATAAACGGGCAGGTTGACGAGCTCGCAAAGCTCGTCGAGACGCCTAAATTGATCATTTATTAGTGCCTTTAGCGGACTGATGTAGATCGCCTTAAAGCCCACACCTGACGCCTCGGCTATCTGCGAAATGATCGGCAGGAACGCCGCTTCGGTCTTACCGCCCGCCGTAGCTGCAGAGATGATCAAGTCGTCAGAAGTGTCCAAGACAGCAGGAATAGCCTGTTCTTGGATCGGCCTTAGCTCCTTCCAGTCCTTGCTCCAGATCCAGCGCCGCACTGGCTCGCTGAGCTGGTCGAAGCCTGAAGAAGGACTGCTAGAGCTTGAAGGCGGTGAGCTGGTCGCCATTGGCCTTCACCTCAGCGCCAGGCGCTGCCATCGGCGTCACCAGCGGCTCGCCATCCTCAGGAACCGCTGTCGAAATATTAGCCGCATCGACCAGCTCTTGCCATTTCGCGCCCGGGTTCTGCTCGAGCACTGACAGGAGATTAACAAAAGCGGTGACGGTATTGCGTGGTGTCCGGAAATAGGCATCGCCGATCTTCTTGGAGCAGTGGCTCATAAAAGCCGTCAGCGCTGCGTCGGGTACCAGGTAACGACTCGCATCGCCAGCCGCGAACACATTACGAATATTCCGCAGCAGCACGAAAAGGTCTTCTTGCGTGAGATTCTGCAACCGTAGTACGGGCCCGGAAAGATCAACCAAGCCATTTTGTGCAAAGCGATTTTCGGCGAGACGGGACTGAAGCGCCGAGTAACTATATAGGCCACGACGAGGATCCATGAGGAACTCTGGCGTGCCGCCCATTAGAAAGCCGATGCCGGCGGCCCCGCCTTGGAGCACGTCATTCAAGATGCGAAGTATCTGCTCATAGTTAGCGCTACGTGAGGCCGAGTTCGTGAGCTTGTAGAGATTGACCATCTCGTCGAGAACAACCAACAGACCGCCATAACCCGCAAGCCGCATGAAGGCAGCGTAGAGCTTGAGATAGTCATAGAAGCGAGCGTCGTCGATGATTTCTCGAACACCCAAGGCCGCTTTTGCCTCGGTGCGTGTTCCATACTCGGCACGCAACCATCGCAGAGCCGCTGTTTTGCCTTCTTCACTTCCCTCGTCGTATGCCCGACAGTAGTGCTGGACCACAGTGGCAAAATCGAACCCCGAGACCAGATCCTGTAGCGGTGCCAGCCGCTTCTGAATTTCATCTTCGACCTTGACGTTATTCTTCTTTGCATCCTGCAAGGCGTCACCGACAAAACGCTCGACGATACTCGCCAACGCACCGCCATCGGGCCTGGTCCTGGTCGATAGGTTCCGCGTCAGCTCGTTAAATAGGGATCGCGCTTGCCCATCGGTCGCATGCAGGCGGCGAGAGGGCGCCAAGTCCGCACTCATCACGACGACCTTGCGTTCCAACGCCACCAAACGAATCAGATTCATGAAGAATGTCTTACCGGCCCCATAATCGCCGATGACGAACCGAATCCCCGCGCCGCCGTCGGCGATGCGCCCGATGTCCTTGATCAGCTCTTCGACTTCGGGAGCCCGGCCGACTTGAATGTGCTGCAGGCCACGCTTTGGGACGACACCAGCTCTCAATGCCTGCACGATCACATCGCGCTCGCGCGGCTTTATTGGGGTCGAATCAGGCATGTGCCACCCTAGTCATACTGCTAACGAGCTGACTGTGAACCTTGATCGGGTCACCGTCTTCCAAAAGAGCGTCTCCGAACCGATCGAATGACCACTCGTTAATCGTCTCTACCGCACCGTCGGTCATGAGGTCATGCGACTTTGCCAGCGTATCGAGTTCCTGACGTTGCCATTCAAGGCGCGAAAGTATTTCCATCAGGAAGCCTCGGTACTGCGGCGCCAGACCTTCGAATTCGTTCGTCGGTTCGCCCGGTGGCGCTTCGCTGGCGTCTTTGTCTGGCACCATGGCTTTTTCAACGGCCAGCTCCATTGGATCGGCATCTTCAGCAAAGACCTTTGAAAGAAGCTGATTCACTCGCTGCGTGCTCTCGCTGATAGCCTTGAGCCGATCTGGGTCGAGGCGAATTTCAGTTGCTGCTCCAGCCACCTGCGGCTTCTTCGGGATCGAGAAACCGGGCGTAGACTGATCTCCCAATCTGATTGGCACTAGGCCATTCTGGGCTGATTCGGCAATCTTTGCATGAAGATCACTAAGAACGCCGTCTTGGTCCAGCCCAAGCACCCTATAGATACGCTGTAGCGCATCGACTTCAGCCGGGCGAACATCGGCGTCGGCAGAAGCCACCGACAAGGCGATCTGCCCAAGCTGATGCCGATCGTCAGCCGAGAGAGCACTCAGTCTAGATTTCAGGGCGTTGAGCTCCGGCGGTACGGCCAATAGCCACTGTAGATGAGCTTGCAGGTCGATCCGCCCTCGGTCGCTCAACTTTGCGGCTGCCTGAGCCAGTTGAAACGAGCGCTGCTGTTCGTTGGCCGACAGATTCCCGTCCGCGTGAGCGACGAAGACCGCAAAAAGCAGAGAAAGGCTTGCCAGCCGGTAAGTTGCGAGTTCAGCGTCGGGAATTTCGCCGCCCTTGTAGCGGTATAGAACAAAGGGCTGGCCCGCTTTCGGCAACTGCAATGAGACGCGCGGGTTCGGCATCAACGCCACGTCAAATCCGGCGAGCACTTCCGCGCAAGCCCTAATGGCCGTCCGCCCATAAGCGACGTTACCGCTCCCATTGATCCTTGAGAGGAGCTCGCCTGAATCGACCAGTGCCGGCCCCTTCTCAAGGACCGAATCGAGCCAGGCGCGAAGTTTACGTACGTCTTCGCCGTCTACCTTGTGCGCGAGTTCCGGCGGCAACAACGCCATCGCCTGAATGCTGCCGCGTCCGTCGGGACGACGCCCGAGAAAACGGCTGTAGGCATCGAGATCGCTCATGCAGACATCGACGATAAACCGCATCTTGTTCATTGGGCCACTCAAGCCGACGATGTCCGGCAAATTGCCGACGGCCTGCGCAAGGTCGACCTGAAACGACGAAGAAGCTGCCCGATAGCTCCAGGCTAACCGTTTCTTGGGCGGGTTGAGTTTGAACCCGCTCGGGTATGCCTGGTCGAACCTCATATGAAACAGGTCCCGGAATTCGGTCGCAGCACGGCTTGCCGCTGTCCTGAGATTGGTTTCCGGGTCGTTGACGACCCAGGCAAACATCCAGTTCCAAGGAATTGTCTTGCCTTCGCCGAGGAGCTGGCCGACCCCGAGCCTAACTGAGAGCGGCAGCTCGTAGTCACGCTGGTTTACCGGCGTCTCGTCTTCATAGAACTTACGATGTGGATTCACCAACCGCGCAGCTTCCAAGAGCTGCCGAGCGTAGCGGTTTACCGAGTAGTTCTTTCCGTAGAGCTCGTGAAGACGCTTTACCTCGCCAACGAGGGCATCGTACTCGTCGCTAACGCGATCGAGCATCAAGCGTCTTTCGAGACCATAAAAATATAGAAAGACGTAGCCGATACCTACTGCAGGATCTCGCTTACCGCTCGACAACCACCTGAGATAGTAGCCGCGAGCCTCCGGCGACACATCGCTGTAGCAAGGATAGTAGGACATCTCTGGCACGCTGCCGCCTGGATCGGCGACAGGGAGCTTCGGGTTAATAAGACAATTGTCTGGCCCTCGGCCATCCTGCCGAATGAGCTCTGCTCCGACGTAGACCATGCCATCCGGCACCGTGAAGCCAGCGACCGATACCGCCTTACCGGCATTGATCCACGTCTGACTACTCTGCTTTTGCAGCGCATCAGGAGTCGGGGGAGTAGACGAATAGTAACGGTTCGCCCCGTAGCTCGGGACACTCGACCTACTGCTGACAGTTACAGTTGTCTGAAAGCTGGAAACTTGGCTCGATGCCGCGGCGAGCTTCTCCTCAGCCAGACGTGCCGCACGTCCCCGCCTCCATACGAAAAAGACAATACCGGCAACGATCAAGAAAACTATCAGGCCACCATTGCTCCCGCCCTGCGACTGGCTGGTTGTGGCAGGAGCCGCGGGAGGTCTTGCCGGCGTTTGAGGCGCGGACACCGGCGGCGCCGATTTGGCCGGTCCTGGTAACGGCTGGCTGGAAGCCGGTGGGGCAGGAGGAGAAGCAGGAACAGAAACAGGGGAAGCCGCCGTCTGCGCCGGGACCTTCAGCAGCCCTAAAGCTTGAAGGGTGGGCTCATCGGCAGTCCCCGTCACAGGAACCGCATTTTTGCGCTGATATGCTTCCAGGGCGGCCCGCGTCAGAGGCCCCATAATGCCGTCTATCGGCCCAACTTCGTATCCTCGAGCCTGAAGCGCCTGCTGCGCCGCGCGTAGTTCATCTTGTGGCGCCTGGCCGTAGGCCGGAGAAAATCCAAGGACAAAGATGCCCGCGAGCAGGGCAAGCCGCCGCTGCCAATAGCGCCAATGCTGATGCTTGTCGGAGGTATACCACCCGACGCCGCCGGCCTTTGCCAACTCCAATGCCCCCTATCCCCCAGGGCATATTTCACGTCACATCGCGCTCTTTGGCAACAACCCTTGCAGAACTATAGACCGATGCTACCCATCGCCTCCTCGGCAAGTGCGCCAATCAAGACATGGTGGCATGCGATTTTGAGAGCAGAGCCCACGGCGCGATTTGACGTTCGCAATCACCAAATCAGCGGCACTCTACCCCCCCTAAGATCTTAAAGAAGAATCGCTTCGAGTTTTTTCTGCTGCCTTCACGAGCACATATTCAGAGGCGAACGTACCTTGGACGACGCGTTCGCCCAGAAATCTGACCCAAATCCGATAGGTTGGCCCCGTCTGCGGCGGATGGGGCTCGACAGCATAAACTTCGCCAATTTCATCGGGGCGAATGTTGGGTTGATAGCCAAATCCCACTCGGGAATTCGGCCGGAGCCTCACGAGATCGCCCACCTCGAAGCGCCGATCCGCTATCTCACCCTGTGCTCTGGCGTCCATCGACCATTGCACACGCTCAGCAAGAAATGTTGCAAAAGGTCCGATATCCGCGTCGATGCTCGCCCGATCGAGCGCTTGCAGATAAGCAATTCGATCTTCGACCCGGACAACCGTCCAAGGATACCCGCCGGATGCGAGCATTGCATTCATGAGAAAGCGGGCCATGCGGCCGTTGCCGTCCGGGTAAGGGTGGATGTAACCGATGAGCCAGTGACCCAGCACTGCGCGAACACTTGCCTCCTTCTCGCCTTCAATGAGATCGAACAGCGCTGGCATAGCATCGCGTACGGCTTCCCATCTCGGCGGCACATAGCGGGAGGTTCTGAGATAGACGGCGTCATTTCGGTAGCCCGCGAGCGCACTCGCAGCAATCAGACCGGCTGTGACGCAGGGCGCAAATAACTCTCGATACCAGTCACGATGGCTGGTGCGAACGAGTGCGCCTGGTTCTGTGCCATTTACGATTTGGGCGACAATCGCCTTTACGGCTAAGAAAGCCTGCCAATAGCCTCGAGCCGCCAATGCATCGCGGCTTTGTCGGTCGCTGTCGTGGATCTTGGGGTCCCAATTGCCGGAGCGGACACGCTCGATCAATTCTGGTGTCACGCTATAGCCTTCGATGGATAGCGAGTGATACGCGTCGCTTTTGTAGATTTCCTCAACAAAGCGCATGTAGTCGTCTTTGTTCTTCGGAAGACCGGGTGCTTTTGGAAAGGCCGCGATCACCGGATCGCGTGCCGTTTTCCAAAGCGCTTCGATCCTCGATACGATGGGGGCCGTTGTGCCGCGATAGGTCCCGAATACTTGCTGTGACGCGAAAGGATCGGATTCTCGGATGGGATACTCGGCCGCCTTCATCGTCGCCGCGATCTCATCTGCGATCTCGGCGCGACCCGTACGCCGGAGAGCCCCTGCGAGCCTGCCTGCGACATAGGAATTTCCCCCGTCGAGCACGCGCCGCAAAATGTCGGACGCGTCCCTGATCGAGGATAGGATGACCTGGGCTTCAATCGGATATTGCTGGAAGAATGCCTCCGGAACCTTCACCAGTGCCGCTTCCGGCGTGAACAGGCGCAGTCCGTCGCGGACGGTAAGATCAGCCGGGGGGGGCATCCGTTGGACAACGTCGTAGATCGACGTATCGAAGAGAAGCTTCGTATTATTGCGAGCGCCCTTGGGGCTATAGACGATGACTTGGGGCGGGATGACGGTGTTCTCGGCATGCAGCAGCAGCGATTGCTCAGGCGAGAGATGCCATTGCTCTCCAAAACGGCCGTCGCAGTAGCGAGCGCAAAATTCCCAAAAGGAGGCATACCAGGGCGTACTGTCGCCATCGCGCGCGTTCGGACTTGAAGAGATGAGCCATCCCTTGATGACTTCTTGGACGAAGGCATTTCTCGTCAGCCGTTCTCGATGAGTACGGCTGAGCTCGCTTGTGCGGAATACGCGCCGCCCCTCCTTTTGCAGCTCTTGGAGGGCGGTCAGCGCTTCGGCGAGCTTCTCGTTAGGAGTTGGCATTTGCTTGTGATCTGACTTCTCTGAAGTAGGCGTATTTCGTGCTGTGGTTGTCGGCGTACATTCTGTTGTGGAAGCAGGCGTATAAGATGTTGTGGCACCGTGCGTAAATTATGTAAATATCAACAATATAGGCACTTTTCTAAAGAATCAGCGGCGCCTGAGCTAGGGGATTGAAAAAGTGCAATAGAGACATCACGTGACCATTATGGTACATTTAAATTTATGACGCCCAATATGGTTAAAAAACAGCCCGAGATCGAGATAGCTCCTCCTGAACTCACGCCGGATGACATTCGGCGCATCCGGCAGCGCCTGGGCTTATCGCAAGTCGAGGCCGGTGAGCTCCTCGGCGGAGGCCCTCGCGCCTTCACCAAATACGAGAGCGGTACCATCAGACCGGCGGCGTCCGTCGCCAGTCTTCTGCGATTGCTAGAGGCCAATCCGTCGGCCCTGAAGACCCTCGCTGGACCTGATGTTGTGGCGATCGAGAGTGACAACGCCAAACCGTTCGAAGTCACCAGCGACCATATCTCAGCGCTTAGCGACCGCAAGCTCACCATCCTCACACGCCGCTTGCTTACTGCCGAGGCAAAGACGCACGACCTACCGATGGACGGCATCCATGTCGCCGCAAACATCAACGCACCGGACGGCGGCGAAGACGCCCGCATAGAATGGAAAGGCGGACCGGAACGCACGCCTTTTCTCCCGACGCGTTTGACCCAATTTCAATTGAAGGCGACCGAGCTCGGCCCAGCGGAAGCGGCCAAAGAAATAGTTACCAAGAACGGCGATCTCAAGCCCATGGTGCGCTCCGCCTTAGAGACAGGTGGCGCATATGTCGTGCTGTGCTCGCGTTCCTACACACGCCAACAAATAAAAAAACGCACCGATGCAATCCTCAAAGCTCTCTCAGTCAAAGGGCTGACCATCGATGGCAGCCGCGTCCAATTTCGCGACGCTTCGCAAATAGCACAATGGGTCAACTCCAATCCGGCCGTCGCGACTTGGGTTCTTGAACAAACTCAGCCCGGATTGGCAGGACCCATGCGCGACTGGTCGCATTGGGCTGGTCGCTCCGAACACGACGGATTTACCTTCGTGCCCGACAGTCGCCTCGAGCCCTTCCGTACCGAGCTTCGCAAGCTGATCGAACCGGCGCGCGGAGTCGCCAGGATCGTTGGCCTTTCAGGGACCGGAAAATCCCGCTTGGCGCTGGAGGCTCTTCGGCCGACCGATGACGAAGAAAATTCTGGCCTCTTTTTGAGCGACCTCGTCCTTTACAGCTCGGAACCCGAAGCGGGCACGGTCAATATCAAGTCGGTCGTTCAGAGCCTGGCCGACAGCTCGGTTCGAGCTATCGTCGTCGTCGACCAGTGCACCACGGAGACTCATCAGGACCTTGCGGCCATAGTCAAACGAACGAGCAGTCGCTTGTCCCTGGTAACTATCGATCCGGAATTGCCGGCGGGCACGCTGCCGTCCGGCACATTGCTGGTCGATCTAGCGCTTCCCGAAGTCGTCGAAGGACTCCTCAAGCAAGTCGCTCCGGATCTTCCGAGCGCCGATCAAAGTCGCTTGCTTAAGTTTGCGTCCGGTTACCCGAAAATGGCGGTCCTTATCGGTCAGGCTTGGCTAAAGGACGGCTCGATCGCGACCGTCAGCGACGATGACCTCGTCGAGCGGGTCCTTGTGGGGAGAAGCCTCTTCGATCGCCAAACATTGCTGGACGCCGGCATGCTCCTTGGCGCCTTCGGACTACTCGGAACGAAGTCGCCCACTACCGACGTCGAAGATGTAACCCATTTGGCGCGAAATAGAACTGCGCCGGAGATTCACGCGGCGCTCGAAGATCTGTCGGGGCGCGGCGTCGCCCAGACGCACGGCCGTCTTCTGGTCCTGCAACCTCGACCCATCGCTCTGAGGTTGGCCGAACGGCAATGGCGGCAATGGGGCGACGTACGATGGGACGACATTCTTGCCGGTAAGCTACCGAAGCATTTGCGGACGAGGCTCGCCGAGCAGTTGGCCGTGCTGAATGACAGGCAGATCGCAAAGGACGTCGCAAAATTCATTTGCCGTTTAAATGGACCATTCGCTTCACTTGATGCGCTACGCGTGGATGGAAGTGCGGAAATTCTCTCATCCCTTGCCGAGATCGACGCGGAATCCGTCGTCATGCTGATCGAACGGGTCCTGGGCCAGTTGTCACACGAGGAGACAAGGCAAATAGGCGGCGATCTGCGGCGCAATCTTGTTTGGGCGCTGGAAAAAATTGCCTTTACAAAAGAGATGTTCGAACAAGGCGGACTGCTCCTGCTCAAGCTTGCCTTGGCGGAGAACGAAGACTGGTCCAACAACGCCACTGGCGAATTCAAAGCGATCTTTCCGGTCTTTCTCGGAAATACAGAGGCCGACGGCGGCGCCCGGTTGCGCCTGCTTGATGATCTGATCCGCAGGAATCACACCGCGGAAATGCCTCTAGTGGTAGACGCGCTCTTGGAAGGAGCAAGGACACATAGCTTTTCGAGAGGCGTCGGCCCCGAAATCCAAGGTAGCCGTCCCGCCCTGCAGCCTTGGCAGCCTAAAACCTGGAAAGATGTTTCCGACTACATCATCGCGTGTGCCGAGCGACTCGTCGCGCTCGCCAAACGGGACGACGACGTCGGAACGCGGGCGCGAAAGGGCATCGGGCAAAGGCTGCGCTCGCTGGTCTCCTATGGCCTCATTGACAATGCTGAACAATGGATCGAAGCCATTTCGGCCGTTCATCGCTATTGGCCCGAAGCGCTGGATAGCCTCGCCGACGTACTGCAATTCGACAAGAAGGATCTTGGCGACGGTGTCCCAGAGCGCGTGCAGAAGCTTATCGACAAACTCATGCCCAACGATCTGCCCACGCGGGCCAAGTTCCTGCTGACCGATATGCCGTGGGACTACCTGCTCGACGAAGAACACAACTTCGAGAAGGCCAGAAAAGATCAAATCGCCGCCGTCGAGCAGCTGACGCGTGATCTGCTCAAGGAGCCGGAACTCATCCTTCGCCTGCTTCCTCAATTGAGCATGGGCAACCATCGGACGGTCTATGAATTCGGCAAATTTCTTGCAGCTCATTCGTCGACGCCGCTCGACTGGTTGACATCGATCAAATCCGCCGTGGTCGCTGCTCCAGATGGCCAGAGAAACTATGGTGTGCTTGTCGGCTATCTGACGGGCCTTGCCGCAAGGCATCCGGATGTGGTCGAGCAGTTCAAAAAGGAAGCGATGGCGTCCAAGGTATTCGCGCCGGTGCTCGTTATGGCGACCGCAAGCATTGGGATTACCGACCACGACGTGCAGCTTGTAAGAGCGGGGTTGCGCGACGGCATCCTGCCGCCCAGCACGCTCGCAAATTGGACCACCGGCGGCGTTCTCGCGAAATTGCCCACCAATTCAGTTAGCCCGCTATTCGATCAAATGCTGTCCATGGATGGTGAAGCCTACTCTGTTGCTCTCGACCTGGTGGGCATGTACGTCCACGGCGCACGGGACAAGCTCGAGGGGCTTCGCCAACAGCTCAAGCTGGCCGCGGTCAATCTCGATCGCCGTGAAAAGAGGGGCGGCTCCCAGATGGACGCCCATCACTTCAAGGTGCTGATCGGTTGGCTGCTCAAGAAGGGATGGGAAGATTCCGACGCCCGGTCGGTCGCCCTAACGCTTGCCAAGCATCTGGCGGCCGACCCGGATCGCGACATGAAGGAACTGATAAAGCCGCTCTTGCCCAAGCTCTTGTCCGAATTCTCGGGCGTAGTTTGGCCGGTGTTGAGCGAAGCGATTTGCTCAGAAGACAAGCTAAAGTCCTGGCGCATGGAGAGTGCCCTCGGCGACCCGTATTCCTCCGGGGATAAGAAAGTGCCGCCAATTCTTAGTTTGCCGGAGGACGTACTCTTCGCCTGGTGCCACGCGCATCCCGACATCGGCCCTGCCTTTTTGGCGGGTGTGGCTCCTGTACTCGCTCGCGACAATCCGACCGAGGGTCTACAAGAATTTCATCCCTTGACGCACCGCCTCCTGAACGAGTTCGGTGATCGTGAAGACGTCCTTCGGAAGATCGAGCAGAACATGCACACCTTCGGCTGGATGGGTTCACTTGCGACTTATTTCTCGCGTTATCAAGCTCCCCTGAAGTCTCTAGAGAATCACCCCAAAGGCGAAGTCCGGCGGTGGGCTAAGGAGATGCTGGCAGATATCGAACACCACGTTAAAGAAGCCCGTAGCGACGATGACGAACAAAGAGCGAAATGGGACATCTAAGAAAAAGCCTGCCTGTAGGTGGACTGGGGAACTAAGAGCCAGTTCTTGGTGACTTCTCACTACGCGGTGCTTTGAAAGCTGGATGGGACAGGCAGCGCTCGATCCAGGGGCCGACATTTGCGTAGGGCGCGAAGTCAAACTAATTGGTCGCGCAGCCAGGTCCCGCCCTCGGCTTTGAGGGGTAGCCCCGCGACCATCTCCGCGTCGAACACCGCTGCGGAAAGCAGACCAGGGCCCCGAATGGCGACCGAGCATCGACCGACGGCACACAGGGTCGCAAACAACGACTCTCCCGCGGCGCCCAATTCGTCCGGCATCAATTCATTCGTCATTGACCTAACTTATCGGAATCGCGCGTTCAGTGATCGTCCACGTGACGCAGCAGAGCTGGGCGGACGGTACTTGTCAGCACCTGAGTCGCCCATGCGGCTAGGTCGGCATCTGTCGACCGCGTCACCATTCGCAGGGCTATGTCGAGGCGGGCCGTCAGATAGACGTTGTCGATGTCCATTGCCGTCGAGACGAATGCGTCGCGATCCTTGAGCGGCTCGTTCGACAGGTATTTCAGGATCGATTGCGTTACTGCCTCGACAATTCCGGCGTTATGGCAAACGAATTGGCCGCCTTCATCTGACTCGTGAACCGGCACCGAGTCCATCAAGAGGTCGTTGCGTGGCTGTCGCAGAACGAAATCCGCGGTTCCGACCAACAGCAGAACTTGGGGATCCAGCCGCTGTTGGCTGCCGTTTCCCTCGACCACAAACCGGCAGGAAGCCAGCTGCGAGAGGATAAGCCACCCGTGGATGTTCGCGAAGGAGCCAGATTCATTGCTATCAGCTTCGACAGTATAATCTTCGCCGTTGAATGTGAGGACCGTAGAACCGTCTTCCTGCGGACGGATATCGATCGAGCCAATACCTTCGACCCAGGTCGAGAGATGCTGTCCGGCATGCATGGCTTCCCGGACCGGCGTCATATTCGCTAGCGCCTCATAAAGAGCCCAGGGAACCTGACCATTGCCCGACCCGAGGTCGAGAACGGCTTGAGCGGCGACGATGTCACCGAACAGAAAATTGCTGGCTGCGCCGGCAAGCCACTCAGCGGCCTCGACGGAATCGCTTTCCAGCATTTCCCGCAGCTTAACGGCAAGATGGCGCGCTAGTTCGCTCGCCAGAAGCTCCGGGAGGCCAACGGTTACGATGGCGATGTTCTCATCGGCAATGGACGGGACGAGATAACCTTGTTTGAGGAGCCAATCCACGTCCGAGGCCGATAGGATGCTGTCCAGCGTCGCGCGTCGGACGAAGTACCGTCCCATGAGCTCGAGCGCCATGGCATAGGGTTTGCCCTGATCTTGAGCGTCGGCGGTGATTGCCTGAGCGAGCCCACCGTAACGTCGTCGCAGCTCGGGATCAGTGAAGTCGGCGCGAGCTTGGGCGATGATCTCTAGCCCTGGCACTGCCGGGAATACGCCGACGCCCTTGCGCTTGCTGCCCGACAGGCGGGTCGCCATTGCTTGGAGCAACCAGGCTCGGCGCAGATCTGGGCTGTGCTGCCCGCCGTCCATGATGCCCATGCCCAACTCAGCCAGGGCTTCTAGCGCTTTGAAATACTCGGGCTCGGCAAGGTCCTCAACCTCTACGATCTCGGCACGGCGGCCGATGGCTGACTCCCGCCGGCCGTCGGCGCTTTTCAGCACGCGTCGTGCCGCGTCCTCGTCTAGACCGACAACCAAGCGCACGGCTGGCCCGAACGTGTTGGATGTGAGGTCTTCAATCATGCGGACATCGTCGCGATCTTCCGGATCGAGGCGATCGATGGCGAGGACAAGAGCCGGGCCCCCGGCACGGGAAATCTGGCGCACCCAATTACGCGCCATCTCGGGATTCACGGGCCACTCGAGCGTGTCCGCTAGCAGATCGGCGATCTTTCTGAAAACTTCGCTTGCCCCGCACTCGAGGAACAGGCCGCCAGCGGCTTGCGGATTAATCAGGCGAACAAGTTGCTCGAGTACATTGGTCTTCCCGACCAAGGGCGGGCCGGAGACCAACACGAGACGCGTGTTGTGGAGCTTCTGGGCAAGTTGGCGGGTCGCCAGGCGGAGGATCTTCAATGGACCGAAAGGGCGCAGAGGATGGTCTGTCGTAGCGGTAAGCTCGTCGATGGCCCTGGCCGATGCGGCGGCGACGGCGCTCTGCCAAACCTGCGAGTCCGTTCCCATCAGCGTCGTGATTGCGTCATCGCGATCACCTGCCGCCACCTTCGCCGCCGAAGCCATGAACTCCTCGAAGGTTTTCGCGTCCGGCGATTCCCCCTTGTAAAGCTGACCCGAGAAGGTTTCTAGGATTCGCGTCTCCTTGCCGTTGGTGACAACGACGAAAGGCGCCATGACAGGTAGTAGGCGCGCATAAGAGAGGCCCTGTTCGCCGTCATTCGCCATCAGCGGTGCGTCGTGCTTCTTGAGTTCCAGTATGGCCAGCGGCTTGCAGTTCAACGTCAATAGGATGTCGGCACGACCACGCTTGATCCAGCTCTCCCGCCCTTTGGTGGTGATCGTGGCGTGCCCGAGACGGATCGTGAATTCAATCTGGTGCTTGATGTTGGCCGCGCCCAGTCGTGGAAACGCAATCTCGATTGCGGCAGAGATCGCGGTCTCAAGGTCGGATTCTGTCTGCTTCTTTGGGACTTTCCCGGTCACGCGACCTCCGATGTCTAAGCTGCGTGCCGGCTGAGTCGTTCGTGCTCGGCGATCAGGAACGTAAGGTAGCTGCGAATGAGGTTACAATAGAGCCGCGCTTCGTCGATGCCGAGCGCCAGCCCTTCCTTCAGATCGACGCCGTGCCGCACGCCACCACCGGTGGGCGATGATAGGTAGCCATGGAGGGTCATCATCCACTGGAGAATCTGATCCTGATGCCCTCGCCCACGCTGCCGCAGCTCGCCAATGATCTTGTTGAAGTATCGACCTTGAATGCTGCCGTCGAGAACGTCAGAGTTGCGAAACGCGGTCGAGATCGTTTCGAGTAGCCACAGCACCTCTTGGACAGCCTGGCGACCATTGCCATCGGCGAGCGCACGTTCGGAAGCCTGTAACGCCCGGTCAATCATTAAGGTGGCCTGAGCATCCAGGGAGGGCGGTTGCGCGGGTACGGCGATCGGAATATGCGCCCGAGTTGCGACGAGATTAGGCGGATCGATCTGAAAACCGGCGCCAGCCTCGGCGAGAATACGGTTCAGATGACTGATGTCTGGCAGCTGCATGCCAGGATTGGCTGCTTTGAGGGTCTCACAGCCGTTGTAGAATGCCTCGATAAAGAGTGGGGAATTGGCGCTGGCTTCGTCCATCTTGGAATCAAGGTCGGTGGAGGCCCAACTCGTGTCGCTGCTCGGGAAACAGGAAACGCCGGCCGCGCTCGCGAAGCTTGACTTGAAATGCTCAAAGACAGACTTGCGGTGGCCCTGACCGGAAATGCGATCAATCAGCTCGCGGAATCGCTTGATAACCGCTGGCTCAATAGGTCCAGGACTCTCAAATCTCCAACTGCCGTCGAACTGAAGCATGACCATCAACCGTGCAAGCATTACTCTACTTCATGGTGGTCTGAAGTCCAGAGCACGACGTCACGTCGAAATCGCAATGGTGCTCTTTCCGCATTTGAAGCGGACCGGCAGCTTCCGGCCGTGTTGCGGCCAGACGCGCCAATCTTGACGCTCAGCGTCTTCGTCCTGCCGGCTCGCGTACTCCTCGTAACTTCGAGCACTGCGATGGAGAGCGGCGGAAGTGCGCGGCCATCCGAGAGATCGTGGTCAGGGTTGCGGGGGCGGGATTTGAACCTACGATCTCGCGGCAATGAGTCTGCTAAGCGGCCGATCCATCCGAATCGTACTCCACACCACGCTGGAGCTAGCGCCGGCGTCACAGCCTCTTGGCTTGGTAACCTTCGAAGACGTAGATCGACAAATCTAGGCGATGGGAGCCGTGTCGATGACGTCAAAACAACATCAGCCGGAGCGCGATCAGCGTCACACCCGACGCCGTCTCCCCAGCGAGTGCGCTTCAACACCTTGTCGCGAGATGGAACAGCCCGCTTGTGCAGCTCGGCCTGACCTTCCAGTCATGGCAGAAATTTTCGACGCGCTTGCGCGAACTATGATTGACAATGACTTCAGTAAGCAACGGCGGCTAGTCGTATTCAAGGACGGTTGCCGCTATGGAAAATTCGGAAAGACCAAGGCTTACGAATTGATCGCCCAAGAGCGGATCAAGGCCTATAAATTGGGCGGCAAGACCATGATCGACCTCGACAGCGTGGACCAATTTCACGCCTCGCTGCCCAAGGTCGAATCAAGAGCAAGCTAGGCCGCGGACCTGCTTGGCGAGGCGGTGAGCCTCCCGTCGCGAAGGCTGTCGAGCCGATCAGCCCAATGCTGCATCAGACGCACGCGCTCGACCCAATAAGCCGCACGGTTATAAATGCCGCGAATCTTGTTCTGGTCGCCCTTGCCAAGTTGGCGCCGCACCACCTCGTCGCGTCGACGCCGCTTCTTTTCCTCCGTCGAATGGGCAAGTTGGGATTCAACGACATCACCGTCGAACGCGCCCTCCTCGTTGAGCAAGGTCGACGCGGTCGAGCGGAAGCCGTGCGCGCAGTGTTCGCCTCCGGGACCAGTATCGTAGCCCATGATCCGTAGAGCTTTGTTGAGGGTGTTGTCGGACATAGGCACATCATCATCGTATGAGAACAAGTAGCGGCATTGGCCGCTCAACGGCCGCAGCTTCGAAAGGATAGCAAGCGCCTGGCGCGAAAGAGGCACTTCGTGATCATCGCGCATCTTCATCTTCTCGGCGGGGATCAGCCATACCCGGTTCGCCTCGTCGAATTCGGTCCACTCCGCTAGCCGAAGCTCGCCCGGCCGCACCATGGTCAAGGCGATCAGCTTGAGCGCGTAGCGCACTAAGCCGCCGTTTTTGGCGTCGTAAACCTCAATGCGGCGCATCAAGTCGCCAACCTCGTCCGGGTCGGTCAGAGCCGGGCGCGGGTTGGCCTTGGGAGCCTTGGTAAGGGCGTGCTTCAAATCGCGGGTCGGGTCGCTGCCGCAGTACGACGCACCAATACCAAATTGGAAGACCCGCGAGGCCGTCGAGCGCAACCGGCCGACTGTATAGTAGCGGCCGCGGGCTTCGACGCGTCGCATCGCCGTCAACAAATCGGGTGGCTCGATCTCGCACAACGGTCGATTGCCGATCTCGCGATTGAGTTGGCCGAGATTCCAGCGTTCTCGCTTGATCGTCGCTTTGGCCTTGTTTTCCTTTTCGAGCTTCTTGGTCACCCATTCCTCGCCGACCGTGCGAAAAGTGTGCTTGTGCTTCTCGTCGTCCTTTCGCTGCGCCTCGCGCACTTCGGTAGGATCCTGCCCCTGGTCGAGCAATCTCTCTGCGTCGTGGCGCTTTTCGCGGGCGGACTTCAGCCCGACACCGGGGAAGGTGCCAAAGGACATGTTCTTGCGTTTGCCACCGAAACGGTAGCGGTAAAGCCACAGCCTGGTCCCGTTGGGTCGCACCACTACGCTTAGGCCCTGGCCGTCAGCGAGCGTGTATTCCTTGTCGGCCGGCTTGGCATTGCGGATTTTGGTGTCGCTCAGTTCATCCATGGGAACGGTCCCTCGTAAACTGCGAAGCGCCCGTGTACCCGGCCTTTCAGGTATACCCAGAGTGTACCCGAAGAAGCCGGATGCTCTCGAACAGCCGCGAACTGCGGCGAGCGCCAATATACGCTCAAAGCCTGATTTTACGAGGGTTCTGAGTGATCGGCGAACGAGCGCGGACGACAAAGAACTAGGCCGGATGGAAAATGGTGCCCCGAGACGGAATCGAACCGCCGACCCCATCATTACGAATGACGTGCTCTACCAGCTGAGCTATCGGGGCATCGGCGGCGGGTTTAAGGGAAAGGGAGCGCGGGCGCAAGGCGCTGTTTCGTCCCCGGCGCCTCTTCCCCAACCGCCGCGGTTCGGCCGGAACCGAAGCATGCGGCGCGCGGGAAGGCTATAGAACCCGGCCATGACCACGCTGCTCTCGCTCCTGCCGCTCCTCCTCGTGCTCGGCCTGCTGGCCTCGGGCCGCGCCAGCGCGCTGGTCGCGGGCCTGGCGGGGCTGGCGGCCACCCTCGCCGCCTCGGCGACGCTCGTCCTCCAATCCGAGGGTCCAGCGGCAGTGGCGCTGCTGTTCCGCCGCGAGGTGCCGGCCGGCCTGTGGCTGTCCTGGCACGTCATCGCCATCATCGTCACCGGCGTCTTTTTCCATCGCGCCACCCTGGCGCGCGGCGGGGCCGGTGGCGGGACCTTGGGTGCGGGGACGCTCGAGGCCTCGCCGCGCCGCCTGTTCGCGGTCTGCTTCCTGCTGGCGCCCTTCGCCGAATCGGTGACCGGCTTCGGCGTCGGCTACATCATCGCCCTGGCGGCCTTGCGGCGGCTGGGGATCGGCGGCATGCCCGCCCTGCTGCTGGGCCTCTACAGCCAGTCGCTGGTGCCGTGGGGGGCGCTGGCCATCGGCACCACCGTGGGCGCGACGCTGGCCGGCCTGACGCCCGGCCAGCTTGGGCAGAGCTCGGCGGTGCTGCAGGTCCCGATCCACGCGATGTACCTTTTCCTCTACTGGCGCTTCGCCCGCGAGGCCGGGGTCGCCGTCCCGGCGCGGCAGAAGCTCGACGACCTTCTATGGACGGCGGCGCTGCTGGCCCTGGTGTGGCTCGCCAACTGCTTCAGCGACGTCGAGATCGCCGCCGCCGCGCCCACCGCCCTGCTGCTGGCCGTGCGCTTCTGGCGGGACGAGCGGCCCGACGGCGCGCGGCTGCGCGCGACCCTGCGCACCGCCGCGCCCTATGTCGCGCTGACCCTGGCGCTCTGCGCCACCCGCCTGGTCACGCCGCTGCGCGACCTCCTGAAGCCCCTGTGGGCGCTGCGCCCGTTCGACAACCAGCCGGCCTTCGCGCCCTTCTACGCGCCGGGCTTCTGGCTGCTGGCGATCGGCCTCGCCGTGGTGCTGCTGGCGCGCGCCCCGCTGGGCCGGGTCGCCAAAGAAGCGGCCACCGGCGCCTGGCGCGCCTGCGCCGTGACGCTGGCCTTCGTGGTGATGGCGGAATTCTACGTCGGCTCGGGCATGGCGACCTCGATCGCCGAGGCACTTCGGGCAGTGGCGGGACGCAGCGCGGCGCTGGGCGTACCGCTGTTCGCCGCGGTCGGCGGTTTCCTGACCGGCAGCGGTGCGGCCGCCAACGCCATGCTGATGCCGATGGAGACCGCGCTGGCCCGCGCCCTGGCCCTCGACCCGGCCTGGATCGCCGCCGTCCAGAACAGCGTCACCGCCAACCTCACCATGCTGTCGCCGATCCGCGTCTCGATGGGGGCGGCGATCCTCGCCCTCTCGACCTCCGACGCCGCCCTCTACCGCCGCGCCTGGCCGCTCGCCCTGCCGCCGCTGCTGACCGGGGCGGCGACGGTGCTGGCACTGCTGGCCCTCGGGAATTGACCGAATCCGGGCACAAACCTGGGGGGGTGCGACATCCGTTTCAGTTGTTTCGTTTATTTCGTTTATTTCGATTACGGGGCTCACGACACCCTTGACCGGCCTCGCCGCCGCCGGTCATTCTGCGTTCGATTCATGACCGTCACCCGCCGCCACCTCCTCGCCGCCGGCCTCGCCGGCCTCTCCACGCTCCCCGTTGCGCGCCCCGCCGGCGCCGTCATCGTGCTGGACCGCACCTGGCGGTCCGAGGGCGGGAGGCCGGGCCGCGAGAGCGAGGGCTTCCGCGCCCACGAGGCGCTGGCCGAGCAGAGCCAGTTCGCCCCCGTCATCGCGCTCTCGACCGACGGCGGCGAGGACTGGGGCATCGGCTCGGCGACCTGGCTGGGCAATTTCGGCGGCAATGCCTGGGTGCTCAGCGCCTCGCATCTGTTCACGCGCGACAATTCGGTCTTCGACTACACCTTCCGCGCGCCCGACGGCACGCCGTGCAAGGGCGACCGCCAGATCCGCCATCCGCTGTTCAACGGCGACAACGACGAGACCACCGGCTACGACGTGGTCCTGCTGCGCATCCGCGGGCCGATGAACGGCGGCGGCCCGGCGCCGCTGCTCTATGGCGGCACGCACGAGGAAGGCGCGAAGGCGGTGATGGTCGGCTACGGCGCGCGCGGCCTCGGGTCGATCGGCCAGAACGACGCCTATGACGGGCCGTCGGGCAGCAAGGCCGCCGCCACCAACGTGGTCCACGAGACGATGGACCTGGTGCAGCCGCCGCCGCGCACCGGCGACCGCGGCAACTGGCTCTCGGTGAAGCTGCGCCGCGAGACCGAAGGCGCCGGCCGGCTCGACGGGCTGCTGGCCTCGGGCGACAGCGGCGGCTCGCTGTGGATGCAGACGCCGGCCGGCTGGGCGGTGGTCGGCGTGAACGCCAATGGCGGCGACCAGTACGACGACTACTCCTTCTTCGCGCGGGTGTCCGGCCTGCGGCCCTGGCTCACCTCGCACGTGCCGGGGTTGCGGTTCGGGGGGTGAGGGGCACGCGGGCGTGGCAGCTGAAACGCTAGCGCGGCCTCGACCTCCGAGTGGTCGGCCTCGGCCTGAAATCGATCGCAATGAACTCTAGATGATCGCCAACAAGCGCCGCGAAAAGGCAGGCTTGTGAGATTCTGTTTGCGCCGTGGAACGACGGCATATGATTGAAAGTTAGCGCGCCATCAAAAGCGCGTCTCACCGCGCGGTGGCAGACGACCTGCTGCTATCCTCGCGCTTCAATGCATCGTCGAAATCAACGGTCTTGCTGAGATCAAGCAGCAGCGGACTCACCTTGAAGGCCAGGCCGCCCCAAGCGCTTTGCGCGATCACGAAGCCAGATCGCAGACACCGACTTGCCACGGCCGCGACTTTGTCCTTTTGCCAACCCTTCGCTTCCATCTCGGCCATCGTGGCGAGCCATGGAGACTGCTTCTCTCGCTCACCCGCTTCCTCCTCCGGCACATCCGGTAGCTTAGGGTGGTGTCGCAGGAGAGTTGAAACCAAGATGACCTCGTCTCTCGACAGACCGGCCAGTGACTCTGCGTACAGATAGAACTCATCCGCGACCAGCGTGCCGACTTGCAACTGGCCTGTGATCGCCTTCGCCAACAATCGCAAGTTGACCCGCGCGCGACCTTCCCACGCAGCCCGCACATATCCGTGGATCACGGCGATGCCGTCGTCTTCGGCCGCTACTTGCTCAGGCGGGTAGCCGCCACTCCGCAGTTCCTCGAACAGGATCTGCTGTGCCTCAGCGCTACGCCGTTTCAAATAGGCGTTCAGGGCTGCTCGACCGACCGGCAGAATGCCGCCCGACTTCATCCAATCGGCCGTTTCAGTAATTGATCCAAGAACGTCGGTGAGGTTTGGCATGATTATGCCCTTTTTGTTTGTTCGCGAAGACTACCCTAAACAACGGCTAGTCTGCCCATGAATGTGCCGCGCGTTGGCCGAACAGCGACCCGACGGAAGACGCCTCCAATCCTCATGCACGCTGGTTGATCTTCGGCCCGTCCCTCGCCCCACTTCACCCCCTCTGGCATAGCCCCATTTTGCCTCTATGATCGCCGCCGCCCCGCGGATGGGGCGGATTTCGCGGGAGGGAACGATGGCCAAGGTGGCATTTCTGGGACTGGGCGTGATGGGCTTTCCGATGGCGGGGCATCTCGCCGCCAAGGGCCATGAGGTCACGGTCTACAATCGCACCTTCGCCAAGGCCGAGGCCTGGACGCAGAAGCACAAGGGCAAGGCCGCCCGCACGCCGCGCGAGGCCGCGGCCGGCCAGGAGATCGTGTTCTGCTGCGTCGGCAACGACGACGATCTGCGCTCGGTCGTGCTGGGGCCCGACGGCGCGTTCGCCGGCATGGCCAAGGGCACCATCTTCTTCGACAACACCACCGCCTCGGCCGACATCGCGCGCGAGCTCCATGCGGCGGGCCAGAAGCTCGGCATCGACTTCATCGACGCGCCGGTCTCGGGCGGCCAGGCGGGCGCCGAGAACGGCCAGCTCACCGTGATGTGCGGCGGCGATGAAGCACCTTTCGCGCGCGCCAAGCCGGTGGCCGACGCCTTCTCCAAGGCGGTCACGCTGATCGGCCCGTCGGGCGCCGGCCAGATCACCAAGATGATGAACCAGATGTGCATCGCCGGCATCGTGCAGGGCCTCGCCGAAGCGCTGAACCTCGGCCAGCGCGCCGGGCTCGACATGGAGAAGGCGCTGGGCGCCATCTCCAAGGGCGCGGCGCAGAGCTGGCAGATGGAGAATCGCTGGCAGAACATGGTCGCCGGCAAGTTCGACTACGGCTTCGCCGTCGACTGGATGCGCAAGGACTTGGGCATCGCGCTCGCCGAGGGCAAGCGCCAGAAGGCCGCCATGCCGCTGGTGGCCCTGGTCGACCAGTTCTACGAGCGGGTGCAGGCGCGCGGCGGCAATCGCTGGGACACGTCGAGCCTGATCCAGCCGCTGCAGAAGCCGTAGGCGGCGTTCATGAGCGGCAGCTACACGCTGTGGGGCCGGCCGGGCTGGGGCTCGGCCCTGGTCGAGGCGCAGCTCGACTGGTACGGGCTGCCCTTCGCCTATGAGACGGTCGGGGATCTGTTCAAGGATCCCGACGCGAAGGCAAAGCTCGAGAAGGTCAATCCGCTGGCGCAGGTGCCGACGCTCGTCCTGCCCGACGGCAGCATCATGAGCGAGAGCGCGGCCATCACCTTGCTGCTGGCCGACGTCACGGGCAGCGATGCGCTGGTGCCCGCGCCCGGTGCGCCCGAGCGCGCGGCGTTCCTGCGCTGGCTGGTGTTCCTGGTCGCCAACATCTACCCGACCTTCACCTATGCCGACGATCCGGCGCGCTTCGTCTCGGTCAACAATGCGCGCGATCCGTTCCGCGCCGCCGCCGACGCCTATGCCCAGCGCCTGTGGCGCCAGGTCGAGAGCACGGCCGGCGCGCCGTGGTTCCTGGGCGAGCGCTTCTCCGCCCTCGACATCTATATCGGCGTCATGACCCGCTGGCGCCCGCGGCGCGGCTGGTTCGAGACCGAGACGCCCAAGCTCTTCGCCATCGCGCGCAAGGCCGATCAACGGCCGGAACTGAAAGAAACCTGGAGGAGGAACTTCCCATGAAACGCCGCAACTTCGTTGCCCTCGCATCCGTCGCGACCGCCACGACCGCCCTCGCCGGCACGGCCGGCGCGCAGGCGAACTATCCCGACAAGCCGATCACGATGGTGGTGCCGGCGCCGCCGGGCGGCGGCACCGATCTGGTGGCGCGGCTCTATTCCGACCTGCTGAGCCAGGAGCTGGGCGTGCAGGTGATCGTCGACAACAAGGGCGGCGGCAACGGCAATATCGGTACCGCCATCGTCGCCCGCGCCAAGCCCGACGGCTACACGATCCTGATGCAGTATTCGGCCTATCACTCGGCCAATCCGGCGCTGATCAAGGACCTCAACTGGAAGCCCGACGATTTCGTCGGCGTCGCCATGGGCGCGATGGCGCCGCACGTCATCGTGGTCGCCAAGAAGGTGCCGGCCGACGACCTCAAGAGCTTCATCGCCTACGCCAAGGCCAATCCCGGCAAGCTGAACTATGCCTCGGTGGGCGCGGGCTCGGTGCCGCATCTCGGCGGCGTGCTGTTGAACAAGGCGGCTGGGCTCGATCTCGTGCACGTGCCCTACAAGGGGTCGGGGCCGGCGACCGCCGACATCGTGGCGGGCCAGGTCGAGATGCTGATCGTGACGCCGCCCGCCGTGTCCGGCCACATCCGCAACGGCAACGTCAAGGCGCTGGCGCTGGCCAGCGAGAACCGCCTGCCGTCGTTCCCCGAGATTCCGACGACGGCGGAAGCCGGCCTGCCGGGCTTCATCCTCGACGGCTGGTTCGCCCTGTTCGCGCCAGCGGGCACGCCGCAGCCGATCGTCGACAAGCTCAACGCCGCGATGCGCAAGGTTGGCAAGATGGAAGCCGTCGTCGCCCGCGCCAACCAGCTCGGCACCGTGCTGAAGGACTGGACGCCTGCCCAGATGGACAGCTTCGCCAAGGGCGAGGTCGAGACCTGGGGGAAGGTGATCCGCGACAACAACATCACCTTCACGCAGTAGGCCGGCCGTGGCCTGCGTCGGCATCGTGGGCGGGCTGGGCGTCGGCGCGACCGTCCACTACTACGAGCGGATCGCCGCCGCCTGCAAGGCGTGCGGCGTGACGCCCGACCTGGTCATCACCCATGCCGACGTCGATCACGGGCAGGGCCTCATCCGCGCCGGCAAACTCGACGCGCTGGCGGCCTATCTCTCTGGGTTCCTCGACCGCATGGCGCGGGCCGGTGCCGATTTCATGGTGTTGCCCGCGGTCACACCGCACATCGCCATCGACCGGCTGAAGACGCGGAGCCCGCGACCGCTGATCGACATCGTCGAAACGCTGGGCGCCGAACTGCGCGCCCGCAAGCTGCGGCGCGTCGCCTTGCTGGGCACGGTCTTCACCATGGACGGCAGCCTGTGGGGCCAGCTCGAACGCTACGCGCCCGACGTCGAGATCGTGAAGCCGCGTCCCGACGAGATCGCCTTCGCCGGCGCCGCCTATCAGCGCATCCTCGACACCCAGCGCGCCGATCCCGCCGACGCCGAGGGCTATCGCCGCCTCGCCGCCGAGCTGCAGCGCCGCGATGGCGTCGAGGCGATCCTGCTCGCCGGCACCGACCTCACGGTGATGTTCGACGAGACATCGGCGGGCTTCCCGGCGATCGACGTCGCCCGCCTCCACATCGACGCGATCGTGGAGCGGCTGGCCAGCTAGAGGGCTTCTGGGCGGGATTGAATCAGTCGCCGACCCAAACATCAACCTCACGCTGAGGAGCGCTCCGCAGGAGCGCGTCTCGAAGCATGGGAACGAGCACCACGTCCGTTGCCCATCCTTCGAGACGGCCGCTGCGCGGCCTCCTCAGGATGAGGGAAATGCCGACGCCGCAGGCCGATCAGAACACGTGCCGGACGCCGACGATCTGGCCGAGCGAGCGGCCGACATGTTCGGCGACGGCCGGCTCCAGACCTTCCACTTCGATCTCGACGTTGAGGCCGTCGCCGTCGGCTTGCGCGAACACACGCGCCGGCACGAGTCCGCGCTTGGCGATCAGTTCGAGTGCGCGCGGCAGCACGCCGGGCTCGGCGTCGGCCTCGAAACAGTAACGGACGGCGGAATTGCTACGCTTGAGGGAGAGAACGGCGGACATCGGACGATTCCTTGGACGAAAGACAGGCGAACGCGGCAACGCAACGGTTTGCAGTGCAAACCGTGGTGCTAATTCGCCGTCTAAGGAGGTCCATGCGGGCCATCTCGCGAGTGTAGCGCCGGAACCCATGGCCGCGCTAGGGTCCCGGCAACGAACCCGCCGGGAAGGAAACAAAGATGCGTTCGGCGCCGATCTACGAGGTGCATGCCGTCAAATATGCCCACCTGCCGCGCAAGGCATGGGAAGTGCAGATCAACCCCGACCCGCACGACGCCGACTTCCCGATGGACTATTTCGTGTGGGCCGCCATCCCGCTCGACGAGAACGGCAACCGCGCGATCGGCGGCAAGCCGATCGTCATCGACACCGGCTTCAACGCCACGGTGGGCCAGCAGCGCGGCCGCGAGGTGAAGAAGAACCCGGCCGATCTTCTGAGTGTGATCGGCGTCGATGCGAAGGAGGTCGAGGACGTCATCGTCACCCACCTGCACTACGACCATATCGGCAACTGGGACCGCTTCCCCAAGGCGCGCTTCCATCTCCAGGACAAGGAGATGAACTTCGCGACCGGCCGGCACATGTGCAAGGGACCGTTCCGCCACGCCTACGAGTGCGAGGACATCGTCGGCATGGTGCGGGCGCTCTACGGCGGCCGCCTGGCGTTCCATGACGGCGACGAGGAGCTGCAGCCCGGCATCTCGCTGCACCTGATCGGCGGCCACACCGCCGGCATCCAGTCGGTGCGCATCAACACCCGCAACGGCTGGCTCGTGCTGGCCTCCGACGCCAGCCACTATTTCTGGGGCGTCAACAACGACAAGCTGTTCTCGATCGTCTACTCGGTCGCCGACATGCTGACGGGCTACGACAAGCTCAAGAAGCTGGCCGACGGCCGGGTCGAGATGGTGATCCCCGGCCACGACGCCGAGGTGATGGTGCGCTATCCGGCGTCGGGCAAGGGGCTGGAGGGCATCAGCGTCCGGCTCGACTGACCCGCCCGATCAGGAAAACCGCGATGGCCAGGCTCGTCTTCGGCATGAACCAGTCGCTGGACGGCTATGTCGATCACCTGTCGTTCGGCCCGAGCCCCGCGCTCTTCCGCCACTTCATCGCCGAGGCGGAGGCGCAGGCGGGAAGCATCTACGGTCGCCACGTGTACGAGCTGATGCGCTACTGGGACGACGATCAGCCCGACTGGGATGACGAGCGTCACGCTTTCGCCGCGGCGTGGCGACGGCAGCCGAAATGGGTGGTCTCGCGCTCGCTCGACTCGGTCGGCCCCAACGCCACGCTCATCCGGGGCGATCTCGAGAACGAGATCCCCAGGCTGAAGGCCGAGCGCGACGGCGAGATCGAAGTCGCCGGCCCGACCCTGGCGCAAAGCCTCACCGAACTCGGCCTGATCGACGAGTACCGGATCTACCTGCACCCGGTCGTGCTCGGGCACGGCACACCCTACTTCGGCGGCCCCCGGCCGCCGCTTCGCCTGATGACCCACGACCGGATCGGCGAGGACGTGATCAGGCTGACCTACATTCCAGGTTGATCGCAGGCCGACCTGATTTTGGACCGCCGCGGGTCAGCCCCGGATCTCGACGCCGGCCCACTCCTCGAGGATCTTGGCCACCATAGTGAAGTCGGAATCGGGACCGAACCGCGCCTTGGTGACGGCGAGCATTTCCAGCACCGCCGCGCCCACCAGCATGGGCACGCCCATGTTCTGCGCCTCGTCGAGGCAGAGGCGCACGTCCTTGTGCGACAGCGCGGTGGCGAAGCCGAAGTCGAAGGTGCGCGGCAGCACGGCGCGCGGGAACTTGTCCTGGCTGGCGCTGTTGCGGCCGCTCGACACGTTGATGATGTCGATCAGCACCTTCGCATCGAGGCCCGCCTTCACGCCCATCGCCATCGCCTCGGACGTGGCGACCAGCGCGGTCGCCGCCAGCATGTTGTTGGCAAGCTTGGCGGTCTGCGCGAGGCCTGGCTTCTCCCCGGTATGGAAGAGCTTGCCGAAGGTCTTCAGCACCGGCTGGAGCGTCTGATAGGTCGGCATCGGGCACGACACCATGACCGCGAGCGTTCCCGCCTTCGCGCCCGTGACGCCGCCGCTCACCGGTGCATCGACCCAGCCGATGTCGCGCTCGGCCAGCCGGGCCGCGACTTCGGAGGCGACACCGGGACCCGTCGTCGAGAGATCGATCAGCGTGCGGATCGATGAGCCGTTGATGATGCCGGCATTCCCGCCCAGCACGACCTCGCGCACGATGGCGGGCGTCGGCAGGCTTCATCAGCACGACCTCGGCGATCGACGCGACCTCGGCCGGCGACGCCGCGAGCTGGGCGCCGCGCGCCACCAGCGGCCTGGTCGCCTCCTCCGACACGTCGTAGACGCAGAGCCGGTAGCCCGCATCGAGCAGGCGGTGCGCCATCGGCCCACCCATGCGACCGACACCCACGAAGCCCAGCAATTGACCCGTCATGCTCATTTCCTCCGGCTTTGCGCCACTCTTTCGTTTTTCTGGTATCGCTACCAGCATATGATTGCCGCATGAGAGCATCAACGGGCAGGCAGGGATGAGCGGCAAGGCGCGGCACAGCGAGGGCGGAACCCTGAAGATGCGCGACATCGCCCGCCATGCCGGCGTGTCGCCGATGACGGTGTCGCGGGCGCTGCGCCAGCCGTCGGCGGTGTCGGAGGAGATGCGGCGCAAGGTCGAGGCGGCCGTGCGCGAGTTCGGCTACGTGCCCAACCGCATCGCCGGCAGCCTGTCGTCGAACCGCTCCAACGTGGTCGGACTGGTCGTCCCGAGCATCCGCAATTCCCTCTACGCCAGCATGATCCAGGCGGCATCCGACGGGCTGCGCGCCAACGGCCTGCACCTGATGATCGCCGACAGCGGCCACCGGCTGGAGGACGAGGAGACGTTGGTCGCGGCCTTCCTGGCCCAGCGAGTCTGCGGCCTGATCCTGCACAACACGATCCACAGCAAGCGGGTGCGCAAGCTCGTCGAGGCCAGCGGCGTGCCGGTGGTCGAGACCGGCAACCTGCCCGGCGACCCGCTCGACATGGCGGTCAGCTACTCGAACTTCGAGGCCGCCCGCGCCATGACTCTCCATCTGGCGCGTCTCGGCTACCGCAAGATCGGCTTCGTCACCCTGCCGGTGCGCGACAACGACCGCTCGCAGGAGCGCCGCCGCGGCTATTTCGCGGCCCTGGCCGAACTCGGGCGGCCGGCCGACGACAGCCTCGTGCTCGAAGCGGCCGGCGGCTTCAGCGAGGGCGCCGATGCGCTGGTGCGGCTGGTGAACACGCATCCCGATCTAGACGCCGGCTTCTTCGCGGGGGAGGTGCTGGCGGTGGGCGCGCTGTTCGAATGCCAGCGCCGCGGCTGGGCAGTGCCGGGACGCATCGCCATCGCCAGCTTCGACGATGTGGACCTGCTGCGGCACGCGGTTCCCAGCGTGACCACGCTGCGCATTCCGCGGCCGGAGATCGGCAGGCGCAGCGCCGAGCTTCTGGTCCGCCGCCTCCAGGGCGCGCCGGCCGAACGACTGAAGGTCGATCTCGGCTTCGAGATCGTGCAACGCGAGAGCAGCTGAGGACTGAGGCCCATGCTGAAGGGCAGATGCGCGCTCATCACCGGATCGACGCAGGGGCTCGGCCAGGCCATGGCCCGGCGCCTCGCCGCCGAGGGCTGCAACATCGTGCTGAACGGATTCGGCGAGCCGGCGGAGATCGAGGCCCGGCGCCGCGCGCTCGAGGAGGAGCATGGCATCCGCGCGCTGCATCACGGCGCCGACCTCGCCGAGCCGCGCCAGATCGACGATCTGATCGAAACCGCCAAACGGGAATTCGGCGGCGTCGACATCCTGATCAACAACGCCGTGGTCCGTCACTTCGCGCCGGTCGAGGCGTTCCGGCCGGAGGACTGGGACCGGGCGCTGGCAGTGAACCTGTCGGCGGCGTTCCACACGACCCGCCTGGTCCTTGCGGGCATGCGCGCGCGCGGCTTCGGCCGCATCGTCAACATTTCCTCGGTCTACGGCCTGTTCGGCGGCGTGAACCGGGTCGACTACATCACGACCAAGACCGCGCTGATCGGCTTCACCCGCGCCGTGGCGCTGGAGACGGCGCGTGACAACATCACCTGCAACGCGATCTGCCCCGGCTCCTCGCCCACGCCTGCCATCGAGCAGAGGCTGCAGGACTTCATGGCCACCGAGGGCCTTGAGCGCGACGCGGCGGTCGAGAAGTTCATGGCCGGGCGCCAGCCGTCGGGCCGCTTCGTGGCGATGGAAGGCGTCGCCGCGCTGGCCGCCTTCCTGTGCGGCCCCGGCGCCGCCGACATCACCGGGGCGGCCCTGCCGGTCGACGGCGGCTGGAGCGCGAGCTGATCGTTTTGGGCTTTTTGTGGTAGCGGTACCAAAGACTCCCTCCTAGAATTTGCACAACAAGGCAAGAACAGGAGGAAACCCATGAGCGTCACGCGTCGACAGTTCGGCCCCGTCGCAGCCTCCCTGGCTGCGGTCGCGGCGGCCTCGCCGGCCTTCGGGCAACAGACCAACGAGGTGGTGAGATGGCGACTCACCTCGAGCTTCCCCAAGAGCCTCGACACGCTCTATGGCGCATCCCAGACGATCGCGCGGGTCGTGGGCGAGATGTCCGACGGCAAGTTCATGATCTCGCCCTACGGCGCCGGCGAAATCGTGCCCGGCCTGCAGGTGCTGGATGCGGTGTCGAACGCCACGGTCGAATGCGGCCACACCTATACCGGCTACTATATCGGCAAGAATCCGACCTTTGTGTTCGACGGCTCGGTGCCGTTCGGCCTGACGCCGCGCATGCACAATGCCTGGATGATGTTCGGCGACGGCCGCAAGCTGATGGACGAGGTCTATGACAGCTTCAATGTCGTGGCAGTGCCGGCCGGCCAGACCGGCGGCCAGATGTTCGGCTGGTTCCGCAAGGAGCTGAAGACGCCGGCCGACTTCTCCGGCCTCAAGATCCGCACCGCCGGCTTCGGCGGCAAGGTCTTCGCCAAGCTCGGCGCCGTGCCGCAGCAGATCGCCGGTGGCGACATCTATCCGGCGATGGAACGCGGCACGCTCGACGCCTGCGAGTGGGTCGGTCCCTACGACGACGAAAAGCTCGGCTTCAACAAGGTCGCCAAGTACTACTACACGCCGGGCGTGATGGAACTTGAGGCGGTCAACCAGCTCATGATCGGCAAGGCCGCCTGGGCGTCCCTGCCGCCGCGCTACCAGGCCATCCTGAAATATGCCTGCAACTACTCGATGACCGAGATGCTGGCCTCCTACGACGCCAAGAATGCCGTCGCCATCGCCCGCCTGGTCGGCGCCGGAACGCAGCTCTCGGTGCTGCCGGACGACGTGATCAAGGCGCTGCGCGGTGCGCTTGAGGCCGTGCTCGACGAGGAGGCGGCGCAGAACGAGCAGTTCAAGAAGGTCCTGGCCAACTGGCGACAGTTCCGCGCCAGCCAGCATCGCTGGTTCTCGATCGCCGACACCCGCGCCGAGTTCGCGGTCTATCGCAGCGACCGCTGACAAGAGGAGATCGTCATCCCGAGCCTGAGCGAGGGACCTTTGCGCGGCGCGGCAAGAGGTCCCGCACTTCGTTCAGGATGATCGATCGCTTACGCCGCGAGGGCGGCGCGGGCCTTGCCGATCATCAGGGCGGCACGGGCGGCCTCGCGGCCCTTCTCGACGAAGTGCGCGCGGAAGATCCCGTTGTGGTGGTCAGTCTCCTGATAGTGATGCGGCGTCAGCGACACCGACAGGACGGGCACGCCGGTTTCCATGCCGGCGCGCATCAGCCCGTCGACGACGGCCTGGGCGACGAAGTCGTGGCGGTAGATTCCGCCATCGACCACGAAGGCGGCGGCAGCAACGGCGGCATACTTCCCGGTTGCCGCGAGGTCGCGCGAGAACAGCGGCAGCTCGAAGGCGCCCGGCACGTCGAACACGTCGACCTGATCGGCGGGAATCAGTTCGAGGAAGCCGTCGAGCGCACGATCGACGATATCGGCGTGCCACCTGGCTTTGACGAAGGCGTAGCGGGCTTGTGTGTGGCGGGCTTGTGTCACGGCAATCTCCTTTGGCGAACAGACACGTCACCCAAGGCGATCACGCGCGGACCCGCTGCTCGGCGCGAAGCAGCGGGACACACGTTCTCTTTCATCCGGACTATGACCGTCGGCTCAGGCCTCGCACCTGATCTGCTGACCCTTCCTTGCGGAAGGCGCTCGCGGGCTCGCGGCTCGCGCCGCATACCGCCGGTAGGGAGTTTCACCCTGCCCTGAGAACGCAGAAACCATAAGGGCAGGGTCGAGAGCTTGCAACGATCCGGATGGATCGCGCTATTTCTTCTCCAGGCCCCACATGGCGAGCGTCGGGGCATAGACCATGCCGGTCACGTTCGAGCGCACGGCGGTCGGCGAGGTGAACTGGCCGAGCGGCGCATGTGTCGGATACTCGAGCACGCGCAGCTGGACCTTCTCGGCGATCTCCTTCTGCTTCGCCGGATCCGATTCGGCGGCATAGGCATCGCGCAGCTTCTCCAGCTCGGCATCGCACGGCCAGCCAAAGGTCGCCTTCTCGCAGGAGGCGTTGAGGAAGGCGGCGGCGGCCGGGTTGATCACGTCGACCGCGCCCCACGAGGTGAAGAAGACGTTCCAGCCGCCGGCGCTCGGCGCATCCTTCTTGGCGCGGCGCGCGACCAGCGTCTGCCAGTCCATCGGCTGCAGATCGACCTTGAAGCCGGCCCGCTCGAGCTGCGGCTTGCCGACCGTCGCGAGGTTGTTGTGGCCGGCCACGTCGGTCTGGTGGAGCATCACCACCGGCGTGCCGTCATAGCCCGCCTCGGCCAGGAGCTGCTTCGCCTTGGCAGCATTGCCCGAGAGCTTGTCCTCCCATCCCTTGGTCGATTCGAGCGGCGAGCCGCAGGGAAACAGCGAATTGCAGACCTTGTAGAACTCCGGGTTGCCGACGTTGGCGTCGAGGAATTCCTTCTGGTCGAGCGCGTAGAGCGCGGCGAGGCGGATCTTGGGATTGTCGAACGGCTTGTGCAGCACGTTGAAGCGCATCGTGTACTGGCGACCGGCCTTGTTGCCGACGAACACGGTGATGTTCTTGTCCGCCTTCAGCAGGGGCAGCAGGTCGGCCGGCACGATCTCCACCAGGTCGATCTCGCCGCTCATCAGCGCGTTGACCTGGGTCTGGGTGTCGGGGATCCACAGCCACTCGATGCGGTCGACCTTGGCGACCTTGCCGCCGGCGAAGCCTGAGGCCGGCTCAGCGCGCGGCTTGTACTTCGGGTTCTTGACGTAGACTGCCTTCTCGCCGGGCTTCCACTCGTCCTTCTTGAAGATGAAGGGGCCGGAGCCGGTGGCGTCGGTGATCTGGCTGTTGGGATCGGTCGAGGCGACCGACTTCGGCATCATGAACGGCACGTTCGAGCCCGGCTTGCCCAGCGAATAGAGCAGCAGGCCGTAGGGCTGCTTCAGCACGAACTTGATGGTCTTGGCGTCCGGTGCCGAGAGCTCCGACGTCACCGCCATCAGCTTCTGGCCCATCGCGTCGCGCGCGCCCCAGCGCTTGATCGAGGCGACACAATCCTCCGCCGTGACCGGCTTGCCGTCATGCCATTCCAGCCCGTCGCGCAGGGTCAGCGTGTAGGTCAGCTTGTCGGGCGAGACCTCCCACTTGTCGACCATCTGCGGCTTGACCTCGAGCTTGTCGTCGACCGCGAACAGCGTGTCGTAGACCATATAGCCGTGGTTGGTGGTGATCAGCGCCGAGGTCCAGATCGGGTCGATGATCTTGAGGTCCGAATGCAGCGCCGCCTTGAGCGTGGTCTGCGCCGAGGCGGTGGCGGGCGCGACCAGCGGCATCCCCGCGGCGGCGGCGACCAGCGCGCCCATGAAACGACGACGTAACTTCAGCATGAAAACTCCTGTACTCTTGGCCTTCCCCGTAAGGCGCAAGGTATAGAGCCGCCGAAGCCCGCGCGCGACAGGCGAAATGCCCGCGCCGAGCGATCAATCGCCTTGCGCGATGTCAAGCAGCGCCTGCCACTCGACGAGCTTCACCCTCGGCCGTCCCTGCGCGGTGCCGGCCGCGATCTCGGCCTTGTCGATGCGGCGCCAGCCCTCGGCGTCAACGCAGAGGGGCAGGATGTCGGGGCCGCTCTTGGGGTCGCGGTCCTCGAGGAAGTCGATGACTTCCTTGGCCACGGCATGACTGTCGGCACGATTGGTCGGGATGGTGCCGCTGGGACCGCGGCGCGCCCAGCCGACCGGGAACACACTCTCGGCCTTCGGGAAGGGCTCGCCGGTATAGCCGATGCAGGTGACGACCAGGTCGGCGGCAAGGGTGCCCGTCGACAGTTCGACCGCGCCGGGCCGAATCGCCTTGGGCGTCTCGTGGAAACGGAAATGCACCGTCACCGGTTTCTCGCCCGGCGCCTGCGCGGCGAAGCGCTTCAGGGTCTCGATGTTCTTGGCCTTGCGCAGCCGTTCCGGCGTCGGGTCGGAGGCCGGCGCTTCGGCCGCGAGCACGCTGGCATCGGCGACCGCGACGGCGCGCGCCAGCCGGCCCATCTCGGCCAGCTCGTTGGTGGTGAAGGAGGCCTGCTCCGCGCCGCGGCGGCCGATCACGTGGATGTCGGCGATCGGCGCCGCCGCGATGGCCGCGCCCGCCTCCGGCACGATGTCGGACTTGGTCATCTCGTCCGGGCTCTTGGCCAGCAGGCGCGCGACGTCGAGCGCCACGTTGCCGTTGCCGATCACCGCCACGGACTTCACGCCCGAGAGATCGGGTCCGCCGCGGAAGTCGGGATGGCCGTTCAGCCAGGCGACGAAGCGCCACGAGCCCCAGACATGCGGTAGATCCTCGCCGGGAATGCCCAGCCTGCGATCGACCACCATGCCGGTGGCGACGATCACCGCGTCGTAGGACTGGATCACCTCGTCCCAAGACAGGTCGCGGCCGATCTCGACGTTGCCAGCGAAGCGCAGGTCGGGCTGGGCGAGCAGCCGGTCGAACTGGCGGACCACGGCCTTGGTGCCCTGGTGATCGGGCGCGACGCCCGCCCGCACCAGGCCGAACGGCGTCGGCAGGCGGTCGATGATGTCGATGCGGAGGTCCGGCCGGCCGCGCAGCAGCCCGTCCGCGGCGTAGAAGCCGGACGGGCCGGCGCCGACGATGGCAACCTTGTGAGTCATGGCGGCCCGCTTAGCATATGATGGGCGGATGGCTAAATACGCAAAACTCCGTCAGCTCGGGCAGGCCACGGCCCTGCCCGTCTCGCCCGCCGAAGCCGTCCTCGAGACGGTGCCCAACCCGCATCCGGGCACGCTCTATCTCGCGCGCTTCACGCAGCCGGAATTCACCTCGCTCTGCCCGGTGACCGGCCAGCCCGATTTCGCGCATCTCGTGATCGACTACGTGCCGCGCGCCAAACTGGTCGAGAGCAAGTCGCTGAAGCTCTATCTCAACAGCTTCCGCAACGAGGCGTCCTTCCACGAGGACTGCACCGTGGGCATCGGCAAGCGGCTGGTTAGGGCGCTGGCGCCGCGCTGGTTGCGCATCGCGGGCTACTGGTATCCGCGCGGCGGCATGCCGATCGACGTGTTCTGGCAGACCGCCGCGCCGCCCAAGGGCCTGTGGCTTCCCGAGACCGGCGTGGCGCCCTATCGCGGCCGGGGTTGATGGCCAGGCTACCGCCCCGTCCGAAGCGGCCCCCGAAGCCGGCAACGCCGCGCGAACTGCGCGACGCGATTTCGGGCAAGGCGCTGGAGCTGGGCTTCGACGCCGTGGCCTTCGCACCGGCCCAGCTTTCGCCCGAGGCGCGGCAGCTGCGGCGGGAGCGCATGGAGGCGTTCCTCGAACGCGGCTTCCAGGGCGACATGGGCTGGCTGGTCGACCGCGCCGAGCAGCGCATCGACCCGGCCGGCCTGTGGCCCGAGGCGCGTACCGTCGTGTCGGTCGCGCTCAACTACGGCCCGGCTGGCGACCCGCGCTTCACGCTCGAGGAGCGCGAGCGCGGCGCCGTCTCGGTCTATGCCCAGGGCCGCGACTATCACGACGTGATGAAGAGCCGCCTGAAGCAGCTCGGCCGCTTCATCTGGGACACCTATCACGAGAGTCTGAAGGTCTTCGTCGACACCGCGCCGCTGATGGAGAAGCTCGCCGCGCAGCAGGCGGGCCACGGCTGGCAGGGCAAGCACACCAACCTCGTGTCGCGCCGCTTCGGCTCGTGGCTGTTCCTGGGCGAACTGCTGCTGTCGATCGAACTGCCGCCCGACGAGCCCGAGACCGACCATTGCGGGCAATGCCGCGCCTGCCTCGACTCCTGTCCCACCAACGCCTTCCCCGCGCCCTATCAGCTCGATGCGCGGCGCTGCATCTCCTATCTCACCATCGAGCATGCCGGCCCCATCGATCGCGAATTCCGGACGGCGCTGGGCAATCGCATCTACGGTTGCGACGACTGCCTCGCCGCCTGCCCGTGGAACAAGTTCGCCCGCCAATCGCGCGAAGCCGCCTTCGCACCGCGCGCCGCGCTGCAGGCGCCGCTGCTGGCTGAACTCGCCACCCTCGACGACGCCACCTTCCGCACGCGCTTCTCGGGAACGGCGGTGAAGCGCATCGGGCGCGACCGCTTCCTGCGCAACGTCGCCTATGCACTGGGCACCAGCGCCGCGCCCGCCACCGCGCTGCCCGCCGTCGAGCGCCTGCTGGGCGACGCTTCGCCCCTGGTGCGCGGCGCCGCCGTCTGGGCCCTGGCGCAACTTGCCCCGGACGAGGTTGCGCGGCGCAGGCAAACGGCCGAAGAATCCGATGCCGGTGTCCGCGCCGAATGGGCGGAGGCACTCCGGCAGGGAGTGAAACAATGACCTTCAAGAGACGGGCGATGATCGCCGGCACGGCTTTCCTGCTGGCGGCAGGCTCTGCCATGGCGCAGCAGCCGAACCCGCCGGCGCGCATCGCCGAGCTTCTGGCGAGCCCGGACCGCAGCGCCGCCGACCGCACCAACGACCAGCGGCGCAAGCCCGCCGACATGCTGGCTTTCATCGCCATCGTGCCGGGCATCACCGCGCTCGATCTCAGTGCCGGCGGCGGTTACACGACCGAATTGCTCGCCCGCTCGATCGGGCCCACGGGTGCGGTCTACGGCCAGAGCCGGCCGCCGCGCGACCCGAACCAGCCGGCGCCGCGCCCCGCCGCGCCCGAGGGCAATGCCAATC
>NZ_JBQVQG010000027.1:0-38132 GCF_052439685.1 Reyranella sp.
GAGCTGCAGGATCTCGCCGCGCACGTCGACGGTGATCTTGCGCGACAGGTCGCCGTTGGCCACGGCGATGGTCACGTCGGAGATGTTGCGCACCTGGGCCGTCAGGTTGTTGGCCATCGAGTTGACGCTCTCGGTGAGTTCGCGCCACACGCCCGTTACTTCGCTCACCTTGGCCTGACCGCCCAGCTTGCCCTCGGTACCGACCTCGCGCGCCACGCGGGTGACCTCGGAGGTGAAGACCGAAAGCTGCTTGATCATGGTGTTGACGATGGTGGCCGCGCGGAGGAACTCGCCCTTCAGGGGCCTTCCATCGACATCGAGGCGCACCGTCTGCAGAAGGTCGCCCTGCGCCACGGCCCCGATCACCCGCGTGACCTCGGTGGTCGGCCAGACGAGGTCGTCGATCAACGTGTTGACCGAATTCTCCATCTCGCCCCAGGCGCCGGCGGACAGGCCGAACTTCACGCGCTGGCGGGTGCGGCCCTGCTCACCGACGGCCTTGCCGATGCGTTCGAGCTGATGGGCCATGCTCTCGTTCCCGGCGCCGATGTCGTTCACCACCGAGACGATTCTTCCCAGGATGCCGTCGTGGTCGCCGGTCAGGCGCACGGAGAAATTGCCGCCCCGCAATGCGTTCAGCATGTTCAGCAGGTCGCCGAGCTCCGAGGAAGACGGCGCTCGGGATTGCGAAGCGGACGCCGGCGCTGTCGTCCCGTTCGCCACGTTTGAAGCAACGTCGGCGGTCATGTCCAAGCCCCTCGATCCGGGAGCACGCCGCCGCGGACATTTAGCGGGCCCTCAGGAACCTGCTCCGGCGCGGGTTAGACCCCCTCCAACGACGGATAACGCCCATCGTTGTGCAAGGTTCCGAAAAATGTGAAGAGCGGAGCCCGAGACGAAAGCTCAGTTTTCTCCGAATTGCATCGCCTCGTGGCGCCCTGCCTGTTCGTTGGCCATCATTACCAGCCCATAGGTCACAACGACGATGAAGACGATCGTGGCGTAGAGCGTGTAGGGGTGCGTCGCCGCCGCCGCACCTGGTGGCAGGACATGAATGACCTCAAGCCCCATCACGCCGGCGCGGACGACGCGCGCGACTCCCAGGCCCACGAAGGCCAGCGCCGCCGGCAGGCGGCTCTGCAGCCTGTCCCTGTGACGGCCCTGCCAGATCTCCCAGGCGGAGGCCAGGCCCAGCAGGCCGAGCGTCAGGGAAAAGGGAATCGCGGCGGCCTGTCGTCCCGCGCCCAGCGCGCGCAGCACGACGAACAGCGCAAGGAAGACGAGGCTGATCGAGATGCAGGCCATGAACAGACCGACCGGATGCTTGAGCCCGCGATTGGCATAGCGCAGGCTCAGCCACATCGCGGCAAACCCCGCGACGATCACCATGTCGGCCGCCACGCTCAGGGCCACATCGGCCTGCGAGGTGCGAAAACGCAGGACCAGGGCGCCCAGGCTGGTGAGCAGCAGGGCTGCCGTCCAGGCTCGAAGCGCCGGCGCCTCGCGGTGGAGATACCAAGTCAGGAACGACGCGCCCGCGCTACAGACCGTGACGACACCGCCGATCAGATAGAGGGCCTTGACGTTCAATTCCATGACCGTCAAGCGGGAGGGGCGACGGACAGGCCCTTGACCTTGTGGCGGTCGATGAAGCCCTGAACCATGCCCGACTTCTTGGCCTTCTCGACGAAGTCGGCCAGGAAAGCCGCGGCCTCGATATTGGCTTTGGCGGTGCCGACCGCCTGCTGCACCGCGGTGAACTTGCCCTCGAGGATCTTCAGCCCGGGCGCCTTCTCGACATCCTTGAGAAGGCCCGGGCGGAGGCCGGCCAGCACTTCGAGCTTGTCCGACATGAACTTCTCGTAGGCCGCGTCGAGCCCGCTCACCTGGACGAGCGTGGCATTCCGGATGTTGTTCACCAGCCAGAGATCGTAGGCGGAGCGGGCGGAGACGGCGATGCGCACGCCCTTCCTGTCCACGTCGGCGATCGATTTGATCGGCGAGCCCTCGGGCACCATGTAGGTCGCCTCGATCTCGACATAGGCGGCGGTGAACTGGATCTTCTCGGCGCGCTGCGGTTCGGCGCCGATCAGGCCGATGTCCCACATGTCCTTGCCGACCTGGTCGCCCAGCTCGCCGGGTGACTTAAAGGTGACGTACTTCACGGGCACGCCCAGTTCCGTCGCGATCTCGCGCGCCATGTCGGGCGCGACGCCGGTCGGATCGCCACTGTCGCTGCGGCCCGTGACCAGCAGGAAGTTGGAGAGATTGATGCCGGCGCGCAGGACGCCGGTTGGGGCAAGTTGGGCTCGGACCTTGTCATTCATTCCGTCAGTCTATGGCCAACCGGGAGCGGATGGTAGGTTGATGAGCGAATCCCGGCAGCCCCCGACCGAGGTCGGGGCAGGGAGCGAAATTGCTACGGTGCGGTCACAGCGCCAGCTCGCCCGATTCGCGCTACACTGCAGCGTATGAGCGCTGAAATCGTCGTCGAGACCACCGCCGGAAAAATCCGCGGCATCCGCGATCGCGGAGTCGAGATCTTCAAGGGCATTCCGTATGCCGAGCCGCCGCTCGGTGACCTGCGATTCCGTCCGCCGCGCAAGCCAAGACCGTGGAGCGGCGTCCGTGACGCACTCGAGTACGGCAACATGGCGGTGCAGAGCCCCAACGTCTTCGCCTTGCCCGAGGATCTGCTGCAGCTCTTTACGCTCGCCGGCCGGCAGAGACTCGACGAGGACTGTCTCTACCTGAACGTCTGGACCTCGGGACGAGAGGGGGCTGGGCGACCGGTCCTGTTCTGGTGTCACGGTGGTGCGTTCATCACCGGTTCGGGCTCATCGCCCTGGTCCGACGGTGCCAACCTGTGCCGACTCGACGATGTCGTCGTCGTCTCGTTCAATCACCGCCTCGGCGCGCTGGGATACTTGCATCTCGAGGACATGGCCGAGGGCTTCGAGCATGCCGGTCTCGCGGGCGTGCTCGACATCGTGGCGGCGCTCGAATGGGTGCGCGACAACATCGAACGCTTCGGAGGCGATCCCGGCAACGTCACCATCTTCGGCGAATCGGGTGGCGGTGCGAAGGTGAGTGTGCTCATGGCCATGCCGCCGGCCAAGGGCCTGTTCCACAAGGCGATCGTGCAGAGCGGGCCGGCCGTGCAGATGGCGAACCGCGAAGACGGCTCCAAGACCGCGCGCCAGATGCTGGAGCATCTCGGCCTCGAGGCCGCGAGCGCCGCCGAACTGCGCCGTCTCCCGGCGGAGAAGATTCTCGAAGCGCAGGTCAAGGTCCTGGCGGGCGTGAGTCGCGCGGCCTTCGCCGACCGGCGGCGCCTCGGATTCAATCCGGTGATCGACGGCACGCTGTTTCCAGGCGGTCCTTTTGCGCCCCGGGCGCCGCTCGCCTCCCTCGATGTGCCGCTCATGATCGGCAGCAACAAGGACGAGATGACCCTATTCCTGGGGCACATGCCCTGGGTTGCCGACGCTACGTTCGACAGCCTGCCCGATTCGCTGACGCCCTATCTCGGCGACCGGGCGGCCGAGATCGTCGCCGTCTACCGGCAGGCGCAACCCAGGTTGAGGCCCGACGAGATCGCCATCGCCATCGTCTCGGACCAGGGCGTTCGCGCGCCGTCGCTGCTGATGGCCGAGCGGAAGCTGGCTCAGGAGGCGGCGCCGGTGTTCGTCTATCTCTTCGCCTGGGAAACGCCGGTCCTGGGCGGCCGGCTGCGATCCTGCCACACGCTCGAGATTCCCTTCGTCTTCTCGAACCTCGAAACAGCCGAACTGACCGGTGGCGATCCGGCGCGCCTGCCGCTCGGCGAGGCGATGAGCCGGGCGTGGATCGCCTTCGCGCGGGACGGCAACCCCAGCCATCCCGGTCTGCCGGTGTGGCCGGCCTATACGGTGGGCATGCGTACCACCATGATATTCGACGCCGTGTGCCACCTCGACATCGACCCGTTGGGCACCGAGCGGCGGGTCTGGGAGACAAAGGAATGAAGATCACCGACGTCACCTTGACGCTGTTCGCCTGGGACGACATCCCGCCCACGACCTATGGGGCGCATACCGGCCGCTTCTCGGGCAAGAGCGCGCTCGGACTTCTGCGCCTCGTCACCGATCAGGGACTCGAGGGGCACGCCTTCCTGGGCTCGGCGATGAATCCCGCGACGTCCGACGGACAGGCGCTGATCTCGCATCTCAAGCCCGTGCTCATCGGAAAGGATCCGTTCCAGCGCGAGCACATCAACCAGGAGATCTGGAAGCGCCAGCGCTCGGCCGGTGTGCGCGCCATCGGCGCGGTCGACGTGGCGCTGTGGGACCTGGTCGGCAAGGCGATGGGCCAGCCGATCCATCGTCTGCTGGGCACCTTTCGCGAGTCGGTGCCAGCCTATGCCAGCTCTGCAGTGCTTGGTTCACCCGCCGAGTACGCCGAGGAAGCGATGCGATTCAAGGAATATGGCTGGGCCGCCTACAAGATCCATCCGCCGACGCGCTGGAAGGAGGACATCGCGGTCTGCGAGGCGGTGCGTCGCGCCGTTGGCGACTACACGATCATGCTCGATTCGACCTGGAGCTATGATTACCCGGCCGCTATCCGCGTCGGCCGCGTCGTCGAGGAGCTTGGATTTTACTGGTACGAAGACCCGCTCGCGGATCAGGACATCTACAACTACACCAAGCTGAAGCAGCAGCTTTCCATTCCGATCATGGCGACCGAGTATCCGCAGACCGGCCTCGATTCATACCAGCCGTGGATCCTGCAGCAGGCGACGGACTATCTGCGGGGCGACGTCGCCGTGAAGGGCGGTATCACCACCCTGGTGAAGACGGCCCATCTCGCCGAGGCTTTCCGCATGAACTACGAGGTTCATCACGGCGGCAACTCGCTGAACAACGTCGCGAACCTCCATGTCATCGCCGCCATCCGCAACACCGAGTTCTTCGAGGTGCTGCTGCCCGACGGGGCGCAGAAGTACGGGCTGGTGCACGACATCACCGTCGGACGCGATGGGCTGGTGCATGTACCGAACGAACCGGGCCTTGGGGCCGCCATCGATTTCGACCTGATCGAGCGCAAGAAAATTGCGGTCCTGACCTGAGAAACGGGAGCGAGCCGGCTCTCTTCTATTCGGCGCGGATATTGTTGGCGTCGATGACGACCTTCCATTTGGCGCGGTCGCGCAGGATGGTGGCCTTCATCTCGTCGACGCTCCCGCCGGTCGGTTGAAAGCCGAGCGAGACGAGCTTCTCGGCAAAGGCCGGATCCTTGACCAGCTTGTTCACCTCGGCGTTGAGTCGGTCGACGACCTGCTGTGAGGTCCCCGCCGCGGCACCGAGCCCGAACCAGTTGTCCGCGCGGTAGTCGGGAAGGCCGGACTGCGCGATGGTCGGGACTCCGGGCAGGACCGGTGAAGGCGGTACGCTGGTGAAGGCGACGGCCCGAACCGCCCCCGATCGGATGTGCGGCAGGATCTCCGCCAGGTTCCCGAACATCATGTCGACACGGCCCGCGACGATCTCGGCAATGGCCGGCGGCCCGCCACGGAACGGCACATGTAGCATCTCGATGTCGGCCATGGTGGTGAACTGCGCCGCCCACAGATGGTACGAGCCGCCGACGCCCGACGAGCCATAGGTGAGCTTGCCGGGATTGGCCTTCGCGGCCTTGATCACGTCCTCGACCGTCTTGAAGTCCGTCTTCGGCGATACATAGAGCAGGTTGTCGAGCCCGGCGATGATGACGATCGGCATCAGGTCCTTGTCGGGATCGATGTTGATCTTGTTGCCCGGCATGATCGGCGACGTACAAGCCATGTTCATCGTGTAGAACAGGATCGTGTAGCCGTCGGGCGCGGATGCGGCGACGGATTGCGCCGCGATCATGCCGGTGGCGCCGGTGCGGTTCTCGACGATCACCTGCTGGCCGAGGGCCGCGCTCAGCCGTTCCGCCACGAGGCGAGCCAGGATGTCGGCGCCGCCGCCGGGAGGAAATCCGTTGATCAGTTTGATGGGCTTGCTGGGCCATGTCTGCGCCCAGGTGGCCGGGGCGAAGAGCGTCAGCGCCAGAGCGGCCGCAAGGGCCAGTCTCGCCATGTTTCGCATTTTCCTGTTCCTCCCACTGCCGCAAGATGGGAGGAGAGGCGACGGCTCACAAGCAGGGAAGAAGCCGTGGTTTCAGGGAGCGAACCATCGACATCTACATTGATGCGGACGCCTGTCCGGTGAAGGCCGAGGTCTATCGCGTGGCGGAGCGATACGGGCTCAGGGTCTTCGTCGTGGCCAATGCCTACATCAACGTGCCGCGTGATCCGCGTATCGAACGCGTCGTCGTGAGCGATGGCTTCGATGCGGCCGACGACTGGATCGCCGAGCGGGCCGGGCCCGACGACATCGTCATCACCTCAGACATCCCGCTCGCCGACCGCAGCCTGAAGAATGGGGCGTCGGTCATCGGCTCCAACGGCGTACCGTTCACCGCTTCATCGATCGGCATGGCGATGGCGAGCCGCGAGCTGATGTCCAATCTGCGGGCGATGGGCGAGATCACGGGCGGGCCGAAGCCGATGGCGCCACGCGACCGGTCACGCTTCCTGTCGGCGCTCGACGAAGCGGTCCAGAAGATCCGGCGACGCCAGTCCTAGGCGGCGGGACCGTCAGCGTCGTTCCATCCAGACGTCTTCGAAGCGAAATCCGTTGTAGGAGGAGTTGGTCTGGGCCACGAACCCGTGGACATGAGGCAGCCAGCAGGTTGCCGCGCGCTTCCATGTCAGGGGCAGACGGGCGACATCGAGAAGCAGCCTTGTGTCGATTTCCCAGGCGAGCTGGCGCCGCTTTGCGACATCGAGTTCCGCGGACTGCACCTCGAACAGGCGCTCGATTTCGGGATTGCAGTAGTGATTGTAGTTGCGCTCGGATCGGCAGGAGAAGGTTTCGAAGAAGACCTGGTCAGGATCGTCGATCGCATTGCCGGTCGTCTCGATTGCGATCGTATAGTCGCGGCGCTCCAGGCGGGTGCGCCAGTGCGCGGTCTCGACGACGTCGAGCGTCGCATCGATGAAGATTCCCCGAAGCTGGCCGGCCAGCACCGCTGCGGGACTGCGAAAGGGTGAGACGGAGCGAGTGGCGATCCGGAGCTGCAGCCGCTTGTCGGGCCCATAACCTGCCGCCTGCATCAGCGCGCGCGCCTGTTCGCGGTTCCGCTGCAGATCGGGTCCGTAGCCGGGGATCTCGGCCAGCGCCAGGGGCGGCATACCCCAGCGTCCCGCCGGAGGGGGTTGCAGATGGCCACCGATGCCGCCACTGCCACCTTCAAGAGACTCAACGAACGCCTGGCGGTCGATCGCAAACAGGAGGGCGTGGCGGATGTCGGGATTGTCGAAGGGTGCGGCGTCGCGATTCAGCATCAGGTTGGTATAGTTGTTTGCCGCCGTCGTCTCGCACACCGCGCGCGCGGACCGACGCTTGACGTCGCGTAGCTGCGTCATCGAGACGTCGCCCGGAAAGGTCATGTCGAAACGGCCGGCAACGAAGCTCAGCAACGCATCGGACCGGCTCGCCACCACCGTGAATTCGATGCCGTCGAGATACGGCCGGCCTGGTTTCCAGTAGTTGGGGTTGCGCTTCAAGCGGATGCGTTCGAACTTGTCGAATGCCTCGAGCACGAAGGGGCCCGTGCCGACAGGCTTCGCGCGCATCTGTGCCAGCGGCACGTGACAAGGATAGATCGGCGTGAATCCTGACGCCAGCATGGGCAGCAGCGACGGCTGCGGCCGGTGGAGCTGGATCGTCACGTCATGATCGGTGCGAGCCCGGACGGACTTGATGTTGGCGAACCAGGCCCCGCGCGGGTTGGTGCGCAGTCTGTCACGGGAGCGGTTCGTCAGCAGATCGAATGTGCATTCGACATCGCTCGACGTGAAGACCATGCCGTCGTGCCATTTCACACCGTGGCGCAAGGCGAAGGACAACTCGGTCCTGTCGTCGTTCCAGGACCAGGACTCGGCAAGATCGGGAACGATCGACTCGTCGGAGTTCCGCGCCATCGCCGGATCGAACATCACGAGATTGTTGAAGATCGGCATGAAGGCCACGACGGTCGCGGCATTGGCCTCCTCCAGGATCGAGGCCGTCGTCGGATTCTCGCGGTGGAAGAGGCGAAGAATGTCGCCGCTGCGCTGGGCGAGCGCAGCCTCGCACCAGCACAGCAACAGCGCCAGGGAGCCGATTAGCAGTCTCGTACGCATCGCCAAACCCTTACGCATGCCCGGGCCGACGGTCACAGGCTTGTCTCAACCCTGACAGGTTCGCGGGCCGGCAGAATATCAATTGAGTAAACTAGGCGCGCGGCGCGCCTCGCGGAAAGGTAGCGGCGCGGCAATGATACAACGGATACAATTGCCCGCGAGCCACCTTGGAATGGCCCCAAAGGCGGACCTCAAATAGACTGTCACGGCATCCTGCAACGCCTTGCGGCGTTCACGGGCACGAGGCGTTCACGAGCAGATGGCGATGCAGAAGCGAACCTGGATTCGGACCGGCGTGGTCGTCGTGGCTTTCTCGGCGTTTCTGGCGCTCGCGGGACTGGCGGCGCCGACTCTGTTGAACATCGATCAGTACAAGCCCGCGATGATCGCGGCAGTGAAGGAGGCGACCGGCCGCGAGCTCGTGATCGAGGGGCCGCTCAAGCTCACGGTCTTCCCGACCTTGCGCATCAGCGCCCGGCAGGTCCATTTCGCCAATGCGGTGGGCGCCAAGGGTGCCCAGATGGTGGATGTGCGCTGGGTCGGCATCACCCCGTCCTTCTGGGCGCTGCTGCAGGGGCGCATCGAGGTCGGGCGGCTCACGCTGTTCAGGCCGACCCTCGTCCTCGAGACCGACGCCGAGGGCCGGCCCAACTGGGAATTTCATCCCGGCGCCGGCGCCGCCCAGCCGGCCGGCGCGCCGAGCAGCGGGCTGCACCTGACGATCGGTACCCTCAAGATCAGGGAGGGGACGCTCAGCTACAACAATCCGGCGACCGGTCAGACCCTCAAGGCGGAAAATCTGGAGGCGCTGGCATCGGTCGGATCGCTGCAGGGCCCATTCGACTTCGACGCCACCGCGACGGTCAACGGTGTTCCGCTGTCGCTGATGGCGAAGGTCGGCGCGCCGACCGACAGAGGCAGCGACATGTCCTTCAAGCTCAAGGTCCAGAGCGGCTCGCTGAACTTCGACGGGCATGTCAGCCGCATCGCTCCCGATGCCGACGTCAAGGGCAAGGTCTCTCTCGCCACCGGCGGCCTGACCGATTTCATCGCCAGCCTGATGCGGGCGGGCGGGCAGGAAGCGCCCGCCTTCGACGCCGCAGCGATCGGCGCATTTGCCTTCAACGGCGACATCGACCTCTCGGCCGAGAAACTGGCGCTGACCGATTTCAGGATGTCGATCGGCACCGAGAGCGTGTCGGGCAGCGTCACCTTGTTGACGGGCGCCAAACCGTCGCTGGAGAGCCGCCTGTCGCTCCAGAAGGTCGATGCCGAGAAATGGGTCGCGCTGCTGTCCGACCCGGACGCGCTTCGGCCGAAGCCTGTCGCGGCGCCCGCAGCCCCACCGGCCTCCGCGGCCGCCCCGGCCAAGGCAGCCGCCGCGCCTGCTCGCGCCTCCTTGTCGCCGTTCCCACCTGAGTTCACCGTCCTGATCTCGATCGACGCGAAGGAAGTGAGCTATCGCAACGGCTCGGCGCGAGACGTCGGGCTTGCTGTCGAAATCCGCAACGGCGTCATTGCCGTGCCGCGTCTCAGCGCGACCTTGCCGGGCGACATGGTGCTGAAGGCGAACGCCGAAGCTGCGGCGCCGCCGGCTCCCGCGGTACCGGCGTCCAAGCCGGGGGCGGCTCCTCCCGTGCAATCCGCCGGGCAATTCAGTCTGACCGGGCCACGGCTGCGCGAGACGCTGGCATGGCTGGCGATCGACACGTCGGGCGTGCCGGCCGGCAAGCTCCAGACACTGGCGATCGACGGCAAAGTCGCGTCGACGGCCAACAGCCTGCAGATTTCCGATCTCGCGATGGAACTGGACGGCCAGCGCGCCACCGGCAGCGGCAGCATCACCTTCGGCGTACCGCTCACGGTGGCGACCTCGGTGCAACTCGACAGGTTCGACCTCGACGCCTACCTGCCGCAGCCCCGCGAGCCGTCGGCCGTCGCGGACCCGTCCGGCTCGACGGTGACACCATCTTCCTCAGCCCTCGCTCCTGCCGCACCCGACAAGACCCTTCCGGTGCTGGGACTGAAGGCCAAGGTCGCCAGGCTCATCTTCCGCGGCGGAACCGTGAACGGCATCGACGCGGATCTTGCCGTCCAGGGCAATCTCCTGAAGGTGAACGGGCTGAAGGTCGGGGACCTTCTGGGTGCCAAGTTCGATTTCAAGGGCCAGGTTGCCGACTTCGGCACCGCACCGCGCTTCGACCTCACCTTCAACGCCACGATGCCGGACACCGACAAACTGTTGGTCTATGCCGGCCTGCCGAAATTCCTGAATGGCAAGCTCGGCGCCTCGACGGCAGGCGGCAGCGTCACCGGTACGATGGAGGCGCTGACCCTGCGCAATGCATCGGTCACCGCCGCCGGTGCGAGCGCCCGCGCTACCGGTTCGCTGGTGCTGGGCGACAAATTTGCCTTCGACCTCTCGAGCTTCGCCCTGCAGGCGCAGGATGCGAGCGGGCTGGTATCTGTGGCGACGGGCAAGCCGCAGACGGGGCTGGGCGGGCTGGCGGCCGAGGGCGCCTTCAAGGGCAACGACCAGCGGGCGTCGTTCGAGGGCAGCCTGACGGCGATCGGCACGCAGATGTCAGGGCGCATCGACGCTACCCTGGGCGCGAGGCCCAATTTAGCAGCCAACCTGCGCATCCCCGGCACGCTCGACCTCGACGACTGGCTGGGCGTCACCGATGGGCCTGCCCCCTCCGTGCCCACGCCCGCGTTGCCGGCCGCGCCGGGCGGCGCCAATGCCGGCGCGGTGCCGCTGCCGTCGAGAGGGCAGCGCGTCGCGACGGGCAAGCAGATCGACCTTTCCGGCCTGCGTGCTTTCGACGCCACGTTGAAGCTCGAGACCAGCGCCATCGAGGTCGGAGCCCTCAGGGTCACCTATGCCGACATGGATGCAACCCTGCGCAACGGTGTGTTCAAGGTCTCCAAGCTCACCGGCCAGTTCTACAGCGGGGCCGTCGACTTCGCGGGCACGGTCGATGCCTCGAAGGACACGATGACGGTCGACGTCGCCGGCACGCTGCAGGGAATCTATGTCGGCGAGATGCTGCGCGGCGCGGCCGGGCAGAACGTCTTCGGCAACGAGCACCTGAAGGTGGCAGTCGACGGCAAGATCAACGTCATGCAGATCGCGCTGCAGGGGCAGGGGAACTCGCCGGAACAAATTCGTGATTCGCTGACCGGTCAGGGTCATCTAACCGGCGTCATCTATCCCTCGGTTGCCGGAGGTTCGCTCGGCTTCGCGTCCTTTGCGACCGGTATCGGCAGCCTCTTCAGCACCGAGATGGGATTCAATTCGACGGTGATTTCTGGCTTCATCAACGCGCAGAGCACGATCGAGGGTGACATCACCCTGTCCAATGGCGAGATCAACCTGCAGAACCACGCGATCAAGGGCCCGAATGCGACGGCGCGCATCAACAGCCGCACGAACCTGACCGCGGCGACCACCGAGACGACGATCGCGGTCGGCTCGGGCGCGGATGGCTCGGCGGACTATGTCATGACGGTGACCGGGCCGGTTTCCTCGCCGACGATGAGCGTTCGCGGAAACTGACGAGGTCGGGCGGAGTACGTCCTACGCCGCGCGCTCCTTCAGGATTTCCCAGGCGCGGCGGAAAGTCTGCGCCATCTCCTCGGCCGGCACGGCGCCGGAAAAGAGCACATGGCCCTGCAGCGCGAAGCTCGGCACGCCCTGGATGCCGGCATTGCGCGCCATCTGGTCGCCGGCCAGTACTTCGCGCCGGCCCTCGTCGCCGGCCAGCATCGCGAGCACTTCGGCCCGGTCGAGCCCGGCTTCGGCTGCCACGTCGGCGAGGATTTTCGAGTCGCCGATATCGGCCCCCTTGCAGAAATAGCTGTCGAACAATTCCTCGACGACCGCATCCTGCACGCCGCGCTGGCCCGCGAACCGAATCAGGCGATGGGCATTCACCGTGTTGGGCGTGCGCACGATGCGGTCGAGATGGAACTCGAGCCCGACGGTCGCGGCCGTTTCGGTGATGCGCTGGTCCATTTGCCTGGATCGTTCCAGGCTGCCGAACTTGGCGATGCGATAACTGGTGCGCTCGACGCCGTCGGCGGGCATCTCGGGATTGAGCTGGAACGGGTGCCAGGCGACGGCGACCCGGCAATGCTGGGTGGCGAGAAGATCGAGGGCGCGTTCGAGCTGGCGCTTGCCGATGTAGCACCAGGGGCAGATCACGTCGGAGATGACGTCGATGCGGCCGGTCGGTTGGACCTGGTCCATGGCTTGTTTCCTTCCCTATTGTGCGAAAGCCTATACCTGCCGGAAATCTCCGGCAACGAGAGGACCCCGCCCATGCCGAAATACCGCTCCGCCCTGATCGTCGGGACAGGCCCCGGCCTCAGCGCCTCGCTGGCCCGCCTGTTCGCGAGGAACGGCCTGTCGGTGGCCCTGGCGGCCCGGCACACCGACAAGCTCGCGGCGCTTGCGAAAGAGACCGGGGCATCGGTTCACGCCTGCAACGCCGCGGATCCGCAGGATGTCGCGACGCTGTTCGAGGCGCTGGATGCGGCCGATCGCACGCCCGATGTCGTCGTCTACAACGCCAGCAACCGGGTGCGCGGCGCGCTGGTCGACCTGGCGCCGGACGACGTGAAACGGGCCATCGACATCAGTGCCTTCGGCGCCTTCCTGGTGTCCCAGCAGGCGGTGAAGCGCATGCTGCCGAAGGGAGAAGGAGCGGTTCTCCTGTCAGGGGCGACGGCGGGTGTGAAAGGCTTCGCCCTCTCGGCGACTTTCGCCATGGGCAAGTTCGCGCTGCGCGGCCTCGCGCAATCCATGGCGCGCGAACTGTCGCCCAAGGGCATCCATGTCGCGCATTTCGTGATCGACGGCGGCATCCGCAGCGCCGCGCGGCCGGTACCCGACGACAGGCCCGACAGCCTGCTCGATCCCGACGCCATCGCCGAGACCTACTGGCATGTGCTGAACCAGCACCGCAGCGCCTGGAGCTGGGAGGTCGAGGTGCGGCCCTGGGTCGAGACTTTCTAGCGGGAGCGGCTTGCTACCAGGAGAAGCGCCAGGTGAGCGCGGCACCCGTCACGAACTGGTTCCGCGATCCGCCGGGTCCCGTGACGATCGGGGAATTGGCGACCGTGTCGGCCAGGTAGTTGTAGCTGCCGAAGGCGACGAAGCTCAGCTGGTCATGAATGCGCCACAGGGCGCTCGCGCCGGCGCCGACGCTGCGAAGGCCGGCACCGGGATAGTATTGCGCATAGCCGGAATTGATCGACTGCAAGGCGGTGATGCCGAAGTAGGCCTGGTTGAAGGTGCCGTCGGTCACCGACAGCCGCGGACCGCCGGACAGGAATACGCTGTCGCTGAGGCGTAGCTTGCCGTCGAGCAGCGCGTCGAAGATCAGGCCGTTGCTGCCGCCGATGCCGCGCCGCAATTCGACCTTGGCCGCGAAGAAGGGCTGTTCGTACCGCAGGAAAGCGCCGCCTTCGATCGTGAAGGGCACGTTGCCCGTGCCGTAGAGATAGCCGCCATCGCCCTGATTGCGCGGAAAACGGTAGCGGAAGATGGGACCGGCCTTGAAGCCGGAGACGTCCAAGAGGGTGGCCCCGATGCCGTCGCGCGCCGAGATGAAGACCTTGTCGCGCTGGTAGCGCAAGTCGAGGTTCGGGATCGGCAGCACGCGATAGTTCGCGCTGCCCTCGAACCACGGCGCCAGCACCACGCCCGGTCCGATGTCGAACGTCCAGTCCTTCGGCGGCGGCCCGGCGGGCTCGCTGCCGATACTGGTGGGCTGGGCATAAGCCGTTCCAGCTTGCACCGTGACGACTGCGAGGCAGGAGGCGAGGAGACGTAGAAAGCGCACGGGCTACTCCACTGTTGACGCTCCTCTACGCGTCCGGCGGACCGGCGGATCAGTCGCTGTGAATTAAAGCGCCTTTTCGAGCATCAGGCGCGCTTGATGCAGGTCGTCGAACACGCGCAGGCACTTGGCGCGGACCTCGGGCAGCGGCGGCAGGATGTCCGGCACCATGAACGCCATGGTGCCGGCGGCATGGGCGGCGGTGAGGCCGACGTTCGAGTCCTCGAAGGCGATGCAGCGTTCCGGCGCCACGCCGAGACGGCGGGCGGCCTCAAGATAGACGTCGGGCGCGGGCTTCGCATTTTCGACGTCGTCGCGCGTCGCCACGGCGGCGAACCGGTCGACGAGGCCGGCGCGCCCGAGGTGACGCTCCGCGGTGATCCGGCCGGAGCCGGTGGCGACGGCGAGGCGCAGGCCGCGGCCCGCCAGGAAGTCGAGCATCTCGACGACGCCGGACTTGACCGGCAGATGGCTCTCCAGGCGCCGCTTGGCATGACCGGAGAAGCGCTCGCGGAAGTGGTCGATGCGGAAGTCGGCCCCATAGAAATTCTGGATCATGACGTCGCATTCGCGACCCGAGACGCCGATCATCGAGTGACAGAATTCCAAGGTCATCTCGATCTCGAAGTCACGGGCGGCATCCTGCAGCGCATCGATGTAGACGGCCTCGGTGTCGATCAGCAGACCGTCCATGTCGAAAAGAACGGCTTCAACGGGTTTCTTCAGCATGCTTTCGTTCTAAGCTGTGCTGCCGAGAGGACAAGGGAGAGAAAAATTCATGCGTATCCATAATCTGTATGTCGACGCCGATGGCGAGACCCATTTCCGCGACATCGAGATCGAGTGGAAGAACGAGAGCCGCGGCGGCAAGACCTCGGCGACGCTGCCGGCGACCGGCATCATCTTCCGCGAGACTCCCGGTACCTACGATTATGAATGGCATCCCGCACCGCGCCGGCAGTACATCATCAACCTCGACGCCGGCGTCTCCATCCAGGCCAGCGACGGCGAGACGCGCATCATCGGCGCGGGCGAGGTGATATTGGTCGAGGACACGCACGGCAAGGGCCACTTCTCGAAGGCGATCAACGGCCAGCTTCGGCACTCGATCTTCGTTCCCATCGAATAGCGTAAGGGTATCCCATGAACATCCAGACCCCAGTCGATCCCACCAACGACCTCGTCGAGCAGGCGCGTCGCGTGCTGCCGGGCGGCAGCTTCGGCAACATGCCGGCCGAGGTGATCCTCAAGGAGGGGCGGGGCGGCCACATCTACGACGAGGCCGGCAAGGAATATGTCGACTTCCTGCTGGGCTCCGGCCCGATGTTCATCGGCCATGCCCATCCCGAGGTCACGGCGGCGGTGCAGGCGCAGGTGCCGCTGGGCACGACCTTCTTCGGCAACAATCGCCACGGCATCGCGCTGGCCGAAGCGATCTGTGATGCCGTTCCCTGCGCCGACCAGGTGCGCTTCGTCTGCTCCGGCACCGAGGCCGACCTCTATGCGATGCGGGCCGCGCGCGCCTTCCGCAAGCGCGACAAGATCCTGAAGTTCGAGGGCGGCTATCACGGCATGAGCGACTATGCGCTGGTGTCGCTGGCGCCCAAGAGCCCCGGCAATTTCCCGCGCGGGTCCATCGATTCCGCGGGCATTCCGAAGTCGGTGGCCGACGAGATGGTGGTCGCGGCGTTCAACGACATCGACATGGTCAGGAGCCTGATCGAGGAGCAGAAGGACGAGCTGGCCGGTGTCATCGTCGAGCCGTTCCAGCGCCTGATCCCCCCCAAGCCCGGCTTCCTGCAGGCGCTGCGTGAGGTGACCGCCGAGCATGGCATTCCGCTGATCTTCGACGAGGTCGTGACCGGCTTCCGCTTCGCCTATGGTGGCGCGCAGGAATATTACGGCGTCACGCCCGACCTCTGCACCCTGGGCAAGATCGTGGGCGGCGGCTTCGCGCTCGCGGCCATCGCCGGCCGCGCCGACATCATGAAGCACTTCGACCGTCTCGCGATGACCGACGAGGACTTCATCTTCCAGGTGGGCACGCTCTCGGGCAACCCGGTGGCGGCCGTCGCGGGCCTCGCCACGCTCGAGGTGCTGAAGCGCCCCGGCACCTACGAGGGCGTCTTCGCCAACGGCCGCAAGCTGATGGACACGCTTTCGGAGCTCCTGAAGAAGCACGGCTTCAAGGCGCAGGTGATCGGCGAGCCGCCGCTGTTCGACATCATCTTCACCGACCAGCCGGTCAAGGATTATCGCGACACGCTGAAGGCCGACACCGCGATCCTGAAGCGTTTCAACCAGGCCCTGCGCGCCCGCGGCATCATGAAGGGCGACAGCAAGTACTATGTCAGCGTCGCGCACACCCAGGCCGACATCGACCACACGATCCGCGCCTGGGAAGAGGCGCTCGTCGAAATCAAGTGATCTGCTGATTCAAAGGTCCCTCACTTCGCTTGAAGTGGGGGCCGTGCGTTTCGCCTCGTCCCGCCCTACGGGCTGTCGAGGCCCTTCGACTTCAGGAGCTTGCCGTTCTCGGGATTGGCCAGCGCCAGCAGCAGCGAGTCGGCGGCGGCGCGGTTGCGGGAGCCCAAGGCAACGCCCCCGGAATAGATCGTGTAGTTCTGCAGCATCAGCGGGATCGGCCCGACGAACTGTACGCCGGGCACGCCCATCAGCTCGCTGCTCTGCTGGAGCGCGATATCGGCCTTGCCGTCGACGATGCGGTCGGCAACCAGGCCGCCCTGGACCAGCACGCTCCTGGGCTTGAGCTGGTCGGCAATCCCCATCTGCTGGAAAAGCTGGGCGATGTAGATGCCGCTCGACCCGCCCGAGGCGGGATCGACGTAGGCGACGGCGCGCGCCGCCAGCAGCGCCTTCTTGAAGCCGTCGGGCTCGGAAATGTCGGGCACGGGCGCGCCCTGCTTGATGGCCATGCCGACGCCGGCGCGGGCCAGTTCCTTGGCGCTGCTTTCGTCGACGCGGGTGAGCAGAAGCGGCGCCATGGCGATTGGCGGGATCACGAGCACGTCGAAATACTCGCCGCCGGCAACTCGCTTCTGCAGCGCGCCGGCCGTGCCGGTGTCGATCGTCACCTTGTGGCCGGTCTTCTTCTCGAAGTCGGCGACGATTTCGACTGCGGCCGACTTGTAGGCGCCAGCGGTCAGAAGCTTGAGATCGGCAGCCGAGGCGCCGCCGGCAGCAAGGGCGAACAGAAGGACGAGCAGGACGCGCATGATTTCCTCAGGCTGGCATGCCCATGATGTAGGGCTTCAGCGCAGCATACATCAGCGCGTGCGTCGGTGTCGGGACATTGTGTTTCTTGCCCAGCTCCACGACCTTGCCCGACAGCCAGGGCAGCTCGATGCGGTTGCCGCGCAGCAGGTCGACCGCCATGGATGCCATAAGGTGCGGCGGTGCATTGCGATTGAAGTTGAAAGTCCGCTCGACGATGTCGGCGGGCAAGGCGATGCCGTGGGCGCGCCCGACAGCGGCCACCTCCTCGTAGGCCGCGCCGAACATCGCATTCACGTCCGCATCGTCGCGCAGCTTGCCGACCGGCAGGCGCGTCAGCGCCATGACGCCGGCATTGGAGGCCAGCAGCACGAACTTGATCCAAAGGTCGGTCAGGATGGCTTCGCTCAGCACGCCCTCGATGCCGGCCTTCTTGCACATTTCGGCGAAGGCGACGGCGCGCGGGCTGCGGCTGCCGTCGGGCTCGCCGAACACCATGCGCATGACCGTGCCGGTCTGGCGGATCAGGCCGGGCTCGGCGATCGTCGCACTGATGTTGGCGACGCCCGGCATCACGGCGCGGGCACCCAGGATCGGGATCAGCCGTTCGTGCGCATCGACGCCGTTCTGGAGGGTGATGACGGCGGTGTTGGGCCCGATCATCGGCTTGATCGCGGCGCCGGCGCTCTCGACGTCCCACAGCTTCACGCAGAACAGCACATAGTCGACCGGACCGACCTCGGCCGGATGTTCGGTGGCCTGCGTCGGCTTCAGGTGGGTGTCGCCGCGCGGGCTCTCGATCCGCAGCCCATCCGCCTTCATGGCCGCGAGGTGGGCCCCGCGCGCGACGAAGGTGACGTCGGCGCCGGCATGCGCGAGCGCTGCGCCATACCCTCCTCCGACGCCGCCGGCGCCTACAACCGCGATTTTCATCGAACTCGTCTCCTATGCCGCGGTGATGCTGCCGACCAGCAGGCAGCCGACAATCCCGCTCAGCCGCGTCGGCCCCGTGATGTCCAGCCGCAACGCCTGGTCCGATGCCAGACTCCGCTCGTCGCCCTGCACTGCCGCAGTCGCATCGCCGTGAGGACTGTAGGCAATGTGTGTGCCGGGCTGCAGGTGGAGCGTGCGGCCCTCATCGAGGATAGCGATGTCGATCTTCACCTGGGCCCGGGCGCCGATCAGGTTGACCACCTCGACTGGTCCTGCCTCCAGCCGGCTCACGATCGGAGTCTCGCCCGTGAAGTGCACCGGCCGGAAGGGCTGGCGCACGTCGATCTCGCCCTTTGGCGTTTCCAACACCAGCCCGCTGCCCGAGACGAGGACCTGCACGCGATCGAAGCCCGCATAGTCGGAAAAGGGTCCGGGCTGCACGATCGGCGTACGCCCGAACCGCCAGACATCGCCCGAAAAGGCGATGTCCACGGTCGTGCCGCCGCCGTTCTTCCACGGTGTGCGGAGATAGTCCGCGGGGGTCAGCAGTGTGATCACGATCCGCCCGTTACGGTGCGAGCGTGATGTTCACCGTCTTGCCGACCGTGTCGTTCCAGGTCTTGACGCAGTCCGGGCCGCAGCGCTTGGCAAAGGACGGCAGGATCGCCTTGGTGAGCGCGTCCTTGCGCAGGGCCTCGTCGGCCGGGGTGACGGGCACCAGCTTCATGTTGGCGGGGGCGCCTTCGCTGCACGGGCCGGTGCCGGTGTTGCAGTTGATGCCGGTCTGCGTCTCGGTCCGGGCCTGCTCGAAGATCGACTTCTCGAGCTTGTTCAGCTCGGTCTGCAGGAAGGCCTGGACCTTCGGATCGAGCGAGTTCCACCACTTCAGGTTCGCGAGCTGGGCGGCAACGCCGAAATTGACCGGCATGGGCGAAATGAACTTTGCCGCCTCGTGCCACTTCGACTTGTAGCCCGACAGCGCGCCGGTGATGGCGCAGTCGACGACGCCGCTGGCGAGCGCCGGCTGGACTTCGGCGAAGGCGATGTTGAGCGGCGAGGCGCCGATATGGGTGACGAAGGCCTGCTGCGAGGCGCCCGACGCGCGGATCTTGCGGCCCTTCAGGTCGGCGATCGTGACGAAAGCGTCGCGGCAGTACAGGACCTGCGCCTGGTACGAGCCGAAGCCCAGCAGCTTGATGCCGTGCTTCTCCTCGAGGAACTTGGCATAGGCCGGCCGGATCGCGTCGATGACCTTCTCGAGCTCCTCGACGGAGCCGACGAGACCCACCAGGTCGGCGGCTTCGTTCATCGGCACTTCGCCGGAATTGTAGTTGAGCACCGTGGTGGCGAACTGCAGCGTGCCGCTCGAGACGAGGCGGAAGATCTCCGCACCCTTGAAGCCGAGCTCGGTGAAGGGCTTGACCTGCACCTTGATCGCACCGCCCGATTCCTTCGGCACGGTCACCGTCCAGAAGGGCACTTCGCGGCTCGTGTACATCGACAGGCCGCCGATGCTGCCCACGACATTGAACGAGGTCGAGGGCAGGGCCGGCGGCGTTTGCGCCATGGCGCTGCCGAAGACGAACGAGCCGGCAACGGCAGCCGCCGCGACGAGATGCTTCAGGAACATGAAATCCTCCTTTGAAAGGTCAGCCCTTGAGAAGGGCCGGCAGCCACAGGGCCAGTTGGGGAAACGCAATCAGGATGCCGATCATGACGAGCATCATCGTCACGAACGGCAGCGCACCGATGCAGAGGTCGAAGAAGGCGCCATTGCGCCGCACCGCCTGCACGACATAGAGGTTGAGGCCGACCGGTGGGGTGATCAGGGCAGCTTCCATCAGGATGACGAAGACGATACCCCACCAGACCGGGCTGTAGCCCAGCGCGACGATCACCGGCACCACCACCGGCGTCGTGGCGATCATCATGGACAGCGTCTCCATGAAACAGCCCAGGATCAGGTAGAACGCGACGATGGCGATCACCATGCCGAGCGGAGAGAGGCCGAGCGCCAGCACCGAGTCGGTGATGGCCTTGACCAGTCCGATCGACACCATGACGAAGTTGAGGAAGAAGGCCGCGATCACGATCAGCATGACCATGCAGGTCGTCCGCACCGTGCCCTCGAAGGCTCGCAGCAGGACAGGGACGGTGAGCTGTCCGTTGGCCGCGACCAGGCCGAGCGTGGCCATCAGGCCGAGCGCCGCGGCTTCGGTCGGCGTGGCGATGCCGGCATAGATCGACCCCACGACGACGAGGAAGAGGCCGAGCGGCGGCAGCAGGTTCTTCAGGCCGGCCACGCGTTCCTGCCAGAGGTTCGCCGTCTCCCGCCTGGGGCCGGCCCATTGCGGGCGGAACAGGCAGAGCGCCAGCACCATCGCCGAAAACAGTCCCGCCAGCATGAGGCCGGGGATGAATCCCGCGGCGTACAGATCGGCCACCGACGTGTCCGTCAACACGGCATAGATGATCATGTTGATCGAGGGCGGGATCAGGATGCCAAGCGTCCCGCCGGCCGCGATCGATCCGAGGAAGAGCGGCCGGTTATAGCCGCCCTTGTCCATGTTGGGGATGGCGACCGTGCCGATGGTGGCGGCTGTGGCCACCGAGGAGCCCGAGGTGGCCGCGAAGACCGCGCTCGCGGCGATGTTGGTGTGGATCAGGCGGCCGGGAATGCGCGCGAACCACGGGGTCAGCGCCGTGAACAGGCGCTCGCTCATGCCCGACCGGTGCATCAGCTCGCCCATCATGATGAACATGGGCGCGGCGATCAGGATGAAGTCGTTCGACGAGTTCCAGGCGAGTTCGCCGATCGCCCCGGTCATCGGAAAGAAGGCGTAACGCTCCGACAAGACATAGGCCATCAGGCCGAGCGCGACGGCGACCGGCAGGCTGATTCCCACCAGGACGACGAGCAGTGTGAAGGCTGTACCGATCATCGCGGCGCCCCGTTCGCGGGCGGCACCTGTTCGACGCCGGCCTGGCTGATTTCCTCGGTGACGCGCAGGCTGCCGATCAGGGCGTCGAAACCCGGGCCGTCGCCCGCCAGCAGGCGCAGCACGGCCTGGATCGGCAGCATGACGGCCACGCAGGCGAACCAGAAGATGCCGACCCACCAGATCGATTGCGGTAGCGCCATCGGCGTCTGGAGGGCCGAAACCGACTTGGCGTTCATTGCCATCGACTGGGCGAGCGTGCCCCAGCAGAACCAGGCGAGCGCGACGGCCAGCAACGCCAGCGACAGGGACGCGAGGAGGTCGAAGGCCACGCGGACGGGTCTCGGAAAGGCATCGAGCAGGATGTCGACTCGGATGTGCGTCTTGGAGGTGGTGGCGAACCCGAGCCCGAGGCCGATGCAGGCTGCGAGGGCATAGCCCGACACTTCGAAGCTCTCGACCATGCCGCGCTTGAACAGGAAGCGGGTGATGACGTCGATGGTGATGAGGCCGCTGCAGCCGACGAGGATGATGGCACCGCCCACCCAGGCGAGGATACGCGAAATACGCTGCGGCCACGGCTCGGGTGGCAGGAGGCTCGACGACTCACTCATCTACGCATTTTCTCCCCCGATCGACGGCGCCCCCGCAACCATCATGACCCGGCAATGTCCGGGTCGTGCTTCCTTGTAATCTGTCGCCCCGCCGCCCGCTAGGGCACGATCCTCTCCTTACGGAAGCGCGTCAGCAGGCGCTCGAACATGGCCTCGCTGTCGATCACCTCGTGAAAGCCGTGCTGCCGGCTCTTGGTGACGTCGGACATCACGTCCCAGTCCGAGCCGAACACGTAATCGGCGAACGGCCAGGCCACGAGCTGACCGAAGTCGAACGTCTTCAACCGGTATTTCTTCGTCATCTCCGCCCACAGATCGGCCTTGTCGGCCATGTGCTGGGTCAGGCTGATGGTCTGCAGCTCGCCCACCTGCATGTCGAAGACCCGGGCGATGCGCGGCCAGACGTTGCGCCAGCGGAAATAGTCGCCGTTGGTGATGTTGTAGGCTTGGTTGGCGGCGCGCTTCTCGGTGGCGGCCCACAGCGCCGCACTGGCGAAGTGCGAGGATTCCGTCACCTGATAGATCGTGCCGTAAGCGCCCGGCTTGCCGGGAAAGCGCAGTGGCAGGCCGAGTTCCTTCGAGATCGCGGCATAGACGGCGATGGCGGGCAGGATGCTCATCGCCGTGCCGGGCGCGAAGCCGCAGAGCGTCTGGGGCCGTAGCTCCGTCCAGCTCCACCGCTTGCCGCGCTGGAAGCCGGTCAGCCAGTCGATCTGGTCGAAGTAGAAGTCGGGCGGCATGTGACGGGGATCGGTCTCGCGCATCGGCGTCTTCAGCGGGCCGAGATGCGTGCCGTAGTACTTGGTGCCGGTGACCAGCACGACGCGCTGCAGTTTGCGCGACGCCCGGGCGATGGCGCTGACCGAGTTCACCAGCATGTCGCGATTGGGCGCGATCACAGAGGCGTAGCCCGCCGCGTTGCCGCTACCAGGCTGGAAGGCGGCGTAGAAGACGTGCGTGACGTCGCGCAGATGCTTCAGTTTGGCGGCCACGTCGTCGAGGTCGAGCAGGTCGACCGAGACGTGCCGGTAGCGCGGCCCATCCTTCTCCGGCCGGCGTGACAGGCCGACGACCTGCCAGTCGCCTTCGGCCACCAGCCGCTCGACGATGTAGCGACCGATGACGCCCAGCGCGCCGACAACGACGGCTTTCTTCTGCATGTCTCTACCTCGTCGTCGCGACGGTGCCGCTGGCGATCAGCGCGTCGATATCGGTCGCCGCATAGCCGTGCTCCTCGAGGATCGCGCGGCTGTGCTGGCCGGGCGCCGGCGCTTCGGCGCGTGACGTACCCGGCGTCGGCGGCAGCATGCCGGGCAAAGCAGGCACCGGCACCTTCTGCGGCATGCCGGCCTGTTCGAGCCAGTGGATCAGGCCGGTTTCCTTCACATGCGGCTGTTCGAGGAAGTCGGCGTAGGAGTTCAGCCGCTCGTGCATCAGCTTGGCCTCGGTGAGCTTCTCGCTCCAATGCGCCGAAGACTTCGCCTCGATCATCGGTCGCACGATCGCATAGAGCGCCGCTTCGTTGGCGAGACGCGCCGCCGGCGTGGCGAAGCGCTCCTCGTGCGCCAGTGCGGGCACGTCCATCAGGGCGCAGAGGCTCTGCCAATCGCGATCCTTGAGGGCGAGGATCGACATCCAGCCATCCGCCGTCCTGAACACGCCTCCCGGGACGCCCCCCGGCTTCATCGTGCCGCCTTCGAGATGGCAGGCCATGAGCCGGATCGATTGCAGCGCCGTCGCCGACTGCATCAGGCTGACATCGATGTAGCGACCTTTGCTTTCGTCGCGCCGGGCGTAGAGCGCCGCGCTCACCGCCTGGAAGGCATAGAGTGCGGTCGACATGTCGACCACGATGACGGGCACGCGATGGGGAATCCCGTCCTCGCCGCGATTCTCGGTCATCATGCCGGTATAGGCCTGCAACACCGGGTCCATGGCGGGCCGCTCGGCCAATGGGCCAGTCTGGCCGAAGCCCGAGATCGACATGTAGAGCACGCGCGGCACGCGCGCCGACACGGCTTCATAGTCGAAGCCCAACCGCTTGATGACGCCCGGCCTGAAACCTTCGAGGAAGATGTCGGCATCCTTCAGCAGGCGCCACACGACCTCCTTGCCGGCCTCGCTCTTGAGGTCGACCGAGAGGCTGCGCTTGCCCATGTTGCCGATGATCGAGAAGGCGCTGTGGCTGTCGTAGTGGACGCCCAGCGTGCGGGCCCAGTCGCCCTCGCCGATGCCCTCGACCTTGATCACCTCGGCGCCGTGCTGGGCCAGCAGCATGGCGCAGTAGGGGCCGGCGATGCCCTGGCTCAGGTCGACCACCTTGAGGCCGGCGAAGGGCGCGTCGTAGCTCATGCGAGCTTGACCAGCATCTTGCCGAAGTTCTCGCCGCGCAGCAGGCCGATGAAGGCGCGCGGCGCCTTGTCGATACCCTCGACGATGTCCTCGCGGTACTTGAGCCGGCCGTCGCGGATCCACTCGCCCATCTGGCGCATCGCGGGACCGTAGTGCTGCGCGAAGTCGGTGACGATGAAGCCGCGCGCGTTCACGCGCTTGCCGACGAAGGTGCCGAGCAGGCGCGGGCCCATCGAGGCGCCGGTGGCGTTGTACTGCGAGATCGAACCGCACAGCGCGATCCGGCCGAAGAAGTTGATGTTGCGCAGGACGGCGTCGGTGATCTCGCCGCCGACATTGTCGAAATAGACGTCGGGCCCGTTGGGGCAGGCGGCGCGCAGCGCGGCGTCGAGGTCCTTTTCGGCCTTGTAGTCGATGCAGGTATCGAAGCCGAGTTCGTCCGTCACGAAGGCGCACTTCTTTTCGCCACCGGCGATGCCGACGACCCGGCAGCCCATGATCTTTGCGATCTGGCCCACCACCTGGCCGACCGCGCCGGACGCCGCCGACACGACGACCGTCTCGCCGGGCTTGGGCTGGCCGACATGCAGCAGGCCGAAATAAGCGGTCATGCCCGGCATGCCCAGCACGCCGTTGGCCGTCGAGATCGGCGCCAGCGACGGGTCGACCTTGCGCAGCGCGGGGCCGCCGCCGATCGCATATTCCTGCCAGCCGAGGCGATCCTCGACGATGTCGCCCACCTTGAAGTCGGGATTCTGCGAGGCCACGACCTCGCCCACCGTGCCGCCGGTCATCACTTCGCCGAGGCCGACCGGCGAGGCATAGGAGGCGGCGTCGCGCATGCGGCCGCGCTGGTAGGGATCGAGCGAGAGGTAGTGGACCTTGACCAGCACCTCGCCATGGCGCGGCTCGGGCACCGGCGCCTCCTCGACCCGGAAGTCGGATTCGGCGGGCTCGCCGGGCGGGCGGCGCACGAGGACGACGCGGCGGTGGGTCTTGGGGATGGTCATGAGCGGTTGCCTCCGATTTGCTTTGGGGCCCACCATAGCGCGGGATTTGCAGGAGCTGCCATGCCGACGATCCGCCGTCTTTCGTTCATCGGACTCGAATATGCCTTCGCGCCGGAGAAGGCCTACGGCATGTCGCGCGGCGGCGGCTTCCGCCGCCACGGCGGTTTGGTCGAGGTCGAGACCGACGACGGCGTGACGGGAATCGGCGAGGCCTTCGGCAATCCTCATGTGACGCGGGAATATTTCCGCATGCTCGAGCCGATGTTCCTGGGCGGCAGCCTCTTCGATTTCGATCATGTCGAGGCGAGGGTGCGCAATGCGATCTATCACCTGGGTGTCGGCAACCAGCTCACCGCCTGTCTCGCAGGCATCAACGTCGCTCTGTGGGATGCGATCGCCCGTGGCTTCGGCGTGCGGGTCTGCGACCTGATCGGCGGCTGCGGCGCCACACGTTTCCCGGCCTATGCCTCGACCGGTTTCTTTTCCGACGATCCCGATCGCCAGCTCGAGCACATGATGGCGGAAGCGGCAGCCCATCCCTATGCCGGCGCCAAGATCAAGATCGGCCGCGGCATCCGAAGCGACGTCGAGCGTGTGAAGCTCGCGCGCGAGGCGCTGGGGCCCGACAAGCTGCTGCTGGTTGACATCAACGGTGCCTACACGGCCGACGTGGCGCTGGAATGCGCCCGAGCGATCGAGCCGTTCAACATCCATTGGATCGAGGAGCCGCTGCCGCCGGGCGATTTCCGCGGCTATGCCGAACTGCGGGCACGGTCGCCGATCGCGCTGGCGGCGGGCGAGGCGCACCATACGGTCCGCGACTTCCGCGCGCTGATCGACGGGCGCTGCATCGACATCGTGCAGCCCTCCATCCCCGGAGTCGGCGGCATCACCGAGGCCAAGCGCATCGTGGCGCTGGCGCACGCGCAGAACCTGCGGGTCGCGCCGCATGTCTGGGGCGGCGCCGTGGGCCTCGCCACGGCCTGCCACTTCCTGGCGGCGCTGCCCGCGACGCCGCACACCGGGTATCCGCCGTATCCCTCGATGCTGGAATACGACATGAGCGACAATGAACTGCGCACCAAGCTGCTCAAGACGCCCCTCAAGCTCGAAGCTGGCCACGTTGTGCTGCCGGAAGGTCCCGGCCTCGGCATCGAGCTGGATAGGGATGCCGTCGAACGCTACCGGGTGTGCTGATGGCGCCGGTCACGGTCGATCCGGACAAGGTTCGCGAGTTTGCGACGGAAGCCAGCTTCTACAAATGGCTGGGCAGGCATCACGACAGGGAAAGTGAAGTCTGGATCAAGATCCATAAAGTGAGGTCGGGTCTCGCGTCGATCACACCGAAGGAGGCGATCGACGTCATTCTGTGCTGGGGCTGGATCGACGGTATCCGCAAGGGTCTAGACGACAAGAGCTTCCTGCAGCGCTACACGCCGCGTGGCGCCAGGAGCGTCTGGAGCCAGATCAACGTCGACAATGTCGCCCGGCTGGTCGAGGAAGGCCGCATGACCGCGCACGGGCTGAAGCACGTGGAGGCGGCGAAGCAGGACGGCCGCTGGGATCGCGCCTACCGCGCCAAGGATTCGAAGCTGCCGGACGATCTGCAGGCTGCGGTCGATGCGGAGCCCGACGCGAAGGCGATGCTGGCGACGCTCAGCGCCCAGAACCGCTTTGCGCTGGCCTTCCGGACCGAGACCCTGAAGACCGAGGCCGGACGGAAGAAGAAGATCGCTTCCTTCGTCGAGATGCTGAAGCGCGGCGAGACGATCTATCCGCAGGGCAGGAAGAAGGCTTGAGCGTCGTCACCGTAATGTCGGGTCGAGCCGATCGCGAAGCCAGTCGCCGAGCAGGCTGATCGACAGCGTGGTCAGCACGATCGTGACGGCCGGGGCCAGCATGATCCACGGCGCGTGGCTGATATATTCGCGGCCATAGCCCACCATGTTGCCAAGCGACGCGAGCGGCGGCTGGACGCCGAGCCCCAGGAACGACAGGCCGCTCTCCAGCAGGATGATCTCGGGAAAGGTGAGCGTCATCGACACGATCAGGGTCGAGGCGATATTGGGCAGGATGTGCAGGCCGTAGATGCGGGCGGGGCTCGCGCCGAGCTGGCGGATCGCGGCGGCATAGCCCTGCTCGTTGGCGGCGAGCGTAAGGCCGCGCGAGATGCGGGCGTAGCGCTCCCAGGAATGGAAGCCCATCAAGCCGATGAACAGTGGCAGGCTGTTGCCGAGGAAGGCCAGCACCGACAGCGCGATGATCATGAAGGGCATGCTGGCCTGGAAGTCGATGGCCATCAGCACGATCTGTTCGACCCACTTGCGGAAGTGAGCGGCGAGAAAGCCCAGTGCCGTCCCGAGCGTCGCCGCGATGATCGTGCCGAAGAAGGCGATCAGCAGGCTCATGCGGATCGACATGATGAGCCGCGAGAGCACATCGCGGCCGAGTTCGTCGGTGCCCAGCAGATGGGCCCAGGTGCCGCCCATCAGGACCGGTGGCGCCAGCCGCGCCTTGAGGTCGAGCGCGGTGATGGAATAAGGCACGAGGAAATCCGCGCCCAGCGCCGTCACGATCATCAGGGCGAGCCAGGCCAGCGCCAGGGTGACGCCGAGCGGCAGGACGGGGAAACGGCGAAGGACGGCGGGAGCTGGCGCGCGTTCGGCGATGGCCATGCTGCTGCTCCTAGTGCGCCGCGGCCGTGCCGCGCACGCGCGGATCGAGCCAGCCATAGGCAAGGTCGACGGTGAGGTTGGCCATCACCATCCAGGCCGCGATCACCATCAGGATGGCCTGCACCACCGCGAGGTCACGGTTGGCCACGGCTGACACCAGCAGCCGGCCGACGCCGGGCCACGAGAAGACGCTTTCGACGACGACGGCGCCGGCCACCAGGCTGCCGACCATGAAACCGATGATGGTGACGGTCGGAATGGCGGCGTTGGGCAGCGCGTGCCGGGTCACGACGGCGTGCCAGGTCACGCCTTTCGCGGAAGCGGCGCGGATATAGGGTTGGCCCAGCACTTCGAGCATGGCCGAGCGTGTGAAGCGCGCCATGATCGCAGCCCCACCGGTCCCCAGCGTGATGATCGGCAGGATGGCGGAGGCAAGCCCGCTGCTGCCGCTGGCCGGCAGCCAGCCGAGCTGGACCGCGAACACCAGCACCAGCAGCAACGCCAGCACGAAGCTCGGCATGGTGAAGCCCGCGACCGAGGCCGCCATGGTCAGCCGGTCCGCCATCGAATTGCGATGCAGGGCGGCATAGATGCCGGCGGGAATGCCGAGGCCGATCTTGAGCGCCAGCGCCGGCATCGTAATGGCGAGGGTCGCCGGCACCCGTTCCATCACGAGGTCGATGGCGGGCCGCCCGTCGCGCATCGATTTGCCGAAATCGCCGGTGAGGGCGTGGCCGATATAGGACAGATACTGGTCCCAGATCGGCTGGTTCAGGCCCCAGGATTCGCGGAACGCCGCGATCGCCTCGGGCGGCGCGTCGACCGACATGATGAGGAGCGCCGGGTCGCCCGAAAGGCGCAGCACCACGAAGGCGAAGGTCATCACGAACAGGATAGTGAGGCCCGCACGCAGCAGGCGCGAGGTGGCGAACATCAGCATCAGGCGGCGACCTGCAGGGCGGGTTCTTGGATGCGGTGGCAGGCGACCACTCGACCATCGGCCGTGGGCTGCAAGGTCGGCGCCTCGACACGGCACTGGGCGGTCGCGAAGGGGCAGCGCGTATGGAAGGCGCAGCCGGTGGGTACGTTCACGGGATTGGGCGGATCGCCCTGCAGCAGCAGGCGCTCGCGCTTCGGCCCACCGCCGAAATCGACGGTCGGAATCGCCGCCACCAGTGCGCGCGTGTAGGGATGGGCCGGCGCGGCGAACAGGCTCTCGGCTTCGCCCTGCTCGACGATGCGACCGAGATACATGACAGCGACGTCGTGGCTCACCTGACGCACGACCTTGAGGTCGTGGCTGATGAACAGATAGGCGATGCCCAGCCGGTCCTGCAGGTCGAGCAGAAGGTTGACGACCTGCGCCTGGATGGAGACGTCGAGCGCCGAGATCGGCTCGTCGCAGACCAGCAGGTCCGGCTCCGTCATCAGGGCGCGCGCCAGCACCACCCGCTGGCGCTGGCCGCCCGACAGTTCGTGCGGATAGCGTTCGTACTGATGGCGCTGCAGGCCGACCGATTCCATTGCCGCCAGCGCGCGGTCACGTCGTTCCGCGGCAGTGGCCCGGCCGTGGATGACCAGCGGCTCCTCGATCTGCGTGCCGATCGGCAGGCGGCGGTCGAGTGCGCCCAGCGGATCCTGGTAGACCATCTGGATGTGCCGGCGCAGCCCGCGCCAGGCATGTGTGCCGACGGGCGGTAGCGTTTGTCCGCGATAGTGCACGGTGCCCGAGGTGGGCGGCACGAGTCCCAGCACGAGCTTGCCAGTCGTCGACTTGCCGCAGCCCGACTCGCCCACCAGGCCCAGGGTGCGGCCCGGCCGCAGCGCGAGCGACACGCCGTCGACGGCGCGCAGAACGGCCTTGGGTGCGAACAGACCCTGGCCGGCCCGCACGCGGTAGTGACGGCGCAGGTCGGTGGCCTGGAGAAGGGTGCTCATTCCGCCGCCTGCTTCTGCATCCAGGCGGAAGCACCCGGCTCGAGGCGTCTGTGACAGGCGGCAGCATGCCGGAAGCCGACGATGCGGGACGGTGGAGGCACCGACGCGCATCGCGTCTCGGCGACGGGGCAACGCGGTGCGAAGCGGCAGCCGGCGGGCATGTTGCCCGGTTCCGGCACGGTGCCCGGAATGGCGGCCAGCCGGCGGCGTGGGCCGGTGAGGGTGGGCAGCGCGGCCAGCAGGCCCTGCGTGTAGGGATGGCGCGCCGCACCGAACAGGTCGGTGCCGGGCGCTTCCTCGACGAGCCGGCCGGCATACATCACCGCCACGCGGTCGACATTCTCGGCGACGACGCCGAGGTCGTGGCTGATCAGCACCAGCGCCATGCCCGTGTCGTGCCGGATGTTGCCCAGCAGGGACAGAATCTGGGCCTGGATGGTGGCGTCGAGCGCCGTCGTGGGCTCGTCGGCGACCAGCAGGTCGGGCTCGCCGGCCAAGGCCATGGCGATCATGACCCGCTGGTTCAGCCCGCCAGAAAGAAGGTGCGGAAAATCGGACAGGCGCCGACGGGCATCGGCGATGCCGACCTGGTCGAGCAGGCGCAATGCCTCGGCCTCGGCGGCACGGCCGCTGAGGCCGCGATGCAGGCCGAGCGCCTCGACCAGCTGGCGGCCGATGCGATGGACCGGGTTGAGGCAGCTCGAGGGGTCCTGGAAGATCATGGCAATGCGCTTGCCGCGCACCTGTTCGAGATCGCTACGGGCGGCGCCGACCAGTTCCCTTCCGTCGAGGCGGACCGAGCCGGTGACCCGTGCCTTGGTCGGCAGGAGGCCGAGCGCGGCCAGCCAGGTCACGCTCTTGCCCGAGCCCGATTCGCCCACGATGCCCAGCGCCTCGCCGGGCGCGATCTCGAGGCTCACGCCATCGACGGCGCGCGAAGCCTGCGCGCCGCCCGCAAAATCGACCGTGAGGTCGCGTACCGTGACGAGGGGAGCCGTCATCGCGTCGCCCTCAGATCGAGAAGTTGGTGCTGCGGAACTCCATGGCGAAGGACGGCGAGGCCTTCCACTTGATGTCGCGGCGCTTGGCCGTGAAGGTCGCGTTCTGGTGCAGCACGGTGTAGGCGGGGTCTTCGCGCTCGCAGATCTCGAGCATGCGCTTGAACATCGCCTTGCGCTTGGACATGTCGGTCTCGACCTCCATCGCAACCGAAAGCCGGTTCATCTCCTCGTTGGTCCATTCGCCGACCTGCTGCTGCTGACCCTGCGGCCCATGCTGGGCAACGAGGGAAGAGATCGGATCGTTGAAGCCGGCGCTGTTGGACCAGTCGCGCACGGCGCGCGGGCTGTTGACGTCGAAGACCTGCTGCCAGTTCTCTTTCATCTCGATCTGTACGTTGAGGCCGGCCGCACGCCACATCTCGACCAGCACCTGCGCCGTCGACACCTGGTTGGTGTAGTAGTTGTTGAGCAGCCGGTACGGGATCGGATCGCCCTTGTAATTGGCTTCCTTGAGCAAGGCCTTGGCCTTGGCGAGATCGTAAGCCGGGACCGTCCAGTTCTCGATGAACATCGGGCCGTAGAATTCCCATTGCAGGCCGGCCGGCACGCGGGTGCGGCCCGACCACAACGCGTCGACGATCGCCTGACGATCGATCGCATGCGTGAAGGCCTGGCGGATGCGCGGGTCGGCGAGGCGTGGATGGTTCTTGTCGAACACCGTGATGCGGTGATTGACGATGGTGCTGCCCAGCACCTCGAATTTCGGGTTCTTCTCGATACCGGGGATCTGGTCCGGCGGCACGTCGCAGATGAAGTCGAACTGGCCGGCCAGCAGGCCGTTGATGCGGGTCGCGACCTCGGGCACCACCATGATGCGCACGCTCTTCAGTGGCGGGCGGCCACCCCAGTAGTCTTCATGCGCATCCAGGGTCAGGGACTGGTCGGGCACGAACTCGCGCACCTTGTAGGGGCCGGTCGAGACCGGCGCGCGCGCCCAGTCGAGCCAGCTCTTGGACTCCTCATAGGCGCGGCGCGAGACGATGTCGCTGCCGAGGCGCCCGATGCGGCCCTCCATGGTCACGTCGGGTGTACGGTTGACGAAGCGCACCGTGTACTTGTCGACGGCCTCGACTTTCTCCAGCGCCGGGAACAGGCGCTTGGCCACGGCCGGGACTTCCGGCGGCAGGTTCTTGCCCTGAACCGCATCGCGGATGAGGACCGAGGTGAACAGCGTCTTGTTCGAGGCGATGTCGTAGTCCGGCCCGAACATGCGGTCGCGGCTGAAGGTGAAGACCACGTCGTCGGCGGTCATCTCGTCGCCGTTATGGAACTTCACGCCCTTGCGCAGGGTGAACTCGACCGTGCGGTCGTCGATCCGCTTCCAGCTCTCGGCGAGGCCCGGCACTGCCTCCAGCTTCGCGAGCAGATTCTGCATGATCAGCCGCTCGAAGATGAAGGAGAAGACGCGCTGCCCGACATTGGACTGCTCGCGCAGCGGCTCCAGCGCGGCGCTATTGGCGATCTGTTGCACTGCGATGGTGATGCTGGGCCGGCGGTCGGCCTGGCTGAGGGCGATGCGCGGCAGGCCGAAACTGGTGGCGGCGAGACCGGATGCGGCGATCAAAGCGCGGCGGCGCAGAAACATGGTGTAAACCCCCTGGGCGACGAGGGCGGCACGCTAGGGCCCTTTCATGAATGCGAGGTTTCGGTTCGGTGACGCTTCGCTTGTTGCAGTGCGGGAGATCGTCCAGCGCTGGGCAAATGCGCCCCGGATTTGTGCATGTACTAGGAGAATAGTCTGGAGAGGCGTAGACTCAGCTCGGCAACTCGGGGAGAGAACATGCCTATTACCAATCGTCTCTACGCAGAATTTCTGGGAACAGCCTGGCTGGTACTCGGCGGATGCGGCAGTGCCGTGCTCGCCGCCGGCTTTCCGCAACTCGGCATCGGCTTCGCCGGCGTGGCGCTCGCCTTCGGCCTCACCGTCCTCACGATGGTCTACGCCGTGGGCGGCGTGTCGGGTGGTCATTTCAATCCGGCGGTGACCGTCGGCCTGGCCGTGGCGGGCCGTTTTCCCTTCAGCGAGGTCGTTCATTATGTGGTCGCGCAGGTGCTGGGCGGCATCGCAGGCGCCGCCATCCTCTATGTCATCGCGACCGGCAAGGCCGGGGCCGAGATCGGCAGCTTCGCGACCAACGGCTATGGCGATCATTCGCCTGGCAAGTACGGGTTCGTCTCCGCGCTGGTCATCGAAGTCGTCATGACTTTTGGCTTCGTGACCATCATCCTCGGCGCCACGGACAAGCGCGTCAGCCCGGCGGTGGCGGGCCTCGCGATCGGCCTCGCGCTCACGCTCATTCACCTGGTGACTATTCCGGTGACCAACACGTCCGTGAACCCCGCGCGCAGCACGGCGCCGGCGCTATTCGTCGGCGGCGCGGCCCTGTCGCAACTCTGGCTGTTCTGGGTGGCGCCGCTTCTCGGGGGCGCGATTGCCGGTGCTGCCTACGGATTGCTGCGCAGCAAGGACTGACGGGCCCCTCCGTGCGCTGTAGAGTGCGGCACAGCCCATGGCCAATGAAGGACAGTCCCGATGTTGTTCAAGAGATTCGCTCCGCTCGTGCTGGCGGGACTGATGCCGCTGGCGGCGGCCGCCCAGCAGAACGTCGAGGTGACGTTTCGGTTCAAGGAGAATCCCAACAGCATCTCGGGCTGCATCCAGCTCGATCCTTCCTTCACCCGCGAACATACGTTCAAGATCGCGAACGGCGAGGGTGAGCTGAAGTCGGCTGGCGGAATCGACGTGAAGATGAAGTCGATCCGCCCGAACGTCTATCAGGGGACCTTCAACCTCGGTCGCATGAACATCATCTATACCGCCGACCTCGGCGCCACGCCGCCGAGCCTGGTCGCGCAGAGCCAGGACGGTGGCTGCAAATGGAATGCCGTGAAGGCCTGACCTTGCGGCTTTTGCGATCGTCTGAAATTTGATGTCGGGGCGGCGGTCAATTCCGTTCAGCGTCACGATCCTGACGCTGATGGCCCTGGTCGTGGTACCGCTCACGAGCGTGCTGCTGTGGCTCGGCTGGCGCTCCGTCGACCTGCTCGAACAGCGTAGCGCGGACCAGAGGGTCGGCCATCTCGAATCGGCGGTGGAGGGTTTCCTCACCGACGGGCTGCATGTGGTGATTTCGGTCGGCCAGACCCTGGCCTTCGGACCGAGCTTCAACGCCACCGAGAATCCGGTGGTCGACGAGGAGCGTCGGCACCAGCTCGTCGCCATGCTGGATCGCCATCAGGCGGTGCAGTCGGCGTTCGTCGGTTATCAGGACGGCAGCTTCATCTATGCCGGGCGGCCGGACACGTTCACGATCGAGCAGCGGATCGAGCTGGACGCTCCGGACGGCGAGTCGATCATCGTGCGGGTGATCGAGGCGGGCGATCCTCCTCACAAGGAAACCTACTGGTTCTATATGCCGGACGGCAGTCACGGCCCCGCCCGGACCGCCACGACGACCTTCGATGCGCGTACCCGGCCCTGGTACGTCGACGCGATGAAGGCGAAGCAGGCGATCCTCACCGATCCCTATCGTTTCGTGCAGACCGCCGACGCCGGCATCTCCGCCGGCATTCCGCTGCGCACCGGCATCGGCGTCGTCGGCTTCGACTTCACGCTTCGGACGTTGTCGCAGCTTCTCACCGCCTACAAGATCACGGAAAATTCAGTGATCGTGGTGGGCCACTCCGGCGGCAGGGTCGAGATCGAGTCGGAACCCTGCGCGCCGACGCTGCCGGGCTGTCTTCCCGCCGACGCTCAGGTCCGGCAGATCCTGCACGAGGCCGTGGAGGAGGCGGTCGCAACCGACGCGAAGATCGACCGGCAGGTCGAGGCCGGTGGCCATGTCTATCGCGTGATCGTCCATCGCATGCCGCCTCTGCTGGGGCAGCGCTTCGTGATCGCCGCGGCGGTGCCGGTACGGGAACTGACGGCCGAGTCTCGGGTGCTGCTGCAGCGCGCCGCAATCGCCGCGGCCGTCGCCGTGGCGCTGGCTGCGATCGGCGCGCTGGCCGCGTCGCTGATCCTCTCGCGCTCGATCGCCCGCATCGCTCTCAAGACCGAGCGCATCCGCCAGCTCGATTTCTCCGACCAGCAGCCGGTGCACAGCCGCATCACCGAGATCGTCCGCCTGTCCGATGCGGTCGAGAACATGCGCGCAGGCCTGGAAATCTTCGGACGTTACGTCTCCAAGAATCTCGTGCAGCAGATCATGCGCTCGCCGGAGAGCAGCGGCATTGGCGGGACGCGCCGCGAGATCACCGTGATGTTCACCGACATCGAGGGTTTCTCGCTGCTCACGGAGACGATGGAACCGGAGCTCCTGACGAGCCGGCTGTCCCGTTATTTCGAAGCGCTCGGCTCGGCGATTTCGGCCAACCACGGCATGATCGACAAGTATATCGGCGACAGCATCATGGCCTTCTGGAATGCGCCCGAGACCGATCCGGAGCATATCGCCAACGCCTGTCGCGGCGCGCTGCAGGCCGCCGCGGCGGGCCGCGCGCTTTCTGAAAAATGGCGCGAGCGGGGACGGCCAGGCTTCCGCACGCGGTTCGGCCTGCATACCGGGCCGGCCGTGGTGGGCAATGTCGGCGCCCGCGAACGCATCAACTACACGCTGGTCGGCCAGGTCGCGAACCAGGCCTCGCGCCTCGAAGGCATGAACAAGGTTTACGGCACGGAGATTCTGGCGAGCGGCGAGATCGCCGGGCCGACCGCCGAGCTTTTCGTGTGGCGCCACATCGACCGCGTGGTCGCCGTGGGCACCACCGAAGCGCACGACGTCTACGAACCGATGGGCGAGGCCGCGAGCCGCGCCGAGCATGCGGCGTTTCTCGCCCAGTGGGAAAAGGCTCGCGAAGCCTATGTCGCGGCGCGCTTCGATGAGGCGCTGGTCGGCTTCCGGGCCGCGGCGGCGATGCGCGAGGAGGACCCACCCTGCCACGTCTTCATCGGACGCTGCGAGAGGTTCCTGCGCGAGGGTGTGCCAGCCGGTTGGGACGGCACCTGGCACATGGACCGGAAGTAGACTTCAGAAGCGGGCCGAGAGGCGTCCGCTGAAGACGTTCACCGGTCCACGCACGGCATTGTAGGCCGGATTGACGAGGAGCTGATAGTCGGCGGTAGCGACGACGCCCCTGGCGAGCTGGAAGGCATAGTAGGTCTCCACGACGGCTTCTGAGGCGTAGGTGAGGGCGCCGTCGCCGACCAGGACGCCGAGGCCGCCGGCGGCCAGGTAGTTGCTGTGGCTGGCCGAGAGGGCGTTGAGCGCGCCGGCGATGCCGATCCGGTCGTCGGGCCGGCCCCAGCCCGTTCCCTTGATCGAGGCGCCCAGCGAGATGCTGGTGTCGATGTCCGTGAAGGCCATGATCTCCGACGCGCCGTTGTTCCAGCTGAAGCGGCCGAACAGGCCGATCGCGTCGGTGATCTCCTGCTCGAGGTTGAGGTAGAGGCCGTACTTGGTGCGGCCGCGCCGTGTCTGGTCGATCGTGTCGTCGGCCGTCAGGCCGGGGGTGAGGGCGGCGAGCGCGACGGCCTCGTCGTAGGAGCCCGAGAAGGCGCGGTTCATCCAGGTGCCGAGGCGGACCGCGCCCGGCCGGTCGAACGGCCGGTAGCGTAGTTCGATCTCGCCGACATAGCCGCCGCGGACGAACAGGGCCGTATCGAACGTGTTGGCGTTGGGCTCGTTGCCCACGAGGAAATATCCTGCGCGCACGCTCCAGTTCGGTCGGTTGAGTTCGGCGGCAAAGCCCCAGGTGAGGCCCAGGCGATCGGCAGGATAGTCGAAGGCGCCCGAGGCCCAGATCGACCAGTTGAGAAAATCGACGCGCGGATCCTCGGCGTAGGTGTTGCCGTCGAACAGGTCCTTCACCGAAAACTTGCCGATCTGCAGCGTGACGCGGGAGACGTCGCGCTCGCCCGAAAGCTGGCCGTACTCGCTCTCCACCTTTTCGCGCTCGCCGCCGAGCCCGATTTCCTGGCGAAGGAACAGGCGCGAGGTGTTGTAGCGCGGGTAGGGGAAGTTCGACTTCTGCGCTTCGCCGTTGGGATAGCCGCCGGCACCCGTCGTGTTGGCGACGCCGAAGCCCTGCAGCAGTTCGGGATTGTAGTAGAGCTCGCCGCCCTGCCAGAGGCGCACGCCGAGGAAGGCCGAGACCGTCCAGGTCTCGCGGCTCTGTCCGTCCGCCGGCAGGCTGTTGGTGCCCGAATAAGCCGCGGCGATCGGTGGATAGCCCTGGAAGATGAAGGTCGTCTGGCCATGGATTTCCCACGAGCCCGGCCCACGATCGGGCTTGTCGTCCGGATCCTTGTCGGGGGTGCCGAATTTGTAGTTCAGGCCGAGCCGGACACGGTGAAGATCGTAGAGGGAATCGTAGCGCGACGGCGAGGCGAAGGTGAAGCCGTTCAGAGGCAGGCTGGTGTAGAGATATTCCGCGCGCGCCGACCACTTCGAATCCAATCGGTAGTCGACGCCGGCGCCCAGCACATAGCCTGCGCGGACATTGCCGGGCGTCGTGTCGTCGTTGCCCGTCGTGAGATCGATGCGTTCGGTGCGAACGCTCGCCCAGGCGATGCCGCCGGTCACGAAGGGGGTCCACCGGTCGATCGTGTAGCCGACGCGGCCGCGCAGGCTCGCCAGATACTCGAGCTGCTGGTTGGCCGTGGCCGTCGACGTCGCGCGATAGGACAGGACCTGCCCAAGGTCCTGCGCGCCGGGAAAGGACATGTCGAGTTCGAGGCCCAGCATAAGGCGGGACGGAAGGTTGTGCTCGTAGCCAGCCTGCACGCCACCGAAAATGGTGCCGTAGGGCGTGGTCCCTCCGGCGGTCGAACCGGGAACCGGGTCGGCGAAGGTGGCGGTGGCAGTGCCGAAGAGATAGCCGACATGTCCGCCGACATAGAAGCTCGAGCGCACCGATCCGGGCTCGTCCGCTCTGACGCCCGATGCCGCGAGCAGGATGGCTGCGAGCGCCGCCGTGCCCATCGCGATCGGGCTGCCTGTTTGTCTTGCGTGAGATGCTCGCCGGGTCGCCATCGGCCGCTCGATATCACGCGGATGGCGCTTTCGCCCTGCGACGATTAGAACCGGACGGTTACACCGAGGGTGAAAAACTTCGTGTTCAGCTCGTCGTAGGTCGTCCCCACGAGCAGGTCGAAATCGAACCTCGGATGGGCGGCCGGCGTGTAACGAAGGCCCATCTGGTTGCCGATCACGCCGGGCTGGCGGCCGAAGGCTTCCATCATCAGGGTGACATCCCAACCGACATCGACTTCGAC
>NZ_JBQVQG010000027.1:38142-66818 GCF_052439685.1 Reyranella sp.
AAGAATGCGGTGGGATGGTCGCTGTTCAGATAGCTCCATCCGCCGTTGACGTTGATCCTGAACTTCTCCGTCACGGGGATCGTCACGAGCCCGATCAGGCCGGCGAGGCCCAGTTCCCCGGTCCGCGCATTGACGCCGGCATTGAGACTCAGGCCGACGCCCACGCCCTTCGAGGCCGGCTGGAAGTTGATTTTCAGCTGTGGCCCGATCAGCGGTCCCGCGATGGTCTGATCCCAGTAGTGGGCATAGGCGGCGCCGATCTCGAGCCAGGGCATCTTGAGGGTGGTGCAGGCTGGCGCGATGTTGGCGTAGCCGTCGCCCGGCACGAAGTCGGCAACCCAAAGTTCGAGGTGGCACGTCCCGGGCGTTTCGACTTCGGAATCGTCGACGACGTGGGCGCCGCCGGCCGCGAGGGCCGGACCGGCGAAGACGGCCGCGGCCACCCAGAGCAGGGTGCCGAGAGCAATGCAGAGGTTGTTATTCTTCACGCGCCGCGAAGTTCGCCCGGGATCGTTACGGGCGCAAGACGTTTCAGGCACGCATCAGTGACCGCACGTGTGCGCTGACGGACTCGGCCAAGGCCGCGAGGTCGTAGCCGCCTTCCAGAACTGACACCAGACGCCCGCTCGAGTGCCGACGGGCAATGGCGAGCAGTTCCTCCGTCAGCCAGACGAAGTCTTCCGTCTCGACGTCGAGTTGCGCCAGGGGATCGCGGCGATGGGCGTCGAAGCCTGCCGAGACGATGACGAGTTCGGGGGCGAAAGTATCGAGAGCCGGCAGGAGCCGGTCGGCCCAGGCAGCCCGGAAAGCCGCGCTGCCGCTCCCGGCGGGCAGGGGCACGTTCGCGACATTGCCGTCTATGCCGCGCTCGCGCGTCGAGCCCGTGCCGGGATAGAGCGGATACTGGTGCGACGAGGCATAGAAGAGGTCCGGATCGGTCTCGACCACGGCCTGCGTGCCCTGCCCATGATGCACGTCGAAGTCGATCAGGGCGATGCGGCGGACCCCATGCGCGGCCCGCGCATGCAGGGCGCCGACCGCGGCATTGCTGAACAGGCAGAAACCGCCGGGCACGTCCGGCGTGGCGTGATGGCCGGGCGGGCGCACGGCCGCGAAGGCGGTGTGCGCCTGGCCACCCAGCACGCCGTCGACGGCGGCCACGACGGCGCCCGCAGCGTGCAGGGCGGCGTTGGCGCTGCCGGCGCTCATCACCGTATCGGCATCGACATGGACCAGCTCGCCTTCCGGTGGGCGGATGCCCAGGATGGCATCGACATAGGCTTGCGGATGGACGCGCGTCAGCTGCTCGAGCGTGGCGGCAGGCGCGATCAGACGGGTGAGGTCGTCGAATTCCTCGTCGGCCAAGGCTGCAGTCACCGCGCGCAGCCGGTCGGGCCGCTCCGGATGATAGTCGCCGGTCTCGTGCTCCAGGAAGGACGGATGGCTGATCAGCAGCGTCATGTATCCCCTCTAGCGCGCTTCGGCGATCTGCGACAGAGTCGCCCGCAACCCATCGATCGCTGTGAGGTTGTTTTGTCCAAGTTGCGCTGTCTGGCCGTTGCCGCCCTGGTCCTTTTCGCCGGGCAGGCCGCCGCCCAGGAAACCATGTTCCGGCTGAAGAATTCGATGGAGTATCCGATCGCCCAGCTCTCGGTTTCGCCGACCCAGCTCAACATGTGGGGGCCGAACTTCCTGCGTCCGCCGATCATCCGTCCGGGCGAGGCCCGCGAAGTATCGTACCGCGCGCCGACCGACTGGTGCATGGGCGACCTCAAGGTGACCTTCGCCGACGGCGGTCCCCCGGCCGTCTGGGGTTACCTGAATCTCTGCACACTGAAGAACATTTCGCTTCACTACGACCGCATGAGCGGTATCACCACCGCCCGTTACGACGAGTAGGAACATGGACGCCTTGCCGGGTCTGCCGTTCGACAACAGCTATGCGAGGCTGCCGGAGCGGTTCTATGCCCGGCTGCCGCCGACACCGGTCGCGGCACCGCGCCTCGTGAAACTGAACGAGGCGCTCGCCCTCGAGCTCGGCCTCGATCCGGCGGCGCTGGCCTCCGCTGAGGGCGTCGAAATGCTGGCGGGCAATCGCGTCGCGCCCGGCTCCGAGCCGATCGCACTCGCCTATGCCGGGCACCAGTTCGGCAACTTCGTGCCGCAGCTCGGCGACGGGCGCGCCGTCCTGCTGGGCGAGGTCGTGGACGGCGCCGGGCGGCGCCGCGACATCCAGCTCAAGGGCTCGGGCCCTACACCCTTCTCGCGCAGCGGCGATGGCCGCGCCGCGGTGGGCCCGGTGCTGCGCGAATACATCGTCAGCGAGGCGATGGCTGCGCTCGCAATCCCAACGACGCGATCCCTTGCCGCCGTCACGACCGGCGAGCCGATCTGGCGCGACGGCGAGCTGCCGGGCGCCGTGCTGACGCGCGTCGCCTCGAGCCACGTGCGCGTCGGCACCTTCCAGTTCTTCGGCGCGCGCGGCGATACCGAGGCGCTCCGCCTCCTCGCCGACCATGTCATTGCGCGACATTACCCGGAAGCGCGCGATGCCGCCGAGCCCTACCGTGCCTTGTTCGAGGCTGTAATCGCCCGCCAGGCCTCGCTGGTGGCGAAGTGGCTGCTCGTCGGCTTCATCCATGGCGTGATGAACACCGACAATTGCTCGATCGCCGGCGAGACCATCGACTACGGCCCCTGCGCCTTCATGGACGCCTACAATCCCGAGACGGTGTTCAGCTCCATCGATCAGCAGGGCCGCTACGCCTATGCGCATCAGCCGAGCATCGCCCACTGGAATCTGGCGCGGTTCGGCGAGACCCTGCTGCCGCTCCTGGCCGACGACAGCGACAAGGCGCTGGCGATCGCCAACGAGGTGCTGGGGACCTTCCGCCAGCACTATGTCGACGCGCTGATCGGCGGGCTGCGCCGCAAGCTCGGCCTGTTCACCGAGGAAGAGGGCGATGCCGCGTTGGCTCAGGACCTGCTCAACGCCATGACCGACGGTCTCGCCGACTTCACGCTCACCTTCCGTCGTCTTGGAGAGGCGGCCGCCGATCCCGCGGCCGAAGACAAGGTGCGGAACCTGTTCGGCGAGAAGCGGCAATCCTTCGACGCCTGGCTGCCGCGCTGGCGTGAACGCCTGTCCCGCGAACCGCAGGACGGTGCCAGCCGTCGCGCGGCCATGGATGCCGTGAACCCGATCTACATTCCGCGCAATCACCGGGTCGAGTTGGCGCTCGCGGCTGCCGCAGAACGCGAGGACTATGCGCCGTTCGAGGAGCTGCTGGCGGTGCTGGCGAAGCCGTTCGAGGAACGGCCGGCGTTCGCCGCCTACGCCGAACCTCCGCCGGCGGACCAGCGCGTCTACAAGACGTTCTGCGGAACTTAGGCCGAGCCAAGCTCGGCCGCTGAGCGGCAGGACATCGCGCAGCAATGTCCGGGAGCGCCGAAGAAAGACGATCAAAGATTGATCGAGGTCGGCCGGGCGTCCTTCCAGTCGATCCACCGGTCAAGATGCATGAAGCTGCCGTCGTCGGTGCCGATCTCGCGCGCGATCAGGGCGTTCAGTTTGCCGTTCATCATCGCGATCAGGTCGCGGTTGCGCTCGAAATCATAGGCCAGGTTCACGATCTCGTCGGGGTCGCTCACGAGGTCGTAGAGTTCGAGATCGTTCTTGGCCCGAAGCTCCTCCAGGGTCGCTGGCGTGTTGAAGCCGTGGAACGGAAAGTAGCGGCTGAACTTGTAGCGCTCGTCGACGATCGAGCGGATGCAGACGCGCAGCTTCCAGTCGACCGGGAACGCCTCGATTTTTTTGAACTGCTCCGAGCGCGCGATCGATTTGTCCTGCAGGGTCTCGTAGAGCGTGCGCGTGAAATTCTCGTCGTGCACCATGAGCTGGCTGTAGCAGAACAGCGTGCCGCTGCGCTTCTGCGTGAAGGCGGGATCCAGTGGCTGCCGCAGCAGGGGCGAGAAATCCTGCCCCTTCATGCGCTTCATCGTATCGGCCACCGGCGCCGTCGACTTGCCCGTCAGCGCCACGATGGTCGGCACGAAGTCGAGATGCGAGGTGAGCTCGCGGCAGCGCTGGCCGCCTTTGATCTCCGGATGTACGACGAGCATGGGCACATGGTTCTGCTGGCGGTAGGTCGTCGTGCCCTTGCCCTGCAGGCCACCATGGCTGGCCAGCAACTCGCCGTGGTCCGACGTGAAGATCACGATGGTCTTGTCGGTGAGGCCGAGCCGGTCGAGTTGCTCCATCACCTGCACGATCTGCTGGTCGGCGTCGCGAATGGCGTTGAAGTAGTAGTTTTGCCGAAGCCGCATGCGCCATTCCTCCTGCGGGATCAGGCCGGTCAGGATGGCATTGGCGCCCTTGTAAATGCGATGCGCGGGCACGCGGTCGGGCGTGTCGAGCGACTGCTGCCAGGTCTTCTGCAGCGGGATCTCGTTCCATTCGCGACGATAGAAGGAATCGTCCGGCGGATAATCGATCTTGAGCTTGGCCTCGACCGCCTGCACCGGCTTCTCGCCGCGCTTGTCGGTGTTCACCCACATGACGTCGTGCGGGTTCACGAGATTGACCGCGAGATACCAGGGCTGCTTCCGGTCCGTCATCGGCCTGCCCTTGGCCTTCAGCCACTGGATGGCCTGCGCCGCGGTGATCTGGTCGTATTGATAGCCGCCCTGTGCGCCCTCGATGAAGTCGCCGACGCCGGTATAGTCGTAGAAGCCATAGTCGCGATCCATCATGGTCTCGAACAGCGCCTTGATGTCGTCGGCGTGGTTCTCCATCGCCATCGCGCCGTTCAGATGCCACTTGCCCTTGTAGGCGGTGTAGTAGCCCATCTTGCGCAGGATCTTGCCGATGGTCGGCAACGACGGATCCAGGCTCTTCATGTAGGGCACGCCGGCATTGTCGAAGATGCCGTTATGCGGCATATGCAGGCCGGTATAGATCACCGCGCGTGAGGCCGAGCACATGTCGGCGGCGATCTGGTGATTCTCGAAATAGGTCCCCGTCGTGCGCAGCCGCTCGTGTCCCGGCAGCGGGATGGGCCAGCCGGGGCCCATGTAATGCTCTTGGTCCGTCAGGATGAAGAGGATGTTGTAGCCACCCTCTTTCGAACCCGGCGCCTCCGCGGACGGGAAGGCCGATTCAGTGCCGCCAGTGATTCTGGCCGTCTGCGCCTGGGCAGGCGTGTCGCAAGCCACCGTGGCCGCGACGGCGGCACCGCCGGCGATGAAGGTCCTGCGCGAAGGATGGGTCACGGAGTCCTCAAGGTGAATTCTTTCATTTCGTAGGCCCGAATTGTGGCACGCGTGCGAGCTCGAGGAGCCGCGCGCAGTCGACATGTTTTTCCAGATGATCGGCCAATCGGTCGAGCGTGTCCTCTATTCCGGCCTCGTAGTCGAGCCCGGAGTCCGCGGCGCCGATCCGCTGCAGCCAGTGCCGCCGCTGGCGATCGTCAGCCATCAGACCGTGGACGTAGCAACCGGCGATCCGGCCGCTCGCATCGATGCTGCCGTCGGGGGCGCCACCGTCGAGTTCGAGCAGTGGCCGTTCCGCCGAGGTCGTGCGGCCGACATGCATCTCGTAGCCCTTGAATGGCACGCCCTCCGCAGCGGTCCTTCCTGTCACTTCAACCAGGACCTTGTCGCCACCCAGCATGGTCTCCACGTCGAGCAGGCAAAGTCCTTCGACGCTGCCGGGAGGCCCTTCGATCCCTTCGGGATCGGAAATGCGTCGTCCCAGCATTTGATAGCCGCCGCAGAGGCCCAGCACATGTCCGCCGCGCTGCAGATGCGCCCTGAGGTCGATGTCCCAGCCGGTCTCGCGCAGGATGGCAAGGTCGGCGATGGTGGCTTTCGACCCGGGCAGGATGACCAGTGCCGTATCGCCCGGGATCGGCTGGCCGGGCCGGACGAACACGACGTCGACGTTCGGTTCCTGACGCAGAGGATCGACATCGTCGAAGTTGGCGAGGTGCGGATAGGCCAGCACGACGATCCTCATGGCGCCACCGGCCGCATTGCGTGCGGGCAGGCTGAGCGCGTCCTCGGCGGGTAACCTGACCGCATCGGCGAAATGGGACACGAGGCCGAGGGCCGGCCAGCCGGTCCGCTGCGCGATCAAGGTCATGCCGTCGGCGAACAGGCTCGGATCGCCGCGGAAGCGGTTGACGATGAAGCCCACGATCATTCCCGCGTCTGCGGGATCGATTACGGCCTTGGTGCCGACCAGGCTCGCGATCACGCCGCCGCGGTCGATGTCGCCCACGAGGATGACCGGAACGTCCGCGGCACGCGCGAAGCCCATGTTGGCGATGTCGTCTGCACGCAGATTGACCTCGGACGCCGCGCCGGCGCCTTCGACCAGCACGAGATCGGCTTCCGCGGCGAGTCGACCAAAGCTGTCGAGCACCGAAGCGAGAAGGCCTGCCTTGATGCCCTGATAGTCGCGTGCCCAGGTGTTGCCCACGACGCGGCCCTGGACCACGAGCTGGGCGCCGATGTCGCTCTGGGGCTTCAGCAGGACCGGGTTCATGTGGACGCTGACGGGCACGCGCGCCGCCCGAGCCTGCAGCGCCTGGGCGCGGCCGATCTCGCCACCATCGGTCGTCACGGCGGCATTGTTCGACATGTTCTGCGGCTTGAACGGCCGGACCTTCAGGCCGCGCCGCGCGAACACGCGAGCGAGCCCCGCGACCAGCAGCGACTTTCCCACATCGGAGCCTGTGCCCTGGATCATGAGCGCGCGCGCCGGCATGGAAACTCCGATCGGATTGCAGGGGCACACACAGGAGCGTGAGGCTGCTGCGAGGAAGCGCGTCGACAGGCGCCTTCCAGGACCCTATCTGAAACGCAGGCACGTCCCAAGGCATCGGAACCGGGCGTGCCCGTGCGAATTTTGTCAAACCGATCGGTGGAGTTGATGGCGACGCATCCGCATTTCGACGCGGCCTTCCGGGCCGAGTTTCGCCAACTGGTCCTGTGGCGGCGCGACGTGCGGCGTTTCCGCACCGATCCGATTTCCCGCGAGCGAATCGACGCGCTGCTGGAAGTCGCGAGTCATGCGCCCTCGGTCGGCCTCAGCCAGCCGTGGCGGTTCGTGCGTGTCGAGTCTCCGGAGCGCCGCCGCGCGGTGGTCGAGAGCTTCACGCAGGCCAATGAGGAAGCGCTTTCCGGATACTCCGGCGAGAAGCATGCGATCTATGCCAATCTCAAGCTGGCGGGTCTCAAGGAGGCCCCGGTCCATCTCGCGGTCTTCTCCGACGACGGCACTCATACCGGCAGCGACCTCGGGCAGCAGACGATGCCGGAGACGCTGCACTACTCCGTGGTCGCGGCGATCCAGACCCTGTGGCTGGCGGCGCGCGCCGACGGGATCGGCATGGGCTGGGTTTCGATCCTCGATCCGAAGAAGGTGACGCGGGCGCTCGACGTGCCGGCCGGCTGGAACCTCGTCGCCTATCTCTGCCTCGGCTTGCCGGCGGAGGAGCATCTCGATCCCGAACTGGAGCGGCATCACTGGGAAGTGCGCAGCGACATCAGTGACGTCGTCTTCACACGCTGACGCTTTGACACTCAGGTCTTGCCGGTCATTATTGTCCTTCATCATTGGAGGTGGCGCGTGACTTCAGGAGATCGACCGGCAGAGCAATCGATCTCCGACGGCGCTCTGTATTTTCTGGCGGCCCTGTGCGGTCTGGCCACGGGCGTCTTGGGCGCCGCCTTTCATCTCATCGTCGACATTTTGGTCCAGTGGCCGGCGTGGCTGCTGGCCTACCTCGGTGCGGGCGTCACGACCATCGTCGCGGCGGCCGGAATCGCCGCCATCGCACTGGTCGCGTCCTTCCTGCTCACGCGTCGCATCGCGCCGGAAGCGGCTGGCAGCGGCGTCCAGGAAATCGAGGGCGCGATGGAAGGTCTGCGCGACGTGCGCTGGCGGAGGGTGCTGCCGGTGAAATTCGTGGGCGGCGTTCTGGCGCTATCGTCCGGCCTCGTCGCCGGACGCGAAGGTCCTACCATTCACATGGGGGCGTCGATTGCACAGGCCGTCTCGGAGCGCATGAGGCTCACGGAGGCGGAGTTGCGCGGCCTGCTGGCGGCGGGCGCCGCGGCCGGCCTCGCCGCCGCCTTCAACGCGCCGCTGGCCGCGATCCTCTTCGTGATCGAGGAGACGCGCAAACAGTTCCGATACACGCTGCGTTCGTACACCGCCGTGATCATCGCCTCGACGGCCAGCGCCATCGGCATGGAGCTGGTGGGAGGCACGGCGCCCCAGCTCAAGCTCGAAAATGCCGCGATGCCGCTGTCGATGCTGCCGGCGTTCCTGTTGCTCGGGGTATTGCTGGGCGGGCTGGGCCTCGTGTTCAACCGCACGCTGCTCTTCCTGCTCGAATGGGTCTCGACCACGTTTCGCAAGGTGCCCTTCGTGCCGGCGCTCGTGGTCGGCGCCTGCATCGGCGCCCTTGCCATCGTGCTGCCGCAGGCCGTGGGAGGTGGCGAGCTGCTGATTCCCGGCCTCGTCACCGGAAACCTGTCCCTCCAGATCCTGCTGCTGCTCTGCCTGCTGCGGTTTGTCGGCGTCATGCTGAGCTATCCGGTGGGAGTACCCGGCGGCATTTTCGCGCCCTTGCTGACGCTTGCCACCACGGTTGGCCTGATCGCAGCGTCGTTGCTAGAGATGGCCGTACCACTGCCGCCGCTTGCGGGCGCCGCCTTCGTCATTACCGCGATGGGCGGCCTGTTCTCCGCATCCATCCGCGCGCCGCTGGTCGGGGTCGTACTGGCCGCCGAACTGACCGGCGGCTACGCGCTGATCCTGCCGCTGATCGTGACCTGTGTGACGGCCAATGCCGTCGCCCAAGCTCTGGGCGGACGGCCGCTCTACGAACTGCTGCTGGAGCGAACGCTGAGACTCGCCGGCAAGGCGCCACCGACGCCCGTCACGACCGGCGTGCCATCACCGGTCGGTTTCGATGAAGGGCGAAGCTCCTAACGGGGCGCCGGTAGGAACCAGTCGAGGATCCGCGCATTCTCGTCGCGCGGATAGGTGTGCGACAGGTCGGCGATCTCGCGATAGGTGACGTCGGCGCCGGCCTGCGAAAGCGCGCGTTGCGCACCCTGGGCCATCTCCGGCGGAAACATCCAATCCTGCGTCCCGTGCACGATGTGGACCGGCAGGCCGCGCACGCGATCGGCGTCGGCGGAGGCCATCAGCATGGGATGAAAGCTCGCGGCGATCGGTGCGAGATGCGTGAAGCGACAATCGGCGCCGAGCCCGATCACATAGGTGAAGGTGCCGCCGTCGCTCATGCCGGTCAGGAGCTGACGCGAGGAATCGACGTTCCAGTCGCTTGCGACGCCGGCGGCCATGCGGTCGATCAGCGGCCCGTCGATCTCCGGCTCCATCAGCGACCACGTACTGCCCGAAGCCGTGGGCGCCAGCACGATGAAACCTCGCGTGCGCGCCTCGCGCACCCAGCTCCACAGGAAGGCACCGCCATTGCCGCTGCCGCCGTGCAGTGCCACGACCAGCGGCCAGCTCCGGCCAGGGTCGTAGTATTCCGGCACGTACAGCGAGAAGGCGCCGCGTGTGCCAGAGGGGCCGCCGACATGCATGAAACCGACGCCCTCGCGCGTCGGGTCGGCGGCGGCGATGCGCGCCTGCAGATCCCCGTCGCCGCGCGCCGGCTCCTCGAGGAAGAAGTTGCTGACGGGGCGAAGGAACGGCGACAGCGGGTAGAGTGCCTCGCAAGCCCGGGGATAGCCACGCAGGCTGCGATAGGCGGCCACGATCGGTTGCGGCGCTCCCGGCGCGGCGAGCAGACCCTGGATCGCCTCGGCGGCAAACACCGCCGCGCGTTCGAGGTGATCGCGCACCAGCGCCAGCCGTCCTGGCCAATCGAGCGCGCGCGAGGCGGCGAGGGCGGGCGCCAGATCGTCGTTGCGGCCGGCGAGGGCCTCGACGATCTGCGGCAGGGTGTGCGGCGAGAGGTGCCGGCTGGCGAATTCTATGGCGTGCAATGCCCGCAGGGTTGCCGGCACCAGCGCCGAGAGAGCCTCGATGGCAGGTTCGTCGGCCATCAGTCCTTCAGCATCACGGCGTCGAGTGCCGGCTTGCCGCGGATCATGTCGGCTGCCTTCTCGGCGATCATCAGCACCGAGGCGTTGAGGTTCGCCGACGGCATGGTCGGCATGATCGAGGCATCGACCACGCGCAGCCCCTCGAGTCCGCGCACACGCAACTGGTCGTCGACGACGGCCGTCGGGTCGGTGTCCGGCGCCATGCGGCAGGAGCCCATCAGATGGAACGTCGTGGTGCCGCGCTCCTTGGCGGCCTGCATCAGGTCGGCATCCGACTGCTTCTCCGAACCGGGGAACTCCTCGCGGTCGTAGTACTTGCTGAGCGCTTTCGAGCCGAGCAGTCGCCGCGCCAGCTTCATGCCGGCCAGCAGCACACGACGGTCGCTCTCCGCGCCGAGATAGTTCGGCTGGATCACGGGATGCTCGAACGGGTCGGCCGAGCGTGCGCGGACGTAGCCGGTCGAATCGGGCCGCTGCTGCCACGAGGCGATGGTCATGCCGGGGAAGTCGTCGAGCGTCGACTGAACGCCTTCCTTGTAGCTCGCGGGCGTGAAGGTGAGTTGCAGGTCGTAATTCTCGATGCTTTCGTCGGACTTCCAGAAGACGTAGATCAGCGTCGGATTGAGCGTGAGCAGTCCCTTGCGCGTCGTGACGTATTTCAGGATCTCGCCGGCCAGGCGCAGTCCCTTGGAACGCTCGTTGATGCTCATGGCGTTCTTTACGCGCGCCACGAAGCGCGGCGCGTAGTGGTCGCGCAGATTCTCGCCGACCCCCGGCAACTCGTGCTTCACCTCGATGCCGAGCGACTTCAGTAACGGTCCCGGCCCGATGCCCGAGAGCTGCAGGAGCTGCGGCGAGTTCACCGTGCCGCCGCTCAGGATCACTTCCCGGGTGGCGCGCACCTCCATCGGCGTACCGGTGCGGCCGCCCTTGCGGTAGCGCACGCCGACAGCACGCTTGCCCTCGAGGATGACCGACGTCGCCTGGGCGTGGGTGCGTACGGTGAGGTTGGGTCGCGCCATGGCCGGATGCAGGTAGCCGCGGGCGGCACTCACCCGGCGGCCGTTCCGGATGATGCGCTGGACGTAGCTGACGCCCGCCTGCTTCGTCCCGTTATAGTCGGGGTTGCGCGGGATGCCTTGCTCCACAGCGCCTTCGATGAAGGCTTCGCACAGGGGATCGCGCCATTCGAGATCGGTGATGGGCAGGTTGCCGTCGCTGCCGCGGAACGTGGCGTCGGCATCGCTTGCCATGCGGTGCTCGCTCCGGCGGAAGTAGGGGAGCACGTCGGAATAGCCCCAGCCGCGGTTGCCGCGCTGGGCCCAGCCGTCGAAGTCGAGCCGCTGGCCGCGATTGTAGATGTGACCGTTGATCGAACTCGAGCCGCCCAGCGTCTTGCCGCGCGGCGCGGCGATGGCGCGGCCGCCGGTCCATTCGCTGGGCTCGGACTTGTAGAGCCAGTTCACCTTGGGATCGACCAAGGTGTACATGAAGCCGGCCGGGATGTGGATGAAGGGGTGCCAGTCGCGGGGGCCCGCTTCGAGCACGCAGACCGTGACGTTGGGGTCCTCGCTCAACCGGTTGGCCAGCACGCTGCCCGCCGAACCGGCCCCCACGATCACGTAGTCGAAACTCTCCATCCGGTTGCTTTCTCTTTTCCTGAGCGGTCCTAGGATCGGGATTGACCACCGGATTTGGGCAGGAAGCAATGCTCCATCGCGGGAAAACGCCGGGCTTTCACGTCGGCTGAGTAGACGGCGGCGGCCTCGGCGATCTTCCCACCGAGATCGGCATAGCGCTTCACGAACCGCGGGGTGAAATCGCTGAACAGGCCGAACACGTCCTCCGACACCAGGATCTGGCCGTCGCAGGCCGGCGAGGCGCCGATGCCGATGGTCGGGATCGGCAGAGACTTGGTGATGGCGGCCGCCACCGGCTCCAGCGTGCCCTCCAGCACGATCGCAAAGGCGCCGGCCTCGGCCATCGCCTCGGCGTCGCGGGTCACCTGCCGCGCCTCGTCCTCGGAGCGGCCGGTCGCCTTGAAGCCGCCGGCCACGTTCACGGCCTGCGGCATCAGCCCGACATGGGCGCAGACCGGAATGCCGCGCTGCGCGAGGTAGCGCACGGTCTCGGCCATGACCTCGCCACCCTCCAGCTTCACGCCGCTTGCCCCGGTCTCGGACATGATGCGTGCGGCGCCGTGGAAGGCCTGTTGCGGACTGGCCTGGTAGCTGCCGAAGGGCAGGTCGACGATCACGCAGGCGTGGCTCGACCCGCGCATCACGGCCGAGCCGTGGGCGATCATCATGTCCAGCGTCACGGGCAGCGTGCTGTCGAAGCCGTAGAGCACCATGCCCAGCGAATCGCCGACCAGCAGAAGATCAACATGCGGATCGAGCCAGCGCGCCATCTGCGTGGTGTAGGCGGTGAGGCAGACGATCGGCTCGCCACCCTTGCGGGCGCGGATCTGCGGCGTGCTCACTCTCTTGGCTGTGGTGACGGCGCTCATGATCTCCTGACCTTTCGAAAGCCGGCTAGTGGATGACGAACCGAGGCAGCACCATCGTGACCGAGAAGCCACGACTGGGGCGGTTGGCGATCTTCACCTGGCCTCCCAATGCCTCGACGTTGCGGCGCACGATCCAGAGACCCAGTCCCGAATGCTTGGCGCTGCGATCGCTGCCTATGCCATCGTCGGGACGCGATGAGAAGTAGCGTTCGAACACACGCTCGATCTTCTCGTCGTCGATGCCGGGCCCTTCGTCCGCGACGCTCAGCTCGACCGTGTCTGCCGACGCGTGCAGCGAAACGGTCACCGTCGTGCCGGCGGGCGAAAAACTGATGGCATTCTCCAGCACGGCCTGCAGGGCGGCTTCCAGCATGCCAGCCGCGGTGCGAACCGCGATGCCGCGCTCGAGCTTCAGAACGAGGCCGATCTCGCGCGCGGCGATGATCTCCTGGACCTGCCGCGCCGCCTCTTCGATGAGGGGGGCGAGTTCGGTCGGCATGCGCGGCGCGTCGATCATGTCGGCCGTTCCCATGTCGTGGCGCTGCGCGGCATTCACGAGGCCGAGCAGGCGCGCCAGCGAGGAGTTCACGATCTCGAGCGCCCGCCGGGCGCGCTGGTCGTCCTCGGGCACGGCCCGGTGCACCGGGCGCAGCGCCGATTGCACGGCCGCGAGCGGCGTCTTGAACGCATGCGCGTTGTCCTCGGCAGATTGGCGGATCTCGCGCGACACCCGCCGCAGCTCGTGGACCAGCCGGTCGAAATCGCGCGCGACGCCCGCGAGCTCGGGAACGGTATTGCGCTCGACGAAGGTCGCATCGACGGCGCGGCCCAGCGCAATCTCGTCGGCGACGTTGCGGAAACGGCGCAGGCTGAGGCGGATGCCCAGCGCCACCAGGACGGCCAGCAGGGCGCCGACGAGATAGATCGCGGCGGCGATGCGGACTTCGCGAGTCTCCCAGTAGGGGCGGCCGATCGAGGTGTTGAGGAAGTCCGACGCGACATGCGTCGTCGTCAGGATCCAGCAGTTGCCGCGGACCCTGATCGGAATGATCGAGGTCAGCAGCTCGACCGTGCCGTCGGTGCGGCTGTAGCGCATCTCGTCGGAGGCGTTCCAGGTGCAGGCTTCCGACAGACGCTGAAGGAGGCCGCGCTGACTGAGTTCCTCGAGCTCCGCGCTGACGGCCTCGGGAGCCAGCGGCGGCGCCGAGCCCACGAGAAAGAAGCGGTTCGCCGCCTGCGCTCCGGGTGGTGCGGGCGGCTGGTACATCAGCTTCAGCACGGTCCCGCTGCTGGCATATTTCTCCAGCTCACGATTCAGGTTCATGGGCGCGGTGGGATCGGTCTCGCGCAGCACGGGCGCCAGCGCTTCGGCGATCAACGCACTGCGATCCTGGATGGCGCGGGTCACCAGGTTTCGCATCTGGCTGTCGGCACTCTCGAACTGTCCATAGAGCACGATGGGCAGCGCGACGAACAGGCCGATCAGCACCACCAGCTTCAGCGTCAGCGACGCGGCGAGGCGGCGCAGCACCGGGCCTCGGGCACTGGCCGGTTCAGGGTTCGACACGGAAAGCCCCCGTCATCTCGACCGGAGCGCCCCTCGAATGCCTCGGGGCAGGCTCCGCCGCGAAGTGGAGAGATCTTCTCTCCACCAAAAGCCATCGAATGGTTGAGCGAACGTCTCTCCACGCCGCACCTTCGGTGCTCCGGTCGAGACGATGGGGGCGGCTGCGCTCGTGTGGCTTAGACCGGATTGACCGGAACTCATGCCAGCCTAATCCTTGCCCCAGCGGTAGCCGAACGACTGGTAGTTCTGGATCTCGCTGAATTCAGGATCGATCGCGCGGAACTTGTTGCGGATGCGCTTGATGCAGGAACGGACGTTGGTCCGGTAGCCGTTCTCGCCGCTGCCGGCGATGAAGCCCACATAGTGCATGCAGTCGTACACGGCTCGATAGCTCACATAGCTGCCGACATTGGCCGAGAGCGTGTGGACGATCTTGAACTCCGTCACCGTCAGGTTGAGATCGGTCTCGTCCCAGTAGGCGCGGCTGACTGCGGGCTTCAGCAGCAGGCGCCCGCAATGGAAGTTGCCTTCGCCGTCGGCCGTCATCGGCTTGCCGGCCCGGTCGGCGATCAGGCGCAGGCGGCGCGCGAGGATCGGTATGCCACGCGACTTGTCGACGAAGTCGATGGCACCCTGGTCCAGCGCAAGCTGCTCGTAATTGGGTTCGCTGTGGCCGGTGAGGAAAACGACCGGCAGGTTGATGCCGGCGCGCTTCAGCCGTGGCAGGAGGTCGATGCCGGAGATACGCGGCAGGCCCCAGTCGAGCACGATGATCTCGATGTCGTCGGCCGTCTCCAGGAACTCGACGAGGCCGGTCCCGTCGGCAAAGGAAGCGACGTCGAAGCCATGGTCGCCCAGTTCGAGGCTCGCGGCTTCGCGGAAGTCGTCATCGTCTTCCACGAAGGCGATGCGGACCCGGCGGCCTGCTTCGACCCCCGTCTCGATCTCAGCGTCCGGCTTGAACCCGGGATTGGAGCTGGGCCAGGCAGAACCGTCGTCCTTCGTCTGTGTCGTCATCGCTCTTCACCTTGTACGCGAGGGTTCCGTACTGTTTGGTCTCGACATCCGGGTAGAGCTGGATGTCGAGCGTGCACTTGCCGTTGCGATAGCGCCACTGCTTGCCCGGCGGATGCGCTTCCTCGCTGGTCGGCGGCCCGAGCATCGCCCGCAGTTGGGATTCGCGATAGCCCGTTAGTACCGGCGGCGGCACGTCCGCAGGGGGAGCGGCGGCGGGGGCCGCAGCCGGCTTGGGCGCGGCACGCGCGGCTGCGGGCTTCACGGCGGGCGTGGTCTTGCGCGTGCTCTCCGCCGCGGGAGGTGTCGGCGACGTGAGGCGCTCGAAATCCGCACGCATCGCCTCGCATCCGGAAAGGAGCAGCAATCCCAGTCCCGCGCCGAGCGTCCGTGCCGCCAGAGTTCCAATCGTCATCCGCACCCGAAAAGCCTCTCGAAGCCCTAAAGCGGCCATGTGGCGGGTTTGCGGCACGGTCCCGTGCCACAGTCGCACGGTCCGGTCGGAGACCGCCGTTCGACTGCCGAGGATTGCGGCGAACCGTCACCCGGGGCAAGCCCGATTTCCGCGGGCGGCGCGGCTGTCGTATTGAGGAACCATGGATATCAGCAAGGACATGACCGCCACGCCCCGGGCGATTCACCGGGCCGATTACACGCCGCCGCCGTTCCTGATCGACACGGTCGATCTCGATGTCGAACTCGAGCAGGAGACGACCGTCGTCGTCGCGCGACTGGGCGTGCGACGCAATCCGGCGGCAGCAACGAAGCCCCCCGATCTGATGCTCGACGGCAAGAAGATGGAACTCGTGTCGGTCCTTCTCGACGGTAAGCCCGCTTCGCACGAGACGACGCCAGAGACACTCGCGATCCGGGGCGTGCCGGATGCGTTCACCCTGGAGATCACGACGCGGCTGCGCCCCCAGGACAATACCGAACTGACCGGGCTCTACAAATCGCGCGACCTTTTCTGCACCCAGTGCGAGGCCGAGGGCTTCCGCCGCATCACCTATTTCCTCGACCGTCCCGACGTGATGGCCCGCTACACGACGCGCATCGTGGCCGACCGGACGCTGGCACCGGTGTTGTTGTCCAACGGCAACCTGGTCGACAGCGGGACTCTGGATGACGGCCGGCACTTCGCCACGTGGGAAGATCCGTTCCCCAAGCCGTCCTATCTCTTCGCCCTCGTTGCGGGACGCCTCGACTGTCTCGAGGACCGGTTCACGACCCGCTCCGGCCGCGAAGTGACCTTGCGCATCTATGTGCGTCCCGGCGACGTCGGGCGTTGCGACCATGCGATGGAATCGCTGAAGAAGTCGATGAAGTGGGACGAGGACGTCTACGGGCTCGAATACGATCTCGACACGTTCATGATCGTCGCCATCGACGACTTCAACATGGGCGCGATGGAGAACAAGGGGCTGAACGTCTTCAACTCCAAGCTCGTGCTCGCCAATCCCGACACCGCGACGGATCTCGACTATCACTCGATCGAGGCCGTCATCGCCCACGAATATTTCCACAACTGGACCGGCAACCGGGTTACCTGCCGCGACTGGTTCCAGCTCTCGCTCAAGGAAGGGCTGACCGTCTTTCGCGACCAGCAGTTCTCGGCCGACATGGGATCGGCCGCCGATGCGCGCATCGACGATGTCCGCCGCTTGCGTGCCGGCCAGTTCCCCGAGGATGCCGGGCCGATGGCCCATCCGGTGCGGCCGGACTCCTATATCGAGATCAACAATTTCTACACCGCGACCGTCTATCAGAAGGGCGCGGAAGTTGTGCGGATGATGCACACGCTGCTGGGACCGGAGCGCTACCGCAAGGGCATCGATCTCTACTTCGAGCGCCATGATGGCCAGGCCGTGACCTGCGACAACTTCGCCAACGCGATGGAAGACGCGTCGGGCGTCGACCTCACGCAGTTCCGGCTCTGGTACGCCCAGGCCGGAACGCCGGACCTCAAGGTCGAGGGCAGCTACGATGCCGCGGCCCGGCGCTACACGCTGACGGTCGGCCAGGGCCTGCGGCCCACGCCGGGCCAGCCCGACAAGAAGCCGATGCACATTCCGCTTTCCGTCGGCCTGCTCGATGGCGCCGGGCGTGACCTCCCGCTCAGGCTCGCCGGCGAGACGACCGCCGGCGGCACCACGCGCGTGCTCGACGTGCGCCGTGCGCGCGACGTTTTCGTGTTCGAGGAGGTGCCGGAGAAGCCGGTCGCCTCGCTGCTGCGCGGATTCTCCGCGCCGGTGAAGCTCGAGGCGCCGCGCTCCGACGACGAGCTGACGTTCCTGATGGCGCATGACGGCGATCCGTTCGCGCGCTGGGAAGCCGGCCAGCAACTCGGCGCCCGGCTGCTCCTGCACCTCGTGGAAGCACGCAAGGCCGGCAAGCCCATGGAGGTGCCGGACCATTACGTCGATGCCATCCGCCGTACGCTGGACGACCAGCGGCTCGATCGCTCCTTCATCGCCGACGCAGTCACCCTGCCGGGCCTCGCTTTTCTCGGCGAGCTCATGCCGGAGATCGACATCGAGGGGCTGTGGGCGGCGCAGCAGCGCGTCCGTTCGGTCCTGTCCGACCGGCTCGCCGATCGCTGGTCCTCCGCCTACGACGCGGCTCATGCCACCGGCCCGTATCGCTTCACGCCGGACGAGGTGGGACGCCGGCGGCTTCGCAGCACCGCGCTCCAGTATCTCTCCACCGACAGGGGAGACGCGGCGCGGCAGCGGGCCGTGGCCTATTTCGAGAGTGCGGGCAACATGACCGAGGCGATCGCCGGCCTCACAGTGCTCGCCGAATTGGGTGGCGCCGAGGGTGAAGCGGCGCTCGCCTCCTTCTACGAACGCTGGAAGGACGAACCTTTGGTGCTCGACAAATGGTTCGGCATCCAGGCGCGGACTCCGACCGAGGGGACACTCGAACGCGTGAAGCGGCTCGTCGATCATCCGTCCTACGACCGCCGGAATCCCAACCGCGTTTATTCGCTGGTCGGCGCCTTTGCATCGGGCAACCCGGTGCAGTTCCACGAGGTCGCGGGTGGCGGCTACCGCTTCCTGGCCGACCAGGTGCTTGCGACCGACAAGCTCAATCCGCAGATTGCGGCACGGCTGCTTGGCCCTCTCGGATCGTGGCGGCGCTACGACAAGGGGCGGCAGGCACTGATGACACGCGAACTCCAGCGCATCGTGGCGACTCCCGGCCTGTCGCGAGACGTGTTCGAGATCGCCTCCAAGAGTCTGGCGTGATGCCGGCCAAGGTCGGTTGAAAGGTTGCCTTTCGGGTGCAAGAATAAAACATGGCAATGAATAAGAAGCTCGTCGTGTCGGGCGTGGCCGCGGCCATCCTCGTGATCGCGGCCTATGGCGTCGCGCAGATGTTCCTGTATGGCGATTCGGCCGTGGCGCGTGCCGAGGCGCAGTATGCGGCGACGCCCCGGCCGGTTGTCGCCGCCGGGGAAGGGACCTGCGCGTCGCAGCATCAGGAAAAGCCGGGCGTCGCGACGTGGGACCTGCTGGCCGACGGCTACGAGATCAAGGCGGCCGTTCCCGGGGGGGTCTGGCTGCAGAAGAGGAAGGACGTCTACTACTGCAATTCCGGCATCGTTCGAGATGACGAGACGATGTGCTGGAAGATCCGGGCGCCGCTCAAGGGCCAGAACTGCGCTGACGCCATCAGCAAGGCGCGCGCGAAGGATCTCCGCGGTTAGGCGGCATCCGGTGGGCGAGTGCGCTTCAGCGCGTCCGCCATCTTCTCTGCGATCATGACCGTCGTGAAATGCGTGTTGGCGCGCACGACGGTCGGCATGATCGACGCGTCGATCACCCGCAACCCCGAGCAGCCGATCACGCGGCATTCCGGATCGACGACCGAAAGCGGATCGTCGGCCGCGCCCATACGACAGGTGCCGCTGGCGTGCTGGGCGTCGGAGCATTCGGCGAACATCCAATCGTCCATTGCCCCGGCATTGAACGGATCCTCGATCGAACGTCCCGTCGTGCCGTACTCGACCCGTGTCGAGATCGCCTTGAAGGCGGGTTGCAGGCAGAGGTCGCGCATCCGCTGCACACCGTCGCGCATGCGCAAAAGATCGCTCTCATCCGACAGCATGCGCTCGTCGACCTGCGGATCGATGCCGGCGTCGCGTGTGGTGATGCGGACCGTGCCTTCGCTGAAGGCCTCGAAGGCGGAAACGGCGAGGCGTGCGCGCGCGGTGCCGCCATCTTCCTCCGGCCGCAGATTGCCGGCGATCATGATCATGTCGTTCACGCCAGCCCCTGCCAGTTCCGAAGAATAGCGCAGGCAGCAGTTGGTGTGGCGGTGCATCAAAGTGCTCACGCGCGCATCGTCGCGCAGCTCGAGCATCAGGCCGAGGATCGGGTGATCCAGCAGGTGCTTGCCGACCGGCCGGTCGGCAACCACCTCGATCCCCAGGGCGCCGAGCCAGTCTCGCGGGCCGATGCCCGAGCGTTGCAGGATCGCCGGCGAATGGATCGCGCCGGCCGACAGGATGACCTCGCGCCGTGCCCGGACGTGCCGCGCCTCGCCACCGACCTGAACGCGGACGCCGCTGACGTGCGGCCGGTTGCCTTCGAACTGCAGCGTGTCGACGACGGCCTCGCCGACGATCGTGAGGTTGGAGCGGCCGCGCGCCGGCTCGAGATAGCCATCGTTGGTCGAGATGCGCAGACCCTCGCGGCTGTTGATCGCGTAGGGCCCGACACCGGTGCCGGTCGGCGCATTGTGGTCGTCGCACCAGGGATAGCCGAGGCCGAGTGCGGCTTCCCGGAGAGCCCGGTCGACGGTGCCCCATTGATCGATTGGTGCGCGGTAGACCGGCAGCGGCCCGTCCTTGCCGTGATAGGGCGCGTCGCCGAAATCGACGTCGGTTTCGAGCTTGCGGAAATAGGGCAGGCAGGCTTCCCAGTCCCAGCCCGCGGCCCCCATGGAGGCCCAGTTCTCGAAGTCCTCGGGGATGCCACGGATCGCGATCTGGCCGTTGATGGTCGAGCTGCCGCCGATCGCCCGGCCGCGCCACAGCAGCTTGGGCTCCTGCCGTTCGGTGCGACGCGCCAGCAGCTTCGGGTAACGGTAATTGTCGTCGCCGATGGCGCGCAGCGGATTGGGAATGCGCAGATGGTGCGGCGTCTCGGCCGTGCGGAAGTCGCGGCCGGCTTCGAGCAGCAGGACCCGGATCGCCGGATCCTCGCTCAGCCGGGCGGCGAGGGTCGCACCGGCCGAGCCGCCGCCGATGATGATGTAGTCGTAATCGTCGTCCATGATCGTTTCCTGGCCTTCAGTCGCTGGCACGCTTCTTGGTTAGAATGCCACCGTCCGTTCAGAAAGCCGCACGCAAAAGGAGCGCCGCATGGTCGCAAACGTCCTGGAGGTCAATCCCGAACGCCTGTGGGAGAGTCTCGAACGGTCGGCGGAGATCGGTCGCTTCCGCGACGTCGGCCTGCGCCGCCTGGCCCTGTCGGCCGAAGACAAGCAGATGCGCGACCTGTTCGTCGAGTGGGCGAAGGCAGCGGGCTGCACCGTCGAGATCGACCGGCTCGGCAACATCTTCGCGCGCCGGCCGGGCACCGACCCGTCGCTGCCGCCGGTGGCGATCGGGAGTCATCTCGACACGCAGATCTGCGGCGGTCGTTATGACGGCATCCTGGGCGTGCTCTGCGGCCTCGAAATCGTGCGGACCCTGAACGATCGCGGCCTGCAGACCAAGCGCGGCATCGAGGTGATCTGCTGGACCAACGAGGAAGGCGCGCGCTTCAATCCGCCGATGATGGGGTCGATGGCCTTCGCCAAGGTGATCACCCTGGAGAGTGTGCTGGCCACCACCGACGATGCCGGCATCACGGTCGAACAGGCACTGGATGAGATCGGTTATGCCGGCGCTGCCCCCGTGGGCCGTGAATTCGATTCCTATCTGGAGCTGCACATCGAACAGGCGCCGGTGCTGGACCGTGAGGGCTGCGATGTCGGCATCGTGGTCGGCGGCTACAAGACCCAGGCGCTGCGCCTCACGATCAACGGCGATACCGGGCATGCCGGCGGCACGCCGATGGCGCAGCGGCGAAACGCGCTGGTCGGCGCCGGCTATGTCATCGCGGCGGTCAACGACATCGGCCTCTCCTATGCCGCCGACGAGGGCCGCACCACGACGACCCGCATCGAGAGTTTCCCCAACCTGGCGGGCACCTATGCCGAGCAGGTCAAGCTCACCATCGACTTCCGCCATATCGATGCCGAGCGCTTCAAGTCGATGCGTGCCGAGGTCGATGCCGCGATCGCCGCCGCGGGGACGAAGGCGAATGTCGAGATCGAAGTCACTGAGGGCTGGAGCTGGGGCAGCGAGCTGTTTGCCCCGGAATGCATCGAGCTGCTGAAGTCGACGGCGAACGAGCTCGGACTTCCCTATCGCGAGATGCGGAGCCAGGCCGGGCATGACGCCTATGCGGTGGCGACGCTGGTGCCGACCGCGATGATCTTCACGCCCTGCTTCGAGGGCATCAGCCACAACGTGAACGAGGCGATCGAACTCACGCGCTCGGTGCCGGGCGCCAACCTGCTCCTCAACGCCGCCGTCACCCGGGCAAATCGTTAGGACCTCTTCGCGTCACCGGTGGCATGGGATTTGCGTTGATTTCGCAAAGACTGTTCGCGTTTCACGGCCCGTAAAGACGGGCCGGCATGGGGGTGCAGTCATCGCCGAGACCGCGTGTGGCGGAGTCGGCTGATGACGTGAACAAGCGGGCGGCGTCCTTTCATCCGGCGAATGGTGGCGACATGAAGCGGCGAGTTCTTCTGCAAGGTGCGGCGGGTGCAGCGTTTCTGGCGGGTGGGGCATTGCCCGCGTCGGCACAGAGCCGCGCGGAGACGCTGAGATACGTGACCGGCGCGACCATCAACACGCTCGACACGACGATGCCGGGCGCCACGCGCGAGGCGTTCGGTCTCAGCATGAACGTCTACGACCGTCTCTTCAGCTTCGGCCGCAAGAAGGTGGGCGAGAACTGGGCATTCGATCCCGACACGATCCGCGGCGAACTTGCCAAGTCCTACAGCATCAGCCCGGACAGCAAGCTGATCACCATCACCCTGCGCCCGGATGCGACCTGGCACGACGGTACGCCCGTGACGGCGGAGGACGTGAAGTGGTCGCTCGACAGGCACGTCACGGCGAAGTCGCTGGCTGCACCGCAGTTCACCACCGGCTCGCTCACCAGCGCCGCCCAGTTCAAGATCGTCGATCCGCAGACCGTGACGGTGACGCTCGACAAGCCCGACCGGCTGGCCCTGGCCAACCTGTGCGTCTGCTATGCCATCATGATCAACAGCAAACTGGCCAAGAAGCACGCCACGGCCGACGATCCGTGGGCGATGGAGTGGATGAAGACGAACACGGCGGCCAGCGGCGCCTACATCATCGACAGCCACAAGCCGGGTGAGAGCACCGTGCTGCGCCGTAACGAGAAGTGGAGCGGCGGTGCCGGCGGCGCGCTGCCCTTCTTCAAGCGCATCATCATCCAGACCGTGCCGGAGCCGGCGACCCGCGCCAACCTGATCGAGCGCGGCGATGCCGACCTCTCCATCGACCTCGCGGCCAGCGATCTGCCGACCATCGAGAAGTCGGCCAAGTCCAAGGTCGTGTCGATCCCGCAGACCAACGGCTTCACGCACATCTCGATGAACACGCAGATGGCGCCGTTCGACAATCTCAAGGTACGCCAGGCCGTTGCCATGGCGCTGCCCTACGAGGACATGTTCAAGGCGGCGATCTTCAGCCGCGGCACCAAGCTCTACGGCGGCACCTGGGCCACTGTGCCGCCGGATGCGAGCTTCCCGCAGGCGATTCCCAACAAGACCGATCTCGCGAAGGCCAAGGCCCTGCTGGCCGAGGCGGGCCATCCCAACGGCTTCTCCACCACCTTCGCCTTCACCGCGGGCCAGACCGCGACGGCGGAGCCGATGGCGGCGCTGGTCAAGGAAGCCCTGGGCAAGATCGGCATCCAGGTCGAGATCCAGAAGAAGCCCGACGCCGAATTCAACACGCTCGAGTCGGAGAAGAAGATGCCGCTCTTCACCGACGGCGCGACTGCCTGGCTGCCCTACACCTATTACTTCTTCTATCTCTACTTCACGCGCGACCAGCGCTGGAACTTCGCGAGCTTCAAGAGCAAGAAGATGGAGGATCTGACGCTCGAGGCCCGCTACCAGACCGACAAGGCCAAGTATGAAGAGGGCTGCAAGCAGATGATCGAGCTGTTCAACGCCGAGACGCCGTTGATCATGCTGTGGCAGCCCAACCATGACGCCGTGATGGCCAAGTCGGTCGACGGCTACACCTACCAGTTCTACCGTCAGGCCGACTTCCGCGACCTCAAGCGGGTCTGACACCGTGCTTGCGGCGATCCTGCGCCGGGTCGGTCGACGCCTGCTGGCGTCGATTCCGGCCCTGTTCGGGGTGGTGGTGGTCACCTTCGTGCTGATGCGCGTGCTGCCGGGCGACCCGGCGGTGTTCTTCTCCTCCGGCCCCTCGGCCGGCAAGGAGGAGATCGAGGAACTGCGCCGCAGCATGGGGCTCGACCGACCGATCCCCGTCCAACTCGTGCGCTATCTGGGAGAGGTCGCCACCGGCAATCTCGGTCGCTCGATGACCACGGGGCAGCCCGTCGTGGTGGACATGACCCGCCGCCTGCCGGCCTCGCTCGAACTCACCTGCACGGCCCTTTTCATTGCGCTTCTATTCTCGGTGCCGATGGGTGTCGCGGCGGCGCTGAGACCGGGCACGGCCATCGACCATATCGTGCGCATGCTCTGTACGCTGGGAGTCTGCGTGCCGACCTTCGTGTCCGGGCTGCTGCTGATCTACGCCTTCTACTACCTGCTGGGCTGGGCGCCCGATCCCACCGGGCGCATCGACATCTTCGCCGGGGCGCCGCCCGACATCACCGGCTTCTTCCTGATCGACTTCGCCCTGAAGGGCGATTGGGAAGGATGGTGGGCGGCCTTCTCGCAGCTCCTGCTGCCGGCCTGCACCATGGCGCTGTTCGTCCTGGCGCCACTGGCGCGCATGACGCGGGCCTCGATGCTGGCGGTGCTGGGCAGCGACTTCATCCGCACCGCCCATGCGATGGGTCTGTCGCGCCTGCGCATCATCGTGGCCTACGCCCTGCGCAACGCGCTGCTGCCGGTGCTGACCATCACCGGCATCGTGTTCTCGACCATGCTGGGCGCCAACGTGCTGGTCGAGAAGGTCTTCTCCTGGCCCGGCGTCGCCTCCTATGCGCTCGACGCGCTGCTCGCCTCCGACTACGCGCCGGTGCAGGCCTTCGTGCTGCTGATGGCGATGATCTTCGTGATGGTGAACGTCACGATCGACGTGCTCTACGGCATCGCCGATCCGCGGGTCTCCGTCGCATGAGCGACCTCGCCCTCAATGGCTCCTCGACCGGCCGCCACATCGTCTACGTGTTGCGCTCGAACCCCGTCACGGCGCTGGCGGCCGCGGGCACGCTGCTGCTGGTCCTGATCGCGATCCTCGCACCGGTCCTGGCGCCTTACGATCCCGTTGCCTCCAACGTGCCGCAGGCGCTGCAGCCGCCCTCATGGGCGCACCTCGCCGGGACCGACCAGCTCGGCCGCGACATCCTGAGCCGCATCATCTGGGCGGCCCGCATCGACCTGATGATAGCGATCTCCGCCGTCAGCCTGTCGTTCGTCACCGGTGCCGTCATCGGCGGCTTCTGCGGCTATCGCGGCGGTCGGCTCGACCGCTGGGTCGGTCGCTTCGTCGACGTGCTGATGGCCTTTCCCCTGTTCGTGCTGGCGATGGCCATGGTCGCTGCGCTGGGCAACCGGGTGGAGAACATCGTCATCGCCACCGCCGTCATCAACCTGCCTTTCTATATCCGCTTCGCCCGCGCCGAGGTGAACGTGCGGCGCAATGCCGGCTGGGTCGAGGCGGCGCGCGCCTGCGGCGACAGCCATCTCTCGGTCGTGCTGCGTGTCCTGCTGCCCAATGTCCTGCCGGCCATGGCCGTGCAGATCTCGCTCAACCTGGGCTGGGCGATCCTCAATGCGGCCGGCCTCTCCTTCATCGGGCTGGGCGTGACGGCGCCGACGCCGGAGTGGGGGATCATGGTCGCCGAAGGCGCGCGCTTCATCACCACGGGCAAGTGGTGGCTGGTCGCCATGCCGGGCCTCGCCCTGATGCTGACGGTTCTGTGCTTCAACCTGCTGGGCGACGGGCTGCGCGACATCCTCGATCCGCGGATGCGCACATGACCGCGCAGCTGCTGCAGGTCGAGAAGCTGCAGGTTGCCTTCTCGACCCGCCACGGCACCATCACCGCGTTGCACGGGATCGACATCGCTCTGGCGGCGGGCGAGACGCTGGGCATCGTGGGCGAAAGCGGCTCGGGCAAGTCCGTGACCTCGCTCGCCGTCATGCGGCTGCTTGATCGGGCCGGCAAGATCACGGGGGGGCGCGTGCTCTTCGAGGGCCGCGACATCACCCATGCCGGGCACGCCGATCTGCGGCGGCTGCGCGGCTCGGCCCTGTCGATGATCTTCCAGAACCCGCGCGCGGCGCTGAACCCGATCCGCACGGTGGAGCAGCAGATCGTCGACGTGCTGGCCGCTCACGGCAAGCTGTCGCGCGCCAATGCGCGGGCGCAGGCGCTCGACCTGCTGCGCGCCGTGCTGATCCGCGATCCCGAGGCAAGGCTCGGTGCCTATCCGCACGAACTGTCGGGCGGCATGTGCCAGCGGATCATGATCGCCATGGCCATCGCCTGTGAGCCGGTGCTTTTGATCGCCGACGAACCGACGACGGGCCTCGACGTCACCACGCAGCAGACGGTGATGGAGCTGCTGGCCCGCATCCAGGCGGAGCGCGGCATGGCCATGATCCTCATCACGCACGATCTCGGGCTGGCCGCGCGCTGGTGCGACCGCATCGCGGTGATGGAGGCGGGCCGCGTGGTCGAGCAGGGCGAGACCGTGGCGCTGTTCGAGGCGCCGGCCCATCCCTATACGAGGCGGCTGGTGGCGGCCTCGCCGACCCGGCGCTCGACCCTGGCCGACCTGGCACCGCCCGGTCTGGCGCGTGACGCGGCGCCGGTCGTCACGGTGCCGCGCGAGCAGGGGCCGGGCACGCCGCCGCTCCTCGAACTGGTGAACGTCGTGAAGTCGTTCGGCGGGCCGACGCGCGCCGTCGACGACGTGTCCTTCAAGATCCCGCAGGGCGGCGCGCTGGGGCTGGTCGGGGAATCGGGGTCGGGCAAGAGCACGCTGTCGCGCCTGATCTGCCGCCTGATCGATCCGGACGACGGCGACATCGTGTTCGACGGCGAATCGATCGCGCGCGTGCCCGCCCGCGAATTCCATCGGTCGCCGCGGCGTCGCGACATCCAGATCGTGTTCCAGGATCCCAACGACAGTCTCAACCCGCGGCACACGGCGTTCGACAGCATCGCCTATCCGCTGCGCCGACTCGAAGGGCTGCGTGACGGGGCGGCGCTGCAGACGCGTGTACGGGAGGCCGCCGCGCGGGCGGGCCTGCCGATGGACCTGTTGCAGCGCTTCCCGCACCAGCTTTCGGGCGGCCAGAAGGCGCGGGTCGGCATTGCGCGCGCCGTCGCGCCGCGACCACGCCTGCTTGTGCTGGACGAGCCGACGGCGGCACTCGACGTGTCGGTCCAGGCGGTGATCCTGCAACTGCTCGACCGGCTGCGGCGGGAGGACGGGATCGGCCTGCTGTTCGTCAGCCACGATCTCAACGTCGTGCGCATGCTGTGCGACGATCTCGTCGTGCTGCAGGCCGGACAGGTCGTGGAGGCGGGACGCAGCCAAGAGGTGTTCCAGCGGCCTCAGGCGTCCTACACGCGCACGCTGCTCGACGCCGTGCCCTACTTCGATCCGCAGCGCACAGAGCTTTTGAGAACGGCTTGATGTCATGACGGCAGGCGATCTCTCTTCCCTAGAGGCCCGGGTAAAGCGGGACCTCGAAATGACGGCACATCCGCGCACCGACTGGATGGTGCCGCGCCTGTATCAAGGCAAGCCGGCGCTCGACGTGTTGATCGTCGGTGCCGGTCAATCGGGGCTCTGCATCGGCTTCGCGCTGATGCGCGACCGGGTGCGCAACATCCTCCTGATCGATCGCGCGCCGGCGGGCCGGGAGGGGCCGTGGGTCACCTTCGCCCGCATGCCGACCCTGCGCAGCCCCAAGGACCAGACCGGTCCCGACCTCGGCATGGCGAGCCTCACCTTCGAGGCCTGGTACGATGCGGTCCAGGGTCCCGGCAGCTTCGCCGGCCTGCACCTCATTCCGAGCAAGGCCTGGCATGACTACCTGCAATGGTATCGCCGCGTGCTCGACATTCCCGTGCGCAACGACGTGGCCGCCACGGCGATCGCGCCCGGCCGGCTCGACGATGGTGGCAGCTGCCTGCTGGTGGCGCTGTCGACAGGCGAAGTGCTGGCGGCGCGCAAGCTGGTGCTGGCGACCGGCCAGGACGGGACGGGCGAATGGTGGATGCCCGACTTCGTGCGGGCCCTGCCGCAGGACCGCCGCGCCCATAGCTGCGAGATGATCGACTTCGAGCGCCTGCGCGGCCGCACGGTCGCGGTGTTGGGTGCCGGCGCCTCGGCCATGGACAATGCCGCCGTGGCGCTGGAGCACGGCGCCACGGTGCATCTCTTCTGCCGCCGCGCCGAGCCGTCGGTGGTGCAACGCTATCGTTGGCTCACCTTCGCGGGTTTCCTGAAGCATATCGGCGAGATGCCGGACGAATGGCGCTGGCGGATCATGGGCAACATCCTCAACGCCCGCGAAGGCTTTCCGACCGACACCTACAAGCGGGTCATCGCCTTTCCCGACTTCACGATGCAGGTCGACCGGCCGTGGACCGATGCGCGGATGGAGGGCGACCGTATCCGCATCGACACGCCGCGCGGGCCGTTCCTGGCCGACTATGCGATCTGCGGCACCGGGATCCGCCAGGATGTGGCGCGGCGCCCGGAACTCGCCTCGTTCGCCGACAAGATCGCGCTGTGGCGGGACCGCTACACGCCGCCGCCCGGCGAGGAGGATCCGCTGCTCGCGGCCTATCCCTATCTCGGTCCCGACTATTGCCTGCTCGAGCGTGTGCCGGGCGAGGCGCCGTGGCTCGCCGACATCCATGTCTTCGGCATCGGCTCGACCCTGAGCTTCGGACCGTCGGGCAGCAGCATCAACGCCATGACCGCGGCCGTGCCGAAGGTCGCGGCCGGCGTGACGCGCGGCCTGTTCGCGGGCGACCTGCAGCGGCACTGGGCATCGCTGCTGGCCTACGACGTCAAGCAGGTCGAACTGGACCGGAGCCGGCTGACGAGAGCGTAGAGTTCTTGGACCCAATGGAATCACGTCACCCCACCTCATGCTGAGGAGCGCTCCGCAGGAGCGCGTCTCGAAGCATGGGTACGAGCACCGCGTTTCATGCCCATC
>NZ_JBQVQG010000028.1:0-65514 GCF_052439685.1 Reyranella sp.
GTCAGTGCCCAGCCGCCACCGACATGGAAGAAGATCACCAGCGCGAGGATCCCCCGACGCGCCGCGGTCGAGAGCGGCTCGCGTGACGGTCCCGGCGGGCCGGGCTCCACGAAGGGCGGGTTCGAAGGCACGGGTTCAACCACTGACATCGCTCCTACAATCGGAGCGGGCTTACGGCCAATGCCACCGTGGTAGCCACGGCGACGGCGAAGATCGTGATGCCGACCGCGCGCTTGCGGTGGGTCTCCCACCACAGGATGACGCCGCTGATCGACAGGAAGATCATGCTGCCGGCCAGCGTGTCGATCAACAGGATCCACGGCACGGGCATCGTCGTGCCCTTGTGCAGGTTGGTCAGCGTGGCCACGAAGCCGTTCCGCGTCGTCCGCACCGAAAGCGATCGGTTTCCGACCCAGTACTCCGCCTGCACCAGATGATTGGGACCACCGAAGTTCAGCACCCAGCGCTCGGGTTGTTGCAGGGGACGGGCATTCCCATCGCCGCCCCGCTCACCCCACGCAACGGGTCGCGCGCGCTCGACACGCGTGTTGTTCGGGCCGCGGTCGAGCTTCAGCGACTGCTGCAGCCAAGCTCCCATCGCCTCTATGGTCTGGGGTCGTGGATCGGGCAGCTGGAGCTGAGCATTGATCTGCTGCTGGTCAGGCAAGGACAGCTTCATGGTGCTGCGGTGATTGAGCCAGATGCCGCTGAACCCGAACAGGAGACCGAGCAGCGCACCCCACAGGCCGAACCACCCGTGCGTCTTGCGTACCCAGCGCACGAAGCTCAGCCGGCGATTCACCTTCCCCGCTTTGCCGGGCATGGCGGCGGTGACGGTCATCAGGTCTCGCTCCATTGCCGCACGAGGTTGTGGTAGCAGCCGATCAGCGCCCGCCGCGCCCCCTCGTCCGCGTTGGTCTCGTTCAGCCGCTGGATGGCGTTGTCCATGTCGTGCAGGAGAGACCGTTGCATGTCGTCCCGGATCAGACTCTGCGTCCAGAAGAAGCAGGCCATTCGCACACCGCGGGTGATCGGGGCCACCGAATGCAGACTGGTCGCGGGATAGACGACCATGTCGCCTGCCGCCAGCTTGACGCTGTGCTGGCCGTACGTGTCCTCGATCTGCAGCTCCCCGCCGTCATAGTCCTCGGGATTGCTGAGGAACAACGTCGCCGATACGTCGGTACGCAGCTTGCGCCCGTTGTGCGGGTTGATGCGCACGCTGCCGTCGACGTGCGCGCCGAATCTCATCCCTTCCCCGTAGCGGTTGAACATGGGCGGATAGATCTCGTTCGGCAGAACGGCGCTGATGAAGACCGGGTGGACCTCCAGCGCCGCCCCGACGATGCGCTGGCAGGCGATCGCCGTTTCAGACCGCTCGTCGATCTGTTGATTGAACTTCACCGGCGCGCCCTGATAGCCGGCGGTCACGCGACCGTCGACCCACGAATTGGAGCGCTCCAGGCGCTCGCGCAGACTGACGAGCTGCGCGGCGTTGAGGACTTGGGGAATACAGACCAGCATGACGGGCGGCGGCTACCGTCTTCACAGACGATAGTTCAGCGTGATCATGCCCGTGGTGCCAGACCCCATCACCGCGCGGCCACCGTCGGACGCGATGACGCCGTCGTAGTAGACAGAGTTGAACAGGTTGTAGACGTTGAGCCGTACGTCGTAGGTCGGCTGCTTGTAGGCTGCCGTCAGGTCGACGCGGGCATAGGCCGGAACGACCACGGTATTGGTATTGTTGGCATAGCGCTGTCCGACATAGAAGACGCCGCCGCCGATCTCGTAGGTCTCCTTGAACGTGTAGGTCGTCCACAGGTTCGCAGAGTCTCTCGGCGTGTTGAGCGGCACCTTGCCCGTCGTGTTGCCGATGCCGTTCTGGTAGCTCAACCCCTGCAGGATGACGCCGTTCAGATAGGCGTAGCCACCGAACACCTGCCATTCCGGCGTGATGCGGCCAGAGAAGCCGACGCGGCCACCACTCACCTGCACGTTTCCGGTCGGCGAGTAACTGCCATCCGGGTTCTGCGTCCTCGCATTGTTCTTGACGATCGAGAACACTGCGGCATTGAGAGAGAGATTGGCATTCAGCAACTCGTACTTGACGCCAGCCTCCACGCCCTTGTTGTTTTCTGGCGGCAGGTTCGATGCGCCGGTCGTCGAGGTGAGTTGCTCGAGGGAGGGATTGAACGAGGTGCTATACGAAACGTAGTACGATTGCGCCGGTGTCGGCTCGTAAATGACGCCGGCTCGGACGCTGAGGAAACTGTCAGCCTGGTAGAGAAACGGGACCTGGGTGTTTCCGGCCGTATTGGCGCTATTGACGGAGTTGCCGACCGTCGCCGAGTAGTAGTCCCAGCGCAGGCCGCCGACGACTTTCACCTCGGGAATGACCTGAACCGTGTCGTTGAAGTAGAAGCCGGCGCCCCAGGCCTGTGACGACGCGTAGTTGCCTGGCACGGACGCGACGTTGCCGGGCGTGTTGGCGCCGACCGTGTAGCCTGCCGGGGTGCAGCCGACGGACCCGGCCGGCAGAGCGATACCGTTGCATGTGCCGGTACGGCTGGATTGCTTGTTCGAGTAGGATTCGTAGTTCAGATCGACACCCATCAACAGCGTGTGGCCGACTGTTCCGGTGTTGAACTTGGCCAACACTTCGGTCTGGTTCTCCACCGTGATGTCATTGATGTTTCGGTCACGACTGAGCTGGCGGATCCACAGATTGCCGAGCGGCGCGGCACTATAGGGGATGTTGTTCGGGCCGCGCGGCGCCGCCACGAAACCACCGTTGGCGCCGAGCGTGCCGACGAATCCGCCCGAGGTTTCACGCACGGCCGTGTTCACCCAGACGAACTCCGTCTGGTTGCGCAGGTTCAGGTTCGGAGCGAATTTGTGCTCGATCAGGCTCTGCAGGGCGATGACGTCCTGCTCGGTATAGTCGTCGTTGAAGCCCCAGGCGGTGTTGCGGGGCGCGTTGAGCGGATAGCCGTTCAGGTTCGGGACACCATAGTTCACCTGGTCCTTCTTATGCTGAAGGATCGCGCCCAGCGTGATCTCCGTGGGCGTGCCGATGCCGAGCTTCACGCTCGGCGCGAGACCGAAGTCGAGGACATTGGTCTGGTCGACCGTCGAGGCCTTGCCGACCTGGAACATCGCCGACACGCGGGCCGCGTTGGTCTCCTCGAAGGGCGTGTTGACGTCCGCCGTCGTGCGCACGAGGCCGTTGGTGGTCACCTGGGCACTGAGTTCCGTCGCCTGCTTCAGGAACGGCTTCTTGGTCACCTGGTTGATGACGCCGCCCGTCGAGCCGCGGCCGAACAGCATCGAGGACGGGCCCATCAGCACCTCGACCTGCTCCAGCGCGAACACGTCGCGATAGTACTGGCCGCGGTCACGCATGCCATCGAGATAGATGTCGGTCCGGGCGGAGAAGCCGTTGATGTTGATGTTGGTGCCGATGGCACCGCCTTCCGCCGACCCGATCGTGACGCCCGGCGCGTTGCGGACGGCGTCTTCCAGCTTGGTTACGCCCTGCGACTGCATCAGCGCCCGGTTGATGACGACCACCGACTGCGGCACGTCCATCAGGTTGGCGGCGCCGAGGCGGTTGATGGAGCCTCGCGTGGTCTGGAAGTCCTCGCTGGGACGGCTGCCGGTGACCGTCACGGTCTGCATGGTCGCGGGCGCGGCAGATGGAGCCGCGGGCTGGTTTTCAGTCGAAGGCGTGGCTGGCGCAGGCGCTGGCGTCTGAGCGGGATCCTGCTGGGCCATGGCGCCCGGCGCCACGAGCAATCCAACCAACGCCGTCTTGACCGGTACGCGCTTTGCCATTTCTTCTCCCCAAAAGGCTACTCGTCTCCCCCGAATTGAGGAGAATGCGAGTTATTATCACGGAAAGAAAAAGGCATTGATAATGAATCGCATGCACTGATGCGAACCAGCCCTGCAACCATGATACATATGGACTGCAACGGCTGGGAGATGGCGCGCCCGGCTGGATTCGAACCAGCGGCCTACCGCTTAGAAGGCGGTTGCTCTATCCACTGAGCTACGGGCGCTTGCCAATAGAATCGAGGTTTTCTGAGGATCGCTCGCCAACGGTACGGTCCTGTTGGGGACTGCTGTTGGGGACTCGGTTCTCAATCTGCCCCTTCTCGCCGCCTCAGTAGTGATCGCCGGCAGGGCCGGAAATCTGCCCGCTGAGAGGCAGCGACTTTGTATGGCCCCATGCGCGCGCCGTCTAGCCGCGCCCGCACCCCGCTCATGTCTCCATGCGGACTCTTCGGCTGACGCCAGCAGGTAGCGGCAATACCCTGCCACTATATCCCGCGCGCAGCGCCGACGCGGACGTGATGCAGCGGTGGATCGCCGCCTCCGACATCGACGCGGCCTGCACAGGCGGGATACAGCGAGGCGCCGGCTCACGGCGGGGAGCGCCAACCTGGACCAAGACGAAGCTGGGCTGTTGATGGTCGGCCCGTGGCGCCACCCGCCTGGCACGTTGTGCGCCCCGCGGACGATCCTCGGCCACCAATACGTCGTGTGTCACGGCTGCCGTCGTTTCACCGCCATGGTCATCCCGGCAGGCATGGAAGATCGGAAGTATGAGCCCTGCCCTGTGTCTGCCGGCTCCGCGGCCAGCGTGGCGAACTCGTGACGGACGTGCCTCGCGGCATTAAGTCGGCTTCCGCCGGGACATCCAGGCAGGTGCTGCCGACTGAAAGTCCTACCGTAATGGAAGCGAAAGCTCTTTCTGATATCGGGATACTGGATTAGATGCGGGGTCGATGAAAAACGCCAAAGAGCTGATGGCGCGCCTCGGCTGCCGCCTTGAGCAGGACAGATTGACCGAAGCCGAATTTAGAAGCGCCGTGGCCGAGGTCTTGGCCGCCACGACGGACGGGCTGAGCGGCGCCAACTACCTGATGCTGTCGCAAGAGATCCGTGACCTCGAGCATGCTTGGCAGGATAGCTGCGAGCGGACTGCTAACTGAGATTCTGTTTGCCGGGCTCGATCGGTTTGGCTCCACTCCAGGCCCCCACCGCGTCGTGCCAGTAATCGATCGCGGCTTTCAGATGCCCCAAGCGCTTGTCCGAGCTATCGACCCGAAACATTGCAAGCTCATCTATCACGCGCTGCCTGGCAGCGCGTACGTTCTCGGAATGGTGATCCGACATGCATCCCCAACCAATTCACCCTCACTCTAAATTAGTATTAAAGGTGCCGTTTTTCAACGCACGTGCCGAAATTTTAGGCAGTGACGGTGCTCAACAGATCACAGCAAAGTGCGGGTGAGACCTTGAGGATGCCTTCCGAGGTGCTGCCGCTGGCAGTGTTGGCACGTTCGTGACGCTGGCGTTGATCTTGTAGAAGGCTGGCGCCCGCCTCCCCCACCCATCGAGGAGATGTCGCACAATACCCGCCGGCTTCTGCTGCCCATTGCAGCCGTGCAGTACGTTGAGATAGCTGTGCCTGCCAAGCCAAGGATCCTCAGGGTCTGCATCGCCTCGGGCCGGGGTGATCCCCCCCCCCCGCCAGTTGCCCGATTTGGATCGAGCGGGAGACCATTCTTGAACTGCAGGCTGGAGGCCCGCCTAAATCCGGCCAACGCCGCCGCTGCGCAACGCCTTGGGAGCGCGGTGCTTATTCATGGATATTTAACATGGACGCAATCTCAAACCGAGCTTGGCTATTGAAGCCTGGCGTAGGTTTAGCGATTTGCGAATTGCCGGTCATGGGCGGCGCATAGCGAAAACTCACCGCATCGGTACAGAGCCGGCAGGCCCAGTGCCGAGAAGAGCTGGCCGGGTGTGCCCTTGAACACGCAAGCGGCGCAATTGCGAAAGGCCGCTCACTCCGACTCGGCTTGACGAAGCGCTTCTGCACGTTCGCAGGCTGCCGCAGCTTCCTTGTACTGCTTGAGGTCGAGATAGGCACGAGCGAGGTATTCATAATGGGGTGGCTTCTTGTATTCGCCGGTCGCCACAGTCGCGAAGAGATGGCGGGCCGCAGAGCGCTGCTTAATGGCAACGAGCGTGCGGACCGCCAGGCACGTCGCCTCAAGCCGAAGGCCCCGGTCGGTCTTCAAACCCGCGATCCGTTCGAAGATCCTCGTAGTATCGTCCCAATCGCTTCGGCTGAAGGATGCGCGCATCTCATCAATCAACTTCTTGCCGAGCTCGATCTCTTCCTCTGTGCTCACTACGATGTCCCCACATATTGCAAGCGTTGCAGCACGTCCGCTCAAGGCTTCGATGTCACTGTGGTCTAACTGCCTGCGGATTCCAAACAGTGGCGGCAGTGGCCCGAAACGGGGCGATGGCCTGGGCCGCAAAATTCCGAAGACTACGCATCAACTGAGCGACCGCTTTAGGCTCTCCTTCCAATCGTGCTCTATCTCCCGAATCTTCTGGGCGATGAGCAGGCCATCGATTGATCCTAAATCCCCAGGCGTTGCGGCAATGATATCCGAGACCGCCGCGATGAAGTCCTTTTCGCTCATACGGTCCTGCGCGATTCGGTCCTGTAACGCATCCAGGCCAATGCTGATTTTACTCTTCAACGTCGCGGAGAGTTTTGGAATCGCAGGCGAACGTTTGTCGCTATTGCCTTTCATGACACTCCTCCTCTCGGCAGCCAAGGATGACACGAGAGAAAGGAGTCTTGGATAGATTCCGAAAAAACTGATGGGTGATCAGTGGGCTTATCTCTGCGTTCTTGCACTCGGACATCGAGCATTGATCGGCTCAGCCTGTGCTGCACGTATTGCTCTGCATCGACGATTGGCCAAGCTGCAAATGCGAACGAATCCCGGTCACGCATCGATGAATCGATCACAAGCCATTGTTTCGAAATTCGGCAAACGTTGGAATGCGTGCAAATCTCTGCAACGAGCTGGTCGCCTCAGGAGGCGGCCAGGGTCACCGCAGCATGAACGCAAACATCCGCGCTTAGTTCGCTACAGGACAATAAGCTAAGACACTGTGGAGACGCTTTTTTATTCAAAGGTATGCAAACATGCGGGATGGTGAAGTGAGCGGATTACTCCTACTCTCTCAATATGGTCGACGAGCAGCGCAACAAGATTTTGGCGGTCCTTGCTGAGATAAACGAGTCCTTGGATAAGCGCCTTAAAGATGATGGTGCTTCTTCGCTTCCGCACGTAATCGTGGCGATTGGGCCCGATGGACACGCGCTTGTTCACGGCAATGTCGACCTTCCGCGACTCAAGATGTTGGCCAAAGAGCTGACCGAGCTTGTCGATGCTTCGCTATCGATTCAAAAAAATAGATACGAGCGCGCCGATGCAGCTGCCGCTTCGAAAGCACCTATTCACTGAAAGCTGCTCGGTCCGGGATGTCGCGCGATTGCACGTTCGCTACTCCTGGGCATGACGCGTGTGCAATATATCTAGCCCAGCGCGCGCCCATCTATTTCCGTTGATGCCGAACACCACGCCCATGCAGACGGCGCAGGCTGCTGTGAGCGTCGCCACCAGCAAGCCAAGAATAGGATGATCGCGATTTCCCTACTCACCTTCCCGTCAACGGCTTGAACACGCAGCGCACCATCCCCCCGCGGATGCAGTGTCGTCAGTTGTAGTCGATCGACGGATCGAGCCCCTGCGCGACACGCGCGCGCGGCATCAGGATGATGTCGCCGGCGCCGGTGGTGGTCGCGATCCCTGCCTGGGTCTCCCGCAACTTCGTGGCATGCTTGCGCCGGCAGTCGCATGGGCCGCAACAGTGGACACCGTCGCGGTCGACGTAGCGCGGCTGTTCATGATCCAGGCGGCGTCGCCGAGGCGACGCTTCAGCTGGGGTGCACGACCTCGACGGTCCGGAACTTCTGGACGCAACCAACTGCGCGGCCACCGCGTCGGCATGGGGGGGGGGGGCCCCCCCCCGCAACCCCCCGGGGCCACCTCTCTCGTCTGACGCAGGGCAATCGCATATGGAAATTTCCGTCGTCTCGACCGGAGCGCGCAGCGCGGAGTGGAGAGACCTTTTTTCCACCATTAGCCGTCAAATCGAGGAAAGAAGGTCTCTCCACTCCGCTGCGCTCCGGTCGAGACGACGGGGAGTTTGGGCAAATGCGATAGCCCTACCGTATGGTGGGGCCGGTCTATGAGCGCGGCCGAGAAGGCGCTTGCCGATCTCGAGGCGCAGGGGCGGGGCTTCAGCGCCCGCCGCCTGCGCCTGTGGCTCATCGCGGCACTCGTGCTGGCCTTCTATGCCGTGTCGTGGGACCTCGCGGGCATCGATCTCGAGCGGCTGGCGACCGGCCTGCCCAGGCTCGGCCACTGGATCGCGTCGGCCTGGCCGCCCGACACGCGCGAGGTGCCGCTGTTCGCCTATCGCATCGCCGAGACCGTGGCGATGGCGGCGCTGGGCACGACGCTCGCGACCCTGCTCGCCATCCCGATGGCGATCCTCGCCAGCCGCAACATCACGCCCTGGCCGGCGCTCTACTATCCGGTGCGCTGGTTCCTGAACGCGCTGCGCGGCATCGACTCCTTCGTCTTCGCGCTGCTGTTCGTCGCGGCGGTCGGCCTCGGCCCCTTCGCCGGCGTGATCGGCATCGCGCTCCACACCTGGGGCAGTGCCGCCAAATTCTTTGCCGACCATATCGAGAATGCCAATCTCGGGCCGCTCGACGCCGTGCGCACGACCGGCGCCGGCCGCTTCACCGCGATCTGCTACGCGCTGGTGCCGGACATCCTGCCGGTGATGCTCTCGACCACGCTGTTCTGGTGGGAGTTCAACATCCGCGCCTCGACCGTGCTGGGCGTGGTCGGCGCCGGCGGTATCGGCCTCGAGCTGAAGAACAGTATGGACCTGCTCGACTTCCCGCGGCTCTTCACCATCATCGCCATGATCCTGGTGGTCGTGACCGTGCTCGACCAGGTCTCGGCCTGGCTGCGCAAGCGGCTCATCCGGTCATGAGAGGCGCGCCGCGTCTCACCGCCGTCGGTCTCGCCAAGGCCTTCAAGGGCCATGCGGCGATCGACGACATCAGCTTCACCGTGCGCGAGGGCGAGTTCGTTGCCGTGCTGGGGCCCAGCGGCGCCGGCAAGACGACGCTCTTCCGCTGCCTGACCGGCCTGCTGGCGCCGGACAGGGGCGAGGTGAGGGTGGGAGACGACGACATCGCAACGCTGCATGGCCGCGCCCGCCGCCGGATCGCCGTGGTGTTCCAGCAGTTCAATCTCGTGAGCCGCCTCACGGCCCTCGACAACGTGCTGGCCGGCCGTCTCGGTCATGTGCCGGCATGGCGCGGCGTGCTGCGCCGCTTCGACCGCGACGACCGGCTGCTGGCGCTGGAAAGCCTCGATCGTGTCGGCCTGCTGCGCCAGGCGATGCAGCGCGCCGACACGCTCTCAGGCGGCCAGCAGCAGCGGGTGGCGATCGCGCGCGCCATGGCGCAGCGGCCGAGCCTGATCGTGGCCGACGAGCCGGTGGCCAGCCTCGATCCGGCGGCCGGTGCGGGCGTCCTCGAACTGCTGCAGCGCATCGCGCGCAGCGACGGCGTCGGCGTCGTCTGCTCGCTCCATCAGGTCCATCTGGCGCGGACCTATGCCGATCGCGTCGTTGGCCTGTCGCAGGGGCGCAAGGTGATCGATAGTCCGGTGGCCGAGTTCGACGAGGCCGCGTTCGGCCATCTCTACGGCAACAGCGAGACACCGACATGAAGCCGACCGAAACCCACGTTTTTCCCGACGGCATCACCGGCCCCGACGTCAGCTTCGACGGCGGCGACCTCGATTGCGGCAACGGGCTCCTGCTGCTGATCCGCAAGCACATCGACCCGATGGCGCGCGGCCAGCTGCTGGAAATCCTCTCGACGGAAATCTCGGTCGACGAGGACCTGCCGGCCTGGTGCCGCCTGACGTCCAACGAGCTGGTCTCGTTCCAGAAGGTCGGCAAGCAGCGCAGCTTCGTGATCGCCAAGGGCAAGCTCGCCGAACGTGGAGCCAAGGAAGAGCGCCACTGGAGTGGCGCGCTCCGCACGACGGACATTGCTGGAGCGCGCCACTCCAGTGGCGCTCATGCTCGGACAGAACCCGTAGCCGCGCCGCCGGTTCCCGCGATGTCCGTCATGGGCATCGGCTCCTGGCCGCGCCCGCGCTGGATGGTCGAGGCGATGCATTCCTACGTCGAGGGCAAGCTCGACGAGGCCGCGTTCCACGAGACCGCCAACGATGCCGTGCGCCTCGTCGTCGCCGCGCAGGAGCGGGCCGGGGTGGGCGTCCTCACCGATGGCGAGCAGCGCCGCGATTCCTATGCGAGCTTCGTGGCGACACGGCTCGACAATTGCCAGCTCATCCCGCTGACCGACCTGCTGCCGCTGGTCGACGATCCCGAGAAGTTCGAGCGTGAGCTGCGGGCGCTCGACGTGCCGGCCGCCGACGTGCGCCACCCGGCGGTGCTGGGCCGCATCTCGCGCAGCCGTCCGCTGGTGCGACACGAGGCGGATTTCCTGCGCACGCTCTCGACCAGGCCGATCAAGGTCGCGCTGCCGGGTCCTTATCTGCTGACGCGCACCATGTGGATGGAGTGTCTGAACGAGCGCGCCTATGAGAGCCGCGAGGATCTGGCCCAGGACATCGTGACGGCGTTGCGCGCCGAGCTGAAGGACCTGCTCGATGCCGGTGTCTCGCTGGTCCAGTTCGACGAGCCGGTCCTGTCGGAAGTGGTGTTCAGCGGCGCCAAGAGCGGCCCCAGCTTCATGTGCGGGGCGCTGTCGGAATCGCGGGAGCCGGCGCATGAGCTGGCCTTCGCCCGCGACCTCGTGAACGCGGTGGTCGACGGAAGCCCGCGCGAGCGCATCGCGTTGCATGTCTGCCGCGGCAACTGGACCCCCGATGAATCGGTCGCGCTGGCCGGCGACTATCGCCCGCTGGTCGACACGCTCGCCTCCATGCGGGTCGGCGCCTATCTCCTGGAGATGTGCACCCCGCGCGCCGGCGAACTCGAGATCCTGAAGGCGCTGCCGCAGGACGCCCGCATCGGCGTCGGCGTGGTGAACCAGAAATGCGCCCATGCCGAGCCGGTCGAGGAAGTCGGCGCCAAGATCGCCCGCGCCATCGACCTGTTCGGCAAGGACCGCCTGCTGTTCCATCCCGATTGCGGCTTTGCCACCTTCGCCGACAACCCGATCTGCAGCGCTACCGCCGCCGAGGAAAAGCTCAAGGTCATCGTCGAGGCGGTCGAGCGGTTGCGCTGACCGCCGCGCTGCACCGGCAGCCTATACCGGTTTCGCCGATCGGGGAACGGGCGCCAGATGCACTCTCGATCGGGAGAGGGTGACATCGTGCACGTCGGTTCTTCGTGGCCGCAGGCGCGGCGGTCGGTCTTTTCGGAATTTCCACACCAGGGAGCAGCGCGAGATCGAGACCGGGCCGCTCACGGGGCGCGAGTTCGTCCTTGCCGCGGCGGGCGACCGCTTCGTGCGGGCGCGTCTCTACCTCACGCGGCAGGCGGTCTATTCGCAGATCGCGCAGGGGCGCCTGTCCCGGCTCGGCAGCCCGATGGTCACGCGGTTCTTCGACTCGCTGCGGTTCGGCTAGCGGGCGCGCCGGCGCCGGAGCCGTTCCGGCTGGCGCGACTTGTGATATAGCGGCGCCATGTCGGCCCCTCCCACCAAGGCACCTGCGTCTGCTGGCAAACCTTTGGATGACGGCTCGTTCCGCCAGCTGGTCGAGGGCGTGCTCGACTATGCCGTGTACATGCTCGATCCCGCGGGCAACGTCGCGAGCTGGAACAGCGGCGCCGAACGCTTCAAGGGCTACACTGCGGCCGAGATCGTCGGCAGCCATTTCTCGCGCTTCTACGCCGAAGAGGATCGCCGTTCCGGCCTGCCGGCGCGGGCCCTCGACATCGCGCTGCGCGAGGGCCGGTTCGAGAACGAGGGTTGGCGCGTGCGCAAGGACGGCACGCGCTTCTGGGCGCATGTGGTCATGGACCCGATCCGCGGTCCCGACGGCACGCTGCTGGGCTTCGCCAAGGTCACGCGCGACCTGACCCGGCGGCGCGCGGCGGCGGAGGAGCTGCGCCGCAGCCAGGAGGAGTTCCGCCTTCTGGTGCAGAGCGTCACCGACTACGGCATCTATATGCTCGATCCCGAGGGCAACGTCGCGACCTGGAATGCCGGGGCCCAGCGGATCAAGGGCTATGCGCCGGAAGAGATCGTCGGCCAGCACTTCTCGCGTTTCTATACCGAGGAGGACCGTGCCGCCGGCGCGCCGCAGCGGGCGCTCGCCACCGCACTGCACGAGGGCCGCTTCGAGAACGAGGCCTGGCGCGTGCGCAAGGACGGCACGCGCTTCTGGGCCAGCATCGTCATCGATCCGGTTCGCGAGCCCGACGGCACGCTGCGCGGCTTCGCCAAGGTCACGCGCGACATCACGGAGCGCCGCGAGGTGCAGCTCGAACTCGAGCGCGCGCGCGAGGCGCTGTTCCAGTCGCAGAAGATGGAGGCGATCGGCCAGCTCACCGGCGGCGTCGCGCACGACTTCAACAACCTACTGACCGCCGTCATCGGCAGCCTCGAACTGGTGCGCAAGCGCCTGCCGGCCGACGACCGGAACCTGCTGCTGATCGACAATGCCATGCAGGCGGCGCGCCGCGGCGCCACCCTGACGCAGCGCATGCTGGCCTTCGCGCGGCGGCAGGAACTCGATCCGGAACTGGCCTCGGTCGCTGCGTTGGTGACCGGCATGACGACGCTGTTCGACCACACGCTCGGCCCCTCGATCGTGCTCGACGTCGACTGCCCGGCGTCGCTTCCGCCGGTAAGGGTCGACGTCAACCAGCTCGAAATGGCGCTGCTCAACCTCGTGGTCAATGCGCGCGATGCCATGCCGCGCGGCGGCGTCATCGCCATCTCGGCGCGCGAGGCCACGGCGGACCCGGCCTCGACGTTCCCGCTGCCGGCCGGCCGCTACGTGCGCCTCTCGGTCCGCGACCAGGGCCACGGCATGGATGCCATCACCCTGGCGCGCGCGACCGAACCGTTCTTCACGACCAAGGGCGTGGGCAAGGGGACCGGCCTCGGCCTCTCGATGGTGCACGGACTCGCCGAACAGCTGGGCGGCCGCCTGCAACTCGAGAGCGTCCCGGGCATCGGAACGACTGCGTCGCTGTGGATCCCGATGGCCGCCGGCGCCGATGTTCTGTCTCAGCACAGCGAGCCCGCGCCCGCGGTCGAGGCGACGTCGCTGTACATCCTCGCGGTCGACGACGACGCGCTGATCCTCGTGAACACCGCCGCCATGCTGGAGGATCTCGGTCACGAGGTCGTCACCGCCTATTCCGGCCGCGAGGCGCTGGCAGCGCTCGCGGGCATGGAACGGGTCGATCTCGTCGTCACCGATCAGGCGATGCCCGGCATGACCGGCACCGAACTGGTCGCCGCCATCCGGCGCGAGCGCCCCGACCTGCCGGTCCTGCTCGCGACCGGCTATGCCGAACTGCCCGACGGCGGGATGTCCGACATCCCGCGCCTCAACAAGCCCTTCCTGCAGGCCCATCTCGATCACGCCATCGCCGAGGTGATGCGGGGCCGATCCAAGTCGTCCGGCTGACGAGGATCAGGGGCTGCTGCGCCCCACCTTCGGTTCGGTTCCGGCGAGCAGGCGCACGATGTTGGCGCGGTGGAGTGCGAGCACGTAGAGGCCGCCGGCGATGACCAGCAGGCGATAGGCCAGCGGCTCGGGCAGCAGGCAGACGAGAATCGCGGCCGTCACCGCCGCCAGCATCGAGGCGAGCGACACGATACGCACGAGTGCCAGCACGGCGAGAAAGACGAAGGCCGCGCCCACGCCGACCGGCCACGACAAAGCGAGCAGCACGCCGAGGCCGGTCGCCGCCGACTTGCCGCCGGTGAAGCCCAGCCAGATCGAGCGGCTGTGGCCCAGCAGCACGGCAAGCCCGCACAGGCAGACCGCCCAGGGCATTCCGTCCGGCGATGCGCCCAGCCAGGGATAGAGCCAGCGCGCGAGCAGGATCGCCGCCATGCCCTTCAGCACGTCGACAACCAGCACCACCAGGGCCGGTCCCTTGCCCAGCGTGCGCAGTACGTTGGTCGCGCCGGTCGACCCGGAACCGTGCTGACGGATGTCGATGCCGCGCAGCAGCCGGCCCGCCAGATACCCCGTGGGCGTCGAGCCCAGGAGATAGGCGGCAGCGACGCCGGCGATCCCGAAGAGCGAAATGAAAAACGGCGATGTCGCGTCGTGCAGCGGAAGGCTCCGTCAAATCCGCGCCAACTGTAGCGCAGAAAGTCGTGACGGCGCGTCCTCTGCTTGCTGGCTTCACTCGTCCTGAATAGTGTGCCGGTCGCAAGGTCAAGGGGCGGCAAAGCCCTGGAGATCAGGGAGGAATTGTAATGCGTACACCGACTCGTCGTGGGCTCATCGTTACGGGCGCAAGCGCTCTCGCGGCGCCGGCTCTTTTCACCAGTTCGTCGCGGGCGCAGGGCGCGTTCCCGAACAAGCCGATCCGGATCGTCGTACCCTATCCGGCGGGCGGACAGACCGACGGCATCGCGCGCGTCTATGGCGAGTATCTCGGCCGCAAGCTCGGCACCTCCGTGGTGGTCGAGAACAAGGGCGGCGCCGGTGGCACGATCGGCGTGGCCGAGGTCAAGCGCGCGCCGCCCGACGGCTACACCATCCTCTGCACCATTTCCTCGTCGCTGATCCAGAACCGGGTCACGGTGAAGGACCTGCCGTATGATCCGGAGAAGGACTTCACCTATCTCGCCATGACGACCAGCCTCGGCGGCCCCGTCGTGGCGGCCGAGAAGACCGGCGCGACCAACCTCAAGCAGTTCCTCGAATACGCCAAGAAGGTCGACAAGTTGAACTTCGGCGCCTACGGGCCGGGTTCGACGCCGCAGATGCTGATCGAGACGATGGCGCGCCAATACGGGTTCAAGGTCGAGGTCGTGCAGTATCGCGGCGAGGCCGCGATGTTCGCCGACGTGGCGGCCCAGGCGCTCGACGGCGCGGCGGGCAGTCCGGCCGGTGCGGCCTCGGTGATCGGTTCCGGCAAGGGCAGGGCCATCGCCATGATGGGCGACCGTCTGCCGGCCTTTCCCGGTGTCGAGACGATGGTGGAGCAGGGCGCCGTCGGCGGCTTCTACGAGACGCGCGCCTTCGCTGTCTTCGCCGTCCCGGCGGCGACGCCCAAGGACGTCGTAAAGAAGCTCTCCGACACGCTGTTCGAAGCCGGCACCGACGAGAAGGTGAAGGCGCTGATGGCCAATTACCTGATCGTCGGTCCCCTCGATTTCGAAGCGACCAACAAGGTCTTCCAGCGAGACACCCGGATCATGCTCCAGGTGATGAAGGAGATCGGGATCAAGGCCGAGTAGTCGGCCGCGCAAGGCGCGGCCGGGGGAGCGTAGGAGCTTGCCCACGGCAAGCTCCGGGAGCGACGTATGCCGGTGCAACAGGTCTCTTGAACAGCGAGGAACCAACCATGTCCTTCACGGTAACCAGCGACAGCTTCAAGGAAGGCGCCACCCTCGGGATGGAGCACATCCTCTCGGCCGAGTACGGCTTCGGCTGCGGCGGCGGCAACAAGTCGCCGCACCTGCGCTGGTCCGGCGCGCCCGAGGGCACCAAGAGCTTCGCCGTGCGCTGCTACGATCCCGACGCACCGACCGGCTCGGGATTCTGGCACTGGGTGGTGGTCAACATCCCCGCCGGCACGACCGAGCTGGCGCTCGACGCCGGCAACCCGAAGGCCGGCCTTCTCCCAAAGGGCGCGCTGCAGACGCGCACCGACTTCGGCGCCCCGGGCTATGGCGGTCCGTGCCCGCCGCCGGGCCACGGCCCGCACCGCTACGTCTTCACGGTGTTCGCGGTGAAGGAAGAGGCCCTGCCGGTGACTGCCGACACGTCGGCCGCGATCGTCGGCTTCCAGCTGCATTTCAACACGCTGGCCAAGGCCGCGCTGACCGGCACCTTCGAAAGAACGTAGCCAGCGCCGAGCGCGACCTTGCGAGAGAGCGTCAGGACATTGCCTTCGGCACTATCCGGGAGCGACGTCTGGCTCTCTCGTCCGCAGGGACCTTCGACCCCCATCGCCCTCGTAGGACTCGCTCGGTCGTACAGGACATGCATTCGTGTCCTTACAGTATGCCTTCTTGCGCGGCCTGATGAACCGTCCTCACGATCGGCCAGAAGCCAAGGCGCCGCGCGAGCGATCCATCGACATGGAGGGACCAGGGATTTCGCATGTCCTCGGCCGACGGTTCCATCCTCTGGCCCACGAGTCCCACCAATTCATAGACCGTGGTCGGCGCTTCATCGGATATGTTGACGATCCGACCATCGAAGGCGCCTGCCAGCGCGAGCTTTATCGCCGTTGCAATATCGCGATGGTGTATCGTGCTCATCCGATGGGCGGGATGGAAGCCGGCGGCGACCAGGTGCTTTGGCAGCATCTCCAGGTGACCGTCGCCGTCGCCATAAACGAACGGGAACCGTGAGATCGACCAGTTCAAGCCACTCTCGCGCAGCAGTTTCTCGGCTGCGACCTTGCTGGCGGGATAGGCATGTTGCGGCTCGACACGATCGGTCTCCCGGGCGGGCTGGGTCGAGTTCTTGTCGTAGACATTCGACGTGCTCGCCATGATGAAGCGAGCGCCCGGCGCGTCGGCTTGCACGGCGGCGATCAAATTGCGGGTGCCCTCCAGGTTGCTCCTCCAGATCAAATCGATATCCGGGCTGCGAAAGACGGCGGCCAGATGCACGACCGCCGAAACACCCCGAACAGCCTCCGAGAGCGTCGAACGGTCGAGAATATCGCCCGTCACGGCCGTTGCTCCCGGGGGGAGGGCTTCCCTGTCCGCAGCAGTAGCCGGCAAGCAAAGCCTGCTTCCACCAGCCGCGGAACAAGGCGCTCGCCAACGAGGCCTGTCGCTCCCGTCATCAGGATCGTCATGGGCTCATACTTTTCCCGAGAGGGTCTGTAGCCGCTCGGTCGCCAATCGAAGGACGCGGATCGTCGTGGCCAGATCGGTCTCGTCGATGCCGTCGAAAGCAGCCTGGTGAATGAACGAGAGGTCCGGGAGTTGGCGCCACAGGGCCTTGCCTGAACGTGTCAGGCTCAGAAGACGCTGGCGCTGGTCTTCTTCGTTCGAGGTCTGCTGGACCAGCCCTTTGCGAACGAGCGTGGCGATGATCCCGCTCAAAGTTGCCCGTTCGAGCTCAAGCGCATGTCCGAGATCGCGCTGCACCGCCGGACCGGCGTTTGCCAGGTGCCAGAGGACGTACCACTGCGTCGAACCCACATCGTATGGACGGAGGGTCGCGTCCATGAGGGCCCGTCCCGCAAAATAGCATCGCTTTGTCCATGCGCCGACGGTCAGATGTTCGGCGTCTCGTTCGTCCCGCATGCCGGGGCCCTTCCATCCGTTTGCTACCTTGCGGATATCGCAAGGTAGCAAACGAATAGTCAAGCGTGTTCGCCTGGGTCCTGGGCTAGCGCTCGTCCAACGGCGGAAACTTCCACTTCCCGTTGCGGATCGGCAGGAACGAGCCGTCGTCGACGCCGACCTCCTCGGCGATGCGTTCGTTGGTCACCTGATTGAGCGCCAGGATGAGATCGCCGTTCTTCTTCATGTCGAGCGAGAGGTTCGTCATCTCGTCCGGATCGGCCTCGAGGTCGTAGACTTCGAGGTCGTTCTTCGCGAGCAGTTCCTCCATCGTCTTAGGCGCGTTGAAGGCCACCGGCGAGAAATAGCGCGAGAAGCGATAGCGGCCGTCGAAGATGCTGCGGATGGCGGTGCGGTTGCGGAAATCCGGCGGTTGCGCGGCCAGCATCGTCTCCTGCTGCTCCGGCGGCTTGGTCCGGAACGCGCGCATGTCGATCGTCATCGCGGCCCACTTCGGGTCCGAATAGGACAGCATGTCGAAGTTGAACAGCGAGGCCGGCCGCACGGACTTGGGACCCGCGGTCGCCGGGTTGCGCAGCAGGGCGGAGAAATCCCTGCCGCGCAGACCCTCGCTGGCCCGCGCGACCGCGGCGGCATCCTTGCCGGTGAGGGCGAGGAGGGTTGGCGTGAGGTCGAGCTGCGAGGTGATCGCCTGGCATTCCTTGCCGCCGGGAAAGCCCGGATGGACGATCATCAGCGGCAGGTGGTTCTGCTGGCGGTAGGTGTTGGTGCCCTTGCCGCGCATCTGGTGGCTGCCGCCCAACTCACCATGGTCGGCCGTGAAGACGACGATCGTATTCTGCGCCATGCCGTTGTGCTCGAGCGCGGCCATCAGGCGCTCCACCTTCTGGTCGCAGTCGCGAATAGCGTTGAAGTAATAGTTGCGCAGGTCGCGCCAGCGCCTGTCCTCGTCGGGCCAGACACCTACCAGAAGGTCGATCGATTGCTGGTAGTAGAGGTGCGCCTTCGGCCGGCCCGGCGCATCGAGCGCCTGGTGGCGGCTCGCGGGCAGGGGCACGCCGTCCCAAGTCGCGCGATAGAGCTCGTCGTCCGGCGCGCGGGCGATGGGGAGCGCATGCCGCTTGCCTTGGATGTTCTCGGTCCCGGTATCGGAGTCGAAGTACATCGTGTCGTGTGGGTTCACGAGATTGACCGCGAGGTACCAGGGCTGGCCCTTCGTGCGCAGCGTCTGCGCCTCGGTGCGCAGCCACGTGACCGCGGTCGCCAGTGTGCCGTCGTCGTACTTGTAGCCACCGAGCGTGCCGTCGATCAGGTCACCGACGCCGAAGAAGTCCTGGAATCCGTAGGACTGCATGGTCTTGCGATAGTCGAGCAGCGGCGCGTCGACTGGCTTGTCGTTGAGGTCCATCGTCGCCGAGAGATGCCACTTGCCCTGATAGGCGGCGTGGTAGCCCAGCTCGTTGAGCCGATGGCCGATCGTCTTGATCCTGGTCGAGAGGTCGCGCTGCCAGATGTAGTTGAGATTGTCGGCGATCCCGGTGTGCTGGATGTGCTGGCCGGTATAGACGACCGAACGCGCCGAGGAGCAGACGCAGGAGGCCGCCTGATGATTGAGGAAGGTGACGGCCTTCTTCTTGATCGCCTCGCGCCCCGGGACGGGGAACGGCCAGGTCGGGAAGAAATGCTCCTGGTCGACCAGCACGAACAGGATGTTGTAGCCGGCCAGCATCGTGGCCGTCGGAGGACCGGCCGGCGCGGGGGCGGGTGCCTGTGCCTGCGAGATTCCGCCGGCCAGCAGGGTCGTGCCTAGCAGGGCGGCACCGGAGGCCATGGCCGAGCGGCGGGACGGGAGGGACGAGTCGTCTTCGGGGATCGCCATCCGTTTGCTCCTGTGTGAACGTGCCTCATGCTACGCGGACACGGCGACGGAGTGCACACGAAATGCACTCGGCGTTTCATGCACGTTGACGTAGGCTCGGCATCATGGAGCAGGGAGCGTGAACATGTCCTTTCGGCGTATCGCGGTCGAAGAAGCCTTCGTGACGCCGGAGATCATGGCGGAATGGCAAAAGGTGCTGGCGGGCCCCGACGCCGAGCCCGGCTTCGCGAAGATGGGGGAGTCGATCCTCGCCCAGACGCCGGCCAACAAGCCGCTGGACGACCGGCTGCTCGACATCGGCGCGGCGCGCCTCGCGCATATGGATGCGATCGGTCTCGACATGCAGGTCCTCTCGCTCACCTCGCCGGGCGTGCAGGTGTTCGATGCGGCCCTGGCGACGCGGCTCGCGGCCGAGTCCAACGACGCGCTGGCGGCAGCTGTGCGCGCCCATCCGACGCGCTTCGCCGGCCTGGCCGCCATCGCACCGCAAGATCCGGCGGCGGCGACGAAGGAGATCGAGCGCGCTGCCAATACGTTGAAGCTCAACGGCCTGATCGTGAACTCCCACACCAAAGGGGAGTATCTCGATGCGCCGAAGTTCCGGCCGATGCTCGCGGCGGCCGAGGCGCACGACATGCCGATCTATCTCCATCCGCGCGAGCCCGCCGCCTCGTGGGTCGCGCCCTATCTCGACTATGCGCTGTGGTTCGCCGGCTGGGGCTTCGCCGCCGAGACCGGCCTGCATGCGATGCGCCTCCTCATGTCGGGCACCTTCGCGCGCCATCCGAAGCTCAGGATCGTGCTCGGCCACATGGGCGAGGCCATTCCCTTCTGGCTGCAGCGCATCGACAACCGCTATCTGCTGGAGGTGAAGATCGGCGCCTGCGAGAAGCTGCCGCGACTGCCGAGCGAATACTTCCTCGACAATTTCGTGATCACCACCTCGGGCGTGACCTCGATGCCGGCGCTGCGCCTCTCGCTCGACGTGCTGGGCGTCGACCGCATTCTCTTCGCCGCCGATTTCCCCTACGAGGACGACGCCGAAGCCGTGCGCTTCATGGACGGCGCCAGCGTCACGGAGGAGGAGCGGCGGAAGATCTACGAGACCAATGCCTGCCGGGTGTTCGGGCTCGCTCACTAGAGCTTCAGATCGTGGTTCAGCACTATTGGCGTCAGGTAACGTAGACCTGCGCGCGATGATAGTTGAGATAGGCTCGCTGGCTGTCGGAGAAGCCTTGCGCCAGCCAAGGCATTGGGGCTTCGGAGAAGCCGAGCTGCTTCCATGCATGTTCGCCGAGCCCGAGGCGGCGAAGGTCGCCCTGGTCGAAGCGGGGGGAAACCCGCACCTCGCCGCTGTCCTCGAAGGAGATGAAGCCTCGGTCGAAGAGTAGATCGGCGTCTGGCGTGAGCAGGAGCCCGTTCGCGCCGTCGAGTCGTTGGGTTGGCGTCTCGCATGATCGCCAGGGCCTGATGTGGCTGGCGATCAGCAGCGCGGGGTTGGTGATGCCCGTGAGCCGGCACGACCTCTCAACTTTTTCGACATTCGACCGGAACGTGCCCTGGCCCCGGCGAGCCTGAATTGTGGCCGTCCGCACCGTGTCGCTTAGCGTGAGGTCGGTGCGAATGCTCGCTTCGACACGGTCATCGAGCTCGTCCTTGACGTTGCGGAACGTCAGTCGGTTGGCACCACCGGTGCGCAGCTGAACTTCGTCCACGTGAGCGCTCGCGACGACGATGTCGTGGATTTCCCGCGGAATGGCCGCGAGGTAGACGCCCTGATTGCCGTCGCCGGAGGACGCGCGGATGGGTGAATACTTTTCAGGCAGCAGGGGCCCGATCAGCGCCAGCAGATTCTTCGGGCGCACGGGCGGATCGAGGCGGGTCCAAAAAACCGGCAGCAGCCACCCTTCGTTGTTCCAGTATGAGCCCGTCGCACCAAATTCCGACGGCTTGGGCGCTGTGAACGCGAAATCCGCGACCCGCCCGACATAGCGGATGAGCTGGTTGGCGTAGGAGAGGACCAGATCGCCGGGACTGGCCGCGCGCATGTTGTCGTAGAAGCGGTTACGCGCGCCGTTTGCCGAGGTCTTGGGCGACCACAGGTACTGGTGCTCAATCTCCTGATTGAACGTCTGCTTGTGATTGACCCACCAGTATTGCCGCATGCAAATGCAATCTAACCGCTTGGCGGCGCGGAGACCAAGAGGGCCGGGCGTCGTCTGGCCGGCAAATCCCCCCTTTCGTTCGGGGCGGTCGCCCGCCATAAGACGGGGCGGGGGAGGGCCGATCGACGGCCTTCGGGAGAGGACGGGAATCTCGAGATGGCCGGGCTGTTGGGGGATCGCGGGACACAGGTCCTGAAGCTCGTCGTCGCCGGCGCGGCCGGTGCACTGCTTTCGGCCTGTGCCAGCGACAGCACCTCCTACCAGGAGCAGGCGCTGCGGGCGTCGGAAGGCGGCGACCTCAAGGCCGCGACCGCCCTCGCGCAGAAGGAGGTCGAGAAATACTCGGCCACTGACCAGTGCTCCTCCACCACCAACTACAATTGCGGCACCCTGGCGCTCGCCTATAGCAGCCTGGCCGAGTACCAGATCCTGAGCGGCAATCTGGCCGCCGGCGAGCGCAGCTTCGACCGCGCCAAGGGCGCGCTGCAGCGGGTCCCGAAGGACAACAAGCCCAGCGCCACCGGCATGGTCTATCGCGATGTGTCGGAAGCCTTCTGGAAGGCCGGCGACAAGAAGCGCGCCATCGCCGTCTTCAAGGAAGGCACGACCCGCGGTGCCGACGAGTGGCTCTACACCTCCTCCGCCGCCAAGGCCGTCGCCCAGCAGGGGGGCCGACCCGCGCCCGCCCTGCCGGACACCCCGGCGGCGCCCGGTTTGCCGACGGCCGCGCCGGGTGCCCCGATTCCCCTCGGGCCCGCGGTCACGCCGGCCGCGGCGACCGAAACCGACACGATGATCAAGGCGACCCCGCTTGGCGACCCGACCACCGGTGCGCCCGCCGTCAGCGACTCGCCGCGCGGCGGCCGGCCGCCCAGCTCGGCCGAACCGGCACCTGCACCGCTGACGCCCAGTCCGCTGACACCGACCCCGCTGCAGCGCTCGCGCTGAAGCGGGCGTTCGATCGCCTCCGAGGGCGCGCCTGCGGCGCGCCCTAGATCTGCGCCAGACCGCCGTCGACGAAGACCTCGCCGCCGGTCATGAAGCTTGAATCGGCGGAGGCGAGGAACGCCGCCACCGCGCCGGTCTCCGACGGCTCGCCGATGCGGCCGAGCGGCGTTGCGGCACCGATCGCTTCGAAGGCTTCCTTGCCCACGACCTCGAGCGCCAAGTCGGTTCGAGTAGGGCCCGGCGACAGGACGTTGACCCGGATGCCGGTGCCCTTCAGGTCGAGCGCCCAGCTGCGCGCCAGATTGCGCACCGCGGCCTTGGTGGCGCTGTAGATGCTGAACTGCGCCGTGCCCATCTCGCCGGTGGTCGATCCGGTGAGGATGATCGACCCGCCGGCCTTCATCAGCGGCAAGCCCTTCTGCACCGAGAAGATCAGCCCCTTCACGTTGACGTCGAAGATCTGGTCGTACTGCTCCGGCGTGATCGCGCCCAGCGGCGCGAAGGCGCCGGTGCCGGCATTGGCGAACAGGATGTCGAGCCCGCCGCGCTCCGTCTTCACCGTCTCGTACAGCCGGTCGAGGTCGGCCATCTCGGTCACCGAGCCGCGCACCGCGCGCGCCGAAGCGCCGAGCTTTGCCACGGCGGCATCGAGCTGTTCCTGCCGTCGTCCGAAGAGATAGACGAAGGCGCCTTCATCGACGAAGCGCTGCGCGGCGCCCAGCCCGATGCCGGTGCCGTCGCCGGTGATCACGGCCGTCTTGCCTTTGAGTCTGCTCATCCTGTGCTCCTGCTTTTGAGGTTGCACAGAGCTGGAGGCGTACCCACCTAAGGACAAGTATGCACCTTTTGGTAAGTGCCTCAAAATGTCAGACGCCTCTCCGCAGGTCCCGACCTGCACCCCGACCTTGCCGGGCTTCACCTGCGGCCTCGATGCCACGCTGCGGGTGATCGCCGGCAAGTGGAAACCGCTGATCCTCTACTTCCTGGCGCAGGGCGGCCCGACCCGCTACGGCGAGCTGCGCCGCGCCATGCGCGACGTCAGCGACAAGATGCTGATCCAGCAACTCAAGGAGCTGACCGCCGACGGCCTCGTGCGCCGCACCGACTACCGGGAGGTGCCGCCGCGGGTCGACTATGCCCTGACCCCGCTGGGCGAGAGCCTCGCCCAGGCCCTGGTGCCGCTCTGCACTTGGGGTACCGATAACCTCGCCGAGGTGACGCGCGTCTTCGCCCAGCGCGCGGCCACTGCGGCCGTGGAGCGCGCTTAGGACGGCGCGCTGCGGTGACGATCCTGCTTACCCCACCTTCTTCGCCGGCGGCGGGGACCAGGTGCCGTTGATGATCGAGGGCGGCGTCTCGGTGGGCCAGTAGAGGCGCAGCATCAGCTGGAACTTGCCCTTGGGTGCGGGCAGCCAGTTCGATTCCTTATCGGCGCCGGGCGATTCGTTCTGGATGTAGAGATCGGTCGAGCCGTCGGCGTTGGCCTTCAGCTTCTGCCGTGCGCTGATCGAGTAGCGGTTGATCGGGTTGGCGACGAAGAAGAAGTCGGCATCGTACATGGTGAGCGACCAGAAGCCCTTGACCGGCGGCAGCTGGCCCTTGGCGAAGCGCATCACGTATTTGTTCTTGCCGTCATAGTCGCTGCCGTTGGCGTCCTTCATCGACATCGGATAGATCGCGTCCTGCGGCCGGTTGGCGCCCAGCCCGATCGCCGTGACCAGCGCGCGGTTGAGATAGTCCGTCCCGTAGAGGCCGGTGACCGTGTCGTAGAGCCAGCCGTTCACGTTCTTCACCGACTTGCCGAGCTTGAGCTGCAGCATGATGCGGTCGAAGGCGATGTGCGGGATGCGCGCCACGAAGTCGGCGTCGAGCTTGCTCTTGTCGAAGTCCTGGCCGGGCACCAGGCCGATGCGGGCGAAGCGCGCGACGGCGGCGGCATCGGCCGGCGTCGGCGGGTTGGTCTTCATCAGCTCGGCCAGCAGGGTGAAGTAGGAGACGGCGTCGAGCGCGTTCACCTGCTCGCGCACCGCCGTCTTCATGTCGACCTTGGGATCGACCGTGGCAGCGGGCGGCGTGTAGTCCTTGCCCCAGGCGCTGAGCGGCACCAGCTTGCACTGGTCCTGGAGCGCATGGACGGCGGCATAGTCCTCCGGCGTGCCGGTGCAGTAGATGCGGCCCAGCATCCACACCAGGCTGGTCGGCGACTTGTATTCCTTGACGCCGGCCGGGAGCGTGCCCTTCCAGCCGGGGCCGGTGATGGCATAGGTCTGCGCGCCCGTGCCGGTGGTGCGCGAACCCGGCACCTGGAAGACGCTGGTCCAGCCGTCGAGCATCGGGAACAGGTAATAGCGGCCCTTCATGTCGGGCAGGCTGAGCACCCACGGTTCCTTGCCGACATCGGCCCAGGCGATCGTGTAGAGCGTGTCGGCGTTGGGGGCCGTGACATCGCGGAAGGCGGCGGTGGGATATTCGCGGATGCGCGCGAACTGGCCCATCGGCGCGCGCGTGCCAGCGGGGGCCGCGACGTTGGTCATGATCCGCCGCGTCATCTCCATGGTGACCAGCGGATAGCCGTAGACATAGGCGTCGGTCGCCAGCCAGAACTCCTCCAGCCCGCCGAGGATCGGCACGCCTTCCTGGGCCTGCGCACTGGTGGAGGGAAGGAGACCGCCGAGGGCGGAGAGCGTGCCGGCGAGACCGCCCAAAGTGGCGTTGCGACGATTGATGGCCATGATCGAACCTCTCTCTTTCAGAACCGGAAACTCACGCCCAGCACGGGGCCGTAGAAGACCTCGTTGAGGCCGAAGGCGGTGGCGCCGCTGCCGCTGTTGTAGTTGATGCCGAGCGCACGGAAGCCCGCGAGGGCCGCGATCTGGTAGCCGCTCATCTGCCAGTCGTAGGCGTAGACGGCGATCGCCTGCCAGCTCAGCGAGTTCTGTAAATTGAAGCCGCCGATGTCGCCGCGCACCGTGATCGTCTGGTGAGGCGCGAGCTGGTGGCGCAGCCGCAGGCCGACCAGCGGATCCACCCAGGCCGTGGTGCCGCTGTCGGCCAGTGCGATGCCGCCGCTGCGACTCAGGTTGAAGCGGGTGGTGTCGGCGGTGAGCAGCGCGTCGAAGGTGCCCACCAGGTTGACGTTCCAGTAGCGGAAGCCGCCCACCGCCTCGAGCGTCGTCGCGCCGCTGCCGGTGCCGGTGCCTCCCCAACGCTTGAGTTCATAGACGCCGCCTAGCTCCATCACGAACATCTGCATCGTGAGTGCCGCGTTGGCCGTCGCGCTGAGCTTCAGGCCGGCGACCGGGTTGCGATAGGCGGCCTGGCTGGTGGTGAAGCCCATCTTGGTGAAGACGAGATCGGCATAGACGCCGAGCGGTCCCTTGTCGGCCTCGAGATAGCCCATGAAGCCGATCAGCGAATCGCTCTTCTGCAGCAGGTCGATGAAGCTTGCATTGGTGTCGACCGTCTGGCCGTGCGAGGTCGTGCTGCCGCCCACGCTCATCAGCCAGCCATAGCTGGCGACCTGGAAGCGCCAGGCGTCGGGAGTGGTCGCCGGCTCCGCCGTCGCAACGACCGGACAGGCGAGGACACCCCCGACGACGAGCGCAGCAGCCGCCAACTTCCGATTCACGAGGCTTCTCCGGCCGTTCAGAGGGATCGAATCTTCCCCGGCGGTGTGCCAAAGCGCCTTTCGGGACGCCATGACAGTTTGCGCCAAAAGTGCAACCATCCCGCTACGGTGACGAGTCTCGCGACCTCCCAAGAACCAGGCACACCCGCCCACCGCAGCAACGCTGCAGGCCGCAGCATGCGTGTCGGGCCGATCTTCGGCCTGGAAGCGCTGCTGGCGCGCTTCGGCGTGGCGTTGGCGCCGCTGGTGGCCGAGGCGGGCCTGCCGCCCGACTGTTTCGGCGACCCCGACAATCGCTGGCCGGTTGACCGCCTGCTCGATCTCGTGGCGCGCTGCGCCGAGGCCGCGACCTGTCCGCATCTCGGGCTGCTGCTCGCCCAGCCGGTGGAGCCTGCCGCGCTGGGCGCACCGCTCGCCCGCCTGCTGGGGGGTGCGCTGACGGTCGAGCGCGCACTGCGCGGCCTGACGATGAACCTGCACCTGAACGGCGAGGCGCTGGTGCCGGCCCTCTCGACCGGCCCCGACGGCGCCTGCTTCAGCATCACGCCCTACGCCTATCACCTGCGCGGGACCGACCATCTCGAGGACTTCTCGCTGGCGGTGCTGACCAACATCCTGCGCTTCCTGGGTGGGCCGAAATGGACGCCGCTGCGCGTGACCCTCGCCCATCGCGCGCCGGCCGACCGCCGGCCTTACGACGAATTCTTCCGCGCGCCGCTCACCTTCGGCGCGCCGCAGAGCGCCGTGCACTTCGACCCGTCCTGGCTGCCGCGGCGGCCCGCGCCGACGCCGCCGGGACTGGCCGCGCCGCCGCCACCGCCGGCGGCTGGGGAGGAGCTCGACATCGCGATCCTCGCCCGGCGGGAGATCGTCCGCGGGATGGCGCAGGGCATCGTCGGCGTCGATGCCGTCGCCTCCGCCCTGGGCCTCAGCCGGCGCACGCTCAACCGCCGCCTCGCCGAACGCGGCACCTCGATCCGCGATCTCATCGCAGAAGTCCGCGTCCAGGTCGCGCAGCAGCTGATGCGCGATACCGATCTCACGATCGCCGACATCGCCGTCACCACCTGCTATTCCGACGTCGCCGCCTTCTCGCGCGCCTTCAGCGCGAGAACGGGCGTCTCGCCGGCGGCGTGGCGGAGCGCACAGGCCTAGACACCGTCGGCGGTGATGCCGAGTTGGCGGATGAGCTTGCCGAGGCGGACATGCTCGCGGCGCATCGCCTCGTCGAGTTCGCGCGGACTCATCGGCATCGGATCGATGCTGGCATGGGCGAGGCGGGTGCGGACCTCGGGATCGGCGAGGGCCTTGTTCACCGCCTTGTTCAGCCGGTCGACGATCGCGTCGGGCAGGCCCTTCTGTCCGAGGATCGGGATCGACGACTGGACCTGCAGCTCGGCCTCGCCCTGTTCCTCCATGGTCGCGACGTCTGGCAGATCGGGGTCGCGCTTCAGGCCCACCACCCCGATCGCCTTGAGCCGTCCCGCCTTGACGTGCGGCGCCGCCAGCGTGCTGCTCACGATCGCGAGGTCGAGGCGGCCGCCCAGCAGGTCCTGAACGCCGGGCGGCAGGCCCTTGTAGGAGATCGAGGTGATGTCGATGCCGTACTTCATTCGGAACTGCTCGGGAATCAGGTGGGCCGAGGTACCGTTGCCCGGGTTGAGATAATTGAGCTTGCCCGGATTGGCCCGCGCCAGCGCGACGAACTCCGCGATCGTGTTCGCGGGCGAGGCCGGCGGCACGCAGATCAGCGCGCTGCTCACGCCCACCATGGCGATCGGCTTGAAGTCGGCCATCGCGTCGAACGGCGCCCGCATCAGCAGGTTCAGCACGACATGGCCCGACACGGTGAGATAGAGCGTGTAGCCGTCGGCCGGCGCCCCCAGCACCAGTTGCGCCGCCAGGATGCCGTTGGCGCCGGGCCGCGGGTCGATCAGCCAGGTCTGGCCGAGCTCGCGCTGCATGGCCTCGGACAGCGAGCGCGCGGCGACGTCGAGCAGGCCACCGGGCGGCCCCGGCAGAACCACGCGGATGGTCTTCGACGGATAGGCGTCGGCATGGACGGCGGTCGCGGGAACCATCGCGGCGGCGCCGGTGAGGAACAGGCGGCGCTTCATGGTCAGGCCCGGTGGAACGGCTTGTCGCCGCAGATCGTGACCCGGTGACCGTAGCGGCGGTTCGGGAAGTAGTCGAACAACGCGTGGTGCTGGGTGCAGCGATTGTCCCAGAACGCCACCGAGTTGGCCCGCCACGCGAAGCGGCAGTGCAACTCAGGCGTCTCGATGTGGCGATAGAGCATCTCCAGCACCGCGTCGCTCTCAGGCTTCTTCATCTGCGGGATGCGGACCGTGAAGCCGCGGCTGACATAGAGTGCCTGGCGGCCGGTCTCGGGATGGGTGCGCACGATCGGATGCTCGCTGGCGGGAAATGCCATGTCGGCGCGGTCGTTGGCCTTGTTGCGGAAGCTGTGTGCCTTGGCGCTGTCATGGAGGGCGGTGAGGCCGGTCAGCATCTTCCGTATCGGCTCCGACAGGGTCTCGTAGGCCCGGTACATGTTGGCGAACAGCGTGTCGCCGCCGCCATCGGGCGGAACCTCCGTGAGATGGAGGATCGAGCCCATCGGCGGCTCGGCATCGCAGGACACGTCGCTGTGCCATTCCTCGCCGGCCACGCGCTTCGAAGTCTCGTCGGCCTTGATCACCAGGATCTCGCGATGCTCGGGCACGCCGATCGGCGCATTGGGATGGACGTGCAGGCGGCCGAAGCGCCGGCCGAACGCCTTGTGGCTCTCGATGTTCATCTCCTGGTCGCGGAAGAAGATCACGAGATTGTCCATCAGCGCCTGATGGACCTCGTCGAACTGCTGGTTGCCCAGCGGCCGCGAGAGATCGACGCCGGAAATCTCGGCGCCGATCGTGGGGGTGAGCTTGCGGACGCCGATCGATTGATAGTCCATGTTTCCTCTAGGAATTTTCCCAAGGATAGGCGCGCGCCGGTCCGGGCATTTGACATTCGGGGACATGGATTTGACAGTTCGGGCGGGGTGCTTCCTGCCCCTGCCGCGACCGGGCCGTGACCGACTTCATCCGCAGCGCCTGCCTCACCTCCTATCCGGAACTCGCCCGGTCGCTCGGGCTCGACCCGCTGCGCCTGCTGAAGGAGGCCGGCATCGACCGGCGCTGTCTCGACGATCCCGACGTGAAGGTGCCGGCCGGCGGCCTGCGCCGGCTGCTGGAGAACGCCGCGCGGGCGGCGGGTGCCGAGGATTTCGGCCTGCGCCTCGCCGAGACACGGTCGCTGTCGATCCTGGGGCCGATCGGCCTGCTGGTGCGCGAGGAGCCGACGGTGCGCGACGCGCTGCTGTCGCTGATGCGCTACATCCCGCTGCACAACGAATCGCTCGACCTGCGGCTGGAGGAGAGCGAGGGCCTCGCGCTGGCGATCGTCGAGATCCGTGTGCCGCGGCCGGTGCCGCTGCGCCAGGGCACGGAGCTGGCGGTCGGCGTCCTGCATCGCGTGCTGCAGTCACTGATCGGTCCGCAGTGGCGGCCGTCCCTTTCCTTCATCCACGAGGCACCCGCCCGCCGCGACACGCATCGCCGGCTGTTCGGCGGCCGGGTCGAGTTCGGGCGCGACTTCAACGGCATCGTCTGCGAGAGCCGCGACCTCGACCGCCGCATCCCGGCCGCCGATCCCGCGCTCGCGCGCTATGCGCGGCAGCATCTCGAGGCGCTGCTGGCGCGGCCCAACACGCGGCTCTCCGACAAGACGCGCGAGCTGATCTCGCTGCAGCTTGCGACCGGCCGCTGTACCGACGACCTGGTGGCCGGGCAGTTGAACCTGAATCGCCGCCTGCTGCACCGGCGGCTGGCAGAGGAGGGGCTGACCTTCACCGAGATCCTGGAGAGCGTACGCACCGGGATCGTCACCCGCGCCTTGTCGAACACCGACCGGCCTCTCAGCGCGCTGGCCGACATGGCGGGCTTCTCCTCGCTCAGCGCCTTCTCCCGCTGGTTCCGCGACCGTTTCGGCACCGCGCCCTCGGCCTGGCGGAGCACCGCACGGACGCAACTCAAGGGCAGGTCCGAGCGTTATTAATCGCAAGAAATGGCCAATTCCGCCTTGGTTTGGCCCGCAGCGCTTCCGATGATGGTTGTATGCCCGGATATGGGCTGGAGGGAGAGAAATGCTGACGACCTTTGCGAGGCTTGTGCTTGTTGGCGGCATCGGCATGGCCGCCGCGGCGTGCCAGGGCGATGGCTACGGCCAGCCGACCGGCTATCAGCCCGCGTACAACAACGGCTATTACGCGCCGCCGCCGCCGCAACGCTACGCCTATTCGCAGCCCGCGCCGGCCTACTATGGCAACCAGGGCTACGGCTATAACAACGGTTATAATCAGGGTCCCCGGATGACGACCGTGACCGTCACGAACCGCGGCCAGAACGGCTACGCCGACCAGGTCGTGCAGCAGCAGGTCGCCTGCGGCACCCAGTATTACGACGGCTACCGCCAACGCTACGCGCGCTGCTGATCCGAGCGGCGGAACGCCGCCGCACCAACGACGCCGCATCGCCTGACAAGAGCCTCCGGGCGAAGGTTTCCGGAGGTTTCTTGTGTAGAAGGATTTTCGTTGCGCTCGGCGTCTCGTTCGTCGGCCCGCCGGTCATCGGCATGGCCGCGGCGAGCGCCCAGGATTTTCCCGGCAAACCGATCACCATCCTCGTGGGCTACGCGCCCGGTGGAAATATCGACGTGACCGCGCGCACCGTCGGCCAGGCGCTGTCGAAAGTGCTGGGTCAGCCCTTCGTCATCGAGAACCGCCCGGGTGCCGCCGGCCTGATCGCCCGGACCGCCGCCGCGAAGGCCAAGCCCGACGGCCATACGCTGGTGCTGGCCGGCACGGCCAGCCTGGTGCTGGCGCCCCGCCTGGGGGCCAAGCCGCCTTACACGGTGGACGACTTCGCGGGCCTCGGCACCGTTTCGGAGACGCCGCTGGTGATCGAAGTCCCGGCAACCAGCCGCTTCCAGAGCTTCGCCGAGCTGGCGGCCTTTGCCAAGGCCAACCAGGCAGCGGTGTGGATCGGCCATGCCGGCAACGGCACGACCAGCCATCTCGCGCTGCTGCGCCTGGAGCAGCGGCTCGGCGTGACGTTCACCGCCGTTGCCTACAAAGGTGCGGCGGCGGCCACCGCCGACCCGCTGGGCGGCACCGTCGATGCCGTCGTCGACGAGCTCCCGAACTCGCTCGGCCAGCTGCGCGCCGGCGCCTTCAAACCGCTGGCGGTGACCAGCCTGCAGCGCGCCGCCGACCTGCCGCAGACACCGACCCTCAACGAGCTCGGCCTGAAGGGCTTCGAGGTCGTCGCCGTCACCGGCCTGCTCGCGCCCGCCAGGACGCCGCCCGCCACGATCAAGCTGCTGGGCGACGCGCTGCAGAAGGTGCTCGACGATCCCGATGTCCAGGCGAAGCTGAAGGGCCTCGGCAGCGAGCCGCGCGCGCTGAGCCCCGACGCGTTCGACGCCCTCCTGAAGAAGGAAGACGCTGCCGCGGCGCAGATGATCAAGGATGGGGTGTTGCAGGCGGAGTAGCACGGTCTGGATCTTCCTCGAGACGAAGATGTGATCCATGAATGGTTCAGTTGGGCCGTTCGGGCATGATTGATGGCCCGTCGATGGCGAGGGTCATCCCGCATTGCTGACTCCTTCAAACGTTTGCTGCTCATGCTATGTTGCAACTCGCTCCTGAGGCCTGCGAGATGCTTCGTTGATGAACTCGTACCATCGGCTGATTGAATGGATAGATCGCCCGTCGGTCCTCCTCCGGCTGGCCATCGCGTTCGTTACCGCGTGGGCGATCTTATTCTCGCAGGTATCCACTCTCGATCGCGTACCGCCCGATTACGTCGACAAGGGTGTGTATTGCCTTCACGCCCTGGGCCACACAATGAGCATGGCGCTGTTCAGAAGCCTGTTCCCTTGGCTGGTCGCCGTCCAGATCGCCGGCGTCATCCTTATCGCGCTGCGCATCGTGCCGCTCGTCTGGATCCCGCTCGCGGTACTGCCGCTGTTCTGGGGCGGCCTGGTCCTGATCTGTCCTTAGCTCGGCAGCGCTCTTAACGGGAACGGCCCAGTGTCGGGGAGGAAAAAGCCAGTGTTAGTGCCAACGACACATACGTCCATGGCATGATAAATGTCAGGCCGAGACAATCCAAAGTTAGGTCCTCTGATGCAACGTGTTGCGCGAGCGCTTGGTCCGATAGCGGTTTTCGCGGGTGTTGCTCTTGCTCTTGTGCTTGTCGGGGAACTGGCAAACGAGTTCCGTACCGGAGGGAGTAGAGCCCGATGGTATGACTTCGCATGGCTGTTTGTTCTGTTCGCGTATCTTGCTTCAAGCGTGGTCATGCTGGTGATGCGCCTGCAGCAACGAGAATTCTTGAGAGCCGCCTCTTGGGCATTCATCGGCGCGATAACGATCTCGCGTATTCTCTATCCTGAAATCTACCGGAGCGCAGAAGACCGGATGATTCCCTACGCGCTGGCAAAGCTGGCGGTTTGCGATATTCCGCAAAAGGCACATTCAAGTTCTGCTTTCACCGTTTGCTATGCTTATCAGCGATTCCCGTGGGATCGGATCCTGATACGAAGCGCTTCCAACGAGCTACTCCTGCCGGTAGAGCATTGGTCAGAAGGCCTGAAGGCTTCGCTTGAATCAAATCGACTGACTCAGAATATCGTTTACTGCGGCTATCGTCGGATAACGCAAATAAGCCCTGACTATCTGTTTGTTGAAGTGGCATGTGGATAGGTTTGCTTCTCCTGCCTGTTGTCACCGCCACATTCGCCTTTTGGTGGTTTGACGTTCGCAAACCGGTCAGTCGCCAATGAAGTGGGAATCGATGACTGGCAGGAGAGAAGGCGGAAGCAATGACTCTGGGCTGCGCGCTTGGGACTCTTGCTGTCTTCGGCGCTCTGGGAGCGGGTACCATCAGCCAGATTCTTGACGAATTCCCGCCGCTCACCGCTCGCCCCCATCCGCCAATCCGGCTAAACACCATCCCGCTGTCTTAGCGTCGGGAGAGGGTGCCTCAATGAAAAACAGCCCACGAATCATCATCAACTCCGACGTGCTCGCGCCCGCCGCGCTGGCGTTGCTCGAGGCGCGTGGCGCCGAGGTGCGTATGTTGCCGACGCGGGCCACCGAGGCCGAGATGATCGCGGCGGTGGCGGAGGCGCCGACGCATGCGATCCTGGTGCGGACCACCAAGATCACGCCGGCTGTCTATAACGCCGCGCCCGACCTGCGGGTCGTGTCCAAGCACGGCGTCGGCTACGACAATATCGACGTTGCAGCCGCCAGTGCGCGCGGCATCGCGGTGCTGCGCACCCACGGCGCCAATGCCCGCTCGGTGGCCGAGCTGGCGCTGGGAATGATGATCTCGGTGCTGCGCTACATGGCGCCGTTCGACACCGCGCTGAAGCAGGGCACCTGGCCGCAATCGGCCTTCATGGGCCGCGAGCTGTCAGGCTCGAAGCTCGCTATTGTCGGCTGCGGCGCCGTCGGCTCGTCGCTGGTGGCACTCTGCCGGCCGTTCGATCTCGAGATCCGGATCTACGATCCCTACCTCTTGCCCGACGCAATCCCCGAGGGCGTCGGCCGCGTCGATGTCCTGGGCGAGCTGCTCGAATGGGCGGACATCGTCAGCCTGCATTGTCCGCTGACCGAGGAGACCGACCGCATGATCGATGCGGCGGCGCTCGCCCGCATGCGTAAGGGTACGTTCCTGGTGAATGCCGGGCGCGGCCCGCTGGTCGACGACGTGGCCCTCGTGGCGGCGCTGGAGAGCGGCCATCTCGCCGGCGCCGCGCTCGACACTTTCGTCGTCGAGCCGCCCAATCCCGATCATCCGCTGTGGAAGCAGAAGAACGTCGTCTTCACGCCACATATCGGCGGCTCGACCCGCCAGTCGCTGGAGAGGGTCGCCGTGCAGGCGGTCGAGAACATCTTCTACGTGCTCGATGGCACGCCGCTGCCGGCGAAGTGCGTGGTGGGGTGAGAGCGGTCGGCCTGTGCGCCCCGCACACCACCTCATCCTGAGGAGGTCGCGCAGCGACCGTCTCGAAGGATGGGCGTCAGGCGGGGTGCTCGTTCGACCCTTCGAGACGCGCTCCAGAGGAGCGCTCCTCAGGGTGAGGGCGGGTTACCCGACGTCCGGCATCTCCTCCAAAAGCTTGTCCAGCGTGATCGGATAGTCGCGCACCCGGACGCCGGTGGCGTTGTAGATCGCGTTCGCCACGGCGGCGGCGACGCCGCAGATGCCGAGTTCGCCGACGCCCTTGGCCTTCATCGGCGAGGACAGGGGATCGGTCTCGTCGAGGAAGATCACTTCCTGGTGCGGGATGTCGGCGTGCACCGGCACCTCGTAACCCGCGAGGTCGTGGTTGACGAAGAAGCCGTGGCGCGTGTCGACCGCCAGCTCCTCCATCAGCGCCGCGCCGGCGCCCATGGTCATGGCGCCGATCACCTGGCTGCGCGCCGATTTCGGGTTGAGGATGCGGCCCGAGGCGCAGACCGCCAGCATGCGCCGGATCCGCACCTCGGCGGTATCGGCATCGACGGCCACCTCGACGAAATGCCCGCCGAAGGTCGACAGCTGATGCTTCTTGTCGAGGCCGCCGAACTCGATCGCATCCTCGGCCACCAGCTCAGTCCCCCTGGCCGCCTCGGCGAGCGCGATGCGGCGGTCGCCCGAGCGGACCTGGCCGTCGGCGAATTGCGCGTCGGCGGCGTTGAGGCCGAGCTTGGCGGTAACCGCCTCGCGCAGCTTCAGGCAGGCGGCGTAGACGCCGGCGGTCGAGGAGTTGCCGCCGAACTGGCCGCCCGACCCGGCCGACACCGGGAAAGCCGAATCGCCCAGCCGCACCACCACCTTGTCGAGCGGCACGCCCATCATCTCGGCGGCGGTCTGGGCGATGATCGTGTAGCTGCCGGTGCCGATGTCGGTCATGTCGGTCTCGACGGTGACGACGCCCTTTGCGTCGAGCCGCACCCGCGCGCCCGACTTGATCACCGGCGACCCGCGATAGGCAGCGGCCATGCCGAGGCCGACCAGCGAGCGCCCGTCGCGCGCCTGCCGCGGCGTGGCCTTGCGGGCCGACCAGCCGAAGCGCTCGGCCCCGGTCCGCAGGCACTCGGTGAGCTGGCGCTGGGAGAAGGGGCGTGTGGGCCGCTCGGGATCGACCTGGGTGTCGTTGCGGATACGGAACTCGATCGGATCGAGGCCGAGCTTCTCGGCCATCTCGTCCATCGCGATCTCCAGCGCCATCATGCCGGGCGCCTCGCCGGGCGCGCGCATCGAATTGCCCTCGGGCAGATCGAGCACGGCCAGCCGCTGGCGGGTCAGCCGGTTGGCGCCGGCATAGAGCAGCCGCGTCTGCATGATCGCGGTTTCCGGCTTGCCCTCGGGCAGGTCGCCCGACCAGCTGTCATGGCCGATCGCCGTGATCGTGCCGTCCTTCGCCGCCCCGATGCGCAGGCGCTGGATCGTTGCCGGACGGTGGGTGGTGTTGTTCATCATCAGGGGCCGCTGCAGCGCCACCTTGACCGGGCGCCTGGCTGCTCGCGCGCCGAGCGCCGCCAGCACCGCGTCGGCACGCACCCACAGCTTGCCGCCGAAGCCACCGCCGATATACGGCGACATCAGGTGGACCTTGTCCTTGGGCATATGCAGGGTCTTCGCCACGTCGCCGACGCTCCAGGCGATCATCTGGTTCGAGGTCCACAGCGAGAGCCTGTCGCCCTTCCACGAAGCGATTGTGGCGTGCGGCTCCATCATCGCGTGCGACTGGTCGGGCGTGGTGTAGGTGGCATCGAGCTGCACCGGCGCGGCGGCAAAGGCTGCGTCGAAATCGCCGACCGCACTGTCGGCGGGCTCGTCGTCCGTGCCGGCGGGCTTGGCCTTGTCGCGGGATGCCGCGAGATCGAAGGCGCCCTTGGCCGGCGTGTACGCGACCTCGATCAGCCCGGCGGCATGGCGCGCCTGCTCGAAGGTCTCGGCGACGACCAGGGCGACGGCCTGGTGATAGTGCTCGATGTCGGGTCCGCCCAGCAGCGTCGCTGTATTGTACTCGCCCTTGCCGAGCTTGCCGGCATTCTCCGCCGTGACGATGGCCAGCACGCCGGGCGCGGCCTTTGCGGCGGCGATATCCATGGAGGCGATGCGGCCCTTGGCGATGGCCGATCCCAGCACATGGCCATAGGCCGCGTCGGGCGCCACGTCGTGACGCTCATAGGCATAGGGCGCGGTGCCCGTGGTCTTCAGCGGTCCCTCGATGCGGTCGAGCGGCTGGCCGACGATCTTCAGCCGGTCGATCGGATTGGTCGTGGCGGGCGTGTCGAATTTCATGGCTCAGCCCTTCGCGTCGGCCAGCACGGCGGCGAGCGCGCGCTCGGCCAGCGGCAGTTTGAACTTGTTCTCTTCGGTGGGTTTTGCACCGGCGAGCAGCCTGGCCATCACCGGCTTCGCCCCGCGCGCCATGTCTGCTTCGGCGTCCTCGTTGCGCCACGGCTTGGGCGCCACGCCGCCCAGCGCCACCCGGCCGCTGCCGTCGGGCTGGACGATGGCGGCGACCGAGACGAGGGCGAAGGCGTAGGACGCGCGGTCGCGCACCTTGCGATAGTGATGCGTGCCGCCGGCCGGCTTGGGCAGCGTGACCGACGTGATCAGTTCGCCGCGCTCCAGCACCGTCTCGATCTCGGGCGTGTCGCCGGGCAGGCGATGGAAGTCGGCGATCGGGATGGTGCGCGTTTGGCCCTTGGGTGTCATCGTCTCCACCGTGGCGTCGAGGACGCGCATCGCCACCGGCATGTCGCCGGGATGGGTGGCGATGCAGGCGTTGCTGCCGCCCACCACCGCGAGCTGGCGGCTGTAGCCGCCCAGCGCCGAACAGCCGCTGCCGGGGCGGCGTTTGTTGCACGCCATGTTGGTGTCGTAGAAATAGGGACAGCGCGTGCGCTGCAGGAGATTGCCCGCCGTCGTGGCGCGGTTGCGCAACTGGCCCGAGGCGCCCGACAGCAGCGCGCGCGACAGAACCGCATAGTCGCGCCGCACCCGCGCATCGGCGGCGAGATCGGTGTTGCGCACCAGGGCGCCGATGCGCAGGCCGCCGTCCGGTTTCGCCTCGATCTTGTCGAGGCCGAGGCCATTGACGTCGATCAGATGCGCCGGCGTCTCGATCTGCAGCTTCATCAGGTCGAGTAGGTTGGTGCCGCCGGCGATGAAGCGCGCGTCCGGCCGGTCCGCGGCCGCGCGGGCGGCCTCGGCGGGCGAGGCGGCGCGTTCGTAGGTGAAGGGCTTCATGCCTTCCTCCCGGCGACGTCGCCGATGGCCTCGACGATGTTGGAATAGGCGCCGCAGCGGCAGATGTTGCCGCTCATGCGCTCGCGCAGCTCGGCGTCGTCGAGCGGGGGCTTGGCATTGAGGTCGGCGGTGACATGGCTCGGGATGCCGGCCTCGATCTCCGCCAGCACCGCGACTGCCGAGCAGATCTGGCCCGGCGTGCAGTAGCCGCACTGGTAGCCGTCATGCTTCACGAAGGCGGCCTGCATCGGATGCAGCTTGTCGGGCGTGCCCAACCCCTCGATGGTGGTGATCTCGCCGCCCTGGTGCATGACCGCCAGCGTCAGGCAGGAATTGATGCGCCGCCCGTCGAGGATCACCGTGCAGGCGCCGCACTGGCCGTGATCGCAGCCCTTCTTGGTGCCGCCGAGATGCAGCCCCTCGCGCAGCGCGTCGAGCAGGGTCGTGCGCGGATCGAGTTCGAGATCGCGCGGCTTGCCGTTGACGGTGAAGGAAATTTTCAGCGCCGGTACGGCGCCACTCGACGGCGCCTGCGGGGCAGGGGGAGCGGGAGTCGTCTGCGCCCCGGCCCGTGGGGCCACGGCGCCGACTGCCGCCGTGGCGACGGTCGCCGCCATCAGGGTGCGTCTTTTCACATCGTTTTCGCGGGGGCTTGCCATGGCTGGCTCCTGCTGGGGTGGCGCCGGTGCGGGTTCAGGCCGCTCAACGCCGCCTCCGCCGCCATCGTTGCGCCGATTCCCAGGCCGCTTTTGCCGCGCGCGGGTTGTAGATCGGTGATGCCTGGAAGGTGACCGATCGAGGCTCGCGGCGTGCCTGACGGCGGCCCGGACGGTTCTTGCAATCCCCAGCCGCGCTTCCCCCTAATGGGACCGTCCGCTCTCAAGCACGCGGTCACTGAATATTTTCGGATTCTCGCGAGCAGTACAACCAATGCACCCACATTCCCTGTCCATCGCTGCGGATCTATTGCTCTTCACGGTCTTCTTCGGGGGCATCGCCTGGATAGGCCGCGTGACGTCCGGCTCGCGGAAACTTCTCGCCCGCCAAGGTGACCCCAAAGGGTTCTGGATCGCTGTTGTCGCGTATCTGGCTCTGATGCTGTGGGGCCTGAAAGCCTGCCCGAAATGCTCGATCGGGTGGCCGCAATGAACACCGAGCTGAAGAAGCAGTCCGCCAGTCCCTGAAGAGAACCTGCCCGGCCGCCTATCTATTCGAGGCGATCAACTTCGGGGCGACGACGATCAGCGTGCAGCTGCCCTTTGGTGGGCGACCAGCGACAAGCGCTCGATGGCGGAGGCAATGCGCCGAAAGCTTCACTGACGCTTCAATGTCTAGCGTTTCTATCGGCCGCCGGCGCGAAATATGATGACTCTTCCTCGCGAGTGATCACAGAATACTCGGCGGGAGGGAGTACTACCGACAGGGGTAAGTCAGAGGGGGTAGCGTTATGGGTGCCTTGGGATGGACGATCTACCGGCCGGAACAGCTGGTCGTGATTCGCGGCATCGGCGTATTCGACATCTACTTTGCGACGGCGTTTCGAGAGGCCATGCGTGCAGAGGGCGCAGCAGGCTTTTGCAAGTTGTTCGATCTCAGCCGGGTCGACATCAAGCTGAGCAACCAGGACATGGAGAGCATGGTCGCCAGTACGCGCCTGGGAGGACCTATCCGGTCTGGGCCCATCGCGATTTATTTGGGCAAGACCCCGCCGCCGCTTCTGGTGGACATGGCGATCCTGCTGAAAGACCGGATAGGACACCGTCGGCGTATCCGCCTCTTCACGGACCAGGCTCTTGCGAGACAGTGGCTCGCCGGGGAGGGGCCAGCCCTAAACCCTCCCCATGAGGTCTTTCAGCTCCCGTCGAGAGGTGCGACGAAGGCCGGCAACGTGAGGCGTTGAGGCGGTCTGCGCACGCGGTGCTGAGGTGACGCAGCCTCAGGACGCAGGCGCGTCCATCACATCCAGCAGGCCCGGCCGCACGCCCAGCTGCTCGACGAGCTGATCGAGCTTGCGGCGGGCGACGGGATTGCTCTGCTGGTGGCGGGTCGCGAGGATCAGTTCGTTCTTCAGCGTGTGTTCGAGGCCGGTGAACTCGGTGACGCGCACCTTGTAGCCCTTGGCTTCGAGCACCAGGCCGCGCAGCACGTTGGTGGCATGGGCGCCGAACTCGCGGCGGTGCATCGGATGGCGCCACAGCTGGTCGATCGGCCCCGGCTTCGCATGCTCGAGCAGCGACGCGACCTCGGCCTGGCAGCAGGGGATCAGCGCCACCACCTTGGCCTCGTGGCGCAACGCGAAGCGGATCGCATCGTCGGTGGCGGTGTCGCAGGCATGCAGCGCCGTCACCATGTCGGCGCGGCCCCCCTCGGCGTGACCACCCGGCAGCACCGTGTCGGCGATGCCGCCGGCCACGAAAGACATGCGCTCGAAGCCGCAGGCTTTCGCGAGCTGCTGCGAGCGCTCGACCAGTTCGGCGCGCACGTCGATGCCGACGATCGAGCCGCGCCCGGCCGGGCCGATCACCAGATCGTAGAGGATGAAGCCGAGATAGGATTTGCCGGTGCCGAGATCGGCGATCACCGGATCGTTTCCGTCTTCACCGTTCTCTGGCGCCAGCAGCGCGTCGATCGAGGGGCGCAGCAGCTGCACGAGATGCAGCACCTGCTTCAGCTTGCGCCGCGTGTCGAGGTTCAGCCCGCCGTCGCGCGTCAGCACGTGCAGCGCCTTCAGGAGCGTCACGGAACTCTCGCGCGCCGGCCCCGGCCACATCTCCGCCAGCACCTTCTGCGCGGCGATCACGTCCGGCCGTTCGCGGGAGGAGGGCGGCCGCTTGTGGGAGTGCTGCTTGGTCATCGGGGGAGCTTGTGGGCGAGACCGCAGGTCGCCGCAAGCTCCCCGCTGCGTTTCTAGTGCCGCGCCGGCAGCGGCAGGATCACGGGCGTAGGCGGCGGCGGGATCAGGGGGAGGCCGAGCGTGTGGTTGAGTTCGGCCACGTCGTCGATCCAGGGCGAGACGCGGTCGGCGCCGGTCGCGGGCGGGGGCTCGTGGGTCATGAGCTGCGTCACCGTCACCGAATCCGGCCGGTGCGGGCCCGCGACATGGGCGAGGTGGAAGCGGCGGCCGTCGGTGAGGCTGGCGACGCACTCCAGCAAGGTGGAGGTACCCGCGCGCCGCGTGCGATAGGCCTCGACCTGCTCCAGGTCATCGAAGGTGAAGCCGTAGGGCTGGTCCGCCGCAAGCTCGAAAGCACGCCGGATCAGAGCGGCTTCCCGGTCGAGCGGATCCCTTGCCCCCAGATCCCGGGCATTGGGCAGGTATTCGAAAGCGACGGACATGGGCTCTCCCTTACAGATGGTGCAGGCCGCGGCAGCAACGCCAGAACCATGCCCGGTGTTCCCGCTCCGCCCATTCGATCATCACGCCTGCATGGTTGCGCGGGTCGGAGATGGTGGGATGGGCCTTTTCGATGATCTTCGCGGCGTTGAAATGCGCGGTGTAGGAATAGGTGCCGACATGCCGCTCGGCGCGGTAATGGGCGACCACCTGGCGGGTCATGCCGGTCAGGCGGCCCCAGGCGAGGATCTCCTCGCGCTCGGCCGCCATGCGCTCCCATTCCAGCGCCACTTCCTCGCGCGTGGCGCCACGCGTGCAGTGAGCCTTGAGGCGATGAAGCCGCGTCTCCAGCGCATGTTCGCGGAGTTTCGCGGCCTGCTCGGGGCAGGTGAAGTAGAAGTGCCGGATGCCGTTGAACTCGCCGCTGCGCACGTCGCCGAACGGCTTCATCCAGCCGCTCAGCTCGGCCAGTTCCAACGACGTCCAGCCGCCGCGGTGGATGATGGCGGTGGTGTGCGGGAAGGCCCGCTCGAGTTCCTCCGAGGTATTGCAGCGCACGCGCACGGGCGGCGGCGGCGGGAGAGGCAGGTCGCCACGCATCATCGTCGCCTCCCTCAGTGATTGCGCACGAAGGAGCGCACGGAGGCGGCCGACAGGAAGCGCGTGACGCTGAAGGCGCGCGAGCCGCACTTGCCGCAGACCACGCCGGCCTCTGCGAGCGTCCGGCGGTCGCCCGCCACGGCCTTCAATGCGGCGGCGGTGACGACCACGCGACGCACGCAGCGGTCGCATTCGATGCCGACGGGATGCCTGCCCGTGGCGACGTCGTGAAGCGTGAGACCGGTCATCCAGCACCTCCTTGCTGGACCGACTCGTATGCGAACAAAACAGGAACAACAAGCCACTTAATACGGGGGGTGCGGCGGGGAGAGAGCGCTATCCTTGGGGGCGGCCTTGAGGTGGCCTAGGGGGCGCCGGTTCGCCGCTGCTACTTCACATGCAGGGTTGCCAGGAACGCCAACAGGGAAAAGCCAATGCTTCCCAGCGCGGCGAGGCGCCATGCCCAGCCGTAGAACCAGACCTTTCTGGCGACGGTGGAAGATCTTCTGGCCAGAACCGCCTCGTCGAGTGCTGCGGGATCACCCTCTTTCTCGCCAAAAGAGACGCCGAAAAAATCTCCTTCGAAGTTAATGACGGGAAAGGCAAAGCAACAACTTGCAATCGTTGCTATCAGGCTCGCATGGCCAACGACGATGCCGAGCAGGCGCAACGTGCTGTTGCCGACCTGAAGAAGGTCGCTGCCATTTATGATCAGGACGTAGGCGAGGGCCGCAACAACCATCGCGTTTACCCTGAGAAGCACGGAGGTCTTCGAATCGAGATTCGACAAGATGCCGTTCAGGCGATCGCAAGCCGTCAGGATGGCCCGCGCCTCCGGACTGCCCTGACCGAGTTGAATGTTTGCCAGGAAAAGAGCTTGCTTATGCAGTCTCATACGGCCTCCTGCATCGCCCCGGATTCGCCGGAGGCTTTTTGGTTTGAGTGACGCCGCCCCTAGGGCCGCGCCCTGTAGTCGAAGTCGGCGTCGCTCAGCAGCCAGAAGGCGGAGATCCTGTCGTCGCGCATCCGGTAGAAATAGTTCACCTCGGTGGTGAAGCGCTGGCCGCTGGCGATGAGGGTGCAGGCATGGACGAAGCGGAGGGCGAAGCGGTCGGTGTCGGCGACGATGTCCTGGATGTCGTAGGCGGCGTCGCTGAAATGGAGCCGGTCCCATTCGAGGCGCCGCACGACGTCGTCGCGGGTCAGCACCTGCGCGCGATGATGGCCGACCATGTCGGCATGATAGAAGCGCGGCACGGCGGCGGGATCGAACCTCTCCCAGACGTCCTGCATCAGTCGAACGGCGAAGGCGCGGGTCGTCTCGGACATGCTTCTCTCCGGGGTCAGTCGGCCGTCGCGCCGATATAGGGAATGATCTGCCGGTCGGGCCGGTCGAAGTCGATCAGGATGCGGCCGGGGATCTTCGCGACCTCGAGGTTCTTCGTGAAGAAGGCGCGGCTGCCGAAGCGCGGCAGGAACTCGGCCCGCGCCGTCGACCAGTCGACGAAGGCGCAGTAGTGCGCGGCGGGCAGGGTGCAGGGATCGCGGGCCGGCTCGATCTGGGAAAATCCCAGCGGATGCCAGTCGTGATAGAGGCTGCCGATGAAGCGGCTGGCGGGATAGGGGGCCGGGCCGCAGTTGAATCGGCGCGCGAGTTCGCAATAGCGCGGATAGCTGTCGCGGAAATCGCTCACGCGATACGAGGCGCTGTCGGTCGATTGCAGCTCCTTCGCCTCGGCCCCGGTGAGTGCGTTCGCGCCTTCGAGGAAGCGCTGGCCGATCGTCTCGCCTTTCTCCTGCTCCACCGCGCGGATGATCTGCAGCAGGCCGCGCGCATTGGCCGGATAGAGCTCGGTGCGCCGCGGGAAGATGACGGCCGAGACGTGCTGGCCCTCGCCCAGGCGCAGCCCGTTCTTCTCCAGCGCCTGCTTCGCCGTGTAGCCCGCCATTTCCTCGTAGCTCGCGACGAACGAATAGAGCTGGTCCGGCGGCCCGAGCCGTTCCAGCCGGTCGATCGCCAGCCACGGCTCCTTCTGCGGATCGAAGGCGACCAGGCGGATGAGATGGCCGACCGGGCGGCTGCTCTCGAGATCCGCCCAGGCCTGCGCGGCGCTCATGCGCTCGAACGAAGGCGGCGCGGCACGCGGCGGGGCGAGGGCGATCGCGACGGCGGCGAGGATCACGCCGGCGGCCAGGCTCGCGAACAGGGCGCCCCTGAGGAGGCGTTTCGAGGGGATCGTCATTCAGCCTTCTCTATACGCCGGGACCATCGCATATGATCTCCGTCGCCTTGCCATCTTTCGGACGTGGTGACACCCCACATCCAAGGACATGCTTCGAGGCGACGACCTGGTGACACCTCTTTCCCGTCTGAAAAACGCGGCCGATTCCACCCTGGAGGGGCTGGCGGCGGCGTTCGACGCCTCGCCGCTGGGGCAGCGGCGGCATCGCATCGCCGTGACCGGGCTGCAGCGCTCGGGCAAGACCGTGTTCATCACCGCCTTCGCCCATGCGCTCCGCACGGCGGCGCAGGCGCCGATGGCGGCCTTCCCGTTCTTTCCCTGGCGCGAGCATGTGCGCGACGTCGAACTGCTGGCGATCCCCGGCGTGCCGCGCTTTCCCGTCGAGGAGCGGCTGGACCAGTTGCTCGCCGAGCCGCCGGCCTGGCCGGCGCCGACCACCGGCTTGAGCGGCCTCAGGGTGCGCATCCGGCACGGCGATGTCGGCCTGTTGCGCTCGGCGCTGTCGTCGACGGCCACCACCGATCTCGATCTCATCGACTATCCCGGCGAATGGCTTCTGGACCTGCCGATGCTGACCCAGTCGTTCCGCGACTGGTCGCGGCAGATGGAGGAGCTGGCCAACAGCGCCGGCCGGCACGATCTCGCGGCACCCTGGCTCGCCGCCGTGCGCGCGCTCGATCCCGCCGCGCCGGAGAATCCCGCCGAGCTGGCGCGCATCGGCCTGCTCTATCGCGACTATCTCCTGCGCTGCCGCGAGGAGCGCAGCCTGTGCTTCGTGCAGCCCGGCCGCTTTGCGCTGGCCGACGAAACGGTCGATCCGGCCGCCTTGTTCTTCCCGCTCTCCACCGTGCGCTCGGGCGTGCGTGGGCCCCGCAGCGGCACGATGGGCGCCGCACTACTGCGCCGCCACGCCGCCTACCTGAAGCAGGTGCGGCAGTTCTACGGCGAGGTGTTCGGCCGCATGGGCAAGCAGGTGCTGCTGGTCGATCTGCTGTCGGCGCTGCAGCAGGGCCGTGACGCCTTCGCCGATCTCGGCCTCGCCATCCGCAGCATCAGCGACGCCTTCGACGATCTGCGCAACCCGCTGCTGCGCCTGCTGCCGCTCGCCCGGGTCGACCGGCTGGCGCTGGCCGCCACCAAGGCCGACCATGTCACCGCCGACCAGCATGCCAACTTGGTCAACCTGCTGCGCGACCTGATCGGGGAGCCGTTCCTGCAGGCGACGGCGCGGCAGTCGGGCCTGCTGGCCGTGGCCTCGGTGCGCGCGACCACCGACCTCAAGCTCAAGGTCAACGGGCTCGCCACGCCCTTCCTGCGCGGCATCCCGGCCGGCCGAGCTGAGGTGCTCGACATCCAGCCCGGCGTGATCCCCGGCACCATCCCCGCCGCCGACCAGTGGGCCGAGCAGGGCTTCAACATCCGCCGCTTCGAGCCGCCGCGCCTGGGCCCCGCCTTCCGCGACCGCCCGCTGCCGCACGTCAATCTCGACAAGGTCCTCCAGTTCCTCCTCGCGTGAGCATCCTCATGAGCACCACCAACGCCGAGACCCCCCGCCGCCTCGTCGACATGGAGTTCCGGCCGGGCGACCTGCCGCCGGCCGACGCGCCCTCGCTCGACGAGGTCCTGCCCGAGGTGACGACGCGCCCGCCGGCGATCCGCTGGCCGGCCAAGCTGGCGCTGGGCTCGGCCGGCCTGCTGCTGGTGCTGTTCGTCGTCGACGGCGCGGTCTCGCTGCTGCGCAGTGCGATCGAGCAGGGCAGCGTGCTCGACCTGGCGCAGTTCGGCCTGCTGGTGGCGCTGCTGGTCTCGACCTTGTGGCTGGTGGCCGGCCAGGCCCGCGCCTATGCGCGGCTGAAGTCGGCGGAGCGGGCGAGGGAACTCGCCGAGCATCTGGCGCGGCTGGGCGGCGTCGGCAGCGGCGGCCGCCTGGTCGGCGTCCTCGAGGCGCTCTACGCCGGCAATCCCGAGGTGCGCGGCAAGCTCGGCGCCGTCTCGGCCGCGCTGCAGCCGCAGCACACCGACGCCGACGTGATCGATCTTCTGAACCGCGAGATCTTCGTGCCGATGGATCGCCTGGCCGACGACCGCATCCAGCGCGCCGCGCTGCGCGCCAGCCTCGGCGTGGCGGCCTGTCCGCACCCCGCGCTCGACGCGCTGGTCGTGGTGGGCATCGGCGTCGCGCTGGTGAAGGACCTGATGCTGATCTACGGGCTGCGCCATAGCGCGCGCGCCGTCTGGCGCATCATCTCGCACGTCCTCCTGTCGGCCTCCTCGACTGCCGTCATGAGCAGCGTCGTCGAGTTCGCGATGAAGGCCACCCACGACCGCATCGCTGCCGCTGTCGTCGGCACCGCCGGTGAAGCCCTGGTCGTCGCCCGCCGCATCTTCGCGCTCGGCATGCTGGCCAAGGAGGAGATCCGCCCGCTGCCGGCGCCGCGGTGAGGGGAGTGTTGTCGGGCGTTTATGAGGGCGTCAGGCCGCCGCTTCCAGTCGATCATCCGAAGGCTCCAGGGCCTCGTGCAGCAGCGCATCGAGCAGCCTGCTCCGCGCTGTCTCCTCCGCGGCAAGGCTCGCTTCCAGTCGGTCGCAAAGGGACATCAGCATATCTACGCGGGTGACGATACGCTGTTGCTCGTGCACAGGCGGTATTGGGATTGCAAGGGGTTTGAGCTTTGCTGCCTTGATCCCCCTGGCCGTCATACCAGTGGCGTGGCTGTCGATAAGGTGCTGCATGACATCGCTCATCAAGAACAGCATCAATAGCCGGGTGTTGATCTTCCCATAGGGCTGAAAGCAGATTGCACGCTGAGCGAGTGCAAAGGGCTCCTCGATATCATTCAGGCAAATGTTTGCGAGTGGCGCTTCGGTGGTGAAGAAAAGGTCGCCGACTTCGGGAAAGCCGCGCGTCATCCAAGTCTTGAAGGTTGCCAGTGAAATGTATTCCCGCGGCTCGCGGTTCAGGTACCCCCTGCGAATGTTCTTCGCGGTAATAAGCGGAATTCCACCATCCGTCTTAGGGGGCGTATTGCCCCGATAGTCAATGAAGAGAAAGAGGTTTTCGAATGACTGCAGCGACCAGCCAGGCGGAAGCGTCATGGGAAACTCCGCCCGTGCCGGATCGGGAGCGATCCTGATGCGCGGGTCGCTTGTTAGGCTTTTTCTTTCGGCTTTTTTCTTTGCGATCCGCTTTAATAACTCTGACGTCGGTTCATCCGTCGGATCCTGCGGGACGAGCCTGCCTCTCACCGCGAGACTAAGGATCGCCTGCCGCAGCTGCTTGATCTGATCGGGCTGCGCCGTCATCGAGGGCAGCGCGTCGAGGGCGAAGCGGGCGTCGGTCTGGAAGGTCTCGGGGGCGGGATCGTTGAGGCGGGCGAGGCTTGCGGCGGTCAGGCGATCCCGTGTTTCCTCCCGTGCCGTCCGTGACTTCTCGAGCTGGTCGCACAGAGCCATCAATTCATCGACCTTGGCGACGATGCGGTGTTGTTCCGCAAAAGGAGGCAAACCAAAAGCCAAACTGAGAAGTATCGACTGGTTCAAGTTCTGCATAGTTGAACCAACGGCAGTCCCGTTGAGGTATTCACGGGAAAACGGGGAGCCAATGAGCAGGACCAGAAATCGCGCGAATATGCACCGCGACGGTCGAAGGATGAGGCTTCCTGTTCCACACAGCCACCCCTGCTCATGTTCCGAGACAACGGCGCAGCGGCCCATTTCACCGCGGCGCCCCATAACGATATCGTTGGCTCGAAGCTTGAAGGTGGCCAGTCGCAATAGGGTATCCGTCCCAACTGCCATCTTTTCGATCGGCACTATTCTTTCATTTTGAATGGATGCAGGGTTGATTACCGGCGTGCCGCCAACTTGGTAGTCACTCTGGTGGAGGGAGCTGCCGAACGGACCCGTCTGCAATTCATCCAGCACTTGCGCAATGCTCGCGGCAGACCAGCCAGGCGGCAGCGCGAACGGCAGCTCGCTGGCGGTTGCCGAATGCTTCTTCCCTGATCTCGACAACAACGAAGTTGCAGAGACCCTCTTCAGCGACTCCGGCGCCGGTTCATCCCTCGAATCCTGCGACACCAGCTTCCCGCGCACGGCCAAATCGAGGATGAACCGCCGCAGCCGCGCGATCGCGTCTGGCGCCTCGGCAATCTTCTCATAGTGCGCCAGAAGCCGCTCCGCGTTCATCGGGCCAGCGCCTCGGCCAGGATCGCCTTCAACTGGTCGCGCAGCCGCGCGGTCTCGGCCTCGGCGGCGGTGAGGTCGGCCAGCAGGGTTTCCGGGTCGCCGTGGTCGTCGGCGACGGTGTGCGGGTTCTTGATGTCGAGATTGTAGCCGCGGGCCTTGACCTCTTCGGCCGTCACCTTCCAGGCGCGCGGGCCTTCGTCGCGGCCCCTACGTTTGGCGCCGCCCCACCAGTCGATGCAGTCCTGCAGGTGTTCGAGGCGGATCGGCCGGGTCATCGAGTAGGCCTTCTGGCCCTCGGGCACGCGATGCTCCCAGTACCAGATGTCCTTCGTCGGCGTGCCTTTCTCGAAGAACAGCAGGTTAGTGCCGATGGAGGCATAGGGCCGGAACACCGAGTTGGGCAGCCGCACGATGGTGTGCAGGTTGCACTCCTCCATCAGGTGTTCCTTCAGCCGCGTCTTCACGCCCTCGCCGAACAGCGAGCCGTCCGGCAGCACCACGGCGGCACGGCCGCCGGTCTTCAGCAGGCGCACGATCAGCGCGAGGAACAGGTCGGCGGTTTCCTTTGTGCGGAAGTGCGTCGGGAAGTTGCTCTCGATGCCGTCTTCCTCGCGGCCGCCGAACGGTGGGTTGGTCAGCACGATGTCGACCCGGTCGGACTGGCTGTAGCTGATGTAGGGCCGCGCCAGCGTATTGTCGTGATGCACGAAGCTGGGGTCCTCGACGCCGTGCAGCAGCATGTTGGTGACGCAGAGCATATGCGGCAGCTGCTTCTTCTCGACCGCGCGCAACGCCGCCTGCATCGTGGCTTCGTCGTTGGGCCTCCTCACGTACTTGGCACGCATGTGGCGCATGGCGCCGGTGAGGAAGCCGCCCGTGCCGCAGGCCGGGTCGAGCAGCAGCTCGCCGGGGCGCGGGTCGATGCGGTCGGTCATGAAGGCGGTCACGGCGCGCGGCGTGTAGTATTCACCCGCATTGCCGGCCGACTGCAGGTCGTTGAGGATCTGCTCGTAGATGTCGCCGAAATGCTGGCGTTCGCTGAGATCGTTGAAGTCGATCTCGTTGATGCGGTTGACCACCTGCCGCATCAGCTGGCCGGACTTCATGTAGTTGTAGGCGTCCTCGAACACGTCCTTGACGACGCGCCGCCGGTCGCCCGGCCGTGTCGAGGTTGGCAGCTCCTTCAGCGCCGGGAACAGCTCGCCGTTGATGAAGGCGAGCAGCGCGTCGCCGGTGATGCCCTCGGGGTCCGCCGCCCAGCTCCGCCATTGCAGCTTCTTCGGGATCGGCGAGCGATAGGCGTCCTTGGTGAGCTCCAGCTCCTGGTCCTGGTCGTCGATGATCTTGAGGAAGAACATCCAGCACAGCTGGCTGATGCGTTGGGCATCGCCATCGACGCCACTGTCCTGGCGCATGATGTCCTGGATGGATTTGACGGCGTTACGCACGGGCATGGACTGGACCGACTAGGGGTGAAAGCGCTCGACGATCGCCCGGGCGTGATCGCCCACCGGGGAAGGCGAAGCGGGCCACATAGCGAGCCACTCCCTATAGCTGATCGACTGGAAAGAAACCTCGGCCTCCCGCACGGCCGCGGCAAATCGTGCGATCTCCTCGCGATGACGGGCGAACGATGCCGCGGGAATGGGGCTGCCCTTGAGGGAGGCGGGCTCCGCGAACAGATAGACCAGGACCGGCGCCTTGCCCTTGCGGCGCCCGTCGGTCACGAGCCCGAAGGCGTGCTTCACCAGTTGTGCCGCATCGAGGAATTCGAACGTCTGCTGCCCCGACGCGAGGGCATCGCGCATCGCTTCGTAGGGCTTCAGGTCCGGCCCCCAGTCAACGCGGCTGTAGGCGGCCGAAAAAATCGGTTTCTTGCGATCCCGATAGGGCTCGAATCGCTTGGATTCGACGCCGATAAGCTGGTCGCCGGTCTCCACGACCGCATCGAGCCAGGGGTGCTTCCCGCCACGGAACGGAAAGCGCGCGCTGTATTCGACATCGACCAGAGAGGCCGTCGCATGCGGCTTCATGCCGGGCAGGGGCGGTAGCTCGCCTGGACGCTCGGCGAACCAGCCGAACGTGTTGCAGGCCAGTGCCGCCGAACTCTCCGGGCTGGCGAATTTCCCGCTTTCTATTTCGGCGCCGCCGGCCTTGGCCAGGCGTGCAAGGACGTGCGCCGCGGACACGCCGGGCAGAAAATCGTCGTGCATAGGCTGGGTGGTCTCCTGGTACAGCTCGGCCTGCATCTCCCGCACGGCCTGCTCGAAGCCTTGCCGGTCGCCGAACGCCCGGATCAGCTGAAAGGGGGTGCCCAGCCCCGTGAAGGGGGCGATTCGGAGCACGTTGGTGTCGTCGAGATTGAGCACGCCTTCGTCGGCATACTTGGCCAGCAGCGCGTCGAGCACCGCTCGGGCCTGCGGGCCGTACTTGGCGAACACGTCGCGCTTCTTCACGTTGTCGGCGCGCTCGCGGCGGGTCAACGGCTTGCGGTCGAAGGCGACGTGGCAGATGAGGTCGAACGGGTCGAGGTCCTTGCCGACTTCCTCGGCGACCGGATCGAGCAGCAGGCCCTCGGCGGCGAGTTCGTCGATCACCGCCTGCTTGCGCTCGGCCGCCTTCCAGCGCTTCAGGAAGTCGTCGAGGCTAGTGAAGCGCTTCTCGAGGGTGGTCTTGGTGAAGTCGCGCAGCGTCTCGGTGATCAGCTTGCCGTTCTCGTCGAGATACTCGACGCGCTCGGCGACGATGGTCGCGGTCACGCCGTCGACACAGACCTTGCGCCGATCGCTGAAGCCGCCTTTCGATGCCGAGGGAAAGGGAAAGCCGTCGACGATGGTCTCGTCGTCGCCCGGCTGGGGCGGGATAGGATCCTCGTCGTCGGGCGGGACGGGGGATTCGTCCGGCCCGGGCTCGTAGATCTGCACCGGCTCGCCGTCGAAATCCGGGTCGGCGAAATGGTTGGTGGCGCCGCGGAAGTCGATCAGGGTGAAATAGAACTTCTTGGTGTCCTCGTGGACGCGGGTGCCGCGCCCGACGATCTGCTTGAACTCGGTCATCGAGCCGACCTCGCGGTCGAGCACGATGAGGCGGCAGGTCTGGGCATCGACGCCGGTCGACAGCAGGCGGGAGGTCGTGACCAGCACCGGGTAGGGCGATTCCGGATCGATGAAGTTGCCGAGCTGGTCGGTGCCTTCCTTGTCGTTGCCGGTGATGCGCATGACGTAGCGCGCATTCGCCTGCACGAGGTCGGCATTCTCGTTGACCAGCGCCTGGCGCATGCGCGCCGCATGTTCCTGGTCGACGCAGAAGACGATGGTCTTCTGGAAACGGTCGCCGCTCTGCTTCAGGAACTCCGTGACCTTCCGGGCCACCAGCCGGGTGCGGTCGTCGAGCACCAGCGTGCGCTCGAAGTCCCTGGCGTTGTCGATGGGGTCGTCGACCTCGTCGCCGTCTCGGTCGAACTGGCCCTTTTCCGGCCGGTAACCCTCGACGTCGGGGTCGATAGGGACTTTCACGACCTTGCAGGGCGCGAGGAAGCCGTCGCGGATGCCCTGCTTCAGCGTGTAGGAGAACACCGGCTTGCCGAAATAGGCGATGTTCGAGGTGTAGGTGGTTGCCTTCGGCGTCGCGGTGAGGCCGATCTGCGTCGCCGAGTCGAAGTATTCGAGGATTTCCCGCCACGCGCTGTCCTCGGCGGCGCTGCCCCGGTGGCATTCGTCGATGACGATGAGGTCGAAGAAGCCCGGCGAGAAGCTCTTGTAGAGTTTCTGGCGCTCCTCCGGTCCGGTCAGCGACTGGTACAGGCCGAGATAGACCTCGTGGGACTTGTCGACCTGCCGCGTGCCGTCGACGGCGAGCGCCAGTTCCTCCTTCGTGCCGTCGGCCTTCTCGATGGTCTTTGACCGCGTGCTGAGCTTGGCCATGACGCCGCCGAACGGGCGGAAGTCGTTCACCATCGTCTGGTCGATCAGCACGTTGCGGTTGGCCAGGAAGAGGATGCGCCTCTCGCGCCCGGCCTTCCAGAGCCGCCAGATGATCTGGAAGGCGGTGTAGGTCTTGCCGGTTCCGGTCGCCATTACGAGCAGGATGCGCTGCTGGCCCTTGGCGATGGCCTCGACGGCGGCGTTGATGGCGTTGACCTGATAGTAGCGCGGGCCCTTGCCGCCATAATATGGCTGCAGGACGATCTGTTCCGCCTCTCGCGTCAGCCCTTTCCATTGGCGGTAGCGTTCCCACAGGTCGGCGGGCGAGGGGAAGGCATCGAGGGGCAGGTCGACCTCGACCGGCTGGGCGTTGCCGGTCCGATCGTGAAAGACGAAGCCGTCGCCGTTGGACGAGAAGACGAAGGGGATGCCCAGCGTCTCGGCATAGTCCAGCGCCTGCTGCATGCCGTCGCCGACGCTGCGGGAATTGTCCTTGGCCTCGATGACGGCGAGCGGGATGTTCGGCTTGTAGGAGAGGATGTAGTCCGCCCGCTTGAGCGCGCCGCGGCTGACCAGCTTGCCGCGGACCATGATGCGGCCCTTGGTGAAGGACTTTTCCTCGAGAATCTGAGTGTCGACATCCCAGCCCGCCTTTGTCACGGCCGGCGTGATGAATTTCGTGCAGATGTCGCGCTCGCTCAGAGCCTTCTTGTCCATGCAGCGGATACAGCTCCCCCGTGCAACATTGTTACTCGCCGCCCGGTGCCGTTGCCATGCTTATGAGACAAGTTGCTTGCTAATATATTAGCTATCAGCTAATATTAGACCGTGACAACAGTCGCCTACAGTAAATCAGCGCTCAAGGTGCTGAGCCGGCTGCAGCCCAAGCTGGCGGCGCGGATCATGGAGAAAGTCGACCAGTTCGCTGCCGATCCGCAAGCCCAGGCCAACAATGTGAAGGCTTTGGCCGGATCGCCCTATATCCGTCTTCGTGTCGGCGACTGGAGAGTCATCATGGACGAGCAGGGTACCGTGCTACTGGTCCTCGAAATCGGCCCTCGGGGCGACATCTACAGGTAGGAGGCGAGCGTGCAGATCATCACCACCCCGAACGGCGAGCGTCTCGTCATCCTGCCGCTCGCGGACTACGAACAGCTCGTCGACCAGGCCGACATTGCGAAGGCGAACAAGGTCGTGCGCGACATTGCGGCGGGTGACGATGAGGTCGTACCGGCGGAGGTCGTGCGCCGTCTCATCGCCGGCGAAAACAAGGTCAGGGTCTGGCGCAGCCATCGCGGACTGTCGGGGCGCGAGCTTGCGGCCGCCGCCGGCGTCAGCGCCCCGTTCATCTCCGAGATCGAGAGCGGCAAGAAGGATGGAAGCGTGTCGGTGATGAAGAAGATTGCCGACGTGCTGAAGGTCGATCTCGACGACCTGGTGTGAGTCGGCGGGGCGGTGACGGGGCGCATCGATGGAGTTCAAACCGATTCTCCGGCTCGACACGATGTACGGGCATTGCGACGAGCTGAAGATCGAGTTCCGCGAAATGGATCTCATCGCCACCGTTCAGTACTACCGCACGGCCGGCACCTTCAGCAGGATCTTCACCTTCGGCTTCGTGCAGGGCCACAGCCTCTATTCCGAGATGTTGATGCCGCTCACGGCGCGGCACTGCATCGATCAACTCTGTGAAGTGGCCGGTTCCGAATGGGTGGATCGATACAGAGAGCGCGTGTCGTCCGATCTGCGCGGTCTCCGCCACTACGCGATCTACTTCACCAAGTGCGGCTATCTCGAAGTCCTCAGCCATCGACTCGAAATCGGACCGGAAATCGTGGCTGCGGACCCCGTGCAGACCAAAGGACTTTGAGACTGCGGGGTCGACGCGTTCCAGGTCGATCTGGACGACGCATGTGACGCACTGGCCGGAGAATGCGGCGGCTTCTATCCTGAGGGCGAGCCGCGGGGACTACACGCGGGCGGGGATGGAGCGGGACCAGACATGAAAAAGGCGCGCAAGACCACGCAGAGGGAACCGGCGTTCCTGCATGCCGACGAGCGGCGCGCCGCCGGGAAGGCGATCCGCGAGACGGTGCCGCGGGTCTCGCATGCCCACTGGAAGGCGCCGAAGGACCGGGCCGACATCGTCGAGATCATCGAGCGCTCCAACAAGGGGCGGCTCGAGCACCTGATCCCGATCCGCCACGGGCGCATGATGGAATCGGCCTTCGCCTTCTATCGCGGCACCGCCGACATCATGGCGGCCGACCTCGCCACGACGCCGGTCTCGGGACTGCGGGTACAGGCCTGCGGCGACGCCCATCTCTGCAACTTCGGCGGCTTCGCCACGCCCGAGCGGCGGGTGATCTTCGACATCAACGATTTCGACGAGACCCTGCCCGGCCCGTGGGAGTGGGACGTCAAGCGCCTGGCCGCCAGCCTGGTCGTGGCCGGCCGCCAGATCGGCCTGGCCGAGAGCGATGCGGTGCGCGCCGCCCGCGCCGCCGCCAGCTCCTATCGCGAGCGCATGTCGGACTATGCCGGGATGCGGGCGCTCGACGTCTGGTACGATGCGATCGACCTCGACCGCTTCATCAAGGCCGTCGACTCGCCCGAGCGGCAGGAGATCATCCGCAAGCGCCTCGAGAAGATCGAGGAGAAGAACGTCCCCGACTATCTGTTCCCCAAGCTCGCCGACCATGTCGGCGACACGCCGCGCATCAAGGACGATCCGCCGCTGATCTTCCATCCGACGCCGGAGCAGACGCCCGGCCTCCACACGCAGTTCGGCGACGCCATCCGGCAGTATCGCGAATCGCTGCCCGAGCATCTGCGCACCCTGTTCGACCGCTACGAGTTCTGCGACCTCGCCATCAAGGTGGTGGGCGTGGGCAGCGTCGGACGGATGTGCGGCGTGGTCCTGTTCATGGCCGACAGCCGCGATCCCATCTTCCTGCAGGTCAAGGAGGCCGTGCCCTCGGTGCTGGAGCCCTATGTCGGCAAAAGCCTGCACGACAATCACGGCCAGCGCGTCGTGGCGGGCCAGCGGCTGATGCAGTCGGCCAGCGACCTGTTCCTCGGCTGGACGCGCGGCCTCGACGGGCGCTCGCACTATGTCCGCCAGCTGCGCGACATGAAGATCAGCGCCGTCGTCGAGAGCTTCGATGCCGGCGACCTGCGCACCTACGGCCGGATCTGCGCCTGGGCGCTGGCGCGCGCCCATGCCCGCTCGGGCGACCCGGCGATGATCGCGGGCTATCTCGGCGGCAGCGAGACCTTCGACGACGCCATCGCCGATTTCTCGGTCGAGTATGCCGACCAGGCCCAGCGCGACTATCGCACCTTCGTCAAGGCGATCCGCCAAGGCCGCCTGAAGGCCGAGCGGCTGGGCTGAGGCCGGCGCCGCGGCTCAGGCGCCGCGGACCCGCGCCACGTGGCGCGCCAGCTTGGCCAGCGTCTGGCCGCCATATTCGACGGCGCCGAAGCCGATCGCGCCGTCGCGCTGTGCCTTCGAGGGATGCATCTGGCGCAGGGTGAGGACGGTCTTGCCGTCGCTCTGCTCGTCGAAGGTGACCAGCATGCGGAAGCGGCCGGGATCCTCGTCGCGGTCCGAGCCGTGCTCGACCTCGATCAGCGACGGCGCCTCGAGGCGCAGGAAGCGCATGCGGTTGTCGTAGCGCGTGCCGTCGGGCGCCACCATGTCGAAGCGCCACAGCCCGCCGGGCCGCAGCTCGATTTCGTGGCTCTCGATCTCGAAACCTTCGGGCCCGAACCACAGCTGGATCTGCTCCGGGTCGGTCCAGGCGGCATAGACGAGGGCGCGCGGCGCATCGATCACGCGGGTCAGCACGATCTCGCGGTCGAGGGGCCAGTCCTGCCAGGCGGAGGGCGGCGGGGTGAACGGATTGCTCATGGTCTAATGCTTCCTCTTCAGGCGTTGGACATGGGCCTCCAGCCGGTCGAGGCGCCTCTCCCACGAGGCGACGTGCCGGTGGATCCACGCCTCGGTCTCGCGCAGCGCGCGCCGCTCGATGCGGCAGGTCCGCACCCGCCCGGTCTTCTCGGAGCTGATCAACCCGCTGTCTTCGAGCACCCGCACATGCTTCAGGAGCGACGGCAGGGCGATCTCGAACGGCTGCGACAGCTCGCTGACCGACTTCGGCCCCTCGCACAAACGGGTGACGATCGCCCGCCGGATCGGATCGGAAAGCGCCGCGAAGGCCCGGTCGAGGTCGGTCGAATGGTTAGCCATGACGGAAACTATTATCGCGCGCGGCGGCGTGGTCAAGGGAAAGTTTCACGAGTGGCTAAGTGTTGGGATTGGCCCACCATCCTCATCCTGAGGCGGCCGCTGTGCGGCCGTCTCGAAGGATGGGCAAAGGGCGTGGTGTTCGTGCCCACCCTTCGAGACGCGGTCCGGCGGACCGCTCCTCAAGGATGAGGTGTTGGTGGGAGGCGCCGGGTAGCTCACGAGCCGCGTGATAGCGTTCGATCTGGGAGAGGAAGCCCGACCACAACGCGCGGCGCTTGGCCAACCAGGCCGCGCGCTCATCCGTGCGCCACGATCGGAACGGGATGCCGCTCCACGGCGTGCGCTTCGCGCTTTCGTGGGTCTGCAGGTGGGAGAGCCAGAGGAGGGCGGCGGCGGCGTGGGCTTCGTGGGGGAACTGGCCGAGCTGTTCGCAATCGGGCTCGAGCCAGCGGTCGAAGGCGAGGCCCAGCGCGCGCTCGACCCGCTGGAAGTCGCGGCTGCGGTGCGCGACCTCGGCGCTGCAGAGCGCGACGGCGCGGGCGCGGACGTTTTCGATGTCGGTTGCGGGCGCGGGGAGGGGGCGGCGGTGGCGGCGGATCAGCTCGGCGACGGTCTCTTTCGGGCGAACGGCGAGACTATCGGGCATGGCGACAGTATCGGATCAGGGTCCGGATTTTTCAAGGCATTATCCGGAATAAAGTCCGGATATCTCTTTGTCGTCTTGAGGGCAGCGAAAGACCTCACGGAGCGACCAGAGGACTCCCTTGCGGGCGGGAGATCCTTCGCGGCGCTCCAAGGCGGGGGTTACCCCGCCCGCGATGACAAGAGGAGAGTGCGAACGGCTCGTTCTGCCACCGTCGCTCCCGGACATTGCTGCGCAATGTCCTGACGCTCTTGGAAGGGAGGAAGATAGGCCGAGCGAAGCTCGGCCTATCTTCCTCCCTTCATCAGCTCGTCCCACTCCAGCACGCGGTAGACGCGGAACACCATCCGGCGGTCGACGTCGAATTCCTTGGGCGGACGATACTGCGCAAGCTTCAGGGTCTTCACCGAGATGCCGACCAGCAGCTTGACCACGGTCTGGCGCACGCTGGAGCCGGCGATCGGCCTGAACTCGACCACGACATGGTCGTTGACGCTGGGGGCGCGGTCGCGCTCGACGTAGATCAGGCTGTTGGGCTTGCGCCACGGCCACATCGAATCGCCCACCACGTTCAGCGCGAACACGTCGCCGCGGCCATGGATGCCCGGCGGGCGCGCGACATGGTCGATCACCGTGCCGTTCATCTCGAACTCGCCGTTGCCATCGCCGCCCATCGCCGTGCCATAGAGCGGCACGTCGTTGGTCATGTGGCCGAGCATTGGCCGGCCCGGCGCGTCGAAGGCGGGCGTGACGTTGCCGGCCAGATCGGTGACGAAGGAGGAGGCCGAGCCGTCGGCCGCCGTGGGGAACTCGCCCTGCAGCTCGGCGACGCCGACCGGACGGCCGGTCTTCTTCGCGGCACCGGCGGCCAGCCGCGCATAGGTCTTGTCGGTCAGCGTCTTGGCGCCGGTCGGGTCGTCCAGGAATTTGCGCAGCGTTCCGTCGCCCAGGCCTGAGAGCGATTCCCACTGGGCGACGTTGAGGCCGGCCCCGGCCATGAAGGCGCGCAGGGCCTGGCGGCGCTGGTTGGCGTCGAAGGCCATGCCGTCAGTCTGACATTTTCCGGAATGATTTCCGAGAGGGGAATTTTCCGGAATCCGCCTTGAAGTCGGAAAATAATCCGGATACTCTTCCGGAATGGCCTCTCCCAGACTCGCCCCTCCAGTCCTCCACCCGTTCCTGGTCGAGGACGCCGCCGACTGTCTCGGCTTCGAACGGGCCGGTGGCTACTCGGCCCGCGCCGCCCGCCTGGCAACCCGCGACGTACTGGCCGACCGCGCCCGCGAACTGGGCTATCCCGAAAGGGAGATCGAGCGGGTGGTCGAGGCGGCGCTGGCCGCCGCGTTGCTGCAATGAGTGCCTTCCGTCGTCTCGACCGGAGCCTCGCGCAGCGAGGCGGAGTGGAGAGACCTTCTCTCCACGATTTGGCGGCTCGTGGTCGAGCGAAGGTCTCTCCGCTCCGCGCTGCGCGCTCCGGTCGAGACGACGGAAAATTACGGCTCGCCCAGCCAGAGCGGCCAGCTGCCCTTGCGTGCCTTGCGGGCTTCGAACTCGGCATCGGCGTAGCGCTGGGCGGCGCGCGGTTCCCACGACAGCGGCTCGTCGAGCTCGTGGCCGTAGACGACGCCGGACGCCAGCATCGCGCCGCCGAGATCGATCGGCTGGGCCTCGTCGAGGGCGCATTGCGCGACCAGGCGGCATTCCGAATCGTAGCGCGCGATGCGGCACTTTACCTTGTGGTCGGCGCGCGACAGCAGATCTTCCAGCGTCGCCCGCGCGCGCATGCCGGGCACTGTCTCGACCCGCTGGGCATCGCGCAGCGCCGGCGCCTGCACGCCCCAGATGCGGAGCGGCGTCTTGAGGCCGCTGCCGCCCAGCGTCTCGCCGTCGAGGGCGAAGACCTGGCCGGACCAGTTCTGCGGCAGCGCACCGTGGGTGGCGGTGCAGCCCTGCGGCTTGGACGACGCCGCGGCCGGAGCGGCGGGTGTGGCAGCCGAAGGCTTGGCGTTCTGCGCCCAGGCGGCGGGCGCCAGCAGCGCGATCGAAAGGGCGGCGAGGGCAAGTCTCTTCATGCGCCGACCGTGACTTCCGTTTGAGGCGAGGTAAAGGCCGATGGCACGCAGCAGAACGATCACGCTCAAGCTTCTCCTTTTCAGCCGCGCAGGAGCGACGCGATGAGCCGCGGCCGTCCCTGGAGCGCCGACGATGCGGCGCGCCTGCGCCGGCTGGTCGCCGCCGGCGAGACCGATGGCGCCATCGCCGAGGCGATGGGGCGTCATCCCGACATGATCCGCCGTCAGCGCCGCGCCGCCGGCCTCGCGCCCGGCCAGTCGCGCGCCGCGACGGTCATGATGATGAGGGTGAACCGGCGGCGGCTGGGCCGGAAGGTCGCCGGCAAGTACGAGCCGGAGAGCCCGTGATGGCGGCGCGACCCACGCTCTACAGCGAGGCACTGGCGGCCGAGATCTGCCGCCGCCTGGCCGACGGCGAGCTGCTGTGCGACGTCTGCCGCCCGGCCCGCATGCCCAGCCGCGACACCGTGCGCCGCTGGCAAAGCGAGAACGGCCCGTTCCGCGACCGCTACGCCATCGCCCGCGACCAGCAGGCCGATGCGCTCGCCGAGGAAGCGATCCACATCGCCCGCAACGCCGACGCCGACAGCGTGACCGTCTGCCGGCTGCAGATCGACACGATCAAATGGCTCATCGCGAAGATCGCGCCGAGACGCTACGGCGACAAGCTGGTGCCCGACGCGACCGTGAACCTCTCGATCGGCGACGCGATCGAGAAGGGGCGGGAACGGGTGGCGCGGTTGCGGGCAGGGTGAGGGCGGTGGATGGAGCGTGCCATCCTGCGACGCACGGCAATCGCATGTGAAATCTTCCGTCGTCTCGACCGGAGCGCGCAGCGCGGAGTGGAGAGACCTTCCTTCCACCAATAGCCGTCAAATGGAGGAAAGAAGGTCCCTCCACTCCGCTACGCTCCGGTCGGGACGACGGGGGGTGGGTAGATGCGATAGCCCTGCGGCGACGGGGAATGTCCCGTCGCCCGCAGGATCGCCGAGGCGTTTCTCAGATGCGCTCGATGATGATCGCCGGGGCCATGCCGCCGGCGGCGCACATCGTGACGAGACCGAACTGCTTGTCCTGCCGCTCGAGCTCGTCGAGGACGGTGCCGATCAGCATGGCGCCGGTCGCGCCGATCGGGTGGCCGAGCGCGATCGAGCCGCCGTTGACGTTGACCTTGTCGCGATCGAGATCGAGATCGCGCACGAACTTCTCCGAGACGACGGCGAAGGCTTCGTTGATCTCCCAGAGGTCGATGTCGCTCGTCTTGAGACCGGCCTTCTCCAGGACCTTGCGGGCCGCCGGCACCGGCGCATTGAGCATCAGCTCGGGGCTGTCGCCCATGTTCGCCATGGCCACGACGCGGGCGCGCGGCTTGAGGCCATGGGCCTTTGCGTAGTCGGGCGACGCCAGCAGCACGGCGGCCGAGCCGTCGACGACGCCGGAGGAATTGCCGGCATGATGGACATGCTCGATCTCGAGGCCGGGATAGGCCTGCAGGATCAGCGAGCGATAGGTCATGCCCTTGTCGTCGAGCGGGACGTCGGCCATCGCCGCGAAGGCGGCCTTGAGGTTGGCCAGTCCCTCGCGAGTGGTCTGCGGACGCGGATATTCATCGCGATCGAGGGCCAGCGTGCCGTCTTCCTTGTAGACGGGGATCAGGGACTTGGCGAAGCGGCCCTCGGCGATGGCGATCGCCGCGCGTTGCTGGCTGACATAGCCCGCCTCGTCCAGCGCCTGGCGCGGGATCTTCTCCAGCGTGGCGATGGCGTCGGCGCAGATGCCCTGGTGCGTCTGGGGATGATGCAGGCGCAGGCGCAGATTGCCGTTGTCCATGACCGACGGCCCGCTGCCGCGGCTGCGGTCCATCGACATCATCTCCGTCCCGCCGGCGACCACCAGGTCTTCCATGCCCGACTTGATGCAGGCGGCGGCGAGGCTCACGGCGCTGATGCCCGAACCGCAGAAGCGGTCGATCGTGATGCCGCTCGCCTTGACGTCATAGCCGGCATCGAGGGCCGACATGCGGCCGAGATCGCCGCTCTGCTTCGAGACCTGGGCGGCCGTCCCCCAGATCACATCGCCGACTTCCTTGGTGTCGATCTTGTTGCGGTCGGCGATCGCCTTGAGGACGGTCGCGCCGAGCTGCTGCGGATGAACCTCCCACAGCGCGCCCTTGCCGGCCTTGCCGACGCCGCGCGGCGTGCGGCAGGCATCGATGATCCATGCTTCGGTCATTGTTCTGTCCTTTCCCGGTTCCAGCTCAGCGCGGCGCCATGCGGATGGCGCCATCGACGCGGACGTCCTCGCCATTGAGGTAGCCGCAGGTGATCATCGTATGGGCGACCTGGGCATATTCCTCGGGGCGTCCCAGACGCTTGGGGAACGGCACCGAGGCGGCCAGCGCCGCCTTGACGTTGTCCGGCGCGCGCGCGAGCAGCGGCGTGTCGAAGATGCCGGGCAGGATCGTATTGCAGCGAATTCCCTCGTTGGAGAGGTCGCGCGCCACGACCAGCGTGATGCCGACGACGCCGGCTTTCGAGGCGGTATAGGCGACCTGGCCGATCTGGCCGTCCTCGGCCGCGACCGAGGCGGTGTTGAGGATCACGCCGCGATCGCCATCGGCCTGCGGGGCCAGCGTCAGCATGCCCGCGGCCGACTTGGTGATGCAGCGAAACGTGCCGATGAGATTGACGTTGATGATGCGCTCGAAGTTCTCCAGCGGATATTCCTTGGGAGAACCGGTCGTGCGGTCGAGCGATGCGGTCTTCTGGGCACCGCCGCCGACGCCGGCGCAATTCACCAGGATGCGCTCCTGCCCGTGGGCCGCCCGCGCCTTCGCGAACCCGGCCTCGACCTCTTCGGTCGACGTCACGTTGACCTTGCAGAAGACGCCGCCGATTTCCGTGGCGAGCGTCTCGCCCTGTTCCGCGTTGAGGTCGAAGATCGCGACCTTCACGCCGTGCGAGGCCAGCATGCGCGAGGTGGCGGCGCCGAGGCCGGACGCGCCGCCCGTAACGACGGCGGCCACTGTCTTGTCGAGTTGCATGAGCGCTGATTCCCCCAGGATATGATGTCGTGATTGGTTCGCCCGGATTGTTAGAGCATCGCGACCGCGGTTGACCAGAGGTGCCTATCCGCCTCTCGAAACTTGGAGCCGCGATCCGAAAGCGATGGCAGCGAACGGCCGGCACCCATTGTGCGTGCCCTCGTGTTGCGAGATGGGTCGATCGTGTCTAGGTCGTGGACTCATAATTTCTGATCCACAGGCGCGCTGCGGCGAGATGGATTGCAGCGAGGAAGTTCGCTGCGGTCTTGAAGTAGCGTGTAGCGATGCCTCTGAAGTGCTTCAGGCGGTTGTCCTCATGTGGGCTTTCAGCGGGTAAACCGGAAATGGCCGACGTGCGGCCAAATCGACGCGAATGACCCACAAGGGGCATCAATGGCCTTGACCCGGTGCGGCCTACTTTTGGTTTGATAGGGTTCTCTCGGGGGCCGCGTCATTTGCGTCCAGTAACGACCTCGGGCGGTCGATCCCGCGCGAGGCTGAAATGGTGACGGTCCTATTGGAACTCCCCCTTCGTGATAGGCAAGGCATCAGGCAACAAAAGAGAGGACCGACCGTATGATCAGCCTAATAAATGTCTTCACGGTAGACCCAGCCAACCAGGATCGGCTCCTCGATTTGCTTGCGCGCGCGACCGATGAATTCGTCAGCCGGGCACCTGGCTTTGTTTCCTCGACCCTTCATCGGAGCCTCGACGGCACGAAGGTGACCATGTATGCGCAGTGGCGCAGCGCGGAAGACTATGAGGCCATGCGCCAGGATCCTGGACCGCTACCCTTTCTCGAAGAGGCGCTCAAGATCGCGAAATTTGAGCCGGGCATGTATGAGGTCGTGCGCACATTCTCGCCCATTGATAGGTAGGCTTCGCCCCCGCGCGCGAATCCGGACTTCCGCTGTTGGCCCTTCGGCGACCTCAGGAGACGTCCGCTTTCTCGCCGCTGCTAGGGGTTGAGCGGGCATCAGGGGCAGCGGCGTAATGAGTACACAGCCTAGGGCTTCGCAGTAATCGATGCCTGCGGGTCACGACTCTGGATTCCATCCCAAGCCACACGCTCACTCAGCATTCGTCCCAGACGAGCAGACGGCCGATCCAAGGCATACCTCCTTCACCCCTCGCTCTCCTGTCCCAGCCGGGCGAGCCGGGTGCGCGCGGCGGTGCGCTTGCTGTCGCGACGGTGCTTGTAGGCGAGCAGGTCTTCCGCCCGGATGCGGCGGTGGGTGCCGATCTTGTGGTGCGGGATCTCCCGGGTCTCGAGCATCTTCACGAGGAAGGGCCGGGAGACCTCGAGCATGTCGGCGGCCTGCTGGGTGGAAAGGTCCGCGCCGGACGGTACGAGCGTGACCGCGTCGCCCTTGCCGATGGCCTGCAGGAGATCGAGCATCAGGCGGGCGACCGCCGGCGGCAGGTCGACCTCGGCGCTCTTGGCGCCCTTCTTGACGTGAAGCGACAGGCCGCCGCGCCTGTCCTTGTAAGTCGCGAGGACCGTGCCGGCTGTCGCGGCCTTCTCGGCTTCGGCCTGTGTCGGGAGGCGTTCGGAAAGCGAGTCGTCGACGGGCATCGGAGTCTCCATCTGGTCCGTGTCGCCGCGGGGGCGGGCCGGGCATTATAAACGAAATAATCGCAATAGTCGAAACAGTCGAAAGCAATGTCGCAGGCCGGGGAGGGCGCCGGAATCGTCGGGTCGCCGCACGATTTGGGTTGATATACAAAGGCCGGAAAGCCCGCCCAAGGTCTTCCGATGGCCACCAGTTCGATCGAATGGACCAACGCGACCTGGAATCCGGTCGCGGGCTGCACGGTCCTGTCGCCGGGCTGCACCAACTGCTACGCGATGCGCTTGGCGGCGCGCCTCGAGGCGATGGGCATGGCGAAATATGCCGGGCTGACGCGCCTGTCGGGCGGCCGGGCGAAGTGGACGGGCGCGGTGCGGCTCGATCGCGCCGCGCTCGGCGTGCCCGAGGGCTGGAAGAAGCCGCGCATGATCTTCGTCAACTCGATGTCGGACCTCTTCTGGGAGGCGGTGCCCGAATCGTTCGTCGCCGAGGTCTGGAACGTCATGGCGCGGACGCCGCATCATACCTACCAGATCCTCACCAAGCGGCCCGAGCGCATGGAGGCGCTGACCGCGCGGCTGCCGCGGCTGCCCAACGTGTGGCTGGGCACGAGCGTCGAGAATGCCGACCATCTGTTCCGCATCGATCACCTGCGCCGCGTGCCGGCGGCCGTGCGCTTCCTGTCGCTGGAGCCGCTCCTGTCGTCGCTGGTTTCGGCGGTTCCGGGCGGCCTCGATCTCAGGGGAATCGACTGGGCCATCGCGGGTGGCGAGTCCGGTCCCGGCGCGCGGCCCGTCGATCCGGCCTGGGTGCGCGAGATCCGCGACGCCTGCCAGGCGCTGGGCACGGCGTTCTTCTTCAAACAGTGGGGCGGCACGAACAAGAAGAAGCAGGGCCGTATGCTGGATGGCAAGACCTGGGACGAGTTTCCGCAACAACCGTGCACGGGCGGCCCGCGCCCGTGAACGAAACGGTCGATCGTCGCGGGGGAATAGGCGCGGCGGGCAAGACGGGGTAAGAAGCGTCGATGTCTGATATCGAAGCGCTCCGCAAATCGCTGGCCCTCTCGTCGGAGGGGCTGGCGTCCGAAGAAAAGAAGAAGATGGCGGTCGACGCCATCACCACCATCATCGACGCGCTCGGCCGCGGCGTGGGCCCGTTCGGCGAATGGGAACAGCGCTGCCTGGCCGCCGCGATCATCGCGCTGCGCGCCGGCAAGAACGACGAGTCCCGCTCGCTGGCCCGCCGCGCCATCTGGCCCGAGGAGAACCGCCGCAATTCCGGCGTCGCCCGCCTGCTGCTGCGCCCCGGCATGCTCACCCTGGACGAGCTCACCCGCGAGCTGAACGTCGCCGTCGCCATGCCCTCGCGTCGCGTCCGGCCGGTCGAATAGGCCGCTCCGCCGTCACCGTCAGGGTGCCCGCAGCGGCGCCCGCCACTCCCCGTCACGTTCGCAATATCGCGTCATCCGCCGCTCGACCCGGTCCTCGTGGCCGAGGTCGCGCTCCGTGAAGCGGAACAGCAGGGCGCCGTCGCCCAGGCACCGCGTGTCGTGGACGTCGCCGGGCAGGTAGGCGCGCGCCTCGCCCGGCCTCAGCACGCCGCTGTCGCGCGCCACCAGCCGCTCGTCGCCGCGTTCGTCGTCCGGCACGTCGGGCACCTTCGCATAGGTGACCACCTCGAGCGTGCCCGATTGCACGCCATAGACCACCCAGGACCGGCCATGGTCGTGCGGCGGCCGGTAAAGGCCGCCCGGCTCGGCATGCGCCAGCAGGACGAACCCGTGCACGGCATCGCGATGCAGCTCGCGCGAGGCTGGCCGCTCGGCCAGCAGCGCCGCCAGCCAGTCCTCGCGCGGATCGGCGAGCGTCAGCGCCGCGAGCCCCGCCCGGCAGCGCTGGACCAGAGAACTGCCGAGTGGCCCCCAACCGCCGCGCGCTTCGGCGATGAACCGATCGAGTGAATTGTCCGCCATGCTCTTCGCCTCCTGTCCGGGATTTCGGGGAGGCAGATATTCCCGTGCGGGACCAGGCGGAAGGCGCACGGCCTGCAGACTATCGTTGCGTTCGACGCCATAGTCGGCGGCCATGGCCCGCGCCGACCTCAATCTGTTGCACACGCTCGACGTGCTCCTCGCCGAGGGCAACGTCACCCGCGCCGCCCGCCGCCTGCGGCTCAGCCCCTCGGCGATGAGCCGGGCCCTGGCGCGGCTGCGCGCCGTCACCGGCGACGCGCTGCTGGTGCGCGC
>NZ_JBQVQG010000029.1:0-63126 GCF_052439685.1 Reyranella sp.
AAGCGCCACCGCTCGATGTGCCGCCGCCGGCGCCGGCGCCGGCGCCAGCGCTACCGCCGCTCTGCGCCATCGCCGAGCCGCCGAAGAGAAGCGCCGCCGCGGTGAGGGAAACGAGCTTGGTCATGTTCATGAGTTCCTCCTGTTGCATTGGTTGCTGCAGGAGAAACAGCCTGTCGGGGCGAACGTTGCGCCGATCTCAACTATCCAGAAACCGCCTCGTTGCAGCCACTGCGTCGGCAAGACCGATGCGCTCTACGGTCACGCCCGCCGGAAAGGCACTCAGGAGACGGGAGGGCAAGCGTGAATCGAGCATCACGAAGACACCACGGTCGTCGGCCCGACGGATCAATCGTCCATAGGCCTGCTTGAGGCGCAGCCGCGCCAGCATGTCGTCGTAACCGTTGGCGCCCGCGCCGGCCGCCTTCCAGTGCGCCTTGCGGGCGCGGTGCAGGATGTCGGGCCGCGGCCACGGTACGCGGTCGAACACGATGAGGCGCAACGAGCGACCCGGCACGTCGACACCGTCACGCACCGCGTCGGTGCCGAGCAGGCAGGAATGCTCCTCGGCACGGAAAATATCGACCAGGGTCGCTGCGTCCATGCCGCCGACATGCTGGGCGTAGAGCGGCAGTCCGGCTTCTTCCAGAACCGGCGCGATGCGCTGGTGGACGGCGCGCAGGCGGCCGATCGCCGTGAAGAGTCCCAAGGCGCCGCCTCCCGCCGCCAGGAAGAGTTCGCGATAAGCCGCGGCCACCTGATCGGCATCGTCGCGCTTCACGTCCTTCACGATCAGAACCTTGGTCGCGTTCGCATAGTTGAATGGCGATGCCATGGCCGCGCGCGTGGCCGGAGCCGCAAGATGACGAGTCCCGGTTCGCGCTTCGGCGACCATCCAGTCGGCCTGCATCGTGACGTCCTCGTCGTTGGCCGCCTGCGGCACGCCGAGCGAATCGCGCAGGGTCGCCGATGTAATGACCGCGCCATGCGCGGGCCGGATCACCGAATTCACGAAGGGCTCGGCCGGATCTAGATAGTGGCGGTACATGCCGACGTCGTACTCGCGGCCCTGCACGCGTTCGACGGCGAACCAGTCGACAAAGGCAGGATCGGGATCGTTGTGCAGGCCGCGGAGCATGGCGCGCCAGGATTCGAGCGTCAGTTCGCAGCGGTTGGTGAGCGAGCGCGCCACCCCCTCGATGCGGGCGCGCTGGCCCGAGTCGAGCTTGTCGGCCTCGCCTTCGAGCTTGGCCCGCAACGCCTGGCGCAGTCGACGCACAGGCTGCAGCATCTTCTCGAGCGCATCGGCCAGCCGGTCGGCGGCCTCAAGCAGGCCGGGATTGAGGGGGCGCACGTCGCATTCCTGGCCGAAGCCCTGATCGTCGCCGGCTGATCGCGCGCGCACCTGCTGGCGCACCAGCGCGAGAAACTCTTCGGCCGGGCCGAGCACGGTGCCGTCGGCCAGCCGCGTCTGCCAGTTGGAGGAGGGGAGCTGCTGGGCGAGATCGAGCAGACGGCGCAAAGCATTCTGCGCTTCGACATCCTCGCCGAGAATGTCGCTGACCCTGCGTTCCAATCCGCGCGCACGGCTGCCGCGACGTCCCTCCGCACCCAGCAGCCAGCGCCGCAGATCCGAGGTCTCGACGCCGCTCAGATGCGCGCCGAAGGCGCCGTCGGCGGCCTCGAACAGGTGATGGCCCTCATCGAAGACGTAGCGCAACGGCCGCGTGGCGTCGTCGAGGCCTCCCATCGCCGCCTGGATCATCACCAGCGCGTGGTTGGCGATGACGATGTCGGCCTGGCGCGCGCGGCGGATGGTACGCTCGACGTAACACTTCCGATAATGCTCGCACGCCGAGTAGATGCACTCTCCGCGCCGGTCGGCCAGCCGCTGCACGCGGCTGCGGCCGACCAGGTCGAGCAGCCAGGCCGGCAGGTCGCCGCCAATCATGTCGCCGTCGCGGCTGGCCAACGCCCAGCGCGCCATCAGGCCGAGACCAACCGCATTCTCCGGCATCAGGCCGGTGCGCATTGCCGCCTCCTGGAAGTTCAACAGGCAGAGATAGTTCTCGCGACCCTTGCGGATGACGACGCGGCGCCGCTTTTCGGCGGAGTCACGATGCAGTCGGTCGAGCTCGGTGTCGATTTGGCGCTGCAGGTTGCGCGTGTAGGTCGAGATCCAGACCGGCGCGCCGTTCTTCTCGGCCCACAGGCTGGCGGGCGCGACATAGCCCAGGGTCTTGCCGACGCCGGTGCCGGCCTCGACCAGCACGACATGGGGTTTGCCTTCCTCCTCGCGCGGCGCGAAGGCCCCGCTGGCGGCCGAGGCATAATCGCTCTGGGTCGGCCGGGCCTCGGCCATGTTGGAGCCGGCCGAGACGAGATGGGCCAATCGCAATCTCGCTTCACGCGGCTCGACCGGCTGGCTGCCGGGTGGCGGTGCGGGCGGCGGCTCTTCCCACACGGGCAGGCTCTTCCAGATATCGAGGCCTGCGCCGGGGCGGGATTTCTTGCTCGCCTGATCGAGGCCGAGGGCGTCGAGCACCGCAGCGCCCCAGCTCCATCGGCCACGGGCCATGGCGAGCGCCGTTTCCTTCATTTCGGACGAAGCCAGCGCCGCCATGTCGTCGAGCTCGTCGAGCAGAGCGCGCGCGAGCGCCGGCAGAGCCGACACCTCCTGTTCGGGCGTCGCGGGGACTTCCATGCCGAGCGCGTCGCACAGGCCGCGCACGGTCGGTAGGCAGAAGCGTGCCGGTCGCACGAAGGCGAAGAGTTCGAGCAGATCGTGTGCCGGGAGGTCCTCGAGCCCGAGTCGTGCCGCCACCGCGGGCGCGTGGCAGACCAGCGGCCGGTTGCCGGCCGCCCGACGTCCTGCATCGGTGCCCGAGAGACGCTCCAGCGTGCCGTCAGGGGCACGCCACAGCGCGCCGCGGGCAGTCGCGACCAGGGCCGGCCAGGAGGAGGTCGCGAGGATCGTCACCGGGCGGTGAATAGCACAGAGCAAATGTCCGATGCAGCGACTGTCGGTTGCGTCTAGAATCACGTGTCATGAAACCACCTCCCGTCATCAAGAAGACCACCGCCGTCTTCCACCAGTCCGGCGCCCTCCCCGTTGGCAAGGGCAAGATCACCGGCATCATCGCGCTCACGCTGGGTGGTCTCGCAGTGCTCGCCGTGCTGGCGTTCCATTTTCCCGAGTATTTGACCACGCCGGATCTGCGAAAGAAGTACGACGTGGGCCTGCTCCGGCAGGTTCTGCTGGTCGGCATGGTGATTGCGGGTGGCATGGCGATCGCCAATCTGGTCCAGCGCCGCAATCGCTGGCTGAACGGCACGGCGCTGGCCCTGATCATCCTCGCAGCGGCGATGGGCGGCCACCGGGTCCCCGTATCCGACTTTCCCGACAATACGCCGTATGTCGGCCTCGACTGGTTCATCCTCGACCTGCTCGGTTCGAGCATGATCTTCATCCTGATCGAGAAGATGGCGCCGCTGCATCGCGACCAGCCGGTCTTCCGACCGGGATGGCAGACCGACTTCACGCATTTCATCGTAAACCACCTGCTGGTCGGCCTGGCGCTGTTGATCGTGAACTTCGCGATTCACCGGCTGTTCGGCTGGCTGGTGTGGGATCCTCTGCAGAAATGGGTGGGCGGCCTGCCGTTCTTCGCCGCGCTCTTCCTCGTCCTCCTGGTTGCCGACCTCGTGCAGTACTGGACGCACCGCGCCTATCACGAGATCCCGTTCCTCTGGCGCTTCCACGCCGTGCATCACAGCGCCGAGCACATGGATTGGATGGCCGGCTCGCGGCTCCATCTGTTCGAACTGCTGACGACGCGTGTGTCGATCCTGGGCGTGCTCTACGTGCTGGGGTTCAGCCAGGCGGTCACCGACGTCTATATCGTGATCGTGGGCTTCCAGGCGGTGTTCAACCACGCCAACGTCCGGCTGCCGGCGATCTTCGGCAAGGCGCCGCTCAAGTGGCTGATCGTGACGCCCGACTTCCACCACTGGCATCACAGTTCCGAGCGCGAGGCGATCGACCGCAACTACGCCGCCCACTTCGCTTTCATCGACTACATCTTTGGCACCGCGGTGAAATCCGATCGGCGCTTCCCCGGCAAATACGGCGTTCTGGGCGACTACATGCCGACCGGCTTCGTGCGCCAGCAGCTCTTCCCCTTTACGTGGAAGGGCTGAGGGCGCGGCGCCTGGCGTCGGCCATCAGCGACAGGACGGCGGCCAGCACGAGCGCGGCGACGGCGGCCAGCAGCGGCATCGCGAGACTCCCCGTGGCGTCATAAACGTAGCCCGCGAAGGCCGGCCCCAGGATTTGACCGATGCTGAACGAGACCGTCATCAGCGCGATGCGTCCTCGCGGATCGCTGCCGCTCGAACGTGTGGCGACGAGGCCGAGTGCCGTCAGGCTTACGAAGGTACCCCCCACGAACACCGCCGAGATCACGATGCTTACCGGATGCAGCCACAGCGCACTGGCCGCGACGCCCGCCGCCTCGACGATACAGGCCACGGCGTAGATGCGAAGGACGCCCCAGCGTCGGCCAAGTGCAGTCCACAGTGCCACCGAGGGAACGGCGCAGAGGCCGAACAGCAGCCAGATGTAGGGTTCGAGCGGGGCGATCGACGAAGCCCCGCGGACCATGTCGACGATGAAGGTTGCGGTGATGACGTAGCCGAAGCCGAACAGGCCGTAGGCGAGAAGAAGGGCCACGAAGTCGGCGGACAGGCGCATGCCGGTCGGACGTTTCACCGTTCGCGCCGCCGTCTCGTCGGGCGGCACCAGCCAGGCGACGGCGAAACCTGCTGCGACGGCAAACACCGCGCTGGCGTACCAGAGCAGGCTCCAGGCGGCGCCCAGCTGGAGCAGAACGGCAACGATGATTGCCGAGACGGAGATGCCGACGCCGACGCCCGCGAAATGCACAGCGGAGAGCGCCCCCTGTCCCGAGGCGCTCAGACGGTCGATCACGAGCGCAGAGCTGAAGATCAGCGCGAAGGCACTCGCCCCACCCGCGACGATGCGCAGGCTGATGAAGACCGGCATCGCGGTCGCAAGGCCCATGCCCAGCAGGCAGATCGCCGTGACCGCGAGGGAAGCCAGCAGCCAGAAACGGCGCGAGCCCGGCAGGCGCGCGGCCGCCAGCAGCGCGCCCGCGAGATAGCCCAGGAAATTCGCCGAGGCGATCAGCCCGGCCTGCGACTTGCTGAGGGACAGGGCCTCGACCATGGCCGGCAGGATCGGCGTGTAGACGAAGCGGCCGACGCCGATACCGGCTGCCATCGCCAGCAGGCCGCCGATCGAGAGCGAGAGTGCGCGTTTATTCATTGCAGACGCGGCACTTTGGGCCGCTGCTGCAATTGACGCAAATGGCCCTCGCACCTAGTTTGGCCGACCCATGTCCCAGATCGATCGTACCCTTGCCGAGGCCGCGCGCGCGTGGCCGTTTGAAGAAGCCCGCAAGCTCGTCGCCCGCACCGGCGGCAAAGCGCCGGCGAAAGGCTATGTGCTGTTCGAGACCGGCTACGGCCCGTCGGGCCTGCCGCATATCGGCACGTTCGGCGAGGTCGTGCGCACGACGATGGTGCGCCAGGCCTTCCGCCGTCTGTCCGACGTGCCGGCGCGGCTGTTCTGCTTCTCCGACGACATGGACGGCCTGCGCAAGGTGCCGGACAACGTCCCCAACAAGGAGATGCTGGCGGCCCATCTCGGCAAGCCGCTGACTTCGGTGCCCGACCCGTTCAGCAACGAGCATCCGAGTTTTGGTGCGGCGAACAACGCTCGCCTGCGCGCCTTCCTCGATTCGTTCGGCTTCGAGTACGAGTTCCAGTCGGCAACCGAATGGTACCAGTCGGGCCGCTTCGACAAGATGCTGCTCTCGATGCTGCGTCACTACGACGAGGTCCAGGCGGTCATGCTGCCGACGCTGGGCGAGGAGCGCCGCGCGACCTACTCCATCTTCCTGCCGATTTCGCCCAAGACGGGCCGCGTACTGCAGGCGCCGGTGATCAAGACCGACGCCGATGCCGGCACCATCGTCTATCGCGACGAGGACGGCTCGATGGTCGAGACGCCGGTCACCGGCGGTAACGTCAAGCTGCAGTGGAAGGCCGACTGGGCGGGCCGCTGGTTTGCGCTCGACGTCGACTACGAGATGTACGGCAAGGATCTCATTCCTTCGGCCGAACTCTCCGCCAAGATCGTGCGCATCCTCGGCGGCAAGCCGCCGGAGGGCTTCAACTACGAACTCTTCCTCGACGAGGAAGGAAAGAAGATCTCGAAGTCCAAGGGCAACGGCCTCTCGGTCGAGGAATGGCTGCGTTACGCATCGCCCGAATCGCTGGCGCTCTACATGCACCAGCAGCCGCGACGCGCGAAGCGGCTCCATTTCGACGTGATCCCGCGGGCCATCGACGACTATCTCTCGCTGGTCGAGAAGTTGCCGGCCGAGGAGCCGGCACGCGCGCTCGAGAATCCGGCCTGGCACATCCATGACGGTGCGGCGCCTGCCAATTCGGCGGCCGGCGTTACCTTCGGGATGCTGCTCAATCTCGCGGGTGTAGCCAACACCGAAGACAAGGATGTTCTCTGGCAGTATCTGCGCCGCTACGTGCCGGGCGCGACGCCGGAGACCGCGCCCTATCTCGACCGGCTCCTCGCCGGTGCGGTCGCCTACTACCAGGACTTCGTGAAGTCCTCGAAGAAATTCCGGCTGCCCAACGACCGTGAGCGCCCGGCGCTGCAGGACCTGCTCGAGACGCTGCGCAGGATGCCCGAAGATGCGACAGCGGAACTCATTCAGGACGAGGTCTATGAGGCGGGTAAGCGCCATTTCGCCAAGGAAGAGCTGCGGCAGTGGTTCAAGACGCTCTACGAGGTGCTGCTCGGCAGCGAGCAGGGGCCGCGCATGGGCGCCTTCATCAAGCTCTATGGCCGCGACAATGTCGTGAAGCTGATTGAACGCGCGCTGGCCGGCGAGGATCTGGGCAAGGCAGCGTAGGGGCCAGCGACATGCATGACGGCGTCGTCTTCGATTATCTCAATCCCGACGTGCCGGCCGGGCTGCGCCTGCTCGACGTTCCCCTGGTCCGTGCCAACCGCGAGACGATCAAGGGCTACGGCGAGGTCGTGCGCGATCCGAAGAAGCAGAAGATCGAGATCGTGCCGTGGCCGCTCACTGGCTCGCGCAAGCTCGATGCCGGCACTGGTATCGAAGGCGGCACGACCGAGGGCATCTTCACCTGCGAATGGCGTGACAACGAGCTGATCGGCCGCAACGAGGCGGTCGGCGGCCACTATGTCATCGGCTTCCGTGACCTGCCGGAGACGGTGCGGCCCGGCGTCAAACTGAGCGATGGCCGGGTGCTCCTGTGGCACTGCAACTACCACCCCGATGGCGGGCAGCTCTTCTGGCCTCTCGACGGCAAACCCTTCGTCGTGCCGGCCGCGCTGCCGGGCGACGATCTCCAGCCTGAGACCTTCAAGGCTTTCTGGTCGGACGGCAGCTTCGGCATCTACATCCATCCCGGCATCTGGCACGAAGGCGTCTTTCCGGTGAACGAGACCGGCCGCTTCTTCGACAAGCAGGGCAAGGTGCACGCGCGCGTAAGCTGCGATCTTGCGCGCGAGTTCGGCGTGCTGCTCAACGTGCCCCTGCCGCAGGGCTGAAGCCCGCGGCGGCCCGGAAGACCCGCGACAAGGCGGCGATCGCTTCGGGCCGTTCGATCGCGCCCTCGTCCTGGGCCATCATCTCCCAAACGGCTCCTTCAACGGCGGCAAGCGCCACGGCGAGTTGCCTCGGGTCGTCGATCCTTGCACCGGCCGTCGCGAGCTTGGCTTGAAGGGCCGGCACGAACCGTCGCGCTTCCTCGATGATCGCCTGACGCCCCTGCACTTCGGGCAATGCGTCGCGTAGCGCCAGCGAGACGGCGAGTCCTTTGCGCTTCTCGGTCACGAAGGCTGCGATGGCTGCTTCGATGGTCTCTTCCGGCGTGGCGGCCGCCGAAAGGTCTGCGGCGATGACCGCGGTCAGATAGGTGCGGGTGCGCTGTCGGACGATCTCGACGGCGATCGCGTTTCGGTTGGGGAAGTACTGGTAGAGGGAGCCGACGGAGACGCCGGCCAGCGTCGCGATGCGCGTCGTCGTGCAGGCAGCCCATCCGTCACGCCTCAGAATGCGAACGGTCGCCTCGACGATGGCATCCACCGTTGCGGTCGAGCGGGTCTGGAGGGGCTTCTTGCGCGGTTTCAGGGCGGCCGGCACGGCGGGACTCCGATGCGAATGGACGGTCAGCAACCGAGTTTCCATTTTCAATGGACCTCAGCCGGAGTCAAAGAATGACAGCCACCCATCTCGTCACTGGAGCCACATCCGGGCTCGGCCTTGAACTCGTGCGCCTTCTGCTTGCGGAACCCGCAACTCGTGTCGTCGCCGGTGCTCGCCGGCCTGCGGAAGCGCAGGCGCTGCGCAGTGTCGCAGGTGAAGATCGCCTGCATATCCTGCCGCTCGATCTCTCCTCGCTCGCATCGACGGCCCAGTTTGCCGACGCGGTGACGAAGCATCTCTCAGGCGATCATCTCGCCTCGATAGCCGCCAACGCCGGGGGCCAGAACGTGCGTACCCGGAACATGACGAAAGACGGCTACGAAGAGACACTGCAGGCGAACTGGTTGGCACACGCGATGCTGGTCGAGCGGCTGTTGCCGTGCCTCGAGCCGCGCGCGGCGGTCGCCTTTACCGCAAGCGGAACGCATGACCCCGCTGACCCCGGCGCCCGCCGGTTCGGTTTCCGGGGCGGGATCTATCCGGGAATCGAACGGGTGGCCTGCGGCGACCTCGACACCAGCGTGCCGGCCAAGCAGCAGGGCATGGATCGCTATGCCACGTCCAAACTGGTGGCCATTCTGCATGTCTACGCCCTTGCGCGCCGTACGCCCGCGGATGGTCCGCGCTGGTTCGCCTACGATCCCGGCCTGATGCCGGGCACGGGGCTGGCACGCACCCGCTCCGCCTTCGAGCGTTGGGCCTGGTCGACGATCCTGCCGGTGGTGGCGCGGACGATGCCCGGCGCCAGCACGCCGCGCCGATCGGCGGCGACCTACGCGCGATTGCTCACGGGACGCCTGTTCCCGCAGGAGAGCGGTGTGCATCTCGATTTCGCCGGACGCAGGACGGAAAGCTCGGCCGATTCAAAGCGTCGGGACTGGCAGGACGAAGTCGCGGCTTTTGCAGGCGCGATCGCTCAGGGCTGGCGTTCGCCAGCCGCGGAGACGGCACTCAGATAGGCGACGATCATCCGCACGATCTCATCCTCGAAGGCCCGGCTGGCGAGGAAGGGCTGCTCCTCCAGCACCGCGGCGCGGACGACGCCCATGAGGGCGCGCGACACCACGAAGGCCTGTTCGCGGGTGAGCGGTCCGACCAGCGGGTTCGGCCCGCGCCCCACGGTTTCGCCAGCGCGGGCGATGAACGCCGCGACGGGCGCCATCAGCTCGATGCCGTTTCCCTGCGCCAGCAGCGCCTGGACGACCGCCTTGCGGGCGCGCTGCCGGCCGCGAAAGGCGTGGACGATCGCCCGCACCATCGCCCGCACGCGTCCCTCGACCGAGGGATCGTCGCCGCCCTGCAGAGCCCGGCCGACCTCGCGCAGCGCGGCGTCCATCTCGCCACGGGCCAGCGCCACGAGTAGCGCATTCTTGTCGGCGAAGTACTGATAGAGCGTGCCGATGCTGACGCCGGCCCGCTCGGCCACCGCGTTGGTGGTGAAGGCGGTGAGGCCGCCCTTTTCGAGAATCTGAGCAGCGGCTTCGACGATCGAGTCAACGGTCTGCGCCGCCCGCGCTTGCCGAGGGAATCTTCGTTTGTTTTCAGGGGCTTGGCGACGGGAGGCCATGGCGGCACCTGGTAGGGGAAGGCGAGTAACAGAATATGAGCATCACTCATATATTGGGCGCCGGCAAGTCATCCGGAGGCTTTCGTGCAGTCACTCGCCATTCTCTATCTCGCTATCCTGCCGCTCGTGATGGCGGCGGCGCTGATCGAAGGCATCTGGCAATCGCGCACGCGGGCCGAGGCCTACGATTGGAAATCCTGGGCTTGCTCGCTGGGCGATCTCGCAGGCCGCCGCCTGCTGGCCTTCATTCCCTACACGTTTGCCGCGCCGTGGCTCGGCTGGATGTACGAGCATCGTCTGTTGACCCAGTCGCTCGACAGCGTCTGGTCGGTGCTGCTGCTCGTCGTCGGGCTCGAATTCTTCTACTACTGGTTCCATCGCGCCAGTCACACCGTGCGCTGGTTCTGGTCGGCGCACTCGGTGCATCACTCGCCCAACCAGTTCAACTTCGCCATGGCCTACCGTCTGGGCTGGATCGGCCGCTTCACCGGCACCTCGATCTTCTTCACGCCACTGGTGCTGCTGGGTTTCACGCCGGAGACGGTGCTCACGGCGCTGTTCCTGAACCTGCTGTACCAGTTCTGGATCCATGCCGACTGGATTCCGAAGCTCGGCTGGCTGGAAGGCATCCTCAACACACCGTCGGCGCATCGCGTCCATCACGCGCGCAATCCGGAGTATCTCGATGCCAATTTCGGCGGCGTGCTGGTCGTCTTCGACCGCCTGTTCGGAACCTATGTGCCGGAGCGCGACGACCTGCCCTGCGACTTCGGTCTGGTCTCGCCCGCGGTCTCGTCGCGCAATCCGTTCGTTCTCAACATCGGCCCGTGGGTCGGGCTCGCGAAGGACTTGGCCTCGGCGCGCTCGGTCCGGGAAGTCTGGATGTACCTGTTCGGGGCACCGGGCTGGCGTCCAGACGGGACGGGCCTGACGGCCGCCGAGTTGCGCCGGGCCCATGCACTGCGCGCCGGGAGCGCCGAAACTCGGGCTGCCATGACGTAATCTCCCTTGAGCCGTCCGATCGCCGCCAACAGATTGGAGGCAGAGGAGAACGCCATGGCGAGAGACAAGGTCTGCGTCGTGATCGGGGCGGGTGATGCGACGGGCGGCGCCATCGCCCGCCGCTTCGCGCGCGAAGGCTATACCGCCGTCGTGACGCGTCGCAGTGCCGACAAGCTTCAGTCGCTGGTGGCGCGCATCGTGGAAGAAGGCGGCCGGGTCCATCCCTTCGGCTCCGACGCCCGCGACGAGGCGCAGGTCGAGGCGCTGTTCCGCCAGATCGAGACCGAGATCGGCGAGGTCGAGGTCTTCGTCTTCAACATCGGCGGCAACGTGCGGTTCGACATTCGCGACACGACCTCCCGGGTCTATCGCAAGGTCTGGGAAATGACGGCTTTCGCCGGCTTCCTGACGGCGCGCGAGGCGGCCAAGGCCATGGTGCCGCGCGGCAAGGGCACGATGATCTTCACCGGGGCCACCGCGTCGATTCGCGGTGGCCGCGGCTTCTCGGCCTTCGCCGGCGGCAAGCATGCGGTGCGAGCGCTGGCGCAATCGATGGCGCGCGAGCTTGGCCCTCAGAACATCCATGTCGCGCACGTCATCGTCGACGGCGCCATCGACACCGAATGGATCAAGGCCAACTTCCCCGACCGCTACAATGTCGGCCCGGACGCGATCCTCAACCCCGACGACATCGCCGAGACCTACTGGCAACTCCACCGTCAGAAGCGCAGCGCCTGGACCTTCGAGATGGACATCAGGCCGTGGAAGGAGAACTGGTAGTTGCTCGGGGGCGGTGTGTGATGATGGGCATACGCAAACAAAGCCCGTCGTCTCGGCCGGAGCCTCGCGAAGCGAGGCGGAGTGGAGAGACCTTTTCTCCACAAGTTGCCGGCTATTGGTGGAGCGAAGGCCTCTCCACTCCGCGCCTGCGGCGCTCCGGTCGAGGCGACGGAGTGTATGTGATGTTTGGCCCCTTTAAGGTTGCGTCGCCCGCAGCTTCAGCAGCGCCAGCATCATGTCGATGGTCGGCGTCTCGACGCCTGCCAACTCGCTGAGGTCGGCGATCGAATCGGCGAGCGCGTCGATCTCGAGCGGCTTGCCGGACTGAAGGTCGGTCAGCATGGACATTTTGTGGTCGCCCAAGCCAACGGTGAACTCGATACGCTTTTCCATCGGCGTCGCCATCGTCGCGCCGAATCTGGCAGCGACCGCCTCGGCTTCCGTCATCATGCGCCGGGCGACCTCGACAGCGCCGGTGCTGCGACCGATGCCGCCATTGTCGGCCAAAGTCAGCACCGCGATCGGGTTCCAGGTGAGACTGTTGATCATCTTGCTCCAGATCTCGGCTCGGATGTCGGCCTTCACCGGTGCCTTGAGCCCGGCCTCGGTCATGGCCGCGCTGAGCGCGGCGACACGCGGTGAACTCGAACCGTCGGGCTCACCCAGCGGGAGGTAGCACACTTCGTTCTCGAGATGCGCGACGCCGGGCTCGGGTACGACGCCGCCCGCCCAGTAGGCGCAACCCAGCGCCCGCTCGGGGCCGAAAATTGACCATTGCCGGCCGTTCGGGTCCATGCGCTTCAGGCGGCTGCCCTCGAATGGGCCAGCCAGTTTGTGAAAGAACCAGTAGGGCGCGCCGGTGGTCGGCGGGATCAGTGCCGTCTGCGGACCCAGCAACGGCATCACCTTGTCGAGGACCGTGAGGTACTGGTGCGTTTTCAGGGTGATGAAGACGACGTCCTGGGGGCCGAGTTCGGCAGGATCGTCGGTTGCGTTTACCCTGACCGTGAACTCCTCGTGCGGCGAGATCAGCCGCAGGCCGTTGCGGCGGATGGCGTCGAGATGGGCGCCGCGTGCAATCAGGCTCACCTCGACGCCTTTCACGCGCGCGAGGTGGGCGCCGATGATCCCGCCGATCGAGCCGGCGCCGTAGAGGCAGATTTTCATGGCGTCAGCCTAGATGCTTCACGGTCTCTGCGGAACTGGCGTTGCGTGCGGTCGTTGAGTCGCGAATTGCGAAGAAGAAGGAGGACCCGGCATGACCGCGCAGACCATCGATACCAGCAAGCTCTGGGACATGATCGGGGACATCCGGTTCGGCATGCTGACCGTGCGGGGCGCCGACGGGCGCCTCTATTCGCGGCCGATGACCACCCAGAACGGCGAGGCCGACCATGGCGGCGTCAGCTGGTTCTTCATGTCGCGATCCGGCCAGCCCGTGGCCGACCTCACGGCGTCGCCCGACGTGAACGTCGCCTATGCCGATCCGGCCTCCGAGAGGTATGTCTCGGTGAGCGGCGCCGGCCGCCTCGTCGAGGACCCGGTGAAGAAGCAGGAACTGTGGAGCACGGCCGCCAAGGCCTGGTTCCCCGGCGGGGTGGAAGATCCCGACCTCGCCCTGGTCGCGGTTCTCGTCGCCGAGGCGGAATATTGGGATGTGAAGGCCAACAAGGCCGTCCAGATATTCAAGCTCGCCAAGGCCGCGCAGACTGGGGAAGAACAGGCGAATCCAGGGGAGCATCGCCGCGTCCGCATGCGCTGACGCGGGCTGGTGGGTACTTCAGCGGCGCGGCGTCGTCGCCGCGCCCACACCGGCACCCACCGCGCCGCCCACCAAGGCGCCGGGCAGCAGCCCGATCGGGGTGAGGGCGCCGACGAGAGCGCCAGTGCCGGCACCGATTCCGCCGCCCGTCACAGCCCGCTGACCCCAGGTATCGCCACAGGCGGCGAGGGTGAGAGCCAGAAGGGAAATGCCGACGACCTTCATCATATGTTCAACTCCATTGCGTGCCTGAATAGGCCTTCCGAGTGTGCGAGGTTTCCACAAATGGCCGCTCTGCGGTGTGTCTTCATGGTGACCTTGGCCTGGTTCGGCCTGGCCTTTCCGCTGCGGGCACAGATGGTGGGAGGCTTCGATTACGCCCCGGAATATGACTTCTCGGAATTCTGGGCGGCGACCGACGGCCGCCTCTTTCAGGTGATCGTCGCGGGCAATCCCTTTCCGCAATGGCCGCTGGAACAGGTGAAGGAGCGGCTGCTGCCGGTGATGCAGGCCAACAAGCCGAGGCCGGCTCTCACCTTTACCTACCAGTCTCCCCCCGAGGAACTCCGGCCCAGCTACCGCCTGGTGCTGGTCTTTTCTCCGGCAAACGATCTCACGGCGGCGCGCGTCTGCGCCCGGCAGTATTTCCTGAAGGCGCCCGCGCCGGGCCGCATCTATGTGTTCGGCGTCTATTGTCGCAACGATCTCGCGCTCTCCCAGACGACGGCGTGGACCCAGGCGACCGGGCCCGACGATCCGCGGCTCGGTCAGATGTTCGCGCAACTGTTCATGGTCCTGTTCGACGACCGGCGCTGGCAGCGCTTCCCCTTCAATCCGTGGTTTGCCCGCTAGCCGATCCGGCCTAAGAGAGAGGCCATAGCAGGGGGATCTCTTGGGTACCGACGTTGAAATCTGGATGCTCTTCGCGCCGTTCTGGCTGCTGGGCATGTTCGCGGCGCTCGGCGCGCTCTGGCATTTCGTGCAATTCCTGAGCGTGCACCGGAAGGCGCATGCGGCCGGTCAGGTATCCAAAAAATACGAACTCGGCGCACGCCTTCAGCCGCATGAGACCACGGCGCAGGGGCACCATCATTTTACGAAGGCCAAGAGCGCCTTGCTGCTGTTCGTCGGATTCATCGCACTGGGACTGGTGGCCGGCGTCCTGTGGACACTCTGGCGGGGCTAGGTCCCCTCCGTCATTCGGCCACCAGCCCCACGACCTCATAGTGGCCCGGGTCGGACGACGGACCGGCAATCAGCAGCTGCTGGTCGCAGGCAGTCAGAGCCAGGATAAGCAAACCGAGGGAAACGAAGACCCTGCGGAACATGACGAAATCCTCCATCTACCCGAGGAACGCCGGCCGTTTGCCTTTGGTTGCGGGGTTTTGCAGTCTGCCTGCTCAAGACTGGAATAACGGGGCGGGGGCCCGAGCCTGAATCATGACCCGACATCGTATGCTGCGCCGCATCGCCTATGTGCGGCGCAACCGCTGCAGTGCCCTGGTGGTGGCGCTCACCTTCTTCATCCTGCTCAACCCCCTGTTGGCCATCTCGGCGATCGGCGGCTCCATGCTCGGGGTAGCGTTGTTCGCCGTGCTCGTCCTGGCGGTCTGGGCGCTGCGACTCGAACGGCCTGTTCTCTGGGGGCTGGGTGTATTCGGATTCATCACCGTCGATACGCTGATCGCCGACCGGATGGGCTATAGCGGGCTGCGGCCCATTGCGCTCGGCGCCACAGCTGTCTTCGTGGGAGCAATCACCATCGCGCTCCTGGCCTATGTGCTCGACCGCCGGCCGATCACGACCGACAAGGTGTTCGGCGCCGTGGCCGCCTACATCCTGATCGCGATGTCCTTCGCCAGCCTGTTTGGCTTCCTCCAGGTGTTCCAGGCCGATGCCTTTACGGCCGCCATAGCCCACGGTCCGGACGGCAAGCTCAACTGGCCGGACCTGATGTACTTCTCCTTCACCGTTCTGACCTCGACGGGTTTCGGAGAAATCACGCCAGCGACGCCGATGGCGAGGTCCCTGATCGTGATCGAGCAGGTGCTGGGCGTCATGTACGTCGCTTTCCTGATTGCGCGGCTGGCCAATCTTTACGGCTCACCGAAGCAGCTACGCTAGCGAAGTCCAATCTCGCTCTGCGCATCGTCCAAAGGCCCTCGGCCGCGCTATACTCGTCCGCAAAATCAGATGAGGAACGCCATGGCAATCGCGGCTGAAGCGACACGGACAAGCGAGACTGCCGACATGGTCGAGCCCGGCATGCTCGAACGATGGGATGTCATCGTGATCGGCGCAGGCCTTTCGGGCATGTACCAGCTCCTGAAGCTGCGTCAGATGGGCTTCAAGGCGCGGGTCTACGAGGCCGGCGGCGGTGTCGGCGGCACCTGGTACTGGAACCGCTATCCCGGCGCGCGCTTCGATTCCGAGAGCTGGACCTACGGCTTCTCCTTCTCGCCCGAGGTGCTGAAGGAGTGGGACTGGAAGGAGCATTTCTCCGGCCAGCCCGAAAATCTGCGCTACTGCGAGTTCATCGCCGACAAGTTCGACTTGCGCCGCGACATCACCTTCGACACCCGCGTGAAGGCGGCACACTGGCACGAGGCGGCCAACGAATGGGAGGTCACCTTCGAGAAAGGCGGTCGCGCCCGCGCCCGCTTCCTCGTCACCGCAATCGGGCCGCTGTCGTCGCCCACCATGCCGACCATTCCTGGCATTGAAGATTTCACGGGCGAGTCCTGGCACACCGGCCTGTGGCCGCATCATCCCGTCAGCTTCGAGGGCAAGAAGGTCGCCGTGATCGGCACCGGCGCGTCGGGTGTGCAGGCGATCACCGAGATCGCCAAGACGGTGGGCGAGCTCACCGTGTTCCAGCGCACACCAAACTGGTGCACGCCGCTGCGCAACAGTCGCATCGAGCCCGAGACGATGGCCGACATCCGTTCGCGTTACGACCAGATCTTCGCGCAGTGCCGCGAGAACTGGGGCTGCTTCGTCCACACTGCCGATCCGCGCCATTCGACCGACGTGACGGCGGAGGAGCGCGAGGCCTTCTTCGAGAAGCTCTACAACACGCCGGGCTTCGCCTTCTGGCAGGGCAATTTCCGCGACGTGCTCATGGACCAGGCGGCCAACGACGCGCTGACGGACTTCGTAATCAAGAAGATCCGCGCCCGCGTGAAGGACCAGACGATCGCCGACAAGCTGATCCCGACAAACCACGGCTACGGCACGCGCCGCGTGCCGCTCGAGAGTGGTTACTTCGAGGTCTACAATCAGCCCAACGTGAAGCTGGTCGACATCCGCGAGACGCCGATCGAGCGCATCACCGAGACCGGCCTGCGGGTTGGCGATGTCGATTACGACTTCGACATGATCATCTACGCCACCGGCTTCGACGCCATCACCGGTGCCTTCGACCGCATCGACTTCCAGGGCCGCAATGGCGAGAAGCTCCGCGACAAGTGGGCCGACGGGCCGCACACCTATCTTGGCCTCAACGTCACTGGCTTTCCCAACATGCTGACCCTGGTAGGCCCGCACAATGCGGCGACCTTCTGTAATCTGCCGCGCTGCATCGAGCAGAACGTCGAGTTCGTTTCAGAGCTGCTGGAGTACATGCGCGACAAGGGCCTGACCCGCATCGAGGCGACCCCGGAGGCCGAGGCGACGTGGACGGCGCATGTGTACGAGACGGGTTCACGACTGCTGCTCACCAAGGTCGATTCCTGGATGACCGGCGTGAACAAGAACGTTCCCGGCCGCCTCAAGCGCACCTTCATGGCCTATGCCGGCGGCGCCCCCAAGTACCGCCAGAAGTGCGAAGAGATCGCTGCCAACGGCTATGAGGGGTTCGCGCTGCGCTGAAAATTTATCGCGCACCGCGCACGAGTCGGCCGGGGCGGGCGCCGGTGAATTCGCCGTTGCGGTAGGTCACCTCGCCACCCACGATCGTGGCGCGATAGCCTTCGGCCTTCTGTTCGAGCCGGCGGCCGCCGCCCGGCAGGTTGTGAACGGGATGCGGCGCGGAGACTTTCAGCCGATCGAGATCAATCACGTTGAGGTCGGCCTTGTAGCCCACCTCCAGCCGTCCGCGATCGCCGAGGCCGACGGTGCGGGCCGGCACGTCGGTGAGCTGCCGGATCGCCCAGGGCAGGGGCCAGCGCTCGCACTTACGGTCGCGCGTCCAGTAGGTGAGAGCGTGTGTCGTGTAGCTCGCGTCGCAGATCAGCCCGTAGTGGGCGCCGCCGTCGCCCAGCGCCATGACGGTGTGCTCGTGGCGCAGCATGCTGGCCATATTGGCGTCGGAGCAATCGGTGTAGTTCGCGCCGGGATGGAACAGGATGGTGCGGCCGTCGCCGCTCACCAGCAGGTCGTAGGCCAGCTCAAGCGGCGAGATGCCGAGTGCGGCAGCCCGCGCGTCGAGCCGCTGGTCGGCCGGCGGCGTGTAGTCGGGCGGATCGCCTAGCACGAACATGTTGGCGACGCTGCGCATGAAGGCCAGCATCTGGGGATTGCGGTAGGTCGGCTGTTCGACGAGCAGCCTTGCCTTCATCGCCGGATCGCGCAGCTTCGCGAGCTTGGCCTCGAGCGGTAGGCTCTCGACCTCGCGATAACTCGGGCAGGTCGAAAAAGGATGGAACGACAGTTCCAGCCCGTAGAGCACGGCGACGGGCCGAGCCGCGACCTGGCCGCGGATCGGCAGGCCGTCGCCATGCGCGCGCTCGATCTCGCGCAAGAGCGTCTGCCAACGTCCGGGATAGAGCGACAGGTCGAGCAGGGTGAACGAAAGTGGCCGGCCCGAAAGTTCGACCAGCCGGCGCAGCATGGCGAACTCGGTCGCACCTTCTGCTGTCGTGTCGGAGAAATCGTCCAAAAGCTGGATCACGCCCTTGCCGGCGCGTCGCATGCCGCGCGCGATCGCCGCCAGCTCTTCCTCCCCGGCGGTGATGGTCGGTGTCAGGGCGCCGTCAGGCGTGCGATGAAAGAGTGAACGTGAGGTCGAAAAGCCCAGCGCGCCAGCGTCCAGACCCTCCTGAACAAGCTTCGCCATCTCTGCCATGTCAGATGCGTTTGCAGGCTCGCGGTCGACGCCGCGCTTGCCCATGACGAAGACGCGTAGCGGCGCATGCGGTACCTGCGTGGCGAAGTCGATGTCGCAACGGCGCTTCGATAGGGCGTCGAGATAGTCGGGAAAGCTCTGCCAGTTCCAGGGCACGCCCTCGCGCATCACCAGCTCGGGAATGTCCTCGACGCCCTCCATCACGTTCATCAGCGTGTCGCGGTCCTCCGGCCGGCAGGGCGCGAAGCCGACGCCGCAATTGCCCATCAGCACCGTTGTCACGCCGTGACCCGAAGAGGGTGAAAAGCGATCGTCCCAGGTGACTTGGCCGTCATAGTGGGTGTGGATGTCGACGAAGCCCGGCGTCACGGCGAGGCCCCTGGCGTCGATTTCCTCGCGGCCCGCGCCGTCGATCCGGCCCACGGCGGCGATCTTGCCGTCCCGGATGGCGACATCCGCTTCGCGCGGCTCGGCTCCGGTCCCGTCGAACACCGTTCCATTGCGCACGATCAGATCGTATGAGGCGGCCATGGCGTCCTCCCGCAAGAGTTGCTCCTGATTTGCTAGCACTCCAGGGACGGGAAGTGAAACACCCACACGAAAAAGCCGGGACCTCGCGGTCCCGGCGTTGTCGCTTAGATAAGCGGAAATGGTCAGCGTATGATCGTGACCTGGAGCGCGGTTTGCACGCTGTACACGGTGGTGATCTGTGTGCCCGGCTTGATCGTCTTCAGTGCGGCCTTGCCGGCCTCGCTCACGACCTGCGGCATCTGGATGACTTCGCCGCTGTTGGGTGAGGGCTTGTCGGGCTCGCCACCGGAGGCGTTGATCAGGAACACCGTGTTGGTCGCCAGGTCGACCTTGGTGCACATGCCGGCCATCGACCACAGGCGGATGGGCTCCCGCGCGCCGGGGATGCCGTCGATCCGCGCGCCCTGGCTCATCATCGCCTTGGCGCGCGCCGTCGCGGCGGGCGTGGTCGGAGCGATCAGGAAGTCGACATAGTCGTACCATTGCACGTCGACGATCTGGCCGACGCGCAGCGCGCCGTAGTTGGTGACCAGGTCGGCGGCCTTCATCTTCACACGGCCGAGATCCTGCCAGACGATGACGAAACCGCGCGTCCTCTCGTCGATGCTATAGATCGTGCCGCGCTTGAAGTTCTGATAGGTCGAGGCAATGTAGAGATCTTCCTGCGCCTTTGCAGAGAACGGCAGGACAGGCAGCGCAGCGGTCGAGAGCGCAGCGCTTCCCAGCAGCTTCAGAGTCGAACGGCGATTCGTTTGCATCGATGTCTCCCCCTCTCATCGCGCAGGATGATCGGCTCCGGCGCGGTCGTGGTCAGCCTCCGAACAGACGCGCGGTTTTATGCCGACGAAAGAATTGTCCGGCAACTCCCTTTGCAGCATTTCTACGGCTGCGAATCCGCAATCCCGTCCGCTGGCGTCAGAAAAACGTGACTTGAACCTTGGAGCGCCTGGGCCGGTTATGGCGGCGGAAGGATCACGCCATGCCCCCTGCGAGCGCCCTGCTGTCCGTCGCCCATGCTTTGCCTCCCCACCGGCTGCTGCAGACCGAAGCGGCGGAGGCGGCGCGGGGAATGTTTGCCCATCGCTACGCCGCCTTCGAACGGATGGCGCCGGTCTTCACGACTTCCGGCATCGAATCCCGGTACACGGTGAAGCCGCTCGACTGGTATTTCGCCTTGCTGGGATGGCCCGAGCGCAATGCCGCCTATCTCGAGGGCGCGCAGGACCTGTTCGTGGAGGCCGCGACAGGGGCGCTCGCGGCGGCAGGGTGCGCTGCATCCGAGGTGGACACGATCGTCACGATCTCCTCGACCGGCGTCGCGACGCCCAGCCTGGAAGCGCGCGCCGCCGCGCGCATGGGCTTTCGCACGGATGTCGAGCGGGTACCGGTGTTCGGGCTTGGCTGTGCCGGCGGCGTCTCGGGCCTGGCGATCGCCAGCCGACTGGCTGCGGCGCGACCGGGCGCAACCGTGCTGATGGTCGCCGTCGAGATCTGCACCGCGGCCTTTCGCATGGATCAGCTCACGCCCGCCAACATGGTTGCGACGGCCCTGTTCGGTGACGGCGCTGCGGCCTGTGTCGTCCGTGCCGACTCAGGCGAGCCGGGACTCGCCCGGATCGAAGGGGCGGGCGAACATCGCTGGCCGGATACGCTCGATATCATGGGTTGGAAAGTCGATCCGACGGGCCTGGGCGTCATCTTCGACCGGTCCATTCCGCCCTTCGCCGAGCAGGAAGTCGGGCCGGCGGTGGCGACGATCCTCGAACGCCTCGGCATCGCGCGCGCCTCGGTCGACCGCTTCGCCTGCCATCCCGGCGGCGCCAAGGTGATCACTGCCTTGGAAACGACCCTGCATCTCGCGCAAGGCACGCTCGACCATGAACGCGAGGTGCTTCGCCAGTACGGCAACATGTCGGCGCCGACGGTGTTGTTCGTACTGGAGCGTCTCGTGGCTGCAGGTTTGCCGCAGCGCACGGTCCTGGCGGCGTTGGGACCGGGCTTCACCTGCAGCGCCCTGTCGCTCGCCCGCGCCGCCTGAGGATCCTATAATGGATTGGACCGCGCTGATTCTGGGGCTCGTGACGGCTCAGCGCCTGGGTGAACTTGTGCTGGCCCGCCGGAATACCCGTCGCCTGTTGGCAAAAGGGGGGTATGAAGTCGGTGCGGCGCACTATCCGCTGATCGTCGTGCTTCACGCCGCCTGGTTGCTCGGCCTCTGGTATCTCGTGGTGTATCGCGCGCCCGTAGACCAGCACATCGAGCCGTTCTGGCTTGCGGCCTTCATCCTCCTGCAGCTGGGCCGTCTCTGGGTGATCACTTCGCTGGGAGAGCGCTGGACGACGCGAATTATCGTGCTGCCGGGCGCGCCGCGGGTGCAGTGTGGTCCCTACCGCTTCCTGTCGCACCCGAACTACTGGGTGGTGGCCGGCGAGATCCTCGTCCTGCCGCTCGTCTTCGGCCTGCCGGCGTACGGGTTCGTCTTCTCGGCGCTCAATGCCGCGGCGATGTGGATTCGCATCAAGGCGGAGGCAGCGGCGCTCCGGCCTCAGTAGGACGCCAGAACTTCGATCTTGGTGTTCGCAATGATGAGGCGCTTGGCGAGCAGGCGTGCAAGGTTGCCCATGATATGCTCGCAGGCACGGGGATGGAGATTCCGAAAGCTCGCGAAGGCATCGAGTGACAGTTCGAGGCAAGCGACCGCAGTGTCGGCCCAGACGTCCGCTGACCTCGTCGTTTCGAGTAGCGCCATCTCCCCGACCGCCATGCCCGCCGACAGCGTCGCGAGGCGCAGGCCCCCCGCCAACCTGACGCTCACGACGCCGCTCACGACGAACAGCAGCGTGGTGGCCTGCTCGCCGGCCGAGATCATGCGCTCGCCGACCCGGTAGTGGTGCGGGTTCATCAGCTCGGAAAGTGCCGACAGGGCCGCCGGGTCGAGACCGGCCAGCAGTTGTTGTTCGCTGAGAGCGGTTGGCTTCTCGACGTCGAGCGCTCCGGCCTCGCTTTGAATAATACGGTCTTCCGCCCACTCGATGGCTTCGTCGAGCAAGGCAATGCTGCGCACACCGGCCTTGCCGACCAGCCACTCGCCAAGCGCGGCTTCGACAGGTGTGCCCTTCGGAATGCCGCAGAACACGACATCGACTTCTGCACGAGCGAGGTCATCCAGGATATCGGCCATCAACTGCAGGGCCGCCTCGCTTACCGACGGGACGCGACGCAGATCCACGATGAGATACGCCAACTCCGGCGGCAGGCTGCGGACCCGCCGCGAGATATACTCGGCGTTTGCAAAGCTCAAAGCCCCTGTAAGTTCCACGATGGCACACTTGGCGTGGTGAGCTTCCAGGATGGCCTGCTCGCGTGGCCGGCGGTTGCGGCGGGACGAAACGCTGCCGACATCGTAGCTGGCCGCGATGCAGGTCCGCACGTCGCCCACCCTGTTGAGCATGTGGAGGCCGTAGTGCGTCGAGAGGGCCTCGCAGGTGCGTAGCCCGCGGACGCTGTTGCCCTGGTCGTCGATGCGCGGCGAATAGGTGCCGAGGCCGAGTTGCGAAGGGAGCGCGGCCACGATGCCACCGCCCACGCCGCTCTTGGCCGGGATGCCGACGCGATAGACCCAGCGGCCTGCCGAATCGTACATGCCCGAGCTGGTCATGACCGAGAGCGTGCGCGCGACGGCGTAGGACGAGACGACCTGCTCGCCGGTCAGCGGATTGCGGCCCTTGTGCGAAAGGGTTGCCGCCATGACCGACAGGTCGCGCGCCGACACGCGCAATGCGCACTGGCGAAAGTAGACGTCGAGAACCTGATCGACGTCGCCCAGTAGAACGCCGTGATTGCGCAGGAGATAGGCGATGGCGCGGTTGCGATCGCCGGTCGCCCGCTCCGACTGGAAGGTCGCGTCGTCCACGTCGAGGCGACGTCCGGCGAAGCGGCTGAGCGCGTCGTGCAGCCGCGTAAAGGCGCCGTCCCCCTCGCTTTCGCATATCAGGCTGGTGCAGGCGATCGCGCCGGCATTGACCATCGGATTGAAGGGCCGGTTGTCGGATCGAAGCCGGATGGAGTTGAAGGCATCGCCGCTCGGCTCGACGCCCACCACGGTTTCGACGCGATCAGGGCCGACCGACTCGAGGGCGAGGGCGAAGACGAAGGCCTTGGAGATCGACTGGATGGTGAACTCGACGTTGCTGTCGCCGATTTCGTAGACGAAGCCGTCGACCGTGGTGACGGCGATGCCGAAGTCGGCAGGATTCGCGAGCGACAGTTCGGGAATATAGGACGCGACTTCGCCGCTATCGTCTTTCGAGAAGTCGGAGTGGCAACGCGCCAGGAAGCGCGCGAGGGGAAGCTCGGCGGAGGACATCTGGAGCCAATCCATTCTGTTCACGGAGACTGAGCTGGTTGAGTGTCAGTCGTCACGGAGCGGAGCAAGCATCATACCGCGAATGGGAGGTAGAGCCACGATCACCTATTTCGTCTCGATGATCTCCCGGACCCGCGTCGCCAGGGCTTCCATGGTGAAGGGCTTGGTGATGAGCGTCATCCCCGCGTGGAGCGAGCCGGCGGCGAGCGCCGCGTTCTCGGCGTAGCCCGTCATGAACAATACCTTCAGATCGGGACGAAGGGCACGGGCCGCGTCCGCGACCTGGCGGCCGTTCAGTCCGGGTAGCCCGACATCGGTGATCAGCAGGTCGATGCGCTGCGCCGACTGCACGATCTCCAGGCCCTGTGGACCATCGACTGCCTCGATGGCGCGGTAGCCGAGATCGGCCAGCACTTCGACGACCAGGCCGCGGACCACCGGCTCGTCCTCGATCACCAGCACGGTCTCGCCGGTTTCGGCCAGCGCGGCTTTGGTCGCGTCCGCGCCGGTCTCGTCGTCGGCGTCGCCCTGGAAGCGCGGCAGGCAGAGGTGAACGGTCGTGCCACGGCCGGGTTGGCTCTCGATCTCGACGTAGCCCTCGGACTGGCGCGCGAAGCCGTAGATCATGGACAGGCCGAGGCCGGTCCCCTGGCCGATCGGCTTGGTCGTGAAGAAAGGCTCGAACGCGCGGCCGACAGTCTCGGCATCCATGCCAGTGCCGCTGTCGGCGACCGCGATGCAGACATAGTCACCCGCCGCCCGGTCTGCGTAAGCGGCGGCCGTCGCCTCGTCGACCTCCCGGTTGACGGTCTCGATGACGAGTTGCCCGCCTTCGGGCATGGCGTCCCGCGCGTTGATCGCGAGGTTCAGGATGGCGGACTCCAGCTGGTTGGCGTCGCAGCGGGTCAACCAGAGGCCGCCGGCCAGTCTCAGTTCGAGTTCGATCCGCTCGCCCAGCGTCCGCCGCAGCAACTCTTCCATCGAGCCGATCAGCGGGTTGACGTGGACGGGGCGGGGATCCAGCGGCTGCCGTCGCGCGAAGGCCAGCAGGCGATGGGTGAGGGCGGCGGCCCGATTGGCGGATGTCATGGCGCCGGTGATAAAGCGGTCGAGGTCGCCCAGGCGGCCCTGGCTGATGCGCCGCTGTACCAGGTCGAGGCTGCCGGTGATGCCCTGCAGCAGATTGTTGAAATCGTGCGCGATGCCGCCGGTGAGCTGGCCGATCGCCTCCATTTTCTGGGCCTGGCGCAGAGCCTCTTCCGCCTCCCGGAGTTCTGCGGTCCGCGCCTCGACCCGCGCTTCGAGCGTGGCATTGAGCGCACGCAGCGCCGCCTCGGCCTCGTCACGCTCGATGACCTGCCGGGTCCGCTCGGCGACCTCCTCCATGAAGGCGACTTCGTCGGGCTGCCAACGACGGGCCGGCCGGTCGTTGAGATAGACGATCGTGCGCAGACGGCCGGCGCGCACGAAGGGCACCACCAGGATCGCTCGGGTGTCGACTGCCCGGGCGGTGGTGCGCGTCTCTTCCTCGTCGCTCAAAGGGTCGGTCTGAAGGTCTCCGACCACGACGGTCTCACCGCCGCCGAGCTTCTTTACGATCTTGACGCCAAAGGCGCGGGCAGGAACACGACCGAGAAGCGGCTGGGCGCGCCCGTCGGTCCAGCAGACCGAATAGTCGAATACGTCCTCGACCGGATCGAGATGGCCGTAACCGACGCGGCTGACGCCGAAGAAGCGGCCCATGAGGGAGCAAGCGTCGTTCAACGCTCTATCGGTATCGTTACCCCGCAGCGCATCGCTGAGCTCCAGCATGAAGGCGTGTCGCGCTTCGGCGAGCTTGCGCGCGCTGATGTCGATGGCGGTGCCGACCGCGCGGTAGCACCTGCTGTCCGCATCGAACAGACCCTTACCCTTGGCCGCGATCCACCGGACGACACCATCGTCGTGGCCGATCGTGCGGTACTGCACGTCGTAGGTCGCGCGGACCGCGGGATCGAGCGCGGCGCCGAACGCCCGGGTGATGGCGTCCCGGTCCTCGGGATGAAGGCCGGCGTAGAAGTCGTCGAGGGTGCACACGGCGTCGGGCGAGAAGCCGAACATGGCCTTGGTGCGCGGCGACCACGCCAATGTGTCGGTGGTGAAGTCGATGTCCCAGATGCCGATCTCCGCCGCCTCGGTCGTCAGCCGAAGCGACTCCTCGTTCAGCAATGACTGCCGCTCGGCCTCCTTGTGTGCCGTGATGTCGTGGCCGCCGACGAAGATGCCGTAGACGTCGCCGGCCTCGTCGCGCATCGGTTCGTAGAGGAAGTCGATGAGGCGCGTGCTGCCATCGTTGTTGAGGCGAACCGGCATGGCCCGGGCGATGAAACGCTCGCCCGTGCGGTACACCCGGTCGAGGAGCTCGTAGAAGCCCTGGCCCTCCAGTTCGGGCAGGGCTTCGCGCACGCTTCGGCCGATGAAATCGCGCTGGCCGGCGATGGCAAGGTAGGCTTCGTTCACGTAGTCGTAGACGTGGTCGGGGCCGCTCAGGACGGCGATGAAGCCGGGTGCCTTCTGGAACATGCGGCGCTGGCGCTCGATCTCGGCCATCAGCCGCTGTTCGGTAAGCACCTTCTCGGTGGTTTCGCTGCAGACCACCAGCACGCCGCCCACGCCGTGGAAGGCATCGGCATCGTCGATCGGACTATAGCTGTAGGTCCAGTAGACGTCCTCGCGACGGCCGTTGCGGGTGATCGGAACGAGGTGGTTCTCGTGCCAGGTGGCTCCGTGGCCTGCCATCACCTGATCGATCTGCGGACCGATGATCGGCCAGATCTCCTCCCAAACGGCCCGGCCCGGCTGGCCGAGCGATGAGGGATGGCGTTCCGGACCGATCGAACGCCGGTAGGCGTCGTTGTAGAAGCAGATGAGGTCCGGCCCCCACCAGATATACATCGGGTGACCGCAGTTCAGCAGCAGCCGAACCGCGGTCCGCAGCGATTGCGGCCACCCCGCCGGGCCGCCGAGCGGCGTCGCCTTCCAGTCATGTGCCCGCATGAGCGCGCCCATTTCGCCGCCGCCGGCGAGGAAGGTCGGGTCAGGCTCAGTTGGTGTCATGGCGGGACAGTATCGATTCGCACCTGTCCCGCAAGCGCAGCGGCCCGTGGGCGCTGCCTCAGATCACTCGCTGCGTCCGCGCGAAGGCCATGTAGAGGTCGTGTGCGCGGGCGGCGATCGGGCCGGGCTGCAGGTCGCGATCCTCGTAGCGGCTGACGGGTTGCACCTTGCCGGCATTGCCGGTGGTGAACATCTCGTCCGCTTCTTCCAACGCGGTGGGACGGATCGTGCGCTCCTCGACCGTGATGCCGGCCGAGCGCAGGAGCTTGATCGTGCGGTAGCGCGTGATCCCGGCGAGGAAGCTGCCATTCGGCACCGGAGTCGCGACCACGCCGTTGCGCGCGATGAAGAGGTTGGAACTGCAGGTCTCGGCTACGTTGCCCAGCGGGTCGAGCACGACGCCGTTGTTGAAGCCGCGCTTCAGCATCTCGGCCACGCCGCGCGAGGAATTGGGATAAAGGCAGCTCGCCTTGGCATCGGTCGGCGCGGTCTCGGGAGCGGGCCGGCGAATGCTGCGGCAAAGGCCGAGCGTCAGCGGCGTGCCCGCCCGCATCGGCGCGACGTAGGTGCAGAGCAGGAACTGCGCGGAGTCCGGATCGACCGAGATGGGCCCGGCGCCGCCCTTGCCGGCCCAGAACATCGGGCGGACATAGAGCTCGGCCTTGGGGCCGAAGCGGCGCACGCTCTCGTGCATCAGCTTCAGGATCTCTTCCGGCGTCTGGGTCGGGTTGAGTCCGATCGCGCGGGCCGAGCGCACCACCCGTTCCGCATGGAGGTCGAGGTCAGGGCCACACCCCTCGAAGGCACGCCCGCCGTCGAATACCATGGAGCCGAGCCAGAAGGCATGGTCGCGCGGCCCCAGGATTGCCGGGTTGCCCTCGTGCCAGGTGCCGTTCCAGTAGGTGAGCGTGTCCATTTTATCCTCGTCGTCTCTCGAAGCGCGCGGACATAGCAGACGATGAGCGGTGCGGCCATCCTCGCATTGGGCGCGGCCTTCTGCTTCGCACTGGCACTGATTCTGACGCAGTTCGGCCTGCGGACGATGCCGTCCTGGCGTTCACCGCTTTATTCGATCGGCGGTGCGCTGGTCGTCGCCTGGCTGGCCGCGATCCTGTTCGTCGACTGGCACAGCTTCAACCTCGATGCAGCGCTGATCTTCGCCGGGGTCGGTTGCATCTTTCCGGTCGTCGTCTCGATTCTCGCGGTGCGCTCCAACGAGCGGCTGGGGCCGGCGGTGGCCGGGGCGGCAGGCAACGTGACGCCCATCTTCGCCGTGCTGGGTGCGGTGCTGTTTCTCGGTGAGCATCTCGGGCTGTTTCAACTGGCAGGCCTCGCCATGGTCGTGGGCGGTGTGGCGCTGCTGGCGCTGCGCGGCGGTACCGGTGGACGCCACTGGTCCGTCTGGGTGCTCGGCCTGCCGCTCGCGGCGGCGCTGGTGCGAGGCGCCATCCAGCCGGCGATCAAAACAGGGCTCGCGCTATGGCCGGAGCCACTGGCCGCCGCCGCCATCGGCTATGCGCTCTCCTCGGTCGTGATCGTGTCCTTGGTCGGCCACCGCGCCTTGAGGGAAGGACCGGCGATCCGCAGCGGGGTGCTGTGGTTCCTCGCCGTGGGCTTCGCCAACGGCACGGCCACCTTTCTTCTCTATGCGGCGCTCGGGCTCGGCTCCATCACCGTCGTCGCACCGCTGGTGGCGCTCTTCCCCCTCATGGGCGTCGTGATGAGCTGGATATTCCTGCGCGGCGAGCAGCTTCATGCGATCGGTCTGCTCGGCATCCTCGTCAGCGTAGCCGGTGTGATCTTGCTGCTCGTCGGGGGAACCTGAGGGAGGTGGAAAACGGCCGAATGAGCGCGGTAATTCCATAGGTACGACAGCCACGCTCGCCCGCGATCCTGCGTATCCCAGCAGGGCGCGGGGTTGCTGCCGCGCAGAATGGAGGCAGACAATGACGAAGCGTACCGCTCTCAACGCCGCTACTCCCACGACGGTAGCGCTCGCATCGGCGGCCGTCACACCGGCCGCCGCCCCGTCGTGGGCCCACGCTTGGAATCCGTCCTGGAGCCAAGGCATACTGCCTAAGCCCGGGGAATCCCTCGTTGCACAGCGCCCTTCCTATGTGGCGGACGAGAACATCTCCAGATTCACGCCCACCAACTTGACGATAAGTTCGGCGGTTTCGGCGGATGCAGCAGCCACTGCGAAGGCGTCGGTCATGGTCTTCGAAGCCAGCGGATCGGAGACGAAGACGGTTCTCGCGTTCTCCGCATCGGTCAATCCGTTGGTGATGGCGTAGTAGACCCCCATCGTCTGCTTGCTGACGAGCGTCGCCACGTCCTCGGCACCCGTCACGCCCTGAACGAAGGCGAGCAGAAACGTTGCTTGCGTGAGATTACCGCTCTCCAGTTGGCCCATCCAGTAGGCTTGACCCTCTGCGTCCGCGGCGCGGTCGAGGATCTCCGCATAGGCATTGCTCACGAGAGCGGCGTTGCTGGGTGCCACGGGACGAAGCGCGTGGCCTTCGGCTGAAGAGTAGAAGGATTCAGCAATGTCGGTCAGGCTCATTCCGTCGGCCAGCCGGGAGGCCCAGTATGCGAGGCCAAGGGCATCCGGCGCACGATCAAGGGTGGCGTTGTACAGGTCGATGATCGGCATGAAGCTCGAGGCATCGAGATTGGAGGCCCTAATCAAGGACGTGGTGTCGAGCGTCTGGTCGGCGAACCTGATGGCCTCGACGTTGGTGAGGATATCTTGGCCCTCGACGCCGAGCCGATCCGCGACGGCGACGGCCACGCCTGCGGTCACGGACATTTCGTAGTTGCGAGCCAAGCCGGAGTAGAGGGCGGTGTCGACGCCCAATCCTCCCTCGATCACGTCATCGCCGCCGCCGCCAGCTATCGTATCGTCTCCCGCGCCGCCGTCGATGTACTCTCCTCCCGCGGTGCCTGCCAGAGCGTTGGCCGCGGCACTTCCGTTCAGGCTGGATCCCGTCCAGACACTCACCGCTGAAACGTCCAGCTTGAACGTCGCGTTCTGCGACGGGTTAGACGTTGGAGGGGGCAGACTGGGATCGGAGACCGGCCAGTCGGGGTATCCCACCCAGATGTTGAAGTGCAAATTCTGAGGTTGGTCCGGTGTACCGGGGCCGCCCGGCAGACCGCTGCTCGGAGTAGGTGTCGTTGCAATAACGGTTCGATAGGCAACGTCATCCACATACCATTTGACGACTCCGTTGGGCAGCCATTCGAACTTGTAGACGTGTTCGACTTGCTGGGAATATCCGTCCGGCGAATAGGAAATCGGGTTGCCGTTGTCGTACTGGGCCTGATGGTAGATGTTGGTCTGAAACTGGCTGTCGAATTTGGACATCAATTCGATGTCGATTTCGTCGTGTCCGTTGGTTCCCGGAGCTCCTTGGCCGAGCGTAAAGAAGCCGCCGATGAGTCCTTTCTGCGCCTGCTCGTACGTCAGGGTCGCCTGGAAGATCAGAGGGCCCTGCGTATTGACGTCGAATGTCGGGACGCTGATCATCTCCGACCCAAAATACGACAGGCCCGTTGGATTGTAGGTGTCCAGCTGGAGAACGGCATGCCCATCGACGACCACCGGCAGGGTCGTGCGCTGTTGTGTATTCCCCAGAAATGATCCCGGGCCGACGTTGGGCTTCCACTTCGCCGCGCTGAGGGGGCCGCTGAAGTCTTCGGAGAAGATTAGTGTCTTTGGATCCAGACCCATTTGAATGTTCTCCTGGGATTGTCGCGGCCGACGCAACGGGTTGTTGGTCAATCAGTGGAAAGTAGAGGTCGAGCCCGGACGCTCCAGCGGAATTTGCGAAAGGTCGTTGTGCGGACTTCCCCGCGGACGATTGCAGGCTGGCGCCGCTCCTGCGACGAACAGTAAGCAGTTGCCGTGCGCCGACGCCGTACTAAGGTCTGACGAGGAATGTCGCCGGAGCGCGACGACCCGGAGGAGATTGAGATGACGGCCCCGCTCACCATTCGACTGCATCCCGCCGACAACGTCGTCGTGGCGCGCATGGACATCCTGCCTGGCACGGCTGTCGAGGGAGACGTCGCGGCGGCCACGCGCGTGCCGCCTGGTCACAAGATTCTCACGAGGGCGGTGAAGGCGGGCGAGCCGCTGCGCAAGTACAATCAGATCATCGGGTTCGCGACGGAAGACCTGCCGCCCGGCACGCACATTCACACGCATAACTGCGTCATGGGCGACTTCGAGCGGGACTATGCCTTCTGCGCTGACGCACACCCGACCGACTTCATCGTGCCGCCGGCGACCTTCCAAGGGTATCGTCGGCAAGACGGGCGGGTGGCGACGCGCAATTACATCGGCATCGTGACGACAGTGAACTGTTCGGCCGCGACCAGCCGCATGATCGCTTCCAAGCTCGCACCCGCGCTGGCGGAATTTGCGAACATCGACGGAGTCGTGCCGCTGACGCATGGGGGTGGCTGCGGCATGGCGGCGTCGGGCCTCGAGATGGACGTGCTGCGCCGGACCCTCGCGGGGTATGTCCGCCATCCCAATATGGCAGCGGTTGTGGTGCTCGGCCTTGGCTGCGAAACCAATCAGATCTCCGGCCTGATGACGGCCGAGGGGCTCAAGGAAGGGCCGAAGCTCATTCCCCTGGCGATCCAGGACGAGGGGGGCGTCTCCAGGACGGTGATGCGGGCCGTGGATTTTCTGAAGGAGGTCCTGCCCGAAGCGAACGACGTGAAGCGTGAGCCGATTCCGGCGAGCGAACTCATCCTCGCGCTGCAGTGCGGCGGGTCCGACGGCTATTCGGGCATCTCGGCCAATCCGGCGCTCGGGGCGGCGGTCGATCTTCTGGTACGCAACGGGGGGACAGCGGTTCTTTCGGAAACTCCTGAAATCTATGGCGCGGAGCATCTGTTGACCCGGCGCGCGGTCAGCCGCGAGGTCGGCGAGAAGATCGTGGAGCGCATCCGCTGGTGGGAGGATCACTGCGCCCGCACCGGCGGCGAGATGAACAACAATCCGTCGCCCGGCAACAAGGCGGGTGGTCTGACGACGATTCTCGAGAAATCCCTGGGTGCGGTGGCCAAGGGCGGCACGACGAACCTGGTCGACGTCTACAAATATGCCGAGCCGATCACTGCGAAGGGGTTCGTCTACATGGACTCGCCCGGCTACGATCCAGTGTCCGCGACAGGGCAGGTCGCGGGCGGCGCCAATGTTCTCTGCTTCACGACGGGGCGCGGCAGCGTGTTCGGCTGCAAGCCGACGCCTTCGCTCAAGCTTGCGACGAATAGCTCCCTCTATCGACGCATGACTGACGACATGGACATCAACTGCGGAACGATCGTCGATGGCGAAGAGACGATCCAGGAAAGCGGCCGTCGCATCTTCGACCTTATTCTCGCCACGGCCTCGGGCCAGAAAACCAAGTCTGAAATTCTCGGTATCGGGGACGACGAGTTCGAGCCGTGGAAGATTGGCGCAACAATGTAGAAGATCCTCGGGAGCCAATTTGAAGCGGGCACGTTGCGTCCTTCATATGCGATCCTACGACTCCGAACTTGGCCATGCTTTGTCGGCCCGGCCTGCCGCGGCCCCGGATTATTCCGCGAGCTTTCACCCCAAATTCCAGGTTGTCGAAGGCGGTAGCAGCGAGCGCTCCGCCAGCGCGCATTTGCTTGCTCGTTCAACTGCCGAGGAGAGAGACATGGCTACAGGCACCGTCAAGTGGTTCAACGCCACGAAGGGTTTTGGATTCATCCAGCCGAGCGACGGCGGCAAGGACGTGTTCGTCCATATCAGCGCTGTGGAGCGCTCGGGCCTGAACGGCCTCAACGAAGGTCAGAAGATCGACTACGAGATCGCAACGGAGCGCGGCCGTTCGGCGGCGGTAAACCTCAAGACGGCCGACTGACGGCATGAGAATAGTTCCCCTCGTCGAACGTCCCGATCTGGCCGAGCAGGTTTCCGTCTGGGGCTTCGACGAGTGGGGGCATCTCGATCCTGGCCAGACGCTCGACCAGCGTCGGGCCAAGGTATTGAGGAAGATGAATGTCGATCGGGTGCCGATCGCCTTTGTCGCCATTGATGACGACGGTGGCATCGTCGGTACCGCCTCGCTGATCTTCGACGGTCTCGAAGGCGACCCACGCAATCCCTGGCTCGCAAGTGTCTATGTGCCGGCGAAGCATCGCCAGCGAGGGATCGCCTCAGCGCTCGTGAGCGCGGTTGAGGCAGCGGCGCGACGAACCGGATACGATCGTCTGTATCTTTTCACGACGTCAGCCGCCGCGCTCTATGAGCGGCTGGGCTGGACGGCGCTTGAGCGGCGCGACTATCGCGGCGAACATATCCAGGTCATGGAGAAGTCGCTGTGAGGGAGTCCGCATGCCAGCCGACCTGCATTATCTGTCGCTCGACGAGGTCGCACGCCGACTGAAGGCCCGAAAGCTCTCGTCGGTCGAACTGACCCGCTCGATCCTCGACCGCGTCGACGAGGTCGATCCGCGACTCCGGAGCTACGCGACCGTCACGGCCGACCGCGCCCTCGCGGATGCTGCCGGACTGGATGCCGAATCCGCCGCCGGCACCTCGCGCGGGCCGCTGCATGGCGTGCCGATCGCAATCAAGGATCTCTGCAATACTGAGGGCGTCCCGACGGCGGCCGGCATGGCGATCCATCGCGACAACGTTCCATCGCGCGATGCGACGGTCGTTGCCCGTCTCAAGCAGGCGGGAGCGGTGATCCTCGGCAAGCTGCAGATGACCGAGGGGGCCTACGGCGCGCATCATCCCAGCATCCCCGCGCCCCTCAATCCCTGGAACGCTGCCTACTGGACGGGTTCGTCCTCCTCGGGGTCCGGGGCCGCCACCGCCGCCGGCCTGTGCTTTGCGTCGCTCGGCTCCGACACCGGCGGGTCCATCCGCTTCCCCTCGACCATGAACGGCCTGTCGGGGCTGAAGCCCACCTGGGGGCGCGTGAGCCGCGCCGGCGTCTTCCCGCTGGCGGAGTCTCTCGACCATGTCGGCCCGATGGCCCGCAGCGCCCTCGACGCCGCGATCATGCTCGGCGTGATCGCGGGTCTCGATCCGGACGATCCGACGTCTGTCGGCCTGCCGGTTCCCGACTATGCCGCGTCGATCGATCAGGGCGTGCGCGGCTGGCGTATCGGCTTGCCCTCCAACCTGCACGGGCTCGACGAGGATGCGGGACGCGCCCTCGATGGCGCCGTCGATGTGCTGCAGAAGGCGGGTGCCGCAATCGTCGACGTGAAGCTGCCCGACGGCTTCGACCAGGGCGCGCGCGACTGGGTGCCCTTGTGCGGCGTCGAGGCGGCCCTCGCCCATGACAGCACCTATCCATCGCGAGCCTCGGAATACGGCCCGGTCCTGGCTGGACTGCTCGACCAGGGACGGCGCCTCTCGGCGATGGACCTCGCCCGCATGCAGTTGCGCCGGGCGGCACTCACCGGCGAACTCAATCGCCTGCTCGCATCGGTCGATCTGCTCTTGATGCCGGTGATGGCTAGGGCCGTGTGGTCGACCGAGGCCCTGCAGGCGGCCGGGCGCGATCTGGAAGCTGTCGCGGGACGTTTGCGTTACACGGCACCTTTCGATCTCAGCGGCCATCCGACGTTGACCCTTCCCGGCGGTATGAGCGCCGATGGCGTGCCGGTGGGCTTTCAGATCGTGGCGAGAGGCTTCGAGGAAGGTGCCATTCTCGCGGCGGGACACGCCTATCAGCGGGAGACCGACTGGCATATAAGGCGGCCGCCGCTGTAGCGGTGACCTGGGCGGGGCGCGTGGACGCTGAATCTCCTTTCATTTATAGTGTTTCTATCGCCCTGTCCCAGGAAGTTTCAGCCGCGCAATGCCAAGCCCCTTCGCGAAAAATTTGCGGCTGCGTCCCAGCATCCTCACGCTGTTCATCCTGCTGACGGTGCCTGTCTTCTTCGCGATCGTGGCGGTGAACTACGTCTCGAACGAGAAGATCGCGCGCGATAATGCAGACGAGCTGATCGGACGGTTCAGCGTCGAGGCGATCGAGAATATCCAGCACCTGTTCGACCCCATCAAGTCGCTGGTCCGCAGCGCCGCCGCAATCGGCGCGGAACAGCCCGGCTTCTTCGAGGAGAACCGCTCGCTGAAGTATCTCTTCAGCATCCTGCAGCACAGCGACCGCATCATCAGCATGTATGTCGGCCTGAACGACGGCTCCTTTCGCCAGGCCCGGCAGATCGATCCAGCCGTCGAGATTCAGGGCAAGCTCCCGCCTCCGGGAACGCGTTATGCCGACCGATGGATCGCGCCGCAGCGCGGGGCGGCTCCCGTCGACCACTATCTGTTCCTCGACGCGGAGCGGAATGAACTGGGAATCTCCGAGCAGACCACTTCCTACGATCCGCGTGCACGGCTGTGGTACCGTACGGCGCAGCAGACGCGCGAGCTGTCGGTCAGCGACGTGGACGTCTTTGCGACCCTCGGGCTCGTCGGTTTCACCGTCGGTGCACCGTTCTATGTCGACGGTACGTTGCGCGGCGTCGCGGCCGCCGACATCACGCTCGACGGGCTCTCCAACTATCTCGCCGAGCGCAAGATCAGCCCGGGCACGCAGTCCTACATCCTCGACCATCAGGGCCGGGTCATCGCCAATTCCGAGCGCGTCAGGACCTATGCCAGTCACAATGGCAGGGTCGAACTGCAGCACATTACGTCGCTCGGCGATGAATTGCCGGCGATCGCGTTCAGTTTCAGGCCGCGCGGCAACGAGAAGATGTTCTCCTTCGCGCACGGCGGACGGAACTATGTCGCGAGGCTTGCGACTCTTCCGCCCGAGTTTGGCAAGAAGTGGCAGCTCTTCGTCATAACGCCGCTCGCCGACTTCACCAGTGCGTTCGACGAGCAGAACAAGCGCTTGGCCCTGTTCGGCGCGATCGCCATCGTCGTCCAGATCTGCATCATCTATTTCCTGTCCAGCGTCGTCTCGACTCCGCTGGAGCGGCTCGCTCTCAAGGTGACGAAGATCCAGGATTTGGAAGGCGACAATCTTCCGCCGCTGAAGTCGCCGATCCGCGAGGTTGCGGTCCTCGCGCGCGCCATAGACACCCTCGACTCCGCGGTGAAGTCGTTTGCCGCCTTCGTGCCCGTGGGCCTCGTGCGCCAGCTCCTCGACTCGGAGCAGAGGCTGGTGCTGGGTGGCCACAGCCGCTTCCTCACGATCTTCTTCTCGGATCTCGAGGGTTTCTCGACCATGTCGGAGGAAGTGCCCTCGCAGGAGCTGCTGCTGCGCGTCTCTGCCTATCTCGGGGTGGTGACTCATGCCGTGAACATGGAGCATGGTACGATCGACAAGTTCATCGGCGACGGCGTCATGGCCTTCTGGGGAGCGCCGGCCCTGCTGGAAGACCACGCGCAGAGGTCCTGCTTCGCGGCCTTGCGAATCCGCGAGGGCATGAAGGATCTGAACGCCACCTGGGAGGCGGACGGCAAGAAGCCGCTGAACGTCCGCATCGGCATCCACAGTGACGCGGTATTGGTCGGCAATATCGGCTCGAAGGAGCGCATGAGCTATACCGTCATGGGGGACGGCGTGAACATCGCGGCGCGCCTGGAAGGCATCAACAAGGAGTACGGCACGGGCATCTGCATCAGCCATGCCGTCTTCAAGGAGGCCGGCGAGCGGCTTTGCGTGCGGCCGGTCGACGATGTCACCGTGAAAGGCCGCCGCTCGAAAGTGCCGATCTACGAGCTGGTTGGCGCCTACGGGATCGGCCCAGAGTTCGAACCGGATGAGACAGCCGTGCGCCTCTGCATGCTGACCCGCAGCGCCTATAGCGCGATGGTCGCCGAGGACTATGCGACGGCGCTGGCGCGCTACCAGGAAATCCTGGTGGAATACCCCGGCGATCCGGTGGCGCGTGCGATGGCGAACCGTTTGGGTACAATCGATCCCTCGCGACTCGTTCCGCTGCAGATGTCGCGCTGATCGATGTTCGAGGCCCGCAAGCCCTCTCCGGCGGTCGCGGCATTGCGGCCGAGTGAATATACGGCTGCGCTGGTGCAGGCGCTTCGCGCGGAGCCGAGCCGCGTGTGCGGCGTCCGCGCGCTCGAAATCGGCTGCGGCAGCGGCGTGGTCCTGGCCGTGCTTGGCTGCCTCGGTGCCGCCTCCCTCTGCGGGGTGGACATCGAGGACGAGGCCATCGCTACCGGGCGTGCGCTTCTGCGGGACCTCGGCCACGAGGCGGAGATCCATCGTGGCGACATGTGGCGGCCGGTGGCGGGACGGCGCTTCGACCTGATCGTCGCCAACCTGCCGCACTTTCCGATGGATCATTTCGAAGTGGCTGGACGGCTGTCGACCTGGAGCTCCGGCGGCATAGACGGCCGCGAGCTGCTCGATCCGTTCCTCGAGGGTCTGTCGGATCATCTGGCAGTCAATGGCCGTGCTCTCATCACCCACAATGCCTTCGTCGGCGTCGGGCACTCGCGCCGCATTCTAGAACGCTACGGTCTCGCACTTCACATCGTGAGTACCGTCCTGGTCCATATCGCCAACGAAAAGATCGATCTGATGACACCTTCCATTCTGCGCGCGGAGGAGGGTCGCTCCATCCATCGCTACGGACCACATGCCTTCGCCGACATGCACATCGTCGAAATCGCCGCCGCTGGCGCGCGAGGCTGAAATGGCCCTGCGTCGCGTTCTGTTCATCGTGTTCGCATTGTTCCTCGTGTCCGCCGGTCTGCCGGTGCGCGCCGAGACTCCCGATGCGGCCCTGGCCAAGCTGATCGAAGAGGCGCGCGCCGCCGCTGCGGTCCCGGGTGCCTGCGAGCAGCCCGGCCTCGACCGGCTGGTCCGCATCTTCTGTGACGACAAAATCCGTGTGGGCGTGCGTGAATACTATCCGCTGTTCGGGACCCGCGAGGGTCAGGTCCGCTTGGGCTACGACGTCGATGTGGCGCGCGAGATCGCCAAGCATCTCGGCGTCGAGCCGGCCTTCACGCGCGTCAATGCCGCGAGCCGCATTCCCCTGCTCGCCGACGATAAAATCGACCTCACCATTGCGACCATGGGCCACAACACCCAGCGTGACGGCCAGGTTCGCTTCATCCGGCCGCATTACTACCGATCGGAAACGATCATCGTCGGACCGAAGGGTCTCAACATCAGGGAATGGCCCGACATCGCCAGCCGCACGATCTGTGTGTCGATCGGCAATGGCTCAAACGCCCAGATCGTCTCGCACAATGCTCGCCTGATGCTGTTCGATGAGGCGGGGGTGCTGCCAGACAGGTTGCGCGACGAGACCTGTGTGCTGGCGGCGCAGGACGACAGCTTCTTCGACTACTACTTCACGGACCCGGCGTTCGCGAAGGCCTACGACAGGAAATTCGGCTTCGCTCAGCTTCCCTGGGGCATGGCCGTCGCATTGACCGGCAGCGATCGTCTGGCGCGCGCGCTCGACCTGATGAGCCAGATATTCCATCGCGACGGCATCTTCATCGAGGTGGCGAAGCATAACCGCATCGGTCTCGGCTTTCTCGAGCTCCAGCGTGCGGTCTGGAACCGCCCCGACTGCAACACCGATGCCGGAAGCAGCAACCCGGCCTGCGTCCTGCCGGCGCTGAGCGCGGTTCTGGAGCCTACGCCGTTCGCCGGCCAGGTGACCGCCTTCGAGACATGGCTGCAAACGCACACCGGCATCAGCGTCCAGTTCCCCATGTTCAAGACCATGCCGGCCTGGCAGCTGTTCACGGCGGGCATCGCGAATTCGCTGGTCCTGGTGGTAGGCGCCCTTGGAGCGACGCTGTTGTTCGCCATGGTGCTGGGGGCCCTGCAGAGCGCGCATTCCCTCCTGCTGCGCTGGCCAGCCCGTGCGCTCACGATCGTCCTGCAATCCTCGCCAGTCGTGCTCACCCTCGTCATCTCTGCCGCCGTCGCGCTGGCGCTCTTTCCCTATTCCTCGGCCGTGGCGATCGGCGCGGCCATCGTGGCGCTCGGCCTGATGAACGGCGCCAATGCGGGGCAGGCCATCGGTGAGGCAATGCACACGCTTCGGACGGAGCGGGGAGGGCCGCCGGTGCCCACCGTCGAACTGTTCGGTCGCGCGGTCAGCCGCTCGGCCACCCAGATCGTGTCCTTCCTGGTCAATGCCGCGAAGGGTACGCCGATCGCGAGCTTCATTGGCGCGCCCGAGCTCCTGAGCGCGCTTACCGACATCACCTCCTTCGCCAGCGGGCGGGCCAGCACCTATTCGCTGCTGCTCGTCTTCTATGTCTGTGTGGTCATGGTCGTGGTCTGGCTGTGCGACAAACTGCGAATCTGGCTCGAACGCCGGCAGATGGTGACGGCATGAGCAAGATCTCTCCCGATTTCGTGCCGCAGCTGCTGGCCGGCATGGTGGTCAATTTCGAGATCGCCGCGATCGCGCTGCTAATCGGTCTCGCGGTCGGCGGTGTGCTGACACTGGCGAAGCTGGCGGGCGGCGTGCGCGGCGCGGTCGCCACGCCCCTGATCGGCCTGATGCGGGCGGCGCCGACCTTCGTGGTCATGTTCTTCCTGCTGAACATCATCCCGTCCGACGCGACCCTGTTCGGTGTCCACGTGGCGCCGTCGGGCATCATGACGGTCGCGCTGTCGCTCGTGCCCTATGCCGCAGCCTATGTCGCCGACAATGGCGGCGAGGCGTTGCGGCAGCTGCGAGACGGCTCGCCGCTGGGAGCCTTGCTGTTCCTGCCCAACGTGACCCGCGCCTTCTTCGTGCTCGTCATGTCCTCCAGTGCCGGCGCGGCCATCGGCGTGCCCGAGGGGATCGCGGTCATCCTGCGCGAGGCCGAGCTGATGCCGACGCTCGGCGACAAGATGGTCCTGTTCGCCATCGGCATCCTGTGTTTCGGCGTCACCCTGCAGGCCGGCTTCGCGCTGATGCGCCTGCTGCAACGCCATCTCGGCCGCCTCGCGCTGCGCACCCGCGAGGGATAGTCTCCACATCGAAGCGCGGGAGGGGGAGATGACAGGCAGCGTGCGTTACGACTCGGTGTTCCGGCCGGGTCTCTTCTCCGGCAAGACCATCATCGTCACCGGTGGCGGCTCCGGCATCGGCCGCTGTACCGCCCATGAACTGAAATCGCTGGGTGCACGCGTGGCTCTCGTCGGTCGCACGATGGAGAAGCTCGAGCGGGTCAAGGAAGAGCTGGGAGATCCCGAGACCTTCATCCACTCGGCGGACCTGCGCCGCGAAGAAGAGGTCAAGGCCGCGATCGATGGGGTGATGTCGTGGAGTGGTCGCATCGACGGCCTGGTGAACAATGCCGGCGGCCAGTTTCCCGCGCCCCTCAAGGACATCTCGCTGAACGGCTGGAACGCCGTGGTCGCCAACAACATGACTGCGACCTTCCTCGTGTCCAAGGCTGTCTATCTCGCCTCGATGGAAGTGCATGGCGGTGTCATCGTGAATGTCGGCGCCGACTTCGAACTGGGCAATCCCGGCATGGCCCACAATGGCGCGGCGCGCGCCGGCCAGACCAACTTCACCTACAGCGCCTCGATCGAATGGGCGCATTCGGGCGTGCGCGTGAACTCGGTCATCCCGGGTTTCATCGCCTCGTCGGGCTTCGACCGCTATCCCGAACGCGCCCACGAGGCGCTGCGTTCGGTGAAGGACCGTATTCCCGCCAAACGCCATGGCACGGAATCAGAGATCGCGGGCGCCATCGTCTATCTCCTGAGCGACGCGGCGGCCTACGTCACCGGCGCCACGCTGAGGATCGACGGCGGATTGCACAACTACGGCAAATCGACCTTCTATCAGGTTCCGGATCACGACAATTCGAAGCCCTTCAATGGCTTTCCGCTCTACCGGCCGCCGAAGGTCCTGGAGTAGGGTGAGGTCCCAACCCCAACGACGGAGGAACCGATGCGTATCGCCCCAGTGCTGTGCAGCCTGCTCGCTGCAACCGGAGTCGCCGCCTTCTCCTTTGCCGCCCAGGCCCAGACCGCGAAGGCGTCTCTGAAGGACGCGACAGGCAAGGATGTCGGCACCGTCCAGCTCCTCCAGACGCCGCACGGCGTGCTGCTCAAGATGTCGCTGAAGGGCGTGGCGCCCGGCGAGCATGCGTTCCATGTCCACGCGGTCGGCAAGTGCGAGGCGCCGTTTACCAGCGCCGGCGGTCATTTCAATCCCGCCGCCAAGAAGCATGGGATGGAGGCCGCCGAAGGTTCTCATGCGGGCGACATGCCCAACCTGTACATCCCGGCCAACGGCGAACTGAGGATCGACGTTGCCAATAACATGATCTCGCTGGTCAAGGGACAACCCAACTCGGTGTTCGATGCCGACGGCTCGGCGATCATCATTCATGCCGGGCCGGACGACTACAAGACCGACCCCACCGGCAATGCGGGCGACCGCATCGTTTGCGGTGTCATCACGGAGTGACCTGAAGACTTCGTCCGCGACAGCGGGCGAGGGCGCGTTTACCTAGCTGGAGCTGATTGAATGGACCTGTCCCGTTTCCCGCGTCGCATCTACACCAACGCGCCCACGCCCATCGAACGCCTGCCGCACTTCACCAAGGCCCTCGCCGCCAGCTGCCCGGGCGGCGCCGGCCCCGAGGTCTGGATCAAGCGCGACGACATGCTGGGTCTGTTCCCCGGCGGCAACAAGACCCGCAAGCTCGAGTTCCTGGCGGGCGATGCGCTCGCCCAGGGCTGCGACACGCTCGTCACCTGCGGTGCACCTCAGTCCAACCATTGCCGCATCACGCTCTCGGCCGCGGTCAAGGAGGGGCTCAAGTGCCGCTTCGTGATCGAGGAGCGCGTGCCAGGCTCATACAAGAAGGAAGCCGGCGGCAACAACTTCATGTTCGAACTGATGGGCGTCGAGGCAATCACGGTCGTTCCCGGTGGCACCAACATGGCCGAGGCGATGTCGAAGGTGGCGCAGGAAGTCGCGTCGCTCGGCCGCAAGGCCTATGTGATTCCTGGTGGCGGCTCCAACGCCATCGGCGGCCTGGGCTACGTCGCCTGTGTGCAGGAGATGCAGGTCCAGTGGCTCGACATGGGGTTCTCGCCCGACGCCGTGGTGGTGGGCTCGGGCAGTTCGGGCACCCATGGCGGCATGGTCGCGGGCTTCCTCGGCAATAACATCAAGGTGCCGCTGATCGGTGTCGGCGTCAGCCGCGATCCCGCCGACCAGGAGCCGCTGGTCGTCAAGGAAGCGCAGGCGGTCATCGACCTGCTGGGCCTCGACATCAAGGTGCCGGCGTCGGCGGTGAAGAGCTTCGGCGGCTTCTGGCAGCCCAAGTATTCGGTGCCGAACAAGAAGATGGTCGAGGCGGTCCAGATGCTGGCCCGCACCGAGGGCATCCTGCTCGATCCGGTCTATACCGGAAAGATCATGGCCGGCCTGATCGGCCTGGCACGCCAGGGTCACTTCAAGCCGGGCGCCAAGGTGCTGTTCATCCATACCGGCGGCCTGCCGTCGCTGCACGTCTACGAGGACGTGGTCCTGGGACGCACCCAGCTCGCCGACTGATCCCCGCGGCGCGTTTCCGCGCCGCATTTTGACGAGGCATTGCGGTCATCGCGCAATGCTTCCTGCGCGCCATGGGCCGCGCAGAAGTTTCGTCCGCCGTCACGCCGCAGATCGACGAACCCGTTTCATTGACCCGAAGCGGGGCGGCGGCCAGTTTCGTCGCATGCTCTCCCGATCATTCAGCCCTTCGTGTCGACGCTGACGCGCGACACCGCCTGATCCCGAAACCTTTCATCGAAGCCAACGCTCCGCATCCGCGGGGGCGAACGGAGAAGTCATGCTCAAACGACGTCACCTGATGGCCGGCTTTGCCGGCGTCACCCTTGCCGCGCCTCTCGCGGCGAGCGCCCAAACGACCTATCCCAGCCGCGCCGTGAAGATCGTCGTGCCGTGGCCGCCGGGCGGTGGCGTCGATGCCTTCGCCCGCGTCATCCAGGCGCCGCTCAGTGCCCAGCTCGGCCAGACTGTGATCGTGGAGAATGTCGGCGGCAGTGCCGGCAGGGTCGGGACACTCAGCGCCTCGCGCGCCCAGTCCGACGGCTACACGATCCTCCTCGTCAACGACACGTTCGCGGCGACGGAGGCGCTGCCCGTCGCCGGCACGCCAGCGCTCTATCCGGCCTTCCAGCCGGTGACACTCGCCATCTCGGGGCCGCAGGGGCTGTTCACCCATCCACGTTCGGGCCTCGCGATCGCGCAGGCCTTCGCCGCGGTGGCGAAAGCCAATCCCGGCAAGCTGAACGTCGGTGTGCCGGGCCTCGGCAGCAGCCAGCATCTCACGAGCGAACTGCTGCTGCGGGCGGCGGGCGATCTGCGCGTCACGCACGTGCCGTATCGCGGGGGCGGCCCGCTGCTGCAGGACCTGATCGCGGGCAACATCGATGCCGGTGTCGTCACCTTTGCGGCGGGCGCCCCGCAGGCGCGCGGCGGGCGCCTCGTGGCACTGGCCATCACCAGTGAGCAGCGGTCCAGGGTGTTCGCCGACGTGCCCACGGCCGCCGAGACGATCGCGCCGGGTTTCGTGCAGACGACATGGCAGGGTCTGCTGGCGCCCAAGGGAACGCCCGCTGCTGTAACCGAGCGCTTCCATGCCGCTGTGTTGGCCGTCCTGCAGGACAAGGCCGTGATCGCGCGCCTCGCCGATCTCGGCTTCGATCCGGTTGGGCTGGACGGCAGGGGTTTCGGTCAGCTGTTCGACCGCACGGTCGACACCTTCGCGGGCATCGCCAGGGAAAGAAATATCGCGGCTGGCGATTGAGACCGCTGATCCATTCCGGCCCGATGATCGTGTTGGCCGGTTCCTTCGTACAGAGAGGAGCCGGCCAGAAGTCGGGAAAGGGTTGGGCTGGATGAGTGACAGTGACACGTCGCTCGTGTCGAAGCGCGCCGCACAGGTGAGCTTTGCTGTAGCCGGAATCGTGCCGGTCGTTGCGGGCTTGTGGGGCGTGTTTCAACCCCTTGCGGGGGCGGTGGGTTCGCAACTGAACCATGGCCGCTATTTGTCGGGTTTGTTGCTCGCCATCGGGCTTGTCTTCTGGGCGTCAATCCCTGGCATCGAGCGGCGGACTGCGCGTATCCGTGTGCTGACGGTCGTCGTCGTGATCGGCGGCGTCTGCCGCCTGCTGGGCGTAATGCTGGGCGATCCGTTGTCGCTTCCGGTGGCAGGTGCGCTGGCGATGGAACTGGCGGTCACGCCCTTGTTATGCTTCTGGCAGTCGCGACTGGCGCCGCGGGAGTGAATGCGAGGGAGTACGGTCCGGTCCTGGGCATCGGTGCTGCAACCGTAGCGGGCTCGTGACGTTTCGGGTGGATGAAACGTGCCGCCAAGATTCTCGGCTGGACGGCCGGCATCTTCCTCGGTCTCCTGTTGATCGCCGCCGGCACGATCTATTTCGTTGCGACGTCTGATTATCTGCGCGGCCAGTTGGAAGCCCGCGCCAGTGATCTCACCGGCCGCAAGACACAGATTGCCAAGGTGGCCGTCCAGTGGGGCCGGACCACGAATGTGAAGCTGGAAGGTATCGAAGTCGCCAATGCCGAATGGGGCAAGGCGCCCTACATGCTCAAGGTCGACCAGGTCGATTTCGACATACGCCTGTGGCCCCTGCTGGGCGGTAACGTCGTCCTGCCCCGTCTCGTGCTGCGCAGGCCCGAGGTTCAGGTCGAGCGGGGCGACAAGGAACAGCTGAACTGGAGCATGGACGAGACTCCGGTCGTCACGGGCGCGGCCAAGGCGCTCGAACCCGACAGCCGCTTCGATGCGCCGGTGATCGGAAGGTTGGAGATAAGCGAGGGCACGCTGGGTTACCGCGATCCCAAGCGGAAGCTGGAACTCGATGGCACGGTTTCGACGGCGACCGGCAAGGCCGAGGACGCGGCCGAACTGTCCCTAAAGGGTAAGCTCGAGGGGCAGCCGCTGGAGATCCGCTTCGTCGGCGGCTCGGTGCTGATGCTGCGCGACACGGATCAGCTGTATCCGCTCGACCTCAACGTATCTTTTGGAGCGACCAAACTGAAGATGAAAGGGACTGTCCAGGATCCCTTCAAGTGGACGGGCGCCAATGTCGACCTCACGCTCTCCGGCCCCAACCTGTCCGATATCTACCCGCTTCTGGGCATTCCGGGACCGCCAACGCCGCCATACACGATTGCGGGCAAGCTGGAACGCGAGATCGGCCTTTGGAAGTTCGTCCAATCCAAATGGCGGGTTGGGGAAAGCGATCTGACGGGCGAAGTCGCGATCGATGAGCGCCGAAAGCCCGCGTTTCTGACCGCCAAGCTCATATCGCAGAAGCTCGTCTTCGAGGACTTGGCGCCGCTGGTGGGCGCGACGCCCGCGCGCAAGACAAATGTGTCCGCCAAGCAGGCTCAGACACAAGCGCAGCTCGAAGCATCGGGCGATCTCTTCCCAAATGTTCCGCTGCACGTCGAGAAGTTGCGCGCGATGAACATGGACGTGACCCTGGACGCCAAGAGGGTCATCTCGCCGCCCTGGTTGCCGGTCCAGGCACTGGCTTTCCGCGTCCTCATCCAGGATGGCAACGTCACGGTCAAGCCGCTCACGCTGTCGGTGATGGGCGGGGGGACCATCGCAGGGGAAATGGGCATCGATGCGCGTACCGAGAACCCGAAGATGACGGCCAATCTCAGGGCGACCGACATCGAGTTGAAGAACTTCTTCCGCCAGTCGCGCTACTTCGATGCGACGCAGGGCAGGATCCAAGGGCGCGTGGCGCTGGCCGGCACTGGCCGTTCACTCGCAAATGTCATGGGATCGGCCAACGGCTACATGGCGTTCGCGCTGGGCGGCGGCTCGGTCAGCAGCCTGATGGTCAGTCTCGCCGGGCTGCAGGTATTCGATGCGCTTGTGCTGTATGTGACGGGCGATAATCGCATTCCGATCAAGTGTGCGGTGGGACGGCTGAATTTCCAGCAGGGCAACGTCGTCTTCGACCGCACCCTGCTCGATACACAGAAATCCGTCCTGCGTGTGAAGGGCCAGCTTTCGCTGAAGAGCCAGGCGCTCAAGGCGGAGATCGACGCCGATCCCAAGAGCTTCGATCTCCTCGACCTTCACGGTGCAGTCATGATCGAAGGCAAGCTGCGCGCCCCGCAGATTTCGCTCGCGCGCGTGATCCCGATCCCCACGCCGGTCTTCGGAAACGCCAAGGACGTGCCGTGCGCGGGCCTCGCCCAGGAGATGCTTTCGGCCCCCTGAGGCGCGCACATCCTTTGCTGGGAATGAGCGCTTGCCGCCGCGCCGCTAAACGCCCATTTAAAGCAGGATATCGGCGACGTCTGCGTCGGCGCCTCCTGATTCCGAAGCATCTGGAGATGCATCGAAGTGCAATGCAAGGATGCGACATGACCGTACAACGAAAAGCTGACACTCCCCGTCCGACCGCCACGCTACTCACGCCCGACGAAGAGGTCACTCTCCGGCGCGTGGCCTTCGGCCAGTCCACCGTGCGCGCCATGCGTGCCGAGGATCTGACCCGGCTGCGCAAACTGGGCCTGATCCAGGATGGAAAGGACGGTCCCTGTCTCACGGCGCGAGGCCGGGAGCGCTTCGACGAGTTGCCGAAGGCAATGATGATGGACAGGGGCCCCAAGGACCTGATGTCCGCGATGGACAAGGTTTTCAAGCCGGGCTGACGCGCCTGTGAACGCGAAAGGCCCCGTCCCTTCTCAGGAACGGGGCCGTATCACGTTGCCATTCCAGCTCCGCGCCCCAGTACATCCGTGGTAGCGCGCAGGAAGGAAGGCGGTCGCCGTTACCGGCGACCAGTGATCAGGCGGCGGCCTTGAGATTCTCTGCCGCCATCTTGCCGCTCTTGCGATCGGCGACCAGCTCGAACTCGAGCTTCTGACCCTCGCTCAGCATGCTCATGCCAGCGCGTTCGACCGCGCTGATGTGTACGAAGGCATCGCTGCCGCCATTGTCCGGCTGAATGAAGCCGAAGCCCTTCTGAATATTGAACCACTTCACGGTTCCCGTCGTCGTCATGGGAGACCCCTTTTCTATTTTGGATATGCGAGCCCCTACGCTCGTTCCGTGTTTGAACAAACGGAAGCGCGCTGGAGCCCGTCGAAATTGCACTGGCTTTCGGGATCAAGTGTCGTGGAGCGGGGCCGCTGAACGATGCCAGCGGGCGCGGACCAAATCAGATGTCCGTGTATCGACGAGCTTCATATGGTCCCTTGTTCCGACACTATCAAGGGCCAAATACAGCTGGTCCTTGCATCGTGGCGAAGGACGGAGGTGCTCATGGAGCCTCGTTCTACCCCCGATCCCATCGATTCCGAGTTGCGTGCTGCCGCCGCCTCGTTTGCCCGCCCTTCCGGGAGGCGAAGCCTCCTGCAACTCGCGACGTCGTTCGGACCGTTCCTCGCGGGTTGCACGGCCATGTACGTTGCGTGCGGCATTTCTCCGTGGCTCGTGCTTGCCCTCGCCATGCCGACGGGCGCGTTCATGGTGCGCGTGTTCATCGTTCAGCACGATTGCGGGCACGGCTCGTTCTTCGCCTCACGCCGCGCCAACACGATCGTCGGACGGCTCTGCAGCCTGTGCACCTTCACGCCCTTCGCGAACTGGCGACGCCAGCACGCGCAGCATCATGCCGAATGGAACAATCTCGATCGCGGCGACCGCGGCAGCGATATCTATTCATCGTGCCTCACCGTGCGCGCCTATCTCGCTTTGTCGCCTCGCCGGAGATTCGCCCACCGCCTCGTCCGTCATCCGCTGATCGCCAACTTCCTGCTGCCGCCGCTGGTCTTCGTGTTGCTCTACCGCGTTCCGTTCGACACGCCGCGCGCGTGGGTAAGGGAGCGCCGCTCGGTCCTATTCACCAACGCGAGCCTCGTGGCCTTGTTCGCGACGCTTGTTCTCCTGCTGGGCTGGCGCGATGTGCTGCTGGTGCATTTGTCGATCATGGTCGTGGCGTCGATCCTCGGCGTCTGGCTGTTCACCTTGCAGCATCGCTTTCCGGGCGCTCAGTGGAGCGGTCGCGGTGCCTGGCGCTATGTCGATGCCGCGATGGACGGTTCGTCCTGGTTCGATCTGCCACTTGTCCTGCGTTGGTTCACCGGCAATATCGGCTTCCATCACGTTCATCATCTCAACCAGCGCATTCCGAACTATCGGCTGCCGCAGGCTCACGAAGCCGCCCAGAAGGTGCGCGCCGTTTCGCCTCTCGGCCTGCGTGCAGGCCTCGCTGCGCCGCGGCTCACGTTGTGGGACGAAACATCCAGCCGCCTCGTTCGCTTCTGCGACGTGGCGCGACTGGAGACGCCCGCCTGATCTTGCTCTAGCGTGGGGCCCTCACAGAGGAGCCCTGTCGATGTCTGTTCCCCACGGCCCGCTTCAGGGCGTCAAGGTCGTCTCCTGCTCGACGGCGCAGGCCGGTACGGTACCCTGGATGCTGATGGCCGATCTCGGCGCCGACGTGATCAAGATCGAATCTCCACAAGGTGGCGACCCGTCACGTCGCATGACCGTGCTGCCGGGCATGGGCAGCACCTTCTTCGAGGCCAACAATCGCGGCGTGAAAAGCGTGACCTTGAACCTCAAGAGCGAAGAGGGGCGCGAGATTCTGCGCAAGCTCGTCGCGAAGGCCGACATCTTTGGCCAGAACTTCCGCCCCGGCGCCGCCGAGAAGAACGGCTTTGGCTGGGAGGCGCTGCGCAAGGTCAATCCGAAGCTCGTCTACGTTTCGATCTCGGGCTACGGCCCCGACGGTCCGCACGCCCACCTGCCGGGGACGGATTCGATGGCACAGGCGCTGGGCGGCATCGCCGAGGCCTATTCCTCGGGAGGGCAGAAGATGAAGACCGGTGTCGTGTCGGTGGCCGACGAGACGTGCGCCATTCTGGCTTTCGGTGGCGCGCTGGCGGCACTCACACATGCCCGCACCACCGGCGTCGGCCAGAAGATCGATCTGTCGTTGCTGGGCGGGCAGATCCGGCTGATGGGCTGGACCTTGCAGACCGCGATGTGGCGCGACCGCAATCCGGTCACAGGGCAGGCCCGCGTCACCGGCACGCGCGAGCGGCCGGGCATCAGCGCGAGCTTCGACGATCGGGACGGCAAGCCATTGGTCTTCCAGATCACCGGCCCGGAGGATTGGAAGGACGCGATGTCATCGCTCGGTTTCCACGAGCATCTGGAAAAGGCGGGCTTCGCCGATCTCGGGGTGATCATTGACAACGACGCCAAGCGCACCGAACTGCTGGGCGTGCTCAACGGCCTCTTCGCCACGGGTCCGCGCGAGGACTGGGTCGCACGACTGCGCGCCGCGGACATCGTCTCAGCGCCGATCAATACGCTCCTCGAAGCGTCGAATGATCCCGACGTGATGGCCAACGGCTACGTCACTGAGGTCGAGTATCCAAAGCTCGGCAAGAAGCAGAAGGTGCACGGCACGCCGTGGAAGTTCTCCGAGACGCCGGCGAGGCCCGGCATCGCGCCGGAACTCGGCGAACACAACGACGCGGTGCTGGGCGAACTGGGCTATGGGGCGGCCGACCTGGCCGACCTGCGTGCGCGCAAGATCATCTGATACGAGGGAGGAGGCCTGCCATGTCCCGTCCGCCTTTGCCGCCTTTCACCGAGCAGAGCGCGATCGAGAAGGTTCGTCTCGCCGAGGATGGCTGGAACGGCCGCGATCCGGCCAAGGTCGCGCTCGCCTATACGCCGGACAGCCAGTGGCGCAATCGCGCCGAGTTCCTCCAGGGCCGAGAAGCCATAGAAGCCTTCCTCAAGCGCAAGTGGGCGCGCGAACTCGACTATCGTCTGATCAAGGAACTCTGGACCTTCGCGGGAAACCGGATCGCCGTGCGCTTCGCCTACGAGTTCCACGACGACAGCGGCACCTGGTTTCGGGCCTATGGCAACGAGAACTGGGAGTTCGATGCCAATGGGCTGATGCGGCGCCGAATCGCCAGCATCAACGAGCATCCGATCGCCGGCGCGGACCGCAAGTTCCATTGGCCGCTCGGCCGCCGGCCCGACGATCACCCGGGGCTCAACGCGCTCGGCTTCTGATCTGATCCTGTTGATGCTGCGGCCGCGAAGAGCAGCCCTGCCGCAATCGCACGACTCCTGAAGTGCGTCGCCGCAGGTCACACCAGCGCTTTTCTCCCGATGACGCCGCGCGCGTGTTCCTCTAGGCTTCGCTCAACGCAGGGTAAAAGCCCGCGACTGAAAAGCGTCTGGAGGAAACAGCATGGTTCGTTCGATCACGCGTCGTCGTGCGTTGCAGGGCGTTGCCTTGGGTGGTCTTGCCGCCCCGATGCTCAACACCGTCACTGCCTACGCGCAGAGCGGCGCCTTCAACTGGCAGCGCTTCAAGGGCCAGACGGTCGAGGTGCTGATGGAGACCGGCCCGCGCGCCGATCTCATGAAGAAATACCAGAAGGAGTTTCTCGACCAGACCGGCATCAAGCTCGGCATCGAGGTCATTCCCGAGCAGCAGGCCCGGCAGAAGGTGGCGATCGAGCTGAACTCCGGCAAGCCGAGCTTCGACCTGTTCAACTTCGCCTTCCATGTCCAGAAGCGCCAGTTCGAGAAGGCCGGCTGGCTGCTCGAGATCACGGATTGGCTCAAGGATCCACAGATGATGCCGGCCGAGTACGAGCTCGGCGACGTTTCCAAGCTCGGTATGAGCTTCGCGACCACGTCGGACGGCAAAGTCAATGCGCTGCCGATCCTCTGCGACTACTTCATGGTCTATTACAACAAGGAGCTGTTCGCCAAGAAGGGCGTGGCCTTCCCCAAGACGCTCGACGAGATGATGGCCGCCGCGGCCGCGCTCAACGATCCGTCGGCCGGCATCTCCGGCTTTGTCGGCCGCGGCGTGCGGAACGCCAACGTCGTGTTGTGGACGCAGCTCCTCTCCGGCTGGGGCCAGGAGACGGTGACGGGCAAGCCCCTGCGCCTCATCACGGACACGCCCGACGCCATCGCCTCCGCGGAATACTACAAGAAACTGCTCTCCTCCTACGGGCCGGCAGGCATCGCCGGTTTCAACTGGAACGAGGCGCAGGGCCTGTTCATGCAGGGCAAGGCCGCAATGTGGATCGACGCCACCGGCTTCGCCGCGCCCGTCGAGGACAAGACCAAGAGCCGCGTCGTCGGCAAGGTGGGCTATGGTGTGCCGCCGAGCGGGCCCAAGGGTCATGGTTCGGTGACCTTCGGCACTGGCATGGCGATTCCGAAGAACGCCGCTCACAAGGAAGCCGCCTACTACACGATGCTGTGGATGACCGGCCCGAAGATGGCCGGCCGCATGCTGCAGGTCGGCGGCGGCATTCCGTTCCGTACGGCGCCGCTGAAGGACCCTGCGGTTCTCTCGACGCTCACCGTTCCGCGCGAATGGGCGGACTGCGCGGCCGGCTGCGCGCCGATCAGCATGCCGGGCCTGCCGGTGATCGTGCCGGTGACCGAGTTCCGCGACGTCATCGGCACCGCGCTGACCAACCTGCTGGGCGGCGCTGACGCGGCGACCGAGATGAAGCGCGCCACCGCCGAGTTCAAGCCGGTCCTCGACAAGAGCGAGGCGAGCTGACCGGAAAACGCGAGCGGGACGGGCGTAGCGTATGGCGGGCGCAGACGTAACGATAGCGGCAGGGACGCGGGCGGCGGGTGAACGACGCCTGCGTCCCTACCTGCTGTTCATATGGCCGGCCCTGATCGTCAGTTCCGCGGTGATCATTTTCCCGTGGATATTCACGATCTGGATGAGCCTCAACGACTGGCACATCGGCAGCAAGCAGGTCTTCATCGGTCTCGACAACTACGTGGCGCTGGCGACCAACCGGCGCTTCCTCGAATCGATCGGGCACACGATCTACTTCACTATCCTGGCGGTCGCCCTGCCGATGGTGCTGGGCACGATCTCGGCCCTGGTGTTCCACAAGAAGTTCCGGGGGCGCGGCTTCTTCCGCACCCTGTTCATCATGCCGATGATGGCGACTCCGGTGGCCGTGTCGCTGATCTGGACCATGATGTTCCATCCGCAGCTCGGCGTGCTGAACTATTTCCTCAGCCTCGTCGGCCTGCCACCGTCGGAATGGGTCTATTCGCCGAACACGGTGATCCCGAGCCTGATCCTGGTCGAGATCTGGCTGTGGACGCCATTCGTCATGATCATCGTGCTGGGGGGCCTCGCCTCACTGCCGACCGAGCCCTACGAAGCCGCGCTGATCGACGGCGCCAGCCAGTGGCAGATGTTCTGGAAGATCACCTATCCGCTGGTCCTGCCGTTCCTGGTCGTCGCGCTGATCATGCGCACCATCGACGCGCTGAAGGTCTTCGAGACGATCTGGGTGATTTCCAACGGCGGGCCGGGCACATCGTCGGAGGTGCTCAACGTCTACCTCTATGCCCAGGCCTTCGCCTACAACCAGGTCGGCACCGCATCCGCCGTCGTCGTGGTGTTCTTCGCCATCATCGTCGCCCTCTCCCTGGTGCTGCTGTGGGCGCGCCAGAAGGCCAAATGGAACTGACGATGGCCATTTCCCTCCACACCAAGCGCAGGATCCGTAGGGCGGTCGACAAGGCGGCGCTCGCGGTCTCGGTCGCGGTGCTGCTGGCGCCGTGCCTCTTCGTGTTCTTCTGGATGCTGTCGCTGTCGCTCAAATACGACATCGACAACACGGCCTGGCCGCCGGTCTTCTGGCCGACCGAACCGACCCTCGAGAACTTCGCCAAGGTGTTCGAGGAAAGCCCGATGTTCCTCTACTTCTGGAACTCGGTGCAGGTCACGGGCTCGGCGACCCTGGTCGCCCTGCTGCTGGGCGTGCCGGCGGGCTACGGCATCGCCAAGGCACGCGCGCACAAGATGGCGGCGGTGTTGCTGCTCAGCCGCATGACGCCGGGCCTGTCCTACCTGATCCCGCTCTTCACGCTGTTCCAGGTGCTGGGCCTGATCGGCACGATCTGGCCGATCGCGCTCACCCACATGGTGATCACCCTGCCGATCGTGGTCTGGATCATGATCGGCTTCTTCGAAACGCAGCCGCACGAGCTCGAGGAGGCGGCCCGCATCGATGGGGCCACGCTGTGGCAGGCCTTCCGCTACGTCGCGCTGCCGCTGGCGAGGCCAGGAATCGTGGTCGGCGCGATCCTGGCCTTCATCTCCTCGTGGAACAATTTCATCTTTGGCGCGGTCTTTGCCGGCCGGACCACGCGCACGATGCCGGTCGCGGTCTACAACATGCTGACCTTCGAAAGCTTCGCCTGGGGACCGCTGGCCGCGGCGGCCATCATTGTGATGCTGCCGGTCATCGTGCTGACGATCATCATCCAGAAGGAGATCGTGCAGGGCCTGTCGGCCGGCGGCGTGAAGTAGCGCGGTCTGGGCGTTCGTCCCGCACAAACAGCGCCTTGCGGGCTTTCCGTGGACCATTCTGCCGTCCACAATGCAATGGGGAAGAGGGACAGTTCGGGGAGTATCGCCATTGTCGACGCGCCGCCCTGCATTTGCGTCGTTCCTGTTGGCGACGCTTGCCATCTCGTCTCCGTCATTTGCGCAGGTTACCGACGCGAAGCGTGCCTCCTACCGCGTGGCCTTCGAGGAGACGCTGCGCCAGCCCGACAATGCGGAAGTCCTGCTGAAGTATGCGCAGGCCGCTGCCGCGGCCGAGGATTACGAGGGCGCGATCACCGCCTACGAGCGCTTTCTGGTCCTCGATGCCGACCAGCCGCGGGTGAAGTTCGAGTTGGGCGTCCTCTACTACAAGCTCAAGTCCTACGATGCGGCGCGGACCTATTTCGAGCAGGCGCGCGCTTCGGGGAAGACAAGCAAGGAAGTCGCCGAGCGCTCGTCGGAGTTCATCCGCGACATCGACAGGCGCTGGGGCACGTCGCGGCTGACGGGCGAGTTCGTGGCGGGCATCCGCTATTCCGACAATCCGGCCAGCCTTCCTACCGGCACATTGCAATCCTACGGCGCGACGGTCGTGCCCAACCCCACCTTCCAGCGTCAGGGTGACTTCGCCTTCGTCGGTGCCGCGTCGCTCAGTCACCGCTACGATTTCGGGCGTCAGGACAGCGGCACCCTCGAGACCGATTTCTCGTTCTACACGGCCAAGCAGTTCCAGGTGACCAATGCCGACGTGATGCTGATCGACCTCGGCGTCGGTCCTCGCATGGAGCTGATCGACGGTCCCCTGAGTGGCGTGCAACTCAAGCCCTTCGTCAGCGGCCGCTACATCACGGTGGGTAACCTGCCGACCTACTGGGCGTGGGGCGCCGGGCTGGAAGCCTCCGTCCCGCTGGCCGACAAGGTGAGGGCGGGTGCCGTCGTCCTGGGCCAGCGGCGGGACTTCGTCGACAACGCCGCCGTGCCCTTCAATTCCCAGAACTCGGGCAACAATGCCACGGTGGCCGCGAACATCCGTGCCGACCTGACGCACAGCGTGGAAGCCTCTTTGGGCGGCAACTATACGCGCTACATCGCGATGACCGGTTTCCAGAGCTACGGCGAAGCGGGATTTGGCGGGGCGCTGACCTGGCGCTTCGAGGATCCCGCCGGCATCAACGGCCGCAAGTGGACTCTCGCCGGCAATGCCGCACTGGCGTTCGCGACCTACGACCAGCCCGACCCGTTCATCCAGCCGGGCACGGTGCGAACCCAGACCGACGTCAATCTGGGGTTGCTGCTGTCGGTCCCGCTCGACGATCGCCTGACCGTGGTGGCCCAGACCACCTATTTTCAACGTTCCGCCTCAATCAACAACTACAGCTTCAATTCGTTCAGCAGCCTTCTGGGCCTCGGCTGGCGGTTCTGAGGGAGCGTTACGATGACCTTGCGGAAATCATGCGCGATCTTTCTGTCGGTCGTGTTCCCTCTGGCGCTCCCGTCGGTGGCCCCGGCGCAGCAGGTGGGCGTCACCTCGGCGGCGAGCGGCGACCCGCGGGGTACGCCACCCTCGCTGCCCACCCGAACCCTCCGCGTCGGCATCGACGTGTTCGGCAACGAGCGCGTGGTCACGGGATCGGCAGATCGCGCGCACCTCGTCTTCCTCGACGGCTCCGGCCTGACGGTCGGCGCAAACAGCGAACTCGTGATCGACAAGTTCGTCTTCGATGCCAACCGCAACGTCGGCGAGCTGGTGGTCAACGCGACCAAGGGAGCCTTGCGTTTCGTCGGCGGCGCGATCAGCAAGAAGGGCGACGTCATCATCCGTACGCCAAGCGCCCATATCGGCGTGCGCGGCGGCATCGCGACCGTGACCGTGGGGGCCGATGGCTCGACCACCGCGACCTTCCTGTTCGGCGACCGCATGACCGTGTCGAACGCCGCAGGCACGCAGCGCGCGGTGCGCTACGGCTCGCAGATTTTCGTGCCGGCCGGGGGCGCCGCGCCGCTCGAACCGGTGATCCTGCCGCCCAATACGCTGCAGGCCTATCTGGCGCTGTTCGAGCAGACCCAGACGACCGGCAACGTCATCGGCCCGGGCGACAAGGTGCTGATCGAGTCGGTGCTGAAGACGCTCAACGCCCAGGCACTGCCCTACGCCGATCCCTCGTCGAAGCTGGCGCCGTGGCTCGCCTATCTGCAACTCGTCGCGACGCAGGCCATCACGATCAACAACGCCTCGCGTCCGATCGGCGGCGCGCCCAGCCCGTCCGGCGGTTCCACCGGCTCCCAGACCGGGGGCGGCGGAACCGGCACCAATCCGGGCTCGGGCAGCGGCACCATCAGCGTGGGTGGCTCCGGCACCGGAGGCCGCAGCCCTTAGGGCAGGATCGCTTCGCCCTCGATCTCCACCTTGGCGTTGGGATCGATCAGAGCCGACACCTGCACCAGCGTCATCGCCGGGAAGTGGCGGCCGAGCGTGGTGCCCCAGGCGGCGCCGACCGCTGCGCCGGCGGCGTTGAATTCGGCGATGTCGGTCACGTACGCGCGCAACGCCACGAGATGCTGCGGCTGGCCGCCTGCGGCCTTGAGCACGGTGACGAGATTGGAGAGGGCAATGTGCCATTGCATGCCGGCATCGGCGTCGGCGGGAATGTGCGCTTGCGCCGGCTCGCGTCCGATCTGGCCGGCGATGCGGACGCTGCGCGCGCCGGTGGCGACGACGGCATGGGAGAAGCCGCGGGGGCGTGGCCAGCCTTCGGGCAGGATCGGCGTATAGGCGATGTCGGACATGTCTCGTGTCTCCTCCGTTTCGGTTGGAGCCACTCTATCCGCTGCCCTGTTAGCGTCCCACCTTCTTGAAGGCGGTGCTGGAGGCGCCGTCGCCGGCCGCCTTGGAATAGCCCTGCCACGTGGTGACGAAACCGTTCGGCGCCTGCGAAATCGCGAACAGCGGTTGGCCGGGACTGTAGAGTTTCACGCCGTACTTGTTCTCGACCTTGCCGTTGCCGAAGCTCACGAAGGAGACAAGCAGGCGATCGCCGTCCGGCATTGCCTTGCAGCGGATGGTCTCGTCGGTCTGGAAGCCCTGAGCCACCAGACGGCAGCCTTCGGGTCCGTCGATGGTGAGCGTGTGGGTCACGAAGTTGTGCGTACCGCCGGCACCGGGTCCCAGTGCCTGCTCATAGACATAGATCCCGTCCCAGGGCGCCGCCGCGAAGGCGATCGAGGAGGTGGCAAGTCCGAGGCCCATGGCGAGGCCGGCGACGACAGACTTCACTTCTTTCTCCTTGTCCGGGCCCATGATAACGGGCGCGTCGTCGCGCGGGTTGCGCGAGAGGGCCGGTGTCCGCATCGTGACCCGCATGGCTGATCCGAAGTTCGACCGTTACCTGCGCGCCGATGCAGCGATCCATGCGCTTGGCCTCGTCCTGGGAGTCGTCGGTGCAATCGCGATCCTGATCGTCGCTGCGCGCGCGCCACAGCCGGGACAGATCTTGCCGATCCTCGTCTATGTCGTGGGGCTGCTGGCGATGCTCGGTTGCTCGGCAGCCTATAATCTGCGCCTCGCCAGTCCGCGGCGCGAGTGGCTGCGCAGGCTCGATCATGCCGCGATCTTCGTCATGATCGCCGGGACCTACACACCGCTCACCCTGCTGAAGCTGCGCGAACCCTGGTCGAGCGGGCTCACGGCGGTGATGTGGGCGGCGGCGGCGCTTGGCATCGCCGCGAAGTTCCTGCAGCCGCGGCGCATCGAGCAGATCTCGGTGCTGCTCTATCTGCTGATGGGCTGGATCGGCCTGTTCGCAATCGACGAGTTGCTGGCTTCGGTGGAGCGGGAGACCCTGACCCTGCTTCTTGCAGGCGGCGTGGTCTATTCGCTGGGCACGATCTTCCATCTGTCGAGCCGGCTGCCGTATCAGCAGGCGTTGTGGCATGCCTCGGTGCTCATCGCGGCTTCTATCCACTACGCGGCGATCCTGTCGCTGTTGACGCCGTGAAGCGACACCGGTTTACGTGATCACCATGTCGTCGCGTCTGCTTTTCCGTCTGACCGCCGTCGCCGTCCTCGCCGCGGGCCTCGTCATGGCCGTGGCCGGCGCCTCGATGAGCGTGTGGGCGTGGAACACGGCGGAGACGCACATTGCGTTCCGGATGGGCCTGCCGCTGGCGACCGCCTGGCTGGCGTTCACGCTGGTTCGGCTGGGGCGCGTGTTGCCTGACGCCTGGAGAGGCGAAGAACAGGTCCGTATTCGTGATCCCCTGGCGGCGCTGGCGACCGCACCGAAGCTGGATGTCGACGACCGGCTGAAGAAAAGCTCGCCCGATGCGCTTTCGGTCCGACAGATCGCCTTGCCGCGCGAACCGGAGCTGCGCCGCCGGCCGCGCGTCGCCCAGAGGGTCGAACTGCGCGGCGGGCGCACGCTCTACCGCGTGCAGCCCGTTCGGCGCCCGCCCGTCGCGCGGCGCGTCGCGATGGCGGCAACCGTCGTGGTCGCCTCGATCGGTCTTTTCGTCCTGCTGGGGCCGATCGATCTCGAGGATGTGAGCTGGATCGCCTCGCTATTTCGAGCGCTCGAGGAGTTCCCGGGCCTTTTTCAGCGTGTCGACGCAATTGGCCTCCTGGCCACGCTCGGCTTCGGCGCGCGCCGCGACCAGAAGCGCCTGTAGCGCCGTCCGGTCGGCCGCCCTGTCCTTCATGGCTGCGTTTGGGGCAGCCTGCTGGGGCGGCGGGGTGCCCGGTTTCGGCGTCACGTCCGGCATCGTGGGCATGCGGCTCCCGGTCGTGGCGGGCGGGGCGATGACGGAACGGTCCGAGGTGGCGGGCGGCTCGATCACGCCACCCGACCGGCCGAGTTCGCGCGAGGTGACGCCCGACGCCTTGTCGGGCGAGGCCGTGGGCGGGTCGGTGGCGATGTTGTGGGTCGCGGCCAGCTCGCGCACCTGATCGAGACAGCCCTCGGCGGCGGCGAGGCCGGGCCAGAAGGCGAGGGCAAAGGCGATGAGGCGGATATTCATACTTCGTCAAACGACGCTTTCGCGGGCCCGGTTGCCCTTGAACTGCACGCAAAGAGCCCTAACATATCGTGTGCAAAACAGGCCGGGATGAACCCGGTGCTACAGGGATGTCCAAATGACCAAGTTTCGTTGGCTCGCGATCCTCGCGGCTCTGATCATTGCGGTGCCGTCGCTGGCCCCGTCGCCGGCCGATGCGCGGGCGGGTGGTGGCGGCGGCGCGGGCAGCCGCGGCAGCAAGTCCGGCCAGGCGCCGGCCCCGACGCAGACCGCGCCGACCTCGAAGCCGGTCGAGCGCAGCACCACGCCGCAGCAGCAGAGCCCGTCGGCCAATCCGGCCGGCGCGGCCGCCGCCGGCGCCAAGCCCGGCTTCATGCAGCGCAACCCGTTCCTGACCGGCCTGATGGGCGGCATGCTGGGCGCCGGCCTGTTCGGCATGCTGATGGGCGGCGGTTTCGGCGCCGGCCTCGGCAGCATGGCCGGCATGCTGGGCTTCCTGCTCCAGCTCGGCCTGATCGCCGGCATCGTCTACTTCGGCGTCCGCTGGTGGAAGTCGCGCAACGGCGCGCCCGCAGCGGCCTTTGCCGGCGCAGGCGCCGGCGGCGCCGGTGGCAATCCGCTGTCGCCGCGCCCGGCGCCCGACTCGATGGCCCGCAACGGCCTGATGGGCGGCATGCTGGGTGGTGCGGGTTCGGGCGCAGCGTCGGCTGCTTCCGCAACGCAGCAGCTCGCCATCGGTGAAGCCGACTACAACGCGTTCGAGTCGCTGCTGACCAACGTGCAGGCGGCCTACAGCGCCGGCGACCTCGCCAAGCTGCGCAGCCTGGTGACGCCCGAGATGCTCGGCTACTTCAGCGAGGAGCTGGCGGCCAATGCCAGCCGCGGCGTCGAGAACAAGGTCGACGCGGTCAAGCTGGAGCAGGGCGACCTGTCCGAGGCCTGGAGCGAAGGCGCGATGGAATACGCGACGGTGGCCATGCGTTTCAGCATGATCGACGTCACGCGCACCGTCGCCGACGGCCGCATCGTCGAGGGCAATGCCAACGTCCGCACCGAGGCCACCGAAGTCTGGACCTTCCTGCGCAGCCGCGGCGGCAACTGGATCCTTTCGGCGATCCAGCAGACCTGATCGCGACCCGTCTTTTGAAATGCGGAATCGGCCGGCCCCCAAGCCGGCCGATTTGTTTGTGCGGCCCAGTGTTTGCTCGGTTAGCCTGTTATTGGGGTAGGGAAGGAAAGACCATCATGACCAGCCTGACACGAAGGGCCGCCCTCGCGGGCGCCGCGCTGCTGCCGCTGGCCGCCGCACCGTCGCGCGCGCAGGCGAAGTTTCCCGACAAGCCGATCCGCCTCATCATCCCGTGGGCCGCCGGCGGTCCCGCCGATGCCGGCTTCCGCATCCTGGCCGAGTCGGCGGCGAAGAAGCTGGGCCAGCCGGTCATCGTCGACAACAAGGGCGGTGCCGCCGGCGTGCTGGGCGCGCTGGCGCTGCAGGATGCCAAGCCCGACGGCTACACGATCAGCCAGATGCACATGAGCGTGCTGCGCCAGCCGATGCTGAACGCCTCGCTGAAATACGACCCGATCAAGGACCTGACCTACATCCTGCAGATCACCGGCTTCGTCATGGGCGTGGTCGTGCGCTCCGACGCGCCGTGGAAGACGCTGCCCGAGCTGCTGGCCTATGCGAAGGCCCATCCCGGCAAGCTGAACTGGGGAACGCTCGGTGCCGGCTCGACCCAGCATCTGGCGATGGAGAGCCTCGGCCTGAAGCAGGGCCTCAGCTGGACGCATGCGCCCTATCGCGGCACCGCCGACACGCTGCGCGCGCTGATGGGCGGCGAGATCGACTTCGCCTCGGAGTCCTCAGGCTGGGCGCCGCTGGTGATGGCCGGCAAGCTGCGCCTGCTCGCGGTCTTCACCGCCAACCGCGCCAAGCGCTTCCCCGAGGTGCCGACGGTCAAGGAACTCGGCCTCGAAATCGCCGTCGACAGTCCCGGCGGTCTCATTGGCCCGAAGGGCATGGACCCCGCCGTGGTCAAGGTCCTCGCCGATGCCTTCCGCGAGGCGGCGGGCGAGCCCAGGCATCTCGAGTTCCTCGACAACATGGACCAGCCGCTGCTGCTGCTCGACGGCCCCGCCTATCAGGCGCAGATGGCAAAGACGATGGAGCAGGAGCGGGTGCTGCTGAAGAAGTTGAACCTGCTGGCGACTTGAGCGGCTGCCAGCCTCACCAATAACCTCAGCCTGAGGAACGGCCGCAAGGCCGCGTCTCGAAGGGTGGGCACGAGCACCGCGCCTGTTGCCGATCCTTCGAGACGGCTGCTGCGCAGCCTCCTCAGGACGAGGTTGGTGCGTGGACGCACGCCGGTCCGCTAAGACCTCAACAGCGCGCCGTAGCCTTCGACCGGCGTGTGGATCCCCGTCATGCGCAGGCAGTGCCACAGGCTCGCCTGGTTGGCGGTGATCACCGGACGGCCGAGGTCGGTTTCGAGGGGTTCGATGATGCCGACGCAGCGAAACCCCGTGCCGCCGATCAGCACGCCGTCGGCCTCGGGCGGGCAGGCCCGGCGGATCTGGGCGTAGAGCGGCTCGATCTCCTGCTCGAAGCCCATGCCCTGTGGATAGAGATCCTGCGGCGGCACGTCCCGCCATTTGCGGCCGGGATCGAGGCGCAGGTGACCGACCGGCGCGAGTCCGTGATCGCCGTAGTAACGGAGCGCCGCCGCCACCGCGCCGTCGGCGAACCACGGCGGCAGGACGAGGAACGGCCGCTTCACGCCCGAGTGTCGCAACGCCGCCAGCGTATCGAGCCCGTTGGTCGTGACCTTCGCCTCGGTGCCCGCGATGCCGCTCGACACGACCGAAGACAGCGCCGCCACGGTGGCCTCGTCCCAGCCCTTGCCGCCCACGACGCTGCTCGACGTGTGGGCGAACACGACGGCCTGCAGCTTCATGGCCGAGAACTGCTTGGCGCCGCGCGCCAGATCGTCGGCGAGATCGACGCCGCTGCGGTCCTCGCGCCACTTGGCCCACGGCGTCGACGCCGTGACCCGCGCGGCATGGACCGACACGCCCGGCGGCGCCATCGCCCACCATTCGGCCTCCGGCACCGCCTCGTTGCCGACGATGAACAGCCCGATGCGGGCCCGCCAGCCCCAGTTGTCGTGGTGAGTCACGTGACGCCTTTCCGGTAAAGATCCTTCGCTGCGCTCAGGATGACAGAATTTGAAAAACAGTGTCCTCTTCATTCATGTGCGAACTCTTCTGCCTGTCCGCCCGCAAGCCGATGCGGGCCAGCTTCTCGTTGCGCAAGTTCGCGGGCCATGGCGCGCCGGCCACCGGCAACGTCGATGGCTGGGGCGTGGCGTTCCATGAGGGCAACGAGGTCCGGCTCTACAAGGAGCCCGAGCCCGCCGGCCACAGCCAGTGGCTCGACTTCATCGAGCGCCACACGCTGCCGACGCGCCAGCTGGTCTCGCACATCCGCCGCGCGACCCAGGGCGGCAACAGCCTGTCCAACACCCAGCCCTTCGTGAGCGAGCTGGGCGGGCGCACGCATCTGTTCGCCCACAATGGTGACCTGAAGGAGGTCGTGGCCCGCGCCGCCTATCCGGCGCACCGCTTCCACCCCGTCGGCCAGACCGATTCCGAGAGCGCCTTCTGCCTGCTGCTGGAACGCCTGGCGCCGCTGTGGCGGGACGATGTCCCGCCGCTCGGGGCGCGGCTCGAAACGATCGCCGCCTTCGCCGCCGCGATGCGCCCGCTCGGCACCTTCAACTTCCTCTACAGCGACGGCGAGTTCGTGTTCGGCCATGCCCATCGCCGCCGCCAGGCCGACGGCACGATGGGCCCGGGCCTGTGGTTCCGCCATCGCCATCGCGCCGAGCATGGCACCCACGCCGCCCACGAAGCGGAAGCCGGCGTGGCACTGCATCCCGCCGACGGCGCCCAGGAATTGTCGCTGCTGGCCAGCGTCCCCGTCACCGCCGGCCCCTGGCGCCCGCTCGCCGAGGGCGAGATCGTGGTGCTGGCGGGCGGCGAGCTTCAGAACCCGTAGAGAACCTTCGGATTGTCGACGAGGATCTTCTCGCGCACGGCCGCGTCGGGGACGCAGCGGAAGAAGTGCCGCAGCAGGTCCGCCTCCTGCGGGATCGCCTCGGCGGCGTGGCCGACATGCGGCCAGTCGCTGCCCCAGACCAGCCGGTCGGGATTGGCGGCGACCAGCGCCTGCATGAACGGCGCCGTGTCGTCGTAGGCGGCACCCGGCCCGGCGCCCTGGCGGGTGTTGCGGTCGGCGCCCGAAAGCTTGCACCAATAGCGGCCGCTCTTCAGCCGCTCGCAGAACCAGCGGAAGCCGGCATAGTCGACGCCCTTGTCGGCCATGGTGCGGCCCATATGGTCGATCACGAAGTCGAACGGCATCGCCTCCAAGGTCGGCGCCAGCTCCATCAGGTCGCCGGTCTCGACCCAGAGCTGCACATGCCAGCCGCGCGCGCCGAGGCGCGGCGCCAGCGCCACAAGGTCGTCGAGGCTCATGCCGCCCGAGGAGACCGGCTTGCCGTCCTGGCGCAGCAGGTTGATGCGCACGCCCTTGAAGCCCGCCTCGCTCAGCTCGTCGAGCCGGCGCTCGCTCACCTCGGGCTTCAGGATCGCCACGCCGCGCAGACGGTCGCGATGGCGCCGCAGCGCGTCGAGCGTCACCTCGTTCTCGGCCCCGGCCGCCAGCGCATGGACGATCACGCCGCGCGCGATGCCCATCCCGTCCCACAGCGCCAGCAGCGCCTCGACCGGCGTCGCCTGCAGCGGCGAGAACTTGCCGCCGGAGACGGCGGGGAAGCGGTCGTAGGGCCCGTAGACATGGACGTGGCAGTCGGCGCTGCCGGCGGGGAGGGGGAAGCGTGCGAAGGAGGTGCCTGGGGTCATGCGGCCACTCTAGTGACTTTCCGGACAGGGGAGAATCAACCGGTTCCGCAGACTCAGACCGGCCCGGACCCCTTCCGTCGTCTCAGGGCGGGGGTTACCCCGCCCGAACCGTAGCGCCCCCTCTGAAGCCCTCGGGGCAGGCTCCGCCGCGGAATGCCGAACTTCCCGTCGTCTCGACCGAAGCGCCGAAGGCGCGAAGTGGAGCAACCGTCTTGTTTTCAGGTGGGTCGCGGCTGCTGCCATTGAGTGCCATCTCTGACGACGGCGTTTAGCGTGA
>NZ_JBQVQG010000030.1:0-62022 GCF_052439685.1 Reyranella sp.
GGGGGAGGCGCTGCGCGCGGCGGTGGCGGCGGTGGCCACGTCGGCGGCGGTGCCCACGGAGGAGGACGGCGATGAACGCTTCACTGCTCAAGAGGGCGATCTTCGCCCTCCTCCTGGCCAGCGGTTTCGCAGCCGGACTGTCGACGATCGGATGGGCGCAGACGGCCAGACCGCAGGGCTTCGCGACACCCGAGGCGGCTGCCGATGCACTCACCGAAGCAGTCCGGCGTGACGACGACAAGGCGGTCAGCGCCGCGCTGGGCGCCGGCTGGCGCGACTTCGTCCTCGGCCGGCCCGAGGACGAGGAACGCACGCGCGAGAAGTTTCTCCAGGCCTGGGATGCCAGCCACAAGGTTGTGGTCGACGGCAACAAGGCGACAATCGAGGTGGGCACGACGGGCTGGACCGCTCCGATCCCGCTCGTAAAGGATGGCGATCAGTGGCGCTTCGACGTCGAAGCCGGCCGCAAGGAAATCACCGCCCGGCAGATCGGACGCAACGAGCTTTCGGTCATCCAGAGCCTGCTGGCGTTGGTCGATGCCCAGCATGAATACGCGGCCCTCGATCCCATGAAAGTCGGCGCGCCGGTCTATGCGCGGCGGCTGCTCAGCTCACCGGGCAGGAAGGACGGGCTGTACTGGGATGCCGCCCCCGGCGAGCCGGAGAGTCCCATCGGCCCTGCCCTCGCGACGGCCCAGGCCCAGGGCCAGGGCGGCACCGAAGACGGCTATTACGGCTACCGCTTCCGCCTGCTCTATTCTCAGGGCCCCGATGCGCCGGGCGGCGCGTACGATTATCTCGTGAAAGGCCGGATGATCGGCGGCTTCGCCATCCTCGCCTGGCCGGTCCGCTACGACGATACCGGCGTGATGACCTTCATGGTCAACCAGGACGGCGTCGTCTACGAGCAGGATCTCGGACCGGATACCGCGACCAAGGCTGCCGCCATCAACGTCTACAATCCCGACAAGAGCTGGGCGAAAGCAGACGTGACGCCGCCGTGACGGCGGTCGCTAGCCCGGCCAGGGCAGCGACCAGGTCTTCACGTTGGTGAAGCTCTTCATCGCCTCGAGCACGCCTTCCTTGTAGCCGAGGCCCGAATCCTTGATGCCGCCGAACGGCGACATCTCGATGCGGTAGCCCGGCACTTCCCAGACGTTCACCGTGCCGACCTGCAGCTCATCGACGAACTTCGTGATGTAGTCGAGACGGTCGGTGCAAACGCCCGACGACAGGCCATAGGCCGTGCCGTTGGAGACCTGGATGGCGTGGGCGATGTCCTTCACGCGGATGATCGGGATGGCCGGACCGAAGGTCTCCTCGCGCACCAGTTCGGCCTGCGGGTCGACATGATCGACCACGGTCGGCGGGAAGAGTGCGCCCTGGCGGTCGTTGCCGTGCAGCAGCTTGGCGCCGTGCTTCGCGACGGCTTCGCTCACCCGATTCTGGAACAGCGTCGCGGCACGCTCGTGAATCACGGTACCGACATCGGTCTCGGGATCGAGCGGATCGCCGGCCTTGAGCTTCTTCGCCTTGGCCAGCACGCGCTCCACGAAGGCATCGGCCACCTTGTCGACGACCAGGATGCGCTTCACGGCAGTGCAGCGCTGGCCTGAATTCTTGGTGGCGCCGGCCACCGCCAGCTCGGCCGCCTTGTCGAGGTCAGCATCCTCCATGACGATCAGCGGATCGTTGCCGCCGAGTTCGAGGACGATGCGCTTGTAGCCGGCCTTCTCGGCGATATACTTGCCGACCCGGACCGAGCCCGTAAAGGTCACGAGGTCGGCGCGCGGGTCGACGATCATCGCATCGCCGATGTCGGACGGGTTCCCCGTGATGACCGACAGCATCTCCGGCGGCAGGCCCGCCTCGTAGAGCGTGTCGGCGAGGAACAGCGCGGTGAGCGGCGTCAACTCGGTCGGCTTCAACACCACGCAGTTGTTGGTCGCGAAGGCCGGCGCCAGCTTGTGCGCCACCATGTTGAGCGGATGGTTGAACGGCGTGATCGCCGAGATGGCGTTCAACGGCTGGCGGAGGGTGAAGATCTTGCGCGACTTGCCGTGCGGGGTGAGATCGCAGGAGAAGGTCTGGCCGTCGTCCAGCATGCAGAGCTGGCCGGCGAAGGTGAAGACGTCATAGGCGCGGCCGACCTCGTAGAGCGAATCCTTCAGGCAGAGGCCCGACTCGAGGGTGATCAGGCGCGACAGCTCCTCCTTGCGGGAAACGAGCAGATCGGCCGTCTTGAGCAGGATCTGCTGGCGCTGATACCGTGTGAGCTTCGGTTTGTAATCGTGGGCGATCTGGAAGGCTTCGGCGACCAGCTCAGGCGTGGCGCGCGGCACGGTACCGACCAGGCGGTTGTCCCAGGGGAAGCGCACTTCGAGGCGCGCCTTGGTCTCGACCTTCCTGCCGGCGATGCGGAGATACTCATGGCGAACGTCGGAACCCGTGCGGGTGATCGTATCCATCTGGGCGGTCTCTCAGGCGACGAGGTTGAGGGCGAGATCGAAGGCGTCGAAGTTGCGCCAGCGATGCGCCCCCGTATCGGCATTCGCGAGCTTGCGGTTGCACAGCAGCGGCACCCGCTGCTCTGAAGTGCCGCCATGGCTGCGCAGCGGCTCGGTAAGCCCCGAAAGATCGTGCCGCGAGGCCGAGGTGCCCAATACCTTGTGCTTGGTCGAAACCACGATGAGATCGCCCAGACGATCGGCAGGTAACTCGAATGTCGCGGCCGCCTCTTCCCTGGTGAGCGCCGCCTCGATGCCCGGCATGGCTTTCAGCTTGGCGGCCCACTCCGTCGGATTGGTGCAATAGACCACCGCGAACGAGCCCAGCGCACCGTGATGCACGACATAGGGATCGGTGATCGGCAGGATGACGCGGGCATTGTCCTTGCCCACCCAGCCGTCGAACAGATCCTGCAGATAGATCACGTCCGGCTGGCCGTCGCTGCCGAACTTGGCGTTCATGCCATGGTCGGCCGTGACGACGATGGTGCAGCCCATGGCGTCGAGCTTGGCCAGGTACCCGTCCATCATGGCGTAAAAGGCGTTGGCGACCGGCGTGCCGGGCGCGTGCTTGTGCTGGATGTAGTCGGTCGTCGACAGATACATGATCTGCGGCCGATCGCGCTCCATCAGCTTGACGCCGGCGGCGAACACGAACTCCGAGAGGCCCGCGCTGTAGACGTCCGGCACGGCCATGCCGACCAGCTCGTTCACACCGTCGATGCCGTTGTCGGCAAGCGTCGCCTTGTCGGACTTCTCCGACGAGAAGGAGCAGGCCTTACCGGCGCCCAATTCGAGCCCCTTGCCCAGCAGGCCGCGCAGCTTGTCCTTGGCGGTGACGACGGCGATGCGGCAGCCGGCGCGCTGGAAGGCCGGAAACAGCGTCTCGACCCGCAGGAACTTCGGATCGTTCATCATCACTTCCTTGCCCGTCTCGGGATCGAGGAAGTAGTTGCCGCAGATGCCGTGGACCGCTGGGGGACGGCCAGTGACGATCGAGAGATTGTTGGGGTTGGTGAAGCTCGGCACCACGCACTCGCCGATCAGGTTGGTGCCGTCCTTCAGGATCTTGGCAAACCACGGCGCCTGGCCCGCCTCGACGGCGCGCTCGATATAGCCGGGCTCCGAACCGTCGACGCAGACCACGACGACGGGCTGCGTGGGCAAACGGTAAGTGCGGCCGTTCACGGAGATGTCGCCGCCGCTGACGTTCATGCTGTCGGGTGCCATGTCCTGTTCCCTACTCTGCGGCCAGTGCCGGGCCGCCGTTGGTGACCCGCATCTCGTCCAGTACCTCGCGGACCGCCGCCAGGGCGCCGCGCATGTGGTCGGGATAGAGCCGGCCGATGCAGCCCATGCGGAACGACTCCGCCACCGTGAGCTTGCCCGGATAGATCACGTAGCCACGGTCCTTGAGCCCGTCATAGAAACTCTGGAAGACGAACTTGGGATCGGTCGGCATGTGGAAGGTGACGATGACCGGCGCCTGCAGCTCGTTCGGCAACAGCGTCTGGAACCCCATGGCGCGCATGCCGTCGATCAGCACCCTGGCATTCTCGCGGTAGCGCTTGCCGCGCCCCGCCACGCCACCCTCTTCGCCGTGCTCCTCGATCGCCTTGCCCAAGGCAACGATGACGTGGATGGGCGGCGTGAAGCGATACTGGCCGGTCCTGGCGAAGCCTTCGGCCTGGTCGAACAGGTCGAGTACCAGCGTGGTCGCGTTGCCCTTGCAGTCGGCCAGCGCCGAAGTGCGGCAGACGACGAAGCCGAGACCCGGCACGCCTTCGAGACACTTGTTGGAAGAGGCCGCGAGGGCATCATAGTAGACGTTGCGTGCGTCGATCTCGATCGCGCCGAAGGCCGACATCGAATCGACCAGCAGGCGACGGCCCTGCTTCTTCACCAGCGCGGCGAGGTCGGCGATCGGATTGAGGATGCCCGAGGTGGTCTCGCAATGGACGGCGAAGACGTGGGTGATGTCCGGATCGGCTACCAGCATCGCTTCCAGTTTGGCGAGATCGGGAGGGGTGTCCTCCGGCGTTTCGTAAGTCGTGACCGCACGGCCGGCGATCTCGGCGATCTTCTTCGCCCGCTGCCCATAGGCGCCGTTGATGACGACCAGGAGCTTGCCGGTCTTGGGCACGAAGCTGGTGATCATCGCCTCGACGGCGAAAGTGCCGGAGCCCTGCACCGGCACGGTGACGTGCGTCCCCTGCGCGCCGGCCAGTTCGACGATCTTCTCCAGCACCATCTTGTTGATGGCGATGAAGCCCTGATCGCGCGAGCCCCAGTCGTGGACCATGGCCTGCTTCACGCTGGCCGAGGTGGTGAGCGGGCCGGGCGTCAGCAGGAGCGGATCGCCGGTTTCGGAAGCAGCAGGCTTGGTGGTCATGGCGCGGATGATCGTCTCGCCGTTTCTATCCGTCCAGTATATAATCCATATGTTAACTATCGGTTTCCCATATATGACACCCACCCAGCTGCGCGCCTTCCACCTCGTGGCCGAGGCCGGCTCCTTCTCCGCCGCCGCCCGCGCCTCCGGGCTCAGCCAGCCCAACCTTTCGGGCCAGGTCACGGCACTGGAGAAAGCCTATGGCGTGCACCTGTTCGACCGCCGCGGCCGCAGCGTCACTCCCACCGAGACGGGTCGGCAGCTGCACGGCGTCACGACGCGTCTGTTCGCGCTCCAGGACGAGGCGCAAGCCCTGCTGTTGGGCGAGCAGGCCCTGACCCGCGGCCATCTGCGCATCGCCGCCGACTCTGCGCACCATGTCGTGCCGATCATGGCCGCGCTGCGGGAACGCGCCGGCGGCCTCACCTTCGCCCTCTCGATCGACAATTCGGCCGTCGTGCTGGAGCGCCTGCTGCGCCACGAAGCCGATGTCGCGGTGATGGCCAAGAGCCTGTCCGATCCGCGCCTGCACGCCGTTCGGTTGCGGACCGACCGGCTGGTCCTGTTCGCGCCCGCCGGCCATGCCCTCGCCAGACGCGGCCGCACGCCCCTCTCGGCGCTGGCCGGCCAGGAGCTGGTGCTGCGCGAACGCGGCTCGATCACACGCGAAGTGCTTGAACAGGCGATGGCGGCGGCCGATATCAGGCCGGCGTCGATCGTCGAGGTGCAGACGCGTGAAGGCGTGCGCGAAGCGGTTGCGGCCGGGTTTGGCATCGGTGCGGTGTTCGCGAGCGAACTCGGCGAGGATCGTCGCTTCCGTCGCATCACCATCGCCGATCAGGATCTTGCCGTCGCGGAATATGCCGTGTGCCTGCAGGAGCGTCGGCGGGTTGCGCTCGTTCGAGCCTTCATGGACGAGGCGACGCGGCTCGCGTCCTGACTCAGGGACCGTAACAAAATAGTCAAAAAACTTTCATCGTCATGGGACGAGGTTTAGGATTCCGCGATCATGCAAGGCATCGACACCATCCTGAACGTCCTCGGTAGCGTCTGCCTGCTGCTGTGGGGCGTGCGCATGGTGCGAACCGGCCTGACGCGCGCCTTCGGCGCCACCCTGCGGCGTGCCATCGGCGCCTGCTCGCGCAACCGCTTCACGGCCTTCACGGGCGGCGTGGTGCTGACGGGCGTGCTTCAGTCCAGCACCGCGACCGCCCTGCTGCTCGCCTCCTTCGCCGGTCGCGGCCTGATCTCGCTGTCGATCGGTCTGGCGGTGATGCTGGGCGCCAATGTCGGCACGACGCTGACGGCGCAAATTCTGTCCTTCCCGCTCGGCTGGATCTCGCCGCTGATGATCGCGGGTGGCGTCATCGCCTTCCTGTCGAATAGTTCGGACAGGGCGCGCCATCTCGGCCGCGTCGCCATCGGCCTCGGCCTGATGCTGCTGTCGCTGCATCTGCTGGAGGCCGCGGCCCTGCCGTTGCGCTCGGCACCAGCCTTCGTGGCGGTGCTGGAAGGCCTGCAGAACGAGTATGTGATGGCCGTCCTCGTGGCGGCCGCCGCCACCTGGTTCATCCATTCCAGCCTCTCGACCGTGCTGCTGGTCATGTCTTTCGCCTCGACCGGCATCATCGATCCCAAGCTCGGCATGGCGATGGTGATCGGCGCTAATATCGGCGGCGCGGTCGCTCCCTATTTCGACCAGGCCGCCACCGACACCGAGGCGCGGCGCCTGCCGCTCGGCAATCTCATCACGCGCGTCGCCGTCGGCATCGCGCTGCTGCCGTTCCTCGGCCCGTTCCACCAGTGGCTGATGATGGTCGATCCGGCGCCCGGGCGGCTGCTGGTCAATTTCCACACCGCGTTCAGCGTGGTCGCCGCCATCGTCTTCCTGCCGTTGATCGATCCCATCGCCGCGCTGTGCCGGCGTCTGGTGCCCGACCGGCCGCAGACCGACGACCCCGGCAAGCCGCGCAGCCTCGACCCCAACGTGCTCGACACGCCGGCCGAGGCGCTGGGCTGCGCGATGCGCGAGACGCTCAATCTTGGCGACAAGGTCTCCGACATGCTGCGCCAGACGATGGACGTGTTCGAGAAGAACGACGCGCGCGCCATGAAGTCGATCGAGGCGGCGGACGATGCCGTCGACAGCCTCTACGAGGCAATCAAGCTCTACCTGATCCAGACCTCGCGCACGGAGCTGGGGGAAGAGGACGGCAAGCGCTATGTAGAGATCCTGACGTTCGTCACCAATCTCGAACATGCCGGCGACATCATCGACAAGAACCTGATGGAACTGGCCGCCAAGAAGATCAAGAATCGCTACGCCTTCTCCGCCGAGGGCACGGCCGAGCTGCGCGCCTTCCACGCCCGGGTACTTGATAATCTACGGCTGGCGCTGAACGTCTTCACGACCCGTGACATCACCCTGGCCCGCCGCCTCGTCGCGGAAAAGACCGCGATGCGCGAGGCCGAGGCGCGCGCCGCCGACAGCCACTATGCCCGCCTGCGCGAAGGTCGCCCGGAATCGATCGAGACCAGCTCGATCCACATGGACGTGATCCGCGACCTGAAGCGCATCAACGGCCACCTGACGACGGTCGCCTATCCCATCCTCGAAGCCGCCGGCGAACTGGCCGAGACGCGCCTCAAGACGACCTCGACGGAAACTGCCAGCCAGGCAGCCCCGTCGCACTGACCGGGCAACGTCCTCTACTTCTTCTTCGGATCAGCCTTGCTGTCGTAGCGCCTGGACCACTCGGCGAGGATGCGCTCGCGATTGGCCGCTGCCCAGGCGAAGTCATTCACCATCAGCAGGTCCGCGAGGTTGGTCGGTAGGTTCTTGACCGGCTTGGAGAATTCCGGCCGTGCCGCGACGGCGCGGGTCTCGGCATACATCTGCATCGCCGCATCCGACGCCGCCCAGTCGGCGAGCTTCTTCGCCGCCTCGAGATGCGGTGCGCCCTTCACGACCGCAAAGGCGTTCATCTCCCAGCCCAACCCTTTCTCGGGAAACACGATGGCGACCGGTGCGCCCTGCGCCAGTTCTCGGGCCGCGCGAATGTCGAAGGCGATACCGACCACCGCCTCGCCGCGCGCTGCCAGGGTCGCAGGCTGCGAGCCCGAATGGGTGTAGCGCCAGATGTTCTCGTGCAGCCCGTCCATGAACTTCCAGCCCTCCGCTTCGCCGAAGGCCTGCAGCCAGGCGGAAACGTCGAGAAATCCCGTGCCCGACGACAGCGGATGCGGCATCACGACCTTGCCCTTGTAGACGGGCTTGGTGAGATCGGCCCAGGTCTCGGGCTTGGGGATGCCGAGCTTCTTGCCCTCGGCTTCGTTGAACACGATCGCAGCCACCCAGGCGGAGTTGCCGAACCAGCGCGGCGGGTTGGCGGGATCGCGGAACTTGGCGGGAATCTTGTCGAGGCCGGGCGGCGCGTAGGGCAGCAGCACGTCGGCGTCTGCCAGCTGGCCGAGGCTCGAGGCCGCGACGCCCCACACAGCGTCGGCGCGCGGATTGGCCTTCTCGGCCAACAGACGCGCTGTCAGGACGCCGTTGGCATCATGAACCCAGCGAATGGTGATGCCCGGCAGGTCCTTCTCGGCGCGCGCTTTGTAAGGCGCAAGATCCTCGCGTTCGTAAGACGTATAGACGACGACTTCCTGAGCCCGTGCGACCCCCGACAGTGCAAGCACTGCCGTCGCGAGAACCACCAACAGACGCATGCCCCACTCCCCCGTTTGAATTCTTAAAGTTTGATCCGCGCTCCCGTCGGATCGTAGGGCGCGCGCAGCGAGACCCGCGCGCCAAGCCTGGTTCCGGCCAGATCGACCTCGAAGCGGCCGCCCTCCAGCCAGGCCGGGTCGATCGCCTGACCGTCGCTGCGCTTCACATAGCCCAGCCCGACCGACGCGCCGAGCGTATGCCCGTAGCCCGCCGAGGTGAGATCGCCGACCGGCCTGCCGTCCCGTAGCAAAGCCTCGCCGCCCCACAGCAGCGGTTCCTGGTCTTCGAGGACGACCGAGACGAGGCGTCGGGCGAGTGGCTTTGCTTTGGCCTCGAGCAGCGCCTCCTGGCCGATGAAGCCGCCCGGCTTGTCGAGCTTCACCGCCCAGCCGAGACCCGCCTGGAATGGTGTGTCGTCGGGCGTCAGCTCACGGCCCCAGGCACGGTATCCCTTCTCCAGCCGCAGCGTCTCGATGGCGTAGTAGCCGGCATCGCGCAGGCCGAATTCAGCGCCCGCTTCGTGCAGCGTCTCGAAGACGGTGACGGCGAACTCCACCGGCACGTAGAGTTCCCAGCCCAGCTCGCCCATGTAGGTACGGCGTGAGGCCAGCACGGTGGCGTAGCCGATGCCGATCTCGCGGATCGTCGCGAAGGGAAAGCCTTCGTTCGACAGATCGGCCCGGCTCACCTTCTGGAGCAGCGCGCGGCTCTTCGGTCCCATGACGGAGAGCACGGTCCAGCCCGACGTCACGTCGGTCAGGACGGCATGAGCATCGGCCGGCATGTGCCGGCCGAGCCAATCCATGTCGCGGATCGGCTGGGCCGAGCCGGTGATGACCATGAACCTGTCGCGGGCCAGCCGGGCGACGGTGACGTCGCTCTCGAAGGTGCCGCGCTCGTTCAGCACGCCGGTATAGACGGTGTGGCCGACAGGTATGGCGACGTCGTTGGCGCAAAGGTGCTGCAGCACGGCCTCGGCATCGCGGCCCTGCACCAGCAGCTTGCCGAACGAGGTCTCGTCGGTGAGCGTCACGCCTTCGCGGGTGGCGCGATGCTCGGCCGAGACCGCATCGAACCAGCCGCCGGGGGCGCCGCGGCCCCAGCCATAGTGCATCTCGGGCGTTTTGCCTTCGCCCGCGAACCAGTTGGGCCGCTCCCAGCCCATCTTGTTGCCGAACCAGGCGCCGCGCGCCTTCAGTCGGTCGTAGAGCGGCGAGCGACGGAACGGCCGGCCGCTCTCCTGCTCGCGCTGCGGCCACGGCATCTTGTAATGCAGGCCCAGCGTCTCGGCGACGCGGCTGCGCAACCAGGCATCGTTGCCGTGGAAGCCCGCGAAGCGCCTTATGTCGACCGGCCAGAGATCCATCGTCGGCTCGCCGGCGACGATCCATTCGGCCAACGCCATGCCGGCCCCCCCCGAGCTCGCGATACCCATCGAGTTGAAACCGGCGCCGACAAAAAACCCGCGCAGCTGCGGCGCCTCGCCCAGAATGTAGTTCATGTCGGGCGTGAAGCTTTCCGGGCCGTTCATGAAGGTCTTGATGCCGGTCTTCTCCAGCGACGGCACGCGGATCAGCGCATTGTCCATCAGGATCTGGAACTGGTCCCAATCGTCCGGCAGCATGCCGAACTCGAAATCGTCGGGAATGACGTCCTTGTTCCAGGGCTTGGCCTCCGGCTCGAAGCCGCCCATCAACAAGCCGCCAACCTCTTCCTTGAAATAGATATAGCCGTCGGGATCGCGCATCACCGGCAGGTCGCGCGGCACGTTCTCCATCTTCTCGGTGACGATGTACATGTGCTCGCAGGAATAGAGCGGCACCGTCACGCCGACCATGCGGCCGAGCTGGCGCGCCCACTGGCCCGCACAATTGACGACGATGTCGGCCTTGATCGGGCCCTCGGTCGTCTGCACGCCAGTGACCCGCGGGCCGCCCGTCCCCTCCTCGGTGTCGATCGCCGTGACCCGCACCTTCTCGAAGATGCGGACGCCGCCGTTGCGCGCGCCCTTGGCCAGCGACTGCGTGATGTCGGCCGGGTTGGCCTTGCCGTCGCCCGGCAGCCATACGGCGCCGACGAGATCGTCGGTGCGCATGATTGGATACTTGTCGCCGGCCTGTTGCGGAGTCAGCGGCTCGCACACGACGCCCTGCCCATTGGCCATGGCGGCCGAGCGGCGCAACAGGGTCATGCGCTCTTCGGTGCGCGCCACGATGAGCGAGCCCGACTGTTTCCAGCCGGTGGCGAGACCGGTCTCCGCCTCGAGCTTCGAATAGAGCTCGGTGCTGTAGCGGATCAGCCGGGTCAGGTTCTGGACGCTGCGCAACTGGCCCACCAGCCCCGCCGCATGCCAGGTCGTGCCGCCGCTCAACCGCCCCTGTTCCAGCAGCACGATGTCCTTCCAGCCCAGCTTGGCGAGATGATAGGCCGTCGAGCAGCCCATGATGCCGCCGCCGACGATGACGACGCGGGCGTGGGATGGAACCGTGGCCTTCGGCGACGACATCAGATGATTTCCATGTAGCGGTCGAGCTCCCAGTCCGTGATGGCCTTGCGAAACTCCCGCTCTTCCCACTCGCGTGTCGCGGAATAGTGATCGACGAAGGCGGCGCCGAAGAGGTCGCGCGCCGGCTTCGAGGCCTTCAGCCGGCCGGCCGCCTCCATGAGCGTCCGCGGCAGCTGCGATTTGGCCGGATGTTTCTTCTCGTACGAATTGCCTGTGACCGGCTCGCCGGGATCGATGTCGTTCTCGATGCCCCACAGGCCCGAGCCGATGGCGGCAGCGATCGCCAGGTAGGGATTGGCGTCGGCAGCGGCGACGCGATATTCGACCCGCGTCGACTTGGCCGAACCCGGGATCACGCGCAGCGAGGTGGTGCGGTTCTCGACGCCCCAAGTCGAGGCGGTCGGCGCCCAGAAGCCCGGAATGAGCCGCCGATAGGAGTTCACGTTCGAGGCGACCATGCCCAGCAATTCGGGCATCAGCGCCGCCTGGCCGCCGACGAACTGGCGCATCGTCTTGCTCATGCGATGCGGCGCCTTCTCGTCGAAGAAGACCGGCTTGCCGCCTTTCCACAGCGACATGTGCATGTGGCCGCCGCAGCCCGGCCAGTCCTTCGACCATTTGGCCATGAAGGTGGCGAGCCAGCCCTGCTTCTGCGCCAGCACCTTGGTGAAGATCTTGAACAGGGCGGCCTTGTCGGTGGCCGCCAGCGCGTCGTCGACCCGCAACGCCGCTTCCAGCACGCCGGCGCCCGTCTCGGTATGCAGGCCCTCAATGCCCATGTCCATCGCCTCGCACATCGCGAGCAGGTCGCGGTACCAGTCGGACAGGACCGAGTTGCGCAGGACCGAATAGCCGAAGAAGCCCGGCGAGATCGGCTTCAGGTTGCGATAGCCCTTCTCACGGATCGATTCAGGCGTCTCGGCAAAGACGAAGAACTCGTACTCGAATCCGACCTTGACCTCGAACCCCAGGCCCTTCGCGCGCTCAAGCACGCGGCGCAGGGTGCCGCGCGGACAGATCTCCTCCGCCTTGCCGACGAACTCGCAGAGGAAAAACAGGTTGCCGGGCTCCGTCGCGATCTCGCGGCAGGTCTCCGGCAGGATGCGGACGTTGGCGTCGGGATAGCCCGTATGCCAGCCCGTGTAGGTGACGTTGTCGTAGAGCTGGTCGTTCATGTCCCAGCCCAGCACCACGTCGCAGAAGCCGAAGCCTCCCTCGAGCGCCGATCGGAACTTGTCGACGTGGATGTACTTGCCGCGCAGGATTCCGTCGATGTCGTGGACACCCACTTTCACGTGGGTGAGCCCCCGCTGCTTGACGATCTTCAGCGCGTCGGCAGCCGTCCTGACCTGTCGCGGTTCCATTCAACTCCCCTCGCTACCTCCTCGCAGACTAGCTGCTGAGATAGCGGGGAAGCCAGAGGGCAATGTCGGGAAACACGGCGAGGGCCATGGTGAACAACACCATGATGGCGAGGAACGGCAAGGTCACCCGGGCGATGTAGCCCAGCCCGTCCTCGGTCAACCCCTGGATCACGAACAGGTTGAAGCCGACAGGCGGCGTGATCTGTGCCATCTCCACGACCAGGACCAGGAAGACACCGAACCAGATCGGATCGAAGCCGGCGGCCTTCACGATCGGCATGACGATCGGCAGGGTCATCACGATCATGCTGAAACCATCGAGGAAACAGCCCAGGATCAGGTAGAAGACGATCAGGGCCACGATCAGCATGAACGACGAAAGTCCGAGGCTGCTCACGAACTCGGCGACGGCCGCCGGAATGCCGAGGAAGGCCGCGGCGCTGCCCAGGATCGACGCCCCCAGCACGATCAGGGCGATCATGGCGCAGGTCTGCACCGACCCGATGGCGATGGCCTTCAGCGCGGGCAACGAAAGTTCCCGCTGCAGCCCGGCCACCATCAGCGCGCCCAGCACGCCCACGGCTGCAGCTTCCGACGGCGTCGCGAGGCCGCCATACATCGAACCCAGCACGCACAGGATCAGGAACACGGCCGGTCCCAGTTCGCGAATCGACGTCAGGAACTCCGCCGCCGTGGCGATGCGCACCTTGCGCTCCGCCTCCGGCACCAGCTCGGGCTTCAGCGCGGTCCAGATCATGATCCAGCCCATGAAACAGACGGCGAGCAGGGTCCCGGGGATGAAGCCCGCCGTGAACAGCTTGGCGATCGAGACGTCGCCCAGCACGCCATAGATGATCATGATGTTCGACGGCGGGATCAGAAAGCCCAGGGTGCCGGCGCCGGCCAGCGAGCCCACGGCGACATCCTTCGAATAGCCGCGCTTCAGCAGTTCCGTCAGCGAGATGCGGCCCACGACCTGGGTCGTCGCCGCCGAGGAACCCGAGATGGCGGCGAAGATCGTGCAGCCGATGACGTTCACGTGCAGCAGCCGGCCCGGCAGCATCGCCGCCCACGGCGACAGGCCGCGGAACAGGGTCTGGGACAGCCGCGTCCGGAACAGGATCTCGCCCATGATGATGAACAGCGGCAGGGCCAGCAACTCCTGCGTGGTCAGGATGTTCCAGGTGTACTGGGCCAGCAGCTTGTCGAGCGGAATGTCGCGGAAGATGGCCAGCAGAATCGTGCCGGTGACGGCCAGGGTCCAGCCGATCCACAGGCCGCCCGCCAGAAAGGCGAACAGCACGACGAACATGGTGAGGACGACTTCAAGCATGAGATCTCAACTCGCGCGAAAAACTACTCAGCGACGGAACCGGCGCGCATGTTGAGGTCTTCGAGCGGCAGGCCAAACAGGGCCTGGAAGAACCGCGCGACGAACTGCATGACCAGCAGACAGATCCCGAAGGTCACCAGCGCCTGCGGAATCCACAGCGGCGTCGCGCTGGAAATCGATACCTGGTCCGACACGAAGCTGCGCCAGGTGAAGTTCACCATTGCCACCGCAAGATAACCGGAGAAGGCGACGCCCAGCGCCGCGAGGACCGTTTCCAGCCATCGCCGCGCCTTCGGTCCGATTCGCGCCAGGACGAGCGTGACACGGATATGGCCGCCGGCGCGCAAGGTCATGGCGGCGCCGAAAGTGAAGGCCGCCGCCATGAGGTAGGAGCCGTATTCCCAGGCGACGGGAATGTCGGCCGGCACCCAGGGGAAGATGTCCGAGAGAGCCCGGACCAGGACCTCCCCCAGCATCAGGCAGGTGAGCGCCACCAGGCAGGCAGCGCCCATCCAACCGTCGAGACGGCCCAGAACGTCGATCCCGTCGAGGAAGGCGCGCAGCACGGGCGGCGCGCCGGCGTTGGGATTGGGGCCGTGGCCGCTCACGCGCGCTTCATCTCGGCGAGGTAGGCCTTGATCGGCTTCTCCGCCGCGGGAACGCGCTTGTAGAACTCGGCGATCATCGGCGCCGTCTTCTTCTGCAATTCAGCCGTCATCGCCGGCGGCGGAATGACCAGCTGCATGCCGCCAGCGATCAGGCGCGCATTGCTGTCCTTGTCCGCCTGCAGCGACGACTGCCAGAACTCGGGCTCGAGCTTCTTGGCCAGGTCTAGGATGATCTTCTGGTTGGCCGGCGAGATCTTCTTGAGCGTGTCGTTGTTGATCGTGACGATCTCCGACGACCAGGCATGGTTGGTCTGGTGGAAGAACTTCAGGAACTCCCAGAACTTGCCGTCCACGGCCGAGACGGACGACGTCGACACGCCCGCCACGGCGCCCGAAGAGAGCGCCGCGATCGTCTCGCCCCAGGGAATCAGCGCCGGCGCCATGCCGATGGCGCTGCACATTTCCTGGGCGTTCTTGTCGGGCACGCGGATCTTGATGGCCTTGAGCGCGTCCAAGGTCTCGGCCTTGATCTTGAGATGCAGGTACTGCGTCGGCCACGGCACCGTGTAGAGCATGGTCTGGTTGTTCTTGAGCAGGACCTTCTCGTACTCGGGCCGCAGATACTTGTGCAGCACCTTCAGCTCTTCGATGTTGTTGCAGATGAAGGGGATGCCTTCGACGCCGAAGATCGGCTCATCACCGATCTGCTGGATGTTGAGGATGTCGGCCATCGGCACCAGGCCGTCGCGCACGGCGCGCATCTGCTCGGGCCCCTTGAAGCCGAGCTGGCCGCCCGCCTTGACGTCGATCTCGACGGCGCCGTTCGTCGCCTTCTTCACGTCCTCGGCGAAGCGCTTGACGTTGACCGTGTGGAAGTTCCCATCCGGCCATACGGTTGCCAGCGGCAGCTTCAGCGGCGCCTGCGCCTTCACCACGGCCGGCGCACCGACCATCACCAACGCACCCGCTCCCACGCCAGCCTTCAAGGCCTTCCTGCGTCCCAGCTTCATCGAAGCCCCCATCGTTATCGAGTTGATTGCTTTCCCCGTATCCAGCCGACGTCGCCGCCTTACTCTGCGGCCTGCGACGGCTTGAACTCGTAGACCTTCTCGGCCGTCTCGGCCGAGATCAGCCCGTCGGCCAGGTCGTTGGCCACCTGAACGCGATCGCGCTCCTTCGGCGCTCCGATGCCGGCGCCGCCCGGCGTCAGCACCATCAGCCGCTCGCCCGGCGGGATGAGCTGGAAGCCCTTGCCCTTCAGGGTCTTGCCGGACTTGAGCGCCACCACGCCCGCGTCGCCGTCGCCGCCACCATCGCGGCCGCGCGCCGGATAGTCGATGCGGTCGAAGGCGGCCAGCAGGTCGAATGGCTCATCGATGCCGCTCTCGATCTCCATGATCTGGCCAAGGCCGCCGCGCGTGCGGCCGGCACCACCCGAATCAGGGCGAAATTCCTTGCGCCAGAAGATGAGCGGCGTCTGCGTCTCGGCGATCTCGACGGGCGTGCCGCGCACGCCGCTGGGATAGGCCGTCGCCGACAGCCCGTCCTTGTCAGGACGCGCGCCGGTGCCACCGTTGGATGTGATCGCCATGCCGAACCCGTAGTTGCCGCCGTCGCCGCCCTTGATCCGGCCACGCACGTTGATGTTCCACAGGCACGAGGTCCCTTCGGCCGGCACGCGATCCGGCACGACCTGACGCAGGCAACCGAACGCCACGTCGGGCAGCATCTGACCCACGACATGGCGCGAGGCGACGGCGGTCGGCTTGGGCGCGTTCAGGATACAGCCCTCCGGCGCCGAAACCGTGAGCGGCTCGAGCGAACCGGCATTGTTCGGGATGTTCGTGGAGACAACGCACCCCAGGCCGAAGACCGTGTAGGCCGTCGTATAGGCGTGCGGCACATTGATGCCACGCCGCGACACGCCTGATGTGCCGGAGAAGTCGACATGGATGCCGGTGTCGGAAATGGTCAGTGCCGCCTTCAGGGTCACCGGCTCGTCGTAGCCGTCGACCGTCATGCTGTTATGCCAGGTGCCCTTGGGCAGCTTGGCGATCTCGGCCAGCACCGCCTCGCGCGAACGCGCGATGACATGGTCACCGAGCTCGTCCAGCGACTCGATGCCGAACTCGTCCATCATTTCGACCAGCCGGCGGGCGCCGACGTCGTTGCAGGCGGCCAGGGAGTAGACGTCGCCCTCGGTATCCACCGGCTGGCGCGTGTTGGCGCGGATCATCGCCATCAGCGTCTCGTTGGCCTTGCCCTGATCGAACAGCTTCAGCATGGGGATGTAGAGCCCCTCCATGAACACATCGGTCGCGTCGGGGCCGAAGCCGATGCCGCCGATGTCCATGAGATGGCTGGTGCACGAGAACAGCGCCACCAGCTTGCCGTTGCGGAAGCACGGCGTGGTGATGACGAAGTCGTTGAGATGGCCGGTGCCCATCCACGGATCGTTGGTGATGTAGGCATCGCCCGGCTTCATCGTCTCGACCGGGAAGAAGCGCAGGAAATGCTTCACCGACTCGGCCATCGAGTTCACGTGGCCCGGCGTGCCGGTCACGGCCTGCGCGAGCATGCGCCCCTGCAGGTCGAAGACGCCGGCGGAGAGATCGCCGCATTCGCGCACGATCGGGCTGAAGGCGGTGCGCATCAGGGTCTGCGCCTGCTCCTCCACCACCGCGATCAGGCGGTTCCACATGATCTGCAGATCGATCAGGCCGACGCTGTTGGACTGGCTCATCTGTTGCTCCTCACGCTGCCTTGCGATCCATGACGATACAGCCAGAGGCGTCGATATGCGCGGCAAAACTGGCCGAGACATAGGTCGACGTCTCGTCTTCGGCGACGATGGCGGGACCGCTGAAGATGCTGCCGGGCGGCAGCTTCTCGCGGCGATAGACAGGCACGTCGGCCGTCTTGCCGCTGCGTCCGTCGAACACCGGGCGGCGGCCGACCGGCTCGGGCACAGGGGCGCTGCCGGCCTTGCCCTGCACTTCGGGCCGCCTGGCCTCGGTCGAAACCTGGACCGACCAGCTCAGGATCTCGATGGCGGCATTCGGGATGTGACGCTCGAACAGCACGCCGTAATCGCGCTCGTAGGCCTCGCGAAGGGCAGTCGTATCGGCCGCCGTCAGCGGCCGCTGCGGCAGGGTCACCATGATCTCGTGGCCCTGACCGACATAGCGCATGAAGGCGACACGCCGCTCGAATGTCGGCAGGCCACGCGCGCCCGGCGCCACCAGCGCCGTCGCTTCGCGGCTCATCTCGTCCAGCATTTCGCTGGCAGCCGCGGCATCGAACGTATCGAGGCGCATGTAACGGCTGCGCACCAGCTCGAACGACACCGGCGCGGCAAGGAACCCGACCGCGGAGCCGACGCCGGCATTTGGCGGCACGATCACGCGCTGCACGCCGATCTTCTCGGCCACGCGCGCGGCATGGAGCGGCGCGCCGCCGCCGAAAGCGATCAGCGTGTACTGGTTGACGACGGCGCCGCGCTCGACGCCGTGCACGCGCGCCGCGCTCGCCATGTTCTCCGAGACCATCTCATAGACGGCGTAGGCGCCCATCTCGGTGGACAGGCCGATACCTTCCGCGACGTCGCGCTCGATTGCGCCGCGCGCCGCGTCGATATCGAGCGCAATCGACCCACCGGCGAAATGCGCCGGGTCGATCGTGCCCAGCACCACGTTGGCGTCGGTGACGGCCGGATGCCGGCCGCCGCGCCCGTAGCAGGCAGGGCCGGGTTCGGCGCCGGCGCTTTCGGGGCCGACCGTGACCCGCTTCAGGGCATCGAGCCGGGCAATCGAGCCGCCGCCTGCACCGATTTCGACCATCTCGATCACGGGGATGCGGACCGGCAGTCCGGATCCCTTGAGGAAGCGCGCTGCGCGATCGACCTCGAAAAGCCGGGCCGTGTGCGGCTCATAGTTGTCGATCAGGCAGACCTTGGCCGTCGTGCCGCCCATGTCGTAGCTCAGCGCCCGCGCTTCGCCGGCGCGCGCAGCCACCTGTGCCGCAAAGATCGCGCCGCCGGCCGGTCCGGATTCGACGAGACGCACAGGAAAGCGCCGGGCCGTCTCGATCGCGGTGAGCCCCCCGCCGGAGGTGACAAGGTAGATCGTTCCGGTGAACTTCTCGGCCGCGAGTGCCGCCTGCATGCGCGCCAGATACGAGTCCATGAGCGGCTGCACATAGGCGTTGGCCACCGCGGTCGACGTCCTCTCGTACTCGCGAACCTCGGGGCAGACTTCGCTCGAAAGCGTGACCCAAAGTTCGGGCAGTTCTTCTTTCAGAATCTCGCGCACTCGCCGCTCATGCGCCGGGTTCACGTAGGAGTGCATGAAGGCCACGGCGACGCTTTCGATTCCCTCGGCCTTCAGCGTCTCGGCCAAAGTCCGCACCGCGTCTTCGTCGAGAGCCAGGCGGACCTTGCCATGCACGTCCATGCGCTCGGGGATCGTGAACCGCATCGCCCGAGAGACGAGTGGCCGGGGCTTCTCGATGCCGAGATCGTACTGGTCGTAGCGGCTCTCGTTCGCGATATCGAGGACGTCGCGAAAGCCCTCCGTGGCGATCAGCGCCGTGCGCGCACCGCGCCGCTCGATGACGGCATTGGTGGCCAGCGTGGTACCATGCACGAACACGCCGACCTCGCCGAATCCCTTGCCGGCATCGCCGAGAATGAGACGCACCCCTTCCAGGACCGCCTCTTCCGGTCGCTGCGGCGTTGTCAGCAGCTTGCGGGTGATCCGACGGCCCCCCTCTTCCAAAACGACGTCCGTGAACGTGCCGCCGATATCGACGGCAATGCGCAAATCGTTGATCACCTTGAGTGCAAACCTCTGTCTGGGGGGATGGTCTGACGGTAGACCGGGCGCCGCCGCGTTGCAATTCGCAGGCCAGCACGCCTATGGTCGCACCGTGACGGCTCCAGACAAGAAGCTCCGCGCGCAGTTGTTCGACATCCTGCGCCCCAACGTCCCCACGCCGGGCGCCCGGCGGTGGCGGAAGGCTCATCTGGCGGTTCTCGGCATCGGGCTGCTCGCCGTGATTCTGCTGTCGATCGACGAAATGTCTCCCGAGCACCGGGTGTTTCTGCGCGCGGCGATCTGGGGTGTGACGTTCTTCTTCCTCGTCGAGTACGCGGCCCGCCTCTGGGTGGCGCCCGAACTACCTCACATGGCCGACATGTCTCCCTCTGGAGCGCGGCTGCGCTGGGCGGGCAGCATACCCGGCCTGATCGGACTGCTCGCGATCATGCCTGCCGTGATGCTGGCGGGCGGCTACAAGATTGCGGGCGCCGATGCTGCCTCCATCTTCTGCATCCTGTGGATTCTGAAACTGGGACTTCACGCACCGGCCTTCGGGACGTTGGCGCGCGTGATCTCCAACGAGCGCGCGCCCATTGCGAGCGTGCTGATCGTGTTCGCGATCCTGCTGATCTCCGCAGCCACCGGCGCCCACATCGTGGAACGCGACGGCCAGCCGCAGCAGTTCGGCAGCCTGCCCAACGCCATGTGGTGGGCCGTCGTCACCCTGACGACCACCGGCTACGGCGACGTGGTACCGCTCACGCCAATGGGCCGCATCATCGGCTCGCTGCTGATGATCAGCGGCATCGCGGTGCTGGCGCTCATGACCGGCGTGCTCGCCACGGGCTTCGCGCAGGAAGAAAGAAGACGCGAATATCTCCGTGTCTGGGACCAGGTGACGCGAGTCCCGATCTTCGCATCCCTGGGCGTCGTGACGCTCTCCGAGATCGTGGGCAAGCTCCGCACGCGTTATTATCCGGCGCGCGTGCTGGTGCTGCGGCGCGGCGACCCCGGCGATTCGATGTTCTTCATCTGCGCGGGCGAGGTCGAGGTCCGGCTGCCGACCGGCGGCACGGTTCGCCTAGGCGACGGTGCCTTCTTCGGCGAAATGTCGCTGCTCAACCGCCAGCCCCGTGCCGCCTCGATCGTCACGACAGCGCCGACCACCCTCCTCGTTCTCTATGCCAGCGACTTCTACGAGATCGCATCGCACATTCCCGCTCTTGCCGAGGCGGTGGAGAACGAAGCCCGGCGCCGGCATGAGGAGAACCTCGAACGCCAGTCCGGAAGTTCGTCCCACAGGGTGGAGAAGAAATGATCGAGACCGACCTCCTCGTGGTCGGGTCGGGCGCCGCGGGCTTCTCGGCGGCGCTGACGGCCTCCCATGCCGGCCTCGACGTGCTCATGGTCGAAAAGGAGAAGCTGTTCGGCGGGACCACGGCCTATTCGGCCGGCGTCATCTGGATTCCGGGCAACCGGCACGGACGCGCCCTCGGCATCGCCGATTCGAAGGAAGACGCGCTGACCTATCTGCAGCACGAGGCCGGAAATCGACTGAACGTCGAATTGGCCCACGCCTTCCTCGACAATTGCAACCCCGCCGTGGAGTTCATCGAGACCAACACGCACGTTCGCTATGAGGCCGTGCCGATCTGGGCGGATTATCATCCGACCAAGCCGGGTGCCGCGCAGGGCGGACGTTCGCTGCTGCCCCTGCCGTTCGACGGCCGGCGGTTGGGCAAGCGGTTCGATCAGTTGCGGGCGCCGCTGCGCACCATGATGGCGTTCGGTGGCATGATGCTCGGCCGCAACGACCTGCCCCATGTCTTCAAGATGACCCGTTCCGTGCGCTCGGCGCTGCACGTCGCGGGCATGACGGCACGCTACGCGGTCGACCGGTTGAACCATGATCGCGGGACCCGCCTCACCAACGGAAACGGCCTGATCGCCGCTCTCGCCCTCTCGGCCGAGGAACGCGGCATCGACCTCTGGCTCGACAGTCCGGTCGTCGAACTGACGCAACACCAAAGCACAATCACGGGTGCCGTCGTGCAGCGCGAGGGCAAGCGACAGGAGATCCGGGCGCGACACGGGGTCGTGCTGGCCTGCGGCGGCTTTCCCGCCAACGACGAACTCAAGCGCCGCTACTACGGCCATGTGCGGGATGGGCACTTCCATCGCTCGGCGCCGCCGCCGGGCAATCGCGGTGACGGAATTCGCCTCGGCCAGTCGGTTGGCGGCGCCCTGGCGGAGGATGTTGCCCATCCTGCGGCCTGGGTCCCCGTCTCGCTCGTGCCGCAGCCCGATGGTTCCACCCTGCCGTTCCCGCATTTCTACGAGCGCGGCAAGCCCGGCTACATCGCCGTCGATCCGGCCGGCCGCCGCTTCGCCAACGAGTCGGCCTCCTACCACGACTTCGTACCGGCCATGGTCGAAGCCTGCCGCGGGCGCGACGAGACGAGCAGCTGGCTCCTCTGCGATCATCGCGCCATCCGCCGCTACGGCATGGGTGCCATCGGTCCCGCTCCTCTGCCGCTCGGGCCGCACATCCGGAATGGCTACCTGCTGATGGCGGGAAGCTGGGCAGAACTGGCCGGCAAGATCGGCATTGACGCAGGCACCCTGCGGGAGACGACCACTCGGTTCAATGCGAATGCCGCCCGCGGCGAGGACCCCGATTTCGGCAAGGGGACGGATGCCTATCACCGCTTCAACGGTGATCCGACGCATAGACCCAATCCCTGCCTCGCGCCGCTCGAGCAGGCGCCGTTCTACGCGATGAAAATGGTCCCCGGAGACATCGGTACCTTCCTCGGCCTGCGAGTGGACGGTCACGCGCGCGTCCTCGACACAGAGGGCGCCCCGATCCGCGGCCTCTATGCCGCCGGAAACGACATGACCAGCGTCATGGGAGGCACCTATCCCGGCGCCGGCATCACCATTGGCCCGGCCCTCACCTTCGGCTATATCGCGGCCCGGCACGCCGCCGCCGAAGCCGGCCAATAAAGCCCCTCCGTAACGAAAGCCGTCACCATGTCGCTGATCACGCCTGTTATCCTCGTCGGAGGCTCCGGCAAGCGCCTGTGGCCCCTGTCGCGCGAGAGCATGCCCAAGCAGTTCGTTCCGCTGCTCGGCAAGCAGTCGACCTTCCAGCAGACGCTGCTGCGCGTGGCCGACCGCAGCCTCTTCGGCAAGCCGGTGATCGCCACCAACGACGCCTATCGCTTCATGTGCGAGAGCCAGGCCCGGGAGATCGGTATTGAGATCGACATCCTGGTCGAGCCGTCGCGGCGCGATTCGGGCCCCGCCATGGCCGCCGCCGCTGCCTATACACGCGACCTAGGCGCGAAGGCCGTCCTCGCCCTCGCCTCCGACCATCTGGTGATCGGTGCCGAGGAGTTCCTCGCGGGATGCCGCGAGGGCCTGGCGGCGGTCGAACAGGGAGGCATCGTCACCTTCGGCATTCCGCCGACGGAGCCCAAGACCGATTACGGCTACATCCGTCCCGGCTCGGAGAAGATCGGGCCGGTGATGAAGGTCGCAGCCTTCGTCGAGAAGCCCAATGCCCAGAAGGCGATGGAGTACATCGCCGAGGGGCTGCTGTGGAACAGCGGCAACTTCCTGTTCCCGCCCGGGCTGCTGCTGTCGGAAATGGCCCGCTTCGAACCGGCGATGGCCGCCGCCGCCGAGGAGGCCGTCGCCAAGGCCCGGAGGGCCGACTCGACGGTGTTCCTCGACGCCACCGCCTTCGCCAAGGCTCCGGCGAAATCGATCGACTATGCCGTGATGGAGCGCACGGACAAATGCTGGGTCGTGCCGGCCCGCTTCCGCTGGTCCGATCTCGGCACCTGGGACGCGCTGCTCGACGTCGGCCATGCCGACAGCGCCGGCAACGTCACCGAAGGTCCGGTCGAGATCGACCATGTGCGCAATTCCTATGTCCGTTCTGACGGCCCGCTGACTGCCGTGATCGGCGTGGAGGACGTCGTCGTGGTGTCGATGAAGGACGCCGTGCTGGTCGGCCATCGCGACAATCTCCCGCGCCTGAAGGACGTCGTGCAGCGCATGTCCGACGGTAAGCACCGCGCCGCGACCGAGCATGCGGTGATGCATCGTCCCTGGGGCAGCTACCAGGACATCGACCGCGGCGAGCGGTTCCGCGCCAAGCGGCTGACGGTGAAGCCGGGCGCCAAGCTCAGCCTGCAGAGCCACAATCGCCGGGCCGAGCATTGGGTCGTCGTCAAGGGCATCGCCGAAGTCACGCTCGACGGCAAGGTCATGACCCTGCACGAGAACGAATCCACCTACATCCCGATCGGCGGCGTCCATCGCCTCGCCAATCCCGGGACCGAACTGCTCGAAGTTGTCGAGGTGCAGACCGGCGACTATGTCGAGGAAGACGACATCGTCCGCTATGAGGACATCTACGCCCGGGTCTGAGAATGCTGTTCGGCGCACACCACGAATGGGGAAAGCTGCGCGAAGTTGTGATCGGCATTTCGCCGGCCGAAGACTTCGTCGTCTTCTACGAAGACTCGTGTCGCTGGCTGACACCGGAAGGACTTGAATTCAGCCGCCGCCACGCCGGGCAGCGGCTGATCGACGTCGATCCCGAATGGGCGCAGCGGATCGAGCGGCAGGTGGATGCCCTGGCCGAACTCGTGGCCCGCGAGGGCGTTACCGTTCAACGCCCTCAGCAGCTGAAGGGCGAGGAGCGCACCTTCCTCGCCCCGAACGGCGAGGGTGCCCAGCTGTTTCCGCGCGACAGCATGATCGTCGTCGACAAACACGTGATCGACGCGTCGCTGCGCCTGAAGTGCCGCCAGCGCGAGCGCTATGGCCTGCGACCGGTCGTCCAGAAGGCCGTGACAGCCAGAGGCGCACATTGGTCGAGCGTCCCACTGGGCTCGCCGGGAGGCCTCGACGGCCCCTTCCTCGAAGGCGGCGATACGCTGCTCAACGGCCGCGAAATCTATGTCGGAATCTCGGGGTGCGCCTCCGATCTCGCCGGCGCCGACTGGCTGCAGGCCCTGGTCGGCGACACTTATCGCGTGATCCCGGTCGCCCTGAAATCGCACGTCCTCCATCTCGACTGCGCGATGGCCTTGATCCAGCCCGGCCTGCTGATTCACTGCCCGCAGAAACTGATCGACGGCCTGCCGGTGTCGCTGCGCGACTGGGACAAGATCGAGGTTTCGCCCGAGGAAGCCACGCTTCTCGCCACCAACGGCCTCGTCCTCGAACCGGGGCGGGTCATCATGGACTCCGACAACCGGCGCGTGATCGACGAACTGCGCAAGCGCAGGGTCGATGTGATTCCCCTGCCCTTCGATGCGCCCATCCGGCTCGGAGGTGGCCTGCGCTGCGCTCACCACCCGCTGCTGCGCGAGAGCGCGCTGGCTTAAGTGCCGCGCTTGGGCGTCCGGTCGAAGACGACCGGCTTGGGCTTGCTGAACAGCTTCTTCACATGCACGCCGAGCGACCGCACCACGGTCGCCACCTGACCGCCCACGAAGCGCAGCAGGACCACGGCGAACTGGAGCGGCGGGATCTCGCCGCCGCGGATGAAATTGTGCCCGGCCCGCAAGAAGGTCGTCGCACAGACCAGCACCCAAGCCACGGTCACGACGAATAGCGTGAGCAGAAGCGGCACGAGCGACGGCGCCAGCAGGCCCGCCAGGATGCCCGACACGACGCCGACCAGAAGCACCGGCTGGTTGAGCGCCATGCACAGATGGAGCAGGGCCGCCAGCTTGGCGGACGGTGTGATGGCGCGGCTCTTCAAAATCTCGGGGAACATCCGCATCGAGACGTGACGGAATCCGTCCTGCCAGCGCTGCTGCTGACGCAGCCAGGTCTTGGTGTCGGCCGGCAGTTCGCCCGGCACGCCGACGCTGGTGAGGAACAGGGCCCGCCAGCCCTTTACCCAGCCCCGGTAGGTGAGATCGAGATCCTCGGTGACCGTGTCGCCCTTCCAGCCGCCGCCGGCATCGATGGCGGCACGCTGCCAGATCCCGCAGGTCCCGTTGAACGGCAGCGGATGGCCGGCCCAGCAGCGCGTCGCCTGCTCGATACCGAGATGGGCGTCGAGCGTGACCATCTGCATCTCGGTGAGCGCGTTCTCGTGCGGATTGAGGAAATCGAAGCGTGCCTGGACGAAGGCCGTCTTGGGCTCGGCGAAGAACGGGCGCATGCAGACGCGCAGGAAGTCCACGGGAGGAATGTAGTCGACGTCGAAGATCGCGAAGAAGTCGTGCGGCGTTTTCTGCATCGCCTCGTGCAGCGCCCCGCCCTTGTAGCCGCTGCGATCGGTGCGCTGCAGCGCCACCACGTCGAAGCCCTTGGCTCGCAGCTCGGCCGCCACCTGGCGGACCATCTCGGCCGTGTCGTCTGTACTGTCGTCGAGGAGCTGGATGTGGAGCTTGTCACGCGGCCAGTCGAGCGCCGCCGCCGATTCGGCGCCGCGGCGCACCACGGCGCCTTCGTTGAACGAGGGTATCTGGACCACGACGTGAGGCAGCTCGGCGTCGGACGGCAGCGGCGTCGCCAGCAGGATCTCCTCGCGACGAAGCCCGGCAGGCTTCAAGCGATGATGCAGCACCACCATGTAGAGCAGGCTGCCGATGAAGGCCGCCAGCAATACACAGCAGACCGCGAAGACGGCGCCGAAGAGAAGCGCCAGGGTGGCGAGAATGGCCATCGGCGCTGCCTCAACTCCCCGTCTTGGGTGTGCGGTTGAACTCGGTCTTCTTTCCGAAGCCAGCCCCCACGATCGCGGCGGCATTGGCGACGGCGAGATATACGATCAGCGCCGGCACGCTGGCAGCCGTGACCAGGTAGCGCACCGTGCCGCCCCGCTTCAGGCGACGGTAGGCCCCCCAGGTCATCCCGAACAGCACCGCGAGCATGCCGATCAGCCACAGCCAGAGACCGACGCGGAAGAGGCCGATCAATCGGCCATGGCCCAGGATCGACACGATCAGGGCCAAGACGCCGACCACGATCAGCGGAAAGACGAGCTGCTGGGCGAGCGCCACGGTCGTGGTGAGTTTGGCCTCGGTCGGCCACGCGGACTTCCAGATCGGCGCCATCAGCTTGCGGGCGACCTGCACGAATCCCTTGGACCAGCGGCTCTGCTGGGCACTGAAATCCTCGACCTTCTGGGGCAGCTCGCCGACCACATGCGTGTCCATCAGGAACACGCCGGTCCAGCCCTTCAGATAGGTTCGCAGCACCAGGTCGAGGTCCTCAGACAGTGTGTCGTGCGACCAGCCACCCGCCTCCTCGACCGCGGCGCGGCGCCAGATGCCTCCGGTGCCGTTGAACTGGAACGGCACACCCCGGCGGGCTCGCACATCCTGTTCGACGGCGAAATGCGCGTCCTGCATGAGGCGCTGGGCCCGCGTCAGCCAGTTGCGCTCACCATTGCCCCATTCGATTCGGGTCTGCACGAAGGCCGCGCGCGGGTTGGCGAGCATCGCCGCCATGGCCTCCTTCAGCCAGCCTGGCGGCGGCACGAAATCGGCGTCGAACACCGCGACATAGGGCGCATCATCGAGGGCGAGGCCTGCTGCCAGCGCACCAGCCTTGAAGCCGCCGCGGTCGTTGCGGCGGACGTGATGCGCGTCTATGCCGTCGCGGCGCAAGCGCGCGACGGCGTGCGCGGCGATGTCCGAGGTTATGTCGTTGCTGTCATCGAGGAGCTGGATGGTGAGCCGGTCGCGCGGCCAGTCGAGCGCGCCCATGGCGGCCATGGAGCGTTCGACCACCAGCGGCTCGTTGTAGACCGGCACCTGCACCAGGACGCGCGGCAGATCGGCCGGCAACGACGGACGTGCCCCCGTGTCGCGCGGCAGCTCGAACAGCCAGTAGACGAGGTAGAGGAAGTAGCCCGCGATCGCGAACTGTGCGGCGAGACACAGGAAGACGAGAAGATCGATCAGGAACAGCAGCATGCCGGGCCGCCGCTCTCAGTGATAGTGAATGGGGACTTCGAAGCAGCGGCCGTCCTCGATATGGAGGCGGCGCGAGGCGACGTCGAAGATGCGTTCGTCGTGGGTAGACAGCACCACAGCGCACTTGGCGCGCATCGACAAATCCTTGAGCTGGTCGACCACCAGCCTGCCCGAGACGCGGTCCAGCGCCGAGGTCGGCTCGTCGGCGATGATGAGATCGGGCAGTCCGATCATGGTGCGGGCGATCGCGACGCGCTGCTGCTGGCCGCCCGACAATTCATCCGGCCAGGCCGATGCCTTGTCACCGAGCCCGAGCATGCCGAGCAGATGCCGCGCCCGCGGTTCGTCCCAGGCCGGATCCGCGAAGGGCGTCGTGGAGACGCCGGCGATTACGTTCTGCAGCGCCGTCAACGATGACAGGAGATTGCGCTTCTGGAACAGGAAACGGATGCGATTGCGCAACACGTCGAGATCGGAACCGCCCAGGCCGACGATATCGGTACCCAGCAGCCGCAGCTTGCCCTCGGAGGGCTTGCGCATGGTCCCGAGGATGGTGAGCAACGTCGTCTTGCCCGAGCCCGATGGGCCGGTCACGATCACCAGCTCGCCCTCGCGGACCTGCATGTTGATATCGAACAGCACGTCCACCCGCTGCGGCCCCTCGCCGTAGTGGTGATGAACGTCGACAGCCTCGACGACAGGCGGCCCGAACCCCTGGGTGTCTGCCATAGCGGTCATTCGAACAGCATGATCGGGTCGACCCGCCACAGGCGCCGGATGGCAAACAGGCTGGAGACCAGGGTCATGATGAGGCAGGCGACCAGGGCCACGACCATCTCGCGCAGGCCCATGGACATGCCGAGATGCATGGCCGCCTCCGTGACGCCATAGACGAAGCGCCCGAGCGTGAAGGCCACGAGGAAGGCGGGCGTGATGATGGCTGCACCGATCTGGGCGATCATGAACAGGAAGAACCACCAGTCGTAGCCCAGGCTCTTCAGGATGGCATATTCGGGCAGGTAGAAGCGGATGATCTGATACTGGGCGTAGTAGATGAAGACCATGCCGATCATCACGCCCATCACGAAGCCCAGGTCGGTGATGTAGCCGACCGGCGTCTCGCGCGACCAGTAGGTGCGCTCGCGCTTCTCGAATTCCCGCAGCGTCAGGACCTCTCCGCGCCCCGCGAGCGCCGTGTTGAGTTCCTGCCGAACGGTACTGACGTCCGCATCCTTGGCGAGCTGGATCGCGATGAAGGCAGGCCGCTGTGACCACCACGAACCGAAGACCTCGGCCATCGTGTCCTCCGACATGATGATCGAGCCGTCGTTCAGCACGTTGGGGCCGAGCGCAAACGTGCCGACGACGAAGAGCTGGCGCAGCAATCCGCGATTGTCCGGCGGACCCAGGACCTGGAATTCGGGCTTGCCCGGCCCGACCTGATCGGCGAGATCGCCGAAATAAGGCCGTGACTCGCGATCGTAGAGCATCCGGCGGGCTTCGCGCAGCCGATACAGGTTCTCGCGCAGCCCAGGAACATCGATCGCTGGCCGCTCGACGTCGACGGCATACCAGGCAATGCGGCGCCCGCTTTCCATTCCCTTGTGCGTCAGCGACATGACGCCAAACCAGAACGGGAGCGTATTGGTCACCGCGGGATTGGCGGCCAGGACATCGGTCAGGGACGCTGGCACCTCGGCGTGAAGCTGCAGCGACTTGAAGCCGTAGGGCACCATGACGAGTTCGCCCACCACGGAGCGGTGAAGCCGGATCGCCGAATCATAGACAGCACGCTCGATGCCGAGCTGGGCGAAGATCACCAGCAGGCTGGCCGTCACGCCAGCGAGCGACAGAAGCGTGCTCGTGCGCTGGCGCTTGAGCTGTTGCGAGCCCAGCGGCATGCGTGTTGCCGTGATGGCGGCTGCCCGCAACCGGGTGAGCGAGAAATTCGGCAGCCAGCTGGACCAGCGCCGCGGCCGCGACTTCACCGCTGGCAGAGTGAGCGCCATCAGAGAAAGGTGACGCGCGTCTCGCGGCCCAGGACCTGCGGCATGCTGGACGGGTCGTCGAGTTGGATCTCGACCTGGACCACGCGCGCATCCGTCGAGGAGCCGCCATCCGGTTCCATGCGCTGCATGCGCTTCACGGTCGGCGCGACACGGGAGATTGTGCCGTAATAAACTGTCGGGCTGCCGCGGAACGTCACCTCGACCTTGCCTCCCGTCGCGATGCGCCCGACGTTCAGCTCATCGACATCGGCCAGGACGCGGAGCTGCGACAGGTCGACGATCTTGGCGATGCCGTTCGGGGAGACGCGCTCGCCCTGGCGCGTATAGATCTGGATCACCATGCCATCCAAGGGCGACCGGACCAGCGCCTGTTCGCGCGTGTTGCGGGCATTGTCGAGCTTCGCCTGGATGATCGAGATGTCCGTATCGATCTGCTGAAGGTCGGTCTGCAGCGTCTCCTGCAGGACACGCAGCTTGGCCTGTTCGCGCTCGAGAGCCTGCTGGGAAATGCTCTGTTCGAGCTGCTTCTGATCCGGCGGCTTGCCGGACCGCTGCATCTCGAGGCTCTTGAGCTTGACCTCCTCGACCGTCGACTTCACCACGACTTCCTGCATCGCGATCTCAGCGGCGCGGTAGCCGCTGACCATCGCCTCTCGCGCCTGGCGGGTCTTGGAAAGTTCCGCCTCCGTGGTGCGGACGGCAATATCGGCCTTGGGGTAATTGGACAGCACGGCGATGATCTCGTCGCGCTTCACCTTCTGGCCGTCGGTGATGCGAAGCTCGATCAGCACACCGCCGCCGGCAGGGTCACCGGCAATCAGGGCCGTACCGGCCGGCGCGTCCGTGTACCCGCGCGTAATCAGCGGCGCCGCCGGACGAGGCCCGTCCTGAGCACTGCTGGTCTGCCGGCTGGGCATCATCCACAGGGTCAGCGCCGCAGCGACGAGCAGCACGGCCAATCCTGTGGCGCCCCAAGTGAACTTTTTTGCCTGCGCCATAACAGATAGTACCAGAAAACCCTCGGGCACGCTGCCCCTAGTTAGAAGCCGCCCGTCGAGACGATGTTGCCTCTCGCAACTCCAACGATCGAAACGGTACGATAGATTGATGTCAATATCTTGTCGTACTCGTAGAGCGGCGCGTTGGTAATGTAGACGACGTCCTTCGGCAGGACCGGGAACTGCTGTGCGACGAAGATGGAGACGGGCTGGTAGAGATCCAGTCGAAACACCTTCGCACGGGCCGTGGGATTAGTCTGAAGCTCGCCCAATCGGAAGACATACACGCCAGTCTTGTTCGCCCGGGTGTCGTTCAAGCCCCCGACCGTACCCATCGCCTCGAGCAGGCTGATCGTGTGCTTGGACATCTCGACATTGCCGGCTTTCATCACGGCACCGAGCACCGTGAACGTACGCGGATTGGGGCGCACCACGATTTCGTCGTTCTTCTGAAGGCCGATGTCACCGCCGGCCAGGACGTCTGAGAACTGCGACTGCAGGATGATCTGGCCGTTGCGGCGGACGACCACTTCGAACTGGTTGGCGCCGACGCCGTTGGGCGCCTGCCCGCCGATACCGGCCGGGCCGCCCGCCTTGTTGATGGCCTCGACCACCGTGCGGACGCCTTCGAGCAGGGAGACGCGCCCGGGATTCCTGACATCGCCCGAAACCGTGACGGTGTGGGTCCGGTCAGCGACGAACTCGACGATGACCTGGGGTTCCTGCGCCTTGCCCGACGCCGTCACCTGCTGCGCGACCTTCTTCTCGATCTGGCTCAGGTCGAGCCCGGCGACCTTGATCGTACCGACGAAGGGCACGTTGATCGTACCGTCATCGGTGACGCGTTGGACGCCGAAATCCGCTCCCGGCCGCTGGATCGTCGGGAAAATGCTGCCTTCGTAGGGCTCGAAGATGCGCACCTTGATGGCATCGCCCGGGGCCACGGAAACCCGGCCTCCGGCGGGCAGGTTGCTCACCGTGGAAGGGCGGTCGACCGGCGGCGGCTGGCGATAGTTCGCGATGGTCGTCGGCGTGAGGTCTATCACGTCGAAGGGCAATGCTTCGCTGGCCGTGGAGGCCGCGCCCCCCATCCAAGGACCGTCACCGGGCAATGCGGTACAAGCCGCCAAGCCAAATCCCAAGCCGAGAACAATGGCCGTAGGGCGCGCGATAGCACGCAGCCAGCTCCAGATTGTCAAATCCCAATCTCCGTCCGGAACTGTCGCCACGCTTAGCGGCGCCTCGTCCCAACTCATTGATATCGCTCTCAGCCCAGTCGTAGTTAACCCGCGGTGCCGCGCTGGCGCAAGCTTTCCCCGCCCGATGGACTCGGATCCTTCTCGAGGCGCGCCGCGGCCTGCGCGGTGGTCTCGGCGATTTCGAGGAGTTCCGAGAATCCACTGACCACCAGGCAATCCCAGGCGGCTCCATGGAAGCTGCAGAATGCGACACGCGCCTGCACCTTTGCCGCCTCGTGCATGACCGTCGCGAAGGTCCGTACGCCGGCGGCACTCATGTATGCGACCGCACTGCCATCGACGATGATTCGCGCTCCCGGCCGCAGAGCCGTCAGCAGCATGCTTTCGACGCCCGCCACGGTGACTGTATCGACCTTTGCCGGCAACATCACGGTGGAGATCGGCTGGCTGCTGTTTCTGCTGTTCATGTGGACTTTCCAGAGGCGGTATTCCCTGACGAACCTTCAGCCGACGCCCGCCATCGGCCGCCGAGGTCGGTGCCGCGCCAGTCGATGGCCCGGCTCGAAAGCGCACTTGCGATCAGCACGGGCGCCAAGGCTTCACGGGCCAGCGCCGCCGCCGCGGCGCGCGCGCCGAACGCGAGGCCGCGGCCCGCCATGAACCATTTCTCCGCCAACAGCCAGGCGGCGGTATGGACCACCAGAGCGAGCACGATTGTCGAAGCGTTCGATCCCGAACAGAACAGGGCGGCGGCACCGGCGGCGCCGGTAGCGGCCCAGCCGATCGCCGGCTCCCACAGGACGAGCGGCCAGACCGGCAGACGCAGCCGCGTACGAGCCCACCGGACCTGGCGCCGCCAGACAGTCGACCAGGATCGCACCCCGAGCGGCAGGCGCGGCATCACCTCCCCGAGACGTGTGGTGAGGCCCAGTTCACGAACCGACCGCACGACCGAATAGTCGTCCGCGATCCATCGGTTGAAGCCCCGCCAGTTGCCGATCCGCTGCAGCGTATCGCGGGTCATGATCGTGACGCCACCGGAGGCCACGGCCAACCCCAGCCGATCGGCGGCGAACAGGAACTTGGCCTGATGGCCGTCGATATAAGCCCGCTCGATCTCGGCCGCGAAATTCCCCGGCGCATCAGCCGCCTTGAGTGCAAGCACCAGTCCCGCCCCCGCCGCGAGCGGTGCGGCGGCGCGTGTCAATTCGTCCGCCCCGAGCAGGATGCCGGCATCGCACAGCGCCACCACGTCCCGGCTGGCCGCTTCCAGTCCCTTGCGGACATTGTTCATCTTCGGGTTGAAGGTATCCCCAGTGCCGACGAGGATCGGCGCCTCCGGCCAGGTCCTTCTCGTTGGCGCGACCGCCGCATCGTCGCTGCGGGCCACGCAGATCAGAACTTCCGCCCCCGCCTCTGCCAGCCGGCGCAGGACCTCGACGTAGTCGGCTGACGCATCGGCGGCACCAGCCATCGGCGCAACGACGCTGAAGTCGCGCACCTGGTGCCGGATCGGAGAGAGCGCCCGGGGTGAGCGCCCCAGCGCGGCACTGGTCCACTGGATCGTCGCGCCGAGCGACCACCAGCCGAAGCCGAGCCACGCCAGGATGCCCGGCTCCATGCGGTCCTACTCGCCCGCTGCAACCTGCTTGGCGTTTCCGGAGGAGAAGCGCTGGACGTCGTCCTTCTCGACCAGGAGGGCGCGATGGTAGGAGCGGATGACGTCGTTGGGATCGCCCTGCTCGCGGATGCGCCCCTCCTCGATCCAGATCGCGCGCGTGCACAGGCGGCGGACCTCGGCCATCGAGTGGGACACGAAAAGCAGGGTCCCCGTCTTGCGGAAAGTGTCGATCCAGTCGAGGCACTTGCGCTGGAACGCCGCGTCACCGACGGATAGCGCCTCGTCGACGACCAGAATATCGGCCTCGACATGAGCACAGATCGAGAAGGCCAGACGGGTGCGCATACCCATCGAATAGTGCTTCACGGGCTGGTCCATATACTCGCCGATGCCGGCGAATTCGGCGATCGACTCGAACTTGCGCAACACCTCGCTACGCTTCAGTCCGAGCACGGCACCGCCGATGAGGACGTTCTCGCGGCCCGACAATTCCATGTCGAACGTCGAGCCCAGTGCCAGCACCGGCGCGATGCGGCCAGTGACTCGCAGTTCGCCGTGGCTGGGCAGCGTCATGCCGCAGACCACCTGCAGCAGGGTGGACTTGCCGCAGCCGTTACGGCCGAGAATGCCGATGCTCTCGCCCTTCTTCACCTCGAGGCTGATGTCGCGCAGCACCCAGAACGGCTTGAAGTACGCCTTCCACCAGCCGAACAGGACCTGCTTCAGCCAGTCGTTGCGATGGGCGTAGAGTTGAAACGCCTTGCCGAGGTTCTTGGCCTCGACGACGATCTCAGAGGACGTCGACGATGACATTCCGATACCTGTCAAAGAACCAATACCCAAAATAGAAGCTGAAGACCGAGATCAGCAGGGTCCAGCCGTACACGATCATGTTGGGCAGTTTGCCGAACAGGACGACGTCGCGCATGACCTCCACGAAGCCGGTCAGCGCGTTGGCATAGATCCAGAAGTTGAACGGCGCCGGCAGACCGGTGTGGGAGTAGAAAATCGGCGTCGCGAACATGAACAGCGGCACGATGGTGATCATCAGGTAGCCCGCGTCGCGCGTGAAGGCGCCCAGCGCTGCCAGGAACCACGACATGCCGATCAGGAAGGCCATGAACGGGATGAAGATCAGCGGCACCAGCAACACGGTCCACGGCAGGGAGCCGGTCATCGCGAGCTGGAACAGCAGCATCACCGCCCCGGAAATCAGCGTGTAAGCCGTGGCGCGCAGGGTCGAGATCACCGGCAGCATATCGCTGGGGAAGATCGTCTGCTTGATGAAATGAGTGTACTCGTGCAGCAGCATCGGCGCGCGGAACGCCATCTCCGAGAAGAAACTGAAGACGATGAGGCCGCTGAAGATGAACAGCGAATAGCTGACCTGTTTGCTGTCGGTGCCGTCGGTACCGTCGGTCGCCGGCAGGGAAAGCGTCGTGGTGAACGCGAAGGTGTAAACGGCGATCATCAGCAGGGGCGCAATGATCGCCCAGATCCAGCCGGCGATCGATCCTTTGAAGCGCTCGCGCACCTCGCGCCGCAGGATGGCAGCGATCAGGTCGCGATGCTGCACCATGCGGATGAACGGCTTCGCGATGAAGCTGGTGGCGCGCTCGATCGGACCGAGATTCTCGACCACGATCTGCTTGCCGTTGACGACTTTCACCGACGGCATGAGCCGTTCTTCTCCTTCTTGGGTCCAGTGGTGAGCCCGGTGGGGTACGATCCCACGACCCTCTGATTAAAAGTCAGATGCTCTACCGCTGAGCTACGGGCTCTTTCCGGTTCCGCGCCGCGGGCTTCTCCGCCGCGCGGCGCCGATATAAAGTGTGAGGGGCCGACGGTCAACGCGACCCGTATCGACCTCACGCCTTGCTGAACTTGGCCTTGAGACGCTCGAATACCCTTTTGGACACGAACTGCGAGGTGTCCCCCCCCAGCCGGGCGATATCCTTCACCAGGGATGAGGCAATGAATTGGTGTCGATCGGAGGCCATCAGGAAGATGGTTTCGATCGCAGGCTCCATGCGCGCATTCATGTTGGCCATCTGAATCTCGTACTCGAAGTCCGAGACGGCCCGCAGTCCGCGGATGATCACCGACGCGTTCACGTCGCGCGCAAAGTGGATCAGCAGCCCTTCGAACGGCACCACCGTGATGCGATCGCGGTCCGCCTGTGGAAAATCCGCGATGTCCTCGTTGATGATGTCGATCCGCTCCTCGAGCGAGAACAGCGGTCCCTTGCCCACGTTGATGTGCGGACCGATGACCAGCCTGTCGACGAGGCGCAGCGAGCGCCGCACGACTTCCATGTGCCCGCTCGTGATGGGATCGAACGTGCCCGGATAAACCCCGGTGCGTTCTGCGGCCATGTCTCCCCCTTGTACGCATACTGCGACGGCGAAGTCTTAGCGACACGACCGGTCCTTATCCACCGTTTGTTTCGGAACTGGAGTCCTGCTCCGTTCCTGTATTCGTATCCGCCTGGACGTCGCCGCTTGCGCCGTTGCCGGCATCGTCGTCGCCGATCCGAACCGCCGTCACGACGCGCTCGCCTTCGCTGACGTTGACGACGCGCACACCACGCGCCGCCCGCCCCGCGATCCGGATTCCATCCACCGGACAGCGGATAAGCGTGCCGGCGTCGGTGACCAGCATGATCTCATCGGTGTCGAGCACCGGCAGAGCCGCGACGATCTCGCCACCTTTGGCCAGGCTCATCAGCTCGACCCCCTTACCGCCGCGACCGGTCACCCGATACTCGTAGGCCGAGGTGCGCTTGCCGAAGCCGGACGAAGCGACCGTAAGCACGAACTCCTCCTTTGCCCGCAGCTCGGCGAACCGCTCGGGAGACAGGATATGGGCGGTCGAAACCGCCTCCTCGCCGACAGCGGCCTCCTCCTCCTCCGTCGTCTCCACCAGCGGCTCGCCCGACTCCGTGGCGTTCTCCACCTGCCGCAGGGCCCGCGACTGGCGCAGATAGGCGTCCCTGTCTTCAGTCGGGATTCCCTTGCCCCCGTCGACCAGGGACATTGAGATCACCTCGTCGCCCTCGGCCAGCGCGATGCCGCGCACGCCGGTCGAATTGCGGCTGGCGAAGACGCGTACCGTCGAGACCGGGAACCGCATGGCGCGGCCCTGGCGGGTCGCCAGCAGCACGTCCTGCTCCTCGGAGCAGACACCGACGCCGATCAGACGGTCGCCTGTATCCCCGCCCTCGAACTTCATGGCGATCTTGCCGCCCTGGTTGACGCTGGTGAAGTCGCTGAGCTCGTTGCGACGCACGCCGCCGCGCGCCGTGGCGAACATGACGTTCAGCTTGGCCCAGCTCGATTCGTCCTCCGGCATCGGCATGACCGCGCTGATGGTCTCGCCTTCGCTGAGGGGTAGCAGGTTCACGAACGCCTTGCCGCGCGCCTGCGGAGCGCCGAGCGGCAGCCGCCAGACCTTGAGCTTGTAGACGATGCCGCGGCTGGAGAAGAACAGCACCGGCGTATGCGTGTTGGCCACGAACAGGCTGGACACGAAATCGTCCTCGCGTGTCGCCATGCCGGAACGGCCCTTGCCGCCGCGCCGCTGCGCCCGGTAGGCCGACACCGGCACGCGCTTGACGTACCCGCCATGGGTCACCGTCACGACCATGTCCTCGCGCTGGATCAGGTCCTCGATGTCCTGCTCGAACTCGTTGTCGACGATCTGGGTCCGCCGCGGCGTGGCGTACTTCTCCTTGATCTCGCGCAGCTCCTCGCCCATCAGCGCGAACAGCTTGCCCCGATCGCCCAGCAGCTCGAGATAGCCCTCGATCAGCTTCGCGACCTCGGTCAGTTCCTCGGCGATCTTGTCGCGCTCCAGGCCGGTGAGGCGCTGCAGCCGCAGTTCGAGGATCGCGCGGGCCTGGGCCTCGGAGAGCCGGTAGGTTCCCTCGGCCGACACTTCGCGGCCGGGCTCGGCGATCAGCTCGATCAGCGGCTTCACGTCGGCGGCCGGCCAATCCTTGGCCATCAGCCGCTCGCGCGCCACGTTCGGATCGGGCGAACTGCGGATCATCGCAATCACCTCGTCGATATTGGCGACGGCGATCGCCAGACCGACCAGCACATGGGCGCGGTCGCGCGCGTGGTTGAGCTCGAAGCGCGTGCGCCGGGTGATCACCTCGGCCCGGAACTCGATGAAGGCCTCGAGCAGTTCCTTGAGGCTCATCAGCTTCGGCCGGCCGCCGTCGAGCGCCAGGGCGTTGACGCTGAAGCTCGTCTGCAAGGGCGTGAAGCGATAGAGCTGGTTGAGCACGACGTCGGCCATCGCGTCGCGCTTCAGGTCGATGACCAGCCGCACGCCATCCCTGTCGCTCTCGTCGCGGATCTCGGAGATCCCCTCGACCTTCTTGTCGCGCACCACCTCGGCGATGCGCTCGTGCAACCTTGCCTTGTTCTCCTGGTACGGAATCTCGGTGACGACGATCGACTCGCGGCCTCCGGCTTTCGCCTCGATGTTGGTCTTGGCCCGCATGATCATCGAGCCGCGGCCGAGCTCGAAAGCGGCCCGAATACCGTTGCGGCCGAGGATGATGCCGCCGGTCGGAAAATCCGGACCCGGCACGTACTCGGTGAGCTGCGGCACGGTCAGCTCTGGATTGGCGATCAGCGCCAGGCAGGCATCGATCAGTTCGCCGAGATTGTGCGGCGGAATGTTTGTCGCCATGCCCACGGCGATTCCGCCGGCGCCGTTGGCCAGCAGATTCGGATAGGCCGCCGGCAAAACCGTCGGCTCGCTCTCGCGCTCGTCGTAGTTCGGCTGGAACTCGACCGTGTCCTTGTTGATGTCATCGAGCAGCGTCTCAGCGACGGTGGCCAGACGCGCCTCGGTGTAACGCATCGCCGCCGGCGGATCGCCGTCCATCGAGCCGAAGTTGCCCTGCCCGGAGATCAGCGGCAGGCGCATCGAGAAGTCCTGCGCCATTCGCACCATCGCGTCGTAGATCGCGCTGTCGCCGTGCGGGTGATACTTGCCCATCACGTCGCCGACGATGCGCGCCGACTTGCGGAAGGGCCGCGTCGAATCGTAGCCGCCCTCCTTCATCGCGTAGAGGATGCGGCGCTGCACAGGCTTCAGGCCGTCGCGCGCGTCGGGAAGCGCCCGCGACACGATCACGCTCATGGCGTAGTCGAGGTAGGAGCGGCGCATCTCCTCTTCGATGGTGATCGGCGCGATATCGTGCGGGGAAGACGGAGGCGGAGGCGCGTCGGAGGGCGGCGGCGCCGGCGGCAGGGTCGTATCGTCGCTCACGGAAACCTGGGATTTTTCTCGTTCTTGCAGCCCGTCCGGAGGCTCCGGCAGGGGTATTTCGCAACCTACCAAACAAGCCCCGGAAGACCAACAAAAATCGCCCGGCAGACCGCCCTTTAATGCTTTGATATTATTGACTAAATTCGCACCGAAAATACCTCATGGAAAGGCAGCGAATTGCCCCCAGAAAATGCCCCCTCCCGCCCCTCCGTCGTGGTCTTCGACATGGGCGGCGTGCTGATCGACTACAATCCACGGCACCTCTACCGGAAGCTGTTTCCCCGGGAAGCGGAGATGGAGGCGTTCCTGGCCAACGTGACCACCCGAGAATGGCACATGCGGCAGGACTACGATGGCGACCCCGCGATCGCCACGCGCGAACTGCAGGCGCTCCATCCGGGCAAGGAAGCGCTGATTGCGGCCTATTACGACCGTTTCGATGAGATGCTGGACCATGCCTTCCCGGCCATGGCGGCGCTCGTTGAACGGCTGGGTGACGCTGGCGTGCCGCTCTATCTGCTCTCCAATGCGCCGGGCTTCCTCGACCGCTGGCTGCGCGGACCGGCACAGGCGAAGCACCCCTTCGTCGGCCGCTTCCGCGACTTCATCGTCTCCGGCAACGTCCGCTGCTGGAAGCCCGACGCCGGCATCTACCGGCTTGCCTGCGAGACCGGCGGTTTCAGTCCACAGGACGCGGTGTTCATCGACGACGTGGTCGCGAACGTGGAGGGTGCCCGGGCCACCGGCATGAGCGCCATCCACCACCGCTCCGCGGAGGAGACGGTCGCCGAACTGCGCGCGCTGGGCTTTCCTGCGTGAAACTCCCGGCGGCCCTCGGCGACCTGCCGCAGCCGCTCTATTTCTTCGACGGCCAGTGCGTGCTGTGCAGCCGCTTCGTCGCCTTCTGCCTGAAGCGCGATCCGGCCGGCCGCCTCAAGTTCGCCAGCGCACAGTCGCCCCTCGGCAAGCGGGTCCTCGCCGAGCTCGATCTGCCCGCCGACACGCTCGACCGAACGATCCTCCTGATCGAGGACAACAGGGTCGACACGCGCTCGACCGCCGCGCTGCGGGCGCTACGCTATCTGCGCGGCCCGGCGCGCTTTCTCTACCCGCTGATCCTGATCCCGAAGATCCTGCGGGATCCGATCTACGACATCGTCGCGCGCAACCGGATCCGCTGGTTCGGCCGCCTCGATTCCTGTCTCATGCCGTCACCGCAGACGCGCGACCGTTTCATCGACCTGTGAGGAAGCCGCGATAGCGCACCAGCCGGCCGATCCAGGGCAGGCCGATCTCGACGTCGAACAGGAAACATCCCTCCTCATCCTCGGTCTCGACCGCCTTGATACGGGGCCAGCAGAAGCGCGGCAGCTTCACGCCCAGAAAGCGCATCCCCGCCATCACGAGTTCGAGCCGGCCATCCTTCACGGGCACCCTGAGATCGAAGGCAAGCAGTCCGAATTTCTCGACGATCCAACCCATGGGTCGGCGCAGCCCGATATATTGCTCGGAACGCATGGTGCGGCCGCCGACCCGCCGTATCCAGGTCTCGCGGCTGCCCCGTACGACGAAATCGACCTCGATGGGCGCGTCCGCCGTCGCGGGCGGCAATGCGAACAGGCGCGCCACGATCCGCCCGGCAAGGCTGGTCGGTCCCTCGACCGAGCACCCGCCGCGCCATGTGCCGCCCGCGCCGTCATGAAGGGTTTGCCCGGCGGCGGACATCGCGCCGTAGGCTCTGCCCAGGGCTCGGCGATAGAGCGAGGGCTGGAAGGACGCCTCCTTCCCGCCCCATCCCGATGCGATGCGCAGATGCGCCCGCATCCATTCGGCCTCGATCTGCGCTAATGACAGGAGGCCGATGCAGGGCATGGCGCCCCGCTGGGTCACCTCCCCGCGCGCCAGCTTGCGCACCAACGCCGCGGTTGGCGTGGCGGGGATGAACGGACCATCGCCACCTTCGGCCACCAGCGACCAGCTTCGCGTCCCGGATGCGCCCTCCAGATCGATGCGCAGCCCGCCTCGATCGGTACCGAAGGCACGCAGCCGGTCTGCCACCCAGGCCAACGGCATGGCCGCCGGCCTCAGCGAACGAAGGACTCCAAGGCGGACGGGCACGGCCAGAAGCCAGAGCCCGAGATGCAGGACGGAGAGTTCCAGGCCGGCGCCAGCATAGGTTTCGCGAACGCCAAAACGCTGGCGGAACAAGGCCGGTTCGGGCAGGTCGCAGGAAGCCGACCAGCGGCGGCCCAGTCCGGGTACGGCGATGCGGCGAAGGCTGCCCCAGACGTGTCGCCCCGGCTGGTCGGGAATGGGCCTGCCGGCGCCCGACAGAATGGCCTCGATCAGGGCGCGGCCGCGCGGCGCGTCGTTGCCCGGCACGATGGCGAACGACACACGGTCGACGGCCATGCCCTCGCCGAGGGCCTGCTGCAGTACGGCCCCGGTGAGCGCCGGCGCCGTACTGGCGCCCGAGCAAACGAGCACGCCCGCTTCCTGAGCCGCCGCATCCAGACGGTCGATGCCGCAGACGAAGGCGCGATCGTCGGACAGGTCGAGATAGTGGACGCCGTGGCGGATGCAGATCTCCGCCACCGAATAGTCTTGGCCCTGAAAAGGCCCGGCGACATGGACCAGCACGTCGAACTGTCGCGAGGCGAGGACTCGGCCAAGGTCGCGCCGCCAATCGAGTACCAGACCCGCGACGCCCAGTTCGGCCGCCAGCGACGCGACCTTGCCCGCGTCGCGGGCGCCGATCGTCAGACCGATGAGAGGATCGTTCGCCAGCAGGCGGCATAACCTGCCGCCAAAGACGCCCGTCCCGCCAAGGACGAGCGTCCGCACGGCCTAGAACGGAATGTCGTCGTCGAGTTCGGCCTTGGCGCGCGGCGCGGCACGTCCACCGCCGCCGCCACCACCGCCGCTCGACATTCCGCCGCCACCGGACATGCCGCCGCCGCCGAAATCGTCGTCCATGCCGCCGCCCCCGCCGCCGTCACCACCGCCGCTGCGGCCGTCGAGCATGGTGAGCGAGCCGCCGAAACGCGGAATGACCACTTCGGTCGTGTAGCGCTCCTGACCGCTCTGGTCGGTCCACTTGCGGGTGGTGAGCTGGCCCTCGAGATAGACCTTGGCGCCCTTCTTCAGGAATTTCTGGGCCACTTCGGCCAGCTTGTCGTTGAAGATCACGACGCGGTGCCACTCGGTGCGTTCCTTGCGCTCGCCGCTGTTGCGATCGCGCCAGGTCTCCGATGTCGCCACCGACATGTTCACCAGCGAACGGCCGTCCTGCATGGACTTCACTTCGGGATCGCGGCCGAGATTTCCGACCAGAATGACTTTGTTGACGCTGCCCGCCATGGGGGCCTCCCTGGGCTTTCCCGGCGCCGCGGGACGCGGCACCTACCTCACGGCGGGCAACCTAGCCCCGGCCGCCTGTGGGCAGCCACCAAATTACGGTTGTGGCGTGAGGTCTTCTCATGCGGGCCCTCCGACAATTCATTGGTTGAGGCGGCAAAGTCTCCCGTATGTTCCGCGGCCATGAGCAAACCCTTCCACGTTCCCCAGGTTTCGACCGGCCAGGCCTACGCCATGCTGGGCGGGGCGGCGCTGATGATGACCCTGGCCATGGGCATCCGGCAGAATCTCGGCCTCTTCCAGGCGCCGGCTTCCAAGGAACTCGGGATCGCGATCTCGGACTTCGCGCTGGCGATCTCCGTCCAGCAGGTCGCCTGGGGCGTGAGCCAGCCGATTGCCGGCATCTTCGCCGACAAGTACGGCACGCGCTGGGTCGCCATGATCGGCAGCGCCCTGTTCATCCTGGGAATCTGGCTGACCGCCACGGCCCAGGGCGTCCTGCCCATCATCCTGGGCGCCGGCGTCCTGATCGGCGTGGCGCTCGCCTGCACGACCTCGGGCATCACTGCCAACATCGCCGCCCGCGTCGTCGAGCCGGGCCGCCGGACATTGGCCTTCGGCCTCGTCTCGGCCGCCGGCTCGGTCGGCACGATGGTGACGGCGCCGATCGCCGCCTACCTTCTCAATACCGACGGCTGGCGCGCCGCCATCTGGGCCTTCGTGATCCTGGCGCTGGCCATGCTGCCGGCCGCCTGGATCGGCAGCCGGGCCGACAAACTGCCCAACACGCTGTCGACCGATCGCAACCTCACCCTGACGGGTGCGCTCGACGAAGCCCGGCGCCATACCGGCTATGTCGTGATGGCGCTGGCCTTCTTCGTCTGCGGGCTGCAGCTCGTCTTCATCACAACCCACCTGCCGACCTATCTCGCGCAATGCGGCATGGACCCGTCCTACAGCGCCGTGGCGCTGATGCTGATCGGCGGCTTCAACATCCTGAGTTCATGGCTGTTCGGTTGGCTGGGTGACAAATACCCCAAGCGCCTGCTGCTGGGCGCGATCTACCTGCTGCGCTCGCTGGCGGTGGCGCTGTTCTTCCTGTTCCCCCCGACACCGCTCTCGGTCGTGCTGTTCGGTGCCGCCATGGGCACCCTGTGGCTGGGGGTCATCCCGCTGGTCAACGGGCTGGTGGTGCAGATCTTCGGCCTGCGCTTCCTGTCGACCCTGACCGGCATCGCCTTCCTCAGCCACCAGGCCGGATCCTTCCTCGGCGCCTGGGGCGGCGGCTACATCTTCGATCTGATGGGCTCCTACGATCTCGCCTGGAAGATCGGCGTGCTGATCGGCCTGATCGCGGGCACCGCGCAGCTTCTGATGAACGATCGGCCGACCGCGCGGGTGCTGGCAGCGCAAGCATCGCCAGCGTGACGCAGGGCACTGGCGGAGTCAGGGGATAATCGCCATATGCGCTGATCCCGCGCATACCTTATGGTTCCGGTCCTGATGGCCAAGTCCCGCTTACCCGCTGCCGAGCCGCATCGCTTCATCTCCGTACGGGGGGCACGCGAGCACAATCTCAAGAATGTCGACGTCGACCTGCCGCGAGACAGGCTGGTGGTGATCACCGGCCTCTCCGGCTCGGGCAAGTCGTCGCTCGCCTTCGACACGATCTACGCCGAGGGCCAGCGCCGCTACGTCGAGAGCCTTTCGGCCTATGCCCGCCAGTTCCTCGAGCTGATGCAGAAGCCCGACGTCGATTCCATCGAGGGCCTCTCGCCCGCGATCTCGATCGAGCAGAAAACGACGTCGCGCAATCCGCGCTCGACGGTCGGCACCGTCACCGAGATCTACGACTATCTGCGCCTGCTGTTCGCCCGCGTCGGCGTGCCCTACTCGCCCGCGACGGGACTGCCGATCGAGAGCCAGACCGTCTCGCAGATGGTCGACCGCATCAAGACGATGCCGGACGGCACGCGCCTCTACCTGATGGCGCCGATCGTGCGCGGCCGGAAGGGCGAGTACCGCAAGGAACTGCAGGAGCTGCAGCGCAAGGGCTTCCAGAGGGTCAAGGTCGACGGCAAGCTCTACGAGATCGCCGAGGCGCCGACACTCGACAAGAAGTTCAAGCACGACATCGACGTGGTCGTGGACCGCATCGTCGTGAAGCCCGATCTCGGCAACCGCCTCGCCGATTCGCTCGAGACGGCGCTTACCCTCGCCGAGGGTCTGGCCATCGCCGAGAACGCCGACAATGGCGAGCGCACGGTTTTCTCCGCCCGCTTCGCCTGCCCGGTCTCGGGCTTCACGATCGAGGAGATCGAGCCGCGCCTCTTCTCGTTCAATGCGCCACAGGGCGCCTGCCCGGCCTGCGACGGCTTGGGCGTAAAAATGTTCTTCGATCCGGAGATGGTGGTGCCGGATGACCGGCTCTCGCTCTCGGAAGGTGCGGTCGCGCCGTGGGCCGATTCCTCGGGCCAGTATTACATGCAGACGCTCGACAGCATCGCCAAGCACTTCAAGGTCAAGACCTCGGTGCCGTGGCGCGACCTGCCGAAGAAGGTGCGCGACACGATTCTCTACGGCAGCGGCAGCGAGTCCGTCGCCATGCGCTACGACGACGGCATCCGCCAGTACCAGACGACCAAGCCGTTCGAGGGCGTGATCCCCAATCTCGACCGCCGCTGGCGGGAGACCGATTCCTCGTGGGTGCGCGAGGAGCTGGAGCGCTTCCAGCACGAGAGCAAGTGCGAGGTCTGCAACGGCGCCCGCCTCAAGCCGGAGGCGCTCGCGGTCAAGATCGCCGGCCTCAACATCAGCCAGACGACCGAGTTCTCGATCGGCGAGGCGGTGAAGTGGTTCCTTGCGCTCGATCCCAAGCTCACGGCCAAGCAGCGCGAGATCGCCGCCCGCATCCTGAAGGAGATCAACGAGCGGCTGGGCTTCCTCGACAATGTCGGCCTGTCCTACCTGACCCTGAATCGCACCTCCGGCACACTGTCGGGCGGCGAGAGCCAGCGCATTCGCTTGGCGTCGCAGATCGGCTCCGGCCTGACGGGTGTGCTCTACGTACTCGACGAGCCCTCGATCGGCCTGCATCAGCGCGACAACGATCGGCTGCTCAAGACGCTGACGCGCCTGCGCGACCTCGGCAACACGGTGCTGGTGGTCGAGCATGACGAGGACGCGATCCGCTCGGCCGACTATCTGGTCGACATGGGGCCCGGCGCCGGCGCCCATGGCGGCACCGTGATCGCCCAGGGAACGCCCGACGAGGTGATGCGCAACAGCGCGAGCCTCACCGGCCAATATCTCTCCGGCTTCCGTCAGGTCCCGATTCCCAAGGTGCGGCGCGAGCCGCCGCCGAAGAACGGGCGCTGGCTCACCCTGAAGGGCGCCAAAGAGAACAATCTCCAGAACGTGACCGCCAGCATCCCGCTCGGCACCTTCACCTGCGTCACCGGCGTGTCGGGCAGCGGCAAGAGCACCCTGATCGTCGAGACGCTCTACAAGGCGCTGGCCAAGCAGCTGAACAAGGCGCGCGAACATGCCGGCGCGCATGCCACGCTCGAGGGCGTCAATCATCTCGACAAGATCGTCGACATCGACCAGTCGCCGATCGGCCGTACGCCGCGCTCGAACCCGGCGACCTATACCGGCGCCTTCTCGCCGATCCGCGACTGGTTCTCGCAACTGCCGGAGTCGACCGAGCGCGGTTACAAGCCCGGACGCTTCTCCTTCAACGTGAAGGGCGGCCGCTGCGAGGCCTGCCAGGGCGACGGCGTCATCAAGATCGAGATGCACTTCCTACCCGACGTCTACGTCGAGTGCGATGTCTGCAAGGGCAAGCGCTACAATCGCGAGACGCTGGAGATCGTGTTCCGCGGCAAGTCGATTGCCGACGTTCTCGACATGACGGTCGACGAGGGCTGCGAGTTCTTCAAGGCGGTGCCGGTCATCCGCGACAAACTGCTGACACTCCAACAGGTCGGCTTGGGTTACATCCATATCGGCCAGCAGGCGACGACCCTGTCGGGCGGCGAAGCGCAGCGGGTCAAGCTCGCCAAGGAGCTTTCACGACGGGCCACCGGCCGCACGCTCTACATCCTCGACGAGCCGACCACCGGTCTGCACTTCGAGGACGTGCGCAAGCTGCTGGAAGTGCTGCATCGCCTGGTCGAGACCGGCAACACGGTGCTGGTGATCGAGCACAATCTCGAAGTCATCAAGACCGCCGACTGGGTGCTCGACATGGGCCCCGACGGCGGATCCGGCGGCGGTCGCCTGGTCGCCGAGGGCCCGCCCGAGGCGATCGTGAAGGTGCCGGAGAGCTATACCGGTCAATACCTCGCCCGCCTGCTGCCGCGCAGTTCGACGGCGAAGAAACGCGCTTAGAGTTTCCGCTTCAAGTCGACCCGCACCACCTCATCCTGAGAGAAGCGGCCACGGGCCGCGTCTCGAAGGATGCAGCAGGCGCGGTGCTCGTGCCCATGCTCCTGCGAAGCGCTCGTAGCTCGAGAACGTCACATCGAACCGATGCAATCTGAGCTCTGTCATTGCTCCGTCAACCGTCATCACGACACATGATTCGGGGGGTGCGACCTTCGGTTCATTTATTTTGGTTATTTCGTTTGTTTCGTTTATTCGCCAAGCTTCAGGTTTCTTGAGCGGCCAGCTGGAAGGTCGAGATCGCGGTGACGCGGGCGGCGCTGGCTCGTTCGTCGGCTTCCCAGCCGGCGACGGTCAGCTGGCCTGTCGCGGGGCACATCTCGACCGAGAGGCGCGTGCAGCCGTTTAGGACGGGCGAGGTCACCCAGGCGAATTCATCCGCGTCGCGGCCGGTCCAGGCGGCGAGCGCGGTGCGGCGGCGGATGTTGTTCTCGAAGGGCTCGCCCTCGCCACATCCACGGGGCCTCCATTTCGGATGGCGTTCGCGCCAGTCGTTGGCGAAGACCGTGTCGTCGCGGTGGGTCCGCGCTTTTGTCTCCTCGCGCTCGATGACGATCCGCTCGCCGGGCTTCGTGCCGACCAACAGGAACAGGACGGGTCGCGCGACCGGCGCGGTTTCGAGCCGGTGGCGCGCTTCGTCGAAGCTCGCGGCGGTCTCGAAGACGTGGCGCAGCAGATGTTCGGGCGGCAGGCGCCCGCTGCTGCGCAAACCGTCGAGCGCGTTCAGCGCATAGTCGAGCCATAGGAGCAGCGGCGTCCGCCAGCGGCGGCGCATCGGCGCCTGGTTGATCGAGACGGCGAAGCGCGCCGGCGCCACTGCGGTCAGCACGCCGACGAAGCCCGGCCAGGTGACGTTCAGGAATTCCCCCGCCGGTCCGCGCTGGCGCCTCACCTCGACGAGATGGCCGAGACCGGGAAACGGCCAGTCGAGCGTGCGCCACAGACGCGGACCCTGCGCGGTGTCGTCGGCCAGCGCGGTGCAGCCGAACAGATAGGCGCCGTGCAGGAGCCAGATGCCCGGCCTCTTCAGGGTGAGGGCGACGAAGTCGATCTCGGCGGCATAGGGCGTCCCGGCGCGCTTCATCCAGGCGCACACGATCGGGTCGGCGAGCCTCGCCAGCCATCCACCCAGCGGCAGCCAGCCGAGGCAGGCGTCGAGAACGGCCAGGGCCTCGGCCTCCCGATGGCGCACATGACCAGAGGCCGCGGAGTCCGATATCTCGATCAGTTTCACCGATTCCATAAGTGAGTGATTACTCACTTATGGAATCGCCGTCAAGCCGAGGTCAGCGACGCTCCCACTCAATGCGTCCTAAATCGTAGCCGAACTGTCGCTCGACCACCGACGCAGTAGCGTCGGAAGCATCGCCCTTTCGGTCCGTCACGCGTTGCTGCGCGACCTCCTTCGGGACGTCGAGCCAGATGCCCTGGAACGACACGCCCACCTTGCGCGCCAGCGCCTCGGCCGCGGCGCGCTCATCGGGACGCGCGAAGACGGCATCGAGCACGACGCTGTGCCCCGCCCGCAGCACGCGCTCGGCGCGCGCCATGCAAGACGCGTAAATCCTGGCGGATGCCGCCGGCGAATAGCTGCCTTCGGGCATGGGCTCGTCCAGGGCGACGCCCGCCTGCCGCTTGCGCTCGACGTCGGTCCGCACCACGACGGCGCCCGGCGTGCGGCCGATCTCGGGTGCGAGCTTGAGCGCCAGCGTGGTCTTGCCGCTGCCCGACAGGCCACCGATCGCGACCAGTCGCGGCGGCGAGGGCTGCAGGAAGGCCAGCGCCGCCTTCTGATAGGCACGCGCCGGCGCATTGTCGGCGCCGCTGACGGCGGTGACGGCGGAATCGACGTAGGCGCGGATCGCCGCCCGCCGCGCGAGGAACATCGGCAGCAGCGCCAACGCCTCCTCGTGGGAGGCGCCTTCGACTTCGCCGACCCGCCACAACCATTCGTTCAGCAGCCGGTTGGCCAAGGGGCCCAGCCCCTGCCGCGCCAGATCCATCAGCGCGAAGGCGAGATCGTAGAGCACGTCGATGTTAGCGATCTTGTCGGAGAATTCGATGGCGTCGAAGGGCACCGGCTGACCGTTCAAGGTCACGATATTGCGCAGGTGCAGATCGCCATGGCAGCGCCGGATCGCGCCCGAGGCGACGCGGCGTGCCACGAGATCCACGAACGGTTCGAGCGAGCGCGGCATCGCTTCGGCCAGCGCCTCACTGGTCGGCGGATCGAGACGGTCCCCTGCCTCGCGCATCTGCCGGACATCGGCGGCCACCGAATGACGGTACTCGTCCGGACCGCAGAACCCCGACTCTATGGCGGGCAACCCGTCGTGGAATTCGGCCACGCGCGCACCGAGGGCGGCCATGAGGTCCGGCGTCAACGCGCCCCGTTCGGCCATACGGTCGAGCAGCCCCTCCTCGTCGAAGCGCCGCATCACGACCAGCCAGTCGACCGCTTGTCCGGACGTTTCACCGACCTCACCCAGCGCCAGCTTGCCGTCGCGCCTGAGGACGGGCGCGATGCCCAGGTAGATCTCGGGCGCCGACCGCCGGTTCACGTCGATCTCCGCGGCGCACATCGCCGCGCGCCGGCCCTCGGTCGAGAAGTCCATGTAGGGAAACTTCACCGCCCGCTTCAGCTTGTAGGCACGCTCGCGGCACAGAAAGACGACGGCGCCATGCGTGTCGATCCTGCGCTCGGGTTTCAGCTCGGCGTCGAGGAAGGCGATTGTCTCGGACTGGTCCTCGACGATGAAGGAAGGCTGGCCGGTCATGGAGCGGGCGAAGGATCGACGTGAATGATGATCTCCGCCCCCGGAAAGCCTCTGGCGATCTCGGCCTGCACTTCGAGGCCGACCGCGTGCCCAAGCACGACCGAAAGGTCACGATCGACCTCGATATGGAGCTGGATGAACTTGGTGAGCCCGCCCGACCGGGTCTTCAGGTCGTGCACGTCCTTCACGCCTGGATGCGCCCGCGCGATCGCCTCGATCTTCCTTCCGTCCGCGGGCGGCAGTTCGTGGTCCATCAGCACGTTCAACGATTCCTTGCCGACGTTCCAAGCGCCATGCATCAGGTAGAGCGCCACCAGGGCCGCGACACCGCTGTCGATCAGGGGCTGCTCCAGCTGGCCCGACAGGAAGACGCCCGCGCCGGTGACCAAGGTCGCCACCAGATCGGTGCTGTAGTGCGCCATGTCGGCATTGATGGCGAGCGATCCGCTGCGCCGCACGACGTACTTCTGGAACGTGACGAGGCACAGGGTCAGTCCGATCGCCAGTGCGCTGACGGCAAGGCCGATCGCCTCCTCACGCACCTGCTTCGGATTGCCCAGCCGCTCGGCGATAGCGACCAGGAGCGCACAGCCCGAGGCGGCGATGAAACCCGCCTGGATCAGTCCCGCCAGCCCCTCGGCCTTGCCATGCCCGAAACGATGATTGTCATCGGCCGGCACGAGGGCCTGCCGCACCGCCAAGAAGGTCACCATCGAGCTCACGAGGTCGAGCGACGTATCGACCAGCGAGGACAGCATGCTGACGGAATCGGTAAGCCGCCAGGCCAGGAATTTCGCGACGATCAGGATGAGCGCCGTCGACATCGACGCGACGGTCGCCAGTCGCATCAGCCGTTGGGGCTCCATCGCCATCACGCCCTCAGGGGTAAAGCGTTCGCGTGGTCCACGGCTCCGCCGGACCGCCGCGGCGATATTCCAGCCGGTCGTGCAGGCGGAAGGCGCCGTCCTGCCAGAATTCGATCAGGTTCGGCTGCAGGCGGAAGCCCGACCAGTGCGGCGGCCGCGGCACCGTCCCCAGAACGTGCTTGGCGCCATATTCCGCCACCCGCTTCTCCAGCGCGAACCGGCTCTGCAGCGGCCGCGACTGTTCCGAGGCCCAGGCCCCCACCTGGCTTCCCCGCGCCCGGCTCGCGAAATAGGCGTCGGCCTCCGCGGCGGTCGTCTGGGTGACCGGCCCCTCGAGGCGAACCTGGCGCCGCAGCGACTTCCAGTGGAAAAGGAAGGCCGCCTTGGGGTGGGCCAGCAGGTGGTTGCCCTTCCGGCTTTCATAGTTTGTGTAAAACACGAAACCGTCGGCGTCATAGTCCTTCAACAGAACCATGCGCACGGCCGGCGTGCCGTCCGGACCGACCGTGGCCACGGCCATGGCGGAGGGGTCGTTGGGCTCGGAAGTGGCAGCTTCGCCGTACCAGGCGGCGAAAAGCTCCAGCGGATCGGTAGTTTCCCTGATCATCACCACAATATGAGGGGGGCAGGCGCGTTCCACCACCGGCATCTTGTCCCAATACCGTTCCCCAGCTAGAACGAGGCATGACCGCAGCTGCACAACTGATGGCCGGTAAAAAAGGCCTCGTAATGGGCGTCGCCAACGAACGCTCGATCGCTTGGGGGATTGCCAAGGCCTGCCACGACCAGGGGGCCGAGGTGGCCTTCACTTTTCAGGGCGAGGCCTTGGAGAAGCGTGTGCGGCCGCTGGCCAATTCGATCGGGGCCAAGATCATCGAGCCGTGCGACGTGACCAACGCCGCCAGCATCGACGCGGTCTTCGCCAAGCTGGAGAAGGACTGGGGCAAGCTGGACTTCGTGGTCCACGCCATCGCCTTCTCGAACAAGGACGAGCTGCGCGGACGCTACCTCGACACCACGTCCGATAATTTCAATCTCACCATGAACGTGAGCGTCTACTCCTTCACCGCCGTGGCGCAGCGCGCCGTGCCGCTGATGAAGGATGGCGGCAGCCTGCTCACCCTCACCTACTACGGTGCCGAGCGGGTGATCCCCCACTACAACGTCATGGGTGTCGCCAAGGCCGCGCTCGAGGCGAGCGTGCGCTACCTGGCGGCGGACCTCGGCGAGCAGAAGATCCGCGTCAACGCGATCTCGGCCGGTCCGATCAAGACGCTGGCCTTCGCCGGCATCAACGACGGCCGCTATATACTGAAGTGGAACGAGCTCAACTCGCCGCTGAAGCGCAACGTCACGACCGAGGAAGTCGGCAATGCCGGCCTCTACCTGCTGTCCGATCTCGGCACCGGTGTGACCGGTGAAGTGATGCACGTCGATGCCGGCTACCATGTCGTTGGCATGATCAACACCTCGTCCGCGAAGCAGATCGCCGAATTGCTCGGCAACTTCGAAGGCGAGTAGCGCAGGAGGCCGGCAGGCCATGGCCGGCAGCAGCTTCGGTACCCTCTTCCGGTTCACCAGCTGGGGCGAAAGCCACGGGCCCGCGATCGGCTGCGTGGTCGACGGCGCGCCGTCGCGCATCCCCCTCAGCGAGGCCGACATCCAGGTCTGGATGGACAAGCGCCGCCCGGGCCAGTCGCGCTTCGTTACCCAGCGCCAGGAGCCGGACACGGTGAAGATCCTGTCCGGCGTCTTCGAGGGCGTGACCACCGGCACCCCGATCGGGCTGCACATCGACAATGTCGACCAGCGCAGCCGCGACTACGGCGAGATCAAGGACCAGTTCCGCCCGTCCCACGCCGACTACACCTATCAAATGAAGTACGGCGTGCGCGACTATCGCGGGGGCGGCCGACAGTCGGCGCGTGAAACCGCGGTGCGTGTCGCCGCCGGGGCCGTCGCCCGAAAGATTCTCGGGGATGGCGTCTCCATCCGCGGCGCCGTGGTCCAGATCGGCACGCAGAAGATCGACCGTGCCAACTGGGATTGGGACGCCACCGGCGACAATCCCTTCTGGTGTCCCGACCGCCAGGCGGCGCAGAACTGGGAAGGCTACCTTGACGATGTGCGCAAGCGCGGCAGCTCGTGTGGCGCGGTCATCGAGGTGGTTGCTTCGGGCGTGCCCGTGGGGCTCGGCGATCCGGTCTACGACAAGCTCGACGCCGACCTCGCCAAGGCGCTGATGAGCATCAATGCCGTGAAGGGCGTGGAGATCGGCGACGGCTTCGCCTCGGCGGCGATGAGCGGCGAGGAGAATGCCGACGAGATGCGCATGCTCGACGGCCACCCCGCCTTCCTGAGCAACCATGCCGGCGGCATCCTGGGCGGCATCTCGACCGGCCAGGACATCGTCTGCCGCCTCGCGGTCAAGCCCACCAGTTCCATCCTGACTCCGGTCCGCAGCGTCGACCGCAACGGCCGCGAGATCGAATTGCGCACCAAGGGCCGCCACGATCCCTGCGTCGGCATCCGCGGCACGCCGGTCGCCGAAGCCATGATGGCCTGCGTCCTTGCGGACCATCTGCTGCGCCATCGCGCGCAGGCCGGCTAGCGCGCCGCCGTGGCCGCGCGGCAAGCCCTGCAGGTGCGCTACGGCACCCTCCACAATCTGGGCATGGCAGCCGTCTCGCTGCTGATGATCGCCTCGGCCATCGCGCATTTCTCATCGGGAGATTCTGCCAACGCGCCGACCCTGTCGCTGAAAGACCCGCGCTTCGTGATGTTCTCTCTGCTGGCGCTGATCATGGTCTACTACATCTATGTCGGCGTCAGTCGCTTTCTAGATCGCACGCCGCAGGTGGTGATCGACCATGAAGGCATAGCGCTGGGTTTTGGCCGCAATGCCCGCATCCCCTGGAGCGACATCGAATGGGTCCGGATTCGCCGTCTGGCGATGCGTACCCAGCTCCAGATCGGGGTCGAACCGCATGCCTTCCTCGCAGCGGACCTGCGCCTTTCCCAATTCAATGTCGATGACAGTCTGCGTCCGATCCGCGGCGTCCCGGCAGCCGTCGTGGTCCGCGACAATGGTCTCGATGCAAATGCCATGACGATGCTTGACGCCGTAAAGGCGTTCCGGCCGAATCTCGTTCGCTCCTAGTCAGCACTCATTCACCAGAGGGAAACTCTCGCATGCGGCGTTTCATCGTCGGCTTTCTTGCGACCATCGGCACCCTCGTCCTGCTGGCGGTGGTCGCCGGCGTGGCCTTTTTCGCCTCGGGTCCCTTCTCGCCCAAGCCGCTGCCACAGCAGATGGTGCTCTCGCTGGACCTTCGTTCCCTGCCGCCGGAGACGACGTCGACCGGTCTGCTGAGCGGCGGCCTGTTCGGCAGCTCGCGCGACATCGTCGAGACGGTGCAGCTTCTGTGGCAGGCGGCGGACGATCCACGCGTCGTCGGCCTGTACGTCGAGATCGGCGACGAGGACGGCGGACTGGCCCGCGTCCAGGAACTGCGTCAGGCAATCGCCCACTTCCGCGGCAAGGGCAAGTTCGCGGTGGGCTTCGCCGAATCCCTCGGCAGCGGCGGCAGCCACGTCGCCGACTACTATCTCGCGGCCGCGCTCGACCAGATCTGGCTGCAGCCGAGCGGCGGTTTCGGTGTCACCGGCATCGCCGTCGAGACGCCCTTCCTCAAGGGCGGCCTCGACAAGCTCGGGGTCAAGGTCGAGGGTGGCAAGCGCTACGAATACAAGAGCGCGCCCGATTCGTTCACGGAGACGGGATACACCCGCCCCGCCCGCGAGAACCTGCAGCAGCTCATCGACAGCCTGTTCGACCAGTTCATTGCCGACGTGGCCCGTGATCGCAAGATGGAGGCCGGCCAGCTTCGCCGCCTGATCGACACGGCGCCGCACGAGTCCGAGCAGGCCCGTCGCGACGGTCTCGTCGACAAGATCGGCTATCGCATCGATGCCCTCGAGGAAGTCTATCAGCGCGCCAACGGCAAGCGCGATCTCGTGACGCTCGCCGAATACGCCGGGGACGAGGCGCGGCCCAAGACCGGCGGCGAGGTCATCGCCCTGGTGCGGGCCAGCGGCTCCATCTCGTCCGGCGGCGGCAGCGGCAGCCCGCTCGAGGACGAGGCCATGGCCAATGCCGAGGACGTCGTCGAGGCGCTGGAGAACGCGTCCCAGGCGAAGGACGTGCGCGCCATCGTGCTGCGCATCGACTCGCCTGGCGGCACCTACCCCGCGGCCGATGCGATCGCCGATGCGGTCGGCCGCGCGCGGGCCGCCGGCAAGCCGGTGATCGTGTCGATGGGCGACATCGCGGCATCGGGCGGCTACCTCGCCGCGGTGCGCGGCGAGGTGATCGTCGCGCAGCCGACGACCATAACCGCCTCGATCGGCGTGTTCAGCATCTGGCCGATGGCCCAGGAGCTGCTGACGTCGCTCGGCGTGAACGTCGAGCGCGTATCGGTGGGCCGCAACGCCGGCATGCATTCGACCTTCCAGCCGCCGACGCCGGCGCAGCGCGCCGCCATCAATCGCGAACTCGACGTCATCTATGCCGCCTTCACGGCCCAGGTGGCGGAGTCGCGCAACCTCGACGCCAACCGGATCGACGCGGCCGCCCGCGGACGGGTGTTCAGCGGCATCGACGCCAAGCGCGCCGGTCTCGTCGACGAGCTGGGCGGCCTGCAGCTCGCCCTCAACATCGCCAAGGCAAAGGCCGGCATCGACGAGGGCCGCAAGGTCGAAATCCGCCGCTATCCCGACGAAGCCGATCGCTTCCAGCGCCTCATCGATCGACTGTTCAAACTGGCGGGCGTCACGGCGTCGCCGAACATGGCGATGCCCCGCGAGGTCCGCGAGGCCCTGGCGAAGTTCGGCGTGGCAACGCGGCCCGGTAACGTCCGTCTTCCGCCCCTGCCGCCGCTCTGGCGTTAAAGACAATCGCGTTGATGCTCGATGGAAATCCCCCCGTCATCCTGAGCGAAGCGCCGAAGGCGCGCAGTCCGGGCGGCTTCGCTCAGGATGACGGACTTTTCATTTCAGTGCGCTTTAGCGCCGTTCCTCCAGCAGCGCGACGATCGCCTGCCACATCTTCCAGGCATTGGCGATGTTCACCGCCGTGACCTCGACGTGGCCGATATCGTCGATCAGGAACAGGGACACACGCGCCTTCGACGCCGCCACGGCAAGGTCCTGGCTCTCGCTGTAGGGCACCATGGGATCGGTGCGGCATGCACCAGGATGAGATGGCCCCGCAGCTTCGACAGATCGTGGAAGGCGAGATTGAGAGCATCGATCTCGCGGCGCACGCTTTCGGGGAGTTCCTCGATCAGGCGGTTGACGGCATCGGGATCGCGGTTGTCGACCAGTGCCAGGACCGCGCGCCCCGGCGGTCCCAGCATCCCGGCTTCTCGCGATATGTCGGCGTCGCGGTCGCGCAAGCGCCGTAGCGCGATCTGTTCCAGCAGGCGGGCGTCGGCCGGATCGTCGAGCCGGCCGGCATTGGCACGCAGGATTGCCCAGCGACCGTAGGCGTTCGGCTCGACCCGGAACTCCCGGCTGTCGCCCCTCGGCCGGAAAGCGCCCGTGGTGACGAAGCGGATGGTCGTGTAGGCGTCACGGTAGCCGCCGATGGCGACGACAAAGGCGACACGCGGGGCGAGATCGTCCTCGATCGCGGCAATTATGGCGGGCCCGGCGGCGTAGGAAATGGCGGCGACGCCGAGCGGCAGATCTGGCAGGCGCTCGTTCAGCTGCCGCAGCGCATCGGCCACCCGGTCGCCGTCGGCACGGGACAGGACGAGCTGGCGCACTTCCGGCAGCTCTGGCACCAGAACGGCGAAGCCCGCGCGGGCGAGCGTTCGGGCAAAGGCCTGCAGCCGCGGCTCGTCGCGCCCCAGCACGGCGGCGCCCGGCACCAGGACCATCGCGGCCCGCGCCTGGCTGGCCGGCAGGTAGAGATCGCCCTCGCCCTTTTGCCAGTGGATCGCCCGTTCCCCGGGCGCGGCCGTCACCGCCCGCCACAGAGTCGGATTGCCGCCTGCGGCCACGTCCCACATGACCAGCACCGCCTCGGTCCAGACCACGGGGCGGCCGAACACGCAAAGCAGCGCGAGCCCCGCCATCAGGAGGATCGCGAGCCGGCGCAGGACCTTCATGCGCCGAGGCGGATGCTGGCCAATGTTTCGAGCGTGCCGCCCGTTCGCCGCAGCAGGGCCAGCTCCTCGATCCGGCCGGTCATCGGCAGGTTCTGACGACCGACGATTCGAGCCACCTGCTCGGCTTCCGCGGCGTCCCGGAAACGGCCCAACGTGATATGCGGTTCGAACGGTTCACGATCCGGGCCGCTGCCGAGCGCCTCATGAAGTTCCGTCAGTTCGGCCGCGCCATCCGAGGGCTGCGCATAGAGATAGAAGTCGGAGCGAACGATACGCTCGATCATGAACCAGAAGGGCCGTTGCGTGACGCCCTGCAGCGCCGCGCGCAACGGGCCCTCGCGCTCGGCCGCGACGCCGAACACGAGCGTGAAGTGCGGGCCGATCAGCGCCGCCTCCTCCGGATGATACTGCGCCCGCAAGCGGCGCAGCGCCGTGTCGTCGGCCTCGCCGAGCACCGGCCAGGCCACGACGTAGAGCATCTCAGCTGTAGCTCTTGGCCATGCCCAGCGCCGGATCCATCACCGCGCCATAGGGCGGGAAGGGATAGCGCAGGCCGTTCTTGCCGAGATGGCCCATGCCCTCGACCGCCCGCAGCAGCTCGTCCGGCGGGCAGGCCATCAGCAATTCGTCGTCGGCGACGCCGCCGTAGCGGCGCTCGGCGAAACAGGGCAGCGACAGCGAGGTCTGGCGCGTGGCGAGCGCACGGCCCCACGAATCGGCGCAGGCGCTCTCGCCCGTCACGGTGAAATCGTAGCGGCGATAGCGGTGATACTGCAGCCCGTTGATGAAATAGATCATCTGACCGGGCGTGCCGTAGAACAGGCAGATGTCGGGCGGATCCAGGCGCGCCGAACGCAGCGGCGACACGACGAGGCCGTTATACTTGCCGTCCGGCACCCGGGGCATCTGCGCCTGATGGGCGGCCGAGGCTTCCTTGTTGCCGAACCACACGCCGTTCATGTGGTCGCCGGAAAGGAAGCCCTCGCCGGGATGATTGAGGCCGACGACGCCACCGCAGTTGCCGCCGCGCGTATTGTCGACGGTGATGCCGAGCGTGAAGCCGTACCAGCGCGACTGCGTCACCATCTGGCACATGGTGAACTTGAAGCCTTCGGTCGGCTTGCGGACACCCTTGATCTTGTCCATCTCGGCCGGATCTTCGAACAGGCGCATGCCGATCGGCTGGGTGCGGATGCGCAGCAGTTCGATGAGCTTGTTGCTCGCCTCGGCCAGCATGGCACCGGTGATGGTTTCGGGCGGTGTCCAAGGGGCGGTCTTGTAGCCCGGCGGCAGCGTCTGGACGTTCATTGTTGTTTCCTCCGTGTCTGGCTAGGTGAGGTTCAACCCACCGTCGGCGATGACGATCTCTCCGGTAACGTAATCGTTGCCGCACAGGGCGGCCACCAGATCGGCGATGTCTTCGGGCTTCGCGGGACGCTTCATCGGCGACTTTGCTTTCCACATCTCCAGCATGTCGGGCCAGTTCGCCGTCATCGGCGTTTCGACCAGGCCCGGCGCCACGGCATTGACGCGGATGTCCGGACCCAGCGACAGCGCCAGCAGCTTGGTGACGTGATGCAGAGCCGCCTTGGACGCCGCGTACGGAATCGACGAGCCCTTGGGACGCGAACCGGCATGCGTGCCGATGTTGACGATACTGGCCGGACGGCCGCCCCCGGCGGACTTGCGGAGCGCCGCTTCAGCCTCCGCAACGAGGACGAAGGGTGCGATCAGGTTGACGTCGAGCATCTGTCGCCACAGCGCCGGCGTCGCGGCTTTCAGATCCGTGTGCGGAATGCGGATCGAAAGGCCGGCATTGTTGACCAGCACGTCGAGCCGGCCATGCGCCTCGAGTACCGACGCGACGAGGCCTCGTGCCGCCGTCTCGTCGCCGAGATCGGCCTGGTGATAGCTGGCCCGCGCCAACTCGCCGGCCATTGCCTTTCCGACCTCGGCGGAGCTGCGCGAATGAAGCGCCACAGTGTAGCCATCGCGCGCCAGACGGCGAGCTATGGCGGCGCCGATCCCGGAGGTCGAGCCGGTGACGAGAGCAACGCGATCAGACACGGGACTTCAACGCCTCCAGCGTTTCGTCCGGACGCTCCACCATCATGAAGTGCCCGCAATCGGGAATGGTTACGGCCGTCGATCCGGCGATGGCCGTGACCAGCGACTTCGCCTTGGCGGCGGGCGTCATGAGATCGCCGTCGCCCAGGACGAACACGGTCGGGCACTTCACCGCCGCCGCCCGCGCCGGCGCGTCCTTGTAGGCATTGCAGGCGGCCAGATCGGTATGGATCACGCCCGGTTCGTTGCCCGCCAGCACAGCCAGTGATTCGCGCCGTAACCACAGGCCGGGCGAGACCATGCCGCCTTTGTGCAATGCATTGCCCATGCCCCAGAAGGTCATGAGTTCCTGGACCTTGACCGTGTTGGCCTTGGCCGATTCGAGCATCTCGGGATGCACCGGCATTTCGGAAGCAACGCCGCACAGGCCGAGGGCCCGCACCCTGTCGCCATGGCGGGCGGCGCAGTCGAGAGCGACCAGCGCGCCCATCGAATGGCCGACGAGGGCGGCCTGCTTCAGGCCGGCGGCCTCGATCAGGCGCGCCGTCCAGTCGGCCATTGCCGGGATGCTGTCGAGCGCCGGACCGTCCGACCATCCATGCGCCGGGAAGTCGACGGCCAGGACGGCGCGCCCATGGTGGGCGAACCAGCGTGTCTGCAGGCGCCACGCCGTGCGGTCGAAGCCCGCGCCGTGGAGGAAAACGATCGCGGGCCTGGCCGCATCGAATTCGGTGCCGCCGGTCGTCGCGAAGACGGTCCGGCCATCGACGATGAGCTTCATGGTCAGCCCTTCTGCGAGGCGCGCAGCGCCTGCCCGAGATCGTCGATCAGGTCCTCGGCATCCTCGAGGCCGACCGAGAGCCGGATCATGCCCTCGCCGATGCCCGCCTGCGCGAGCGCCGCCGCATCGAGCTGGGCATGCGTCGTGGACGCGGGATGGATCACCAGCGACTTGGCATCGCCGACGTTGGCAAGGTGCGAGAAGATCTTCAGGCGCTCGATGAAGCGGCGGCCGGCCTCACGCCCGCCCTTGATGTAGAAACTGAAGATCGAGCCCGTGCCCTTGGGCAGCATCCTCTGCGCCAGCGCATGGTCAAGATGGTCCGGCATGTCGGGCGAGGCGATGCGCTCGACCGCCGGGTTGGCCTTCAGGAACGCCATCACCTTGCGCGCATTCTCCCCGTGACGCGCGACCCTCAGCGGTAGCGTCTCGAGGCCCTGGATCAGATAGAAGGCGTTCTGCGGCGACAGGCAGCAGCCGAAGTCGCGCACGCCCTCCGTGCGGGCGCGCATCACGAAGGCGTGCGGGCCGAACTCCTCGGCGAAGTCGATGCCATGATAGCCGGCATAGGGTTCGGTGAGCGTCGGGAACTTGCCCGAGGCCTCCCAGTCGAAGCGGCCGGATTCGACGATCACGCCGCCGATCGCCACGCCATGGCCGCCGATGAACTTGGTGGCCGAATGGAAGACGATGTCCGCGCCCAGGGTCAGTGGCTTGCACAGGACCGGCGAGGCGAAGGTATTGTCGATCATCAGCGGAATCTTCGCCTCGTGGGCGATCGCGGCGATGGCCGGAATGTCGAGCACCTCGCCGCCCGGATTGCCGATCGTCTCACCAAGGACCAGCCGGGTATTGGGACGGATGGCCTTGCGGAACCCGTCATGGTCGCGCGGGTGCACGAAGGTCGTCTCGATGCCGAAGCGCGGCATCGTCAGCGCCAGCATGTTGCGCGTGCCGCCGTAGAGCGACGTCGAGGCGACGATGTGGCTGCCGGCGCCCATCAATGTCGCGATCGCGATGTGCAGCGCCGCCTGCCCGCTCGACACCGCCAATGCACCCGAACCCTCTTCGAGTGCCGCCACCCGCTCTTCGAACACCGATACGGTGGGATTGGAGATGCGGCTGTAGATGTGGCCGCCCACTTCGAGGTTGAAGAGGCTCGCCGCATGGTCGACGTCGCGAAACACGAAGGACGTCGTCTGATAGATCGGCACGGCGCGCGCACCGGTCGCGGGATCCGGATGCTGGCCGGCATGCAGCGCCAGCGTGTCCGGCTTCAGGAACTTGGCTTCGACCACGTCGTCTCCCTTTCAGCGGGCGATCCTGCCGCCTCTATTTCTTGAACAGCGAGGCCGCTGCCGCGGCATGGCTCTGCTTGGCCTTGATCTTGGCTTCGACCCGCTCGAGCTCGGCCTTGAGAACGAGGACGTATTCCTCGAGGTCCTCGACATTCATGACGTCGAGATTCTTCGGCTGTGTCTTCTTCTGTCTGGGGTCGAGGTCGTCGAGATCGAAGGCCATGGCGCGTCTCCACGGAAGCGGCTAAGGCAGGACTAGCACCGCTCCACCCGCTTCGAAAGGCCGACCATGAGTGCCCTGCCCGCCACGATGACCTGCATCGAGATCACACAGTATGGCGGCCCGGAAGTGCTGGTGCCGGCGACCCGGCCGGTGCCGCGGCCCAAGGCGGGCGAGATCCTGATCAAGGTTGCCGCCACGGCGGTCAACCGGCCCGACATCGCGCAGCGCATGGGCAACTACGCCCCGCCGCCGGGCGCCTCGGACCTGCCGGGCCTCGAAGCCGCCGGCACCGTTGCCGAACTCGGCGAAGGCGTGAGCGGCTGGAGCGTCGGCGACCAGATCTGCGCGCTGACGCCGGGCGGCGGCTATGCCGAATACTGCATCGTGCCGGCGCCGCAGTGCCTGCCGCTGCCCAAGGGCTTCGACCTGCTGCACGCGGCGGCGCTACCGGAAAATTACTTCACCGTCTGGCACAACCTGTTCGAGCGCGGCCAGCTCAAGGCCGGCGAGACCGTGCTGATCCATGGCGGTGCGAGCGGCATCGGCACGACGGCGATCCAGCTCGCCAAGTCGTTCGGCGCGACGGTGCTCACCACGGTGCGGACGAAGGAGAAGGCCGATGCGGTGAGGGCCCTCGGGGCCGATCACGCGATCCTCTACAAGGACAATGACTGGGCGGCCGAAGTGAAGAAGCTGTCGGGCGGCGTCGATGTCGTGCTCGACATGGTGGCCGGCGACTACCTGCCGAAGAACCTGTCGCTGCTGAAGCTGGACGGGCGCTGCGTGGTGATCGCCGTCCAGGGCGGCGCGACGGCGACGATCAGCGCCGGCTTCCTGATGGTCAATCGCCTCACGCTCACGGGTTCGACGTTGCGTCCGCAGAGCATCGAGAGCAAGGGCCGGATGGCGCGCGGCCTGAAGGAGAAGGTCTGGCCGCTGCTGGAAGCCGGCAGCATCAAGCCGATCATCTACAAGACGTTCCCACTGCGGGATGCCGCCGGCGCGCATGCCGAGCTGGAGCGCGCCGACCATGTCGGCAAGGTGATGATGACCGTCTAGGTCTAGCGCTCGCCGAGGTCGGGCTGGTCGGCTTCCGCCGGATCGAGACCAGCCTCCTCGGCGATCTCTTCGACGTGGCCCTGGTCGGCCATGCCCTTCTTGCGGGCGGAATCCTCGCGCGCGGCCTTGCGGCGGGCGCGGTCGACCGCGTCGTTCAGGTCCTTCAGCGAGCAGAGGCCGAGCGTTACCGGATCGCGCTGACGCAGGTTCTGCATGTTCCAGTGCGTACGGTCCTTGACCGACTGGACCGTGCTCTTGGTCGAGCCGACGAGTTTGGCGACCTGGCTGTCCTGAAGCTCGGGATGAGTCTTCAACAGCCAGGCGATGGCGTCGGGACGATCCTGGCGCTTGGCCACCGGCGTGTAACGTGGGCCTTTGGAGCGGGCCTGCGGCATCGGCACGTCGCGCGGGCTGAGCTTCAACCGGGCGTTGCCGTCGGCCTCGACACGCTTGATCTCTTCCTTGGTCAGCTGACCGTTGGTCGTCGGATCGTAACCCGTCATGCCGCCTGCGACTTCGCCGTCGGCGATCGCCTGGATCTCGAGCGGATGCAGGCCGGTGAAGGCCGAAATCTGGTCAAAGGTCAGGGTCGTATTCTCGACCAGCCAGACGGCGGTCGCCTTGGGCATCAACACTTGCGACATGAATTCACTCTC
>NZ_JBQVQG010000031.1:0-58484 GCF_052439685.1 Reyranella sp.
TGCCGAGTGCGGCCCCTTCGCCCCCCAGCATTCGATAGAGCGAGGGCGCGACCGTCCAGGCGAGCAGGGTGAAGAGCAGGGCCAGCGCCGCGCCGAGGACCAGCGCATGCAGCACCAGCGCGCGGGCGTCCCCGGTCCGGCCGGCGCCCAGCGTGCGGGCCATGGCGGCCGCCACGCCGCCGCCCATGCCGCCCGCCGCCATCATGGTCATCATCATCATGAGCGGGAAGACCAGCGCAAAGCCCGCCAGCGCCTCGGTGCCCAGGCGTCCGAAGATGAAGGTCTCGGCGATGGCCACGAAGGTCTGGACGATCATGACGGCGGTGGTCGGGGCCGACAGTTTCCAAAGGCTCTTGCCTATGGGCGCGGTGAGCAGCGGGTGCGACAGGGTGGGACTCCAATTGAGTGCATATACACGATATCAGGCCGCGCCCTCGTGTCACCTTACAAACGCTTCGCGAGGCATTAGCTTTCACGTATGACCCAGACGGAACGCCCCCTCGCCAAGCCTTCGGTCCAGACCGAGAACGACCGCGTCATCGTAACGGAATGGCGCTTCCCGCCGGGCGGCCACACTGGCTGGCACCGCCACGATCACGACTATGTCGTGGTGCCCATCACCACGGGCGAACTGCACATCTTCGATGGCAAGGCGACCGTGCCGGCGCCCCTGAGGGCCGGCGTCTCCTATTCCCGGCAGACCGGGGTCGAGCACGACGTCATCAATCCCAACGATTTCGAGTTCGTTTTCGTGGAAATCGAGCTCAAGGCCTGATGCTGCCGCCGGGCTGCCCCGCGCCCGGTCGCATTGACTTGGTCCCTTCAAGGGGTCATATGGGGTCCGCCCAGCGGTCTAGCTCGATCCTCGAGCCTTATGTGACTGCTCCAAGTCCAGCGGAAAGAATGGACTAAACCACGGAAATTAAATGAGTTTTGAGAGTTTGGGGCTGAGCGCCCCGGTACTGCAGGCAGTGGCCGACAAGGGCTACACGACGCCTACCCTCATCCAGGAAAAGGCCATCCCCATCGTCCTGATGGGTCGCGATGTCCTCGGATGCGCCCAGACGGGCACCGGCAAGACTGCCTCCTTCGTCCTCCCCATGATCGACATTCTCTCGGAGGGCCGTGCCAAGGCACGCATGCCGCGCTCGCTCATCCTGGAGCCGACGCGCGAACTGGCCGCCCAGGTGGCCGAAAACTTCGAAATCTACGGCAAGAACCACAAGCTCAACATGGCGCTGCTGATCGGCGGCGTGAGCTTCCCCGACCAGGAGCGCGCGCTGGAGCGCGGCGCCGACGTCCTGATCGCAACGCCCGGCCGCCTGCTCGACCATTTCGAGCGCGGTGGCATCCTGCTGAACGACGTCAAGATCCTGGTGATCGACGAAGCCGACCGCATGCTCGACATGGGCTTCATCCCCGACGTCGAGCGCATCGTCGCCACCCTGCCGCCGCTGCGCCAGACCCTCTTCTTCTCGGCCACCATGCCGCCGGAGATCAAGCGCCTGGCCGATCGCTTCCTGAGCAATCCGAAGGAAGTCACGGTCTCGGCGCCGGCCTCGGCCTCCAAGAACATCGTGCAGGGCCTCGTGGTCGTGCAGGAAGACGACAAGCGCGAGGCGCTGCGGGCCTTGATCAAGGAACAGGACATCAAGAACGCGATCGTGTTCTGCAACCGCAAGAAGGACGTGGCGATCCTGCAGGGCTCGCTGAAGAAGCACGGCTTTAACGCCGGGGCCCTTCATGGCGACATGAGCCAGCCCGCGCGCATGGAGACGCTGGAGAAGTTCAAGCAGGGCGAGATCCAGATCCTGGTCGCCTCCGACGTCGCCGCCCGCGGGCTCGACATCGTGGCGATGAGCCATGTGTTCAATTTCGACGTTCCTTTTTCTCCCGAGGACTACGTCCACCGCATCGGCCGCACGGGCCGTGCCGGCAACACCGGTCATTCCTTCACCTTGGCCTCACCGGACGAGGGTCCCCTCGTCGAGGCGATCGAGAAGCTGATCGGCACCACCATCCCGAGGGTCGACGTGCCGGGTATGGAAGCGTTGGCTTTCGAGCCGTCGGACGGACGCCGTCGCGGGCGAGGCCGTGGACGCGCCGGTTCGAGCAGCAGCAGCCGTGGCCGTAGCAGCAGCAGCCGTCCGCCGAAGGAAGCGCGCGCCGAGCAGGCCGCGGGGCCCGAGAGCGCGGCGCGTCCGGCGCCCGAAGCCCGTCCCGAGCGTGGAACTCGTCCGGAACGCGAAGCGCGGCCGCCGCGTGAGCCGCGGGCCGAACGTCCGCATCGCGAGCCGCGCCCCGAGCGTGAAGCGCGCCCCGAGCGCGAGCCGCGTCCCGAGCGTGAAGCACGCCCGCCGCGCGAACGCCGTCCGGAGCGCTCCGATCGTCCGCGGCAGGATCGTCGCGACCGTGACGATACGCCGGCGCCGATGGGCCTCGGCGATCACGTACCCGCTTTCCTCGCCCGCTCGGCGCGCTAGAATCGCGCGTCGCGGCGGAGGGCGTTCATGCAGACCATTTTCGTCATGGTGAAGTGCGAGCTCGGCAAGGCCTATGAGGTCGCCGACAATGCCGTTGCCGTCGAACAGGTGTCGGAGGTCTATTCGACCTCCGGGCAATACGATCTCCTGATGAAATGCTATCTCGACGAAAAGACCGACATCGGCCATTTCGTGACGAGCCAGATCCAGACGCTGCCGGGGGTGAAGGACACCTTCACCCTGATCACCTTCAAGGCGTTTTCCTGAGCACGGCCGTTCCGCGCCAGCATCTTCCGCGCGGCGAGGACTTCCTGCTCCTGCCGCCGTCCCTTCAGCCTTATGCCTATCGCAACGTCGACAAGCTGTTCGCCCATCGCGTGATCCGGCGCGGCTCCCATGTCCGGGAGCTGCCCCGCGGTGCCGAGATCGCGCCGGTCTATGTCGCCGCTGGCCGCGAGCACGACGTCGCCTCGTTCATGGACCGCAACGTGATGGTGGGCATCCTGGTGGTCCATGGCGGCAGGATCGTGCTCGAGCGCTACGGCCTCGGCCTGCAGGAGCACGAGCGATGGTCGACCATGTCGACCGTGAAGTCCATGACGGCGATGCTGGTCGGTGCGGCGGTGCAGGACGGCGCCATCGGGTCGATCGACGATCCGCTGACGGACTATCTGCCGGCGCTCAGGGACTCAGCCTATGAAGGCGTGACCCTGCGGCACGTCATGACGATGTCGTCGGGCGCGCTCTGGACCGAGGTCTATCCCGACCGGAATTCCGACGTGAACCGCTACAGCAAGTCGCTGGCCGACAAGGTGCCCGACGGCGTGCTGAAGCTGATGGCCTCGCTGCCGCGCGCCCATCCACCGGGCAGCACCTTTCTCTACAATTCAGGGGACACGTTCCTGCTGGGCGCCGCCCTCACGCGCGCCGTCGGCAGGCCGCTGGCCGACTACATGTCGGAGAAGGTCTGGCAGCCGGCCGGTATGGAGTGCGATGCCTTCTACACGCTCGAAAGCGATGGCGGGCAGGAGATCGGCGGCAGCCGCGCCGGCATGGTCCTGCGCGACTTCGGCCACTTCGCCGAGTTCGTGCGCAACGATGGTGTCATCGACGGGATGCGCGTATTGCCCGAGGGCTGGGTCGAGGCGGCGGCAACGCCTGCCTTCGTCGTGCCGGCGCCGTCCGTCCCCGACATCACGCATTACGGTTACAGCTGGTGGCTGGGGGATGGGGTGATGGCGGCGCTGGGCCACGCCGGCCAGCGTATCGACATCTTCCGGAATGAGGAGCTGGTGGTGGTGACACTTGCCGCGCTGCCGCAGCCACCCTATGTGCAGGCCACCGACCATGACCGCCGCACGGAGATCGTAACCTTCACCCAGGCCGTGAGGGCGGCCTGTGTATCGGGGGTGGTCCGTTGAGGGGCGGCAAGGCGGTCCTCGCCATCTGGGTCGACATCGAACCGGCCGACGACGCCTTCTTCGAGCACTGGCACAGTCGTGAACATCTCGAGGAACGCGTTTCCTGTCCCGGCTGGCTGCGCGGCAGTCGCTTCAAGGGGGTGACGCGGCCCGGCCGTCACCTGCTGCTCTACGACGCCGAGACCGCCGCTGCTTTCGAGAGCGAGACCTATTACGCCCGGCTGCGCAGCCCCAGCGAGATGAGCCGCGCCATCTTCCCGAAATTCCGCAACACATCCCGGACCGTCTGCGCGGTTGAGCAGCGCTGGGGCGAGGGTATCGGCGCAGCCGTGCTCACCTTGCGCATGAAAGGGAGCAACGTCGCCCCCTTCGACCGCCTCGCTTCACCGGAGACGGCCAGGGTCGACCTGCTCACCGGACGCGCGAATGTCGGGCAGGCGCGCACGGCCGAGAAAGACCTGCGCGGCGCGCCCGACCTGCAGATCGAGCGGGCACTGGCCGCCTTCTTCTGGTCGGTCGAAGCGGCTCAGGCCGCGCGCGACCGTCACGCGCCCGAAGGAGAGGTGTTCGCGCTGCGGCACACCGTGTCGAAGGGCGATCTCGCCTAAGTTTTCCCTTCAAGCGATGCGACGCCGGCGAAGATCAGCGAGCAGCTGAGGTAGAAAAACGAAGCGCCGGCGAGAAAGACGGATAGCGTGGAAAGCGCTGCGCAGAAGATGGTGAGCAGGCGACGGACGGAGCTGGCAGTGTCCCAATCGCTTGAGGCTTGTTGCGATGTTGCCCACAGGTGCAACGGCCACAACATGGCAATTCCGACAAGGTAGGCGACGGGGCCAAACAGGAGCGGCCCCGCTATTCCACTGCCCAGGGAGAAGAAGAGAGGCTTGGCGAGATAGTTGCCGAACCATTCCAGGATTGATCTCGGAATCTCCGACGAAAGGGCGAAGGCAATTCCGAAGATGAGACCGGACAGCCAAAACGACAGGCTGATGCTCAAGACGATCATCCTAATCCTGTCGAGCGTCGTTTGCTGTAGCTGAGGCGGATGCCACGCCGTCATTCCGGCGAGAAAGCAAGCCGCCAGAGCCGAGCCGGTCGCGAGGCTGGAACTGATGAAATCGTAAGGAACCAGGTCGTCCGCAAATTCTTGCGGATAAGCGATTCGATGCAGAAGCGATGTGAGGCTGATCGCAACCAGCCCCACGACCGTCATGGCGATGCCGTAGGCAAGGCGGTGGCACAGCGAACTGCGCCACCAGGTATCGCTCAGGATCAGTTGATCAGCCCATAAAATTTCCCGGCGTTGGTGCAGGTGATCATCTTGACCTGCTCGGGCGGGACCTCGGCGAACTGTTCCTTGATGTACTTGTCGGAGTGGGGCCACACGCCGTCGCCGTGCGGGTAGTCGGAGCCCCACATCAGGCTTTCCGCACCCATGTCGTCGATCAGCTTGGCGCCGATGCGGTCGAACTGGAACGTGGCCTTGCACTGGCGGCGCCAGTAGTCACTGGGCTTCATCTTGAGGCCAAGGTCGGTGAAACGGTCCTCCCATTCGAAGTCCATGCGGTCGAGTGCATAGGGGATCCAGCCGCAGCCCGATTCGCCGAAGGCGATGCGGACGTTGGGGAAGCGCTCCAGCACGTTGGCGCCCATGATGGCGGCCAGGATGTTCACCAGGTTCATCTGGAAGCCCGAGACCACGGTGAAGAACACCGAGCGGCCGACCCGGCCGGGATATTTCTCAATGGTGCCCGGCGGCACGTTGGGAAAGGTGTGGAAGTGCAGCGGCAGCTGCACGTCGTTCACCGCCTTCCACAGTGGATCCCACATCGGATGCCACATCGGCTCCATGTCCCAGGAGCAGGAGAGCTCGAGGCCCTTGATGCCCATCTTCGCGACCCGGTAGGTTTCCTTCACTGCGGCGTCGATGTCGCCGTAGGGCAGGCAGGCGAGGCCGATGTGCCGGTCCGGGTAGTGGCTGCAAAAATCCTTCAGCCAGTCGTTGTAGATGCGCAGCATCTCGTTGCCGGCCTCGCGGTCGTTGAGACGGCTGGCGGCGCCCAGGATGCCGTAGATCACCTCGGCATCGACGCCATCGCGGTCGAGGTCCTTGATGCGCAGATGCGGATCGGAGATGCGGCGGATGTCCTTCGCCCCATCGGCATAGAGGCCGGTCTCGGCCATGATATCGACGCGTCCGTGCTTGCCGGGCACGAACTTCGAGCCGGACGGGCCGACGCCGTTCTTGAAGCCGAACGACGCACCGTTCTTCGCCACCCATTTCGGTCCGTCGTCGGTCTCGGTAACGTAGGGCATGCGCTCCTTGAGATCGCGCGGCGCCATCGACGTGAACAGGTCGGGCGGCATCCAGGGCAGGTCGAGGTGGCTATCGGCCGAGATGCGCTTGTATTGCATGGCGTTTGGCTCCCTTTGATTTGGTAAGGGAATTATGCGCCGTCCGAGGGGCGGGGCAATGCTCCTACAGTTTCGCGGGTCGGCTATCGAAGTAGGCACCCTCATGGCCGAGGAACACCATCATGGCGAAGACGAACACGATCGGCAGGACGCGGCGCCAGAGGGGCGAGTCGGAATCGCACGGTAACGAACGGCGGCGCAGCCAGCCCCAGAATGCGTAGAGGAACCAGACCGGCATGGCGATCATCAGGGTGAAGCGTGCCGCGCCGTGGAAGGCGCCGATCCCGGCCGCCTCTTCGCCCACCCCCTGAAGGCGCAGTTGGATGACGAGGACGGCGGCGAGCGCGACACGGACGACCAGCAACAGCGTCGCGGCCGCGGAGAGGCCCCAGAGGAGACGGCGGAACAGTGAATCGCCGAACGGTTTGACCAGCCAGCCGGCCGACCGTGGCGCGGCTACCGCCGCGACTCCGACGATGAGCATCGCGGGCAGCAGCGTGCCGCTGTTGAAGAGGGCCTGCCCGTAGAAGTAGCAGACGGCACAGATGAGGATGGCGAGCCAGATGCTTTCGGCCACCGAGCCGGCAATGCCGAAAGCGCGATCCCAGCCGATGTTCTCGCCACGGGCTTTCGCTTGCTGCAGCGCCTCGTCGGATCGATAGCTATCGTAGCCGCCGCGCTTCACTTCGCCCCCCGCTTGCCGCCATATTGTGCGCGGCATGCATCTGTCGCTCAAGGACGTGGAATGACAAAAGACACCGTCTCTCGTCTCGGTGGGGACTTCGACTACATCATCGTGGGCGCCGGCTCGGCCGGATGCGTGCTTGCGAACCGGCTCTCCGCCGATCCCAAGAATCGCGTGCTGCTGCTCGAGGCGGGCGGGCGCGACAACTGGATCTGGTTTCACGTTCCGGCCGGCTATCTCTTCGCCATCGGCAATCCCCGCGCCGACTGGATGTTCCAGACCGAGAAGGAGCCCGGGCTCAACGGCCGCGCGCTCAACTATCCGCGCGGCAAGGTGATCGGCGGCTGCTCGGCGATCAATGGCATGATCTCGATGCGCGGCCAGTCGCAGGATTACGACCACTGGCGCCAGCTCGGCCTAACCGGCTGGGGATGGGACGATGTCGCGCCGGTCTTCCGCAAGCTAGACAACCATTTCCTGGGCGAGACCGAGCATCACGGTGCGGGCGGCGAATGGCGGGTCGAGGAGTCCCGGGTGCGCTGGGAGGTGCTCGACGCGGTGATCAGGGCCGCCACCGAAATGGGCATTCCGGAAACTCCGGACTTCAACACCGGCGACAATACCGGCGTCGGCTATTTCCACGTGAACCAGAAGCGCGGCATCCGCATGTCGGCCGCGCGCGCCTTCCTGAAGCCGGTGCTGAAGCGGCCGAACCTCCGGCTGGAGACCGGTGTTCTGGTGGAGAAGCTGTTGTTCGAGGGCAGGCGCTGCACCGGCGTGCTCTATCGCCAGGACGGCCGGCTGGTCGAGGCGCGGGCGAAGGGCGAGGTCATCCTGGCGGCCGGTGCGATCGGCTCGCCGCAGATCCTGCAGCTTTCCGGCATCGGCGCCCCCGACTGGCTGGGCGAGCTCGGCATTCCGGTCCTGCATGCGCGCGAGGGCGTCGGGCGCAATCTGCAGGATCACCTGCAGCAGCGTGCAATCTACAAGGTCGATGGCGTGAAGACGCTCAATCAGAGCTACCACTCGCTGGTCGGCCGGGCCCTGATGGGCATGCAATATGCATTGCTGCAGAAGGGGCCGCTCACCATGTCGCCCTCGCAGCTCGGCATCTTCACGCGCTCCTCGCCCGATCAGGAAAGGTCGAACATAGAGTTCCATGTCCAGCCTTTGTCGCTCGACAAGTTCGGCGAACCGCTGCATCGCTTCCCGGCGATCACCGTGAGCGCCTGCAATCTGCGCCCGACCTCGCGCGGCACCGTCAGACTGCGCTCGGCCGATCCGACGGCGAAGCCCCTGATCGCGCCCAACTATCTCGCGACTTTTGAGGACCGCACCGTGGCGGCCGACGCGATTCGCGTGACGCGGCGCCTGATGCGCCAGTCGGCGATGCAGCCCTATCGCCCCGAGGAATATCTGCCGGGCTCCGGTGTCGGCGACGACGATACCTCGCTCGCCAAGGCCGCCGGCGACATCGGCACCACGATCTTCCATCCCGTCGGCACGGCGAAGATGGGGCTGCCGTCGGATCCGCACGCCGTGGTCGACGAGCGGCTGCGGGTCATCGGGCTTCAGGGACTGCGCGTGGTCGACGCGTCGGTCATGCCCACCATCACCTCGGGCAACACCAACACCCCCACGATCATGATTGCCGACAAGGGGGCTGGAATGATCCTCGCGGACAACAAACAAGGAGGCATGCGTGCGCAATAGAATTCTTGGGCTGATCGCGGCGGTCGGCCTTTCGGTGCCGGCCGTCGCCATGGCGCAGCAACCGACGACGCTGCGGGTGGTCGCGCATTCGGATCTGAAGATTCTCGATCCGATCTGGACCACGGCCTTCATCGTCCGCAACCACGGCTACATGATCTACGACACGCTGTTCGCGCTCGACGGCGAGTTGAAGATCAAGCCGCAGATGGTCGACACCTGGAAGACGAGTGACGACAAGCTCACCTGGACTTTCACCCTGCGCGACGGACTCGAGTTCCACGACGGCCAGCCGGTCACCAGCGAGGACGTGATCGCCTCGCTGAAACGCTGGGCGTCGCGGGACAGTCTGGGCAATATCCTGTGGGCGAAGGTCGCCGAGTTGAAGGCGGTCGACGCCAAGACCTTCCAGATCGTGCTGAAGTCGCCGACCGGCGTCGTGCTGCAGGCCTTGTCCAAGCCCTCGGGCAATCCCTTCATCATGCCGAAGCGCATCGCCGAGACGCCTGGCACGGACCAGATCAAGGAGTTCGTGGGCTCTGGTCCCTTCATCTTCAAGACCGACGAATGGAAGCCCGGCGACAGGACCGTCTACATCAAGAACCCCAAGTACAAGCCGCGGCCTGAGCCGGCGTCGGGCCTGGCCGGCGGCAAGATCGCCAAGGTCGATCGGGTCGAATGGGTCGCGATCCCCGACCAGCAGACCGCGGTGAACGCGCTGCAGGCCGGCGAGATCGACATCATCGAGGCGCCGCAGCACGATCTCTATCCGCTGCTGAAGAAGGATCGCAACGTCTCGATGGTGACCACGAACAAGTGGGGCAACCAGTACATCTATCGCTTCAATCAGCTCCACAAGCCGTTCGACAATGCCAAGAACCGGCAGGCGATGCTGTATGCGCTGAACCAGAAGGACTTCCTGAACGGCGTCATCGGCGATCCCGAATACTACATGGTCTGCAAGGCGATGTTCATGTGCGGCGGTCCCTACGAAACGACCGCGGGCTTCGCCGACAAGTACGAGAGCGACTTCGCCAAGGCCAGGCAGCTCCTGGCCGAAGGCGGCTACGACAACACCCCCGTCGTGCTGCTGCACTCGACCGATCTCTACGTGCTGACGAACATGGCACCGATCGCCAAGTCGCTGATGGAGAAGGCCGGGATGAAGGTCGACATGCAGTCGATGGACTGGCAGACCCTGGTCGCCCGCCGCGCCAGGAAGGATCCGCCGGACAAGGGCGGCTGGAACGTGCTCATCACTTCGACCTCGGGCGCCGATTCGCTCGATCCGCTGACCTACAGTTTCATCAGCGCGGCCTGCGACAAGGCCTGGTTCGGCTGGCCGTGCGATGCCGAGATCACGCGCCTGCGCAGCGCCTTCGCCGACGAGACCGACGAGGCGAAGCGCAAGGAGATCGTCGAGAAGCTCCAGCTGCGCGCCGCCGAGGTGCCGACGCACGCCTTCCTCGGCCAGTACAACAACGCGATGGCGATCCGCAAGAACGTGACCGGCAGCGTCGTCTCGCCCGTGCCGGTCTTCTGGAACATTGAGAAGAAATAGGGGGTAAAGCTGACGCCGTCGTCGGTCAGACGACGGCGTCACCCGCGATCTGGGTGCGCTGCATGCGGCGGTGAAAGGGGCCGGCATCGTGGATTGCCAGATGCTTGGTGCAGCGATTGTCCCAGAAGGCAATCGAGCCGGGCTCCCAGCGGAAACGGCATGTGAACTCCGGCCGGTGACCGTGATCCATGAGGAAGTCGAGCAGCGGCTTGCTCTCGCGGTCGGTCATGTTCTCGAAGCGGCAGGAATAGGAGTGGTTCACGAACAGGCACTTAGCACCGGTCTCGGGATGCGTTCGCACGACAGGATGCAGGCTCTCGGTCGGCCGCCAGTTCGAATCCTCCCGCACCTTGATCGAGCGGCGCGCGTTGAGCCCGACCTGAGGCCCGGCCACACGGATGTCGCTGTGCACGGCGCGCAGACCCGCCAGCATCGACTTCATGCCGTCGGAGAGGCTTTCGTAGGCGAGGTACTGATTGGCGAATAGCGTGTCGCCGCCATAGGGCGGCACGTCGAGCGCATAGAGGATGGCCGCCATCGGGGGCTCGGGCATCATCGTGGTGTCGGAATGCCACTCCTCGCCCACGATACGCTCGTCACCGGGCGCGCGCACGACGCGCACGATTTCCGGATCGTCGGCCCCGGTGTTGAAGTTGGGATGGACGAAGATGTCGCCGAAGCGGCGGGTGAAGGCCTTATGGCTCGCATCATCGAGCCTCTGGCCGCGAAAGAAGATTACCAGATACTCGAGCAGTGCCCGCCGGATTTCCGAGACCGTCTCATCGTCGAGGCGGGCGCTCACATCGACGCCTCCGATCTCCGCTCCGAGGGCGCCGGCGATCGGGGAGACCGTGATGCGTCGGTACACATTCATGGCGACAATGATGAGGTTTGCTCATCGACCGCGCAAGACGCGCTCACCGAGCGCTTTCGCGCGGCGGACGACGGCCCGCATCGAGCTGTACGTTCGACACCACACGCTTGGTGTGGCGAAGGGGCACCACTAAGCGTCTGATGTGCGGCGAGTGGGGCGGTATGCAACCCTGCGGCGGCAGGGAGACGTCCGCGAGCCGCAGAACCGCCGCGTCGAAATCGTCATCCAGGAGGCGATCATCAACTTCGCCGCACTGGCAACGCTTTTGTACGGCGCGCGTTAGAAGGACGCCGGACCTTGCGGTCCGGCCCTCCGGTTGCGGCCTTCCAACCCCTCTCCCCGAGTGGCGTCGGCTGCGACCGGAGACCTTCTCACTCCCTATCCATGTTGTTCGATGCTGGCTTGCGCGTGATTGCCGGCTCTTTCGTTTTGGGCAGTCGCCTTCGCGCGAGGGGATTCAGTGTCCAACCTGTGATCGCACTTGGCACGCGAATCCGTGAACGCAACCGGCGGGCCTTCCCGGTCGTTCTATCGCTAACAATTCACGCGCAGGAGACTCTCATGCTGAAGTTCACGAATATCGCGATCGTTGCGGCGCTCGGCTTGGGGGTCGCCGCGTGCGGCAACAATCCGACGGACCGCGCCCTGACCGGTGGCGCGATCGGTGCCGGCACGGGTGCCGTCGTGGGCTCGACGATGGGCGCACCGGTGGCCGGTGCGGTCGTGGGCGGCCTCGGTGGGGCTGCCATCGGTGCGGCGACGACGCCGCGTAACGACTACGGCTACTACCGCTAAACATTACCTTCCGACGGATGCGGGGTGGGTGCCATCGGGCACCCACCTTTTTCGTGTGCGCGGATCCCGGGGCAGTGCGAAAATAAAGGCATGGCCCGTCTTTTCGCGCGCAACATCGAGAACTTCACCTGCGAGCGCTGCGGCGCCGAGGTCGAGGGCAACGGATTCACCAACCACTGTCCGGCTTGCCTGTTCAGCAAGCACGTGGACGAAAATCCGGGAGATCGCGCCGCCGAGTGCGGGGGGATGATGGAGCCGATCGCGGTCGAACAGGCGCGCGGTCGCTACATCATCGTGCACAGATGCCTGAAATGCGGCCAGGTGAAGCGCAACAAAGCCTCCCCCGCCGACAGTTCGCGCACCCTGGTCGAAGTCGCCCGGCGGCGGGCAATGTCCTGACCCTTCCTGCGGAGAGGATCAGCCAAAGGAGCGTAACACCCTGCCGGGCCGCGAGGACGGGTCGGCACAGAAGCCCTTCTCGTCGGCGGCGCGGGCGCCGTTGATCCAGACACCGTGCAAACCGACCGCGCCGGCCGTGAGGCGCGCCGCGCCGGCCGGCAGGTCGTGGGCGCGACGCTTGGGGCCGCGCGCCACGGTCTTCGGATCGAACAGCATCAGGTCGGCGGCGAGGCCCTCGCGCAGCAGGCCGCGATCCTGGATGCCGAACAGCTTTGCGGGTTGACCCGTCAGGCGATGTACCGCGTTCGGCAGGTCGAGCACGCCGAGGTCGCGGCTCCAGTGACCCATCAGATGCAGGCCGAATCCTGCGTCGCAGAAGAAGGTGAGATGCGCGCCGGCGTCGCTCAGCGAGATGTGGGTGTTGGGATCGGCCAGGATGCGGCCGACCGCCTCGTCGTCATTGTGCAGAAGCTGCGCCACGAACATCGTGTCGAGGTCTTCCGACAGGGCGAAGTCGAGGATGAAGTCGAGCGGCTCCTTGCCGGCCTGCTTCGCGAGTTCGCCGAGCGTAGCGCCTTCCATGGCCCGGTTCTCGTCCCTGGCCGTTTCGACGACGAACAGCTTGTCCCATTCGCCGTTGAACAGCAGGCGGCCGCGCTTGGCTAAAAGCTCCTCGCGTACCGAAGCGCGCCAGGATGGATCGCGATAGATTTTCGCGAGCTCGGCCGGATCGTGCGCGGCCATCGCCGGCTTCCACGCCTGCATGCTCTCGAACAGGTAGGGGCTGCGGAAGGTGAAATCCATGCTGAGCGGGCAGCACGAGGTCTGTGCCACCAGGGTGCGGCCGCGGGCACGCGCTTCGTTCACCTGGTCGAGCGTGGTGAAGGCGGCTTCGGGATTGGTGTTCGAATGGAACAGCGCCGCGATCACGACCGGGCGGTTGGCTTCGGCCGCGATCTCTTCGAGATAGGGAATGGTGGTCGTACGGCCCTTGGTGAGCATGTAGACGCCGGTGCCGCGCTCGCCCATCGCCTTCACGAGCGTTCGCAGTTCATGGTCGTCGGCGAGGCGCGACGGCATCGGTGTGCCGCCCTCGCCATTGTGCGCTTCCGAGGTCGAGGAAGCGAAACCGACGGCGCCCGCGGCCATCGCCTCGCGTACCAGGTCAGCCATCCGGGCGACTTCGTCCGTCGTGGCCGTGCGCTCGGTGGCGTCGGCGCCCATCACGAAGGTGCGGATGGCGGAATGGCCGGCGAAGCAGGCGACGTTGGGGCCGACGCCGTTCTTCTCCAGCATGTCGAGATACTGCGGGAAGCTCTCGAAGCCCCAGTCGATGCCGGCGCGCAGCGCGTCGAGCGACATGCCCTCGACATGGGTCAGGTGGCGCATGGTGAGGTCGCGGTCGGCCGGCTTGCAGGGTGCGATGGTGAAGCCGCAATTGCCGAGGATCGCAGTCGTGACGCCCAGCGCCGGTGAGGGATCGACGAAGGGGTCCCAGGTGATCTGCGCGTCGTAGTGGGTGTGACCGTCGATGATGCCCGGTGCCAGCGCGAGGCCATCGGCCTTCACGGTCTCCCGGGCGGCGCCGAGCTTCGGGCCGATGGCGGCGATCCTGCCGTCCTTCACGCCGAGGTCGCCCTTGATGGACGGGGCGCCCGAACCGTCGTGGATTTCCGCATCCTTGATGATCAGATCGAACATGTTTTTTTCCTCCCGGATTGACCCTAGTCTGTCGCCAAGGAAATGGAACGGGAGGATTGCATGACAGGCATGACGCGACGCGGCTTCGTGGCCGCGGGCACGGCAGGTGCGGCTTTCGGTATGGCGCCGGCGATCGTCCGCGCGCAGGACTATCCCACCAAGCAGGTCCGGGTGGTGGTGCCCTATCCCGCGGGTGGCGGCACCGATCTGGTGGCGCGCCTGGTCATCCCGCGCCTTGCCGAGAAATGGAAGCAGACGGTCATCATCGACAACAAGGGCGGCGCCAGCGGTATCCTGGGCAGCGAGATCGTCGCCAAGGCCCCGCCTGATGGGTACACGCTGCTGGTCACAACCAGCGCGCACACGATCAATCCCTACACGACGAAGGTCTTGCCCTACGACACCGAGCATGACTTCACGCCGGTCACGCCGCTGATCGAAGGCGCGCTCGCCTTGGTCGGCTCGCCCAAGGCGGGCATGGACTCGATGGAAAAGTTCATGACGGCGGCGAAGGCCAATCCCGGCAAATACCAGTTTGGCAGCACCGAGAACACGACCCGGATGGTCGGCGAGCTGTTCCGGGTGAAGAGCGGGCTGAAGATCGAGAACGTGGCCTACAAGGGCGCAGCACCGATGATGCAGGAGTTGGCTGGCGGCCACATTCCGGTGGGATTCACCAGCCCGCTCACCGTGATGTCGCACCACCGTGCGGGCACCTTGCGCATGCTGGCCGTGAGCGGCACGAAGCGGCTGCCGGGCCTCGATGACATTCCGACCATGGCCGAGGCGGGCGTGCCGGGCGTCGACACGACCGCGTGGTTCGCGATGTTCGGCCCGGGCAAGATGTCGCCTGCGCTCGCCAACCGCATGCGCGACGATGTCGTGGCCGTCCTGGCCGAGCCCGAGATGCAGGCCAAGATCCGCGACCTGTCGAGCCTGCCGGGCGGCGAAGCGCCCGACGCCTTCGCCCAGCGGATCAAGAAGGAGTTGGTGAGCTGGGCCGAAATCGCCAAACTGGCGGGCATCCAGCCGGAATAGATCCCGCAGAAAAACTTGTCATCCCGAGCGTCGCGAGGGACCTTCGGGTGGCCTCGAAGAGGGAAAGGTCCCTTGCGACGCTCGGGATGAAAAGATTGGCCAACTCACGGTCTGCGACATGATCCGCTTGCTCGTGGTTGTCCTTCTCGTGGCTCTGGGCGCGCCTGCCTGGGCCCAGTCCGTCAGCTTCCCGAGCGTGACCGTCGGTGCCAGCCCGGCGGGGCCCGAGGTGAAGGGCTGGATCTACAAGCCGCCGGGCAACGGACCGTTCCCCGCGATCATCCTGGCGCATAGCTGCGCCGGCACGAACCGGCACACAGACGGTTGGGGCAAGCTCCTGGTGAGCTGGGGCTATCTCGTGCTGGCGCCGGATTCGTTCGGTCCGCGCGGCACCAGGGCCGTGTGCACGACGCCCAACGTAGTGACGCCCAATATGCGTGTGGCCGACATTGCGGGCGCTCTCGACTATCTGGCGACGCGGTCCGATGTTGTGAAGGGCAAGGTCGGTATCATCGGCCACAGCCATGGCGGCTCGACGGTGATCCGCTCGGCGCAGAAGAAGTTCGGGCTGGCGCAACGCGGCCTGGCGGCGGGCGTCGCGTATTATCCAGGCTGCAATCCGAAGTTCGACGGCGACATCGACATTCCGGTCCTGCTGCTGGCCGGCGACAGGGACGACTGGACGCCGGCTGACCGTTGCCGGAGCCTGATGTCGGGTCTGACGCGCGGCGTTCTCGTCGAGGCCATCTACTATCCCAACGCCTATCACAGCTTCGATTCGAAAGCCGCCGACCGCACCGTGCCGGGCGCGGCAGGCAAGCAGCACCATCTCGCCTACGACACGGTCGCCGCACCCGACGCCGAAGCACGGACGAAGGCGTTCTTCGCGAAGTACCTGCGCTAGGCGGCGTCGAGCCCCATCTGCCGGCACAGGAGGACCAGCGTCTCGTAGATCACGTGTGAGCAGAGGTGGGCGGCCATGCCGTTCACGTCCTGCGGCGGGCTCACCGTGTTCACGTCGACGGCCACGATGTTGAGGTCGGTGAGGCAGCGCAGCAGGTCGATGCCCTCGCGCGCACTGAGGCCGCCCCACGACGGTGTGCAGACGCCGGGCGCGCAGGACGGGTCGAACACGTCCATGTCGAAGCAGAGATAGACCGGCCGCTTGCCGACCTTGTCGCGAAATTCGGCCATGCGCTGGGCGAAGCCGCCGCGGATCAGCTCATCGATCGACACGATCTTGTAGCCGAGGCTCATGGCGCGCGGCACGACGCCCTGCGCGTAGGTCGTGCTGCGGATGCCGACATGCCAGGAGAACTCCGGATCGACGAGGCCTTCCTCGGCGACATGGGTGAACTGGGTGGCGGAGTTGTACTTTTCCTCAGAGCCATACGGGTACGAATCGGTATGCGAGTCGATATGGAGCGCCGCCATCTTTGGGTACTTCTTGCCGACGGCGCGCGCGACGGGGACGGTGACAGAACCATCGCCGCCGATGGTGATCGGGACGGCGCCCGCCTCGACGATGCGGTCGGCCGCCTGCTCGATCCGCTCGAAGGCATCGACGATCTTCGAAGGCGTAAGCTTGACGTTCCCGCAATCGACCAGTCCCAGAGCGGTCGCCGGATCGAAGTCGGCATTGGTCGGATTGAAGCGTCGCATCAGCTGCGACTGCTGGCGCACTGAGTCTGGGCCGCCGCGCGCGCCGATGCGCATGTTGGTGCCGCAGTCGAACGGGATGCCGAGGATCGCGGCCTTGTTCGCCGGGCCCGGCCGTCCGTAGGGCACGCCCATGAAGGTCAGGGGCAGGGTGAACAGCTCGTCGTCGGACAGACGGTCCATGTCAGGGCTCCGCGGAGAGAAAATCATAGGCGACCAACGTGTGGATCTTGGCGACTGCCAAAAGCTCGTCGACCAGCACATACTCGTCGGCGCCACCCATGTTGAAGGGCGTGAGCCCCAGCACCACGGTCGGCACGTCGAACAGGCGATACCAGCGCGAGTCCGAACCACCGACTCTCATGTTCACCGCCGGCGTCTCGCCCAGTACTTCGGCGGCGACCGACGCGGTGCGGGTCACGATCTCGTGGCCGGGGTCGGTGAAGGACGGCTCGAAGCGCCGGATCGCCTTCCAGCTCACGCCTTCGAGCGGTCCGAGCCATTCGTCGAGCTTCGCCGCGAGGACATCGGTGGTGATGCCGACCGGCAAGCGGATGTCGGCCCGGGCAATCGCATGGGTGGGAACCAGGTTGGGCGAGGTGCCGCCCTCGATGGTGCCGATGTTCACCGTGACGCGAGAGAGCGTGTCGGCCTCGCCGGCCCCCGACAGGGGCTCGGAGATGGGCTTGGCCTTGCCGATCGCCTGCGTGACGATTGGGGGCGATTGAAAGGGCACGTCCTCGAGTTGCTTCAGGCAGTCGAGCGCGGAACGCAGCCGGTCGATGGCGTTGGTGCCCTTGTGGACATGGGCGCCGTGGGCGGGCGAGCCCGTGGCCTCGACCTCGACCCACATCAGGCCCTTTTCGCCGAAGCGCACGACCTTGGGGGAACCGACGTCGCCGCAGATATTGGCGTCGCCGGCGGCGTGCGGGAAATTCTCGAGGAGGTAACCCGAGCCGAGGGAGCCCATGTTTTCCTCGTCGCCCGCCAGGGTGAGAACGACCTCACCGTCCCAGGCATCGCGGTTCTCGGCCAGCAGCGCGGCCGCGAGGAGCGAGCAGGCGATGCCGCCCTTCATGTCGCAGACGCCGCGGCCGTAGAGCTTGCCATCCTTCAGCACGCCGCCCAGCGGCGGCACCGTCCAGGGCAGGTTCTCGAGCAACGGGAAGGTGTCGAGATGGCCGTTGAAGATCAGGCGGCGGCCGGGCGTCCGGCCGCGGATGCGGCCGATCAGGGAGACGATGCGCGGCTCGGGTTCGACCCGCTCGATCTCGATGCCGGGGATCTCGCGCAGCAGGGCCTCGGCGACCTGCGCCACGTCGAACGTGTCGCTCGGCGGGTTGGGCGAGGCAACGGCGACCAGCCGCTGCGTCACTTCGATGAGACGGTCGAGCGAGGCATCGACCTTGCGCGCCAGTTCGTTGCGAATTCTCGGAGACATCAGCGAGCCTGCAGCCTGCGTTCCCAGAAGCGGATGGCCATGGCGAGTGGCCAGCAGATGAAGAAGTAGACCACGGCAATGAAGGTGAAGGTCTCGAGCGGCCGGAAGTTGGTGGCCGAGAGCTCCATGCCGCGCCTTGTAATCTCGCTCACCGAGATGACGGCGCCCAGCGAGGAGAATTTGATGAGCTGCACGAAATTCGACGCGAGCGGCGGCAAGGTCATGCGGATAGCCTGCGGCAGCACGATGCGGTTGAACGACTGCAGCGGCGTCAGGCCCAGCACCTGCGCGGCTTCGCGATGGCCCTTGGGCACGCTCTGGATGCCCGAGCGATAGACCTCGGAGATGAAGGAGGCCTGGTAAAGGGCGAGGCCGATGATCAGCGCGACCAGCGCCTCGATGCGCACGCCGAACACGATCGGCAGCACGTAGTAGACCCACAGAAGCTGCACCAGGATCGGCGTGTTGCGCACCACCTCGCCGATCGAGATGCCGATCCAGCGCAGCGCCCGGAAGCGCGACATGTCGAGCAGCGCGATGACCAGCCCGCCCAGCATCGCCAGAACCAGGGTGATGGCCGAGATGATCAGCGTCATCTGCAGGCCGCCCATCAGGAAGTCGAAGCTTCCCCAGACCGTATCCCAGCGGAATTGGTACTTGAACATGCTCAGATCACGCTTGTTGCCCACCCTTCGAGACGCGCTCCGGCGGAGCGCTCCTCAGGGTGAGGTTGTGGTTTAACGCACACCTCATGCTGAGAAGGCTGCCCCTCGAATACCTCGGGGTAAACTCCGCAGCCGTCTCGAAGCATGGGCTACAGGTCACGGCGCGACGATCGGGTCGAGCTTGTGCTTCTTGGCGTACTTCAGCAGCCTTCCGTCGAGCTTGATCGTGTCGACGAACAGGTTGACGTAGTTCAGCCAGATCTGGTCGCCCTGCGGCACGACATAGGCGTAGGGCGTGATGGCGAGCTTCTCGTTGGGCAGGATGTAGGTCGCCCAGTCGAACTCGTCGGTCACTTTGATCGCGGTCGGGAAGTCGGTGATGATGACGTCGACGCGCTGTGCGACCAGCTCGGCCTCACGCGTGTTGGGCGGCGCCACCGAGACGACCTCGGCGTTCTTCACGTAGCCCTTCATGAAGGGTTCCATGTAGCTGCCCAGAGAGACGGCAGCCTTCACGCCCTTCTGGTCGATGTCCTTCCACTCCTTGATCTTGCTGTCCTTGCGCGTGACCGCGTAGAGGTTGGTCAGCAGGTAGGGCTTGGAGAATTCGACGGCCTGGCCGCGCTTCATCGTGGCGCCGACGCCGAACATGCCGATCTCGCACTTGCCGGCCTGAAGATCGGCGATGAACGAACCGAAGCTCGATTCGACGATTTCAAGCTTGGCGTCGAGCTCCTTGGCGAATTCCTTCGCGAGGTCGGCGTCGATGCCCTCGATCTCGCCGGTCTTGGAATTGCGGAACGAGATCGAATAGTAGAGCGGGAACTGGCAGACCCGGAGCTTCTTGCTCTTGGTCACCTCGTAGAGACGCGACTGCGTCTGTTGCGCTTCCGCGCCCGTGATCGAAAATGCGCCAACCGTGCCGGCCAGCGCGAGCGCACCCAATATCCTTGCTACACCCATCATCGGTCTCCCTTGTTGACCTTCCCCATCACTCATCCGCGAACTGCTGCAGGAAGCGCTGGGCGCGCTCCGTCTGCGGCGCATCGAAGAAGGCCGAACCCGGCGCCGCCTCGACGATCTCGCCTCGATCCATGAACACGGTGCGCGTGCCGACATGGCGCGCGAAGCCCATCTCGTGCGTGACCACCAGCATGGTCATGCCCTCGCGCGCGAGCTGGCGCATGACGGCGAGCACCTCGCGGCGCAGCTCGGGATCGAGCGCGCTGGTTGCCTCGTCGAACAGCAAGACCTTGGGCGACATGGCCAAAGCGCGGGCAATCGCCACGCGCTGCTGCTGGCCGCCGGACAGGCGCGCCGGATAGGCATCGCGCTTCTCGAACAGGTCGACCTTCTTCAGCAGCGACTCGGCGATGGCGACGGCCTTGTCCCGGGGCATCTTCTTCACGCGGATCGGCGCTTCGATCAGGTTCTGAAGGACCGACATGTGGGGCCAGAGATTGAAGTGCTGGAAAACCATGCCGATTTCGGAGCGCACGTCGCGCGCGGCGGCCTTCACCTGCTTGTCCGGCGATGGCGTCGAAATGGGCACACCCTCCATTACGACACGGCCCTCGCTCGGCTCTTCCAGCAGCGCAAGGCAGCGCAGCAGTGTGGTCTTGCCCGAGCCCGACGGACCCACGACGCAAACAACGTCGCGCTCCAGGACTTCCAGCGACACGCGGGTCAGCACCTGATTGGGGCCGAAGCGCTTGGTGATTCCGTCCGCGAGAATGAGGGGGCTCGTGCTGCTCATGTCACTCCATAAGCAAATCCTATGCCGCTCTCCTGGAGCCTGCCGGATCGGCAGGAGTTTTGCTAGTAGAGGATGGAATAATTGCCAGAATAACCAATAACGGCTGTTTATAGAGTATGGACGTCAAGCTCCTCGAAGCCTTCCGGGCGGTGGTCGATCACCGCTCCATGACTGCCGCCGCGGGCGCCATGGGCGTGACCCAGCCCGCGGTCAGTACCCAGATCGCGCGTCTGGAGGAGGCGGTCGGTTTCTCCCTGTTCGACCGCGCCAACGGCCGGCTGAAGCCGACGCCCGAGGGCATGCTGTTCTATGCCGAAGCAAGCCGTGTGCTGGGGGAGGTCGACCGGCTGCAGGCTGCGACCGCGCAGATCCGCGAAGGCCAGTCGGGCCGCTTGTCGATCGCCAGCCATCCCTCGGCCGCCATCTCCCTGTTGCCCAATCTCGTGGCGCAGTTCCTGGCCGAGCGTCCGGGTGTCTCGGTGCGGCTGATCTCGCGCCATTCCGACGTGGTGAGCCAGCTCCTGCCGACCGAGAGTTTCGACATCGGCATCGCCGAGCTGCCGATCGACGACAGCCAGATCGAGGTCCGGCGCTACGCGATGCGCTGCGTTGCGATCCTGCCGCCGCGCCATCCGCTCGCCTCCTGCAAGCTGCTGACGCCGCAACTGCTCGCGCCACATCCGATGGTGATGCCGGCGCGCTCGCATCAGGTGCCCAACCGCATCCGCGGCGTCTTCTCGGCGGCCGGCGTGTCCATAAACGCCGTGGTCGAGGCCGAGTTCTTCGCCAGCCTGTGCGGCCTGGTGGCCGCGGGCGCCGGATGGTCGATCGTCGATCCGCTGTCGGCACGCAGCTTCGAGCATCTCGGCCTCGTGACGCGGCCCTTCGAACCCGCCGTCACCTACGACATCGGCGCCTTCCACCGCCGCGACCGCGAGCCTTCCGTGCTGGCGGCCGCGTTCCTCGACATGCTCGACGACAAACTGAAAGGGTGAATGATGCGTCTCGACGCCAATCTTATGGGCCGCCTCGCGGCCGACGAGGCGCTGTGGCGCGACTTCAACGACATCTGCGATTGCGGCGGCCGTCTGTCGGGCACCGAGAGTGAGAAGAAGGCGTTTGCGCTGTTACGCGAGAGGGTACGGGCGGCCTCGCCGGCTAATTCGGGCCGCTCCATCCCGGTGCCCTACAATGGCTGGCAGGCGAAGTCGGCGACCTTGAAGCTGCCCGGCGGCGCCTTCGCGCCGTGCCATCCGCTGGTGCGCACCATCGCGACGCCGGGCCTCACCGCCGAGGTGATCGACCTGGGGCGCGGCACGCCTGACGAGTTCGAGGCGCACAAGGCGGAGATCGCCGGCCGCATCGTGCTCGTGCGGCACGAGCTGATGTTCGCTGCCGGGACGATCCATCGCCGGCGCAAGTACGACATGGCGCGCGCCCATGGCGCGGTGGGATTCCTGATCGGCGGTCCGCTCGCGGGGCACGTGGTGGCGGGCTCCTCGGGCCGCGATTCCGGTGAAGGCATTCCCGCGCTTGGTATTTCGCCCGAGACGGCGGCAAAGCTGGCGCGCCGTTCGACCGGCTTCCCGTCCGTCACGATCGCCGTCGAGACCGCGGAAGGGCCGGCTGAGACCGAGACGCTCGTCTTCGACTATCCCGGCCAGACCGACGAATGGGTCGTGTTGTCGGCGCATGTCGACGGCCACGACCTGGCCGAAAGCGCCATGGACAACGGCACCGGTCTCGCCGCCGTGCTGGCAGTGACGCGCGCGCTGTCGCCGGAAGTGGCCCGGTGGCGGCGCGGCCTGCGGGTGATGTTCTTCAGCGTCGAGGAATGGGCGCTGACCGGCTCGGCGCAATACGTGAAGGCGTTGAGCGAAGCCGAGCGGGCGAAGATCGCGCTCAACGTCAATCTCGATTCGGTCGCGGGCAGCCCGAACCTCGCCGCGCTCACCAGCGGGTTTGCCGGTGTCGAGCCGTTCCTGCTGGGCGTTGCCGCGGCCAATGGTCAATCCTTGCGCACCGTGCGGCCACTGATGACCAATTCCGACCATGCGAACTTCGCGGCGGGCGGGATTCCGGCGATCCGGCTCGTGGCCGGCTTCGACGATCGCAACGCCCATCTGCGTGTCGTGCTGACACCCGCCGACACGCGCGACAAGGTCGCCCAGAGCGAGCTGCGGCAGGCAACGCTGCTGACGGCCGCATTGGTCGGCGCCGCCTGCAATGCCGATACGGGCGAAGCTGCGAGGTGGCGCGGCTAGACCTGGCTCTTGAACCGCTCGATCAGCCATTGCGCGGCGGGACCGGGCGGGCTGTCGATGCGATGGAGCACGCGCAGCGGATAGGTCGCGGCCCACCAGTCGGAGAGGTCGAGCTCGACGAGGCGCCCGGCCTCGAGGTCGCCCTTCACCATCGGTGCCGGCATGCTGCCCCAGCCGACGCCGGCCAGCAGCAGCGCATGCTTGGCGCCGAGATCCGCGAGCCGCCAGGTCTTGGGGCCGACCACGCCGAAATCCTGGCCCTCGGTCAGCGTCGAGCGATCGGTGAGGACGAGCTGGATATGCTCGCGCGCCGCGCCGCGCGCCTGACCGCCCAGCCGCGCCAGGGGATGGAAGGGGGCAGCTACCGGCACGAGCTGGACGCCGCCGATGGCGATGCTCTCGGTACCGTCAGCCGCGACATTGGGACCGCTGACGCCGATGCTCGCCGTGCCCTCCAGCACGAGCTGCGTGACCGCGCCCAGGGTCTCGACGTGGAGTCGCAGTTGCACGGTCGGGAAGGTCGTCTGGAAGGCCTGCAGCGCGTCTACGAGGCGGGCGGTCGGGAGCATGACGTCGACCGCGAGCGAGACTTCGGCCTCCAACCCTTCGAGCAGGCCCTTCACCTTGGCGCGCAGCATGTCGACGCCGTGGGTCACGGCGCGAGCCTCAGCCACCACCGCCCGGCCGGCCTGGGTGAGTTCGGGCTTGCGGGTGGCGACCCGGTCGAACAGCGGCAGGCCGAGCTGCGCCTCGAGATTGTCGATGGCGTAGGTGATCGCCGATGTTGCACGGTTGAGGCGCCGCGCCGCGGCGGCAAAGCTGCCGGCATCGACCACGGCGAGCAGGACCTGGAGCTGGACGAGGGACGGGATACCGGGAGTCGTAGGCATTTCTAATATTCTGAAAAGATCATTCAGAATTATACTGATTTTCAGGCAAAGAAGCTGCCCCTACATACGCCCTGCCACCAAGGAGGGCGGCCATGACGGCTTCGAACAGCAACAGACGCCAGCTGACTTCTATCCACGAGGCGTTCCGGACCCTGGAAGGCGACGGGTTCGAAGTGCGCCGTGCGATCCCCTCGAACGCCTACGAGGCGATCGGCCCCTTCATCTTCCTCGACCAGTTCGGCCCGATCGACGTGCGACCGGGCGAGGCCAAGGGCGCCTCTGCACATCCGCATGCGGGCATCGAGACGCTGACCCTGCTGCTGGAAGGCAGCCAGACCCACAAGGACAGTCTCGGCAATGCCAGCAGCATGCGGCCGGGCGAGGTCCAGTGGATGCGCGCCGGTCGCGGCGTAGTCCACGACGAGAGTCCGGACGAACAGCTTCGGCGCGAGGGCGGCCACGTCCACGGCGTCCAGCTCTGGATCAACATGCCCAAGGGGTCGAAGCATACGGAGCCGGCCTATCGTCACGTGACGGCTTCCGAGATTCCGACCCTTACCGCCGATGACGGGCGCGTGCTGGTGCGGGTCGTCGCCGGCACGGTCGGCGATCTCACGGGCCCCATCGCGACATCGGGCAATCCCTTCGTGTTGCACGCCTCGCTGAAAGCAGGAGCCAAAACGGAACTGGCGGTCGGCAGCGCGGCGGAACTCGGTGTCTACGTGATGGTGGGCGCCGCCCGCATCGGGGGCGACGAGCGGCGGATCGAGGCGGGCGAGCTCGCCCGGCTCACCGGGGGCGAACGCCTCGAAATCGAGGCCGCCGGGGACAGCGAGATCCTGCTGGTCGGTGGCGACCCGCTCGATGCCCCGATCCTGCGCCACGGACCGTTCGTGATGAATTCGATCGACGAGCTCGAACGCGCGGTTCGCGACTACCACGCCGGCCGCATGGGCCGGATCGCCGCCTGACCCTTTCACTTTCCCTTCAACCTCAACCGACAACTGGAGACAGACATGACCAAGGTTCTCGTTCTTTACTATTCCGCCTACGGCCACATCGAGACGATGGCGGAAGCCGTTGCGGCGGGCGCGCGCGAGGCCGGCGCCCAGGTCGACATCAAGCGCGTTCCCGAGACCGTGCCGGAAGCGGTGGCCAAGGCGTCGCACTTCAAGCTCGACCAGAAGGCCCCGGTCGCCAAGGTCGAGGATCTCGCCGACTACGACGCGGTGATCGTCGGCACCGGCACGCGTTTCGGCCGCATGTCCTCGCAGATGGCGAGCTTCCTCGACCAGGCGGGTGGCCTGTGGGCCAAGGGCGCGCTGAACGGCAAGGTCGGCGGTGCCTTCACCTCGACGGCGACCCAGCATGGCGGCCAGGAGACGACGCTGTTCTCCATCATTACCAACCTGCTGCACTTCGGCATGGTGGTCGTCGGTCTCGACTACGGTCACGCCGGCCAGATGACGATCGATGAGATCACCGGCGGCAGCCCCTACGGCGCGACCACGATCGCCGGCGGCACCGGTCAGCGCCAGCCGTCGGAGAACGAGCTGGTCGGCGCCCGCTACCAGGGTCGCCGGATCGCGGAGACGGCGAAGAATCTCGCCGCCTGATCACTCGACCCTGATCACTCGACCACGGGATCTCGATCCCCGCCGGCGGCGTCGCGACCTGCGACGCCGCCTGGCCGGATCAGCGAGATCAGGCCGGCGAGCGCGGCCAGGCCAGCCAGGAGAAGGATGACGTCGCGGCTCGCTGCGACGAGTGCTTCCACGGGAATATCGAGCGTGCTGCCGCTGCTGCTCCCGAGGGAGAGAGAGAGAAGGGTGGAAGCGCCGGCGATGCCGGTGCTCATCCCGAGCATGCGCATGACGTTCAGGACGCTGCCGGCCTGACCGGTTTCGCCAGCAGGGGCCGCAGACATGATGGCGCTGCTGTTGGGCGAGATGAAGAGGCCCTGACCGACGCCGATGACTGCGAGCGACAGAGTCACCAGCCAGAGATTGGCAGGAACGCCGTCGAGGAAAACATAGAGGATCGCGAGCCCTGCGCTGCAAATCGCCATGCCGAGGCAGGTCGGCAGGCGGGCACCCAAGCGGTCGTAGAGCATGCCACCCACGGGCGCGAGCAGTCCCAGCAGCACCGGCAGAATCGACAGCCGGAGGCCCGCCGCCAGTGCCGTATCATGGTAGATGCGAACCAGCGCGAACGGGACGAGGAAGAACACCCCGAACAGCGTGGCGTACGATACGAAGTTCGCCGTGTTGCCGAGAAGGAAGGCGGGCTTGGCGAGCAGCTTCAGGTCGAGCAGCGGCGCCGAGGTGCGATGCTCGGTGCGCACGAAGAGCAGGGCGCAGGCGATGCCGCCGAGGAGACAGGCGAGCAGGATCGGCGATGTCGGTCCGAGCGCATGCAGCTCGTTCAAGGCGGCGACCAGGCCCGTCAATGCTGGTGCGATCAGGATCGCGCCGCGCCAGTCGAAGCGCTCGTGTTTGGAGGCAACGCCCGTCTGCGGAAGAACGAACCAGCCGAGGGTCGCGCCCGCGATCCCCAGCGGAACGTTGATCCAGAACGCCCACTGCCAGCCCAGCGTGTCGAGGATGAAGCCGCCGATCGCCGGGCCCGCGCCGAGGCCCACCGCCTGCGCCGCCGACTGAAGGCCGAGGCCGCGGCCGCGTTCTTTGGGTCCCATGATCATGACCACGATGGCGACGCTATTCGAGGTGATCAGCGCACCGCCGATCGCTTGCAGGACCCGGAAGAAGATCAGCCAAGGCAGGCTCGTCGCGTAGCCGCACAGGGCCGAGCCCGCGATGAATAGCAGGAAGCCCGCGGTGTAGAGGAGCTTGCGGCCGAACATGTCCGACAACCGCCCGAAGATCGGCATGAACGATGCGAGCGCGAGCAGGTAGGCGACGGCGACCCAGCTCACGCTGGCGAGGCGGGCGCCAAACTCGACCTCGAGCCGCGGCAGCAGCACCTGGGTCATGCTGGCATCGACCTGCCCCATGACGGCGCCGATGCAGACCGTGCCGACGACGAACCAGCGATACGAGGGCAGACGCGCGACCGCCTCCAAGGGGGCTGGCTCCCGGCCTTCGAAAGCGGCAGCCTTCAGGGCGCGGAGCGACAAGGGACCGGGAGGAGAAGACATCACCAGGTCGGCTTGGCTTCGAACGTCGTCGGCGCCCTGGCCTCGCGGGTGGCCGGAGCCACGCTGGCATCGAACGTGTAGGTCGTGCCGACGGCCGACTGGCTGACCCTGTCGCCATAAGCGTTGGCCAGCGCATGCAGGGCGCGCCATCCGGTGCAGTGGCCGGTGATGAAGTAGCCGATGTCGAAGGAGTCGAGGGCCTCGACCGTCTGCGGGATGAGGCGCTCCATCACGCCTCCGAGATGCAGGCCGCCCATGACGGCATGGATAGGGGTGTCGGGGAACAGGCGCTTCGCCTCGGTGCAGACGTTGACGATGCCGGCATGGGAGCAGGCGCTGAACACGACGAGGCCGAGATCGCGCACGTTTACGATCAGCATGCGCTCGTCCATCAGGAACGGGTCGGGCCGCCATTCCTCGGAATTGTCCTTGCGGCAGAGATGGTCCTCGCGGCCCTTCTCGAAGGCGCTGACCCGAGGGATCTCGCCACTGTAGTAGAAGTGGCCGTCGAGCAGGGTACGTGCCCTGCTGTCGTTGACGATGCGGGCGCCCTGCGCCTCCATCTGCGCGGGCGTGGGAACACGGGCGGCCGGGAAGATCGTGCCGTCCTGCAGCAGCACGCCGCGCTCGTTGAACATGTCGGGATTGACGTTGACCGCGACGCTGCCTCGCCCGCGGCGCCTGGCAATGGCGTCGAGCGCGGCGGGAAGCGCCCCCATGTGATCCCAATGGCCGTGGGTGACTGCGATCTCCTCAACCTCGCCGAGATCGATCGCCATGTTGCGGCAGTTGCGGATGAAGGCCGTGCCCTCGGTGCCGGTGTCGAACAGAAGCGTGTGCTGGCTGGCGCCGATCCTGGTCCTGAGACGCAGGCCATAGCCGAGATTGGCCACCAGAAGCGTCTCGCCGGAAATCTCCTTCGCGCCCGCCTTCAGGATGTTGGCCATCTCCGAGGTCGCGAACGCGGGCTTGCTTGCATAGGTGTCGCTCATATTGTCGGTGATGACGTCGACGGTGAGCGAATCGACGGCGGCGAGGTCGGACATGCGAGACGCCTCCTGTGTCAGAGCCCTGGCAAGACGGGACGGGCGAGATAGCGGACGGTCTTGGCGCCGCCGTAGATGGCGGCATGGCCGATCTCGACGAAACCCAGCGACGCGTGAAATGCATCGGACGCCGGATTGGGCGGATCGGAATTGACCTCGCAGACGATGCGGTCGTGACCGGCATCGCTGACCGCGCGAAACAGGTCTTCGTACAGGCGCTTGGCCAAGCCGTGCTTGCGCATCGCCGGAGCGACGACGATGCGGTCGACATAGACGAAGCGGGGATAGCGGTCGCGGAACCAGAGATAGTTGGGACTGTCGTAGTCGGCGGCGTGGTCGAAGGCCAGGAGGAAGGCGGCGTCGTTGCCGGCGCGGCGGGAGTAGAAGGCCTGCGCCAGCAGGTGCCGCAACCTCGCGGCGTCGAGCCAGGAGAGCTCGACGGCGTGGTCGTTGTTGAGGGCGAGGAGGGCGGCCTCGTCGCCCGCGGAAATGCTGGCCAGTTCGGTCAGGCGTTCGTCTCCTTCAGGAAGCGGATCAGGAGACGGCTGACTTCAGCCGCCTGCTCCTGCTGCACCCAGTGGCCGGCGCCGTCGACCATGTGGATTTCCTTCATGTTGCTGCAGGCGCTCTTCTGCATCTTCTCCAGCGCGCCCGGCGACTGGTAGTTGCCCCAGTCGCTCTTGCCCGAGATGAAGGTCGAGGGCTGGTCGATGGTGCGGCCGGTGAAGATTTCGAGTTCGGGCGTCACCCTGCCGCTGGTGCGGGCGCGATACCAGTTGAGGCCGCCCTGGAAACCGGTGCGCTCGTACTCGCCGGCATAGACCGCGAGCTCGTCGTCGGTGAGCCATTTGGCGGCTGCGATCTCCTCGGCCGTCGGCATCTGCTTGGCGACGGTCTCGGCCATGCCTTCGGCCAGGTCCATGATGTAATAGGTCGGCATCTTCGCCAGCTCCTCGGCGCTCCAGCCCTTCAGCTCGTAGGGCTTGTTCGCCTTCCAGTCGGCGCTCTTGTAGTGATAGTAGGCGCGCAGGAAATTGTGCAGGCCCTGACTTGCGTGCCACTGTTCCTCGTTGGCTTCGCGCGTCGACTGATACCACTGGTAATGCTTGCGCGGGCGCGGCAACGCCGCCAGCGCGGCGTGAACGTCCGGTGCCTTGGGCGAAGCCGGCTTTCCGGCGGTGTCGAAGGGCACGGATGAAGGGCCCGGGAAGGGCGCGCTCATCAGCGCCATGCGCTTGAAGATGTCGGGCCGCGCCAGCGAGGCGTAGGAGGCGACGGAGGAGCCGAAATCGTGTCCGACGGCGGCCTCGGCGGTGCGATGGCCCAGCGCATAGAGCACGCCGATCGCGTCGCGCAGCAGATTGGTGAATCGGAAGCCGATCTGGTCGGCATCGAAATCGGCGCTCCAACCGGTCGTGCGGCCGTAGCCGCGCAGGTCGGGCGCGATGGCATGATAGCCCGCGTCAGCCAGCGCGGGCATGACCTTGCGCCAGCTGTAGGCGATCTCCGGAAAGCCGTGGAACAGCATCACGGCCGGCGCCTTCCTGTCGAAACCGGCTTCGAGCACATGGATGTCGAGGCCGTTGATGCCGGGAAGGATCCGGGCGCGAACGCCGGCGGGGAGCACGGAAGAGGGAAGCGGTTGCATCCGGTGAGCCTACGCCGGCCGTGCCTGAAATGGCAGATGGGTTGCGCGCATAGTCGGCACTAGGTCCGCATTGCGAGCACGGGAGGGAAGATGCAGCAGCAGCCTTCGGTGATTACGCCTGAGATCGCCGAGATGAAGCGTTCGAAGCGCGCTGGAAGCGGGCCTTCGCGGTTATGTAGCGGACTCCGACGTCACGCCTGGGACATCACATGGAACCCTCCAGGCCCGATGGATGCGGTCGGCCACGTCACCTTCGGCATCTGACCGGTTCGATCGTAAGCGTCGGCCACCCGCTCCACGCATTTCTCGAAGGCGGTCGAGTGCGGTTTGATTCCTTGATCCAGGCAGGCTTTCTTCGCAATGGCCAAGGTATCGCCGGACCGGGCCTGGACGTGCGGCGCGAGGGACATAGCTGCCGCGGCGGCACCGATGGCGATGAAGATCGTACTAAGGCGATTCATGACATCCTCCTGTCTTCAGAAGAACGCTGTTGCTCGCGCAGCAGTTGCCGCAAAGGCGCGAGCAGAAAATTAAACGAAATGGTTGAATGATCATTCTCAACCTTTTATGTTCAACAACATGGTTGAACAAATGGTCGGCGATCTCGATCGCGTATTCCACGCTCTCGCCGATCCCACCCGTCGCGCGATGTTGCGACGCCTCGCGGGAGGCGAGCGGAGTGTCGGCGAACTCGCCCAGCCCTTCGCCATGTCCTTCGCCGCAGCCGCCAAGCACGTGAAGGTGCTGGAGAGCGCGGGCCTTCTGAAGCGGACGATCGAGGGGCGCACGCATCGTTGCCGCCTCGAGGCCGGACCGCTGGCCGGCGCCGACCGCTGGATCGCCGACTACCAGCACTTCTGGATGAACCGTCTCGATGCTCTCGAGACGGCTTTGCTGAGCGACACCCGGCAGAAGAGGAGCCGCCCATGACCGCCCGCGAAACGAGTTACGGCCGCATCGTCGCTCCGGCAGAGATTCGCTTCGAGCGCCTTCTGCCAGGCCCCATCGAAAGAGTGTGGGAATTCCTCGTCGATTCCGACAAGCGCGGGCAATGGCTCGCTAGTGGCCCCATGGAATTGAAGCCTGGCGGCGCGCTCGAACTCCGCTTTCGCCATCGCGATCTGTCGCCCGACAAGGCGCCACCGCCAGAGCGCTTCAGGGAAATGGACGAGAAGGGCCATATCGCTCACGAGCGCGTGCTACGGATCGAGCCGCCGCGCTTGCTCTCGATCTCCTGGGGTGGATCGGATGTAACGTTCGAACTGTTTCCCGAGGGCGAGAAAGTGTGCCTCGTCCTGACTCACCGTCGTCTGCCCGACCGCGCGGCAATGATCATGACCTCGGGCGGGTGGCACACCCATCTCGCTATCCTCGTCGAGCGGGCCCATGGGCGAACACCGCCTGCTTTCTGGACGGTGTTCGGCGCTATCGAAAGCGAATACGAGACGCTCTACCCTAAGCCGTGACGGGCGTTACTGGCGAGCTATATCCCGGTCGTATTGAGGCTCGTCGGTGAACACGAGCAGACTGCGCGCGTGCGTCTCGCGCTCCATGCAGTTCTTGTAGCCGGACGTGGCCGGAGACAGTCCGGATTCAAGGCAGGAATCACGAGCGTCTGCGGTTACCCGCGCCATGGTGTAAGCGATCTCCGGTTTACCCCATTCAATCGCACGCGTGGCCTGCGACAGACAATATTCATAGCCTTCAGTTTTCGGGGTGATCCCCTGCTCTCGGCAGATGCGCTCGGCTTGGGTTTGGGCCGAGGCCGGCGGGACCGGCGGGGCGAAGACCACGATACCTGCCATGAGGAACACGCTTCCCAGCGCCAGGCCGGCATTCAGCTGGTTGCGGGTCATTGGGCGGCTCCGTTGAGTTGGTTGCGATCACGTACTGGACAAACGTCCTGAATCGCCAAGGGGTTGCTGATACGAACGATACAATCGTCCGCGCTTGCCCCAATACCGCCTCAATTCGGGATCGGTCAGTAGCTCTTGGGCAGTCCCAGCACGCGTTCGGCCACGTAGCAAAGGATGAGCTGCTCGCTGACTGGGGCGATGCGGGCGATCATGACCTCGCGCAGGAAGCGCTCGACGTGGAACTCCTTGGCGTAGCCGTAGCCGCCATGGGTCAGGATCGCGCGCTCGCAGGCATCGTAGGCGGAGCGGGCGCCGAGATACTTCGCCGAGTTGGCCTCGGCGCCGCAGTCCTTGCCGGTGTCGTACAGCCAGGCGGCCTTGAAGGTCAGCAGGTTGGCCGCTTCGAGCTGCATCCAGCTTTCCGCCAGCGGGTGCTGGATCGCCTGGTTCTTGCCGATCGGCCGGCCGAACACGACCCTCTCCTTGGCGTACTGGGTGGCGCGGGCGAGGGCGGCCTTGCCGATGCCGATCGCCTCGGCGGCGATCAGGATGCGCTCGGGGTTCAGCCCGTGCAGCAGGTAGTGGAAGCCCTTGCCCTCTTCGCCGATGCGATCCTCGAGCGGCACCTTCAGCCCGTCGATGAACACCTGGTTGGTGTCGATCGCCTTGCGGCCCATCTTCTCGATCTCGCGCACCTCGATCTTGCTGCGGTCGAAGTCGGTGTAGAAGAGCGACAGCCCGTCAGTCGGGCGCTTGCACTTCTCCTTCGGAGTCGTGCGGGCGATCAGCAGCATCTTGTCGGCGACCTGCGCCGTCGTGGTCCAGGTCTTCTTGCCGTGCACGACATAGCCGTTGCCGTCGCGCTCGGCCTTGGTCTCGAGCGCCGTGGTGTTGAGGCCGGCATCGGGTTCCGTGACAGCGAAGCAGCCCTTCACCTTGCCCTTGATGATGTCGGGCAGGATGCGCTTCTTCTGCTCCTCGGTGCCGAACACCACGATCGGATTGGGGCCGAACACGTTGAGATGGATCGCCGAGGCGCCCTGCAGGGCCGCGCCCGACTCGGCGACCGCCTGCATCATGATAGAGGCCTCGGTGATGCCGAGGCCCGAACCGCCGTATTCCTCCGGCATGGCGATGCCCAGCCATCCGGCGTCGGCCATCGTGCGGTAGAAATCTTCCGGGAAACCGCCGTCCTTGTCCTTCTTCAGCCAGTACTTTTCGTCGAAGCCGGCGCACAGCTTGGCGACACTGTCCTTGATGGCGAGCTGATCTTCGGAGAAGGCGAAATCCATCGGTCGATTCCTAACGGTTGAGGCCGAGAAAGCTCATCATGAGCCGGTTGAACGACTCGGGACGCTCGACGTTGGGCAGGTGGCGGGCCTTGGCGATGTCCTCGTAGCGCGCGCCGGGGATCTTGGAGGCGATCAGCTTGTTGCGATCGGGCGGCGTCGCCGGATCGTCGTCGCCGCAGATCACCAGGGTCGGGACCTTGATGGTGGGCAGGCGGTCGAGATAGTCGAAATCCTGGATGGCGGCGGCGCAGCCCAGGAAGCCGGCGTCCGACGTGCCGCAGATGGTCGAATGGATTTCCTTCCAACGCGTCGGATTGGCGTCCTTGAACTCCGGTGTGAACCACCGCTCCATGTTGCCGTCGGCCAGCGCCTTGACGCCGCCCGCGCGGACCGCCGCCTTGCGCTGGTCCCACAGGCCCGCCGAATCGTCCGGCGAGGAGGGATGCGTGTCGCACAAGGTCAGCGAGTGCAGTCGCTCCGGATATGCGAGGGCAAAGCCTTGGCCGATCATGCCTCCGATCGACAGGCCGATGTAATGGACCTTCCAGATGCCCAGCACGTCGAGCGCGCCTTTTACGTCGCCCGCGAGCTGGTCCATGGTGTAGTCGCCCTCGACCGGCTGGCTGCCGCCATGCCCGCGCATGTCGAGGCGCAGCACGCGATAGCCCGCGGCCAGCAGCGGCACCAGCTGTTCGGTCCACATGCCGCCGTCGGCGGCCAGCGAATGGGTGAAGCAGACCGCCGGCGCATTCTGCGGCCCGGCCAGGTCGAAGTAGATCTTACGTCCGTCGAGATTAAGCAGCATTTGAACCCCCTGTCATTCTGAGCGCAGCGAAGGATCTCGCGCCAACCACGGTCGGCGTCTGGCCGCCATGTGAGGTCCTTCGCATTGCTCCAGGACGGGGGGTGACCCCGCCCGAGACGACACTTAATCACATCGCCGAGATACCGCCGTCGATGATCACTTCCGAGCCGGTCATGAAGCTCGATTCGTCGGAGGCGAGGAAGACCAGGGCCCAGCCCACTTCCTCGGGCCGGCCGAGGCGGCCGATCGGGACCTGCTTGCCGAGCTTCTGCTGCATCAGGTCCTGGCCGAAGCGGTCGCGATACTTGTCGAGGATCGGCGTGTCGATGAAGGTCGGGTGCACCGAATTGCAGCGGATATTGTAGCCCGATTTGGCGCAGTGCAGTGCCACGGACTTGCTGAGCAGCCGGACGCCGGCCTTGGCCGAGTTGTAGGCGGCCATGTTGGCGCCGGCGATGATGCCCGAGATCGACGAAATGTTGATCACCGAGCCGCCCAGCCTCTGGGTATGCTTCTTGATCTCGGCGACGCCGTGCTTGCAGCCCAGGAACACGCCGTCGAGGTCGATGGCGTGGACCTTGCGCCATTCCTCGAGGGTAATGTCCTCGACCGTCTTGCTCAGGCCGATGCCGGCGGAGTTCAGCAGCACGTGGATGGCCCCGAACTTTTCGACCGTCTCCTGGATCGCGGCCTTCCAGTTGTCCTCGCTGGTCACGTCGAGCTTCACGAAATGCCCGGCCGAACCCAACCGGTCGGCGACGGCCTTGCCACGATCGGCCGCGACGTCGGCCACCACGACTTTGGCGCCTTCCTTGGCCATCAGTTCGGCGGCATTGGCGCCGAGGCCCGACGCGCCACCGGTGATGAGCGCAACCTTGCCGGCCAGACGATCCGTCATTTCTTCTTTCCTCCCGCGGCGGCCCCCGCTCTTGCCTCGCGGTGGGCGATGTAGGTCGTGGAGGCCACGATGATGGCGGCACCCACGAACGTCCAGATGTCCGAGGTCTTGCCCCAGACCGCAACATCCATCAAGGCGGCCCAGACGATGCCGAGGAAGGTGATGGACTGCAGGGCGGAAATGTCGAGCAGGCGATAGGCCCAGGTGATGAAAAAGTAGCCCATCGTTCCGAAGAAGCCGGCGGCCAGGAACAGCAGGAGCTGGTCGAGGGTCGGCGTCTGCCAGAACCACAGGCCGAGCGGGGTGAAGCAGATCGCGCCGATCACACTCTGCCACAGCACCACGACGGCCGGCTTGTCGCGGCCCGACACGACCTTGGCTACGAGATTGGAGCCGGCGATCAGCGGCACGGCGCAGAGCATCATGATGATGCCGGGGTTCACGGTGACGAGGCCCGGCCGGACGATGATCAGCATGCCGACGAAGCCGATTCCGACCGCCAGCCAGCGCCGCCAGTGCACCGTCTCGCGCAGGAAAATCACCGCGCCCAGGGTGACGAAGATCGGCCCGGTGAAGCCCAGCGCCGCCATGGTGGCGAGCGGCAGCCAGACCACGGCCTCGTACCACAGCGCATAGCCCGACGTGTGGAACAGGCCACGAAAGCAATGGAGCTTCAGGTCCTGCGTCTTCATGCCGGAAAGGCCGGCCCGCCAGAAAAGATAGGGCGCGATCAGCGCGACGCCGGCGACCCAGCGACCCCAGGCGACGTAGAGCGGCGGCATCTCGCTCGCCAGTTCCTTCACCGAGGCGTTCAGGAAGTTGAAGAAGAGGCCCGACAGCACGGCGAGGAAGAAACCGCGGGCCGTGCGCGACGGGATCAGGCGCGACAGGCTGTCGGTCGTGTCGATGGCGGAAGCGGACATGCGTGGCCAGAGGAGGCCGATATGGGATTGGGGTCAAGGCACTGCTTTTGCAGGTCAGCCCCTCGACGATCTTGCGCTCTGCAATCGTCACCGTGACAATGCCGCCTAGAGGAAAGCCATGCCCGATGCCATCGCCGAGACTGTGACGCACGCGGCCCCCGGCCATCCGCTCGACCCACTGACCGCCGACGAGATACGCCGAGCGTCGGCGGCCGTGCGCGCGGCACACGATCTCGGACCGGGCATGATGTTCGAAACGGTGAGCCTGCACGAACCCGACAAGAGCGTCGTGAAGGACTTCCGGGCAGATGCGCCGTTTCCGCGCGAGGCGTTCGTTTGCGCATTCGACCGCACCAACGGCCAGGTCTGGGAGGCCCGGGTGGATCTCGTCGCCGACAAGGTCGTCGACTGGCGGCACGTTCCCGGCGTCCGGCCGCGCATCCTGCTCGACGACATAATGCTGGTCGGAGAGGTGGCGCGGGCCGATCCGCGATTCCGCGAGGCCCTGGCCCGTCGTGGCATAACCGACATCGAAAACGTCCAGGTCGACCCCTGGTCGGCCGGCAACTACGGGCTGCCGGACGAAGAGGGCCGGCGGCTCTCGCATACTTTCTGCTGGTATCGGAGCGAGAAGAACGACAACGGCTATGCCCACCCCATCGAGGGGCTCTGTGCCGTCGTCGATCTCGACCGTGCCGAGGTGCTGCGTGTCGACGACTACGGCGTGGCCGATGTCCCGAGGCTCGATCGCAACTATGCCGCCCGCTATCGAAGCGTCTTTCGCGATGACGTGAAGCCGCTGGAAATCGTCCAGCCGGCCGGCCCGAGCTTCGTCGTCGAGGGCAACGAGGTACGCTGGCAGAAATGGCGCTTCCGCGTCGGCTTCAATGCCCGCGAAGGGCTGGTGCTGCATGCGATCGGCTACGAGGACGATGGACGGCTGCGGTCGGTGCTGCACCGGGCTGCGTTGTCGGAGATGGTCGTGCCGTACGGACACCCCGGTGGCGGGCATTTTCGCAAGAATGCCTTCGATGTCGGCGAGTACGGCATCGGGGTGCTGGCCAATTCACTGACCCTGGGCTGCGACTGTCTCGGCGCCATCCGCTACTTCGACGCCTGGCTGGCCGACAGCAAGGGCGATCCCTACTGCATCGAGAGCGCGGTTTGCCTGCACGAGGAGGATTTCGGCATCCTGTGGAAGCATACCGACCTGTTCACGGGCGAAGTCGATGTAAGGCGCGCCCGGCGGCTGGTCGTGTCGTCGATCTCGACCATCGGCAACTATGAGTACGGGTCTTTCTGGTATTTTCACCAGGACGGCTCGATCCACTTCGAAATGAAGGCGACCGGTATCATGAACACCGCCGGCCTCCGGCCCGGCGAAGCGCCGGACTATGGGACGATCGTGTCGCCAGGCGTCTATGCCCACTACCATCAGCACGTCTTCAACATGCGCCTCGACGTGGCGGTCGACGGCGAGCAAAACCGCGTCGTCGAGGTCGACACGGTGGCGCTGCCGATGGATGCCGACAACCCGTACGGCAATGCCTTCACCACGCGCCAGACGGTCCTCGAAACCGAGCAGGGCGCACAGCGCAACGTCGATTTCAACGCCGCCCGTTTCTGGAAGATCGAGAGTGCTGAGACCCGCAACCGGCTGGGCCAACCCACCGCCTACAAGTTGCTGCCGTTGAGCCCGATCCCCACCTTCTCACATCCCCAGTCGATGGTCTCCCGGCGGGCGGCCTTCATGACCCGGCAACTCTGGGTCACCGCCTACCATCCCGACGAGATTTACGCGGCCGGGCGCTATCCCAACCAGAGCAGCGGCGGCGACGGATTGCCGGCCTGGACGGAATCGGACCGCCCGCTGGTCGATACAGATATCGTGGTCTGGCACAGCTTCGGCTTGCACCACATTCCCCGCCCCGAGGATTTCCCGGTCCAGCCCGTGATCACCTCGGGATTCGCGCTTCACCCCAGCGGATTCTTCACGGAAAATCCGGCTCTCGATGTCCCGCCTTCCGCCAGCCGCATGAGCTGCTGCGTCGACTGACGCGCCCTCGATCGAGGAGATTGCCATGGATACGCTGATCGACACCGCATCGCGCCGCCGGACCCTGTCGGACAGGCCGGCCACGCCTATTCTGTTCGCGCACTTCGTGCTGCGCTCGTCGAACATGCAGTCGATGATCGACTGGTACTCGGCGGTGCTGAACATGCACGTGGTCCAGCGCACCGACTACATCTGCTTCCTGACCTACGACGACGAGCATCATCGCCTCGGCATCGTCAATCTGGGCGGGCTGAACGCGCCCGATGCGAAGACCTCGGGCCTGGCCCACGTCGCCTACACCTTCGCCGACATCGGCGCGCTGCTCTCGACGTACCGCCGCGTGAAGGCGCTGGGCATCGAGCCGTCGCGCTGCATCCATCACGGGCCGACAGTGTCGATCTACTATCGCGATCCCGACGGCAACGGCGTCGAACTGCAGGTCGACCGCTATGCGACGAAGGAAGCCACGGCCGCCTACTTCCAGACCGAGGCATTCAAAAGGAACCCGATCGGCGTCGCCTTCGATCCGGAGGCTCTGGTGAAGACCTATGAGGCCGGTGCGCCGGAGGGCGAACTGCTCGACATGCCTGACGGCCCGCCCGCCGCACCGCAATCGGCGCCTTCCCCTCGTTAGTACCGTGCGGGCTATCGCGAGAAGGCGCTGACGCCCGCCGGCGCGTTTCCAACGCGCCTAGAAAAGCCAGATCAGCGTCGAGCCGCCGATCAGGCCGATGGCGATGGCGGTGCCGACCATGACCTTGATGGACGGGCGATAGGATTCGTCGTCGATCGTCTTGCCGACATGGAGGTAATGCCAGGTCGAGCCCACCAGCATGACGATGCCTAGGATCACCAGGCCGATGCCGAGCTTCTCGACGTGGCGGTTTGCGAGATCGCGGACGTCCGGGATGACCTGATGCATCTCCATCAGGAAGAGCGCGAAGCGGTTGATGGCAACGCCGAGCGTCATCACTGCGATCGCCGTCCGGATCCACGCGAGGAACGTGCGCTCGTTGGCCAGATGATCGGTGACGTGCAGGCTTTTCTTCGGACTGTCCACGGTGACTCCTGCGTCTGGCGCCGGCTAGAGGTCCTTCGCTGCGCTCAGGATGACAATATTGCTGCAATTGACGCAGTGAGCCGATCAAAAAGACGGTGTCATCCCGAGCGCAGCGAGGGACCTTTCGCTTCTCAAATGAAAAAGGCGCGATCCCTGGGGATCGCGCCTCGTTCCGTCCCGGTTAAGAGACTCAGTTGTACTTGGCGATCTCGAGACGGCCAACCTGGTCGCGATGGACTTCGTCCGGACCGTCAGCGAGGCGCAGCGTGCGCTGGTGGGCGTACATGCTCGCGAGCTTGAACACCTGGCTGACGCCGCCGGCGCCATGAAGCTGCAGGCAGCGATCCACGACCTTCGAGGTGATGTTCGGCACCGCCACCTTGATCATCGCGATCTGCTGGCGGGCTTCCTTGTTGCCGAATTTGTCCATCGCCCAGGCGGCCTTGAGGACCAGCAGGCGGGCCATGTCGATTTCCATGCGCATGTCGGCGACATGGGCCTTGGTGACGCCCATCTCGGAAATCTTCTGGCCGAACGCCGTGCGGCTCTTGGCGCGCTTGATCGCCATTTCGAGGGCCCGCTCGGCGACACCGATGGCGCGCATGCAGTGATGGATGCGGCCCGGCCCGAGGCGGCCCTGGGCGATCTCGAAGCCGCGGCCCTCGCCAAGCAGGATGGCAGACTTCGGGACGCGCACGTTGTCGTACACCACTTCGGCATGGCCGTGCGGGGCATCGTCATACCCGAACACGTGCAGCATCTTCACGATCTTGATGCCGGGCGCGTCGCGCGGCACGACGATCATCGACTGCTGGCGGTAGGCCGGCGCGCTGGGGTCGCTCTTGCCCATCAGGATGATGACCTTGCAGCGCGGGTCGCCCATGCCGGACGACCACCACTTGCGGCCGTTGATGACATAGTCGTTGCCGTCGGACTCGATGCGGCACTCGACGTTGCGCGCGTCGGACGAGGCGACCGCCGGCTCGGTCATGGCGAAGCAGGAGCGGATGTCGCCGTTCAGCAGCGGCTTCAGCCACTTTTCCTTGTGCTCCGCCGTGCCGTAGCGCGCGAACACTTCCATGTTGCCGGTGTCCGGCGCCGAGCAGTTCACCGCCTCGGAGGCGATCGACGAGCGGCCCAGCACTTCGCAGATCGGGGCGTAGTCGAGGTTGCTGAGGCCCATCGTGCCGTGCGTGTCGCCGCTCTCGCGGTCGGCCGGCAGGAACATGTTCCAGAGGCCGCGCTTCTTCGCCTCGGCCTTGCATTCCTCGATGATCGGGGGAAGCTGCCAGCGATCCTTGGCGGTCTCCATCTGCTCTTCGTAGATGGGCTCGGCCGGATAGATGACCTCGTCCATGAATTTGTTGAGCTTCTCGAGCAGCGCCTTGCTGCGATCCGAGTATTCGAAGTCCATCACTCTCTCCCTTTGTGCTGCGGCGGACTCTGGCCGAAAACCGGTACAATGTGAACGGGCATTCAGGTCGCACGCCGATTTCGACTTGCGGTCGAGCTAGGCCTCCTCGGCGTGGGCCCTCCGGGGCAGGCGCAGCGGCTTGAGGACGGCCAGGGCGAGGAAGGCGGCGAGCAGGTTGAACAGCGCCGCGGCCAGGAAGACATCGTGCCAGCTCCCGGTCTCGACCACCCAATAGCTCGCCAGCGGGATCAACAGCGAGGCCACCCCCTTGGCGGTATAGAGCAGGGCGGCGTTGGTGGTGGCGTACTTCGTGCCGAAGACGTCGGTGCAGATGGTGGGAAAGAGGCTCGCCGTCTCGCCCCAGGCGAAGAAGGCCAGGCCGCCCAGGATCACGAACAGCAGAGGGTCCGCGCCATAGACCCACAGCGCCCAGATACCGATTCCCTCCAGGAGGAAGGCGATGAACAGGGTGTTCTCGCGGCCGATGTGATCGGAAACCCAGCCGCAGAGCGGCCGGGTCACGCCGTTCATGACGCGGTCGAGGGTGATGGCGAAGGTGAGCGCCGGCAAAGTGAGCCCGAGCAGGTTGACCGGCACGTCGGCGACCTTGAAGTCGCGGGCGATGGGCGCGATCTGCGCCGTCGCCATGAGGCCGCCCGAATAGACCAGGATGAACATGAAATAGAGCAGCCAGAAGATCCGGGACTTCAGCATTTCGGTCGGTGCGAAGTCGCGCGCCGTCTGGAGGAGGCGCGGGGCCGGCGCGCCCGCCTCCCCGGTCGGCGGTGCGCGCAGTGCCCAGGCGGTGACGAGCACGATCAGGCCCTGGACCAGGCCGAACCACAGGAAAGCCGCTTGATAGCCACGCGTGGCGATCATGTCCTGGATGGGGATGATGCTGGCAGCCGAACCCGCGCCGAAGCCGGCGACGGTGACGCCGACCGCGAGGCCGCGCCGATCGGAAAACCAGCGGACTGCATTGCCGACGCAGGTGCCGTAGACCGCCCCGGCGCCGACGCCTCCCAGTGCCGCCGCGACATAGAGGAGGAACAGCGAATCGGCCACGGAGTTAAGGGACCAGGCGGCGGCCACCAGCACGCCACCCGCCGCCACGACGTATTTCGGGCCGAACCGGTCGACGACCCACCCCTCGAACGGCACCAGCCAGGTCTCGGCGACGATGAAGATGGCGAAGGCGGTCTGGATGCTGGAAAGGCTCCAGCCGAATTTCTCGTGGAGAGGATGGACGAACAGCGTCCAGCCATATTGCAGGTTGGCGACCGCGACCATGCAGAGAAGACCGGCGCACAATTGCAGCCAGCGGCCGGCCGGCGATGCGGGCACCGACGAATTGCTGCGCGACACTCTCCAAACGCTCCCTTGCCGTCGGACGGTTCCCGTCCCTAAATCGCGTCAACAGAACAGGCGCCGGGGAGAACGTCGTTGGACAGTGTAATGCAAGTTCCGTTCAAGCCCATCGAATTCCTCAGTCGGGACATCAAGGTCGAGCGCCGCCCCGACGGGACCGTGGTGCTGCAGTCGAACCACCGGCTGAAGCCCTATGCGTCCCACGTGCCGGCGCTGCTCGCCAAGTGGGCGGCCGAGGTGCCTGATCGCCTGTGGCTGGCGCAGCGGCGCGGCCCGGCCCGCGAGTGGCTGAAGCTCACCTATGGCGAATCCAAGCGCCAGGTCGATTCGGTGACCCAGGCGCTGCTCGACCGCGGCTTCGGCCCCGACAAGCCGGTGATGATCCTGTCGTCGAACTCCATCGAATTCGCGCTGCTGGCCATGGCCGCGATGCAGGCGCGGGCGCCGGTCGCGCCCGTCTCGCCGGCCTATTCGGTGATGAGCCAGGACCATGCCAAGCTGAAATACGTCTTCGACCTGATCAAGCCCGGCCTGGTCTTCGTGCAGAACGGCGAGATTTATGCACGTGCCCTGGCCGCCCTCGACCTGACCGGCGTGCTGCTGGTCCATGTCGACAAGCCGCCGCCCGGGATACCGTCGCTGGCGTGGACGGAGCTGGTGGGCACGAAAGCAACGGATGCGGTCGCAAAGTCCATCGCGGCCATCGAGCCGAAGACGGTCGGCAAATTCCTGTTCACCTCGGGCAGCACGGGCACGCCCAAGGCGGTGATCAACACCCAGGAAATGATGTGCGCCAACGTCGCCATGATGAGCATGGCTCGCGTGCGCAAGGCCAGCGACGTGGCGCCGGTCATGCTCGACTGGCTGCCGTGGAACCACACGATGGGCGGCAACGCCACCTTTCAGGGCAACCTCAACGAGGGGGGGACGACCTGGATCGACGACGGCAAGCCGCTGCCCGGCCTGTTCGAGGAGACGCTGCGCAATCTGCGCGAGGTCTCGCCGACCTCCTTTTCCAACGTGCCGGCCGGTTACGCGATGCTCGCCACGGCGCTGGAGAAGGACGAGGGGCTCGCCCAGCGCTTCTTCAAGAACATCAGCGTGCTCTCCTATGGCGGGGCGACCCTGCCGGCCGATCTCTACGAACGCATGGAGGCGCTGGCGGTGAAGCACACCGGCTATCGCATTCCCTTCGTCACCGGCTGGGGTTCGACGGAAACCGCGCCGACCGCGACCAGCGTGCACTGGGCCTCCGAGCGCGTCGGCCTGGTGGGCCTTCCCTATCCCGGGGTGCAGCTCAAGATGGTGCCGACCGGCGCGACTGGGCGCTACGAGCTGCGGCTGAAGAGCGTGATCGTGACGCCCGGCTACTACAAGCGGCCCGACCTCACCGCCCAGATGTTCGACGAGGAGGGCTTCTACCGGATCGGCGACGCCGGCCGCTTCGTCGATCCGGACGATCCCAGTCAGGGCATCATCTTCGACGGCCGCGTCGTCGAGGATTTCAAGCTGACCAGCGGCACCTTCGTTCTGGTCGGCACCCTGCGCACGACCGCCATCGCCGCCGCCTCGCCGGTGCTGCAGGACGCCGCGGTCTGCGGCCAAGACCGCGAATATGTCGGACTGCTGGGCTTTCCCAACGTCGCGGCCTGCCGCCAGCTCGCGGGCGATAGCGGCGCCCAGCTGCCGCTGCCCGAGCTTCTGGTCCATCCCGCCGTCGTCGGCACGCTAAAGCAAGGCCTTGCGAAGATGAACGCCGAGGGCCGCGGCTCGTCGATGCGGGTCAAGCGCGTCCTGCTGATGACTGAGCCGCCCCAGGTCGACGGCCAGGAGATCACCGACAAGGGCTACATCAACCAGCGCGCCACGCTCGACCGCCGCAAGGCGCTGGTCGAGAAGCTCTATGCCGGCGACGAGGGTGTGATCGAAATCGTCTAGACGCGACATTGTCGGCTTTCACAACCTTGGGTAACGTCCGATCCAGCTAGGGAGGAAGCCAATGACGGACCGCGAGCAGATCGAGACCAAGGTCAAGGCCTTGTGGGACGCCCGCCTGAAGGAAGATGTCGACGGCACCCTGAAGGACGTCGCCGACGATGCGGTGTTCGAGATCAACGCCCGGGGCACCGGTGTGCCGGGCTTGTCCGCGCCCGTCGTCGGCAAGCCTGCGATCGGAGAGGCTCTGCGCGAACTCTTCGCCATCTGGGACTTCAAGGACTGGAGAGCGATCGACTTCCTGATCGACGGTGAGGCGGCGATGGTGCGCTGGTCTGCAAAGGTCGTGTGCACTCCGACCGGCAAGTCTGATACTTTCGACTGCTACGACCTCATCAGGTTCCGTGACGGCAAGATCGTCGACTATCGCCAGGCCACGGACACCGCAATGCTGATGAGGTTGGCGGCAACCTAGCGCAACGCTGTCGCGTGCTGGACGGCGACGTGATCCTCGGTATCGGAACAGAAGCGAGGGAACCCATGGACCGTCCTAACCCGATCGAAGCGGGCCGGCCGATCGAAGCGAGCCGGAAGGAAGCGGCCAAGAAGGACGTGCCGCTGCGCTACGACACGAGGCTTCTCGGGCGAATTCTGGGCGAGACGGTGCGCGACCAGGAAGGCGATGCCGTGTTCGACCTGGTCGAACACATCCGCCGCACGGGGGTGCTGTTCCATCGTGAGGCCGACGAGGCGGCGCGGCAGGAACTGCAGGCGACCATGAGCAGCCTGCCCATGGATCGGGCCGTCCGCATCATCCGCGCCTTCGGACACTTCTCGCACCTCGCCAACATCGCCGAGGACCAGCACCACATCCGCCGCACGCGGGCGCTCGCCCTCGCCAAGGCGCCGCCTGCGGAGGGCACGATGGCCTATGCGCTCGGCCGCGCCGCGAAGGCCGGAGTTCCCCGCGAGCGGTTGCAGGCCTTCTTCGCCCACGCGCTTTGCAGCGCAGTCCTGACGGCGCACCCGACCGAGATCCGGCGCAAGAGTTCGATCGACCGCGAGATGGAGATCGCGCGGCTGCTCGACGAGCGCGACCGGGTCGAGTTCACGCCGGAGGAACTGCGGGCCAATCGCCAGGCACTGCGTCGCGCCGTGCTCACTTTGTGGCAGACCAGCATCCTGCGCGACACGCGTCTGCGGGTGATCGACGAGGTCGCCAACGGGCTCGCCTACTACGACCATACGTTCCTGCGCGCGCTGCCGATTTTTTATGCCGATCTCGAGGACCGGCTCGGGAGCATCGATGCGGCCTGGCGGGACATCGAGGTGCCGTCCTTCCTGCGCATGGGAAGCTGGATCGGCGGCGACCGAGACGGCAATCCCTATGTCACGGCGGACGTGACGCGCCAGACCCTCACCCTGCAAAGCCAGCGGGCGCTGCGTTTCTATCTTGAGGAACTGCACCGGCTGGGCAGCGAGCTGTCGCTCGACGGCCGCATCGTGCGCGTCTCCGAGGGCTTGCGCGCACTGGTCGAAAGCTCGGCGGATCGCGCGCCGGAGCGCAAGGACGAGCCCTACCGGCGCGCCATCGTCGGCATCTACGCGCGGCTGGCCGCGACCGCCTGGTCGCTCGACCGGCTGGAGCCGCCGCAATCGCCGGTCGGCCCGGCACCTGTCTACGAGACGGTGGACGATCTGAAGGCGGACCTCAATGCGCTCTACCAGTCGCTCGCGGAGAACGGTTCGGCGGACCTGGCGCGGGGCCGGCTGCGGTCGTTGCGGCGCGCCGTCGATGTCTTCGGTTTCCACCTGGCGTCGCTCGACCTGCGCCAAAATTCCGACGTGCACGCGCGCGTCATGACGGAGCTGCTGGCTGCGACCGGGACAGGCGTCGACTATGCGGCGCTCGACGAGGGCGCGCGCGTGGCCCTGCTGACGGACGAGCTCGGCAACATGCGGCCGCTGTCGTCGCCCTATCTCTCCTATGGCGACGAAACTGCGGCAGAACTGGACCTGGTGCGGGTCGCGGCCGATGCGCATCGCCGCTACGGTCGTGCCGCCCTTCCCAACTATGTGATCTCGAAGGCCGACAGCGTCTCCGACATTCTCGAAGTGGCGGTGCTGCTCAAGGAGGGCGGACTGCTCGATCCGCGCGAGGGCCGCCTGGATATCGACATCGTGCCGTTGTTCGAGACCATCGGCGACCTGCAGCGCTGCGGGCGGATCATGGACGAGCTTCTCGCGCTGCCGGCCTATCGCCGCCTGCTGGCGTCGCGCGGCGGCACGCAGGAAGTCATGCTGGGCTACTCCGACAGCAACAAGGACGGCGGCTACCTCACCTCGACCTGGGAACTCTACAAAGCCGAGCTGGTGCTGATCGAAACCTTCAAGCGCCACCAGATCGGTCTGCGCCTGTTCCATGGTCGCGGCGGCTCGGTAGGGCGCGGCGGTGGGCCGAGCTACGAGGCGATCCTGGCGCAGCCGCCGGGCGCCGTGCAGGGCGCCATCCGCATCACCGAACAGGGCGAGGTGATCGCCGGCAAATATTCCAACGCCGAGGTCGGTCGGCGCAATCTCGAGACCCTGGCGGCCGCCACCCTGGAAGCCTCGCTCCTGGATGCGGATCGGCCGCCGCCGCCCGCCGACTATCTCGCGGTCATGGAAGAGCTGTCGGCGCAGGCCTTCCGCGCCTATCGCGACCTCGTCTACGAAACCGAGGGCTTCGACCGCTATTTCCGCGAATCCACCGTGCTCGATGAGATCGCCTCGCTGAACATCGGCAGCCGTCCGGCCTCGCGTTCGAAGAAGCAGGGCATCGAGGATCTGCGCGCCATCCCCTGGGTGTTCAGCTGGGCGCAGTGCCGCCTGATGCTGCCGGGCTGGTACGGGTTCGGCGCCGCGATCGAAGCCTGGACCGCCGCGCGCCCGGGTGACGGCATGGCGATGCTGCAGGAGATGCACGACAACTGGCCGTTTTTCCGGACCATCCTGTCGAACATGGACATGGTGCTGGCCAAGAGCGACATCGCCATCGCCTCGCGCTATTCAGAGCTGGTGTCCGACACGGCGCTTCGGAAGCAGGTTTTCGCCCGCGTGAAGCGGGAGTGGCGGGCATCTATCGACGCGGTTTGCGCCATCACGCGGCAGAAGACGCTGCTGGAACTCAACCCGCTGCTGGCGCGCTCGATCCGCAACCGTTTCCCCTATATCGATCCGCTGAACCACGTGCAGATCGAACTGCTGCGGCGTCACCGCGCCGGCGACCCCGATCCCGCTGTGGTCCAGGGCATCCATCTCAGCATCAACGGCATCGCGGCCGGCCTGCGCAACAGCGGTTAGGCCCAGCCGTCAGCGCGAGAACTCGACGACCGAGAGATCGAGCGGCAGCACCTTGTGAAGATGCTGCGGCGGCGTGAGGGGCGTCAACGTGAGCGGTGTACCGGTGGCTTCTGCCTTGTCGAAGTCCGGCGTGCCGGCGGAGTCGACCGCCGTGACGGTGAAGGCGTCGAAGACGTAGGGAATGCCGTTGGCCAGCAGCGGAGAGGGCCCATCCATGACATGCAGGTGGAGGTGCGGCGCCTGACTGTTGCCGGTGTTGCCGACCTTGCCGAGGATGTCGCCACGCTTTACCTGGGCGCCCGCACCAACCACGACGCTGCCGGGCTGCAGATGGGCATAGAGCACGTAGGCTCCGCCGCCAATATCGAGCACGATGAAATTACCGTCGGCCTCGGCGATCGGCAGGTTCGCCGGCAGTGCCCCGGGCACCTGCTCCGGCAGGTCGTTGCGCGCGGAAACCACCGTGCCGTCGGCAACGGCCAGCACGGGTTGGCCGTAGATCGTGTAACTCTTAGGATCGGCGAGGCTGCCCTTTACAAGGCGATTGTCTCCGTCGACCTGCTCCCAATCGATGGCGAAGCGCTGCGCCAGTGCGAAGCGGCCGTTCAGGGGCAGCAGCGCGCGCACGTGACGGATCGTATCGCAGCAGCCGTCGGCTGCGACGAAGCCTTTGCCGATCAGCGGCGGCCCGAGTACCGGTGGCGGTACTCCGCTCACGTCGGTTTTGCCCGCGGTCTCGGTGATCTCCACGGGGTCGGGCAGGGCGAGGCGCAAGGTGATCCGGTGCACCAGCGCGGAGGGCGTCGGGGCCGCCGCGTCGAGCGGCACGTGCAGAAAAATCACGCCGAACTGGCCGGTGCCGAGATCGGCCGATTCGGCTCCGCGTCGACCGCCGATCGAGAGGCGCCGGGCGACGTCGTCGCGATCGAGGCTAAAGAGCGTCTTCGCCGTATCGGCCTCGAGCACCTCGATTTTCTGCAGCGTCGTCGCAGCCGGGCTGGCATTGGCGAGCCCGAGCTCGTAGACGAGATGGCGCCTGCCGTCGGAGCCCGGCACCGCGCGCGGCGGGAAGAGCACGTCGGCAACCAGCGGCGTCATCACCGGATCGGGAACCGGCGTTTGGGCGGCGGCCGGCAGCGCAGCGGCAACGAGAAGGATCAGGAGCAACAATCTCATTCGTGAAACGCTAGGCTTGCCTCAAGCCCTGCGCAACACCACCATGGCATCGGAGGGTCAAATCGGCATGAATCGACTGGCAGGCAAGGTGGCCATCGTCACGGGTGGCGCGAGCGGCATGGGCCGCGCGACCGTCATGCGTTTTCTTGCCGAGGGCGCCAAGGTGCTGGTGGCCGATCTCAACGAGCCCAATGGCGCGGAGACGCTGGCGGTCGCCAGGGCGCAGGGCTTCGGCGACAGCGTCGGCTTTGTGCGCTGCGACGTTTCGAAAGAGACCGACGTCGCGGCCATGGTCGCCGAGGCGAGGAGCCGGTTCGGCCGACTCGACATCGCCTATCTCAATGCCGGCGTCGGCGGTGCCTTCGGGCCGATCGCGGAGACGAGCGTCGAGGACTGGGACTATACGTTTGCGGTTCTGACGCGTTCGGTGTTCCTCGGCATGAAGCACGCCTCGCTGGCGATGAAGGAACAGGGAGACGGCGGCGTGATCCTGGTGACCGCCTCGATCGCCGGCATGGTGGGCGGTGGCGGCAGCCATGCCTATTCGGCGGCCAAGGCGGCCTGCCTCAGCCTGATCGAGAACGTGGCGACGGAGCTCGGGCCCGATCGCATCCGCGTGGTCGGCATCGCCCCCGGCGTCATCTCGACGCCTCTGGACCATCGCGGCCGGCCCGACAAGTACGAGAAGCAGTTCGCCCAGCAGCCCTGGCCCGACCGCGGCGAGCCTGAGCACATCGCCGACGTGGCGACTTTCCTTGCCTCCGACGAGGCGCGTTTCATCACCGGCGAGACGGTGAAGGTGGATGGCGGCCTGCTGGCCCAGGGCGTCGCGCTCTGGGGCACCGGCGCCGACAGCACCTTCATGAAGAGCGCCGGCGTCAACCGCGGTACGACCGGCGAAGCCATGGTCGTCCGCACTTTGCAAACCGAAGGACAGAGAAAATGACAAGCGAAGCCTGGCGCCTGCACGGGCACCTCATCGGACAGCAGGGCTCGCGCGGCTCGCTCAACACGCCGGCGCTCGTGCTCGACCTCGAGATGCTCGACCGCAACATCGCGGAGATGGCGAATTTCGCCAAGGCGCATAACGTGAAATTGCGGCCGCATTCCAAGACCCACAAGTCGGCCGACATCGCGCGCCGCCAGATGGAAGCGGGGGCGCTCGGCGTCTGCTGCGCCAAGCTCGGTGAAGCCGAGGCGCTGGGCGAGGCCGGTATCCAGAGCCTGCACATCACCTCACCGGTGGTGACGCCGCAGGCGATCCAGCGGCTCGTGGAGCTCAACGCCAAGGTCTCCGACCTGATGCTGGTGGTCGACCATCCCGCCAACGCCGAGGCGCTGGCCGCCGCGGCCGCAAAGGCCGGCAAGCCGCTCACCGTGATCGTCGACATCGATCCCGGAATCCATCGCACCGGTACGGCATCGCCGGAGGCCACGGTCGAACTGGTGCAGAAGATCGCCAACTTCAGGTCGCTCACCTATGCCGGCGTCCAGTTCTACTGCGGGCGTCACCAGCACATCGTCGACTTCAAGGAGCGTACCGCCGAGATCAAGGAGCGCACGGAATACCTGCAGGGCATCCTGGCGAAGCTGGAGGAGGCGGGTCTGAAGCCCGGCATCGTCACCGGCTCAGGCACCGGCACGCACTATATCGACGCTAAACTCGGCGTCTTCACCGAGCTGCAGGTCGGCTCCTACGTGTTCATGGACCACGACTACAACGTCTGCGACCTGCGCGGCCTCGACAAGCCGACCTTCGAGCAGGCGCTGCAGATCGATGCACGCGTGGTCAGCGCCAATAAGCCGGGCATGGTGACGGTCGATGCCGGCCTCAAGGCCATGGCCACCGAGAAGGGCCCGCCGATGGTCCTGAAGGGCGCGGTCGACGGGGCGACCACCCGCTTCATGGGTGACGAGCATCTCGCCGTGATTGCGCCGGAGGGCGGCCAGACGCCGAAGCTCGGCGACCAGGTCGTCCTGACGCCGCCGCACTGCGACCCGACCGTGAACCTCTACGAGAGCTATCACGTGGTGAAGGGCGACACGCTGGTCGAGATCTGGCCGGTCACCGCGCGCGGCCGGTCGCGTTAGCTACGCCGGCTTCGGCTGCCCCACCACCAGCCCGCCGTTCCACGTGCGCGCCAGCAGCAGCAGCGCGCACATTCCGAGGGCGCTGACGACGGTCATGCCGAGGAATGCGCGCTGGCCGTACTCGGAGTAGAGCAGGCCGGAGAACTGGTAGACGACGGCCTGCGTGGCGCCGGTGCCCAGCGCGTAATAGAGGCTCTGGCCGATCGCCGCGCCGTGCGCCGGCAGGGCGCGCTGCAGGAAGGCCATGGCGCCGAGATGGCAGGCGGCGAAGGTGCAGGAGTGGAGCGCCTGCAGGAGCACCAGCGCCCATAGCTCGGTGGTGAAGGCCATGCCGGTCCAACGCACGAGGCCGGCGGCGAGGCCGAGCCCGATCAGGCCGCAGACGCCCAGCCGCGCCAGCAGCCAGCCGCCGAACAGCATCAGCACGATCTCGATGGCGACGCTCTCGGCCCACAGGGCGCTGATCGTCACGTCGGCGATGCCGGCGCCGCGCCAGGTCAGGGTGCCGAAACTGTAGAGCACGGAGTGGCTGGCCTGGCAGAGGCCGCAGGCCAGCAGGAACAGCAGGAACGGCGGCTGCCGCAGCAGCTCTGGGACGCGGAACGGCGCATGGTCATGGCCGGTGGCGGCGGCGCGCGGTGGCGTGGCCGGCAGCAGCAGGGCGAAGGGTGCAAGCAGCACGATGCTCGCCATCCCGACATAGAGCACCCAAGGCGGGCCGTAACGGTCGACGGCGATGCCGGCGAGGAAGGTGCCGAAGATGAAGGCCACGGAACTCCACATGCGCACCCGCGCATAGTCGAGCCCGTGCTTCTTGGTCTCCGTCACCAGCACGCCGTCGTACAGCGGCATGGGCGGCGACCACAGGAAGCCCCAGATCATGGTGACGATGAAGATGGCCAGGAAGGAATAGGAAAACTGGTAGGCCACCATCATCACGATGGCGCCGATCCCCAGCGCCACGATGACGCCGCGCGGGCCGCCCAGGCGGTGGACGATCCAGCCGACCGAGAGGGTGGCGATCACGGTGATGATCTGGCGCGACATGAACAGCGTGCCGATCTCGGTGTCGCTGACGCCGCGGTCGCGCAGCCAGACCGGCCAGTAGCTCATGAAGGCGCCGGCGGCGAAGAAGTAGGCGGCGCCATAGGCCGCGAGCCTTGCCCCTTGAAGCAGGCGGCCCGTCCGCCTGTCGGACATCAGGCGGCGAACTCCTTGCGGATCGCCTCGCTGTGCTGGCCGAGCGTCGGCACGTCGCCCAGCCGTTCGGGCTCGCCGGTATAGGAGGCGGCCAGCGCCGGGATCGAGACATCCTCGCCGCCGATCGAGTTGAAGCCGGTGCGGCGGAGCTGCGGGTGCGTCGTCAGGTCCTTCACGCTGCTGACCCGCGCCCAGGCGATCTGCGCCGCTTCGAGGCGGGCCGAGAGATCGGCGAAGGTCTGCGACACGAAGCTTTGGGCGACGATGGCGTTGGTCGCGTCGCGCCGCGCGTTGCGCGCCTTGCCGGTGGCGTAGTCCGGATCCTTCTCGAGGCCGGGTCGGTCGATAACGCCATGGCACAGGCGCTCGAACTCGCGATCGTTCTGGATCGAGATCAGCACTGGCACCTTGTCGGAGGTCGGATAGACACCGTAGGGCGCGATGAACGGATGGGTGAGGCCGAGGCGCGGCCATTCGTAGTTGGAATATTCCATGCCGAGCAGCGGCACCGTCATCCATTCCGCCATCGAGGAGAAGAGCGAGACCGAGATGGCGCGGCCCTCCCCGGTCCGGCCGCGGGCGATCAGCGCCTCCAGCACGGCGGCATGGGCATACATGCCGGTGCCGATGTCGGTGGCGGAGATGCCGACCCGGCCCGGCGCATGCTCGGTGCCAGTGATCGAGGCCAGCCCGCTCTCGGCCTGGACCAGCAGGTCGTAGGCGCGGCGGTTCTTGTACGGCCCGTGGTCGCCATAGCCCGAGATGTCGACGGTGATCAGCTTCTTGTGGGCCGCCCGCATGGCGGCGGAGCCGAAGCCCGCCCGCTCGGCCGCGCCCGGCGCCAGGTTCTGGATCAGCACGTCGGCCTTGCCGATCAGCCGGTGCAGGAGAGCGAGGTCGTCCTTGGCCTTGAAGTCGAGGGTGAGGGACTGCTTGCCGCGGTTCAGCCAGACGAAGTAGCTCGACTGGCCGTGCACGTAGCCATCATAGCCGCGGGCGAAGTCGCCTTCGGGCCGCTCGATCTTGATGACCCGGGCGCCGGCATCCGCCAGCCGGGCGGCGCAATAGGGAGCGGCCACCGCCTGCTCGACACTCACCACCAGCAGACCGTCCAGCGCTCCAGCCATCACGAGACCCCAATTTCCAGAAATGCCCCGCGCATCGCACCGCGAAGCGCCTCGGGACGAGGTGTTACTGTAGGACTACCATTTCGCAAAGGGCGATGGCACGGTTCGGACAAGATCAAAACCACATAGCGGGGACGAGGAAATGCCGGGACCATTGCAGGGCGTGCGGGTGATCGATCTGACGGCCGTTCTGCTGGGGCCGTTCGCCACGCAGCATCTCGCCGACATGGGCGCCGACGTGATCAAGGTCGAGCCGCCGGAAGGCGACCTGCTGCGCGCCTCGGGCGGCAGCCTCGGCAACGCTCCGGCCATGGGCCCAATCTACATGGCGGCCAACCGCAACAAGCGCTCGATCTGCCTCGACCTCAAGAAGCCCGCGGCCTGCGCCGTCCTGAAGGACATGATCAAGGACGCCGACCTGTTCATTCACAACAGCCGGCCGCAGGCCATCGAGCGGCTGGGCCTGGGCTACGAGGATCTGAAGAAGATCAACCCGTCGATCATCTATGCCTATTCGCTAGGCTATGCGCGCCGGGGACCCTATGGCCACAAGCCGGCCTTCGACGACCTGGTCCAAGGCGTCTCGGGCGCGGCCTCGTTGCAGAGCCGGGTCGACGGGCTGCCGCCGCGCTTCATGCCGAGCCTGATCGCCGACAAGACGACGGGGCTGCATCTCTGCATCGCCGTGCTGGGCGCGCTCTACCATCGCAAGTGCACGGGCGAGGGGCAGATGATCGAAGTGCCCATGCTCGAGACGCTGGCCTCGTTCTGGCTGACCGAGCACCTGTTCGGAGCGACCTGGAGTCCCGAGCGCGCGCCGATGGGGTACGACCGCATCATCAACAAGTTCCGCCATCCCTTTCCGACGAAGGACGGCTACATCTGCGCGCTGCCCTATACCGACGCGCACTGGATCAGGTTCTTCGAGCTGGCGGAGCGGCCCGATCTCGCCAACGAGAAGAGATTCGTCGACCGCATGGAGCGCGCCAAGCATTTCAGCGAGCTCTACCAGGTGCTGGCCGAGCTGCTGAGGCATCGCCCGACACAGGAATGGCTCGACATGTTCGACGAGGCCGACATACCCGCCATGCCGGTGCGCACCCTGGAGGAGCTGAAGGACGACCCGCATCTGAAGGCGACCGGCTTCTTCACCGAGCGGGAGCACCCGACCGAGGGCCCGATCACCACCTTCGCCAGCCCGCTCGACTTCGAGAAGACCAAGGTCGAGTTCCGCCGGCACGCCCCACCCCTCGGCGGCGACGGCGTCGAGGTCCTGCGCGAGGCCGGCCTCAGCGACCAGGCTATCGACAAGCTCAAGGCCGACAAGGTGCTGATCGTGCCTTAGGAAGGCTGGAGACGGCGGCGCAGGCGGCGAAGCGCGTCGGTTACGACCAGAATGTGGAAGGGCAGGATCGCGGCGAGATAGAGGCGGCCCAGCAGGTTGTGGCAGCGCACCACCGTCGTGGCGACGAGCCTGTTGTCGGTGCGACGCAGGAGCACCGAGGCCCGGAAGTCGAGGTGGCGGTCGTCGGCGCCCAGCACGATCTCGTCAGCCGAACGCGAGAGGACGGGGAAGAAGGCGATTTGTTCATCGGCCTCCAGGGCGTGCGAGGCTTTCACCCCGAACGGCGCCATCACCCGATCGCGGATCGCCAGCAGGATCGTGAACCACGCGGGCGGATCGGCGAAGAGGAGGGTGGCGAGGGTGTCGACGTCGGCCGGTGCACCTGGTGGCAGGGTGACGGCGAAGCTGTCGGTCAGGCTGGCGCCAGCATACCAGTCACTGAGGCGGCTTTCGGCGGGCGGGGCGATACGGCTCATGGGACGGAATATGGGACGACGTCCCGGAGAGAACCCCGGGACCCGCTGACGCGGGACGTTTGGTCCCGCGCGAAACCGACCTCGGCGACGCCGATATCGATCGAGCCTTCGCCCGATGGGCCTAGAACCTGTAGGTCACGCCGGCGCCGATGATCCACGGATCGATGACCGCCGTCCCGCTCACCGGGATGGTGCCGTTGACCGTGGCATTGTAGGTCGGGCGCAGGATGTACTTCTTGACGTCGACGTTCACGCCCCAGTGCTTGTCGAACATGTAGTCGAAGCCGACCTGGACGGCGCCGCCGACGGTATTGTTGATGCTGAGGTTCGTCACCCCGAGCCCGTTGGTCTGCGTATAGCCGGCACTCTGGCCGAAGAAGATCGTATAGTTCAGGCCAATGCCGATATAGGGCTTGAAGGCGCCGAAATCGGTGAAGTGATATTGCGCCAGCAGGGTCGGTGGCAGGAGCCATGCCTTGCCGATGTTGAGGTTCGCAAGGGCGCCGCTGCCGGTGATGTTATGCGGCGTGACGCCCAGGATGAGTTCGGCCGCGACGTTGCGCGTAATGTAATAGCTGATGTCGACTTCGGGGACGATCGAATTGCCGATCGACAGGCTGGAATTCGGCGTCGAAAGCGCCGGGACGCCCTGTACGTTCACCGTGCTCCCCGACGAGGCCGGAAGCACGCCCAGCGCGCGGACGCGGACCTGCCAGGGACTCTGACTCTCGGTGTCGTCGGCCTTGGCCGCTTGCCCAAATGAGCAAGCCATGAGGGCTGCCGCAACCATCGCGCCAGCAACCGAAACTCTCTGCATTCGTACTCTCCCACTTTACGCGGGGAGAATTGAACGCCATTACCGAGAGTAGGGACTTGACCTGAATCAATGGTTGCAAGACCGGCGGCGGTGACGTGGGATTTTCTTACGGAAAGACGTTCCGCATCTCGGCGCGGACACTCGCCAGTCGATTTATCGGCGCTTGTCCCCGTCGGTCTCGTGGCTAAACTCCGGCCAAATCGAAAATGCCTCCTTGGGAGGGGAACATGGACCTCGCTTTCACGCCTGAAGAACAGAAATTTGCCGACGAGGTGCGGGCCTTCGTGCGCGCCAACCTGCCGGCCGACGTGCGCGACAAGGTGAAGAACGGCAAGCACCTGATCCGCGACGACTACATGCGCTGGCAGCAGGCGCTCGGGAAGAAGGGCTGGCTGGTCTACACCTGGCCGAAGAAGCATGGCGGCCCGGGTTTCACGCCGGCCCAGCGCTACATCTTCGAGAACATCTGCGCCGAGGAATATGCGCCGGGCATCATCCCGTTCGGCACCAAGATGGTCGGGCCGGTGATCTACACGTTCGGCACCGAGGCGCAGAAGGAGAAGTACCTCCCGGCGATCCGCGAGAGCACCGTCTGGTGGTGCCAGGGCTATTCCGAGCCGGGCTCGGGTTCCGACCTCGCGAGCCTGCGCACCAAGGCGGAGAAGGATGGCGACCATTACATCGTGAACGGGTCGAAGACCTGGAACACGATGGGCCACTGGGCCGACTGGATTTTTTGTCTGGTGCGGACCGATTCCAAGTCGAAGCCGCAGGAGGGCATCTCCTTCCTGCTGATCGACATGAAGACGCCGGGCATCACGGTGAAGCCGATCATCATGGCCGATGGCGGCCACGAGGTGAACGAGGTCTTCTTCGACAACGTCAGGGTCCCGGTCGAGAACCTGGTCGGCAAGGAGAACGAGGGCTGGACCTGCGCCAAGTTCCTGCTGGCCAACGAGCGGCTGGGAATCGCGGCCGTGCCGCAGTCCAAGCGCGGTGTCGAGGCGCTGAAGGACATCGCGCGCGTCGAGCAGGACAATGGCCGGCCGCTGATCGAGAACCAGAGCTTTGCCGAGAAGATCGCCGATCTCGAAATCCAGGTGACGGCGCTCGAATTCACCGAGCTGCGCGTGCTGTCGCAGATGGCGCAGGGCGGCCAGCCCGGCGCGGAAGTCTCGGGCCTCAAGATCCGCGGCTCGGAGATCCAGCAGCGCATCACCGAACTCACGCTGGAAGCGGTCGGCGAATATTCCGCGCCCTACCTGCCGGGCCTGCTGTGGCAGGGCACCAACGAGGAGCCGGTCGGTCCCGACTATGCCCACCTCGCCGCGCCGCGCTATTTCAACACGCGCAAGACCACGATCTACGGCGGCAGCAACGAGATCCAGAAGGGGATCATCAGCAAGATGGTGTTGGGGCTCTAGATGGATCTGTCGCTCAAGCCGGAACACAAGGCGTTTGCCGAAGAGGTGCGGGCTTTCGCGCGCGAGAACCTCTCGCCCGCGACCCGTGAGAAGACTTTCTCCGGCAAGCATTACGACCGCGACGACCACATCGTCTGGCAGCAGGCGCTCGGGAAGAAGGGCTGGCTCGCCTACACCTGGCCGAAGAAGTACGGCGGCCCGGGCTGGGACGTGACGCAGCGCTTCCTGTTCGAGAACGTGCTGGCGGAGGAGGGTGCGCCACGTATCCTGCCGTTCGGGCCGAAGATGGTCGGGCCGGTGATCTACACGTTCGGTACCGAAGAGCAGAAGGAGCGCTTCCTGCCAGGGATCCGCAGCTCCGAAGTCTCGTGGTGCCAGGGCTATTCCGAGCCAGGGGCCGGCTCCGACCTCGCCAACCTGCGCACGCGCGCGGTGAGGGAAGGTGACCATTACATCGTGAACGGCCAGAAGACCTGGACCTCCTTCGCGCATTGGGGCGACTGGATCTTCTGCCTGGTGCGGACCAACCCGGACGGCAAGCCGCAGGAGGGCATCTCCTTCCTGCTGATCGACATGAAGACGCCGGGCGTCACGGTGCGGCCGATCATCATGACCGACGGCGCCCATCACGTGAACGATGTGTTCCTCGACAATGTGAAGGTCCCGGTCGAGAACCTGATCGGCAAGGAGAACGAGGGCTGGACCTGCGCCAAGTTCCTGCTGGCCAACGAGCGGCTGGGCATCGCTGAGGTCCCGTCCTCCAAGCGCGGTGTCTCGATGCTGCGCCAGATCGCCCGTATCGAGCCGCAGGACGGTGGGACGCTCGCGGACGATCCCGCCTTCACGGCGCAGATCGCCGACATCGACCTGCAGGTCCAGGCGTTGGAGATGAGCGAGCTGCGCGTGCTCTCGACCATGGCGCAGGGCGGCGCGCCCGGTCCCGAGGTCTCGACCCTCAAGGTGCGCGGCTCGGAGATCCAGCAGCGCATCGCCGAACTCACCATGGAAGCCGTGGGCGAGTACGCCCAGCCCTACCAGCCCGGCATGCTGTTCCACGACACCAACGAGACGCCGATCGGGCCTGACCACGCCCCGCCGGCCGCGCCCCGCTATTTCAACATGCGCAAGACCAGCATCTACGGCGGCAGCACCGAGATTCAGAAGAACATCGTCTCGAAGATGGTGCTCGGCCTCTGACGGGGGCTATAACCGCATCCAAGAATTCCGGAGGAGAAACATGGATCTGTCCCTTTCCGACGAACAGAAGCAGCTGCAGGAATCGGCCGAGCGCTTCGCCCGCGAGAAGTACACGTTCGAGAACCGCCGCAAGATCGTGGCGACCGAGCGCGGCTGGCTGCCGGAGAACTGGGCTCAGTTCGCCGAGCTGGGCTGGCTGGGCATGGCCTTCTCGGAAGAGGATGGCGGTTACGGCGGCGGTCCGATCGAGACGATGATCGTCATGGAACAGTTCGGTAAGGGCCTGGTGCTCGAGCCGTTCCTGCCGACGGTTGTGCTGGGCGGTGGCATGATCGCCCGCGCCGGTTCGGCCGACCAGAAGGCCGCCCTGCTGGCGCCGATGATCGAGGGCAAGAAGCAGTTCGCCTTCGCCTGGCTGGAGCGCCAGAGCCGCTACAACCTGGCCGACGTGTCGCTCAAGGCGACCAAGGAAGGCAACGGCTGGTCGCTCTCGGGCCACAAGGGCGTGGTCTACAACGCCGCCTCCGCCGACGAGATCATCGTGCTGGCCCGCACCGCCGGTTCGGCGCGCGAGCCCAAGGGCCTGACGCTGTTCGTGGTCGACGCCAAGGCCAAGGGCCTGTCGCGCCGCGACTACCCGACCCAGGATGCGCTGCGCGCGTCCGAGCTGACCTTCGACAAGGTCTCGGTGGGCGCCGACGCGGTGCTGGGCAAGGTCGACGAGGCCTTCCCGACCGTGGAAGAGGCGGTCGACCGTGCCATCGTGGCGCTGTGCGCCGAGGCCACCGGCTGCATGGACGCGATCAACGCGGCGACGCTCGAATACATCAAGACCCGCAAGCAGTTCGGCGTGGCGATCGGCAAGTTCCAGGTGCTGCAGCACCGCATGGTCGACTGCTTCACCAACGCGCAGGAAGCGCGTTCGATGACCCTGATGGCCTCGCTCAAGATCGACGACAAGGATCCCACGGTGCGGGCCAAGGCCGCCTCGGGCGCCAAGGTCCAGATCGGCAAGTCGGGCAAGTTCTGCGGCCAGAGCGCGGTGCAGATGCACGGCGGCATGGGCGTCACGGA
>NZ_JBQVQG010000032.1:0-57627 GCF_052439685.1 Reyranella sp.
CCGTCGCGATCGTCGACCGTGTCGGCGCTCAGCCGCTGCTCGGCCTGCGCCGCCGCCACGAGGTCGCTGGCCGGCGCCTGGTCGAGCGACGGCGCTGTATCAAGCGCCGCCAGCAGGCGCCGCTGCCGCCGTACCGCCATCGCCAGCTCCAGGCTCTTGGCCACGAATACCGTCCAGGTCAGCACCGACGCGATCACAAGGCCGATCATCACCCCCTGCACCACCCAGTCCGCCGCCACGAACATGCCCCACACCGACAGGTCCTTCGGCAGCACTGCCTGGGCCGGCGCCGCAGCCGGCGTCCCCGCATCGGTGGGTGCGGTTGCGGGCGCGGGCTCAGTCTCGGCGGGAGCTGTAACCGCGGGCGGGGCAGGCTCTGTCGTCGCCGGCGCCTGCGCCAAGGCCAGCGATGGGAACAGCAGAAGCAGAACCAGCAGACGACGAACAACCTTCATGAAGACCATCGGCTATCGGGCATGACGTTGACAGACCAGGGCGAGCGGGCGGAGCCAGTGCGGCCGCCATGTCAGCGTGCAGACAACGGCGAATGACGCGACCGTTAGCGTCATCGCCCACACGAGCGGGCCGAATCCCGGGCCATCTCGTAAGAGCGCGAGGCACAGGCCCGCGGCCAACGAGGCATAGCCGGCAACCCGCAGGCTGCGAGCGATGCCCGGCGGACAATGGCGCTCGCCGCAGAGGTGGAACCAATGCCGGTCCTGGCTGAGGGCCAGCCCGGCAAAGCCCAGGTAACTGATGGCCAGCACAGCAACGATGAGGGCGGCCTCCATCAGTGCGGCTTGGCCGGTGCCGACGCCGGCGGAGGCTCAGTCCCTTGCGGCTGCACGACCGTCAGCGTCGTCACGTAGTTCGCGAAGTCATAGGCCTGTTCGCCGCGCTTGCCGGCCGCGTTGTCGTCGTGATGCACCTCGAACACGTAAGCGCCGCGCCACGGCAGCTTGATCTCGAACTCCCCGTTGGCGCCGGTATGCTCTTCACGCCCCCACCCCGACGGCGTGACGACCACGACCTTCGCCTTGGCCAGCGGCTTGCCCTTGAAGACGACCTGGAACGTGTCGCCGCCCCTCGGAACGATATCGAGCGTCAGCGCCGCAGCCCGCGGCGTCCGGTCCGGGACGAAGCGCGCCGCCGGCATGTAGATGCCGGTCTTGTTGTCGCGCTTGCGCTCGAAGGACGGCCAGCGAATGTCTTCGGCAACGATGCTATCGCCCCCCTCGATCTTGCCGGTGGCGACGTAGGCGTTCGCCGACTTCTGGACGGTCAACGGGCGTTCGCCAGCCGACGAGACCGCCTTGGCCTGGGGCTGCAGCTTGTCGAGGGTCCCCGGCGAGGCTTCGCGCAGGTTTTCGCCGAACTCGCCAAAATAGATCTTGCCGCCCTGCCCGTCGACTTCGAGCCAGATGTGATGTGCCGAAGCTGGCCCGGCGAACGACAGCGAGAGCGCCGCGAGGGCGGCGATGCGGAAGATTGGCTTCATGACGATTGTCCCTCCAGAGGATGATGTCGCAGTCGTGTCGTGGATGTTCCTTGCCGGCGGCGCTGCAGGCGCCACGCCGTGACCGCGGCGGCAAACCCGCCGGCCAGCAGCACGAGGTCCATGCCGGCGACGGCGAGCTTCCCGTCGCCCCAGGCCCGCACGACGTGGTCGCCAGTCGTGGCCCCGTTGAACACGACGGCAAGGATGCACAGCCCGGTCGCGAGCCAGCATTGGTCGATCCAGGCCGCACCCCGCCTCATCCAGCCATGGGCGAAGCTCAGCACCCAGACGGCGAAGAAGACCCAGATCTCGAGTTCGTAGCGGGCGCCGCCCATGAAGGTCGCGCCGGAGGGCAGCAGGCGATTGGCGACGAAGAAGGCGAGCGTCGCCAGGACAATGCCGCCGGTGCCGCCGACCGTCAGTCCCTCGACGAAGCCGACGCCTCTCAAGCCGGCCGCCGCGTGCGCCTTGCGCCGTGACTCGATCCAGAAGAGGAAGCCGGTGGCGATGAGGACGCAGCCCAGCAGGCCCAGAGCGAAGTAGAGCCAGCGCAGGGTCCAGTGGCGAAACTGCGCGAAGTGCAGCCCCGTCAGGAACTGCTGCACCTGCGTCGTCTCGCGGATGTAGGTGCGATACAGGACCTCGCCGGTCGCGGCGTCGAAGAAGAAGGGATCGGTGCGCATCGCCACTTCGGCCTCGATCGACGGTCGCACCTCGACGTAGGAGTTCCGGTCGCCGTGATGGAAGACACGCACCAAGCCGGGATTGAGACCTCCCCAAGCCTCGCGCGCCGTCTCCACCATCGCGTCGAGCGAGCCGAGCGGCGGGCCCGGCTGATTGAGGCGTGGGCGGCTGAACACGTCATAGGTGTCGCGCACATAGCCCGAGCGGCCGCCTTCGAACGCCACCCACACGCCAGACGGGTAGTAAACCGACGCCAGGATGGTCACGCCCGAGAACGACATGACGAAGTAGAAGAGGACACCCAGCGTTCCCGTGGTGTTGTGCAGATCGAGCAAGAGACGCTGCGGCTGGCGCGAGCGGCGCAAGGTGAAGAAATCGACGAAGATCTTGCGATGGATGATCACGCCCGAAATGCAGAGGGCCATCATTGCGATCCCGGCGAGGCCGGTGAGCCAGGTGCCGAGATTCCACATCCTGAGATGCAGCGTGTGATGGAACGGAAAGACGAACCGGGTGCCCGCCCAGCTCTCGGCCGGCGCGACCGGCTTCAGGGTGAGCGGATCGAACAGCGTGCGTTCGAAGCCCCCTCGTCCGCGATAGCCGATCCAGAGTGCGGGATCGCGCGGCGTCGGCAGGACGATCGCCCAGGGCGCCGCGCGCGGCGAGAGCCGGCTTGCCTCTTCCCGCAGGCCGTCGATTGCGATCGGCTCGCCGGAATAGACGAGCCGGGTCGAGGGATTCATCCAGCGGTCGATCTCGCGATCGAAGACGCAGAGCGTGCCGGTCCAGAAGACCGCGAACAGCAGCAGGCCGATCAGCAGACCGGACCAGGTGTGCAGCCACCCCATGGATTCGCGGAAGCTCGCCCCCATCTCAGGCGCCGCCGATGAGCGCGGGAAGAAAGCCGATCCCGGTGCCCACTGCGGTGACCAGCACGAGGGTAGCAACCATCGGCACCAGCCGGGGCGCAGCGGCCGCCCAAAGCGCGAGCCCCGTATAGAGCAGGAAGCCAAGGATGCTGCAGACAGTGAAGGCGTCGCTCTTGTTGACACCCGCAAGGATCAGCCCGGCGACGCCTGCCGCCACCACCGCGGCACTGGCGGCGTAGGCGCCGAACACCATGGCGAGGACGCGCACGACCACCTTGCCGGCGCCGACGGGTGCGGGAGAGGAAGCAGCCCTTGCCATGGGACGCTAGAAGTCGGCGGTCAGCGACAACAAGAAGGTCCGCGGCGGGTTCTGGAAGAAGAACGAGGTCGTCGCGATCCAGTAGTTGGCATCGAACAGGTTGATGACGTTCGCCCGCAGCGTTACGGGCTTGCCGTCGGTCCGATCGAACGTGTAGCGCAGCCCGGCATCGAATCGGGTCCAGGGCGGCGCCGCCTGGGTATTGGCGGCATTGAGATAGACCTGGCCGTTGTAGACGGCGCGACCCATCACCCCCAGCCCCTTTACGTAGGGTGTATCCCAGTCGAGACCGAGCGAGGCTTGGAACGGTGTCGTGCCCACGACCTGTTTGCCGTTGGTCAAACCACCCTGCGTATTCACCTGGATCGCATTGAGCGCGGTGAATCCGCCCAAGAGCTTGAGACCTGGAGCTGGCTCGCCGAAAGCCATGAACTCGATCCCCTGGTTACGCTGCTGCCCGTTGGTCACGAACGTGTTCGTCGCGACATCCGTGTAGCTGGTCGGAAGCGTGATCTGGAAGGCGCTGAGCGTGGCGCCGATGAACCCGAAATCGGCTTTCACGCCGACCTCGAACTGGTTGGTGACGAAGGGCGAGAACTGGAGTCCGGCGTTGAGCGTACCCGCTGGGGCGATCGGCCCTTGTTGCAGCGCCTGAATGTAGTTTCCGTAGAGCATCACTTCCTTCACCGGCCGGAAGACGAAGGACGCGGACGGCGACACCACGGTCTGGTCGTTGCCATTGGTCGGCAGGCCGGTCGCGGTGCTGTAGTTCGCGGTCTGCAGCCGCTGCAGGCGTGCTCCGCCGATGATCTGGAACATGTCCCCATTGAACGACAACGCATCGACGATGCCGATGCTTCCGTAAACGGAGTCCGAGGTGAGCGGCGGCTGCGTGCGGAAGCCGAAGAAACTCGGCTGCGATATGAAGGTCGGGTTGTAGATGTTCGAGTTCAGCGCAGCGACGATCGGATTGTTGAAGGTGAAGTTCTGGGTCTTGAGGTAATCACCGATCAGTGCCGCCTCGTGCTTGACAGGACCGGTGTGGAAGTTGGCGCGCAGGCCGGCTTCGAGCGAGAGCGACTCGACCGTGGACGCATACTGCCCGGCTGACAGGACGGTGGTGTTGCCGTCGTAGTTCACGATGTTCTGGTTGAAGAATACGGACGTGTAGTTGCTGCGGCGCGCACCGGCCTTGATAAAGCCGGTGAGCCCCTCGACGATGTCGTGCTCGAACTTCAGGGATCCGTAGACGTCATTGCCCTGAAGGCGTTCCCAAGGCTGATAGGAGCTCTGGCGCGCATAGGGGGCCGGCGGCAGCTGGACGCCCGCCCCAAGGAAGATGCCGCCCTGGAATGCGCCGACATCGCGGCGCAGGTAGCCGATATCGGCTTCGAGACGCGTGCGATCGCTGCGGTAGTCGAAGCCGAGGGTGAGCGCTAGGCGTTCGGCGGTCTGGTTGTTGACGGCCGTGTCGCCCGAGTAATAGGTCGCGCCGGCTCGCAGGCCGAGTTCGTTGTCGGGTCCGAACCGGCGACCGACATCCAGCGAGCCGCCGAGCTGGGAATCGGAGTTGAAAAGCAGCGTGCCCTGGGTGATCGGCGCATCGGTCGCGCGCTTCGGCACGAGGTTGATGGTGCCGCCAACGGCGTTAGGCAGCGCCCCGTTCAGGAAGGCCGTCGGCCCCCGGAAGACCTCGACCCTCTCGATACCCGTCGTATCCACCTGGTTCGGAACGATGCCGAAGAGGCCGCCGAATCCGAAATTCGGATTGGTCACGGTGACGCCGCGGATCATGACGCGGTCATCGAAGACGTTGCCGTTGGGAACGCCGGAGCGCAGCGTCGGATCGCCCGCGAGGACGTCGGTCAACGTCCGCGCCTGCTGGTTCTGGATGTACTGATTGGTGTAGGTCGTCTCGCTGAACGGCGTGTCCATGTAGTCGCGGTTGCCGAGCAGGCCGACCTTGCCGCCGCGGGCCACCTGCCCACCGGCATAGGCCGGAGACTGATTGCCGATCTCACCCTGTGCCGGAGTCGTCGGGACGGCCTGCACGCGGACCGGATCAAGCACCAGCGTATCGGAGCCCGGCACGCCGGCCGCCCCCGGCGCGGGGGCGCCGGCAACGGTCACCGCATTGGCCGACGTGAACTGATAGGTGAGGCCAGACCCCGAGAGGAGCTGGCGCAGGGCCTGATCCGCCGTCATCGAGCCCGCGACCGGGGCGCTGGTCTTGCCCGCCACAGCCGCGGAATCGACGGCGATCTGCATGCCCGACTGGCGACCGAAGGCCATCAGGGCCTGGGAGAGCGGTTGCGCCGGAATGTCGAAGGTCGCCGACCTGCTGGCCTGGGCCTCGAGCGGGGCCTGGGCTTCAGCCGCCCCTGTCTGCGCGGATGCGATGGAAGCCCCCATCGTCAGAGCGACTGTGGCGATGGCAACTACCTGCGCGACGCTACCGGACCGGTCCTGCAACACGACGAACTCCCCCGCTGCTCCAGACCGGCGGGCCATGGAGACGCTGAAATGACGCGAACGATTCGCGTTCGCGACCAGAGGACGGGCGGCGGGGTGCCGATTTAAGGGGCGCCGGAAGAAATATTCAGGGCTTCGACGAGGAGACGATCGTGAGATACGGCGAAAGCTCGATCACCGAGCCGTGCTGGGTCCGGGCCACCGTGTGCAGCGCTTCGAGCGGACGGCGGAGATCGAAGACGCCCGTGATCCGACGCTCCGCCAGGCGGCGATCGCTCATCACGATGACACCTCGATGGTGGCGCCCCAGCTCGTCCACGACCTCCCCCAAGGTGGCGCCATCCACGACGAGCCGATGCTCACGCCATGAGGCGACGTCCTCGGGAGAAACCTGCGACCGCGCAAACGCCCCCTGCGTGTCCACCACCATGCGCTCGCCTCGCGTCAGGGTGGACAGCACGTTACGCTCGCCCCCCGAAATCAGAACCTCGACGATCCCCGACTGGACGGCGACGGACACTCCGTCCCGGGACGAGCCGACATCGAAGGCGGTACCCTTGACGGTGACCGCCACGTTGCCGGCCGTCACGACGAAGGGGCGATCGCGGGCGGATACGACCTTGAAGAACGCCTGCCCGGCCAACAGCTCGACCTCGCGACGTCCCTTGTCGTAGCGCACCGCAATTGCACTGGCGGCATCGAGATGAACGATGCTGCCGTCCTCAAGCGTCAGTTCGCGCAACTCGGCAACGCCGGTCAGGTGATCGGCCTGAAACTGCAGCTTCAGGCTCGGGAAGAACCAGAGTGCGATACAGGCCGCGAGAGCAGCTGCCGCGAGCCCCCAGGCGCGTCGCGTCCGCCGAACGCGCGACAGCTCAACGACCTTGCCCGGAGGGGATGGTAACGCGCCCGAAAGCTTCCACACCCGCTCGACGCTGCGATACGCACGACGATGCGCCTCGCTGGACGCCAGCCAGGTCTCCAGGCCCGCGCGGACGGCGGCGTCTTGCGGGGCGCCATTGATGCGCACCAGCCAGTCCACCGCCTCGCTGCGCAGGAGATCTCTATCGTCCACGTCGGAAGTCACCCGTCTCCAAATCCGCTCGCCCACTCCGGACGATCACAACGGACAGACGGCGGGCGATGTCGACTTTTAAGGGGGCCACCGGGAAACTTCCACGGGATCAGCCATCCATGCCATCCAAACGGCGGGTGGCATGGAGGATCGCGTCTTTCACGAGCTGGTGCGCTCGCACGACGGAGACCCCCAGCCGCTCCCCCACCTGCTGGAGCGTGCAGCCCTCCAGGCGATACATGGTGAAGGCGATGCGCGTCCGCTCCGGCAGCTCGGCGAGCGCGTCGGTCAGGATCCGCAGCTCGTCGCGATAGTGAAGGACATCCTCGGCCGTGGGCCCGTCCTGGGCGACCTGCTCGAGCGCCGCCGCCGGTCCCGTCGAAGCGCTGTCCGAGGTCCGGTGAACCCAGTCGAGCGCGAGATTGCGGACGATGCGGTAAAGGTAGCTGACGGGACTGGTGATAGGCCGCTCATCGCTGCTGGCGGAGCTGAACCGGAGATAGGCCTCCTGCACGACGTCTTCTGCGCCCGCCCGGTCCCTGACGATGCCGTTGGCGTAATTCACCAGCGAGCCACGATGCTTCAGATACAGAGCCAGGGTCGGATCCGCCGAACTCACGCCTACCATTACCCCTACATGCGAATAATTCTCACTTCACTTATAGGGAAGGCATGGGGTGGCGGCAAGCATCGCGAGCCGCGATGCCCAAGAGCATGCAATGGAGCTTTCGTCAGGCAGCGAGCAGAACGCTTTGCTCCCGTTCGAGGACACGCATCACGGCCGGCCGCGCCAGCATGCGCTCCTTCCAGGCCGTGTAGTTCACGAGGTCCTGGACCGGCAGACCGATACGCTTGCCCCAGCCGTAGAACACCAGCGCATAGCCATCGACCACCGAGAACTCGTCACCCAGAATCCACGTCTTACCTGCCAGGAGACCGTCGATCTCCTTGAGGTTGGCAAAGAAGTTCTCTCGTCCCACCGCCTTGAGATGGTCGAACACCCCCGTGTCCGTCGCGAAGCGCTCGGGACGGCCGATGTGGGTGAAGTTCGGATGCACGGTATTGGAGAACCACGCCATCAGCGAGAGCGCCCGGGCGCGCTGGACCGGATCCTTGGGCATCAGATGCGGCGCGTAGGTCGTGGCGACATAGTCCAGGATCGCCGTATTCTCGACGATCGTGCCCTCGTCGACCACCAGCGCCGGCACGCGGCCACGCGGGTTGACCTTGAGATACTCCGGCGTCCGCTGCTCGCTCTTGGCGAAGGACAAAGCCTGCGAATCGTACTTCGTGCCGCTCTCCTCGAGTCCGATATGCGATGCGGTCGAACACGCGCCGGGGGCGAAATAGAGTTTGAGCATCTTGATCCTCGGATTGCCGGAACAGGAAAACTAGAGGGGCTGGGTCGCGTCGGCCGGGCGGTTCCGATGCAGGAACTCGCGGCCGATCTTCACGCGCTTCTCGCCGTCATATTCGACAATGTCGGCGGTGGCGTAGGTTTCCGACCAGTTGGACGGCAGGAACGAGCCGGAGCCCACGACGTCGATCGGGGCCTTGGCCTCGGCCATGATGCGGCACTTGGCCGGGCCAAAGCCGGAAGACGCCACGATCTTGACCTTGTCGAAACCGTTGCGGTCGAGCTCTGCCCGCAGATGGAAGATCGCCGCCGCCGACACGCCGGTACCGACGAGGTAGCGCAACTCCTCCTCGCTCCGGTAGCCGCGGATCGATTCCGGGGAGAAGCGCTCCAGCACCGCATAGGACGAGGCGGGATCCAGCCCTTCGATGTAGCGACCGCCCGTCGTGTCCAGGCGGAGCGACAGCTTCCCCTGGGCCGCGAGTTCAGGAAAGCGCCGGCAGACGTCGAGCGAGTCGGAAATCTCGCGCGCGAAATAGTCGACCAGGACCGTCATCCCCTCGTCCGGGAAGGTCTCGTGGAACATCTCGGCGGCGCGCAGCGTCGAGCCGGCATAGCCGATCAGGGCGTGCGGCATGGTCCCCAGCCCGTACTCGCGGCCGAAGTAATGGGCGGTGGCGTGCGTGGCATTGCCGATGAAACCGACCGCGCCGACCTTGCGCTTGGCCCGCGCCGAGCCGACCGAGGCGGCATAGGCCATCATCTCGGCCATTTCCTGGCCGGCACAATGACGCGCATCCATGGCGAGGAAGGCCGACTTCGGCATGTCCGCGCACATCGTCCAGGCATTGTAGGCGGCGACGCAGGCAGGGCCCAGTTTCTGCAGGAAGATCGTCTCGAGATCGACGAGATGGAAGAACGAGCCGGTGATGTACATCATCGGCTCACCGGCGCCGACCCACTTCCCCTCGCGGTAGCGCAGATCGAGTTCCACCGTCGCATTGCGTGCGCGGCAGGTTTCTTCCAGCCATTCCAGCGCGAGTCGTGGCGCAAACACCACGGGCCGACGCATGAAGATGGCATAGGTCACCTGGCAGTCGCCGAACTTGCCAACCACCTGCTTCGAACGATTGAAGTAGTGATCGGTATAGCGCGCGATCTCGCCATTCTCAGGATGCGTCATGGCCCTCCCCCGGCCTCTCGCGCCAAGCCCGGACGTCGCTAGACGGCCGGGCGCGCCCTTGCGACGGACAAGCGCTCCGCCTTGAGCTGCTCGGCGAGCAGGAACGCGAGTTCGAGCGCCTGGCTGGCATTGAGCCTTGGATCGACCAGCGTCTCGTAGCGCTCGTTCAGGTTGTCGACCGTGATCTCGGTCGAGCCGCCGATGCATTCCGTGACTTCCTGGCCGGTCATCTCGAAATGCACGCCGCCCGGATGGGTCCCCTCGGCGCGGTGCACGGCGAAGAACTCCTTCACCTCTCGCAGGATCGCGTCGAAGGGTCGGGTCTTGCGGCCGTTCGAGGCGGTGACCGTGTTGCCGTGCATGGGATCGCACGACCACACCACCGTGCGGCCCTCGCGCTTCAGCGCACGGACCAGCGCCGGCAGCTTGTCGCCCACCTTGTCGGCGCCCATACGCGCGATGATCACGATGCGTCCCGCCTCGTTCGACGGATTCAGCGTGTCGATCAGGCGCAGCAGATCGTCGGTCGGAAGCGTCGGCCCGGCCTTGAAGCCGATCGGATTGCGAACTCCGCGCAGGAACTCGACATGGGCGCCGTCGGGCTGACGCGTGCGGTCGCCGATCCACAGCATGTGCGCCGAGCAGTCGTACCAGTCGCCGGAGGTCGAATCGACGCGAGTCAGCGCCTCCTCGTAAGGCAGCAGCAACGCCTCGTGGCTGGTAAAGAAGTCGGTTTCGGCGATCTGCGGCGTCGTCGCAGAATTGAGGCCGCAGGCAGCCATGAAGTTCAGAGTCTCGTCGAGCCGGGCCGCGAGGTCTTCGTAGCGCGCCGAGGCGGGCGAGCTGCGCACGAAGTCGAGGTTCCAGCGGTTGACCTCGTGCAGGTCGGCATAGCCGCCTTGGGCAAAGGCGCGCAGCAGATTCAGCGTCGCCGCCGACTGGTTGTAGGCCTGGACCATGCGCTCGGGGTCGGGTAGGCGCGCAGCGGCCGTGAACTCGATGCCGTTGACGTTGTCGCCGCGATAGGACGGCAGCTCGACGTCGCCGATCTTCTCGACGTTGGAGGAGCGCGGCTTGGCGAACTGGCCGGCGATGCGGCCGAGCTTCACCACCGGCATGCCCGCGCCGTAGGTCAGCACGACGGCCATCTGGAGCAGCACCCGGAACGTGTCGCGGATGTTGTTGGCGGTGAAGTCGACGAAGCTCTCGGCGCAGTCGCCGCCCTGCAGCAGGAAGGCCTCGCCATTGGCGATCTTGGCCAGAGATGTCTTGAGCTTGCGCGCCTCACCGGCAAAGACCAGTGGCGGATAGCGGCGCAAGCGCGCCTCGGCATTGGCCAGAACGGCTGCATCCGGATAGACCGGCATCTGCAGCGCCGGCCGGCTGCGCCAGCTGGTCGGCGACCAGTCGGCGGCGCTCGACGTGCGGGACTGGCCCTTCGCGGTACGCGAATCGGCCCTGGAATGGCCCTGGATCGCGGTCATCGACTCCTCCTCGACCCGCGGGCCGAAGGGGCCGGCGGGGTGGGTGAACCTATACGTGCTGTGGATAAAAGACCAGCCGGCAGACCGGTCCCGTTCTACTCCGCGGCTGCCCGGGCCGGCGTCGAATCCGGCCGTGCGGTTCGCATCGTCACGAACTCCTCGCCGGCGGTCGGATGAATGCCCACGGTGGCGTCGAAATGGGCCTTGGTGGCCCCCGCTTTCATGGCCACCGCCAGCCCTTGGATGAGCTCGGCGGCATCGTCGCCCACCATGTGGATGCCGACCACCCGGTCGGTCGAGGCCTCGACGATCATCTTCATGAAGGTGCGCTGGTGGCGGCCGGAGACAGTGTACTTCATCGGTCGGAAAGCCGCCGTGTAGATACGCAGTTCGCCCAGCTGCAGCTTCGCCTGTTCCTCGCTCAGGCCGACATTCGCCATTTCAGGCTGGCAGAAGACCGCCGACGGCACGTCGTGGTGGTTGGCCTTGCGCGGCTTCTTGCCGAACTCGGTGTCGGCGAAACAGTGGCCTTCCATGAGGGCCACCGGCGTGAGGTTGATGCGGTCGGTGACGTCGCCCACCGCCCAGATGTTGTCGGCGGTGGTCTTCGACCACTCGTCGACCGCGATGGCGCCCACCTTGTTGAGCTGGACGCCGGCCTTCTCCAGTCCGATGCCGGACGTGTTGGGCGCGCGGCCGGTTGCATACATCACGCAGTCGGTCTCGAACATGCCGCCCATCGGCGTGTGGACCTCGAACGGGCCGCTCTTGCCATCCTCGCCCTTTGCGACGATGCGGCCGACTTCCATTTCGGTGCGCATGCGGATGCCGCTGTCCTTCAGCGCCTCGTGCACGAAGGTGCGGCATTCCTCGTCGAAGCCGCGCAGGACGCGGTCGCGTCGCAACACGATGTCGACCTTGGCGCCCAGCCCGCGGAAGATGCCGGCGAACTCGACGGCGATGTAGCCCGCCCCGACGATGGTGATGTGCTTGGGCAGTTCAGCGAGATGGAAGGCATCGCTGGACGTGATCGCCAATTCGGCACCCGGGATCGACGGGATGACGGGATGACCGCCGGTGGCGATCAGGATCTTCTCCGCCGTGATCGTCTCATCGCCGACCTGGATCGTGTGGCGGTCCATCAGGCGGCCGCGGCCCATGTGCAGCTTCACGCCCGCTCCCTCGAGCAGGCGCAGGTAGAGCGCGTTCAACCGGTCCACTTCTTTGTTCACGTTGTCGCGCAGGGTCGCCCACGAATGGGTCGGCTCCGGAACCGTCCAGCCGTAGGCCGCCGCGTCCTCGAACTCGTGCGCGAACTTCGAGCCGTACATCAGGAGCTTCTTCGGCACGCAGCCGCGGATCACACAGGTGCCGCCGACGCGGTAATCCTCGCAGATGCCTACGCGGGCGCCGTGGGTCGCCGCGATGCGCGAGGCGCGCACGCCGCCCGAACCGGCGCCGATGACAAACAGATCGTAATCATAGGCCATGGGTTATCCCCAGAGAGAACAAAACCTCAACGCGGCCACAATTCGGTCGCCGGGCAGACTATATCCGCGCCTAGACCCGCCGGTAAGGGAAATGGCGCGTGCATAGCCGTATCCCGATACAACCCGAAGGAACGACCATGCCGAGACTCTCCCTGCTTGCGACCGGCTTCCTGCTCTTGGGCGGCCCCGCCTTCGCCGCCCCCGGCGACACGACGGCGCCCCAAGCCACCCCGTCCACCCCGGCCACCCGGCCGGCGCGAACCGACGGCGGCGTCATGCGATATGACGCCAACAAGGATGGCGCGGTCACGCGCGACGAATGGAAGGCTGGCCAGCAGGCGCGCTTCAAGCGGCTCGATACCAACGGCGACGGCAAGCTCAGCCAGGACGAGCTGTTCGCCCGCACCCCGGCGGCCGGCAATAGCGTGCTGCCGACGGACCGCCAGGCCGGTCGCCAGTCGAGCTACTTCCAGCTTCTCGATGTCGACAAGGACGGATCCGTTACCCTGACGGAGTTCCTGGCGGGCACCGAGCGCAACTTCACGCGCTGCGACCTCGACAAGAACGGCCGCATCGACACGGCCGAGTGCCGCCAGGCTCTTCAGCGCAAGCCGGCCGAGCGGTAGCTCGCGCTTGCCGGTCAAAAGAAAAGGCCGCCGGGGTCGCCGGCGGCCTCCGGTTGGCTTCGGACAAGAACTCAAGAACCTTCGGCAGACATGATGTCGCCGAACAGATCCCAGGTCTCCCCCTTGAATCGGGCAAGCCGTACCGACTGGATCGGGTAATAGTCGGTGGGGCTGGTGCTGACCGTGATGCCCGGCAGCAGCAACGGCACCCTGTGCTTCTTGAAGCTGGTGGCCTGCTTCATCAGGTTCTCGCGCGTCAGCGTGTCGCCGCATCGCTTCAGCGTTTCCTCCATGAGGGTCGCGACGGCATAGGCGAAGACGTAGTTGCCGTCATCCTGGTTGGCGCCCGACATGTACTTGTTCATCCAGGTACGCCAGGCCTTCATCTCCGCGTTGTCGTTCCACTGCTTGTCGGTGGGATCCATGAGATAGAGCGCCGTGATCAGGCCCTGGCTGTTCTCCAGACCGGCCGGCTTGAGCGTCGAAGCGACCGAGGAAGAAACATTGTTCAGGTACTGGATGGGCTTCCAACCGATGTCCGCGGTCTTCCGGATGGCCTGAGCCGCGAACTTCGGGATCGCGATGTTGAAGAAGACGTTGGCCCCGGCATCCTTGAGCTGGATGATCTGGCTGTCGACGGTCGGGTCGGTCGTTTCGTAGGTGACGTGCTTGACCACCTTGTTGACGTCCTTGCCCAGCCCCTCCTTGAAGCCTTCCCAGTAGTCCTTCCCGTAGTCGTCGTTCTGCATCAGCACGCCGATCTTCGGGTCTTTCACAGTTGCCAGGATGTGCTTGGCGTAGATGACGGCTTCAGTGTGGTAGTCGGGCTGGAAGCCCATCGTCCACGGGAATTCCTTGTAGTTTCCCCACTTGGAGGCGCCGGTCGAAACATAGAGTTGCGGCACCTTCTTCTGATTCATGTAGCGATGGATCGCCGAATTGGTCGGCGTGCCCAGCGTATTGAACAGGCACAGCACCCTGTCCTGTTCCACCATCTGGCGGACGACCTCAACGGTCTTGGCCGGATTGTAGCCATCGTCCATGGTAACAAACTTGACCATGCGTCCGTTGATGCCGCCGCGCTCGTTGACGCTCTTCCAATAGGCGTCTTCGCACTTGCCGATCACGCCGTAGGAGGATGCCGGCCCGCTGTAGGGGTTGGTATGGCCGATCTTGATTTCCTTGTCGGTCACACCGTCGTCGTACTTCTTCTTCTGCGCGTAGGCCGCGCCCGAGGCCGACAAAGCAGCGGCCGCCGAAACGCCGCCCAAAAAGGTACGCCTGTTGGTTTTCAATTCTGCCTCCCTTGGTTGAACGTTACGTCCCTGCCCTTCATTCGTTATGCGGAATATGGTTGCGCAGATCGAACTTCTTGGAAAGAAAAAACCACAAAGAGTTCACGGATTTCGATGCTGCAGTGCGAGCAACAAAAAGGCCGCCGGGGTCACCGGCGGCCTTTCGTGACGTCGAGAAACTTAGAGTTTCAGGACCCTTCGGCCGACATGACGTCGCCGAACAGATCCCAGGTCTCGCCCTTGAAGCGCGCGAGCTGCACCGACTGGATCGGATAGTAGTCTGTCGGGCTGGTGTTGATCGTGATGCCCGGCAGCAGCATCGGCAGCTTGTACTTTTGGTAGTTGGCGGCCTGCTTCATGACGTTCTCGCGCGTGAGCGTGTCGCCGCACTTCTTGAGCGTCTCGAGCATCAGGTTGGAGACGGCATAGCCGAACACGTGGTTGGCGTCGGCCTTGTTGGCGCCGGGCATCCACTTGTCCATCCAGGCGCTCCAGGCCTTGAAAGCGTCGTTGCTTTCCCACTGCTTGTCCGTGGGGTCCATAAGGTACTGCGCCGTGATGATGCCCTGGCTGTTCTCGAGGCCGGCCGGCTTCATGACCGAGCCCACCGAGGCGGACACGTTGTTGAGGTACTGCGCCGGCTTCCAGCCGATGTCTGCCGCCTTGCGGATCGCCTGGGCGGCCGCCTTGGGGGTGGCGATGTTGAAGAAGACGTTGGCGCCGGAATCCTTCAGCTGGATGATCTGGCTGTCGACCGTCGGATCCGTGACCTCGAAGGTCACGTGCTTGACGATCTTGCTCGTCTCCTTGCCCAACCCCTCGCGGAAGCCCTCGTAGTAGTCCTTGCCGTAGTCGTCGTTCTGCATCAGCACGCCGATCTTGGCGTCCTTGACGTTGGCCAGGATGTGCTTGGCGTAGACCATGCCCTCGGTGTGGTAGTCGGGCTGGAAGCCCATCGTCCACGGGAACTCCTTGGGCTTGCCCCACTTCGACGCGCCGGTGGCGACGTAGAGCTGCGGCACCTTCTTCTGGTTCATGTAGCGATGGATCGCGGTGTTGGTGGGCGTGCCCAGCGTATTGAACAGGCAGAGCACCTTCTCCTGCTCCACCAGCTGGCGCACCAGCTCGACCATCTTCGGCGGCGAGTAGCCGTCGTCGCGCGTGATGAAGTTGATCTTGCGGCCGTTGACGCCGCCCGCGTCGTTCACAGACTTGAAGAAGGCTTCGATCGTCTTGCCGATCTGGCCGTAGGACGATGCCGGGCCGCTGTAGGGGCCGGTGTGGCCGATCTTGATCTCGGAGTCGGTGGCTCCATCGTCGTACTTCTTCTGGGCGAACGCCGAGTTCGCACCTAACACTGCGAACGCCGAAGCGCCCGCCACGAAACCGCGCCTGCTGGTAGCCATTTTTATCCTCCCTTGGTGACAATGCCAGCCGGAGCTTCCTCTGCATTCCGGCCGGAAAGAAGGCCGCCTTCTGGCGACTTTCCGACGAAAAGGGTCCCGGTTACGCCCGCGCCCCCCTGAGCTTCCGATAGGCCATGAACAGGCCGCCCGCGATGCCCATCGGCATCAGGTAGATGATGGCGATCAGGAGGACGCCGAAGACGGTGTAGGCTGACAGGTCGAACGGCAGGCCGAGGTCGTTACGGATGAACTGCGTCAGCGACTGGGCGGAATTGTCGACCAGCACGTAGAAGATGCCGCCGAGGACCGACCCGAGCAGCGAGCCCATGCCGCCCACCACCAGACCGATCAGGAACTTGATCGACAGGAAGATGCCAAAACTGTCGGGAGCCACGAAGGCGATGGCCGAGGCCGAAAGCGCGCCGGCGATGCCCGTATAGGCCGCACTGATACCGAACGTGACCGTCTTGTAGAGAGCCGTGTCGATACCCATCGTGTCCGCCGCCATGTACTGGTCGCGGATCGCCATCATGGCGCGCCCGCTGCGGCTGTTCAGCATGTTCGCCGCGCCCCAGAACAGCACGATCATCACGACCAGGCAGAAATAGTAGAGCCACTGGTCTTCGCTGAGTGGCAGGCCGAAGGGCACTTCCGGCTTCATCAGCACGATGCCCTGCACGCCGCCCGTCAGCCCCTCGAGCCATTTGTATTTCAGGATCTGCGGGACCGCGAGCGCCAGCGCGAAGGTCGCAAGCGCGAGGTAGTGCCCTTCGAGCTTGAGCGCCGGAAGGCCGAACAGATAGCCGACGATGAAGCAGACGATGGCGGCCGCCGGGATCGTGGCCCAATAGGGCACGTTCAGCTTGTCCATCAGGATGGCGGCGGTGTAGGCGCCGACAGCATAGAAGGCGCCGTGACCCAGCGAGAACTGGCCGTTGAACCCGGTCAGCAGGTTGAGGCCCAGCACCGCGATCGAGGCGATGATCATGGTGCTGATCAGGAACAGCCGATAGTTGGAAACCACGTCCGGAAAGACCGGCTGCAGCAGCGGCACCAGCACCGCGAGGACGATGGCGCCCAGCACCCACTTTTTCGACGAGGCGGCCATGCTCAGACCCTCTTCACGACGACGCGGCCGAACAGGCCCGCGGGCTTAACCGTCAGCACGAAGATCACGATGATCAGAGCCACCGTGAGCTTCTCGCCGTTGCCGATGATGTAGATCCCGGTCGCTTTCTCGAGCTGGTTGCCGCCATAGGCCACCATGTTCTCGAGGATGCCGACGATGAAGCCGCCGGCCACGGCGCCCGCCGGATTGGAGATGCCGCCGACCAGGGCGCTGGCGAAGGCATAGAGCAGGATGCCGCCCATCATGTTGGGTTCGAGATAGACGATGTGGGCGACCATGATGCCGGCCACCGCGCCCACCGAAGCCGCCAGGCCCCATCCGAGCGCCAGCATCCAGTCGACGCGAACGCCGACCAGCCGCGCCGACTGCGGGTTCTGCGCCGCCGCGCGCATGGCGAGGCCGAGAGGCGTGTAGCGGAAGAACACGAACAGCAGGCCCAGCACGATCAGCGTGATCAGGACCACGCCCAGCTGGTGGGGGCCGATCACGCCGGCGATGCCGAATTCGGCCTTGGGGAAGGGCGACGGGAACTCCTTGATCAGGTAGCTCCAGAAGGCGCCGGCCATCGAGTTGAAGATCGCCAGCAGGCCGATGAACACCACGATGATCGACAGGACCGGAGCGTTGTGCAGCGGTCTCAGGATCAGCCGCTCGATCAGTACGCCCATGGCGAAGGAGATCAGCACGGTGAGGACGAAGGCGACCCAGAAGCTCATCCCCCAGCTCATGAGCTGCCAGGAGATGTAGGTACTGAACATCGCCATCTCGCCCTGGGCGAAATTGATGTGGTCGGTGGACACGTAGATCATGACCAGGGCGAGCGCCACGCAGGCATAGATGGCGCCGTTGGCAAGGCCCGAGGCGATCTGCTGAAGAAACTGTTCCATGGGGCTGCCTCAGTAGCCGAGGTAGGATTTGCGGACGTTCTCGTCGTTCTTCACGACGTCCGAGGGGCCCGACATCACGACCTTGCCGGTTTCCAGCACATAGGCGTGCGTGGCGAGATCGAGCGCCAGGGCGGCGTTCTGCTCGACCAGCAGGATGCTCACCTTCTCCTCCTCGTTGATCCGGCGCAGGATGCGGAAGATTTCCAGCACGATCAGCGGCGCCAGGCCGAACGAGGGTTCGTCGAGCAGCATCAGACGCGGCTTGAGCATTAGCGCCCTGGCGATCGCCAGCATCTGCTGCTCGCCGCCCGACAGCGTGCCGGCCTGCTGCTGGATGCGCTCCTTGAGACGCGGGAAGTAGACGAACACGCGTTCCAGCTCGTCCTTGACTGCCTGCTTGTCCTTGCGGGTATAGGCGGCGATACGGAGATTCTCGTCGACCGTGAGCGTGGTGAAAGTACCGCGTCCTTCCGGAACGTGAGCGATGCGTTGGCGCACGATCTCTTCCGTGGCCATGCCGCGGATGTTCTTGCCGTCGAAGCGGATCGTCCCGTCGGTGCGGACCATGTTGCAGATCGCCCGAAGCGTCGTCGTCTTGCCGGCCCCGTTGGCGCCCAGCAGCGTCGTGATGCCGCCCATCGGGATATCGAAAGCCACGTCGTAGAGCGACTGGGTCTGTCCGTAGAAGGCCTTCAGGCCGCTGACCTCGAGTAGCGCAGCCATCACGCGGTCCCCAGATAGGCGCGGATCACTTCCGGATCGCGCTGAACTTCAGCCGGCGTGCCATCGGCGATCTTCCGGCCGAAGTCGATCGCCACCACCTTGTCCGACACCGACATGACGAGGCTCATGTGATGCTCGACCAGCAGCACCGTGACGTTCTGAAGGTCCCGGACCCGCTTGATCTGCTCCTTCAGCACCTCGATCTCATCATGGTTCAGCCCCGCCGCCGGCTCGTCGAGCAGCAAGAGCTTGGGGCTCGACGCGAGCGCACGCGCCAGCTCGACCCTCTTGCGGATCGGGAACGGCAAGGGCCCGGCCAATGCGTTGGCGAAGGGCACGAGATCCATGAAGGCGACGAGCTCCTCGGCACGTCGCGTGATCGCCTCTTCCTCGACCTTGACCTTCGGCACCCGCAGCGCGTTCTCGAAGAAGCTGGTCGAGCTCACGCTGTGGCAACCGACCTTCACGTTGTCGAGGACCGACATTTTGTCGAACAGGGCCACGTTCTGGAACGTCCGCCCGATGCCGATCTTGGGAATGGCATGCCGCGGCCGGTCGAGGATGGTCCTCCCCTCGAACTGCACGTCGCCGGAATTCGGCGTGTAGAGCCGGCTCAGGCAATTGAAGAGCGTGGTCTTGCCGGCGCCGTTCGGGCCGATCAGACCGGCGATCTGTCCGGCGAAGACGTCAAAGGTTACGCCATCGAGAGCGACGATTCCGCCGAACCGGACGGACACGTCCCGCACGCTCAAAAGCGGCGATCCGCGAGTTGAAGATGGTCCTGTCATGTCAATGCTGGTTTCGCCGGCCGGCGCATTACACGCGCCAACGTGGCGAAATTACCCTTGCCTCCCAAGTACTTGCGACCCTTCTACGGAGTCTGCATCGATGGAACGATGACGTATCCGGCGGTGGGACGCAACTCAAATGGCGACGCGCCATGCTTTCGGCGCGATTGCGCCGCACGTTCGCGCGGCTTTGCAGACATTGACACGCCGTCCATTGCAACCGATACGAAAACTCCCCCTCCAAAAGCGGGCTCACCGCCGATGAATCGCATGTTTCGCCCGACCCTATTTTTGACCGTCGCCTGCATCGCCCTTCCGGCGATGGCCCAGACTCCGCCCACGCAGGCCTGGCCACAGAACAAGCCACCGGCCCAGGCTGCGCCGCCGGCAGCGGCTCCTGCCACGCCCGGCACCCCGCCGGCCGCCGGGGCCCCCGCGGTCTCGACCGCGCCCGTCCCGCTGCCACAGTGGTTTGTCGAGATCGACGTCGACAAGAAGGGCGAGGTCACCCGCGCCGAGTTCCTGAAGTACCGCATGAAGTCCTTCGAGTCGCTCGACCTCAACAAGGACAACAAGCTGTCGCTCGAGGAGTTCACGAAGGTCGTCGAGCCGCCGTCGACGCCGGCCGACGCGCCCGGCTTGCCCTCGCTGGAAGAGCGCCGCAACCGCGCCAAGGCCGAGTTCCAGAACCTCGACACCAACCGCGACGGCTTCCTGGAGCGCGGCGAGGCCGAGGCGGTGGTCCATTCGGAGTTCAACAACTACGACACCGACCGCGACAACAAGATCACCGAGCCCGAGGTTCGCCTGATCATCCAGCGCTCGATGCAGCGCGAGGCAGCCGAACGCCAGCAGGCGGACGCGCGCCGTCGTCAGGGCATGATGACCCTGAACGAGTTCATGGACATGCAGCTGCGGCAGGCCGACGAACTCGACAAGAACAAGGACGGCAAGATCAGCGGACCGGAATACACGGTCCTCGCCGGCCCGGCGGACGGGCCGCAGGCCAAGAACCTGCTGCCCTTCGACATGCGCAAGCAGATTGCGATGCGCAAGTTCGCCGAGATCGACACCAACAAGGACGGCCAGATCGACCGCGTCGAGCTGTCGGCCTATGCGCTGAAACAGTTCGGCGAGATGGACCTGAACAAGGACCGCTTCATCAGCGAGGACGAGTTCAAGAAAGCCCAGGAAGCCGAGGCCGCGAAGGTCCGCGCCATCGTCCAGACGATGATGCCGGCCCAGCCCGCACAGCCCCGCCCCGCCCAGCCCCAGCCGCGCGGTGGCCAGCCGGCCCCGGCGCCGGTCCCCTCGGGCCCGCCCCCGGGCCTCCCTCAGGGCACGCGCTGAGCGTTCTCTAAATCGAAAGCCGCGGGTCCGACAGGCCCGCGGCTTTTTCGTGCCGGCCCGACGGCGCTATTCGACGGTGACGCTCTTGGCGAGGTTGCGCGGCTGGTCGACGTCGGTGCCCTTGGCGACGGCCGTGTAGTAGGCCAGCAGCTGGACCGGGATCGTGTAGAGGATCGGCGCCACGACGGGATCGACCGCCGGCAGCGTGAGCGTGGCGACCGCGTGCGGGCCGAGGCGCGCCACGCCGGCGGCGTCGCTCAGCAGCACCAGCTTGCCGCCGCGCGCCTTGACCTGCTCGAAGTTCGACGCCGTTTTGTCGAAGATCGAATCGGAGGGCGCCACCACCACGACCGGCACCAGCTCGTCGATCAGCGCGATCGGGCCGTGCTTCATCTCGCCGGCGGCATAGCCCTCGGCGTGGATGTAAGAAATCTCCTTGAGCTTCAGAGCGCCTTCGAGGGCGATCGGGAACGAGGTGCCTCGGCCGAGATAGAGAACGTCGCGCGCCTCGGCGAGAATGTCCTCGGAGATCCGCCGGTACTGTTCCTCCAGATTTAGCGCCTCGTTGACCAGCGCTGGCAGCTCGATGAGCGCAAGTCCGATCTTCGCCTCGTCGGCCTCGCTCAGCGTGCCGCGCGCCCGGCCGGCAGCGATCGCGGCACAGAGCAGGACGGTGAGCTGGGTGGTGAAAGCCTTGGTCGAGGCGACACCGATTTCGGGCCCGGCGAGGGTCGGCAATACGCCATGCGAATCGCGGGCGATGGCGCTCTCCGGCACGTTGACCACCGCGAGGATGGTCTGCCCGTGGGCCTTGGCGTAGCGGATCGCCGCCAGCGTATCGACCGTCTCTCCGGACTGGGAGACTGCGATACAGACGCCGTCCTTCGGCATCGGCGGTTCGCGATAGCGCAGCTCGGAGGCGACCTCGACTTCCACCGGCAAGCGTGCCAACTGCTCGAACCAGTACTTGGCGACCATGCAGGCATAGAAAGCCGTACCGCAGGCCGTCATGGTGAGCCGGCTCACCGTGGACCAGTCGACCGGCAACGCCGGCAGGGTCACCGTGCGAGTCGCCGGGTTCAGATAGCTGTGCAGCGTGTCGCCGATCACCGCCGGCTGCTCGTGGATTTCCTTCAACATGAAGTGGCGGTGATTGCCCTTGCCTATCATCGCCCCGGAGATGCCGCTCTGGCGGACCTCGCGAACGACTTCCTGGGTGCCTTGGTAGACCTTCGCGCCGTCCTGGGTGAGCACCACCCAGTCCTCGTCCTCGAGATAGCTCACCCGCTTGGTGAAGGGCGCCAGCGCCAGTGCATCGGTGCCGATGTACATCTCGCCATCGCCGTAACCGACGGCCAGCGAGCTGCCGCGTCGCGCGCCCATCAGCAGATCGTGACGGCCGCTGAACAGCACGGCGAGCGCAAAGGCGCCGCGCAGGCGTGCCATCGCCGTTCCCATCGCCTGCTCTGGCGACATCTGCCGCTCGAGATAGGAGGTGATGAGCTGGGCCACCACCTCGGTGTCCGTGTCACTGTCGAAGCGGCGGCCCTCGGCCTCCATCTCCTCCTTCAGCTCCTGGAAGTTCTCGATGATGCCGTTGTGAACGACCGCGACCCGGTCGGTCGCGATCGGATGGGCATTGCGCTCCGAGGGCTTGCCGTGCGTGGCCCAGCGCGTGTGGCCGATGCCGATCGTGCCCGTCAGTGGCTCGGCGGCCAACCTGGCCTCGAGATTCACCAGCTTGCCCTCGGCCCGGCGGCGGTCGATGTGGCCGTTCACCAGGGTGGCGATGCCCGCCGAATCGTAGCCGCGATATTCCAGCCGCTTCAGCGCGTCGACGAGGAGAGGCGTGACGGGCGCTTTGCCGATGATACCGATGATGCCGCACATGGGATCTGCCTCGACCGAGGGAGGGGGTTATTTCTTGCCGGACCGCTCTGACGCCGCCTTCTTGAGGGCCGCTGCCCGGTTTTTCAGTTTCGCACGAAGCGCAGCCGCGCGCCCCTTCTTCGTGACCTGGCGGGCGCGGCCGAAGGCCAGCGCGTTGGCGGGCACGTCCTCCGTCACCACGCTGCCGGCGGTGACGTTGGCGCCCCTGCCGACCGTGAGTGGCGCCACGAGGGAGCTGTTGGAGCCGATGAACACGTCGGCGCCGATGACCGTGCGGTGCTTGCCGTAGCCGTCGTAGTTCACAGCGATCGTGCCGGCGCCGATGTTGCTGCCCGCCCCGATATCGGAATCGCCCAGATAGGCCAGGTGATTGGCCTTGGCGCCCTTGCCCATGCGCGTGGCTTTGAGTTCGACGAAGTTGCCGATATGGACGCCGTCGGCGACCTCCGAGCCCGGGCGGATGCGCGCGAACGGCCCCACCAGAACGCCCCGGCCGATGCGTACACCCTCGATGTCGCAGAAGGCGTTGATGACGGTATCGGCCCCGACGATCACCCCCGGACCGAACCGCACGTTGGGCCCGATCGTCACGTCGGTGCCGAACTTCGTGTCCGCCGACAGCCAGACCGTGCCGGGGTCCGTCATGGTCACGCCGCCCGCCATCGCGGCGGCGCGCAGCCGCTGCTGCAGCGCCTGCTCGGCCACGGCCAGTTCGGCGCGTGAATTGACGCCCTGGAATTCCGCCTCCTCGCCCGCCACGGCAATCGCCTTGTGGCCGGCTTCGCACGCCAGCCGCACCGCGTCGGTCAGGTAGAATTCGCCCTTGGCATTGTCGTTGCGGATCGCGCCCAGCAGCGAGGCGATCAGCCGGCCGTCGATGCACATGACACCCGAGTTGGAGAAGGCCACCGCTCGCTCGGCCGCGTCGGCGTCCTTGCTCTCGACGATCTTCACCAGTTCGCCGTCCTGCACGATGAGCCGGCCATAGGGCGTCGGGTCGCGGGCGACGAAGCCCAGCACGCCGACCGCCGCGCCGGCCCTGGCGCAGGCCGCAACCAGCTTGCGAAGGCTGGCTGTCGTGACGAGCGGTGCATCGCCGAACACGATCAGCACCGGCCCCTTGTGCCCGCCGAGAGCGTCAAGGGCCGCCTTTGCCGCGTGTCCCGTTCCGAGGGGTTTGCCCTGAACCACCGTCGGATGGGGCTCGAAGGCCTTGGCCACCTCGGCGACGCCCGGCGCGATCACGCCCACGATGCGGCTGGGCTTCAGCGCCTGTGCATTGGCGAGCACATGGACCAGCATGGGGCGGTTGGCCAGGGGATGCAGGACCTTCGGCAGCGCCGATTTCATGCGGGTCCCGGCGCCGGCCGCGAGCACGACCACGGCAATGGGTGATTTCATGCCCGTCGGATGCCACGCGACTGGCGGGCGGGCAAGGCGGATGTGCTAGAGAAAACGGCATGAAGACAGATGCCGAGAAACTCATAGCCGCCCGCTTCGAGACCGTCCTGTACGACCTCGACGGCACCCTGATCGACAGCGCAACGGACATGCAGCTCGCCGTCAGCCACGTGCTGGCCGACCATGGCCTGCCGGCGGTGACGGAAGACGACGTCCGGATTTTCATGGGCCAGGGCAGCAAGGTCACGATCGGCAAGGCCTTCGCCAAATACGGCAGGTCGCTCGACGACGAGGCCCTGACCGCCGCGACGCGCGAGTTCGTGCGTTACTACGAGGCCGATCCGATCAGCCATACCACGGCCTTCGCCGGCGTTTCCGACGTGGTGGCGGGCTTCGCCCGCCTCGGCCTCAAGCAGGGAGTCTGCACCAACAAGTTCGAGAAGCCCTCGCGCATGATCCTTGAACACCTGAAGCTGATGCCGCCGATCAGCGACGTGGCAGGTGCCGACAGCTTCCCGGTTCGCAAGCCCGACCCGCGCCACCTCCTGATGCTGCTGGAGCGCATGGGCAGCGATCCGAAGCGCGCCGTCATGATCGGCGATTCGACCCACGACGCCGAAGCGGCGCGCGGCGCCGGAATCCCGGCCGTGCTGGTGAGCTGGGGCTACACGGCCAGGCCCGCGAGCGAGCTCGGCGCCGATGCCGTGATCGATCGTTTCGACGCCCTTCCCGAGGCACTGGCTCGGCTCGCATCGGCCCGTTGACGATCAAGCCCGCCTGTCCTATACGCGCGCCTTCCGGGCGCTTAGCTCAGCGGGAGAGCACACCCTTCACACGGGTGGGGTCGTAGGTTCAATCCCTACAGCGCCCACCATTTACCCTCCGGAAATCGTTAGATAATTGTTTTTTGCCCCTCATGCCCATCCTGCATGAGAGGGCACGAAATGGCGTGAACAGGCACGGAGGAGCGCGGGGCCGCAGCCAACCGCGAGATTGCTATGGCCCGCCGCGGCCCGAGCAGCCACCAGCTCCGCGTGCGCGAGCTGCCCCGTGTCGCCGGCTCCACCGCACAGAGCCCTTACGCCAAGTCGACGCGGCCAGCGCCGAGTGCCTAAACCGGTCCCCAGCTCGTCGTCGCGGGCGACGAGCCCTCCTGATGGTCGGCTCTTGGCACCATCCGCGGGCGTCCTGCGCGCTCAAGGTCGTCGGCTCCCACCAAGTCACACGAATGCGCACCCGGAGCCGTCTTTTGTAAGGTCCGCGAAATATCTTTTTGGTATCGGTCCTTCACATCCGATGCGTTGAAAATGACAAACGTCAGAATGTTGATCGATCAGCTCCACGCCCGCCTCAATCAGAGCTGCATGACCGAAGCTGAATTCACATCGGCCGTGGCGGACATTCTGGCGGCGACCTCGGAGCATCTCAGCGGGCCTGACAGCCTGTTGCTCTCTCAGCAAGTCCGCGAGCTGCAGCAAGCATGGCAGGCCAGCGACAAGCGCCCTGTCATGTGAGTTTCTGGACGCGCTCTGCTGAAAGGGCCTCGTTCCAGGCGCCTACAGTAGCGTGCCAGTTTTCGATCGCCGCATTGAGGGTCGCCAAGCGATCCTCAGAATTGTCGCCACGGAATCTGGCGAGTTCGTCGACGACACGCTGCCTTGCCGCGCGCGTTTTTTCGCGATGGCACTCTGTCATTTTAACCCCACCGATCAACTCCCACGTAACTATGTTAGCACTCGAAATGCAGTTTTTCAACGCGCTGGCGTAGAATGAACTACCGTGGGCAGAGCCAAATTTAGGGAGGAAACGCCCAAAACGAGCATGTCGGGTCCGGACGGATCCAGACCCCGACCTCGGGTGCGCCTCGGCGAATGTTCAAAGAGCGACGTGAAGCAAAAGACGTTTGGCCGTTTTCAACTAACAATCCCACCGGTGAAAGCGAGGTTGTGACGAACCAAACCAAGCAATCAGGGATTGGGGCTGTTGGGATTGATGTCGCTGGGCTGTAGCCTTGCGCAGAAGTATGTCCGGACAGACGGCGGCACGACGGACGCGGTGACAGGTCGCGATGGCTTCTTTGAATTACATTCCACGCGATCTCTGGGAGCGTGCTTACGATGACTTTTTAACCGTAGCAGTCTCCGACTCCATACCGCACCTCCATCGGGTGTTACGCGAACTATTCGATAATGCTCGCGACGTCGCTGCAACGCTGGCAGAAATCCCCCTTTCCGCCATCGACGACGTCAAGCTCGGGTATGGTGGCGAAGATCTGCACAGTCTGCCCTGCCAGCGCATATGTGCTGTCGCCGCAGAATTCGATCTGGCCCGCCTTGATGAAGTAGTGGCAGCCGGTGGCCGGCGCCCGACTTTCGTCGCGCTGTTGCGCAGGTTGGGGTCGTGGGCTGTCGCCCCTCATGCCTGAACGGCATGAGCGGGCGTGAACCTGCGCGACACAGGGCTTGGCAACCGTTTGCACCGGGGAAGGTTGAATTCCCGACACAGCAAATGGAGTTCAGCATGGAGCGCACCATCGTCGCCCACTTCGAGACACGACGGGATGCCGAGATTGCCGTCGAGCATCTGGTGCAGGAGCACGGCGTCGCGCGGACCGACATCTTCATACGTGCCAAGGGCGAAGCGAATTCGGCCGGCGTCAGGGCCGCCGGCGCCGATGTCGAGAGCGGCCATGGCTCGCCGAAGCGCGGCACGCCGGAACTCGCCGGTGAGATCGAGGTATCGGTCGACTATCATGGAAGCGAGCCCGAGGTCGTTCGCGAGGCTCTGAAAGCCGCCGGTTCACGGTCCATCAAAGCACAGTGAGCGATGGCCGCGTGCCGTGGACCCGCGAGAGGAGCGCACGTAACGTCGACACGTGACAGCCTCTTTCACCTCGCGGCGTGCGCTGATTGCAGCCCTGGTTTCCGTCGCTGCGTTCGGCCGGGGTCGTTCGGCGTGGGCGGAAAGCGATCCGTGGGCGGCCCTGCGCCGGCCCGGATCGTTCGCGCTTGTTCGCCATGCCACGGCGCCCGGCACCAACGACCCGCCAGGCTTTCGTCTCGACGACTGTGCGACGCAGCGCAATCTGTCGGCCGAGGGCCGCGCGCAAGCCGTTCACATCGGCGACTTGTTTCGCGCCAACGCGATGGCCGCGACCGAAATCCATTCCAGCCAGTGGTGCCGCTGCCTCGATACTGCGCGCCTGATGAAACTGGGTGACGTACGCTCGCAACCGCTCCTGAACTCGTTCTTTCAGGACCGGTCGCGCGAAGCCGGCCAGATCGAGGCGCTGCGGCAGTGGATCGGACAACTCGCCTTGGCAAACCCGACGGTGTTCGTGACGCATCAGGTCGTGGTGACGGCCCTCAGCGGGGTCTTTCCAGGGAGTGGCGAGATCGTGGTGATGCAGCGAATGCCCGGCGGCCAGCTCGTGGTTCAGGGGCGACTCCCGACCGCCTGACGGACGGCGGCCCTGCCCGAGGCGGCCGAAGGCTGCTATGAGCCCGGCACTCCGCCTGTCGCGGACACGTGAAAATTCTGCGCATGCGTACGACCAAACCGCCGATCTGGCTGCTGATGAGCGCCACCGTGTCCTCGCAGATGGCGCTCACGATCTTCCTGCCGTCGCTGCCGACCATCGCGAATGAGCTGAGCGTCTCCTACGGCACCGCCCAGCTGACGCTCTCGATCTACCTGTTCGCCTTTGCCTTCGCCCAGCTCGCCGTGGGCCCTCTTTCGGACAATCTGGGCCGCCGGCCGCTGCTGCTGGGCAGCCTCGTCGTGTTCACGATCGGCAGCATCTGCTGCGCACTCAGCCCGACGATCGAGACCCTGATCGCCTCGCGCCTCGTGCAAGCCTGCGGTGCCTGCGGCGGCGTGGTGCTGGGCCGCGCCATCGTGCGCGACAGCCGCACCGGACCCGAGGCCCCTCGGGCGATGGGCTACATGGCCTCTTCCATGGCACTGGCGCCGGCGCTCTCGCCGCTACTGGGCGGCCAGCTGCTCGGCTTCTTCGGCTGGCGCAGCAATTTCTGGTTCACGGCCGCCTGCGGCGTCGCCGTGCTGATCCTGGTCTGGCGCATCGTCGGAGAGACCGCGCCGAAGGCCGCGCCGCGCACCACCGGCGTGGTGCGCGACTATCTCGACGGCTTCCGCGCCGTCCTGCGCGAGCGCCGCTTCATCGGCCTCATGACGGCGACCACCTGCGCCTCGGCCGGCTTCAATGTCTTCTTTTCCGGCGGCCCGATCCTGCTGATCCAGGTCATGGGGGTCGCCGTCGAAACGTTCGGTTGGTTCACGCTCGCCTGGGCCGGCAACTTCGTCGTCGGCAGCCTGGTGTCCAGCCGCCTGCAGGGCCGGGTGAAAAGCATGATCCTGATCCCGGTCGGCCAAATCATTCTCACCCTGGGCGCCGTGGCGATGATGGCGACGGCGGCGCTGGGCTATGTCACGCCGCTGGCCCTGATCGGGCCGCTGATGCTGATGGGCTGGGGCAACGGCCTCAACATGCCCAATGCGATGGCGAGCGCGCTATCCGCCGTGCCCGCCAGCCGGGTCGGCGCGGCTTCCGCCCTGATGGGCTTCGTGCAGATGGTCACCGCCGCAGTGCTGACCTTGCTGGTCGGCTACGTGCCGCACGACACCCAGATGAACATCGGAATCGGCGTCGCCATCACCGGCATCGTCGGGCTGGTCGGCTGGTGGACGCTGGTGCGCCGGTCGCCGACGGCCTGACGGACCCGGCGGCTTCCGCGCCCTGCCGGTCACCGGCTATACCGGGCATCTCGCTTCAACTGAACGACGTGGGACCGCCATGCAATTCATGAACGGCAAGGAGAGCCTCGTCGTCGACGCGATCGACGGACTCCTGCGCAGCAGCGGCGGCGCCAACCTGGCGCGTCTCGACGGCTATCCCGACATCAAGGTCGTGCTGCGCACCGATCACAAGCCCGGTCGCGTGGCGATCGTCGCGGGTGGCGGGTCCGGTCATGAACCGGCACATGCATCGTTCGTGGGAAAGGGCCTGCTGACCGCCGCGGTGTGCGGCGACGTCTTCGCCTCGCCGTCGATCGATGCCGTCTTCGCCGCGATCATGGCGGTGACGGGCAGAGGCGGTTGCCTCGTGATCTTCAAGAACTACACCGGCGACCGTCTGAACTTCGGTCTCGCCGTGGAACGTGCCCGCGCGCTCGGCAAGAAGGTCGAGGTCGTGATCGTGAAGGACGACATCGCGCTGCCGGACGTCGCTCAGCCGCGGGGGATCGCCGGCGTCATGTTCGTCGAGAAGGTGGCTGGCCACTACGCCGAGCAGGGAGCGAACCTCAAGACGGTCGCCGCCATGGCACGGAAGGCGGCCGATCAGGTGGTCTCGCTCGGCATTTCGCTGTCGTCCTGCACGCTGCCGGGCGTCGGCCGTGAAGACCGCGTACCGGACGGTAAGGCCGAACTCGGCCTCGGCCTCCATGGCGAGCCCGGCGTCGACCTGGTCAATTACGAAGGCGCGCGCGAGACGGCCCTCGTGCTCCTCGACCGCCTCTTCGCGGCGGCAAAGCCGGCGCGCTCTTATGCACTCCTGGTCAACAACCTCGGCTCCACCACGGCGCTGGAGATGAACCTGCTCACCAACGAGGTGCTGGCGAGCCGACGCTGCGCGAAGATCAAACTGGTGCTGGGCCCGGCCACGCTGGTGTCCTCTCTCGACATGCATGGCGTGTCGCTGAGCCTCCTCCCCCTGACGCCCGATTTCGAGAAGGCGCTGCTATCCCCGGCTAGCCCGCTGGTCTGGCCGAAGGTCCGCGCGCACGTGAAGCCGAAGCTCGTCAAGCTGCCCCGAGAGATGAGGCGAAAATCAGATCGGGCGAGCAGGAACCCGTCGCTCGCCGCGCTGGTGAGTCGGTCCTGCGACATCCTGGTTGCCGCCGAAGGAAAGCTCAACGCACTCGATGCCAAGGTGGGCGATGGAGATACCGGTTCGACCGTCGCCACCGCCGCCCGTCACCTGCAGGCGGCGCTGCCTTTGATGCCTCTCGCCAAGCTCGACCGCTTCTTCGCGGCCACGAGCGAGGCGCTCTCTCGCTCCATGGGCGGATCGTCGGGTGTGTTGCTGGCCATCTTCTTCTCAGCCGCCGGCCAGTCCGCATCGGGTGGTGCGAACTGGCAGAATTCCCTGTCCGCCGGCCTCGCGAAGATGATGGCCTATGGCGGCGCCAAGCCTGGCGACCGCACCATGATCGATGCCATCGCGCCGGCCCTCGCATCCCTGTCGAGCGGCCTCGACGAAACCGCGAAAGCCGCGCGCGCCGGTGCCGACGCCACCGCCCGGATGCAGTCGGCTCGCGCCGGCCGTTCGACCTACGTCTCGTCCTCGCACCTCGAGGGCGTTCCCGATCCAGGGGCGGAAGCCATCGCCCTACTGCTGGAAGGCCTCGCGAAGGGGTGAGGCTGCTGACCGTCGCGTGCCGTTATCCACGGAGTGCAGCGACTTGCGGCGCAACGAACGCGGCGCTTCCAGGACACGGGAGGATCGCCTACTTCTCGGCAATAGGCTCCGGAAACCTGTTCCAACCGTCTGCTAAGGAATGTCATATTAGTCTTCCACCGTTCTCGGCGGACTAGGGAAATAGACGGTTGAAGAAGCGCATGCTCCGGGGAGTGTTCCTGATCAGCATGTTCTTGATCAGCACGCTTCTGATCAGCACGGTATTGATCGCTTATATGGACACCATCTTCCGTCCAGCCATAATCCTGGCGCGTTGCTGGGGGCGACCCTTGATCGAGGATGAAGTCGCAGCCATTGAGAAAGTGCGTCAACACTATCAAAGTGACGAAGCGATCATGCACCTCATAGATGAGAATGCTCCGCTGAAGGTGCATGCGTCTTATCAGAGTGGCTGGAAGAAATTCGTGCCTCTCCATCACGGCAAAGGTCACTGGATGATGGGTCCAGAAGGCGCGTCATCCAACTTTTTGGAGGGTACCTTTCCCGCTACGAGGGTCCGCGGCGTGATCTTCGAAAGTGAACCGCATAAGGCTGACGCTTTTGGGTTTAGCTGCAGCGTCCTAGCGTGCGGTGATGTTTTTGAATGCAAGACACACGACCGAGCGACCTTGCCAGACCGCCAATAGAAACTCCGAGACTTCTCTAACCGAGCCTACGCTTGGCGAACTGCAGGCTGCTGCGTGCGTTGCGAGGCCACCGACGATACCTGCTCCGCCAGGCACACCACCTGACCTCCCGATATCGACGACGTCCTGCCTTGCCTCGTGTCTGCATTATCGAAATAGGTATCAGCCCGGCGCGCTTGAACCGAGCCTGACCCGCTGCTAACAGCGGCCATGACCAGCACGCTGTCTCTTCGCCCCGGTGACCGCCTCCCCGACTTCGTGCTGCCGGGCCTCGACGGCAAACTCCGCAAGTTCGTCTGGTCGTTCAATGGCGACCCGGTCGCCCTCCTCGCAGTGGCGGATCTCGCCGCCCTCGATGCCGCGCAGTTCACCTCCCTTCGAGAGGCCTGTACCGCGGCCTCGACCAAGCTCGTCGTGGTCGCCGCCAATCCCGTCGCGGCGGCCGGACCGATCTGGACGAAGCTCGGCGCAGCGCCTGAAGAGCCGCTGCTTCTCTGCGACGGCAAGGGCCAGTTCCTGCCGGCGTTTCTCGCCCAGGCCGGCGCGGTGTCCTTCGGCCAGGGCATCGGCCTGCGCCAGCGCGTGATCGTGTTAGATCCCAACCTGCGGGTAGCCGGCACCTTTGACACGCGCGCGCTGCTGGCCGCGGCCGAGGCGATCGGCGAGCTGGCCCGGTCGGTGCGTGCCGACGGCGGCGCCGGCTTGCTTCTCAACACGGCGATGGCGCCGGTTTTGGTCCTGCCGCGCGTCTTCGAGCCGGATTTCTGCACCCAGCTCATTCGCCTGTGGGGCAAGGGCGACCACAAGGATTCTGGCGTTTCCAGCCGCTACGGCAATGTCGATATGGCCGCGCTGAAGCGCACCGAGGACTATACGATCGTCGAGCCGATGATGCTCAAGGCGGTATCCGACCGCCTCGCCTACCGCATCGGGCCCGAACTGACGAAGGTCTTCGCCTTCGACCGAGAGTTCACCTTCGACTCGCACGTCGTGCTGTCCTACAGCGCCGAGGGTCAGCACTTCTTCGCCGCGCATCGCGACAATGGCGCGCCGACGACGGCCGATCGCGCCTTCGCCGTATCACTGAACCTCAATGACGATTTCGAGGGCGGTGAGCTGGTCTTTCCGGAATATGCCGCCGTGAGGGTCAGCCCGCCCGCAGGCGCAGCCGCCGTCTTCTCGTGCTCGCTGCTGCACGCAGTCGGCCCGGTGACCCGGGGCCGCCGCTACGCGCTTACGACGTTCTTCCGCCAGAAGCGCTGAACCGGATCAGGCGGTTCCGTCAGGCGACGGGCGCCGGAATCCAGCTCTTCTTCTCGCCGGCATAAGCGGCGCCGGGATTGCCGTGCACCGTTGTGCGCCACATCAGCCGGCCCTCGCGATCGCCGTCGAACCAGGTCGCGGCATGGACGAGGCAGCGATTGTCCCAGATCAGGAGATCGCCTTCCGTCCATTCGTGGGCGTAGCAGAAGCGACGCTCGGTGAAATGCGCCATGATCTCGTCGAGCAGCACCGCGCCCGCGCCGTGCGGCCCCGGCTCCATGCCGACGAACGGCCCTTCGAACCAGTCCATCTGGCCCCATTCGCACAGATAGAGCGAGCGCTCGCCCGTCACCGGATGAATGCGCACCACCGGCTGCGGCTGCGAGCGCTCGTGAAGTGCGAAGGCACGCGGCGTGCGCCCGGCCAAGGCCGCTTCACGCGAGCGGCCGCTGCCCGGCTGGGCATGCAGGCCGACCAGCGTGTCGACCTTCGCCTTCAGCGCCGCCGGCAGGGCCGCGTAGGCCAGGATGCCGTTGGCGAAAAGGGTCTGCCCAGTGTTCCTCTCGGCCGGCGTCACGGCATAGAACAGCGAGATGTCGGGCGGCGGCCGGCGATAGCTCTGGTCGGTGTGCCAGCCCATGCGATGGGGATACTGGGTCGGGATCAGGCCGTCGGTCGCCAGCGGCGGTTCGGGCCGCTTGGGCGGTGCCTTCGAGACCGGCGGCATGTTGGAGACGAGCAGGATCTCGGGCACGGACACATGCACCGACTTCAGGTCGGTGAGCGTGTGGTGATAGTCCTCGACCTCCGGACCGAACACGCGGCTGAGCCGGATGAGCAGGTCGGGATCGCCGGAGATGCCGTTCATGCCCTGGATCAGAATCAGCCCCTTCGCCTCGGCCAATGCCGCTGGGAGGGCCTTCGGATCGCTCTCGGCCGCCGCCACGATCTGCGCTGCATCGCCCTCGAGTCGAAGCGTGGCACCAAAGGACGCGCCGGGAAAAGGCGCCTCGCGTGTGAAGTTCATGCCCATCCTCATGCCAGTGTCATGCCAACCTTCAGGGACGTTGCCCCGCATAGGGATCGTTGACGCCGTCGAGCGGCCAGATCGGCCGCCGCAGCTTGGTGAACTTCAGCCGCGAGATGTCTGGCGAGCAGATGCCGCCGGAATCCACGAGCACGACCTCGCGGGCGATCGGCGCATAGGCTGCCCGGAAATGCTGCACGCTCTTCACCACCACCACGCTCCTGGTGCGCGGATCGATGCCCTGGCTCAGGAAGACCTGCAGGTCGATGGTCTGGATGCGGTTGGAGATGGTGACCACGTCGATGCCGCCGATGCGCAAGACAGCGGTCGGCCCCATAGAGGTCTCGACGCCGGCATTCATCGGCCCGTCGTTCTTGAACGAACCATCGGACAGCATCTTGACGATCGCGCGAGCCTTCACCGGCGCGCCCATCGAGGAGTCGGTATGGCCGCCCAGTTCGACGTCGATCTCCGCGCCGACACCGGCCTTGATCGCCTGCTGCACCGTGCCGGGATCGTAGATCGTGCCGAAGGCCACGTTCTCGACCTTGGCGTCGACCAGCGCCTGCAGCACCGGCGTCGTGTCGTTGTAACCGCCGCCGCCCGGGTTGTCGGTGCCGTCGGCCACGACCAGCGGCCCTTCCTTGCCGGCGCCGGCCTTGGCGGCGGCGATGGCTTCGGCAACGGGGCGGAAGTTCGAGGTGTTCTCGGTCCGGCGCTTCCAGATCTCGTCGAGGATCGCAGCGGCCGCTTCCTTCGCGCGCCCTTCGGCGCCCGGCTCGTGGCTCACCGCAATCGATGGACCGGTATAGGGAATGTCGGCCCAGGTGAAGCCGGCCTGGACGCTGACCACGTTGATGCCCGGCTCCTTCTCGAAAGCGTCCGCCTTCGCCAGCAGGTCGCGCATGAGGCCGGGCTGCGTGGTCTTGCCGGAATCGGCGCCCTGCAGCATCGCCGGCTGGACCAGCAGGCACCTGGGCTTCTTCCGGCCTTCCAGCGTCTCCTGGACCAGCGCCGCGGCCTGCACCGCCCGCTCGTAGCCGTCGATGTGCGGATAGGTGCGGTAGCTCACCAGCGCATTGGCGTGGCGGGCCATCTTCACCGTGGCATTGGCGTGCAGGTCGAGCGTGGCAACGATGGGAATGTCGGCACCAACGATGCCGCGCAGCGCCTCGAGCAGCGCACCCTCGGCATCGTCCTCGGTTTCCGTGACGGCCGCGCCGTGCAGCGACAGGCAGATCGCGTCAAGCTTGCCGGCCTTCTTCGCGGCATTGAGGATCAGGTCGCGGATATGCTCCCACGTCTCCTTCGTGAGCTTGCCCGAGGGCGTCGCGTTGGCCGCCGCCGCCCAGACCGGCTCCCAGCCATACTTCTTCACCGAGTCGATATAGCCGCCGACTTCGTTCCTGGTGCCGGTGAAGCGCGGCACCATCTCCTCGCCCTCGATCAGCCAGCGCTTGCGGTAATCCTCCAGCGTCGTCTTGAGTTTGCTGAAGGTGTTGGTCTCGTGCATGAACTGCGCGATCAGGACGCGGTACGCCATTTCTCTACTCCTACACTCGACGCTTACAGCTTGGCCGTCTTGAGCCACTCGGCCTGGCCCTCTTCGCCCTCGACGCCCGTGGTTTCGAGGAAGCGGCAGACCATCATGTAGTAGCCGATCGTCAGGGTGAGTTCGACGAGCGCGCCCGGGCTCAGAAACGCCTGTACGGCCTTCAAGGTCTTGTCCGACGCGCGGACGTTGCGCACGACGTCATCGGTGAAGCGCAGCACGGCCTTTTCATTGTCGTCGAACGCCGGCGCCTCGATCGTGGCGTCGCGCAGGGCCGCGATCTTATCCTCGGTCACGCCGACATCGCGGCCGATGCGCTCGTGCTGGAAGACTTCGTAGGCGGTGCGGCTCAGGCGGCCCACACGGATGATGGCCAGCTCGCGCAGCACCGGGTTCAATTCGCAGCGATACAGCAGCCCGTTGCCCATGCGCAGGAAGCCCTTCGCTCCCTGCTCGGAGTTGGCCAGCATCCGGTAGATGTTGAGCATGGGGTTGAGCTTGCCGAGCAATTCGGCGTGCTTGCCCGTGGCGTTTTCGACTTCGTAGTACGGAATGCGCGGCATTGGTCCCTCTCTTCAGGCCGCAAACCTGAAGGGAACCCCTTGCGCGGTCAACGCTGCTTCAGATCCAGCCGCGACTGACCAGCGGATTGAGCCAGCGGCCCCACGGCCCCGTCAGCACGATGGGATTTTCGACCACGATCAGGGCGATACAGGGATCGCCCGGATCGGCGATCGGCTCATGCCGATGGTCGCCCGGTCCGACGGCGAAATCGCCGACGCCGTAATTGCCGGTATCGTCCGTATAACCGCCCTGCAGGACGACCGTGTATTCGTAGCCGTCATGCTTGTGCTCGGGCAGGCCCCGCCCCGATTCCAGCCGCAACAGCGAAACACGATGGAAGTCACCCGGCAGGTCGAGCCGGATCTCGTCGAACTTACCCATCACGCGCCGCCAATCCATGCCCGGCCGCAGGTGCGGGACCAATGGCGCCGGCGCCCAGGCAAAGGCCGGATTACGGCGGGCAGCGGCGGCGCGGCGCGGCTCGACGGGCACCTCGTCGAGGCGCGCCAGCACCTCTTCGAGCGCCGAATCGTCCAGGTCCAAGGCGGGCTCACGCTCGATCAGCGCCCCACCGATTGCGTTCAACCGGTCGACCGTGCGCTGCGACTGCGGGTCCAGCGCGACATGCAGGGCCACGGCGAGCGCCGGCCCGTCCGGCAGGGCACCCGCGGCGTAATCCAGCAGAAGTTCATCGGGCGCCGGATGGCGGCTCATGACTCGTCTTTCTCCAGTGCTTCCCGCAGGCGGGCCAACGCCAGACGGATGCGCGACTTCACCGTCCCGAGGGGCAGCTTCAGCTCCCCGGCGATGGCCGTGTGGGTTTTATCCTCGAAGAACGCCTTCTCGATCACCACCAGCTGATCGGCCGACAGCCCCCCGAGCAACTCTTTCACCCGCGTATACGTCTGCCCTGCGAGAACGGATTTGTCGGCACCGTCCTCTTCCGGTGCAAAAACCGTCAGCCAGTCATCCGTGTCGATCGCCGGCCGGTTGTTGCGTCGCAGATGGTCGATCCTCTTGTTGCGGGCGATGGTGTAGAGCCAGGTGGACGCAGAGGCCTTGGTCCGGTCGAAGCTGGCAGCCTTGCGCCAGACCATGATCAGCGCCTCCTGCGCCACTTCCTGTGCCGCCTCCGGATCGGCACCGCTCCGCACGATGAACGCCTTCACACGGGGTGCGAAATATTGGAACAGGCGTGCGAAAGCCGCGCGATCCTGGCGGGTCGCGATGGCTTCGATCAGGTCCGCGGCCTCGTCGGCTGAGAGCATCGGGCGGGAGCTTAGCCCGGCCGGCCCTGTGCGCCCAAATCCCAGAACAGGCCCGTCATGAGCCGGAGCCCGTCGCGGACGACGGGCGCCAGCAGGTGCTCGTCGGGCGCATGCTGCGAGCAGGCGGCGTAGGAATGCGGCACCCAGACGGTCGGCAGGCCGAGGATGTCGGTGAACACCTCGTTGGGCAGCGAGCCGCCCAGGTTGGGCAGCATGTTCGGCTTCTGCCCCGCCGTCTTCTCGATCGAGCCCGAGGCAAATTTCGCCCAGGGATTCTCCGGGTCGAGACGAGTCGCGTTCATGATGACATCTCGCGCCTGTTCGATCTCGATCATGCCGAACCCGTGGCTGTCGAGATGGCGGCGCAGCGCCGGGATGATGTCGTGCGGATCGGTGCCGACCACGAAGCGCAACTGGCAGTAGGCCACGGCGCTGGGCGGGATGGCATTGACCGGCCGGTCGGGGTTGCCGGTCTTGAAGGCCAGGACCTCGAAGCTGTTCCAGCCGAACACGCGCTCGACCGGCGTCAGCGACTTCTCGCCCCAATCCTCATTGATCTCCGGCGCGCCCTCGCCGGCATCGACATGGGCGTCGGCCAGCGCCGCGCGGATCGAGTTGGTCAGCGTCTTGGGCCGCCACTCCGGGACTTTGATCTGCCCGCGCTCGTCGGTGATGGTCGCCAGCGCATGGGCCATGATGATGCCGGGATTGGCCAGCAGGCCGCCCCAGTTGCCCGAGTGATGACCGCCCTCGCGCATCGTGAGCTTGAGGTTGAAGTTCAGCGTGCCGCGCGTGCCGCCGAAGATGGTCGGCCGGCGATGGTCGAGCCGCGGGCCGTCGGAACCAATCAGGGCGTCGGCCTTGAGGGCTTCCTTGTTGGTCTTGCAGAAATCCGCCAGGCCGGGCGAGCCCGTCTCCTCGCCGGTCTCGATCAGGATCGTCGAGTTGAAGCCCAGCGATCCGCGCTCCTGCATGACGCAGGCCAGCGCCGCGATGTTGATCGTGTGCTGGCCCTTGTTGTCGGCCGTGCCGCGGCCATACATCTTGTCGCCCTCGATCACGATTTTCCAGGGCGAGAGGCCGGTGCGCCACTGCTCCTCCTGGCCGCGAATCACGTCGCCATGGCCGTAGGTCAGCACGGTCGGCCTGGCGGGATCCTCGACCCGGCGGGCGATCAGGAACGGGCCGTATTCGCTGCGCGGATTGGGCAGGACCGTGCACTCGTAGCCGAGCTTCTGCAGCGATTCGGTCATCTCGCCGGAGACATATTGCTGGAGCGCGGGCATCGAGCCCTGCTCCTGGCTGGTCGTCGGGATGGCTACCCGGCGCTGCAGTTCCTCGAGGAAGCCGCCATCGTCGAAATATTTCTCTGCGCGGGTGATCGCGCCATCCCGTGTCCCGGTCATGCTTTCCCTTGCCTGTTTTCGCAGCCACGATAGCAAAATACAGGGAGATGAGCATGACTGCTTCGGGCGGCGTCGTTTTCAGCAAGATGGAAGAAGTGGTCTTCGGCCGGCCCGCCGCCGAGGCCGTCGCGGAACTGGTCGAGCGTCAGGGCGCAAAGCGCGTCTTCCTGATGGTGAGCGGGACGCTCAACCGCGAGACCGACGAGATCGAGAAGCTGCGCCGCGCGCTCGGCAACAAGTGCGCCGGCACCTTCGATCGGATGCCGGCCCATTCGCCGCGCGCCGCCGTGGTCGCGGCGGCCGAACAGGCCCGAGAGGCCGGCGCCGATCTGATCGTCACCCTGGGCGGCGGCTCGATCACCGATGCCGCCAAGGCCGTCCAGCTCTGCCTGTCGAACGACGTCCGCACACCCGAAGACATGGACCGGATCCGTGGCCACGCGGACGTGAAGCCGCCGACCGTACGCCAGATCTCGATCCCCACCACCCTCTCGGCCGGCGAGTTCTCCGCGATCGCCGGCGTCACCAACGAGGGCACCAAGGTAAAGGAGATGTTCCGCCATCCCCTCACCATCCCGCAGGCCGTTATCCTCGACCCCGAGGTGACGCGCCACACGCCGATGTGGCTCCTGCTCTCGACCGGCATCCGCGCCGTCGATCACTGCGTCGAAGGCGTCTGCTCCAACGAATCGACCGAGTACAGCAATGCCTCGTCGCTGCATGGTCTCTCCCTGCTTGCCCGTGGCTTGTCCCGGGTGAAGGCCGATCCTTCGGACATGGCTGCCCGTCTCGACTGCCAGACCGGTTCATGGCTCTCCATGACCGGCATCGCCGCCGGCGTGCCGATGGGCGCCAGCCACGGCATCGGCTACGTGCTGGGCGCCGTGTTCGACGTGCCGCACGGCCACACCTCCTGCATCATGCTGCCGTGGGTGATGCGCTGGAACAAGCCGGCCAATGCCGAGCGTCAGGCGCTGATCGCCAACGCGATGGGCCATCCCGGCGAGGACGCGGGCGACGTGCTCGACCGCTTCATCCGCGGCCTCGACATGCCGCGGCACCTGTCCGACGTGAAGATCGGCCGCGAGCAGTTCGACCGCATCGCCCAGCAGGCGATGGGCACGCCCTGGGTGCCGCGCAATCCGCGCCCGATCCCGACGCCCGCCGAGGTGAAGGAGATCCTGGAACTGGCCGCCTAGGCGCATGGCACCTGCAAGTTCGGCACCCGCTCGCCGGGGGTGCGACATTGGCTTCGATTGTTTCGATTATTTCGTTTATTTCGGTTACGTGGCCTGACGATGCCGCCGGGACGCAGGGTCGGAACGAGTATGCGATCGAGGGTCACTCCCACTTGCGGTCGAGGAAGCGCTTCACGTCGTCGGTGAACTGCTGCGGCGCTTGGAGCATGGAAAAGTGGCTCACTTCCGGCTGCAGCAGCAGCCCGGCATTCGGGATCGCTCCCGCCATGAATTCGGTGTTCTCGCGCTTGATCGCCTCGTCGTGGTCGGCGTCGACGATCCAGGTGTGGACCTTGATGCCGCCGAGATCGGCGGCCGTCCAGTTGGGCTGCGTCGCCCACATGGTGCCGATCTCCTCGACGAACTTCTTGTACTCGCGCGGCGTGGCCGAGAGCGCCTCGTACTCCTTCTGGCCGCGGGCGATGAAGTCCATGAACACGGGGCTCTTGTTCACGTCCTTGACGCCGCCGGGATCGGAATTGGCGGCGAAAGCGAAGAGGCGCGACACGCGCTGCGGATGGGACATGGCCATGCTGAGCCCGATGATGGCGCCGTCGCTCCAGCCGACCACGGCGGCCTGCGGCACGCCGAGATGGTCCATCAGTCCCAGCACATCCGAGGCCATCAGCGCGTAGCCGTAAGGCCGGGCATCGCGCGTGCTGCGCCCGTGGCCGCGGCTGTCCATGACGATCACCCGGTGGCTCTTCGCCAGCTCGGGAACCTGGTGGCCCCAATAGTTCGAGTTGGCGAGCCCGCCGTGCAGCAGGATCACCGGCGGCCCGCTCCCGAAGGTCGCGTACCAGATCGAAATGCCGTTGACCGGCGCAAGGCCGCTGCTCACAGCGGGCGGCAGCGTGGGCGTGGGCGGCAGGGTCAGCCATCGCGGCACCGGCTGTGCCGAGGCGGACGCGGCGACGAAGGCCAGGAGAAGGCTCAGGAAAAAGGCGCACATACTCCGAGGATAGCGCCGTCACGCGGACAGACGCCATCCCCCGCAGGAGCAACGGGTCAGATCCGCCCCTTGCGCTTCGCCACCGATTCGGAGAGCAGGCAGAGGATCTCCCACATCATCGTGACGCCCACGAGCGCCGTGTTGCCGCTCATGTCGAAGGGCGGCGAGACCTCGACGACGTCGCCGCCGACCAGGTCGAGGCCACGCAGGCCGCGCAGCATGCGCTGGGCCTCGTGCGGGGTGTAGCCGCCGATCTCGGGCGTGCCGGTGCCCGGCGCGTAAGCCGGGTCGAGGCCGTCGACGTCGAAGCTCACATAGGTCGGGCCGGTGCCGACGACCCGGCGGGCCTCCCCGATCACCTTCTCGACGCCGAGGTCGAAATATTCCTCGATGGTGATGACCCTCATGCCCTGGTCGAGGGCCCACTGGTTGTCGTCGGCCTTGTAGAGCGAGCCGCGAATGCCGATCTGGACCACGCGCCTGGGGTCGAGCAGCCCCTCCTCCACGGCGCGGCGGAACGGCGTGCCGTGCGTGTACTTGAAGCCGCCGAAATAGCTGTCCCAGGTATCGCTGTGGGCGTCGAAATGGACCATGCCGAGCGGCGGCAGCCCTTTGCGGATGCCGCGCATGATCGGCAACGTGATCAGGTGGTCACCGCCCGCCGACAGCGGCACCACGCCGGCGGCATGGAGCCTCGCATAGTGCTTCTCGATGCGGTCGAGCGAATCGTCGAGGCTGGCGGGATTGACCGGCGCGTCGCCGAGATCGCCGCACCGTGCCAGCTCGTAGGGCGCGATGCCGGTCACATGATGAATGCGCCGCATCATGGTGGAGAGGTCGCGCATCTGGCGCGGGCCATGCCGCGCACCGGGACGGTTGGTCGTGCCGCCATCCCACGGCACGCCCACCATGCCGATCTCGACCTCCGCCGGGTCGCGGAACAGCGGCAGGCGCATGAAGGTGGCGACGTCGCCGAAGCGCGGCACCACGGTGCCCGCGACCGGCTGGGGGAAGTCCTGGCTCCTGGTCATTCCCCCAGTGTAAGCCGTTACGACGCTTTCAAAAGGGCCTTTCGCGCCGAAACGAACTCCTCGACCGCCGCCACGAAGCGGTCGCCCTCGGCGTCGCCGATCATGATGTTGAGCGCGACGAAACCGCGACGGGCGATCCAGATTCCGGCCGCCACCATGTCGAAATAGAACAGCTCCTTGGCGTCCTGGTTGCTCGATGCGAGATCGGCCGCACTCTTGATCGGCCGTGTCGTGGCATGCGCCGTCATCATCGAGCCGATGCCCGAGAACTGGAACTCCACGCCGGCCTTCTTGCAGATGGCGTTCAGCCGCTCGCGGATCCTGTCGCCGCGGTCGTTGAGTTCCTTCGCCGCCTCGGGCGTATAGACCTCGCCATAGCCCGCGACGCCCGCGGCCATGGTGAGCACGTTGTTGTTGAACGTGCCGGCGTGCGGCAGCGAATCGGGCTTGGTCGGATCGAACAGCTCCATGATGTCGCGCCGGCCGCCGAAGGCGCCGAACGACATGCCGCCGCCGATATACTTGCCGAGCGTCGTCATGTCCGGGATCACGCCGGTCTTCTCCTGCAGGCCGCCCGGCGACAGGCGCGAGGTCATGACCTCGTCGAAGATCATGGTGATGCCGCGCGCCTTGGTCTCGCTGCGAACCATCTGCAGGAAGTCGAGATTACCCGGCAGGCAGCCGCCGCTGCCCTGCATCGGCTCGAGCAGCACGGCGAACAGCTCCTCGCCGTGCTTGGCGAGCAGCGCACGGGTGCCTTCGACGTCGTTGTACGGCGCCACGATGTATTCGTACGGCATGTTCACAGGCGAGCCGCCGCTCACGAAGTAGAGCACGCCGCCGTGATAGCCGCCGTGGAAGACCATCACCTTGGTGGCCTTGGTGCGGCCCTTGCGCTGGGCAAAGACGCGCGCGCCCGCGAGGGCCATCACGTTGCCCTCGGTGCCGGAGTTGGTGAAGCGCACCAGATCGATCGACGGCATGCGGTCGACCACGAGCTTGGCGAGCTTGCTTTCGCTCTCGTTGCGGCCAGCGAAGTTCCAGCCATGGTCGAGCGCCCTGTCGATCGCCTTGCGGATCACCGGATGGGAGTGGCCGTAGATGCCGGCGGTGTATTCGCCCAGCACGTCGATATATTCGTGGCCGTCCGCATCCCACAGTTTGCAGCCCGCGCCGCGCACCACCGTGAGCGGGAACGGCGAATTGTGAAGCGTCGTGCGGGTGTTGCCGCCCGGCATGGCGACGCAGGCATCCTGGTGGCGGCTGAAGCTCCTCGGATTGCGGTCGATATAGGCCTGCTTGGCCTCCGTCAGGGCGGACTGCAAATCGGAATTCACCAGCGCTTGATCGGGCACGTCACTCTCCTCGGATGAGGCTGCGAGTATCACACGACGTTGAGTTCGCGGATAGGCCGGCCCGATTCAAGGCGGTCATAACCAAAAGTATTGAGATCGAGCGTTCGGTAATCCCCGTGCACGATCAGTTCGGCGACGGCGCGCCCCACCGCGGGAGACTGTTGGATGCCGTGGCCGGAAAAGCCCGTGGCGAAGATCAGGTTCTCGACCCTCGGATGGCGCCCGACGATGCCGTTCTGGTCGAACGTGTTGTACTCGTAATAGCCCGCCCAGGAGTTCACGACCTTGGCCGCCTCGAAGGCGGGCACGCGAGCCGCAAGGGCCGGCCAGACGATGTCGTCCCACTCCTGGTGCTGGACCTCGAGCGGCGCGCCGGGCGCATCGTTGCCCTCGGCCGGCGTCGTGCCGGCGATGTAGAACCGCCCTTCTGGCCTGAACCAAGTGCCCGAGGGATCGATCGTAAGCGGCGTCAGACCCGGCGCCTCGCGGACGTCGAACACGAACACGGAGCGCCGGCGCGGCTCCACCGGCAGCGCGATGCCGGACCGCGCCGCCACCTCGCCGGACCAGGGCCCCGCCGCCAGCACGACGGTGCGCGCCTCCAGCCGGCCGGCGTCCTTCAGATCGACGCCGCCGGCATCGAACGAGACGACCTCATCAGCAATGTACGTCGCCCCAAGATCGCGCGCGGTCCGCCGGAACCCCTGCATCAGCGACGGCCCGTCGAACCAGCCTTCATTGGCCGTGCCGTGCGACGCGAGCGCCAGCCCCTCCTCCGAGATCCAGGGAAAGCGGGCCTTCAAGCCCGCCGGATCGAGCAGTTCGACCGCGCAGCCCTCGCTCTTCTGAACGGCATGGTTCGCCCGCAATACCCCCTCCCCGGCCGGGCTCGCGAGGAACAGGTAGCCGGGCTCCCGCAGACCGAGATCGACGCCCAGCAATTCGTGCGCCCGACGCAGGAAACCGATCCCGTAACGCGACAGATGGATGTTGAGCGGCGTCGAGAACTGCTGCCGGATCGAGCTCGCCGACAGCGCCGACGAAGCGCGCGTATAGGCCGGATCGCGCTCGACCACGGTCACCGTCCCCGCAAAAGAAGGATCGGATTTCAGATGATAGGCGACGGATGATCCCATCGCCCCGCCCCCGATCACCACGACATCTGACTTCATCGCCCGCCTGGCCTATGCTCGCACCCGTGACAGCGCTTTATACCGCCATCCTCTACTTCGGCAGCTTCCTCGTGATCGGCTGGGTCGGCAAACGCGTCCTCACTCGCTGGATGGCCCGCCATGGGGCGACCTTGTCAGAGATCAACGAGCAAGCCGGCCAGAACGCCGGCACGGGACGCCGCTTCCTCCTCGGCTTCTGGCGCAACGAGAGCTGACGTTAGTCGCCCGGCACCCGCACCCAGCCCTCCATCAAGCGGCGGGCGGAGCGGCTCATCATGACTTTGCTGACGGTCCACTGACCGCCCTCCTCGCGGGCTTCGGCGCCGACGTTCAGTGTACCCGAGGGATGGCCGAAGCGGACGCGGCCGTCGGCTCCCGCCGGAGCCACGCGGCTCACGATCGTGCCGGGGATCGCGGCGGCGGCGGCGATGGCGACCGCGCCGGTGCCGGTCATCGCGTGATGCAACACGCCCATCGAGAAGATGCGGGCCAGCAGGTCGATATCGCCGGCCTCGATGTGCTTGCCGTCGGACGCGGTGTAGGCGGCGGGCCTGGCCACGAACGCGAGCTTGGGCGTGTGCGGCCGCTTCTGCGTCGCCTCCTGCGACGTGGCGACGAGCCCCATCGCGACGGCACCGAGCGCGCGAACGGCTTCCACTCGCTTCAGCAATTCCTTGTCGCCGTTGATATCGCCCTGCAGCTCCGTGCCCTCGAGCCCGAGGCTTGCGGCATCGACGAAGATTGTCGGGTTGCCGGCATTGATCAGCGTCGCCTCGAGCTTGCCGACGCCCGGCACGTCCAGCAGGTCGATGCGATTGCCGGTCGGGAACATAGCGCCACCACCTGCGCCGTCACCGCCCTCCTCGTCGGCGGCGGGATCGAGGAACTCGACCCTCACCTCGGCGGCCGGAAATGCCACGCCGTCCAATTCGAAGTCGCCCAGTTCCTGAACCTCACCGCCCTGCATGGGCACGTGGTTCACGATCATCTTCCCGATATTGGCCTGCCAGATCCGCACGGTCGCGATGCCATCCGGGGGCCCCTCGACCAGGCCCATGCCCAGCGCGCACGGACCGACCGCGGCACTGAGGTTGCCGCAATTGCCCGACCAGTCGATGACCGGCGCATCGATCGCGACCTGGCCGAAGCGATAGTCGATGTCGCAGCCCTCGCGCTCCGATTTCGACAGGATCACCACCTTGCTGGTGCTGGAGGTCGCACCGCCCATGCCATCGGTATGCTTGCCATAGCGGTCCGGACTGCCGATCACACGCAGCAGCAGCCGGTCGCGCGCCGCGGGATCGGACGGCAGGTCGTGCGCCAGGAAGAACACGCCCTTGCTGGTGCCGCCGCGCATGTAGACGGCCGGAATTCGAAGTTGCTTCATGGCGCGATGTTCGCGCGAAATCAGCGTCGCCGCCACACCTGCAGACGGGCGAACAGGAAGCGGTCGGCGATCAGGTGGGCCGCCTTCACCGCGGCGGACGTGAGCACGATCACGACGCAGAGCGCCGCCGCGGCAGCGGTCGTCCCCGCCTCCTCGATGTTCACCGCGGCCACCGAGGCGAGCTTGGTGTCGGGGGCGTAGAGGAAGATCACCGACGAGACGGTCGTCATGGCGTTGACGAACAGGTAGATGGCGATGTCGAGGATCGCCGGCAGGCAGATCGGCGCCGTCACCCGTGCGAACGTCTTCCAGATCGGCACCTTCAATGAGGCGGACACCGCCTCGAACTCCGGATCGATCTGTTTCAGCGCCGTCGTCGCCGTGAGATGGCCCACCGTGTAGAAGTGCGCCACCGTGTTCAGCACCAGGATGCCCATGGTGGCGTAGAGGAAGTTGAGCGGATTGTTGGGGGCATTGAAGAAGAAGATGTAGCCGAGGCCCAGCACGAGGCCGGGCACCGCCATCGGCAGGAACGCCAGAAACTGCACGATCCCGCGCATCGCGCCGAAGCCGCGTGTCTTCTCGTTCAGCCAGGCGCCGGTGAACATCAGCACCGTTCCGAACACCGCCGCCCCCAGCGCCATGCGCACCGAGTTCCAATAGGAGTCCCAGCCATTGGCGTCGAAGTTGGCGAAGTCGTAATTGTCCAACGTAAGGCTGAGATTGTAGGGCCAGTACTTGATCAGGGAGCCCCAGATCGCCATGCCGAGTATGGCGAGGATGGCCGCCGACACCAACAGGCAGAACAGGGTGAAGAAGAGGTCGCGCGCGAACTTCGGCCGCGGCACAAGCGGCACCGCGCGCGCGGTCAGTAGCGCCACCTGCTTGCGCTGCACCAGCCGGTCGACGAGGAACGCGAGCGCCGCCGGCGCCAGCAGCACCATGCCGACCACGGCGCCCATGGAGAAATCCTGCTGGCCGATGACCTTCTTGTAGACGTCGGTCGCCAGCACGTTGAAGTTTCCGCCGATCACCTTGGCGATGCCGAAATCGGTCATCACCAGAGTGAACACGACCAGCGCGGCGCTGATCAGGCCGTACTTCGCGCCGGGCAGGGTCACGGTGAAGAAGATCCGGCGCTTGGAAGCGCCCAGCACGTCCGCCGCCTCGTAGAGGCGCGCGTCGGCGGTCGCGAGCGCGGTCGTCAGAATCAGCGTGGCATGGGGAAAACAGTAGAAGACCTGCGCGATCACGATGCCGTCGATGCCGTAGATCGAGCCGCCGCCCAGCAACGCCTTGAAGAAGCCCTGCGTGCCGAACAGGTAGATCAGCGCGATGCCCGGCAGCAGCGACGGCGCGAAGATCGGGATCAGAGAGATACCCTGGAAGAGCCAGCGCATCGGCAGCACCGTACGCGTCAACGCATAGGCGTAGAGAAAGGCCAGCGGCACGACGATCACGGTGGTGATCGACGCGACCTCCAGACTGTTCAGCGCCGACTGGAAGAGAGCCGGTGTGGAGAAATAAGAGACGTAGTTGGCGAGCCCGATGAACTTGCCGTCGCGATCCTCGAAACCCTTGGCGAGCAGCGACCAGAGCGGCAGCCCCACCATGACCAGCAGGACACCCGCCAGCAGGACGACGCCGGCGCGCATCGTCAGGTCGTCGCGCGACAGGCCGACCTTCAGTCCGGGAACCACGAGACTCACGCGGGGATCGCCATCAGGCGAAGACCCTGAGCCGGTCGGGCGGCAGGGCGATGTCGAGCTTCGTGCCGATGTCGACGCCTAGGTCGCGGATCAGGTTGCTGGAGAAATCGGCCATCACCGCAATGTCGGAGGCCGCCCGCGCCTTCAGGGTCGCGCGGCAGAAGGCGCCGACGAAATCCAGCTCCGCCACCTCGACCGGCACGCGGTTGGCGATGTCGGCCTGAAGGTCGCGCACACGCACGTCCTCAGGCCGAATGCAGAGGCTCACCTTCTGGCCGGGTGCCAGCCCATCCTGGACGGGACAGGCGAAATCGACGCCGGCAACCCGCACCCTGTCAGGCGCCATCAGCGTGCCTGCCAGAAAATTCATCGAGCCCACGAAGTCGGCCACGAAGGCGGTGGAGGGCCGGCGGTAGATTTCCTGGGGCGTGCCGACCTGCTCGATGGCGCCGTGATTCATGACCACGATGCGGTCGGCCATGGTCAGCGCCTCCTCCTGGTCGTGCGTCACCATGATCGTCGTGACGCCGAGCGTCCGCTGCAGCGCCTTGATCTCGTGACGCAAGCGCAGGCGGACTCGCGCGTCGAGGGCCGACAGAGGCTCGTCGAGCAGCAGCAGGCCGGGCGAGGTCGCGAGGGCCCGCGCCAGGGCGACGCGCTGCTGCTGGCCGCCCGAAAGCTGGGCCGGGTATTTCAGGCCGGCATCGGGCAGGCCGACCAATGACAGCAGTTCGGCGACCCGCTTGGTAATCGCCCCCCTGTTCTGGCGCCGGTTCACCAGCCCGTAGCCGACATTGTCGGCCACGCTGAGGTTGGGAAACAGCGCATAGGACTGGAAGACGATGCCGAAGTCGCGTTGAGCCGGCGGCAGCGCCGAGACGTCCCGCCCCTTCTGGCGGATGGTGCCCGAGGTCTGCGGATCGAGCCCGGCAATGGCCCGCAGGAGCGTCGTCTTTCCGCAGCCCGACGGGCCGAGGAAGCAGACGAACTCGCCCTCGACGACGTCGAGCGAGACGTCGCCGAGAGCCGAGAAGTCACCGAACCGCTTGGAGAGGTTGCGGACCTCGAGGTAGTTCGCCATGGCAGCCACTGTCATCCTGAGCGAAGCGAAGGATCCTTACGACTCATAGAAGATCCCTCGCAACGCTCGGGATGACACGCTCTACGTGTCACTTGGCCTTCGGGGCGGACTTGCCGTCGTAGCGCTTCGTCCACTCCGCCAGGATGCGGTCGCGGTTCTTGGCCATCCACTCGACGTCGTTCTTCACCATCACCTTCTCGAGGTTCGGCGGATAGTTCGGCGGCGTGACGGCGACGCCCGGATAGGCGACGATGGGATAGGTCTTGGCGTAGAGCTCGTTGGCCTTCTTGGTGGCGGCCCAGTCGGCGAGCTTCTTGGCAGCGTCGAGGTTCTTGGTGCCCTTGACGATCGCGGTGACCTCGAGCTCCCAGCCCAGTCCTTCCTTCGGGATCACGAGCTCGATCGGCGCGCCCTTGGTCTTCTCCGAGGCGCCGCGCGTGTCCAGACCGATGCCGATCAGGCGCTCGCCCTTCGCCGCCTGGACGCAGGGCGCCGAGCCCGAGTGGATGTACTGCGCGATGTTCTGGTGGAGCGCATCCATGTACTTCCAGCCGGCTTCCTCGCCCATGATCTGCAGCCAGGCCGCAACGGTGAGATAGCCCGTGCCCGACGAGGCCGGGTTCGGCATCACGATCGAGTCCTTGTATTCGGGCTTGATCAGGTCGGCCCAGCTGGTGGGAACCGGCTTGTTGGCTTTCTTGCCCTCGGCCGTATTGAAGCAGACCAGCGAAAGATAGGCGTCCATGCCGACCCAGGTCTGGGGCGACTTGCCGCTCAGGAACATCGGGTTGAGGGCCGTGGCACCGGCCGGCGTATAAGGCTCCAGCATGCCCATCGAGGCCATCAGGCCGACGTTCGAGGCGGCGAGGCCCCAGATGATGTCGGCGCGGGGATTGTCCTTCTCGGCCATCAGCTTGGCGGCGACGACACCCGTGGAATCGCGCACCCAGGCGATTTCAATGGTGGGATTGTCGGCCTCGAAGGCCTTCTTGAACGGGCCGAGCTGGTCGTTCTCCAGCGCGGTGTAGACGGTGAGCTTCGTTTTTTGCGCGAAGGCCGGCGACGCGAGGCCGACCATGGCGAGTGCGGCGGCGCCCGCCAGCGCGGCGCGCCTGAAGATGGTGCGATCGATCATTTCGTTAATCCCCCTGGTCTTCCAACCCCTGTCGAACGCCTGCAGCTACAGGCGGTTCATGACCATTATGTTACACTTCCCACAACCGCGTGCACGCGGCCTTCTCACCCTTCCCCAGACAATTTGTTGCCGACATCCACCAGCCAGCGCCGCACGACCTGCTCCTCGTCGCGGTCCAGGAGCGCCAGCAGCCGTCCCTCCACTGCCATCACCCGTGCCCGGCACCGCTTCAACAGAGCCTCGCCCCGTGGCGTCGCATGGAGCTGCAGGATGCGGCCGTGCACGGCGTCGGCCGTCTTCCCGACCAGTTCCGCCCTGACCAGATTGCGGACGATCACGTTGATCGTCTGCGGCGTCAGGAAGGTAAGCCTAGCAAGCTCCGCGCCAGAGATGCCGGGATAGTTCACGACCATGGTCAGCACCGCGAACTGTGGCGGCGTGACGTCGAGATCGGCCAACGCCTTCTCCATCGCTCCCCGCAGCGCCGCATGAGCCTGCCGCATCAGATAGCCGAGATGCCCCTCCGCACCGCGCTTGCCCTCGCCCGGAGCGGGGATCGCGGAGCCGGCCTTAGTCTTACGCTTCATGTCGGTGAGAACACCTTCTTGAGCTCACTGGTCGGCATCGTATCGCGCATCCAGTGGAAACTGCCGGCCTTCATCTCCTTCGCCCCCTTCATGAAGGCCGCCAGGGCAAGACGGGAGAGGGCGCCGCCGACGCTGATGCGCTTCACGCCGGTCGCCGCGATCTGCTCGGCCGTCAGGTCGGGATCGCCGGCGCTCATCACCACGTTCAGCGGCTTCGTCACCTCGGAGGCCACGATGCGCATCGTCGCAAGATCGTGGAGGCCCGGCGCATAGAGAACGTCGGCGCCGGCCTTCTCGAAGGCCTGAAGGCGCCGGATCGTGTCGTCGAGATCCTTCACGCCGCGGATCAGGTTCTCTGCCCGGGCGGTAAAGGTGAACGGCACGTCCAGCGAACGCGCCGTCTCGGCGCCCGCCGCGACGCGCTCCACGGCGTGGTTGAAGTCGTAGATTCGCTCGCCGCTCCAATCCTCGATCGAACCGCCGACGATGCCGACCGCAGCCGCATCCCGCAGAATGGTCGCGGCCTCCTTCGGATCGTCGGCATAGCCGTTCTCGAGATCGGCATTCACTGGCAGGTCGGTGGCGCCCGCGATCACGCGGCAGTTCTCCAGCAGCTCGCCGCGGCTCACGGAATTGTCGCCGTCGACGCGTCCCAGCGCATTCGACATGCCGAGGCTGGTCGTGGCCAGCGCCTCGAAGCCCAGCGACTGCAGCAGTTTCGCCGTGCCCGCGTCCCATGGATTCGGCAGGAGCAGCAGGCTAGGCCGCTCGTGCAGCTCGCGAAACACCCGTCCCTTTTCCGCCTGCGTCCGCATCTCGTCTCCTCCGCTTTCTGCTAGGGAACACCGATGGACATGACCGCGCAACGGGAACTCGCCCGCCTCCTCGCCGCCCTGCGCCGCGAACAGCGCAGCCAGAGCGGCCTCGCCCCGCATCTCGTGCCGCCCGACAAGGCGACGGCATACAAGATCGCCGGCATGGTCGCCGAGGATTTGGGCTGGCCGGTGCTGGGCTGGAAGATCGCGGCGATGAAAGAGGAGATGCAGCAGGCGCTGCGGACGGATTCACCGATTTACGGTCGCGTCTATTTCGTGGTCGAAACGCCGCACACCGCCGTTCACGCCAGGCTCGCCAGCCCGATCCCCGAGGTCGAGTACCAGGCGAAGCTCGGCCGCGACCTGCCGCCCAGAGATAAGCCATACACGCTGGAGGAAGTGACCGATGCGGTCGCCTCCCTCCATGCCGGACTGGAACTGGCGGAATGCCGCTTCATCCACGACGCGTTATTTCCGCCGCTGCCGGCGATCCTGGCCGACGGCGCCGGCTCCGGCACGATCATCCACGGTCCCGCAATCGAAGACTGGCGAAACCGCGACATCGCGGGGCAGGAGGCGACCCTCTCCTCAGATGGTCGCCTGCGCCGCAAGGGAACGGCTGGGGCCGCGCTGGACCATCCCATGGTCCCCCTCACCTGGCTCGCCAACGAACTGTCGCGCACCGGCGTCGGCATGAAGGAAGGCCAGATGGTGAGCACCGGTACGCTGACCGGCATGCTGGCGCCCAAGCCCGGCGAAACCTATGTGGCCGATTTCGGCCCGTTCGGCTCGGTCGAGGTTTCCATCAGTTGAGATACTACTTCGTGAACACCATCGCCTTGTCGCGTAGCGAGCCGTGGCGCAGCGTGATCAGGTCGAGCACGTAGTTCTGGTAGAGTTTCCACGGCCGCTTGCTGCCCTGCTTGGGCTGGTGCGGCAGGGCGCGCTGGATGTAGCCGGACGAGAAGTTGACCCACGGCTCCTCCGTGAGGGCCGGGTCGCTGTTGTGCGGCGTTGCCTGTTTGAAGCCCTTACGGTCCATGTAGTTCAGCAAGCGGCAGACATATTCGCAGACCAGGTCGGCCTTCAGCGTCCAGGATGCATTGGTGTAGCCGAATACCGCGGCGAGGTTGGGCACGTCGGAATACATCATGCCCTTGTAGATCATCGTATCGGACGGCTTCACCGGCTTGCCGTCGACCACCAGCTTCGCGCCGCCCAGCGGTTGCACCACAAGGCCGGTCGCGGTCACCACCACGTCGGCTTCGAGCTCGGCGCCCGACTTGAGCTTGATGCCCTTCTCCGTGAACGTCTCGATCGTGTCGGTGACCACCGACGCCTTCTTCTTGCGGATGGCGCGGAACAGATCCGCGTCGGGCACCAGGCAGAGCCGCTGGTCCCAGGGATTGTATTTCGGCGTGAAATGCGTGGCGACGTCGTAGTCCGGCCCCAGCATCTGGCGCACGCCGCCCAGGATCAGGCTCTTCACCTTCTCCGGCTTGCGCTTGCACATCTGGTAAAAATACATGCCCATCAGCACGTTCTTCCAGCGCGTCGCCATATAGGCGAGCTTGAGCGGCAGCCGGCGCCGCATCTTGTTGGCGAACGGATCCTGCGCCGGACGCGCCACCACGTAGGTCGGCGAGCGCTGCAGCATGGTGACGTGACCGGCGGTCTCGGCCATCGACGGCACCACCGTCACCGCGGTGGCACCGCTGCCGATCACCACGACCTTCTTGCCGGCATAGTCGAGATCCTGCGGCCAATGCTGCGGATGGACGACCCTGCCCTTGAAGCCGTCGATGCCGGGGAAGTCCGGCAGATACCCCGCCTCGTAACGGTAGTAGCCGCTGCACATCCACAGAAAGCCACACGACAGGAACACGCGCTCCCCGCCGCGCTCGATCTCGACGGTCCATCTGGCGTCAGGCGTCGACCACGAGGCACCCACGACGCGATGGTCGTAGCGGATGTGGCGATCGATGTCGTGATCGCTCGCAACCTCGCGGATGTAGCTCAGGATCGCCGGCCCATCGGCGATCGCCTTGGCGTCTTTCCACGGCCGGAAGCGGTAGCCCAGCGTGTACATGTCGGAGTCCGAGCGCACGCCGGGGTAGCGGAACAGGTCCCAGGTCCCGCCGCTCGCGCCCCGCCCCTCGAGGATCGCGTAGCTCTTGGCCGGACAGTTCTTCTGCAGATGCCAGGCGGCGCCGATGCCCGAAAGGCCGGCGCCGACGATCAGCACGTCGAAATGTTCAGTGGCTGTGCGAACCTGCGGCACGGGGGCGACGATTGTATCCATCCGAACTTCATCGCGGAAAGAAATGGGGCTGGCAACTCGCCTTTGCTGCTCGCCCTCGCCCCCTCCTAGAGCGCCGCCGTGATGATGATCTCGATCAGGTCGCCTTCGGGCATGACCGACTGCACGAACGAGCGGACCGGGCCGTGGTTGGCCGGCATCCAGGTCGCCCAGGCCTCGTCGAAGGCCGGCTTGTTGTCGTGGTCGGTGACAACGATTTCCGCCTTCACGATGCGCGTCCGGTCGAGACCGGCGTCCTTGAGATAGCCGTCGATGACACCCAGCGCGCCCAAGGTCTGGACGCGGATGTCCTGCGTGCGATCGGGCGAGGTCGCCACGCCCCACAGGAAGCCGCCGCCACCCGGCAGGCGGTAGACCGCAACCGAAGACTTGGCCGGCACCCGCGGATTGGGCACGCGCGTGATGTCACTGGTACTCATGTTTCAACTCCCTCACGAACCGTCGACACTATGAACCCGACGCGGCCTCAGACAAACAGCGGTGGGCGACCAGCGCGCCATGCTAGGCTCCCCCTCCACTTCAATCCCAGGGAGGAATCTCATGCCCACGAGCGTCAAGCAGTTGATCGAAGCGGCCAATGCGGCCGTGCCGCGGGTCACGCCGGCCGACGCCAAGGAGATGATCGCCAAGGGCAACACGCTGGTCGTCGACGTGCGCGACGCGGCCGAGGTCGCGAACAGCGGCAAGGTCGCGGGCGCGGTCCATGTCTCGCGCGGCATGCTGGAATTTCGCGCCGACCCCGAGTCGCCCGCCCACGACAAGGCCTTCGACAAGGCCAAGACGGTGATCGTCTACTGCGCCTCCGGTGGCCGCTCGGCCCTCAGCGGCAAGGTGCTGAAGGATTTCGGATACGCCAACGTCTTCAACCTCGGCGCCTTCAAGGACTGGGTCGACAGCGGTGGCGCCGTCGACAAAGCCTGACGCTTACTTTCCGTCATCGAACTTGAGCTGCTGGATCGCCGTCATCAACTTGGTGATCTGGGCACGCTGGGCGTCGTCCAGCGGCTTGCTGTCGGGCAGCGGCTGCAGCATCAATTCGACGTCCTCGAGTTCCTTGACGATATGGTAGGCCTTGTTCGTCTTCTGCTTTTCCGTGCCGGCGAGCAGCGGATAGATGGAGAGATAAAGTGAGGCGAGGCTGCGGTTCTGCAGTTCCGGCGCGACCGGGATCGCGCTCTTGAAGACGCCGCCCAAGGCCGCCTTGGCGTCCCCGACCGTGACCGCACGACGAAGCAGGAAACTCATCCCGTCCAACCGGTGCTCGATCTCGAAGCGGTGGCTGGTCAGGTCCGCCTGATTCTTCAGTGAGATCTCATGCTGGTGCTGCACCTGCTGCAGGAAGGCGGCGCCGCCGGTCAGGACGACCGACGACAGCAGCCACATTCCCACGGAGCTGTTCAGGAATTCGTAGAGTTTGGCGCCGAAACCCGGCGGTGGAGGCGGTGGCGGCGGGTCGGCCGCGGGCCGCGCGGACTCCTCTTCCAGAGATTTGCGGATCGAATGGCGATAGCGTTCCTCGGCTGCGATGCGCTTCATCTCGTCTTCGGTCAGCATCGTCGTACTCTACTCCTTCATGAACGCATTGAGGTCGCCCGTGGGAATCGCCCGGTCGAGATAGGTGAAGGTCCCCTCTTCCTTCACTTCTGTCGCGGCCTCGATGAGGCCCGTCATCGCGACACGATAGAGCGAGGTGGCGAGGCTGATACGCTTCACGCCGGCGGCCTCGAGCTCGGCCTTGCTGAACGACTTGCCCTTGATGCCGACCATGAAGTTGAAGGGCTTGCGGAGCGCGCCACAGACTTTCTTGACCGACGCCAGATCGGGCAGGCCCGGGGCGAACAGGACATCGGCGCCCGCCGCCTCGTAGGCCTGCAGGCGCTTGATCACGTCGGCGAGATCCGCTTTGCCGCGCAGGAACCCCTCGGCGCGCGCCGAGAGCACGAATGGCACCGGCAGCGAACGCACTGCATCGACCGCCGCCTTGATGCGGGCCGTGGCCGTTTCGATGTCGAACAGCGGCTGGTCCGGGTTTCCGGTCGCATCCTCGATCGAACCGCCGACCAGCCCGACACCTGCAGCTTGGCGGATCGTTTCCGCTGCATCGTCAGGAGAATCGCCAAATCCCTTCTCGAGGTCGGCGGCCACGGGCAGGTCGGTGGCGTTCACGATCAGGCGTGCATTGGCCAGCGCCTCGTCGCGCGTCACCCTTCCGTCACGCTTACCCAGCACGCCAGCCTTGGCACCGCTGGAACTCGCCAACGCCTCGAAGCCCAGCCCCGCCAGGATACGTGCCGAACCTGCATCCCAGGGATTGGCGATGACGAAGGCCCCCGGCCTCTCATGGAGCGTCCGAAACTTGCGGGCCTTCTCGGCCTGGCTGACACTCATGAAGCTCTTCCCCTCGTTCGAATGACCTGGCGGAGTTTGTCTCGGCCGCCCTTTGCGGGACAATCGAGATTATTTCAACGTCGCCTCATGTCTGGCCGCGACCAGCCGACGCCACCGCGTATAGGGCAGCGTAATCGCCACCGAGATGGCGATGTAGATCGAGATCACGACGGCAATACGTGCCCCGGGCAGCGACGTCGCAACGACCACCGCGACGCCGATGTGACGGGTGGCGCAGGCGACAGCGAGCGCCGAGCGGTTTTCCTCCTCCGGACCGCCGACGAGGTGGCCGATGACCAGGGCCATCAGGATCAGGAGCGCGAGAGCCGCGATACTCTGCCATTTGACCTCGACCACCACATGCCAGTTCACGGCCAACAGCACGACGGCCGCCAGCGCCATGGCCAATCCCGCCAGGCCGACCACTCGCTCGCCGGCCCATGCCGCAAACGTCGGGAAGAACCGGCGCACCGCGATGCCCGCCAGCAGCGGCAGGAAAAACGACTCGCCCAGGACCAGCGCCGTCTTCTCCGGCGCAAGGCGCGGCAGTCGAGGGAACAGTGGGCCGAGCATCTCCAGCCACAGCGGCACGAGGATCACGGCCAGTACCGACGAGACCACAACCAGGCTGAAGATGTATGCTCCGTCACCGATGCCCAGCAGCTTGCGCGGCAGCAGCGGCGCCCCGGCGGAGACCGCGAGCACCAGCAGACCGGCTTCCGCCCCCGGCGGCAGCGGCAGCAGAATGACCAGCCCGACGGCCGCCAACGGCACCAGCACGTACATGGCCAGCAGGGAGCGCAACAGCAGCAAGGGGTGCCGGAACAGGCGGACCGCGTCGTGCAGCGTCGAATCGAGACCGATGCCGAAGATGATGATCGTGACGGTGATCTTGAGGACGACGAGAAGCGCGACGGTCATGACGGAGGCTTATCGCACGGCCGGCGAAGCTTCAGCCACCGATGCTCCGCATCCGTTTGCTCGCACTGGCTGTGAACCCGGACCGGTCGGCGGCTTGGCTTGGGCTGGCCGCGACGAGAGAACCAATTCTTGTTGCGGCGGCACTGCGGAAGGGACAAATGGTTCATGGTCGCGCCGAGTTTGCCATGAGAGCACAACGCATCGGTGACGGGCCGCGGTCGGGGGAGACATTTCATGCAGCGTCGTAGCCTGATCACCGCGCTTGTCGCCACGCTCGCGGCCGGCGTCTCGCGAGCCGCGCTGGCCCAGGACACAAGCAAGAAGCCGTTCACGCCCGAACAGCTCGACCAGATGCTGGCGCCAATTGCGCTCTATCCCGACGCGGTGCTCGCGCAGACGCTGATGGCGGCGAGCTACCCGCTGGAGGTCGTCGAGGCCGCCCGCTGGTCGAAGGCGAACCCGGCCCTGAAGGGCGATGCCGCCGTGGCTGCCGTCAAGGACAAGAGCTGGGACGTCAGCGTGAAGTCGCTGGTCGCCTTCCCCCAGGTCCTCAGCCAGCTCAGCGACAATCTCGACTGGATGCAGAAAGTTGGCGACGCGATGATCGCCCAGCAGCAGGATGTCGCCGATTCGATCCAGCGCCTGCGCGCCAGGGCGGCCGATGCCGGAAATCTGCAGAGCGGCAAGGAGCAGACGGTCACCTCGCAGGGATCGGGCGCCGACCGCACGATCGTCATCGCCCCGGCCAGTCCGGAAGTGATCTACGTCCCGGCCTACAATCCCAACACCGTCTACGGCACGTGGCCCTACCCGGCCTATCCGCCCACTTACTACCCGCCACCGCCCGGCTACGGCTATGGCTCGGCCCTGCTGCGCGGCCTGATGTTCGGTGCGGGCATTGCAGCGGCTGGCGCGATCTTCGGCGGCTGGAACTGGGGACGCGGCAACAGCTACGTCAACGTGAACGTCAATCGCGCGGTCAACATCGACCGCAACTTCAACGTCAACAACATCAACAACGGCCGCTGGCAGCACGAGCCGATCCACCGCAAGGGTGTGGCCTATCGCGATCCCGCGACGCGCGAGCGCTTCAACCAGGTGCGCCCGGGCGCCGACCAGCGCCAGGAATTCCGCGGTCGCCTGGAGAACCGCCCCGCTGGCGGACAGGCCAATGCCCGCCCCAACCTGCCCAATCGCCCGGCGGGAGGTGCAGCCCAGCGTCCCAACATCACGAACCGCGCCGCCGGCGGGCAACATCCCAATATCCAGAACCATGCCGGCGCGCAGCGCGGCGGCGGCGCCATCCGCGGCGTCAACAACGGGCAGCAGGTCAATCGCGAGGCCGCCCGCGGCCGGGCGCAGCAATCGCGGGCGGCCACGCATCCATCGGGCGGCGGTGGTGGCG
>NZ_JBQVQG010000033.1:0-55503 GCF_052439685.1 Reyranella sp.
GTACTGTGTCTCAAGGCACGGGAGAGTAGGTCGCTGCCGGATCTTCCGAACGCTAAGGTACACATTCCGACAAAACGCGCGCTCAGCGCACCCATGCAAACCGACATTCTTACGGCGCCTGCCGATGGGATGTCGGTTTTTTCTTGTCTGGCGCCTGTGCCCGTAAGCGCACGAGCAGACGGAGTTCCCGGGCCGTCCGAACAGTCCGCAACCCATGCCGCGACGGAGCATTGGCAGGGCGAGCAGCCCAGGAGCGCCAATGCCCGACCCAAGGACCCCGCGAGGCCCAGCGCCTTCGGTAGACCGGACGCCCGCGGCCGTCGGCGACGCACGGCATGTCGTGATCGTGGGAGCGGGCTTCGGCGGCCTCGCCTGCGCGCAGGAACTCGCGGGCAGCCCGGTCCGCGTCACGGTGATCGATCGGCGCAATCACCATCTGTTCCAGCCGCTCCTCTATCAGGTCGCGACGGCTGCCCTGTCGCCAGCCGACATCGCGAGCCCGGTACGGAGCATTCTCTCGCGCGCCCGCAACATCGACGTCGTGATGGGGGAAGTCCGAGCCATCGATCACGCCAGGCGTCGCCTGCTGTTGGCGGATGGCGGCCACGTCCCGTTCGGTACGCTCGTTCTCGCCACCGGCTCCGCCTACAACTATTTCGGCCACGACGAATGGGCGCGCCATGCGCCCGGCCTGAAATCGATTCGCGACGCGCGCCGGCTGCGTGCCGGGTTGCTCCGAAGCTTCGAGGAGGCCGAAAGCTATGCTTGTCCCGGGCGGCGCTCAGCCCTGCTCACCACGGTGATCGTCGGCGGCGGTCCGACCGGCGTCGAGATGGCGGGCGCCGTCGCCGAGCTCGCTCGCTTCACCTTGCGCCGCGACTTCCGACGGATCGATTCGCACGAGGCCAGGATCATTCTGGTGGAGGCCGGGCCGCGCTTGCTCGCGTCCTTCTCGGAGGAGACCTCCGACTATGCCGCAGCCCGCCTGCGCGGTCTGGGCGTCGAGGTGAGGCTGGGCGCCAAAGTGACGGACGTCTCCGAAGGGGCGGTCATGATCGACGGCCAGCAGATCGCGGCGGCGAATCTCATCTGGGCCGCTGGCATTCGCGCGCTCGAGCCCGCGTCGCTCGGCTTCGAGGTCGACGGCGCGGGTCGCATCGAGGTGGCGGAGGATCTCTCGGTGCCGGGTCTGGCCGGCGTCTTCGCGCTGGGCGATGCCGCGAGCTTCTGTCAGGCCGATCGCCCGCTGCCGGCGCTGGCGCAGGTGGCGCGTCAGCAGGGTACGCATCTTGGACAAGCGCTTCTGGCCGGAACGACGCGTCCTTTTCACTATGTGTCGCGCGGCGACACCGCCGTCATCGGGAGGCATGCCGCGGTCTTCGAGACCGGGCGCTGGCATCTGCGCGGCCGCGTCGCCTGGCTCCTGTGGGCGCTGGTCCATATCTATCTTCTCGTGGGAGGCGAAAAGCGTCTCCAGGTCGGGCTGAAATGGCTCTGGCGCTATGTAACGTTCGAGCGTGGGGCGCGGCTGATCGACGAAGAAGAGGTCACTCGACGCGGGCCGGGGCATTCGACAGGGGACGGCGAAACGCCCGGCACGAAAAGCGGCCGATAGTGCCGCGCGGCCAGCAGCAACGATCAGTGGCGTTCGCTGCGATAGACCAGCAGCATCAAGCCGATGCCCAAGCCCAGCGTCGCGATGATCCCGAGCGCCATGGCACCATAACCGAGACCCGTCACTTCCCCGAAGTCAGGGTCGCCCGCTGTCTGCCATCCCGAGACCCCGAACCAAACGGCGAGCGCGAGGAGTCCGACGAGGCATAGCACGAGCAGCCACGTGCCCAGCCCATATCGGCGTCCGGGAGCCTTATCGCCAGTGGTCCTGGAAGCGATGTCGTCCTTGGGGCGGCTGACGTTCATGGTCCACTCCTGGTGAGTTGCGGCGCAGGCATCACATTCCAATTCCCCAACGAGCCATTTGTTGCGCAGCCTTCGGTTTCGGGCCGCGCCGCCTGGGAGAACACGAGCCTGGTCGTTCGCCGCTTGCCGAGGCTCCCCGGGCCCGCATAGGTAGACCGATGATTTCCGCCGCGCCCGCGTCCAGTTCAGGGACCGCTGCCCGTCGTCCCGGCCGGCCGCGTTCGACGGCGGCGCAACAGGCGATCCTCAAGGGGGCCTATCGTCTGATGGCGACACAGGGCCTGTCCGCGACGACCTACGAGCGCGTGGCGGCCGCTACCGGCGTTTCAAAAGTGACCATCTACAAATGGTGGCCTCGCCGCGAAGCGCTCCTCGTCGATGCCTTCCTCGACGAGGCCCGCTCGTTCCTGCCGCTGCCCTTGCAGGGTGACCCGGTTTCGATCGTTCGCGCCCATGCGGCAGCCTACGTCGCGGCCCTGAACGGCGCCTTCGGCAGGGTCCAGCTCGCCGTCATCGCCGAATGTATCGGGACGACGGGGACGGCGACGACCTTCGGCGAGCGCTATCTCGGCGAACGCCGCGCGGCAGGCGTCGCCATCCTCAGGCGGGCGCAGAAGGAAGGCCTCATCCGGGCCGCCGATCCGCCGGCCGATCTCTACGACATGATCTACGGCACGCTGTTCTATCAATCGAGTTTCGGGCTGAAGCGGCTCACGGCCGGGGCGGCGCGCCGGCTGGTCGACCGGGTGCTCCGGCCGCTCGACTAGGCCTGCAATCGCAGCGCACGCCAGGCCGCTGTCATCGAGCGCGGATACCCCGCTTCGGTGTGCCGAAGTCCTGCTGCAACGAGCGCATTTGCTGCGGGCAGGGCGTGGAACGGCACCGACGGATAGGCGTGATGCTCGGCATGGTAAGGCATGTTCCACGCGAACCAGCGGACGATGGCGTTGGTGTAGGTGGTTCGTGTGTTCTCCAGGGCAGACCGGCTGCGGCCGCATCCCGTATGCTCGGTATAGAGATAGGGACGCAGCGCGAACTGGCCGATCAGGAGCGGGCCGAGCCAGACCGTCAGGATGAGCGGAGAGCGAAACAGCAGTGAGGCCACCGCGAGTCCCGCGTAGGCCGCAAGATAGAGACGCGCCTCACGCACGATCAGCGCCCTCTTGTCGGCAGGAACCCACGGCAGCGTGCTGGTCCCCGTAAGCGCATGGCGCAACAGCACACGAAACCGGCCGTAGATCTGAAGGGCGCCTGAGAAGGCCAGCAGGCGCTGCCACAGCGAGCCGGCGGACGGCATGACGGCGAGTTCCGGATCGTGGGCCTCGTCCTGCGTGTGCCGGTGATGAGCCCAGTGGAAGACTCGGTAATATTCCCAGGGAAAGCAGATCGCGAGGCCGCACAGATGGCCGAACACGGTGTTCAATCTTTCGGTCCTGAACGCCGTCCGGTGCACGGTCTCGTGCAGCGGCATGAACAGGAATGCCGTGAGGAGGCCTTGTGTTGCCATGAAGGGCAGGGCCCAGACGAATCCCCAGGCCTCGGAAACCGCAATGCCCGCTGCGGCCAGTGCAAGGACCAAGCCGAGGTGTGTCGCCATCCGGATCACGGCCGGACCGTCGCGCCGTGCCGAGAGCTCGCGCAGGCGCCTGGCGTCGATCCGCACGGTCCGGGCCGTCGCGTCGAAGCTCATCGAGGGTCCCTCATATATACTGTACGGAACGTACAGAAACACACGGGGATCTGCAATGCTCCGTCCCCGCCCTGCCGTCGCCGCTCGGAGCCTGACCGGCCGGCCATGCTGCTTTCCCTTTCTCTCGCGACAGGCGCCATGCCAATTTCCTCCCGTGCAGGACCGGGGAGGGGACTTGCGCCGGTCGACCTCCGGATTCTCCAGGAAGCGGCCAAGCGCGCCCATCTCGGCATCGTCATCCTTCCCATGGGACGGGCGGCCGCAGAATCCGATCTCGCCGCCGGCAGGGTCGATCTGCTTCTTCCCGACGCGGTCGCGACGCGCGCCCGCCCGATGGCGGCGCTGGCGTAGGACTGTCGGTCGATGGGATCCAGGTGGGGGCGGGCCACCTGCCGCGGCTGCTGTTCATCATCTCGACGCAAGGCATGGACATCGGCCGGAGCCTGTCACCCGTGAATGCCGACTATACGGCCCCCTTCACCTACACGGGAAAGATCATGAGCGTTGCTTTCGAGGTGCCGCGCACTTTTCCTGCCGGCGAGGTGAGGGCGCACGCGCGGACAGAGATGTCACGACAACAGCGCGAGAACGTCTGCAGCGGACGGGCGGCGGTTTGATCCGGGTCAAGTGATTCTGACACGTGAATGAGGTATCCTTCCTCGCACCGTGCCTGGCCGTACTCTCCAGGTCGGGGAGCACGGGGGAGAGGGTCTGATCGATGGTGAATGATTTCGTAGTGGATTTGTCGCGCGCTCAGTTTGCCGCCACAGCCCTCTACCATTTCCTGTTCGTGCCGCTGACTCTGGGCCTCACCGTGATGCTGGCGGTGATGGAAACCATCTATGTGACCACGGGGCGCGAGATCTACAAGCAGATGGCCCAGTTCTGGACCCGACTGCTGCTGATCAACTTCGCCCTGGGCGTTGCCACGGGTCTGACCATGGAGTTCCAGTTCGGCACCAACTGGTCCTTCTATTCGAGCTTCGTCGGCGACACCTTCGGCGCGCCGCTGGCGATCGAAGGCCTGATGGCCTTCTTCCTGGAATCCACCTTCATCGGGCTGATGGTGTTCGGCTGGGACAAAATGTCCAAGGCCCAGCACCTCATCGTGACATACGCCGTCGCCCTGGGATCGAACTTCTCGGCGCTGTGGATCCTGGTCGCGAACAGCTTCATGCAGCATCCGCAGGGGGCCGAGTTCAATCCCATCACCATGCGCATGGAACTGCAGAACTTCGGCGCGCTGTTCTTCAACTCCGATGCCCAGTCCAAGTTCGTCCACACCGTGCTCGCGGGCTACGTGACGGCGGCCATTTTCGTCTGCGGCATCAGCGCCTGGTACATGCTGAAGGGGCGCCATCTCGATCTCGCGCGGCGCTCGTTCCGCGTCGCGGCGGTGTTCGGGATGCTGGGCGGCGGCGGCGTCATCACGCTGGGCGATGCGCTGGGTTACGTGGGCGCCAAGGTCCAGCCGACCAAGCTCGCCGCGATGGAGGCCTTGTGGACGGCCGAGAAGGCGCCGATGGCGTTCAACGCCATCGCCTTCCCGAACCAGGCCGAGCAGAAAAACTATTTCACGGTCCGCATTCCCGCGATGCTGTCGATCCTGGTCACGCATTCTCTCGACGGTGTGGTGCCGGCGATCGACCAGCTCGAGGTCCAGGCGCAGGAGCGCATCCGTAACGGTATCCCGGCCGTCCAGGCGATGGAGAAATTGAGCGCCAATCCTCGCGACGAAGCCGCGCTCGACCAGTTCAAGGAGCACGGCAAGGACGTGGGATACGGCTTACTCGTGCTGCGTTATGCCCCCCAGGGCGACCTGACGAAGATCACGGATGCCGACATCGTCCGCGCCGCGCGCGACACGATTCCTGACGTGTCGATCGTCTTCTGGTCCTTCCGCATCATGGTGGCCTTCGGCCTGCTGATGCTGGCCTATCTCGTGCTGGCGACGCTGATGACCCTCGCCAACCAGGTCGAGCGGCAGCGCTGGTTCCAGTGGGCCGCCCTGCTGATGGTGCCGGTGCCATTCCTCGCCTGCGAGTTCGGCTGGCTGGTCGCCGAGGTCGGCCGCCAACCCTGGACGGTCAACGACATGCTGCCAACGTGGCTTTCGGCGTCGACTCACAGCGTCGCCTACATGGTGTTCTCGCTGTCGGGCTTCATCCTGCTCTACACCGCCTTTGCGATCGTCGAGATCTACCTGATGCTCCTGTTCATCCGGAAGGGACCGGAAGAGCACGGCGCCGGTCATGCCGCTGCCGCGGGCCTTCCGTCGGCCGGCCGCAAGCTCGCGGCCCAGTAAAGGAGACGCATCATGGAAACCTACATGATTCTCCTCGTCGTCTGGTGGGTCCTGCTCGGCGTGCTGCTGACGGGCATCGGCGCCATGGTCGGCATGGACATGGGCGTCGGTACCCTGCTCCGCTATGTCGGGAGAACCGACGCCGAGCGACGGGTGGCGCTGAACGTCATCGGGCCGCACTGGGACGGCAACCAGGTGTGGTTCATCCTGGGGGGCGGCGCGATCTTCGCCGCCTGGCCGCTGGTCTATGCGACCGCCTTCTCCGGCTTCTACATCGTCATGCTGCTCCTGCTGTGGAGCATGATCCTGCGGCCGCTGGGCTTCGAGTATCGCAGCAAGCTGCCGTCGCCCGTCTGGCGCGGTGTCTGGGACACGGCCCTGTTCCTGAGCGGCCTCTTGCCGATGGTGGTGTTCGGCGCAGCGATCGGCAATGTGCTGCAGGGCGTCCCGTTCCATTTCGACTGGCGCCTGACGTCCTTCTACACCGGCAGCTTCCTGTGGCTGTTCAATCCCTTCGCCGTCCTGTGCGGGCTGATGTCGGTCGCGCTCGCCGTCTACATGGGCGGCTCCTGCCTCGCCAGCGGCGCTGAAGACCCGGTCGGTGCGCGCGCCCGGCGTGCCGCAATCGCCGGCGGCCTGGCGGCGCTGGTGATCTTCACGGTCGCGGGCTTCTGGGTCTCCACGATGGAGGGCTTCAAACTTGTGGCGGGCCCCGATCCGGGCGTGCCGCAGACGCCGCTGCATCAGCAGGTGACGCGGGTGCCGGGCGGGCTGCTGGCCAACTATGCCACGCACCCCGCGCTGTGGCTGCTGCCGGCACTGGTCTATGCCGGGCTTCTGCTGGGCGCATTGGCCCATGCGATCCGGCGGCCGATCCTCGCCTGGTGGTTGGGGGCTCTGGCCTGGATCGGCGTCATCGGCACGGTCGGGGCCGCCATGTTCCCCTTCATCATGCCGTCGTCCAGCAATCCTGCGCACAGCCTCACGCTCTGGAACTCCGGCTCGAGCCTCGTGACGCTGACCTGGATGGTGGGCTTCGTCGTGATCTTCATGCCGATCATCCTCTGGTACACGAGCTGGGCCTTCTGGGTGATGCGCGGCAAGGTTGGCGTGAAGCACGTCGAGACCTCGGACCACGCTTACTAGGGGAGGCCGGACATGTTCGTGCGCTACATCATCGCCATGGCGCTCGCGGCGCTGGCCATCCTGTTCGCCATCATCCTCGGTGACTACGGCCCCTGGTACCTGTCGTGGTTGCTCGGGACGGGCTTCATGGTGCTGGTCGCCGTCTCGGCGGGAGTGCTGTTCGAGGCGCAGGAAGACGCGGCCAAGGCGGCCCGCGGGCTTGGCGAGCCGCTGGACGTCACCAGCGCCGTCGATGCGCCCGCGTCTGCGCAACGGCCATTGCGCTGATCTGACGATCGCTTTGCCATGACAGGGACCCAGGCGGAGGCGCCTGGCCGTCGACGTGCCGGCGTCGAGCGCTGGCTGCGTGCCGAGATCGCGCAAGTGGCCAGGAGCGGCGTGCGGCGCGCGATCGTGCTGGGCGCCCTCGCGGCAGCCCTCGCCGTCCCGCAGGCCTGGCTGCTGGCGCACGCCATTGCCCCGGTCGTCATGGAGAAGGCGCCTGTCTCGTCAGCCCTGGTGTGGTTGCTGCCAGTGCTTCCGCTGCTGGTGCTGCGCTTCGTCCTCGCCACCGCGTCGGGCCGGGCGGCGCTTGCGGCGGCCGGCCGGGTGAAGGCCCGCATCCGCTCGGCGCTGCTGCGCCATCTGGCATCGCTGGGACCTGCGACGAGTGCGGGCCGCAGCACGGGCGAGGCTGCGACCGTGGCACTCGAAGGCGTCGACGCGCTCGACGCCTACGTGTCGCGCTTCCTGGCCCATCTCGGTGTGCTCGTCGTCCTGCCACCGCTCGTGCTGGTCGTCGTCCTGCCGCGCGACTGGATCTCCGGACTGGTGTTGCTTGTGACCGCGCCGGTCATTCCGGTCTTCATGGTCCTGCTGGGGCTCGGTGCCGAGCAGCTGAACCGCCGGCAGTGGTTGCGCCTGCTGCGCCTGTCCGGCCGGCTGCTCGACGGGTTGCAGCGGCTGACGACCTTGCGGCTGTTGAATGCCGGCGACCGCGAGGCCGAACGGCTCGCGGAAGCGGCCGAAGATTATCGACGCAGCACCATGGCGGTGCTGCGTGTCGCCTTCCTATCGGCGCTCGCGCTCGAATTCTTCGCGACCGTCGGCATCGCCCTGGTCGCGGTGCTGATCGGATTCCGTCTGCTCGATGGCACGCTCGGGTTCGAGGCGGGTTTCTTCGTGTTGCTGCTGGCGCCCGAATTCTATGCTCCGCTGCGCCAGCTCGGCCTCGACTATCACGCCCGCATGGAAGCCCTGGCGGCGGCCGAGCGTATCCTCGACCTGCAGGCCGAACCAGCGATGGCGGCCGGGCAGGAACGGCCCGGCCTCGGGGTTAGCCTCACGTTCGAGTGTGAAGGCGTGAGCTTCGCCTGGGCGCCGGGAAGGCCTGCACTCCAGGACTTCTCCCTGCGCCTCGTGCCGGGCGAGATCGTGGCGCTGGTCGGGCCGAGCGGCGCGGGCAAGAGCACGTTGCTCTCGCTGCTCATGGGCCTTCTGCGCCCGCAATCGGGTCGGGTGCTCGTCAACGGGCACGACCTCGCCACCCTCGATCCTGCGCACTGGCTCGGCCATGTCGCGGTCGTTCCACAGCGGCCGCACATGTTCGAGGGCAGCGTGCTCGACAACATCCGGCTGGGCGATCCCGACGCCGATCTCGAGCGCGTGCGTTCCGCGGCCCGACTGGCTGCGGCTGACGAATTCATCGGCGCGCTGCCGCAAGGCTACGACACGCCGCTCGGCGAGCATGGCGAGACGCTGTCGGGCGGTCAGGTCCAGCGTCTGGCGCTGGCACGCGCCTTCCTCAAGGATCAGGCTCGCGTGCTGCTGCTCGACGAGGGGACGGCCGGACTGGACCGTGGCACGGAAGCCGCGGTGGCCGACGCCATCCGTCGACTCGCGGCAGGCCGCACCACGCTGATCGTCACCCATCGCCTTGCCACCGTGCACCTCGCGGACCGCGTCGTGTTCCTCGATGAGGGCCGCATCGTGGAGCAGGGGGCGCGCGCGGCGTTGCAGGCGGACGATGGCCGCTTCGCCCGCCTTCTGCGTGACGCGGGGCTGGCGCCATGAGCGACATCGCGCTCGTTCGCCGCCTGCTCGGGCTCGCCCGTCCATGGCGCGGCTGGATGGGGCTCGCGGTCCTCGTTGCCTGCGCCACGGTGCTGGCGAGCGTCGCGCTGATGGGAATCGCCGGCTGGTTCATCGCCGCCATGGGAATCGCCGGCGTCACCACCGGGATGATGAACTATTTCCTCCCGGCGGCCGGCATCCGCTTCTTTGCCATCGTCCGTACCGGCGGACGCTATGGCGAGCGGCTGCTCAGTCACGAAGCCACCTTCCGGCTTCTGGCAGGTCTACGCCTCTGGTTGTTCCGAAGACTCATCCCTCTGTCGGCAGGGCAACTCCAGTCGCGGCGCGGCGGCGATCTCGCGGGCAGCCTCCAGGCCGATGTCGACACCCTGCAGCATGCCTATCTGCGTCTTGGCTCGCCGGTCGCCGTGGCGCTGGTGTGCGGCATCACGATCGTTCTGGTGGTCGCCACCCTGCATCCGCCGACGGCGCTGGCGCTCGCCGTCCTTCTGATCGTGGCCGGGGGCATCGTCCCCGCGCTGGCGCGCCGCGCCGCCACGCCCCCCGGAGCGGAAGCCGTCGCTGCGCGCGCCGCGCTGCGTGTCGCGACGGTCGACTTGCTGCAGGGCCTGACCGATCTCCGGGTCGCGGGCGCGGTCGAGCGTCACCTCACCGCCCTCGACGGTCTTGGGCAACGACTGGTCGACAATCAGTCGCGCGCCGCGAACGCCGGTGTGATGGCCGAGGCGGCGGTCGGTTTTTCGGCCGGCCTGGCCCTGTGGTCCGCCGCCGTGCTGGCCTCGGCGAGCGTTACGGCAGGAGGTCTTTTGCCCGAGGTTGCGCCCGCCCTCGTTCCAGCGCTCGCGCTCGCTGCCCTCGCGGCCTTCGAAGCGGTGGCGCCGCTGCCCGGCGCCATGGAGCGCTGGGGCGAGGTGAGGGCAGCGGCTCGCCGCATCTTCGCGCTCGCCGATCGGACCCCGGCCATCGTCGCCGGACCCGACCCGTCTCCCGCACCGCTCGACGCGAGCGTCGTCTTCTGCGCGGTGCGATTGCGTTACGCGCCCGATCTGCCGCCCGCGCTGGACGGGCTCGATCTCGCGATTGCCGATGGCCGCCACGTCGCCATCCTCGGACCGAGCGGTGCGGGCAAGAGCTCGCTCGGCCGGCTGCTGGTGCGCTTCTGGGAATATGAAGGCGAGATCCGGCTGGGCGGGCACGATCTGCGCCGCTATCGCCCGGACGACCTGCGTCGTCTCGTCGGCATCGCCACTCAGGACGCGCAACTCTTCAACGGCACGGTCCGCGACAATCTTCTGATGGCAGCGCCAGACGCGGATGCGACCGCACAGGAGCGAGCTTTGGAGGTCGTTCAACTCGCCGCCTTCGTGCGCGGCCTGCCGGACGGAATCGACACCTGGATCGGCGAGGCGGGCGCGCGCCTGTCCGCCGGTCAGGCCCGCCGCCTCGTGCTGGCGCGCGCGCTCCTGTGCAATCCTCGGATTCTGATCCTCGACGAACCGACCGAGAATCTCGACGCCGGCACCGCGCGCCGGCTCATCGCTTCCCTGCGCACGGCAACGGAAGGTCGCACTGTCATCCTGATCACGCACGATCCGCGGGCGGCGGCACAGTTCACGGATGAGATCGTTCAAATGGCAACCGGGCGCGTTTCCTAACGGCAGATCAGCGGGATCATCGAGCGGGTGAACGCCCGCAATTCGGACGCCGGGACGCCGAGCCGCGCCCGGATGCCCGCTTCATGCACCACGATTTGGATTGCGACTGGTAATTAATTGCGATCATGTTAGATGTTCGCCCTCGGAGGACATCGACCCATGCGTTTCGCCATCGCCGCCCTTTTGTGGCTCTCTTTCACCGGCGCCGCCGCGGCCCACGCGCTCTGGCTGGAGCCGGACGCCGGCGGCTACCAGCTCTATTACGGCGAATTCGGCGACAACCTGCGGGAGGGATCGCCCGGTCTGCTCGATCGCTTCGACCCGATGCCGGCCGCCAAGGCATTCGGTGCATCGGGCGACACGGCGCTGAAGGTCGAGAAGAAGCCGACCTCGTTTCAGTTCGGGGGCGCGCCCGATGGAACGGGTAGCGTCGTGGCCGAACTGGCGAGGGTCACCGAGCGCAAGCAGAACGACAAGGTCACGCGCACGCTCGGCCGCCTCTCCGCGCGTTACGTCGCCGACTTCAGCGAGCGCAAGCCGCTGATCCCGCTCGACATCGTGCCGACCGGCAAGCCGGGCAGCTTCAAGGTATTTTACGACGGCAAGCCGCTGCCCAAGGCCAAGGCGGAGGTCGTCACCGAGTTCGGCTGGACGAAGGAACTGAAGACCGACGAAGCCGGCGCCTTCGAGGTCGAACTACCGTGGAAGGGGACCTACGCCGTCGAGGTGGCCGTCGTCGACGCCACGCCGGGCACTCATGGCGCGGCGCCCTATGACACGATGCGCTTCGTGACGACCTTGACCTTCAAGGTATCGGACGGACTCGCGGCACCGGCCCGTCCGCCGGTCGTGACGCCGAAGCGCTGAACGATCAGCCCGGCTTCTTGTTGAGCACGCCGAAGCGATCCTTCGGCGCTTTCTCGCGGGCGGCCGCGCCGTAGGTTCCCATCTCGATGCGATGCGGGATGGTGAGCATGTAGTTCTTGAAGGCGTTCTCCATCGCCTGCCGCCAGCCCTGCGCATCCTGGGTCTCGTTGACCGAGGCCTTGGCGAGCTTCAGCGCATAAGGATCGCGCCCGCCTGTCGGCCGGACAGGGCACGCCTCGTCCTCGCCCGCACGCTCCTCCGCGATCCCCGCATCCTGATCCTCGACGAGCCGACGCAGAATGTCGACGCCGCCACCGCGCGCCGGCTCATCGCCTCCCTGCGCGCTGCCACGCAACGCCGCACAGTCATCCTGATCACCCACGATCCGCGGGCGGCCGCCGCGTCGTCGGATAGCCCCGCTCGACCAGGTGGTATTAGACAGCGTTCTCGCCACTTGCCGGGTGTTGAGGGTCAAGCGAGAGTGAGCCTCGGAGGGATCATGCAGTTCGGCTTTTGCGTAATTTTCGGGGTGCTGGCTACAGTTGCTGCGACGGGGACAGCGGCGCAGACGAGCGACGTTGGGCCTCCGCGCCCCGGCTCGTTGCAACACCGTCTTTGAAGGGACAATCGAACAACCAGGAGACGCCGGTTCTTCCAACTTAACCGTGTTCCGAAGAACCAGGGCAGGTCACGCCTTCAGTCGAAAGAGGAAGATTTCGATGACTCATACGAGGCGAACCCGGAGACACTTCGTTGCGGTCGCTGGCACTGCAGGGCTGGCGACTATGCTGTCCGGTTGTGCGCCAAGCGTGGGAGCACCGATGAAACAGAACCTGCCTCATCACTTTGCCCTGTCTCCGGATGGTGGAACGATTGTGGTCAACGGAGGAATCAAGGGAGCAGGATTATATGACTGGCGCACTGGCCAAATGCGCTACGTCCCGCTTCCTCCGGGCTTCGATGGCTTCGGCTGGGGGAGTTATTCTCCTGACGGCAAGAATCTTGTTGGCGTCGCAGGAATGGCGCGGCAGCATCCTCAGGTGACGCCCTGGATGCAGCTTGGGATCATTGATCTGGCGACTGAGAAGACCGTTACCTATTCCTTTTATTCGGGCCCGGGTGTCTTTCGAAGCCCTGTGTTTCGGCCGGACGGGAGAGCCGTCCTGTATGTGGAATCAGGGACCCTGTTCCTGTTCGACTTGAAAACGCGGAACTCAATAGCGCTTCTTTCGGCCGAGGACGGCTTCGCCTCAATCGACACACCAAGCTTCATCAGCACCGATACGGTCCTTTTTGTTGGAATGGGGCCTAGGAGTGCGGAGCGAAAGGAGACGGTGAAGAGGCTTGGTGCAAAATCGACTTTCATTTCCATACCTTATGTTCTTCGAGTTGGATCGAAGCCAGAAGTTGCGTATCCCGATTTCGTGAAGAGCCAGCTTTCCGATCGGTACGGGGGATTGCCTTCGCTCATGCCGGCTTCCCGCAACGGAGAACGTATCGCGTTCATCGGCCTATCCGGGAGCGAGAGCGCGCGTAAGGCCTATTTGTCTGGAGGCGTCGCTCGATACGACCTCTTCGTCATGGAGCACGGGCACGTGCGTCAAGTGACGCACCTGGAAAACTACATGGCTTACTGTGCCATCTCGGACGACGGGTCCACGGCAGCCTTCGGGCTTCACACAGGGCCGGTGGAGGCTGTGCTCAGCCTGGGGCGTGGAAGGATTCCCCTGGAGTTGACGATCGTGGATCTCAACACCGGTCAAGTGACACACACGGATTTTCTCAGGCGCGTGTACAGCGTTGCCAACAACTAGACTCGACGACAAGCGAATAGTCTGTGGAGCGATCCCAAAATCCTCACCTTCAGGGTACCCGACGGACTTGCAGGACCCGCGCGCGCCCGTCGTGACGTCCAAGCGCCGAGCGCTCACCCCGGCTTCTTGTTGAGCACGCCGAAGCGATCCTTCGGCGCTTTCTCGCGGGCGGCCGCGCCGTAGGTTCCCATCTCGATGCGATGCGGGATCGTGAGCATGTAGTTCTTGAAGGCGTTCTCCATCGCCTGCCGCCAGCCCTGCGCATCCTGGGTCTCGTTGACCGAGGCCTTGGCGAGCTTCAGCGCGTAGGGGTCGCGCTCGGCGATTCTTTGGGCGAGCGCCATCGTCTCTGCTTCGAGCCTGTCCCGCGACACGACGCGGTTCACGAGGCCCGCTTTCTCCGCGTCGGCGGCGCTGATGAAATCGCCGGTGAACAGATACTCCTTGGTCTTGCGCGGGCCGAAATCCCACGGCATCGAGAAATACTGCACGTGGCTGCCGCCCCACTTCACGGCGCGGTCGGCAAATTGCGCGTCCTCGCTGGCGATGATGATGTCGCAGGCCGAGGCGATCATCATGCCGCCCATGATGCAGTAGCCCTGGACCTGCGCGATGGTGGGCTTCGGCAGGTCGCGCCAGCGCATCGTGTTCTCGAAGAAGCGCTCCCACAGGCGGCGATACTCACCCTTGAAGCCGGGCTCCAGCGGCGTCTTCCTCTGGTCCTCCATCTCCTGCGGGCTGCCGAGATCGTGCCCGGCCGAAAAATGCTTGCCGGCGCCGGCCAGGATGATCACCCGCACGTCGTTGTCGTCGACCGCCGCCAGGAAAGCATGGTCGAGTTCCTCGAGCAGGATCCGACTCTGCGCGTTCAGCACATCGGGCCGGTTGGTCGTGATCTTGAGCACCGGTCCGGTGCGTTCTGTAAGAAGCGTCGAATAGGTCATGCGGCTGCCTGTACGGGATGGCGGAGTTCGGGCGCGAGACCGGCGCCCATCAGGTCGATGAAATTGTCACAATAGAAACGCTGCTTCTGCGCCTCGCCGATGCCGGCTTTCTCCATCGACGCCTCGAAGCGCTTGATCGGATGGCGGCCGCCCTCGACATGCGGGTAGTCGGAGGAGAAGAGGCAGACCTCGTCGCCGGTGTTGGCGATGATCCAGCCGGTATCCTCGTGCGGATAGGGCGTGACCCTGACCTGCCGCTGCACGAACTCGCTGGGCTTCAGCGACATCTTCTGCAGCCGCTCCTCGTTGCGATAGAAGGCGTTGTGCGCACTATCCATGTTGCGCATCCAGCCCGGCACCCAGGACGCGCCTTGTTCGATGACGCCGAATTTCAACGCGGGGAAACGGTCGAGCACTCGGTCGACGACCAGCGCCGTCAGAGCCTTCATCGGCGGATAGGCGATCGCCATGTAGTCGATCGACTTGAAGTTGTCGTCGCCGCCATGGAAGTCGGGGACCGGCGGTAGCCCATTGTTGAAGTAGGCGTCCTCCAGCAGCTTGCCGCCGCCGCCGACATGGAAAACGATCGGCAGGCCGGCCTCCTGCGCGACCGCCCACAGCGGATCGAGGCCGATATGGCTCGGCGAATGGCCGTCGGGACAGCGCGACGGGATCATCAGCGCCTTGGCGCCCATCTCGATCGCTTCGCGGGCGGCCTTCGCCGTGCGTTCGAAGTCCACCAGCGGCACATAGCCGGTCGGCAGCAGGCGGTGGTCGATCGAGCAGAACTCGACCATGTGGCGCGTATGGGCGCGCGCCACGGCATAGGTCAGCCCGACGTCGCGGCCGCCCTCCAGCACCGAGGAGTAATTGAGCAGCGCCGTGGTGAACATGAGCTGGCTGGCGAAGCCCAGCAGGTCGATCGAGCGCGGCCGGTCCTGGCGACTCGACGCGCCCAGCGCCTCCCAGTTCTTGCGCAGCATGATCTGTGCGTCGTCGAACGCCTGGCCCGGATCAGCCTTGAGCCGCGTGCTATGGAAACCCTCGTGGCGCGGGAACAGGACCTGGTCGGTGACCGCGGCGCGATGCCGGGCCTCCAGGTGCTCCTCGAGGAAGCCGGGCACTTCCATGATGTGCGCATCGGCGTCGTGAATGACGCGGCCGCTGGCGTAGGGCATCGTCTCCTCCAGTTCCTTGTCGTTTTGCGAGAGCTTATCATGAGCCAGGACATTTCCCATGCGGTGCAGACCCTCCTCGACGCGCGCCGCACGAGCCGCCAGGCGAAGCCGCCCTTCGCCCTGAAGGACCGCGCGACGGTCTATGCGATCCAGGACGCCGTGGCCGCGGCCACCGGCCCGGTCGCGGGCTGGAAGGTCGGCGCGCGGACACCGACCGCCGAGCCCAATCCCGCGCCGCTGCTGGCCGGTGCGCTGGTGCCGTCGCCGGCGCGCTTCGACGGCAATACGATGCACATGATCGGCGTCGAGGTGGAGATCTCCTTCCACATCGTGCGTGATATCGGCGCCCGTGCCGCGCCGGTCGAGCGCGAGGAGGCGCTCGCGGCCGTGGGCGATGCCTTCGTCGGCATGGAAATCGTCGACACGCGCCTCGCCGATTTCAAGAACGCCGATCCGGAGTGGCTGCTGGCCGACAATCAGATGAACCACGCGCTGGTCGTGGGCGATCCGATCGGCAATTGGAAGGCGCTCGACTGGCCCAAACTGCAGGTGAGTCTTGTCGTCGACGACAAGACGATCGTTGATCAGAAGGGCGGCCTCGGCGCCATCGATCCCGTGCGTCCGCTCGTCTGGATGATCGACCACGCGGTGCGCCATCGAGATGGCATTCGCGCGGGCCAGGCGATCACCACCGGCTCATGGACCGGTCTTCTCTATTTCCCGCCGGGTTCGCACGCGCGCGGCGAGTTCGTGGGCCTCGGTGTCGTCGAGGCGAGTTTCTAATTCTTGTCATCCTGAGCGCAGCGAAGGATCTCACGCCCGCCAGGGAGTGCGCTGGTCGGTCCGCTAGGTCCTTCGCGGAGCTCAGGACGACGGGATAGCTTCGGCCGCAGCCGTAACAACGGCCCGTCTGCCGGCGGCAGTGTCCGCCGCATGACAAGTCTCGCTTCTCCCGCGCCCTTCTTTGGCCGCCGCGTCGTCGCGGCGGCTTTCGTGCTCGCCGTGTTCGGCTGGGGGCTCGGCTTCTACGGGCCGCCCGTCTATCTCCAGTCCGTGCGCGAGGCGCGGGACTGGTCGGTCGTGCTGGTCTCGTCCGCCGTCACCCTGCATTTCCTGGTGGGAGCGGTCGTGGTCGCCAACCTGCCATCGCTCTATCGCCGGTTCGGCTTGCCAGCGGTCACCAAGACCGGCGCCGTCCTCCTGGCGCTGGGAATCGTCGGCTGGGCGGTGGCGCGAGAGCCGTGGCAGCTCCTGCTCGCGACCTTCCTGAGCGGGGCCGGCTGGGTGGCGATGGGCGCCGCTGCCGTCAACGCCATCGTCGCGCCCTGGTACGCGGTGCGGCGACCGGCGGCCCTGTCGATGGCCTATAACGGCGCCAGCATCGGCGGTGTCGTCTTTTCTCCGTTGTGGGTTGCGGCCATCGCCGCGTTCGGCTTTCCCGTCGCGGCGGCGGTCATCGGCGCGATCATGATCGTCACCGTCTGGTTCCTCGCCGATCGCGTCTTCGCGCATACGCCACAGTCGCTGGGCCAGGTCCAGGATGGCGAGATCCTGACGCCCGTTGCCGGCACGAGCGCGCCCGTCGAGCGCACCCTGCCGGGCGCGCTGCTATGGCGTGACCGCCGTTTCCTCACTTTGGCCGCGGCCATGGCGCTCGGCCTGTTCGCGCAGATCGGCCTGATCGCCCATCTCTTCTCGCTGCTCGTGCCGGTGTTGGGTGGACCGGCCGCAGGCATCCTCATGGGATTGGCGACGGCGGCGGCGATCGCAGGAAGGACGATGGTCGGATGGCTGATGCCGCAAGGCAGCGACCGGCGGCTGGTCGCCTGCGCGAGCCACGTCGTGCAGATCGCCGGATCGCTGGCGCTGCTGTGTGCCGCTGAAACGGATGTGGTGTTGCTGGTGGCGGGTGTGCTGCTGTTCGGCGCCGGTATCGGCAACACGACGTCGCTGCCGCCGTTGATCGCGCAGGTCGAATTCAGCAAGGCCGACGTTCAGCGTGTCGTGCCGTTGATCGTGGCGATCGGTCAGGGAACCTATGCATTCGCGCCGGCGGCATTCGGCTGGCTGCGGACGCTGTCACCAGCGGAAGGAATGCTGGTGTTCGCCGCGGCCGCCCTGATCCAGGCGGCCGCGATCGCACTCTTCCTCGTCGGAAGAAAGACTTAGTAGTACCAGCCGGGATACGGGTAGCCGCCCCAGGGGCCCCAATCCCAGTCGTTCATCGCATTCTCGTCGGCCGTCATCTGCTGCTCGTCGGCCAGGTTTTTCTGGAACATGTTGTTACGATAGGTGCCGTATGCCTTGGCATTGCCGACATAGATGCACACGCAGACGGTCGGGTCCGGATAGACGTAGAACACCTGGCCGTTCTTGATCTCGCGTGAGAACTTGTGCGGCGGCAGGGTCTTGAACGCCGCCTGACGCTGCGGTGTGTTCGCGGGCACGAACTTGAAGCCCGCCGCCACCATCATGTCTTCCTTGTTCGCGATCACCTGCTGCGGGTTCTGGCAGGCGGCGACGGCAGCGCCCATCCCAAGAACCAGAGAGAGTATGGCAATCCGCTTCATTCACGTCCTCCGTAACATTCCACTGTCAGGCGCCTGACCATTTGGGTGCCCGCTTCCCCAGGAAGGCCGCCATGCCCTCGCGGAAGTCGGCGCTACCGTAAGCCAGTCTGACGAGATCGTCGATGTTCTCGTCGCCCAGGCGCGCCTGCAGGCGCCGCAGCGCCTCCTTGGTGACCTGCATCGTGATCGGGGCATGGCCGGCAACGGTGCTGGCCAGTTCTTCCGCCCGGGCGAGCAGCGTCGCCTGGTCGGGCAGCAGTTCGCTGATCAGGCCGCAGGACAGCGCCGCCGGGGCGTCCATCAGCTTGGCGAGCAGCACCATTTCCTTGACGCGCTGAGGCCCGATGAGGGCCGCCAGGCGGGCATAGTTGGCCATCGACAGGCAGTTGCCGAGGGTGCGCGCGATCGGAAAGCCGAACTGGGCGCTGGCCGACCCGATCCGCAGGTCGCAGACCGCTGCGATCGCCGCGCCGCCGCCGGTGCAGAACCCGTTGATCGCCGCGATGGTCGGGACGGGGCAGCGCTCGATTTCCCCCAGGATGCGGTCCATCTTGAGTTCGTAGGCGATGCCGTCCTCGCCACTCTCGAAGCTCTGGAACTGGGCGATGTCGGTGCCGGCCGCAAAGGCCTTGTCGCCGCCACCGGTCACCACCAGGGCGCGGACCTCCCCGGTCTTGGCCACGCGGGCGCAGATCTCGGCCAGACCCTCGTACATAGCGAAGGTCAGGGCATTGCGGGCCTTGGGCCGGTTGAACGTCACCCAGCCGATTTCGCCGCGCTTCTCGAAAAGCAGTTCTTCGGTCATGTCATCCAATGTTGCTGATTTGTGCGCCGCGACATCATCGTCTATGTCGCCTTGGGCCGCAAACGGGCATAGGCAAGGTCATGGCACTCGAAAGGCTTCTCAAGGGCTTCGCGGATTTCCGGGTCGGTTACTATCAGGAGCATCTCGACCTGTTCGAGAAGCTGGCGACGGTAGGCCAGTCGCCCAAGATCCTGATCATCGGCTGTTCCGATGCGCGGGTCGATCCGGGCATCCTGACCCAGACACAGCCCGGTGACATCTTCACCGTGCGCAACGTGGCGGCCATGGTGCCGCCGGCCCAGATACCGCCTGACGAGCGCCATCACGGCACCTCGGCCGCCATCGAGTTCGCCGTCCGCGGCCTCGGCGTCGAGCATATCGTCGTGCTGGGCCATGCGCTGTGCGGCGGCATCGGCGCGCTGGTCGACGGCAGCCGCGGCGCCTATGCGCATTACGACTATCTCTCGACCTGGACCAGCATCGCGCAGGACACGCGGGACCTCGTCGTCGAAGAGCTGAAGGGCCGGCCGCGCGACGAGGTCGTGCGCGCGGTCGAGCAGGCCGCCGTCGTGAACAGCGTCCGCAACCTGTTGGGCTATCGCTGGATCGATGAGCGGGTGAAGGCCGGCACGCTGACCCTGCATGCCTGGTGGTTCAACCTGACGGTCGGCCAGCTCTATGCCTTCGATCCCGAAACGCTGAAGTTCGCAGCGGTGGTCGGCGTCAAGCTGGACGCCGCCGTGACCGGGAGCACGCCGCTTTCTGCCCTCAAGCCGGAAGCCTTCGCGGCAGCGCTCGCCGGCAGGAAGCCGGCGTTCTGACGGCCAAAGGCCGTCAGAACGAGTCTTTGAGAAGAATCTAAGCCGACAGCGATTCGATCGCCGCGTCGACGCCGCCCGGCACGAACGGCACGCCCACGGCCTTCATGGCGAGTTCGGTGGTGGCGAGGCAGCCCAGCAGCATCGGCTCGTTGAGGTCGCCCATGTGGCCGATGCGGAACATCTTGCCCATCATCTTGCCCAGCCCGCCGCCCAGCGACAGGTTGAAGCGATCGACGGCGGCCTTGCGCATCGGATCGGAGCTGACACCCTCGGGCATGACGACCGCGGTCACCGAGTTCGAAAGCCGGTCCTCGTTCTGGCAGAAGAGCTGTGGCCCCTTGCCGTCGGACCCCCACACGCGCACGGCGGCGCGAGTCGCCTCGGCGAGGCGGGCATGGCGTTGGAACACGGCGTCGAGGCCTTCTTCCTCGAGCATCTTCAGCGATTCCTGCAGGCCGAAGAACATGTGGACGGGCGCGGTGCCGACGAACTTCTGCGGTGCGCGGCCGCTCATCATCTCCCAGCTCCAGTAGTGGCGCGGCGTCTTGGATTTGCGCGACACTTCCAGCGCCTTGTTGCTGACGCCCGTCATCGACATGCCGGTGGGCAGCATCAGGCCCTTCTGGCTGCCGCCGACCGTGAGGTCGATACCCCAGGCGTCCATCTTGTATTCCATGCTGGCGAGCGAGGAGATCGTGTCGCTGAGCAGCAGGGCGGGGTGCTTGGCCTCGTCGATCGCGCGGCGCACCTCGGCCAGCGGCAGGACCATGCCGGTCGCGGTCTCGTTGTGGACGGTCAGGACAGCCTTGATCTTGTGTTCCTTGTCGGCGGCGAGGCGCTCGGCGACCTTGGAGATGTCGGCGCCCTTGCGCTGGTCGGCGGGGATCAGCTCGACCTTGATGTCGAGATGGTGCGCCATCTCGGTCCAGCTCTCGGAGAAGTAGCCGGTCTCGACCATCAGCACGGTCTCGCCGGGCGAGAACAGGTTGGCCAATGCGGCTTCCCAGGCGCCATGGCCGGTCGACGAATACATGAACAGGTTCTGGTCGGTCTTGAGCACGCGCTTCACGCCGTTGTGGCAGGCGTGATGGATGGCGACGAACTCATCCGACATGAAATCGATTACGGGCCGGTCCATGGCCCGAAGCACACGGTCGGGAATGTTGGTCGGGCCGGGATTGTTGAAGAATTGACGGCCACGGGGCTTGGCGTTCACGGCGTTCCTCCACCTTGAGACGGCGGACTGTGACGCGAGGCCCTTGGCGAAACAAGCGAGACAAGCGATGCTCAGCCATTAGCTGGGTTGAGGGCAAGTATGACCGTACAAGAGAAAGATTCATCGCAGACGAATTCGGCCGTCGTCGCCGACTACAAAGCGAAGACGGGCAAATCGGCGGCTCTGTTCGAGCGCGCCCACAAGGTGCTGCCGAGCGGCATCACCCACGACGCGCGCTACCTCGACCCCTATTCGATCCACGTCTCCCGTGCCGCGGGCCCGCGCAAGTGGGACGTCGACGGCAACGAGTATGTCGATTACTTCGGCGGCCACGGCGCCATGCTGCTCGGCCATTCGCATCCCGCTGTCGTCGAGGCGGTGAAGCGCCAGATCGAACTCGGCACGCATTACGGCTCCAGCCATGAACTCGAAGTGCGCTGGGCCGAGCTGGTGTGCGAGCTGACGCCTTGCGCCGAGCGTGTGCGCTTCACCGCGTCCGGCACCGAGGCCTCGCACATGGCGATCCGCCTCGCGCGGGCCCACACGGGCAAGGACAAGATCCTCCGTTTCCTCGGCCACTTCCACGGCTGGCACGATCATGTGACGGCGGGCGCCGGCGCGACCTACGATGGCGGCACCACGCCCGGCGTGCCACAGGAGGTGAGCTCGCTGTCGATCGTCATGCCCAGCAGCGACGTTGCCGCGGTCGTGAAGGTGATCGAGGAGCGCGACGATATCGCCGCCGTCATGTTCGAGCCGTCGGGCGCGTCGTGGGGCCAGGTGCCGCTGCCGCCGGGCTTCATCCAGGCGGTGCGCGACGCCACGGCGAAGAAGGGCGTCGTCATGCTGATGGACGAGGTCATCACCGGCTATCGCTGGTCGTCGGGCGGCGCGCAGAAGGCGTTCGGCATCACGCCGGATCTCTGCATCCAGGCCAAGATCGTGGCCGGCGGCCTGCCGGGCGGCGCGGTCTCGGGCAAGCGTGAAATCATGGACCGCATCGATCACGTCGCGACCGCGGCCCGCAAGATCGAGCGCATCCTCCATCCCGGCACCTTCAACGCCAACCCACTGTCGGCCGCCGCCGCCGTCACCGCGCTGTCGCTGGTGCGCGACGAGGATCTCGCCGAGAAGGCCAACAAGACCGCCGCCGAACTGCGCGCGGCACTGACCGAGGTGCTGGTGCAGGAAGGCGTGCCGTGGGGCATCTACGGCCAGAGCTCGACCTTCCTGATCTATCCCAATCCGTTCGGCGATCCGCTCGATCCCGCGACCTTCGATCCGCTGAAGGTGCCGATCGAGAAGCTCAAGGGCGCACGCGCCGCGGGGCCGCTCACCGGCAAGATCCGCATGGGCCTGATGACCCACGGCGTCGACGTCATGGGCTCCCCCGGCGGCTTCGTCTCGGCCATGCACGGCGGCGCGGAGATCGAGAAGACGGTTCACGCCCTGCGCCAGACCGTCCGCGCGCTCAAGGCCGAACGCGAAGTGAAGGCGGCTTAGGCGGCTGGGGACGCGCGACTCCAGTCGCGCGTCTTCTTCAAAGAAACGATGATCGCGCCACCTGGAGTGGCGCGCCCCCAGGGGGAGAGAACTATGTACGGAATGACGAAGCCCGTTCAGGCGACGGAGTTCACGCGGCTGCCGGACAAGTTCCGCAAGCCTGGGCGAACGTCGTGGGGCAATACCAACGCGGTGGGACAGCTGCTCGATTCCTTCCTCGAAGGGCCGAGCTTCGACCGCGCAGGCAATCTCTATGTCACCGACATTCCGTTCGGGCGCGTCTTCCGAATCTCCCCGGCGGGCGAATGGACCTTGGTGACGGAATATGACGGCTGGCCGAACGGGCTGAAGATCCACAAGGACGGCCGCCTTTTCATCACCGACTACAAGCGCGGCATCGTCCTGCTCGATCCCGAGAGCGGCAAGGTGACGCCGCTGCTCGAGACGCGCGGGTCGGAGAGTTTCAAGGGCGTCAACGATCTGTTCTTCGCTCAGAACGGCGATCTCTATTTCACCGACCAGGGCCAGACCGGCCTGCACGATCCGACCGGCCGCGTCTATCGCTACGACACGGCGGGCCGGCTCACCATGCTGGTGAACACCGCACCCAGCCCGAACGGGCTGGTGATGAACAAGGCCGAGACCGTCCTCTATGTCGGCGTGACGCGCGGCAACGCGGTGTGGCGGCTGCCGCTGATGCCGGACGGGACGGCGAGCAAGGTCGGCCTGTTCATCCAGATGAGCGGCGGCCATGCCGGTCCGGACGGCATGGCGCTGGACGAGGAGGGCGGGCTGGTGATTGCGCATCCCAGCACCACGGCCTGGCGCTTCGATGCGCTCGGCCGGCCGACGCATCACGTCGATTGCGGCGACGACATCTACTGCACGAACGTCGCCTTCTCCGGCCACGATCTCTACGTCGTGGTGTCGCGCCGCAGCGAGAAGATCGCGGCTGGCACCATCCTCAAGGCGACCATGCCGGTGCCCGGCAAGACCATGTTCAGTCACGCCTGATGCTCACCATCGGCAAACTCGAACCCTCCGACCGCGCGCAATGGGAAGTGCTGTTCCGCGCCTACATGGATTTCTACGAGCGCACGCTGCCGCCGGAAATGTACGACCGGGCCTGGAACGAGTTCGCCAAGGACACGCGCATGCACGCGCTGGGCGCCCGGCTCGACGGACGCCTGGTGGGCATCACGCACTTTCTCGTTCATGCCAACACCTCCTCCGACGATGTCTGCTATCTGCAGGACCTGTTCACCGAGGCGGATGTGCGCGGCAAGGGCGTGGCGCGCGCGCTCATCGAGGCCGTTGCAGTCTGGGCGAAGTCGCGCGGCTGCCCGCGCCTCTATTGGCAGACGCACGCAAGCAACGCGACCGCGCGGCGTCTCTACGACAAGGTCGCCGTGAACCGCGGCTTCATTCGCTACGATATCGAACTGAGCTAGCGCGGCGCCAAACAAACTCATCCTGAGGAGGCGCGAAGCGCCGTCTCCAAGGATGGGCAACGGGTGTGGTGCGCGTGCCCACCCTTCGAGACGCGGCCCACGGGGCCGCTCCTCAAGGTGAGGTCTGTTTGGAGTCTATCGCCTGCCCTTGCCGATATGGGCGATGGCCTCGATCTCGACGAGGATTTCGGGCGCCGCGAGGGCGCTGACTTCGACCAGCGTGGAGGCCGGAAAGTCGCCGGTGAAGAACTCGCGCCGCGCTTCCCACACCTTGGTGTTGTTGGCGATCCGCGTGAGGAACACCGTGATCTTCACGACGTCGGACATGGCGCCGCCGGCGGCTTCGACCAGCGACTTGATCTTGCCGAAGATCACCTTGGCCTGGGCGTATTCGTCCATCCTGGCCAGCGATCCGGGATCGCCGCCGCGCGCGGTCATGCCGGAGACGTAGGCGACGCCATCGACCACGAGGCAGTTCGACCAGCGCTCGGGCGGCGGTTCGGCGACGTCGGGCGAGGTCACGCGGCGGATGGTCATGGCGTCTCCTTCTGCCTACTCGGGCTTGGCTCCCGAAGATTTCACGACCGGGGTCCATTTGTCGATCTCGGCCTGGATGAAGCGCGTCACCTCGGCCGGCGTCATGGTGCTGCCCTCGGCACCGATCTCCTCCCAGCGCTTGATGACGGCGGGCTCCTTCAGCACGGCCTGCATCTCCGTCGCGAGGCGATCGACGATCGGCTGCGGCGTCTTGGCGGGCACGGAGATGCCGAACCAGGAATAGGAAATCAGGTCGGGATAGCCCAGTTCCTTCATGGTCGGCACGTCGGGGAAAGCGGGGCTGCGCGTCTCGCCGCTCACCGCCAGCGCGCGAACCTTGCCGGCCTTGATGTGCGGCGCGGCTGAGGGCAACGAATCGAACATCACCGGCACGTTGCCGGCGATCGTGTCGATCATGGCCGGACCGGCACCGCGATAGGGAACGTGGACGATCTCCGCGCCGATCACCTGCGCAAGACGCGCACCCAGCAGATGGTTGCTCGAACCGGCGCCCGAGGTTGCGTAGGAAACCTTGCCGGGGTTGGCCTTCGCATAGTCGACGAACTCCTTGAACGTCTTGGCCTGGAAGTTCGGGGTGGCGACCAGCACGCTGGGATTGGTCGAGGCGATGGAGACGTGGATGAAGTCGCCCATCGGATCGAAGTCGCCGCCGCCATAAAGCGTGGGCGAGATCGACAGGCCGGAGATCACCGACATCAGGAGCGTGTAGCCGTCGGGGGCCGCCTTGGCGACGATCGCGGTGCCCACCATCGCGCCCTTGCCGGGCTTGTTGTCGACGATGATGTTCTGGCCGAGCTTCTGGCCGAGATATTCGGCGACCATGCGCGCCACGACGTCGGTGGTGCCGCCGGGTGCATAGGGCACGACGAGCTTGATGGGCTTGCTGGGCCACGGCGCCGTTTGCGCGGCGGCGGGGGTGGCGGCGACGGCGAGGGTCGCGGCGACGAAGGAGCGGCGGTTGAGCATGCGCGGAGTATACTCGGGCGATGAGTGATCCCAAGGTTCTGTTCTCCGCCCTTTTCGAACCGCGACGCGTCGCGCTGATCGGTGCCTCGTCGGATGTCACCAAAACGACATCGCGGCCTCAGCGCTTCCTGCGCAAGCATGGCTTCACCGGCGAAGTCCTGCCCGTCAATCCGTCGCGCAGCGAAATACTCGGCGAGGCAGCCTACAAGGACCTCGACGCGATTCCGGGCGAGATCGACCACGCCTACATCCTGCTGAACGGCGCGGCCGCGGTGCGGGCCCTGGCCGATTGCGGCCGGCGCGGCGTCAAGGTGGCGTCGATCCTGGCCGGCGGCTTCGCCGACGGGGGTGCCGCGGGCGCCTCGCTCCAGGACGAGTTGGCGAAGGTCGTGCGCGAGACCGGCATCCGCCTCGTCGGTCCCAACAGCATCGGCACGGTAAGCACCGATCCCGCCATGGCGCTGACGGCCAATGCCGCCTTTGCCGTCGACAGGCTTCGCACCGGCAACTGGGCCGTGGTGAGCCAGAGCGGCAGCCTGATCGGCGCGCTGCTGTCGCGCGCCGACGCACGCGGTATCGGCTTCTCGCGGCTGATCTCCGTGGGCAACGAGGTCGACCTCGCGGTGGGCGAGATTGCTGACCTGCTGGTCGACGATCCGAAGACCAAAGCCATCCTGCTTTTCATGGAGACGTTGCGCGACGGCGAGCGGCTGGCGCGGGCGGCACGGCGGGCGCACGAGGTTGCTAAGCCGGTCATCGCCTACAAGCTCGGTCGTTCCGACATCGGCCAGGAACTCGCGAAATCGCATACCGGCGCCATCGCCGGGTCAGATGCGACCTTCGATGCCTTCTGCCGTCGACACGGCATATCCCGCGTCTCGATGTTCGAATCGCTGATCGACGTGCCGTCGCTGATGGTCGGCCATGCAAAGTCGAGGAGCGGCGGCCGACGCGTGGCGGTGGCGACCACGACGGGCGGTGGTGCGGCCATGGTGGTCGACAGCATGGCGATGGCCGGTCTCGACATCGTGGGCCCGCCGAAGAACCTCGTGGAATGGTTGAAGCCGCTGGGCATCGCGGCCGGCGACGGCACGCTGGTCGATCTCACCTTGGCCGGCGCCAAGCCCGAGATCGTGGCGGGCACGATCGAGCGGCTGCTGGCCGACGACGGCAACGATGCGGCGATCTTCGTGGTCGGCTCCTCGGCGCAGTTCAATCCCGAGCTTGCCGTCGAACCGCTGCTGCGCTTCGCGGGATCGGGCAAGCCCTTTGCCGTGGCACTCACGCCCTCGGCCGAGAAGTCACTGGCACTGCTGACGGCGGCGGGCGTGCCGGCGTTTCGTCATCCCGAATCCTGCGCCGAGGCGATGGCGCTCTGCCTGCTGCGCACGCCTCCACAACCCGTGCCGCGTCTCGCCGAACCGTCGATCGATGCGCTCGCCGCGTTGGAAGCAGGTCGTGCGTCCGGCTTCGATGAACGCCGCGCCGCCGACTTCTTCGCCGCGCTCGGCGTGCCGACGGCGAAGTCTCTGGCGGTACCGGATGTCCGGCGCGTTGCCGCCGCCGTCGGCGAGGTCGGCGTGCCCGTCGTGCTGAAGATCCTGTCGGCCGACATCCCTCACAAGACCGAAGCGGGCGGCGTGGCCCTTGGCATTCCCGATGCACCGACCGCCGCTGTCGCCGCGCGTGAGATCGAGAAGCGGGTGAAGGCCCATGCGCCCGGCGCGCGGTTGCAGGGCTTCCTCGTGCAGAAGATGGAGCGGGGCCTCGTCGAGGTGATCCTGGGATACCGCCGTGATCCGCTCGTTGGCCCGACCGTTACCGTCGGGCTCGGCGGCGTGCTGGCCGAGATCTACAAGGACGCCTCGACTCGCCTCGCGCCGGTCGACGAGGGCGAGGCGATGCAGATGATTGTCGAAGTGAAGGGGCTCGCGACCATCTGCGGCTATCGCAACCTGCCGAAGGGTGACGTCGCCGCGCTCGCAAGAACGATCGCGGCGTTCTCCGCACTGGCGCACAGGCAGTTCGCCGAGGTGGCAGAGGCGGAGATCAATCCACTGCTGGTGAAGCCCGATGGCGAGGGCGTCGTCGCGGTGGATGGGCTGGTCGTGTTGAGTTAAAAAATCACGTCGTCTCGACCGAAGCCTCGCGCAGCGAGGCGTAGCGGAGAGACCTTCCCTCAACCAAAAGCCGGCTATTCGTAGAGGGAAGGTCTCTCCGCTACGCGCCTTCGGCGCTTCGGTCGAGACGACGGGTTTTCATGGCGGGTTTCAATGCTTCGCAACGGCGGGCCGGTCCATGAGCTGGCGGAAATCGTCGAGCACGAAGTAGGTGTTCTGCAGCCGGTCGATCTCGTAGGGGCGATTCATCGCCACCGTGGCATTGAAGGGTACTCGCTCGACGCCTTCGCCCTCGATCGCATGCTTCACTTCGGCGGCCGAAGACAGAATGCCGGCGCCATACGCCTTCAGACCCTGGTTCGTGCGGATCAGGCCGAATTCGACGGTGAACCAGTAGAGACGAGCCAGGAGATGGACGTTCGGACCGGCCTCGACGCCGCGCCGGCCGTACTCCTGCATGTAGTCGGCGAACACCGGGTTGGTGAGCAGCGGCACATGGCCGAAGAAGTCGTGGAACAGGTCGGGTTCGACCAGATAGTCGATCTCCTCAAGCGTGCGGATCCATACCGTCACGGGAAAGCGGCGATGGGCGAGATGGTCGTAGAAGGCGGCATCGGGGATCAGCCCCGGTACGCCGACGATGCGCCAGCCCGTCAGCGGCTCGAGCCGCGCATTCACCGCCGCGAAGTCGGGGATCGTGTCGCCCAGCCCGATCGCCTCAAGCCCCTCCAGGAACTCCGCGCAGGCATATCGTTCGGCAAGGGTGCGCTGGCGCTGGACCAGCAGCCGCCACACGTCCTGATCCTCGTCGGAATGCAGGTCGGGATGCTGCGGTACCGTCCAGTCCGGTGCCATGCCGGCATAGTCGCCGCGCAGGTTCTCGAGGGGTGCGGTGTTCATGCTGTGAATATGGGGCTGCCGGGCGGGTGAATCCCGGCGAAGTTGGGCTTCGAAGAAGCCGAATCCAGGGATATCATCTCAAATATATGCCTGCGTGAGAGATTATCTCCATGATCGAGCTGGATGACATCGATAGACGCATCGTCGCCACCTTGCAGGCCGAGGGCCGGTTGCCGATGGTGGATCTCGCGGAACGCGTGGGCCTGTCGCCCACGCCCTGCCAGCGCCGCGTCAAGCGGCTGGAGGAAGAGGGGGTGATCGAACGCTATGCCGCTTTGGTTTCGCCGCCCGCCCTGGGACTGGCACTGCAGGCGATGGTGCAGGTGACGCTCGACGATCATTCGGAGAAGACCGTCGAAGACTTCGAGGCGGCGATCCGTGCGCGCCCCGAGGTGGTGGCCTGCTATGCCATGACCGGCGACATGGATTTCCTGCTGCACGTGCTGGCGCCCGACCTCGCGCGCTTCAGCGACTTCGCCATGAAGGCGCTGCTGCGCATGCCCGGCGTTCGCGGCACGCGCTCGTCCTTCATCATGCAGGCGGTGAAGAGCGACCTCGCGTGGGCGCCCCAGGCGCCGCGCCCTCAGGTATCGGCCAGAGTGCGCAAATAGACCGGACGGTCGATGTTGCCGCCGCTCAGGATCAGCCCGACCCGCTTGCCCGCCATGTGCCCACGCTCCTGGAGGAGCGCCGCCAGGGCGGCGGCGCCGGCGCCTTCCGTGAGCTGGTGCGTGTCCTCGTAATAGGCCCGCATCGCCGCGCCGATCTCGGCGTCGCTGACCTGCACGATGCGGTCGGCGCCCTTGAGGATGATTTCGAGCGCCTCCGCGTCGGGGCCGCGGACGGCCATGCCGTCGGCCATCGTGTCGGCGCTGTTGGTCGGCACGACCTTTTTGGCCGCGAACGAGAGGGCATAGGCCGGCGCCCCGGTCGAGACGACTCCGACGACCTTCGTCGCCAGCCCGAGCGCGTCGCGCGCCGCGATGGTGCCGCAGATGCCGGAGCCCAGGCCGATCGGCACATAGACCGTGTCGAGCGGCGGCGCCGCGCGGAACAGTTCGAGCGCATAGGAGGCGACACCCGCCACCAGGTCGCGATGGAAGGACGGCACCATGACCAGGCCCCGCTCGTCCGCCAGCGTCATCGCCGTCTCCTTGGCGGCATCGAAATCGTGCCCCGCCTCGACCAGTTCGGCCCCGAAGGCGCGCATGGCGGCGTTCTTCTCGACCGAATTGCCATGGGGCACGACGATCGTGGCGGCGATGCCGTTCCGTGCCGCTGCCAGCGCGATGCTCTGGCCGTGGTTGCCGCGGGTCGCGCTGATGACGCCCCCCGTCCGGGGCGCCCTGCGCTTGAGGCGATCCATGAAGACCAGCCCGCCGCGCACCTTGAAGGCCCCGGTCGGCGTGTGGTTCTCATGCTTCACCCAGGTCTCGCAGCCGGCGCGCAACGCGAGCAGGGGCCAAGCATACTGTGCAGTGGACGGCATGGCGCCATGCACGATGGCGGCAGCCGATTCGATCTCGTCGAGAGACAACATCCGCCTACTCTGGTCTAAGATGCCCGCGGTTCCAACTGGAGTACCCCATGCCTGTCCTGCCGCGCGCACTCGAAATTCAGGGCGAGATCTCGGCGATCCGCCGCGACATCCACGCCCATCCCGAACTGGCCTTCGAGGAAAACCGCACGTCCGACGTGGTGGCGGCCAAGTTGCAGGAATGGGGACTGGAAGTGACGCGCGGTCTGGGCAAGACCGGGCTGGTCGGTACCCTCCGCAAGGGTAATTCGCTGAAGTCGATCGGGCTGCGCGCCGATATGGACTGCCTGCCGATGGACGAGATCAACGATTTCGCGCACCGCTCGACCAATCCCGGCCGCATGCATGCCTGCGGCCATGACGGACATACCGCCATGCTGCTGGGGGCTGCGAAGGTGCTCAGCGAGCAGCAGAATTTCGAAGGCGCGGTCCACTTCATCTTCCAGCCGGCCGAAGAGGGCGGTGGCGGCGCCAAGGTGATGATCGAGGACGGGCTGTTCGAGAAGTTCCCGTGCGATGCGGTGTTCGCGATCCACAACAAGCCCGGCGTCCCGGTCGGGCACATCGTGACCAAGGGTGGCCCGCTTCTGGCCGCGGCCGATCGCTGGGACATCCGCATCACCGGCAAGGGTGGTCACGCTGCCCATCCGCATTCGACGCTCGATCCCATGGTCGTCGGCGCCAACATCGTGATGGCGCTGCAGACCATCGTCTCGCGCAACATTGATCCGATCGATTCCGGCGTCGTGACCGTCGGTTTCTTCCATGCCGGCTCCGCCTACAACGTCATTCCGGGCGATGCGCATATCGGCGGCACGACCCGCACGACGACGCCGGCGAACCGCGAGCTGGTGAAGCGGCGCATCGACGAGATCTGCGAGGGGGCAGCGCGGATGCACGGCGTCAAGATCGAGGTCGAGCACAAGCCGGGCTATCCGCCGACCGTGAACGACGTCGAGCAGGCCCGCTTCGCCGCCGATGTGGCCGCCGGCGTCTGCGGCGAACATGCGGTCCAGGACAATACGCGGCCGAGCATGGGCGCCGAGGACTTCTCCTACATGCTGGAGAAGGTGCCGGGCGCCATGGTGTGGCTGGGCAATGGCGGCGGTGCCGGGACGGTCAGCCTGCACAACTCGCGCTACGACTTCAACGACATGGCCATCCCGTTCGGCGTGAGCTTCTTCGTGCGCACCGTCGAACGCTTTCTCGACCCGAAGGCGGCCTAGGACGGACGGACGCGGACGAGTCGCATGGAATTCTTCCGCGTCTATGGCCGTGTCATCGGCCTGCTCCGGGCCGAAAAGGGTCTCGCCATCGCTCTGGCCATCGCGAACATCGTGGTGGCCGGGCTGCAATTCTACGAGCCCGTCCTGTTCGGCAAGGTCATCGACCTGCTGTCCAATGCGCGCGACAGGCCAGTCGACCTGCTGTGGCACGACGCGCGCGAGATCCTGGGCCTGTGGGCGCTGGTCGGCATCGGTGGGATCGTGGCCAACATGGTGGTCTCGCTGCAGGCCGACCGCATGGCCCATCGCCGCCGCCTGGGTGCGATGGCGACCTATTTCCAGCATCTGCTGATGCTGCCCTTCTCCTTTCACAACGCCCAGCATTCCGGCCGGCTGATCAAGATCATGCTGACCGGCGTCGACAACCTGTTCGGCATCTGGCTGTCGTTCTTTCGCGAGAACCTGGCGACCCTGGTGGCGCTGTTCGTCATGCTGCCGCTCAGCATGTTCATGAACTGGCGCCTGGGTCTCCTGCTGCTGGTCCTGATCCTGTTCTTCGCCGCCACCAACGTCTGGGTGGTGAACCGCACCGACCGTCTGCAGAAGAAGGTCGAGGACCTGCACAGCGAGCTGGCGGGCCGGGCGGGAGACGCGCTGGGCAACATCAGCCTCATCCAGAGCTTCGTGCGGCTGGGCGCCGAGACCAGCGAGATGCACCGTATCATCGGCCAGACCCTGCAGGCGCAGTTCCCGGTACTGAACTGGTGGGCGTTCCTGTCGGTCATGACGCGCGCCGCCTCGACGGTCACGGTGATCGCGATCTTCGTGCTCGGCACCTGGCTCTATACGCGGGGCGAGGCGACGGTCGGCGAGATCGTGAGTTTCATGGGCTTCGCCACCATGTTGATCGGCCGCATGGACCAGGCCTCGGGCTTCGTCAGCCGCATTTTCTTCCAGATGCCCTCGCTGGGCGATTTCTTCCGCGTCCTGGATTCTCAGTCGACCGTGCCGGACAAGCCGAACGGCATCGACATCGGGCGCGCCCGGGGCGACGTCGAGTTCGACGACATCAGTTTCTCCTACGATGGCAAGCGCCCGGCCCTGGTGCATTTTTCGCTCAAGGTGCCGGCCGGCTCGACGGTGGCCTTCGTCGGCCCCACGGGCGCCGGCAAGAGCACCGCGCTGTCGCTGCTGCACCGCATGTGGGACGCCCAGTCGGGCGTGATCCGCATCGACGGAGTCGATCATCGCGACATCAAGCTGGAATCGCTGCGGCGGAACATCGGCGTCGTGTTCCAGGACAGCACCATGTTCTACCGTTCGATCGCCGACAATCTGCGCATCGGCAAGCCCGACGCCACCCAGGCCGAACTGGAGGAAGCCGCCAGGCTCGCCGAGGCGCACGATTTCATCATGCGCCAGCCGCAGGGCTACGAGACGCTGGTCGGCGAGCGCGGCACGACGCTGTCTGGCGGCGAACGCCAGCGCCTCGCGATTGCCCGCGCGCTGCTCAAGAACCCGCCGATCCTGATCCTCGACGAGGCGACCAGCGCGCTCGACTCGGTCACCGAGGCGCGCATCCAGAAGGCGCTGAAAATCCTGATGCAGGGACGCACGACCTTCGTGATCGCCCATCGCCTGTCGACCATCCGCGATGCCGATCAGGTCGTCGTGTTCGAGCACGGGCGCGTCGTTGAGCAGGGTGCCTATCAGGCGCTGCTCGGTCAGGGCGGGGCGTTCGCACGCCTCGTGGCGACGCAGCAGGCTGGCATAGAATCTGCCTGATATCCCCTTGGCGGGCGTGAAATGTCCGCCTAAGAGTCGCCGACAGGGAACTCAGGGGGATCAAGAAAATGAGCAAATTCGCCAAGATGCTGGGCGGCGCGGCTGCGGTCGCGCTGGCGCTCGGGAGCCTCCCGGCCAATGCCCAGACCGCCATCAAATTCACCCTGGACTGGGTCTTCCAGGGGCCGACCTCGCCGTTCCTGGTGGCCCTGGAGAAGGGCTACTACAAGGCCGAAGGCCTCGACGTCACGATGGACCCCGGCCAGGGCTCGGCCGGCGCGGTGCAGCGCGTGGCCACAGGCGCCTATCAGATCGGCTTCGCCGACGTGAATTCGACCATCGAATACAATGCCAAGAACCCGGGCAAGGAAGTGCTCTGCGTGTTCATGGTCTACGATTTCGCGCCGTTCGGCGTCTATGCGCTGAAGAAGAGCGGCATCAAGACGCCGAAGGATCTCGAGGGCAAGAAGCTCGGCGCCCCGGTGTTCGACGCCAGCTTCCGCCTGTTCCCGGCCTTCGCCAAGAAAAACGGCATCACCAAGTGGGAGCACGTCAATCTGACGCCCCAGTTGCGCGAGCAGAGCTTGGTCCAGGGCACGGTCGACTTCATCTCCGGTCACTATTTCTCGTCGATGCTCGACCTCAAGGCGCGCGGCGTGGCCTTCGAGGACATCGTGGCGATGCGCTTCGTCGATTTCGGCATGGACGTCTACGGCAACGGCGTCGTGATCTCGGCCGACATGATGAAGAACGAGAAGGCCGTGAAGGGCTTCCTCGCCGCCACGCTGAAGGGCTGGAAGGACGTCATCGCCAACCCGCAGCTTGGCATCGCTGCCGCCAAGAAGCGCGACCCCCTGATCGACGAGAAGCTCGAACTGGAGCGTCTCAAGATCTCGCTGGAGACCAACATCCTGACGCCCTACGTGAAGGCCAACGGCATGGGCGACGTCGACCCGGCCCGCTTCGCCCGCGCCGTGAAGGACGTGTCGGAGGCCTTCGGCCTGCCGAACGCCCCGGCGCCGGACAAGGTGTTCAGCAACGCCTACCTGCCGCCCAAGGCCGACCGGATGATCGCCAAGTGATCGACGCTTAAGGCAATGGCCTTCGTCGATCTCAAGAGCGTCAGTCTCACCTACCGGCTGGGCAAGGACACGACTCTGGCCCTCGCCGATGCCACGCTGGGCATCGACAAGGGCGAGTTCATTGCCGTCGTCGGCCCGTCGGGCTGCGGCAAGTCCACCATCATGAAGCTGGTGACCGGCCTGCTGCCACCATCGGGCGGCGAGATCGTGGTCGATGGCAGGAAGGTGACCGGGCCGATCAAGGGCGTCGGCATGGCGTTCCAGAATCCGACCTTGATGCCGTGGCGCACTACCATGAACAACATCCTCCTGCCCATGGAAGTGGTTGAGCCGCACAAGCGGCGCTTCCGCAGCCATCGTGCCGAGTATGTCGAGCGCGCGATGAAGCTCTTGAAGACGGTAGGTCTGGCCGATTTCGCCGACAAGTATCCCTGGCAACTTTCGGGTGGCATGCAGCAGCGCTCGAACCTGTGCCGCGCGCTGATTCACGAGCCCGAGCTCCTGATGCTCGACGAGCCGTTCGGCGCACTCGACGCCTTCACGCGCGAGGAGCTGTGGGGCGTCATGCAGGCGCTGTGGCTGGAGAAGCGGTTCACCGGCGTGCTGGTGACGCACGACCTGCGCGAGGCGGTCTATCTCGCCGACACGGTCTACGTCATGAGCCGCCGGCCCGGCCGCATCGTGCTGGCCAAGAAGATCGACATCCCGCGGCCGCGTACCCTCGAGACGACCTTCGAACCGCATTTCGTCGACATCGTCCACGAGCTGCGCGACCGCATCCACCAGGAGCACGCGCCATGAGCGACCTCCGGCGCGAGGCGCTCAGGCATGCCATGCCGTGGCTGGTCCTCGCGGCCCTGCTGATCGTCTGGGAAATCTGCTGCATCGTCTTCCAGGTGCCGGAGATCATCCTGCCGGCGCCGACCAAGATCTTCGCGGTGTTCGTCCAGCGCTTCGACATCCTGATGGCCTATAGCTGGGACACGCTGTGGACCACGATGATCGGCTTCCTGCTGGCCATTGCGTTCGGCCTGCTGCTCGGCCTCGCGGTCGGCGCCTCGCCGTTCATCTATTCCGGCCTCTATCCGCTGCTGATCGCCTTCAATGCGATCCCGAAGGTCGCGATCGTGCCGATCCTGATGATCTGGGTCGGCGTGGGCTCGCTGCCTGCCGTCATCACCGCCTTCGTGATCAGCTTCTTCCCGATCGTCGTGAACGTCGCGACCGGCCTCGCCACCATCGAGCCCGAGATGCGCGACGTGCTGCGCAGCCTCGGCGCCACGCGGCTGGAGATCCTGACCAAGGTCGGCATCCCGCGCGCCATGCCCTACCTGTTCGCCAGCCTCAAGGTCGCGATCACGCTCGCCTTCATCGGCTCGGTGATCTCCGAGACGGTGGGCGGCAACAACGGCATCGGCTTCCTGATGCTGTCGGCCAGCGCCCGCAACGATGCACCCACGACCTTCGCCGGCCTGTTCGCCATCGCCATCATGGGCGTGGCGATGTACGCGGTCTGCGCCATGGTCGAGAAGCGCATGACCCGGTGGGCCTTCCGCGGCGAGATCGTCGCCTAACCCTCTATCGCGCAGGGGGCAGGCGAGAAGAAACGGTCTGGCAACCCTTGGCGCATCGTAATAGATGACACCCCCTTCGCGGCTCCAGGGGACCATCATGATCGCGTGCGGACTGGATTTCGGAACGTCGAACTCGGCGATCGGCGTGATGCGCAACGGCGTGGCCGAGCTGGCGCCCATCGAAGCCGACAACACGCTGATGCCCAGCGCGGTGTTCTTCGACTACGAAACCAAGGGCCGGGTCGTGCTCGGCAATGCCGCCATCGCAGCCTATGTCGAGCAGACCGAGGGCCGGCTGATGCGCGCGCTGAAGTCGATCCTGGGCTCGCCCTTGATCGACGAGGAGACGAGCCTCGGTGGCCGCAAGGTGCCGCTCACCCATGTCGTCGAGATCTTCGTGCGCAATCTGAAGGAGAAGGCGGAAGAATTCGCCGGCCGGGAGATCGCGTCCGTTGTGATGGGCCGCCCGGTGCGCTTCGTCGACGACGACGACCAGGCCGATGCCCGCGCACAATCCGTGCTGGAGCGGGTGGCGCGGCAGGCCGGCTTCCGCGACATCGCCTTCGCTTATGAGCCGATCGCCGCCGCCCATCACTACGAGCAGACCGTGGTACGTGAAGAGCTCGTGCTGATCGCCGACATCGGCGGCGGCACTAGCGACTTCTCGATCGTGCGGGTCGGGCCGGAGCGGCGGGGGCGTGCCGATCGCAGCGGCGACGTGCTGGCCAGTACCGGCGTGCGCGTCGGCGGTACCGACCTCGACACCGCGCTCAGCCTCGCCTCGGTGATGCCGCTGCTGGGGCTCGGCACGCAGCTCGTGAAGAAGAACCTGCCGATGCCGAACGCGCTGTATCACCAGCTCGCGACCTGGGCGACGATCAACTTCGCCTACACCTACAGGAACGAGCGCGAGGTCGCCGAACTGGCGTCGCTGGCCCGCGAACCCGAAAAGGTCTCGCGGCTGCTTCGGCTGTTGCAGGCGGGGCTCGGCCATCGCCTGGCCTTCACCGTCGAGGACGCCAAGATCGCGCTCAGCGCCGAGGATCGCGTCGCCATCCCGCTCGCGTTTCTGGAAGCCGGCCTGTCGGCCATCGCGACGCGCACCACGTTCGACCGGGCCATCGCCGGCGCGACGTCCCGTTTGGATGAGGCGGCCCGCGCCTGTATCGCCGCGGCCGGCCTCACGCCCGATGCGATCGAGACCATCTTCCTGACCGGTGGATCGAGCAGGGTGCCCGCGGTGCGCAAAGCCGTTGCGCAAGCCGCGCCCGACGCCCGCGTCGCCGGCGGCTCCGATCTCCTCTCCGTCGCCCTCGGCCTCGCTCAGATGGCGGGAAACGCGGCCTGACCGCCGATCAGGCCTGCGAGTCGAAGAAGGCGTCGGCGTCGTCGGTCTCGACCAGGCGGCCCTTGCGGATTTCGAGGAAGCGGGTCGCCACGGTGCGCGTGAAGAAGCGGTCATGGCTCACGAAGATGCACGAGACGTCGCTCTTCTCGAGCTGCTCTTCCAGGTCTTCCTGGCCCTCGATGTCGAGATGGTTGGTCGGTTCGTCGAGTACGTAGAAGTTCGGCCGCAGCAGCTTCATCTTCAGGAACACGAGCCGCGCGCGCTCTCCGTGGCTCAGCACGCCGATGGGCTCCTTCAGGCGCACGAAGGCGAAGCCTGCGCCGGCGAGGTGGCGGATCGCCTCCTTCTCGGTGACGCCCTCGGCCGAGGCCACATAGTCGAGAATCTTCGTCCCCACTGGCAGCGTGCTCATCGCCTGGTCGAAATAGACCAGGCGGCAGGCCGGATTGAAGCGCACGGCAGCCTGTCCGTCATAATGCTCGCGGCCGGGCTCATAGGCGGCGGCCAGCGCGGCCAGCAGAGTCGATTTGCCGGTGCCGTTGGTTCCGAGCAGGGCCACGCGCTCGCCCGCGGCAATCGCCAGCCGGTCGATGCCGATCAGCTTGCGCCCCGATCCCGGCACCGTGATGTCGAGGTTGGACAGGCGCAGCGCCACCTTGGCGTCGATGTCTCCGTCCGCCAGTTCGAGCCGCCGCTCGCGCGCGACATAGGTCTGGGTGCGTTCCTTCTCGATGCGGGCGATGCGGCTTTCGACGGCATTCTTGCGCTTGTTGAGGTCGGGGTTCTTGACCGCCCAGACCTTGTAGCGAGCCGCCGCCTGTTCCAGCCGCTTGATCTCGCGATCCTCCTGGCGCGCGCGCGAGGCAGCGGTGGCGTCGCGGCGCAGCAGTTCCTCGCGCGCGATCGAGAAGCGCGTCTTGAAGGCGTGCACGCCGTCGCTGCGCAGGAACAGCGTGCGCTCCGTCACCCGGTCGAGGAACTCGCGATCGTGGCTCACGATCAGCATCGGCACCGCGAACTCGTCCGTCAGCCAGCGCTCCAGCGTGTTGATGTTGGCGAGGTCGAGATGGTTGGTCGGCTCGTCGAGGATCAGGATGTCGGGCTCTTCGAGCCGCGCCGCCGCCGCGATCAGCATCAGCCGCTGCCAGCCACCCGACAACGTGCCGAACGCCTTGTCGAGAATCTCCGGCTCGACACCGATCTCGTCGACCAGCACGTCGATGCGCCAGTCCTCGCCGTCCTGGCCGACTTTGGCCAGCGACTCGCCCAGCACCTCACGGACGGAGTGGACGGCGAGGCGTTCCGGCACATCCTGCGGCACCTGGCCGATTCGAAGCCCGCGCGAGCGAATCACCTGACCGGCATTGAGTTCCAGCACGCCCGTCAGGCATTTCAGCAGCGTCGACTTGCCGGCGCCATTCTCCCCGACCAGCGCCGTGCGCGCATCGTCCAGCAGGAACGACACGGTCTCGAAGACGCGGCCCGAGCCGTAGAAGAAGGAAGCCTGCTCCATGCCGAGCACGGCTTGACGCGACGCCATCGTCTGTCCTGACGCGAAAGGGATCGCGCCTTTACCACCGCGATCCTGCCTAGACCAGCGCGCCGTCCCGCGCGACGATCCGGCCGGCTTTGACCACCAGGCTGCGGCGTTTGCGGCTGGCGACGGCTTCGGCGAGCGTGGTCGCCTCGACCGTCACGAAGTCCGCAGGCCCGCCGACCTTCAGCCCGTAGTCGGCGAGGTCCAGCACGCGGGCCCCGGCTGCCGTCACCATGTCGAAGGCGAGCGCCAATTCCTCGTCGTGGCGGAAGTTGGCGCGATAGCCGATCAGCATGGCCCGCTCCAGCATGTCGCCGTTGCCGAACGGGGACCAGGCATCGCGGATATTGTCCGAGCCGCCAAACACCTCGACGCCATGCTCGCGCAGAAGCTTCAGGGGCGGAATGGTCGCGCCTCCGGGGCCGTGGCTCATGATCGCGACGCCGGCTCGCGCGAGCGTATCGGCCGCGCGGGTCACGCTGTCGGTGGAGACCGAGCCCAGCGCGAAGGCGTGGCTGACCGCGACCTTGCCCTGCAGGCCCGCCGCTTCCGTGCGTTCGGCGATCGCGAGGATCTGCGCCAGACCGGCTTCGCCGCCATCGTGCAGGTGGATGTCGACGCCGACACCACGGCGGCTGGCGATGGCGAAGACCGCGCCGAGATGGGCGTCGAGGTCGCCGTCGATGCCGACAGGATCGAGACCACCCACGAGCTCCGCGCCCTGCGCGATCGCCTCGTCGAGCAGTTCCTGCGTGCCGGGCGAGCGCAGGATGCCGCTTTGAGGGAAGGCCACGATCTCGATGGTGACGAGGTCGCGGAAATGCTCGCGGATCTTCAGAACTTCGTGGAGGTTCCGAAGGCCGAGCTGGTTGTCGATGTCGACATGGGTACGCATGTGGAGGGTGCCGCTGGCCACCACCTGTCGCACCAGGTTCGAGCCGGTCTCGAATTCCGGCACCGTGCGCGCCGCGCGCACCCGGCGTTCGGCCTCGATGCGGTCCGAAACCTTGTTGCCCGCGGATTGATTGGGCACCCACGGCAGGCCGAGCAGGGTCTTGTCGAGATGGATATGGCCGTCGACCAGCGGCGGCAGGACGATCGTGCCGCCGAGATCGACGGTGTCGCTGGCGGCAGCCTTTGCCGAAGCCGGGAGGAGGGCGGCGATCCGCCCTCCTCCGACCTCGATATCGTGCCGGCTGCCGTCGGGCAGTGTGGCGTTGGTGAAGCGCACGCCCGTCCTCGCCTTACTTGGCGGCCGTCGGGCCGCCTTCCTTGCGGGTGAGGTCCACGGCTTCACGCGCCGCCTTGGCCATCAGGCCGGCATCATTGGCGATGGTGACGAGCTGGAAGCCCTTGTGGACCATCTTCGCGGCGTAGCTGCCGGTGCCATTGTGCAGGCCGGCGAACTGGCCGCGCTTCTTGGTGGCGGCGAGCAGCTTGTCGTAGATCGACAGGATCTGCGGCTCCTCCCGGTCGAGCATCGGCTTCAGGCCGAGCGACAGGCCGAGATCGGACGGTCCGATATAGATTCCGCTGATGCCCGGCACGTCGAGGATGGCGTCGATATTATCGATTGCCTCCTGCGTTTCGATCATCGGGATGACCAGCACTTCATCGTTGGCCATCGCCTGATAAGGCGTCGCCTCGCCATAGGCGCCGGCGCGGATTGGGCCGTTGGAGCGCTTGCCCTTGGGCGGATAGAGACAATAGGAAACCAGCGCCTTGGCTTCGGCGGCCGTATTCACCATCGGGCAGATGACGCCCCAGGCGCCGCCGTCCAGGACCTTGCCGACGATGCCGGGCTCGTTCCACGGCACGCGCACCAGCGGCGTGATCGGATGCTTGTCCATCGCCTGGAAGCAGCGGACCATCGAGAGATAGTCCTGAACGCCATGCTGCATGTCGACGGTGACGCTGTCCCAGCCGCATTGCGCCATGGTCTCGGCGGCGAAGCCATCGGGGATCGCCAGCCATCCATTGACGCAGGCCTTGCCGGCCTGCAGCCGCTTCTTCAGCATGTTCGACATCGATGCGTTTCCTCGTCATTTGAGAACGGGGGAGTTTACACAGCGACGGAGGGATGCGTGACGCTTTTGTCGCTGCGGGCGGGCCGGCTGGCCGTCGATCTGGCGCCCGATGCTGGCGGCTCGATCGCGCGCTTCGCCGTCGAGGGCACCGGCGGGAAGGGCGGCGACCTGCTGCGGCCCGCAACCGATTCGGCCCTGGCCTCGGGGACTGGCATGGATACGGCCTGCTACCCGCTGGTGCCTTACTCCAACCGCATCGCGAACGGCCGTCTCGGCTTCGACGGGGAGGAGTTCCTGCTCGCGCGCAACTGCCCGGGGATTCGCCACCCGATGCATGGCGATGGATGGCGACATCCCTGGCAGGTGCTCCACCACGAGCGCACCCGGGCAGAACTCGTCTATCTGCACCAGCGCGGGGCCATAGGCGTCGACTGGCCGTTCCGTTACTGCGCGCGCCAGATCTACAGGCTCGACGAGACGGCCCTGACCGTCCGGCTTTCGATCGAGAACCTCGAAGACCGCGAGGTGCCGGCGGGCCTCGGCCTGCATCCTTTCTTCTTGCGCGATGCCGATACCGAGCTCGCCTGCCGCCTCGCGGGTGTCTGGCGCACAGATGCCGAGGTCCTCCCCCTGCAGCGCGTGCCGGTGCCGCCCGAATGGGATTTCTCCGCGTCGCGCCGCGTCGCCGGAATGGGCCTCGATCACTGCTTCGACGGCTGGGACGGCGAGGCCACCATCACCTGGCCAGAGCGCGGCCTTCGGCTCGTCCTTTCGGCGACGGAGGCATTTCGTCATCTGGTCATCTATGTTCCCGACGGCCAACGTCATTTCTGCGTCGAGCCGGTGAGCCACGCCAACGGCGCGATCGGGCAGACGCGGCTCGCCGCCGGCGCCACGCTCGGCGGCGAGATCTCTTTCCGGCCGGTCCAGATCTAGAGGAGTGTCATGCCGCCCTTCGCTTCCTATCCGAGCCTGTCGGGCCGGACCGCCTTCGTCTCCGGGGGCGGGTCGGGTATCGGCGCCTCGATCGTCGAGCATTTCGCCGCGCAGGGCGCGCGGGTCGGCTTTGTCGATATCGATGAAGCCTCGTCGACGGCGCTGGTCGAGAGTATCCGGGCGGCCGGCCATCCGGCGCCTCTTTTCGTGCGCTGTGATATCCGCGACGTAGCCGCTTACCAGAGCGCCATCGAAACCGTGGCGGCGAAGGTCGGGACCATCACGGTGCTGGTGAACAACGCCGCGCGCGATGATCGCCATACGCTCGATCAGGTGACGCCGGACTTCTGGGACGAGCGCATCGCGGTCAATCTGCGGCATGCCTACTTCGCCATCCAGGCGGTGGCGCCCGGCATGAAGAAGGCGGGCGGCGGCTCGATCGTGAATTTCAGCTCGGTCAGCTACCACACGATGACACCGAACCTTTCCGTCTATCAGGCGGCCAAAGCGGCGGTGATCGGCATGACGCGCGGCCTCGCACGCGACCTCGGCGTCGACGGCATTCGCCTCAATGCCGTGACGCCGGGCTGGATCATGACCCAGCGCCAGCTCGATCTCTGGGTGACGCCGGAGGCCAAGGCGGCCCAGCTCAAGGCGCAATGTCTCAAGGAGCTGCTTTACGCGCCCGACATTGCCCGCATGGTGCTGTGGCTGGCGTCCGACGACAGCCGCTTGGTAACGGCGCAGAATTTCGTCGTCGACGGAGGCCGGGTGTGAACAGCGCCACGATTGCCACGCTGCCGCGACGCTTTTTCCATGGCTGGGTGGCGCTGTTCCGCCACCTGCTGCCGCCGACCACCTATTTCTTCGTCGCGTTCAATCTGATCGTCTTCACCACCAACCTGCTGGCGCATAACTACTGGTTCAACCTCAGCAGTTTTCTGTTAGCCAGCACGACGGCGCTGGTCGTGGGCAAGGTGGTGCTGGTCGTCGACCATGTTCGCATCATCGACAAATTCCGCGGCGCGCCGCTGATCCAGCCGATCCTCTACAAGACCATCTTCTATTCGGTGGTCGTGCTGGTGGCGCGCTTTCTGGAAAATCTCGTGGATGTCGCGTTCGAGGCGCACAGCCTGGAGCAGATCTACCAGATGATGCTCAACGACTTCACCTGGCATCGCTTCGTTGCGGTTCAGGTCTGGATCTTCGTCTGCTTCCTGATCTACGTGACCGCCAGCGAACTCAATGCGCTGGTCGGAGATGGCCAGCTCCGGCGCCTTTTCTTCCATCACCGCTCGTCGGAATACGGGCTGACGCGCCGCCAGCATATCCGCGCGCTGACCGAGATCAGCCGCCTGGCGCGCGACACGCCGCGCGAGCGCCTGCTAGATCCCACCTCGCCGCAGGGCAGCCGTCTGGCCGAGCTGATCGACCGTCTGCGCCGACGCAACGCCTGACGACGCTCATTCCGCTGCATGGTTTCCATTGCACAGGGCCGGTGGATTGGACCGCAGGCTTTGCGCAAAGTCGGCCGATGCAAACATCATATCTCGCGCACGTCCTGCGCTGCCTTTCGTTAGGCCTCGCTGTCCTGGCTCTCCAGATGATCGTCGCGCCGGCGGAGGCACAGGATTGGCCCACCAAGCCGGTCAAGATCGTGGCGCCGTTCGCCGCCGGCGGAAACGTCGACGTCACGGCCCGGATCGTCGCTGCGCGCCTGCAGGCCGAACTCGGCCAGCCGGTCGTCGTCGAGAACAAGACGGGCGCGGGCGCCATGATCGGCTCGGAGTTCGTGGCACGCTCGGCGCCCGATGGTTACACGTTGCTGATGACCTCGGCCTCGCTGACTAACAGCCCGGCCCTGTTCGGCCGCGCACCCTACGACTGGCGCAAGGATTTCACCTTCGTCACCGCCGTCTCGTTCCAGCCGCTGGTCCTGCTGGTGAACCCGTCGATGCCGGCGAAGACGATGCCCGAGTTCCTCGAGCTTGCGCGGAAGGAAGCCGGCAAAATGACGATGGGCACGGCCGGCGCCGGCTCGTTCACGCATCTCGCCGGGCTGCTCGTGGAGCAACGCGCCGACGTGCGTTTCGAGCCCGTGCACTATCGCGGTACGGCCCCCGGCCTGGTCGACCTGATGGCGGGACAGATCCAATTCCAGTTCGAGCCGATCGCGACGGCGCTGCCGCTCATCAGGGACGGCAAGCTGCGGGCGCTCTCCGTCACGTCGCTGCAGCGTGCGCCGGCGCTGCCCGATGTGCCGACGGTCGCAGATACGATCGCGGGTTATGAGGCGATCAACCTGCTCGGGCTCATCGCGCCCGCGGGGCTTCCCGCGCCGGTGCTGGCGAAGCTGAGCGCCTCGATGAAGATCGTGCTGCAGGATCCCGCCGTCATCCGCCGGTTCGACGAACTCGGCACAGAGGCGCGCTTTACCACGCCTGAGGCGTTCTACGAGATCATGCGGACACAGGCCGACACCTGGATCCCTGTCATCGGCAAAGCCAACCTCAAGCTCGAGTAGGTCGAGGCGTCGGGGCGCTTCGTGCTGAAACCCCGCCGCGCTACAGACCGGTGCTCTCGATCCACGTGGTGAGCCGTGCCGAGAGCTCGTGCGGCTTCTCGAGCGGCGCCATGTGCCCGCAATCCTCGATGATGCTGAAGCGGGAGTTCGGCAACGCCTGCGCCATGCGTTCGGTCTCGCCCAGGGTGCGCAGCCGATCCTGGCGGCAGGCGATGACCAGGGACGGACAGGTGATGCGTTCGAGATCGGCATAGCCGTCGCGGCGCACCAGGGCGGCCTGACGCTTGCGTACTTCCGGCCCCAGCCGCCGCTGCATGCCCCGCAGACGGTCGAGCAGCACCGGGTCGGTCTCGCGGTCGGGATGCAGGCCCATCGCCGTCGTTACCGTGCCCGCCGCGCGCGGTGGCCGGTCGCCGGGCCGGAAGCCCGAGATCCGTCGCGCCCGCTCCTCGTCCGAATAGCCGCGCGCCGACGAAGCGACGAAGGCCACGCCGGCCACGCGCTCCGGTGCCATCAGCGTTAGGATGCGCGCGACGAACCCACCCATCGAGAAGCCGATCAGCACGAAGCGTTCCGGCGCTTCCGCCAGCACGCGTGCGGCCATGCCTTCGAGGGTATCGTCTTCGTAGACGTTGCCGAAATGCAGGGCGCCCAACGGCTCGAGTTGCGGGAGCATGTCGCTCCACAGATCGGCATCGCACATGAAGCCGGGCAGGAAGACGAGGGATCTCACGTGGCTGCTCCCTAAGGTCGTGCGGCTCATGCGATCAGCAGGGCGGCCCAGGCTGCTGCCAGCATGAAGAGTTGGCCTGGAACGACGTAGAACGCGAAACGCCGACCGCCGGCGGTAAGGGCGAACAGCGTCTTGGTCACGGTGTTGGTCGAGAAGGCGGCGAGGACCGGGATCACGGAGGCGGCCGGCGTTAATCTGCCATCGGCAACGAGAGACGCGACGGAGATGGCGGGGGCGTGCGTATCGGCAAAGCCCGCCGCTGCGGCCGCGAAGATCACGCCGGCCTCGCCGAACCAGTCCTGAAGGGCAGCAGCCAGCAGCAGCACGCCTGCCAGAAGCCCGGCAAAGAGCAGAGCCGTGCGCAGGCTGAAGGCGCTGCCTTGCGCCTCCTCGACCTTGCCGCTGTCCGTCTGCAGCGCCCATAGGGTGAAAGCCCCGCCATAGAGGATCGCCGCCGCCCCCGCGAACAGCAGCGGCATCAGGATCGCCCGGAAAGCGGCGAGGTCGGTGACCGCGATCAGGATGCCGAGTTGCACGACCGTAGCGATGGAGGACATCGCCGCGCCGGCGGCCGCGGGCTTCATCAGATGCGGATCGCGAGTCGAACGAGCGCCCATGGCCCCGATCGTCGCCGAACTCGAGATGAAGCCGGAGGCCAAGCCCGCCAGCGGTAGGCCGAAGCGTGGCCCCACGACCCTGACGGCGATGTAGCCCAGTGCGCCGACACCCATCACCAGGATCACCACCAGCCAGATCGTGCGCAGGTTCAGCGCGCCATAGGGGCCGATCGGATGGTCTGGCAGCAGCGGCAGCACGACCAGGGTGGCGCCGGCGAAGATCAGCAGGTCGTGGATCTCGTCGTCGGTCAATATCGAGCGGACGAAGCGGTGCAGGGCGACGCGGGCGTTGAGCAGTAGGGCGACGACCACGCCCACACCCGCGGCAAAGGTGGGCTCGCGAATGGCGAGCCCGCCCAGCAGCGTGGTTGCCACCAGCGCCGTCTCCGTCGTGAGGCCCGGATCGTTGTCGCGCGCTCGCCAGTAGGACAGGCCAGCGAAAGCCACCATGCCCAACACGACGGCGGCCAGCAGGACATTTCCTCCGGCCGCGGCACCCGTCGCGCCGGCCAGCGAGGCGAGGGTGAAGGTTCGCAGGCCTGCGGCGCCGCGGCCCGGTCCTTCGCCCTTCTTGCGCTCGCGGTCGATGCCGATCAGCAGGCCGACGCCAAGGGCGACGACGAAGCCTAGAAAAAGGGAGTGGGGTTCGAGCATGAGGGGGCAGAGTGTAGCATCAGATGGCGCACGCCACGCAGCACCTCAGGGCAGACCGCGCCGCGTCGCCGCGCGCTGATTGGACAGGCCCGCCGCCACCGCGAAGAAAGCCTTGATGCTGCGGCGCATGCTCTCGCTCTTCAGGCAGGCGACGTAGTCGCTGCTGGTGATCTTCGTGTCGCGGATATGGAGGGTGCGAAAACGCGTCGAAGCGCTGGCTTCCAATTCCCAGATCATGCTGAAGCCGAGGCCGGCGCCGACCGCTTCGCAAACCGCCTCACGGCTGCCCAGCTCCAGCACGGTGCGGGGCCGGACGCCGGCCTTCGCCATCGCCGCGTGAGTGATGCGCCGGGTGTTCGAGCCTTCCTCGCGGGAAATCATGGGCTGGTCGTGGAGCTCGGCCAGCCGCACGCTCTCGCGTCCTGCCCAGGGATGGTCGTTGGCCACGATCAGCACGGCGGTATGCCGCCACAGCGGCATGGCATGGATCTGTGGGTGTCGTTCCACGCCGGGCAGGATGGCGAGGTCGGTCCGCCGCTCCAGAAGCTGCTCGCGCACGAAACGCGTGTTGCCCATGGCGACGGAGAGCTCGATGTTGGGATGGCGTGCCAGGAAGCGGGCGAACACGCCCATGGCGATATGCGGCCCGTCAGCGGTCAGGCTGAGCTGGCCGCTCTCGAGCTCGGACGACTCGGTCAGGATCTCGCGCATCTGCTCTTCGAGGCTCGAATAGCGGCGCGACATCCGGAACAGGCGTTCGCCCATTTCGGTGAGGCGCACCGCTCGGCGCGAGCGTTCGAGCAGCTTCACACCGTAGCGCTCCTCGAGCGCCTTCACCTGGATGGTGACGGCGGGCTGGGTCAGTCCGAGCGCTTCGGCGGCGCGGGAGAAGCTGCCGTGATGGGCGACGGCATCGAAGGCGCGGATCTGTGTGTGCAACATGGTCTAGTATTAATATTTTTTAAGTTACAGAAGTAATATTAAATTGTCCTATCAGTCCGCGCCGCCGATGATCCTTGCAGGAGAAGGGGGCAAGTGATGGTCGCGCGGAGGAACATCCTCTTCATCGTCATCGATCAGTGGCGGGCCGATGCACTTGGCTGTGCGGGCAATCCCGTCCTGAAGACACCCAATCTCGATCGTCTTGCCGCCGATGGCGTGCTCTGCCGCCGCCATTTCGTACAGGCGGCCCCCTGCGGCCCGTCACGCGCGGCGCTGCTGACCGGCACCTACCAGCACAATAACGGCGTCATGCGGAACGGCACGCCGCTGGCGCGCCGCTTCACCAACATCGCCCTGGAATGCCGCAAGGCCGGCTACGACCCGGCGCTGTTCGGCTATACCGACACGACGGCGGACCCGACCGGCCTGCCGCCCGTCGATCCGGCGCTGCGGACCTACGAATCGGTCATGCCCGGATTCGCGGCCGAACTGCATCTGCCGGAATTGCCCTATCCGTGGATGGCCGACCTCAAGGCCAAGGGCTATTCCTTCGCCGATGACGTCACCGAGATCTACCGCCCGGCCAATCCGGCGGGCGACCGCGGGCCGACTTTTCCGCCGGCGCGCTTCAAGGCGCAGGACAGCATCACCGCCTTCCTGACGGATCGCCTGCTCGATTACATCTCGGTGCGCCGCAACGGATCATGGTTCGCGCACGCGGCCTATATCCGCCCGCATCCGCCGTTCATCGCCCCCGAGCCTTACAACACGCTCTACGATCCGGCCGACATGCCGCCGCCCCGCCGTGCCGCCACGGTCGAAGTGGAGGCCGCACAGCATCCGCTGCTGGCGAGCTATCTCGAGTCGCAGAACCAGGCGAGCTACTTCGTCACCGGGCGGGGGCGGGTCGCCGATCTCAGCGCGTCGGACATCGCGCAGCTGCGGGCGACCTATTACGGCATGGTGCAGGAAGTCGATGACCAGGTCGGCCGCCTGATCGACAAGTTGAAGGAGTGGGGACTGTACGACGATACGCTGATCGTCGTGACGGCGGACCACGGCGAGCTGCTGGGCGACCACTGGATGCTCGGCAAGCAGGGTTATTTCGACGAGGCCTACAACGTGCCGCTGATCGTGCGCGATCCGCGGCCGGCGGCGAATGCGAGCCGCGGCACGGCGATCGAGCGCTTCACCGAGGCGGTCGACGTAATGCCGACGGTTCTCGAGTGGCTCGGCCTCGACATCCCGCGGCAGTGCGATGGCCGCTCTCTGCTGCCGCTGCTGCACGGACGCGCGGTCGAGGACTGGCGCCGCGAAGTGCATTGGGAGTTCGACTTCCGCGGCCTCGGCGCGGCCGATTCCGAAACGGCGCTGGGCGTGCCGATGGATGCCTGCTCGCTCGCCGTCGTTCGCGACGAACGCTTCAAGTACGTCCATTTCGCTGCCTTGCCGCCGCTGTTCTTCGATCTCGCAGCCGACCCGCACTGTTTCACCGACCTGTCGCGCGATCCCGCCGCGGCGCCCGCGATGCTGGCCTACGCGCAGAAGATGCTGTCGTGGCGGATCGTTTCGAGCGCCCGCGATTTCACCGGCATGCACGTTTCATCCAAGGGCCTCCACGTCCGCCCGTGATCAGGAGAAGGAAACCGTCATGAGGAACAGGTTGTTCGGCGCCCTCGCCGGAATGGTCGCCGCCTTTGCTGCATCGGTCGCGGCGGCCGCACCGATCGAGATCCAGTTCTGGCACCCGACGCTGGGACCGATCGACGATGCGCTGAAGCAGCAGATCGAGAGCTTCAACAATTCCCAGACCGCCTACAAGGTCGTGGCGTCCGGCCGCGGCACCTACGACGAGACCTTCAATGCCGCGATCGCGGGCTTCCGGGCAAACAAGAGCCCGCACCTGCTGGTCGTGATCGGCCAGGGCACGCAGAGCATGCTGCTGTCGGGCGCGGTCTATCCGGTGCAGGACCTGCTGGCGGCCGAGGGCTACAAGATCGACTGGGACAACTACATCCAGCCGGTGCTGAACTACTATCGCACCAAGGACATGAAGCTCCTGTCGCTGCCGTTCAGCGTCTCGACGCCGATCCTCTGGTACAACAAGGACGGCTTCGCCAAGGCCGGGCTCACGCGACCGCCGGTGACCTGGGACGAGATGGGTGAGTACCTGACGAAGCTGCGCGCCGCAGGATTCGAGTGCGGCTACACTTCGGGCTGGCAGCAGTGGGTGCATGTCGACAACTATTCGACGATCCACGACCTGCCGATCGCCACCCTGCATAACGGCCTCGACGGGCTCGCTGCCACCTTCACCTACAACAAGACGGATGTGGTGAAGAACATCGCGCGGCTGCAGTCGTGGGTCGCCGACGGCCGTTACGTCTATTCGGGCCGCCAGGGTAGCAGCGCCACGCCGGCCTTCGCGTCGGGCCGCTGTGCGATGATGACCCATTCCTCGGCCGTCTTCTCTTCGCTGCAGGCCAGTGCCAAGTTCGCCTTCGAGGCCGCGCCCCTGCCCTACGAAGCCGGCACGACTCCGCACAACAGCCTGATCGGCGGCGGGGCGCTCTGGGTGCTGAAGGGTCACAAGCCCGAAGAGTACAAGGGCGTTGCCGCCTTCCTGGCGCACCTCGCCAGCCCGGACCAGCAGGCCAAGTGGCACAAGGATACCGGCTACATGCCGATCACCAAGGCCGCGTACGAGAAGGTCAAGGCCGAGGGCTACTACGAAAAATACCCGCAGCAGGAGGTGGCCATTACCCAGGTGCAGCGCGGGACGCCGACGCTCAACACGATGACCGTGCGGCTGGGCAATGCCAACCAGTACGTCGCCGCCCTCGAAGAGGAGATGGAGGCCGTCTGGGCCAACAAGAAGACGGCGCAGCAGGCGATGGACGACGCGGTGCGGCGCGGCAACGAGATCCTGCGCCGCTTCGAGCGGCAGCGCGGCAACTGAGGTGACGCGCCGTCGCGAGGAGCTGACGCCGTGATCAAACGGGTGAACTTCCAGCGGCACAAGCCGCTGGCGTTCCTGCTCCTTGCGCCGCAGATGCTCGTCCTCGCCATCTTCGTCTTCTGGCCGGCGGCGCAGGCTCTCTACCAGGCCTTCACCATTAGCGATCCGTTCGGCCAGCACTCGACCTTCGTGTGGTTCGACAATTTCCGCGACGTGCTGACCAGTCCGGAATATTTCAATTCGATCTACCGCACCGCCATCTTCAGCACCGGCACGACCGCGTCGGCCGTGCTGGCGGGCCTCGGCTTCGCGGTGCTGGTCGACCGCGTCGCGAGGGGCAAGTCGGTCTATCGGCTGATGATCATCTGGCCCTATGCCGTCGCGCCCGTGCTGGCGGGCGTGCTCTGGCTGTTCCTCTTCCATCCGATCTACGGCGCCATCGCGCTGATGCTGAAGCAGGGCTTCGGCATTCCGTGGAACCCGCTGCTCGACGGCAGCGACGCCATGCTGCTGGTCATCGTGGCCGCCGCCTGGAAGCAGGTGAGCTACAATTTCGTGTTCTTCCTCGCCGCCCTGCAGGCGATCCCGCGCTCGCTGATCGAGGCGGCGGCGATCGACGGGGCGGGCCCGATCCGGCGTTTCGTCAGCATCGTCTTCCCGCTGATCTCGCCGACCACCTTCTTCCTGCTCGTCATCAATGTCGTCTATGCCTTCTTCGATACGTTCGGCATCATCCATGCCCTGACCCAGGGGGGGCCCGGAGGCGCGACGGACATCCTGGTCTACAAGGTCTATGCCGACGGCTTCCTCGGCCTCGATCTTGGCCTGTCCTCGGCCCAGTCGGTCATCCTGATGATCCTGGTGATCGGGCTGACGGCGGTGCAGTTTCGATATCTCGAACGGCGTGTGAAGTACGCCCAATGATCGAGCGGACCCCCAAGCTCGACCTCTTCTGTCACCTGCTGCTGATCGCGGGTGTCGTGGCCGTCTGCCTGCCTCTTTACTACGCGCTGATCGCGGCGACGCACACGCTGCCCGACGTGCTGCAGGTCCCCATGCCGCTCACGCCGGGCAACGAGCTGCTGGCCAACCTCGAAACGGCGATGGCGCGCGGCGATCTCGGCCGACAACTCCTCAATTCGCTGATCGTTTCGGTCGGCGTCACGGTCGGCAAGATCTCAGTGTCCATACTGTCGGCTTTCGCCATCACTTATTTCCGCTTTCCTTTCCGGATGACGGCCTTCTGGCTGATCTTCGCGACGCTGATGCTGCCAATCGAGGTCCGTATCGTTCCGACATACGCCGTGGCCGCCCATCCGCTGCAGGGGCTGGGCTGGTTGCTCGACGAGACGGGCCTGCGCGGGCCGCTGGAGAGCCTGACGGGCTGGAATATCGAAGCCGTCGTGAAATGGAGCCTGCTCGATTCCTATGCCGGCCTCATCCTGCCGTTGATGGCCTCGGCCACCGCCACCTTCCTGTTCCGCCAGCTCTTTCTCACGATCCCCGAGGAACTGCTGGAGGCCGCCAAGATCGATGGCGCGTCGCCCATGCGCTTCCTGATCGACGTTCTGTGGCCGATGTCGCGCACCAACGTCGTGGCGCTCACGGTCATTCTCTTCGTGTTCGGTTGGAACCAGTATCTGTGGCCGCTGCTGATCACCACCGAGGCCAGCATGACGACCGCAGTGATCGGCCTGTCCAAACAGATCTCCGCCGCGCCCGAGGCCGTGCCGAAATGGAACACGCTGATGGCTTCGGCGCTGGTGATCACGCTGCCGCCGGTGATGGTGGTGATCGTGCTGCAGCGCTGGTTCGTCAAAGGCCTCGTCGACTCGGAAAAATAGCGGAGCATTCCTTGGCCACCGTCGACATTCGCAAAGTAGAGAAGTCCTACGGGACGTCCCAGGTGCTGCACGGCATCGACCTCGAAATCCGCCACGGTGAGTTTGCGGTCATCCTGGGGCCGAGCGGCTGCGGGAAATCCACGCTCCTGCGCATGATCGCCGGCCTCGAGGAAATCACCGGCGGCGAGATCGCCATCGACGGCCGGGTGGTCAACCGGCTCGAGCCGCGCGAGCGCGACATCGCCATGGTGTTCCAGAACTACGCGCTCTATCCGCACATGAGCGTCGAGGAGAACATGTCCTATTCGCTCAGGATCGCTCACGCCTCAAAGGCAACGATCCGCGACAAGGTGGCGGGCGTCGCCGGCATCCTCGGCATCGGCGACTTCCTCGGCCGCAAGCCCACGCAATTGAGCGGCGGCCAGCGCCAGCGGGTCGCCATGGGCCGCGCCATCATCCGCGAGCCCAAGGTCTTCCTGTTCGACGAGCCGTTGTCGAACCTCGATGCCAAGCTGCGTCACCAGATGCGCACCGAGCTGAAGCGCCTGCATCTTCGGCTCGACGCCACCTCGATCCTCGTGACGCACGACCAGGTCGAGGCGATGTCGCTCGCCAACCGCCTGATCGTGATGAACGCCGGTCGGGTGGAGCAGGTGGGTTCGCCGGGCGAGGTCTATGCGCGGCCCGCGACCCTGTTCGTGGCGGGCTTCATCGGCTCGCTGCCGATGAACTTCTTCGAAGGCACAGTGGGCGCAGACGGGCGCGCGATCGTTCTCGTGGGCGGCGCGTCGATCGCGGGCGAGGGCGAGCGGATCGGCACGCCGGGGCGGGAGGTCGTGATCGGCGTCAGGCCCGATGCCCTCACCCTGGCGCCGCCGCAGGCCGGCGGCCTCGGGGGCCGGGTCGAGCTGGTCGAGGATCTGGGCAGCGTGAAGCTTCTTCATCTCGACGATGGCAGGGGCGGGTTCGTGGTCGCGGTGCCGCCGGACACGGAGTTGGGTGAGGCCATGCAGCACGGCGTGATCGTGCGGGGCAAGGACGTGCACGTGTTCGACGCCAGGTCGGGCGAGCGCCTCTAGGAAAAGCAGGATCAGGAGGAAGACGATGGAACTGCGTCAGTACGCAGCCCTGAGAGCGGTCGAGATGGCGCGATTGGTGCGACAGGGCGAGGTCTCGCCCGTGGAACTGGTTCAGTCGTCACTGAATGCGATCGAGGAAACCGAGGCGCGGGTGAACGCCTACAGCGCCGTCTTTGCCGAGGATGCCAAGGCGCGGGCGGCAGAGCTGGAGAAGGAGGCGCGCGCCGGCTCCTTCCGCGGTCCGTTGCACGGCGTGCCGGTCGGCATCAAGGATCTCTTCCTGGTCAATGGCTACAAGACGCAGCGCGGCTCGAAGCTCTACGTCGATTCGGTCGCGACCGAGACCGCCCCGTCTGTCGAGCGGCTTCTTGCGGCCGGCGCGGTCATGGTCGGCAAGACGACGACGCCCGAGCTGGGCTGGAAGGCGGCATCCAACTCACCGCTCTATGGCGTGACGCGCAATCCCTGGGACCTTTCGAAGACCGCCGGCGGATCGAGCTCGGGGTCGGCCGTCGCCGTGGCGAACGGGACCGTGCCGCTGACGCTCGGTTCCGACGGTGGTGGATCGATGAGAGTGCCCGCCTCGTTCTGCGGCATCTTCTCGCTGAAGCCGACGCTGGCGCGCGTGCCGACCTATCCGCTCAGCCCGACCGAGCATCTGTCGCATGCCGGGCCTATGACCAACAGCGTCGAGGACTATGCGCTGGCACTCGACGTCGTGCAGGGACCGGATGCGCGCGACCCGCAGTCGCTGCCGCCGCCGGGCCTGTCCTACCACGAGGCCTTGGGCGAGCTGCCGAAGCTGCGCTGCGTGCTCGCGCCGACCCTGTTCGGCGCTTCTGTCGACCCGGGCATCGCGGCGGTGATAGCGAAGGCCTTCGGCGAGATCGCGGCGCGTCTGCCGGTCGAGATCGTCGACACGAAGCTCGACTGGCCCGATCCCATCGACATCTTCGACGCGCTCTGGGTGGCGCGAGGCGCGCTCTATGCCGGCCTGAGGCCGGAAGACGTGGCGCGCATCGATCCGGGGTTTGCCCGCATGGTGGCGGGCTCGGCGTCGATCAGGCTCGAAGATCATTTCCGGACCCTGCAGGCGCGGGCGGCCTTCAATCGCTCGGTGGCCGAGGCGTTCGAGACCTTCGACCTGCTCGTGATGCCGATGGTTCCGATCGAGCCGTTTGCGGCCGAGGCCGATGGACCGCCGGACATGGATATGGACAAGCCGGTGCCCTGGGCGCGATGGACGCCCTTCTCCTATCCTTTCAACCTGACCGGCCAGCCGGCGGCCTCCATCCCCTGCGGCTGGTCGCCCTCCGGGCTGCCGGTCGGCCTGCAGGTGATTGGGCGACGGTTTGCCGACGAGAAAGTGCTGCAGTTCTGCGCGGCCTTGGAGAAGCACTTCGGCTGGCGGCAGCGCACACCGACCGTCTACGCCGGATCCTGAGGCAATATTTCGCCTGTGCCGTGAGAATACGCACCCTGCGGGCAGGGTAGGGCGAAAATAAATCGCGCTCAGCCGTCCGGCCGGGGAGAAAACGGACCCTCTCGTTCGTCTTATGAATGAGAGGTAGTCGCAGCGTGATTCCGTCCAAGACCGGTCTGTCAGTATTCGTTCGCCTCGTCGCGGCGGTCGGGGGTGGCTATGCCGTGGCGGCGGGCCTTGCCGCGCTGGCGGCGGTCGCCCTTCCGGCGGCCGGACTTATGGTGCGCAGCGAGGCGGTCGTCCTGGCGTCGATGCTGGCCTTTCTCGTTTATCTGGCGCTGCTGATCTGGGCCTTTGCAGACCGGCGACTGGCACGTCTCTGTCTGGTCATGGCCGCTGCCGGGATCGCCTCGTGGAGCGGCGCCTGGGGCCTGCTGCGCCTGACCGCGGGCGGTTGAAATGGCGCCCGCTCTTTTGATCGCGCTGGCGCTCGCCTCCTATTTCGGTTTTGCCCTTCTGGCGCTGAGCCAGGATCGCCACTGGGAGCGCGCCGGCGGTGGGCGCGACTGCCCGGGCCGGCTCGTCCTGCCGATGCGGATTGCGGGCTATGCCTTCCTGCTGGCCTCGCTGGCGCTCGCTCTGTGGCGCGACGGCCCGAGCTTCGGCTCGCTCGTCTGGGCAACCATGCTCAGCGTCGGCGCGGTCGCCGTGACCTGCACTCTCACCTGGCGCGCCAACTGGCTGCGTCCCGTCGTTCGCACTCTTCAAGGTATCGGGTAATGCTGCTTCGTCGTCTGCTGGTTCTCCTTCTGCTTTTCCCGTCGCTGGCGTGGGCGCAAGCCTCGACGACGACGCAGGCCTCCCCGCCAGCGGCCTCTCCACCAGCGGCAGAGCCGTCGGTTGGATCGACGCCGACTCCCGCGGCGCCGCCCGCCGCCACGTCACCCGCTCCCGCCGGCTCGGCGGTTCCCGCGGCGCCGCCTGCTGCTGCTACGACCACCCCGGCCGCCGGCGTATCGGCTGATCCGACTGCGCCGTCCGCGGCCACGACTGCGCCTGCCGATCCGGCTGCGCCGACGATCACCCCTCCCGCGGGAACGCCGGCTGCGGCGCCGGCCCAGGCAGTGCTGCCGAAGGACCTGTCGGTGTGGGGCATGTTCGTGGCGGCGGACTG
>NZ_JBQVQG010000034.1:0-54846 GCF_052439685.1 Reyranella sp.
GAAGAAGGCCGCGACCGTATCCGGCCCTTCGGCCAGGATCAGCGCCTCGAGGTTGGCGGCCATGCGATCGGAGAACTGCTCCTCCGTCTCCCCCTCGGTGTGGAAGCGGTAATAGTGCGGATTGTCGGTATGCTTGAACATCGGCAGCGGGATGTCGAAGCCCGCCCGCATGTGCGGCTGCCCCGAGACGCTGACCGAGGCCACCGTGTTGCCGTGATAGCCGCGCTCGCGGCCGATGATCTTCTTCTTCTCCGGCTTGCCGATGGCGTTGTGATAGTACCAGACCAGCTTGATGGCGGCGTCGTTGGCCTCGGAGCCCGAGCACTGGAACAGCACGCGGCTCATGGGCTTGGGCGCCATCGACAGCAGCTTCTCGGCGAGATCGACGCTGGCCAGATGCCCCTTGTCGAAGAACGTATGATAGTAGGGCAGATCGAGCAGCTGCTTGTAGCCTGCCTCGGCCAGCCGCTTCTCCGAGAAGCCCAGCGACGCGCACCACAGGCCGGCCATCGCCTCGATATATTCCTTGCCCGACTCGTCGATCACGTGGATCCCGTTGCCGCGCGCCATCAACGTACCGCCCTGTTCGCGGTAGGTCTTCAGCTCCGTCTGCTGGTGCACCAGATAGCGCTGGTCGCGCGCGTGCGGCGAGTTGGCGTGCAGTCCGTCCATGATCATCCTCTCTCGATGTAGAAAATTGAGCGCCTGGGCCCGGGCCCAGGCCCGCGCAGCCCTATGTGAGAACTATCCTATCACTCCCGGCCTCATCTCAGGGGCCGCCGGATCGCTGCGCCGACCGCCTCGACCCGATGGCAGCGTACCCACTGACCCGGCACGAGTTCGCGCAGCTCGGGCATGGTCTGGCGACAGGCCGGCTCCGCCACCGGGCACCGTGCGGCAAAGCGACAGCCGGGCGGCGGATTGATGGGACTGGGCGGATCGCCGGTCAGGCGAATGCGCCGTTCCGCCCGCTCGCGTCCGCCGCGCACGGTCGGCACCGCCGACATCAGCGCCACGCTGTACGGATGGAGCGGGCGCGCAAAGAAGGCCGAGCGCGGGGCGCGCTCGACGATCTGGCCGAGATACATGACCGCAACCTCGTCGGCGACGTGCTTCACCACGGCCATGTCGTGGGAAATGAAGAGATAGGTGATGCCGAGCCGACGCTTGAGCTGCTGCAGGAGGTTCAGGATCTGGGCGCGGATCGCCACGTCGAGGGCCGACACCGGCTCGTCGCAGACCAGCAGGTCGGGTGCCGGCGCCAGCGCGCGGGCGATGTTGATGCGCTGGCGCTGGCCGCCGGAGAATTGATGCGGGAAGAGGCCCTGGCTCTCGGGCCGCAGTCCTACCGCCGCGAACAATTCGCTGACCCGCGCCTCGCGCTCGGCTGGCGTCCCGATGCCCAGCACGTCGAGCGGCGAGCGGACGATCGCGCCGGCCCGCACCCGCGGATTGAGCGAGGAGTACGGATCCTGGAAGACGTACTGCATGTGCCGGCGCATGTGGCGCATCTCCTCGCCACGCAACGCCGTGATGTCCGTGCTGCCGAGGACGATCCGGCCCGAGGTGACGGGCACCAGCCGTAGCAGACCGCGTGCGACCGTCGTCTTGCCCGAGCCCGATTCGCCGACGATGCCCAGGGTCGTGCCCTTCCCGACATCGAAGGAAACGCCATCCACAGCACGCACCGTCTCGCGCGGTTTCAGCGGATTGAAGTGCGGCCGGGCGAAATAGACCTCGAGGTCGCGGACCGATAGCAGGGGCGCGCTCACGACTCCGCCCCTTCATGCAGCCAGCACGCCACCCGGTGACCGGCGGCAAGGACGGTCGCAGGCGGCATCTCGGCGACGCAGCGCGGCATCGCCTCGGCGCAGCGGTCGGCGAAGGGACAGCCTTTCGGCAGGTCCCACACCGACGGCACCATGCCGGCGATCTCCAGCAGGTCGCCCCCAGAAACCTCTTCAGCGTCGAGGTCGGGGACACAGGCGATCAGGCCGCGCGTATAGGGATGGGCCGGGGCCGACAGGATGTCGGCGGTCGGTGCTTCCTCGACCACCCTGCCGCCATACATGACCGCGACGCGATCGGTCATCTCGGCGATCACGCCCATGTCGTGGGTAATGAGGATCAACCCCATGCCACTGCGGGCGCGCAGTTCGCGCAGCAGCTCGAAGATCTGCGCCTGGACGGTGACGTCGAGCGCGGTGGTCGGCTCGTCGGCGATCAGGAGCCGCGGCTCGCAGCCGATCGCCATGGCGATCATGACCCGCTGGCGCATGCCGCCCGAGAGCTGGTGCGGATATTCGTCGACCCGGCGCTCTGGCGCGGGAATGCCGACCGCCTTCAGGAGCTCGATCGAGCGGGCGCGCGCCGCGCGGCTATCGAGCTTCAGGTGCTTGATCAGGGTCTCGGAAAGCTGGTCGCCGATCGTCAGCACCGGATTGAGCGAGGTCATCGGCTCCTGGAAGATCATGCCGATGCGATGGCCGCGGACGTCACGCAAGCGTTGCTCCGGCGCCTGGAGGAGATCCTCGCCCTCGAACACGATGCGGCCGCCGGTGATGCGGCCCGGGGGCGACGGCACGAGCCGCAGAATGGCCAGCGCGGTCATGCTCTTGCCGCAGCCCGACTCGCCCACGATCCCCAGGGTCTCGTTTGCCGCGACCACGAGGGCCACGTCGTTCAGCACGCGCGCCGTGCGGCCGCCGCCCGCGAATTCCACCGAAAGCCCCGAAATCTCGAGCAGAGGCGTGCCGGCGCCGGTCATCAGCGACGCTCCCGCAGCTTGGGATTCAGGGCATCGTTCAGCCCGTCGCCGATCAGGCTGACGGCCAGCACGGTGAGAAAGATCATCAGGCCGGGGAAGGTCACGGCCCACCAGCTCGACAGCATGTAGGAGCGGCTCGACCCGATCATCAGGCCCCAGCTCATGCGGTTGGGATCGCCCAGCCCCAGGAACGACAGGCTGGCTTCGAAAAGCACGGCCGTGCCGACGGCCAGGGTGGCGGAGACGACCAGCGGCGGCAGCGCATTGGGCAGGATCACCTTCCACATGATGCGGCCGCGGCGCGCCCCGATTGCCAGTTCGGCGGCGACGAAATCGTACTGCTTGATCTTGAGGAACTCCGCGCGCGTGAGGCGCGCCGTGCCAGGCCAGCTCACCACCCCGATCGCCAGCACGACGGTGGTCAGGGTCGGCGAAAACAGTGTCACCAGCACCATGGCGAAGAGCAACGACGGCAGGACCTGGAAGAACTCGGTGAAGCGCATCAGCACCTCGTCGACCGTGCCGCCGAAATAGCCGGCGACCGCGCCGATCGCGATCCCGATCACGACGGAGATCAGCGCCGCCGCGGCGCCGACCGTCAGGGTTGCCCGTCCGCCATAGATCAGGCCGGTCAGCACGTCCCTGCCCTGCTGGTCGGCGCCCAGCGGCGCGCCTTCGCTGAGGGGCGGCGACAGCGGCGCGGCCACGATGTCGAAGGGATCGGCGACATAGACCAGGGGTCCGACCAGGCTCACCAGCAGGATGGCGATCAGCAGCACCAGACCACCCACCGCCACCGGGCTGCGGGCGAACATGCGCATCGCCTCCAGCGAAGGATGCTCCGTCCTCGGGACTCCCGCGACGCTCATGACGCCTTGATCCGGGGGTCGGCCAGGCGATAGCAGACGTCGACGAGCTGGTTGGCCACGATCACCAGCAGCGAGGAGAAGAAGAGCAGGCCGAGCAGGGTCGGATAATCCCGGCGCAGCACCGAATCGAAGGCGAGACGGCCGAGGCCCGGCCAGTTGAAGACCGTCTCGACCACGATGGCACCGGCCAGCAGGTTGCCGAACTGAAGGCCGACGATGGTGATGATCGGCAGCACGGCGTTGCGGAAGGCATGCTTGAAGAAGACCTTTCGCTCCTCCAGCCCCTTGGCTCGCGCCGTGCGAACATAGTCCGAGCCCAGCACGTCGAGCATGCTGGCCCGGGTCAGCCGGCTGTACTGGGCGAGATAGACAACCGCCAGCGACAGGGCCGGCAGCACGAGATGATGGGCGACATCGAGCGAATCGAGCAGCCAGCCACCGCTCACCGCCGCCGCGGTCATCCCCGAAACCGGCAGGATGGGAAGGACCGAAGCGAACAGAATGATCAGCAGCATGCCCGTCCAGAACACAGGTGCGGAATAGCCGATCACCGAGATTACGGTGATGAACTGCGAGAGAAGGCCATTGGGCCGGCGCGAGGCCAGCACGCCCAGGGTCGTGCCGCTGACAACCGCCGCCACCAATGCCGTCAGCACCAGCAGCAGGGTCGCCGGCAGGCGCTGCAGGATCAGCGACAGGACCGGAAGGTTGAAGAAATAGGAGTAGCCGAGATTGCCGGAGGCGAATCGCTCCAGGTAGATGCCGAGCTGTGCCAGGGTAGGCTTGTCGAGGCCGTATTCGCGGCGCAGGTCGGCCCGAATCTCCTCCGTCATCCCGCCCATCTGCCCTGCCAGCGTGTCGACCGGATCGCCCGGTGCCAGCCGGATCAGCAGGAAACTCAGGATCAGGACCGCGATCACGAGGATCGCGGCATAGAACAGGCGCCGCGCCAGGAAGAGGATCAGCGCCACATCGGCCCTATTTGTCGGAGAGCCAGACGTCCAGCATCGGCGATGCCGTGCCCCAGATGGTCGTCGGCGGATTGTGGACCCGCTTGTTGTAGATCGTGTGATAGGGCAGCTCGGTCAGCCAGAACAGCGGCAGGTCCGCCGTGACGATCTTCTGGAACTCGCCATAGAGAAGCTTGCGCTTGGCTTCATCGGGCTCGCGACCGGCGGCGTTGAGCAGTTCGTCGACCCTGGGGTTCTCGTACTGGGCGTTGTTGGTGAAGACCAGCGGCCGGATGTTGGTCGAGAGGTAGGTTCGGTTGACGCCGATCACCGGGTCGCCCCACGCGAAGGCCGCATCCATGCTGATGTCGAAGTCCTTGGTGGCCATGCGTTTGGCCCACGCCGCGAAGTCGGCCGGCGCACGGACCTCGACCTCGATGCCGACCCGCTTCAGCGCCGGCTTCATGTACTCCGCCAGCCGCTTCTGGCCGTCTTCGTCACCGGGATAGTAGTCGCATGTCACCTTGAGACGGATGCCGTCCGGCCCCTTCTTGAGGCCCGCCGCGTCGAGCAGCTCTTCGGCTTTCTTGAGATTGAGGCTGTATTTGGTGACATCCGGCGAATACTGGGGAAAGCCGCTATGGATCGGACCGGTCGCCACCTTCGACAGGCCCTTGTGCAGCGCCTTGACGATGAAGTCGCGGTCGATGGCATAGGCGAAGGCCTGGCGCACCCGCACGTCATCGAACGGCTTGCGCTTGTTGTTGAAGAGCAGCCAGTTGATTCCGCCCACCGCCGCGTAGCCCTCGTTGGTGATGACGAGCTGCGGATTGGCCTTGGCGCGGTCGAGTTCGAGCACGCGGTTGAAGAAGGGCTGCAACAGGAGCCGTCCCGCCTCGAGTTCGAGGATCGAGGTCTGCGAGTCCGGGTAGGTCTTCAGGATGATGCGGTCGAGATAGGGCCGGTCCTTGATGAAGAACCTGTCGAACCGCTCGAGCACGATCTGGTCGCCCGGCTTGAACTCCACCAGCCTGAAGGGGCCCGAGCCCACGACGTCCCGGGAATTGTTGGGATGGGTCTTGATCGGCCGGCCGTCGCCATAGATGTGCTTGGGCAGGATCGGCATCAGCGGCGGGCCCATGGCGTAGAGCAGCGCGGGGTGAGGATGCTTCAGCCGGATGATGGCGGTGGTGGCGTCGGGTGTGTCGACCCGCTCGACCGGCGCCAGCATCGTGTTGAAGGGATGGTTGTCGCGGATCGTCAGGATAGAGAAGGCGACATCCTCTGAAGTCATCGGCTTGCCGTCGTGAAAGATCGCGTCCTTGCGCAGATGCAGCGTCATCGAGAGAGCATCGGGCGAGAGCTCCCACGACTCGGCGAGGTACGGCTTGGGATTCCACTTGTCGTCGTGCATCACCGGGCTGGCGAAGATCTGCGCGCCCGGCACCATGATGCCGGTTCCCGACCCGACGGCATTGTTGAAGCTGGTGGTACCCGTCGACTGGCCCATCACCAAGGTGCCGCCACGCCTGGGTTCCTGGGCCGAAGCCGTCGCCGCGGCCGCAACGGCCAAAGTCGTGATGAGAGCCGCTATCGCTCGCCGCATGGCTTGTCCCCCAACCTGTGCCCAGGCTGAAACGATAGCTTCACACGTCCCGCAAACGTGCACGTTTCGGCAGGGAACGTCTCCTTTTGCGCCAAAACTTCTTCAGCGCTTGTCGCTGCTGGGCGACCGTCCGAATTCCTTTCGGTAGCAGCGCCAGAAGTAGGAACGCGACTTGAAGCCCGTCGCCATCGCGACTTCGGTCACCGAGGCCTCGGCGTTGGCCAGCATCTGGTGCGCCCGGTCGAGCCGGACCTTGCGGCGAAACCGGGCCGGGCTGGTGGCGAGCTTGTCGGCGAAGATGCGTTGGAGCTGGCGCCGCGACACGCCGATCGTCTGCGCCACCGTGTCCATGCGCGTGAGGCGGGTACCGTCCTCCTCCAGCATCTGCATGGCACGCGCCAGCTTGCGTCCGTGCCGGGCGCCGACCCCGCCGGGCAGATCCCGCTGCGCCGCCCCGGCCGGACGCGGCAGCCCGTGCATGCAATGCTCCGACACTCTCAGGGCGAGCTGGCTGCCGAACCGGAGTTCGATGTCCTTGAGCACGAGATCGAGCGCCGCCGACCCGCCCGCGCAGGTACAGCGCCTGTTGCCGACCTCGAACAGGCGCTCGGTCACGTTCACCTTGGGAAACTGCTCGCGAAAGGTCTGCAGGACTTCCCAATGGGCGGTCGCCGAGAGGCCGTCGAGCAAACCGCCGCGCGCCAGGACGAGGGGGCCGGTATCGACGCCGCCGACGGTCGCGCCGGCGCGGGCGAGCCGCCGCAGGGTCGGCAGGATCGCCCGTTCGAGGCGCCGCGTCGGCTGGGCATCGGCGACGACCAGCAGGGTGCCGATGCTGCCGAGGTCGCCCAGCGCACTGTCGACCGCGACCTTCACCCCGTTGCGATCAGGCACCGGCTCGCCGTCGGCCGATACCAGCACCCAGCGATACGGCCGCGAGATGTAGCGGTTGGCGATGCGCAGTGGCTCGATGATCGATGACAGAGCGATCGACGTGAACTCCGGGATCAGCAGAACCGCGACCGGGCTCGGCAAGAGTTCGGCGACCGGTTTGGCGGGAAGCTTGGGAGAGAGGGACGGCATCGAGAAGGCTCCGGCCAAATCGGACACGGATCTGGCCCAAAAGTATACATAGCGGCCTCGACGCTGCCCTAGACTATTTGCGCGGACGGCCCGCGCGGCCATCCGTCGGGGGTGCAGCTCATGTCGAGAATAACCGTCTTCGTCGCCCGCAAGATCCGGACCATGGAGCCGTCGTTGCCCGAGGCCACGGCCGTCGCCGTGCGCGACGGCACGATCGTCGAGGTCGGCACGCTGGAAACCCTGCGGCCGTGGCTCGAGGCCCATCCGCACACGATCGACCGGACTTTCGAGAAGCACGTGCTGATGCCGGGCTTCATCGACCCGCACCTCCATCCCTCGATGGCGGCCTATCTGCTCCAGTGCGAATTCATCACCGCCATGGAGTGGCAGCTGCCCGACCGGACGGTGGCGCCGGTGCGGACCCGCGAAGCCTTCCTGGCCCGCCTGAAGGAGTTGCACGCGGCGAATGCCGATCCCAAAGAGCCGATCTTCACCTGGGGCTACCATCGCGACTGGCATGGCGAGATCTGGCTCAAGGACCTCGACGCGATCTCCAGGACGCGCCCCCTGATTCTCGTCCACCGGTCGTTTCACGAGACGATCATGAACGACGCCGCGCTCGACTATTTCGAACTCGACCGGGAAAAGCTGCGGGGCGCCCACCAGGTCGATATCGACCGTGGCCACTTCTACGAGGCCGGCAACCGCTTCGTCCGCGCGAAGCTCTCCGCCTACCTCCTGTCGCCACAGCGCCGGGGCCCGGCGATGAAGCGCACCGCCGAGGTCATCCATCTCGGCGGCCACACGACGGTCGGCGACATGGCGTTCGGCATCTTCGATCACGAAGCCGAATGGGCTTCCTCGGTCGCGGCCTTCGACAACGACGACACACCCTTCCGCGTCGAGTTCGTCCCACATGTGGCTTTTGCCGGCACGGGCCTGCGGCAGGAGCAGCTCGCGGCGCTTCCCGAGCGCAACCGGCGCCGGCTGCGCTTCGGCAAACACGTCAAGTTGTTCACCGACGGCGCCTTCTTCTCGCAGCTGATGCAGCTGGGCGGCCCCGGCTATATCGACGGCCACGATGGCGAATGGCTGATGGCGCCGGAGGCGTTCGAAAAGGCGGCCCGCGCGCTTTGGAACGACGGCTACGTCATCCACGTCCATTGCACGGGCGATCTCGGCGTCGAGCTGGCGCTCGATACGCTGGAGAAGCTGCAATGGGAGCGCCCGCGCATCAATCACCGGTTCACGATCGAGCATTTCGGCATCTCGACCCCCGCCCAGGCGCGGCGCATCGCCGATCTCGGCGCCCTCGTCTCGGCCAATCCCTATTACGTGTACGAGCTGAGTGACATCTATGCACGCCGCGGTGTGGGCCACGAGCGGGCCAGCCAGATGGTTCGCCTCGGCTCTCTGTCGCGCCACCGCGTGCCGTTCGCGCTGCACTCGGATTTCACCATGGCGCCGGCCCGGCCGCTGCAGAATGCCTGGATCGCCCTCAACCGCGTGAACGCCGCCGGCGACGTGCTCTGCCCGCAGGAGCGGGTTTCGCTCGACGAGGCGCTGCAGGCAATCACCATCAACGCCGCCTACGTGCTGGGCCTCGAACACGAGATCGGCAGCATCAGCAGCGGCAAGAAGGCCGACTTCACCGTGCTCGAAGCCGATCCCTGCGAAGTCGCCCCGCTGGACCTGCGCGACATTCCCATCTGGGGCACGGTGTTCGAAGGCCAGCCCTATCCGCTGGGCAAGCGATGACTCCCGTCCCCGTCACGACCATCGGCGGCTATCTCGGCGCCGGCAAGACGACCCTGGTCAACGGCCTGCTGGCGGGCGACCACGGGCTGCGCATCGGCGTGCTGGTCAACGATTTCGGTGCGATCTCGATCGACGAGAAGCTGATCGTCTCGCGCGACGACGATGTCGTCACCCTGGCGAACGGCTGCGCCTGCTGCTCGGTCGCCGGCGATCTCGCGGTGGCGCTGGATCGCTTCGCCGGCCGTGCCGACCGCTACGAGCAGATCGTGATCGAGGCGAGTGGCGTGGCCGATCCGGGCCGCATCGCGGCCCTCGCGGGATCGCCCGGCCTGTCTCGCGGCGCCACGGTGGTGGTGGCGGATGCCGCCACGGTGCGGGCCCGCGCCCGCGACAAGTTCGTGGGGCCCCTGGTGCGCCGCCAACTCTCCGCGGCCGACCTCGTCGTCCTGACCAAGATCGACCTCGCCGATCCGACAGGCCTGGAGCAGGCCCGCACCTTCGCCGCGGCACAGGCGCCGGGCGCGCGCCTGATCGAAGTGTTGCAAGGGCGCGTGGACGCCGGGCATCTGTTCGCCGGGGGCACGTCTCGGCGCCGAGGCCTCCCCGCCTGCACGTCGGCCGAGGCCGCCCCAGCCTCCGCCCTCTTCGACAGTCATCACTGGAGCAGCGACGCGCCGGTCGACATCGAGGCCTTGCGCGCCGTCGTCGCCGGGCTGCCGGAGGGAGTCGTGCGCGTGAAGGGCATCCTGGCGATGAGGTCAGGCGGCCATGTCGCTCTGCACCGTGCCGGCGAGGTCGTCAGCCTCGATCCGCTCGACGGTGCGCCGGATACGACAGGCGCCGAGGTCGTCGTGATCGGACGGGCCGGCGCACTCGACAGAACGCAACTCGACGGCGCCTTTCGCGCCTGTCTTCTCCAGAACAGGACCCAGTCTTGAACGCCCTGCCAAGCCACGCCCGCGTCGTCATCATCGGTGGCGGCGTCATCGGCTGTTCGGTCGCCTATCACCTCGCGAAGCTCGGCTGGAACGACATCGTCCTGCTGGAGCGCCAGCATCTCACCTCGGGCACGACCTGGCATGCGGCGGGACTGATCGCGCAGCTTCGCGCGACCGCCAACATGACCAAACTCGCCAAGTACAGTCAGGAACTCTATGGCCGGCTCGAAGACGAAACCGGCCTGGCGACCGGCTTCAGGCGCAACGGCTCGCTGACCGTCGCGCTCACCGGGGAGCGCCTGGAGGAGCTGAAACGCGGCGCATCCATGGCGCGATCCTTCGGCGTCGAGATCGAGACGATCTCGCCCGCGGAGGCGGCCGCGCTCCATCCATTGCTCGACATCGAGGGCGTGGTCGGCGCGGTGACTCTGCCGAAGGACGGCCAGGGCGATCCGACCAACATCGCGCTGGCCCTCGCCAAGGGCGCACGCCAGCTCGGTGTGAAGATCTTCGAGCGTACCCGGGTGACCGGGATCACGAAGGATCGCGACCGGGTAACCGGCGTCACCACCGACAGCGGCCCGATCGCGGCGGAGTTCGTCGTCAATTGCGCCGGCATGTGGGGCAGCACCGTCGGCAGGATGGCGGGTGTGCCCCTGCCGCTGCAGGCCTGCGAACATTTCTACATCGTCACCGAACAGGTCCCCGGCCTGTCGCGCACCCTGCCGGTGCTGCGCGTGCCCGACGAGTGCGCCTACTACAAGGAGGACGCCGGCAAGATCCTGCTGGGGGCCTTCGAACCGGTCGCGAAACCCTGGGCAACAAATGGGATTCCCGAAAACTTCTGCTTCGACCAGCTGCCCGAGGACTTCGACCATTTCGCGCCGATCCTCGAGATGGCGACCCGGCGGATGCCCATCCTGGAGAAGACCGGGATCCATACGTTCTTCAACGGACCCGAGAGCTTCACCCACGACGACCGCTACCTGCTGGGCGAGGCCCCGGACGTCCGGAATTTCTTCGTCGCCTGCGGCTTCAATTCGGTCGGCATCCAGTCGGCCGGCGGTGCCGGCAAGGCACTGGCCGAATGGATCGTCGGCGGCGCCCCGCCGTTCGACCTGTGGGACGTCGACGTGCGGCGGACCTTCCCCTACCAGTCGACGAAATCCTTCATCGAGGCCCGCGTGACGGAGACGCTGGGGCTCCTCTACGCCGACCATTTCCCCTACCGGCAGTTCACCTCGGCGCGGGGCGTGCGCCACACCCCCTTCTACGAGCGCCTGAAGGAATGCGGCGCCTGCTTCGGCGAGACGGCAGGCTGGGAGCGTGCGCACTGGTTCCAGCCGGCCGAACGGCGCGAGGCCGGCGTGGCCCCCGCCTATCGCTATTCGTGGCAGCGCCAGAACTGGTTCGAATTCTCCGCCGAGGAGCATCGCGCCGTCCGAACCGGCCTCGGCATGCTGGACATGAGCGCCTTCGGAAAGTTCCGCGTCGAAGGCCGCGACGCCGAGGCGGTCTTGCAGCGCATTTCGGCCAATGACATCGCTGTCGAACCAGGCCGCATGGTCTACACGCAGTGGCTGAACGAGCGCGGCGGGATCGAGGCCGACCTCACCGTCACCCGCTTGGGTGAGCATTCGTTCCTGGTGATCACGGCCGCCGCAGCGGTGACCCGCGATCTCGCCTGGCTGAGGCGCCACATCCCGGCGGAAGCCAACTGCACCGCCCTCGACGTCACGAGCGGCGAAGCCTGCCTTGCCGTGATGGGGCCACGCTCGCGCGACTTCCTGCAATCACTCACGACAGCAGACTTGTCGAACGCGGCCTTTCCTTTCGCCACAGCCCGCACGATCGAACTCGGCATGGCGCTGGTGCGCGCCCACCGCATCACCTATGTCGGCGAACTGGGCTGGGAACTCTACATGCCGACCGAATTCGCCCGGCAGATATTCGATTTCCTCGTCGGTGCCGGTGCGAAGCACGGCCTTCGCCTCGTCGGCGTGCATGCCATGAACTCGCTGCGGCTCGAAAAGGCCTATCGTGACTTCGGCCACGATATCAGCGACGAGGATCACGTCCTCGAAGCAGGCCTCGGGTTCGCAGTGAAGGTCGACAAGCGGCCCGGCAAGTTTGGCGACTTCCTCGGACGCGCCGCCGTCATGCAGAAGAAGCAGGCCGGTCTCAGCCGTCGCCTTCTGCAGTTCCAGCTCATCGATCCGCAGCCCCTCCTTTATCATGCCGAGCCGGTCTTGCAGGACGGCAAGGTCGTCGGCTATCTGGCATCAGGAGGGTACGGCCATCACCTAGGCGCTGCGATAGGCTTGGGATACGTCCCCCGTGAGACAGGCACGTCGGATGCTGATCTCCTTGCCTCGCGCTATGAGATCGAGGTCGCTGGCGAGAAGGTAGCCGCTATCGCCAGTTTGAAGCCGCTCTACGATCCGATGAACATCCGCATCCGGCAATAACGCATTGTCTGCGCTGCGCCCCGAACGCCTCGTCGAGAAGTTCTGCATCGGAGGCAACCGCGCTCACCCAAAGCCCTGAAAATTGGGCTTTGAGATGTGCAGCCGCGCTACCTGCCATCTTCCCGACCAATCGAATGCTGCCAGGTTGAGCCACTCCAGTGGCCGTTCGGCGAGTTGCGCCTGTGAGCGCATCCTGCACGCTCGACGAGACCAAAACGCAGTCAGTCTTTCGCCGTCGGGTCGTACCCGTAGTCGAAGGTCAGCTCCTCGCCACTGGCGAGGCGGCGGATGGACCAGACCTCGATCATCCAGCGGTCATGGACCTCGACCATCCGCCATTCACAGTTGGGCTCCGGATCGTGATTGATCAGGGAAACGTGACCAATGGCGATCAGGCCGCGCTGGGCGTTGACGGGATGGTCGAAGTAATTGCCGTTCAGGACCGTCTCGGTGACATGCTTGATGTCCCGCCGGGGCAGTTCCCAGGTGAAGCAGTCATCGATCTTGGTCCGCGGCGCGATGATGGAGCAGGCGGTGAGCCCGAGGCCACGACCGGGTATCGCGGTGACCTGATACGGTCGGACGGTCAGAGGGGCGGCGACACGCTTGCCTCGCCGGCGTTTCTTCCCGACGACCGGATCCGCTCCACCCGACGTCGTTCTCGACGTGCGCCGCCTTGTCGCGCGCTCGCTGTCGGAAAAGAGTTCGTTGCCGTCGTGCTCAAGCCGACGGTCCGGCGTCAATTCGGGAGATGGAACTTCTGGAACTCGATTTGATCGCAAAGGGCCTACTTCTCGCCGAACAGCTGCGTGCAGAGGGGGACGTGGCAATACCCGATCGGCCCGTGGCCCATCAAGTAGCGAAGCTCGAACATCCGGTGATGTTGAAGAGGCAGACATCCAGACTTCTTCTGCAATCAGTTCGCCACCTTCTCGATCTCGCACCATGAGCATCGTAGCGGGATCGACCCGCTGACCGGATCCGCCCGGTCGGTGCCGATCGCGCCGTTCAGGTTTGCTGCCAGGGGATGATTGCGATCGTACGGCGTGCCGTCACCCCCATCGACCCACCAGCCATGCTGGCCGAACACGGCCCCCGAGGCGAGCCCCGGCACGAGGGCGGCACGGGCGACCGCGTCTCCGCTCCGCGTCCGGATACGAACCCAGTCGCCCTGCACGATCGAGCGGGCCGCAGCATCGGCCGGCGCAATCTCCAGGATCGGATCGGGCACCAGCCGGCGCAACGAGGCGATGTTGCGATGCTGGCTGTGGCAGTAGGCGACGCTCTTGGCACTGCCGAGCCGCAACGGGTAACCCGGTTCGGCCGGCACGAGATCGTTGGTGTCGAGTTCCGGGATTGGCCGGTGGCCGGAGAGCAGCAGCCGCTCCGAGTAGATTTCGATCTTGCGGGTCGGGGTCGGGTAGCCGCGTGGATGACCGTCCTGCGCGGTCGACTGGGCATCGACCGGCACTACTCCTTCGACCACGATGCCTTCCGGAGAACGGCGCAGCCTCTCCACGGTCAATCCCGTCCGGGCCAGAACCGCATCATGACCGCGATCGACGTCGAGATCGAACATGCGATCCCCAAGGCCGAGCCGCGCGGCCAGCCCCATCACGATGTCGGTGTCGTAGCGGGCCTCGCCGACGGGCGCGACGACCGCGGGTCGCAGCTGGACGTGCCGCAGCCCCTCGAGACTGCCGTCGAAGCCGGTGCGCAGCCCTTCCCGCTCCCACGAGGTGGCAGCGGGCAGGATGATGTCGGCATAGCGGGCCGTCGCGTTGACGAAGAAGTCTGCATGGACGTGGAATTCCAGCGCGGTCAGCGCCTTGCGGGCGGTCTCCGTATCAGGCTGCGACGCCAGGAGATTGGTGCCGAACGACATCAGCATGCGCACCGGATAGGGCGCCTTCCCGAGCACCGCCTTGTAGACGTCGCGGGCCGTCACCCAGCCCTGCAGGCCGGGACCGAGGGGCCGCTCGGCGAGACCGAGCGCCTTGGCGCGCTGTGTCGCCGACAGCAGATCCTGGCCCGAAATATCGGCGAAGGGCGCCGCGCCACCAGGCACGTTGCCGCCCTTGCGGCCATAGCTGCCGGTAAGCGCGTAGAGAATCGAGATTGCCCGATCAGTCTGGGTGGCCGTGACGCTCTGCCCGACACCGTTCCAGGCGTAATAGGAAACCGAGCTGGCGCCGGCGATGATATCGGCAGCCTTCGCAAGTTCGCCGGGCTCGATCCCGCTCACGTCGGCGACTCGCTCCGGTGGATACTCGGCGGCGGCCCGCGCGAACGATTCCAGCGCGGTGTGGCACGGGACGGGTCCGGTCGACGTCTCGACCATGCCCTGCCAGCGCAAGGCGGGCGCGACGTCAGTTTCCGCCCAGCTTCCGCTCACCGGATCGAAAGCCATCAGGCCCTCGCCGGCATGGGAAAAAAGAATGTCGCTTCGACCATCGGCCCGAAGGTCGCTCTCGCGCAGGAACCGGCCGGTATCCGAGCGCACCAGCAGGCTGGCGTTCGTCCAGGTCGCGGCAAACGCGCGATCGAAGCGTCCGCTCGAGACCAGCAGGTTTGCGAGCCCGAGGGCAACCGCCTGGTCGGTGCCGGGGCGCACGCGCAGCCACTGGGTCGCCCGCTTCGCCAGCGCCGTCGGCCGCGGGTCGATCACCACCAGGCGCGCGCCGCGCTTCAGGCCCTTCTGGATCTCCACCTGGCGCGCGAGCCAGGTCGCGGCGGGATTGTTGCCCCACAGCACGATGCAGCCGGAACTGGCGAAATCCGGCGTTCCGATATCGTAGCCGTAGGTGAAGCGCGAGGCGTAATCCTTGTGCCAGTTGCAGATCTCGGTTCCGTAGATCGTGTTCGGGCTGCCGTAGGCACGGATGAATCGCTCGATCCATGAGATCGAATCCGAAATGTGCGACCCGCTGGGCGTGGTGACAGAGAAGGCAACCTGTTCGGCGCCGTGCGCCGCTTGGATATCAGAGAGGCGCGCGGCGATCTCGGCCAGCGCCTCGTCCCAGCCGATCGGCGTCCAGCCGGGATCGGCGGCGCCCTTCGGCTGCGTGCGGCGGAGCGGGCGCGTCACCCGGTCGGGATGATAGACGAGTTCCGGCGCCGCCCGTCCCTTGGGACAGAGCGCCTGGCCGGTGGGATGGCTCGGCAAAGGCTCGATCCCCTGCAGGCGCCCGTCTTCCACGACGGCGACGCAGCCGCAGCGCGACCGGCACTGCGTGCAAAAGGCCGCGATCCTCTGCGCTCCATCCATCTGCAATCTCCCCATCGGGCGACGGTCGCCATCGTCGCGGACTGGCGGCACCGATCGCCGGCCGACGCGAGCCCGAGTGTAGGGCGCGGAAGAACACATCGAAAGCAATGGATACCCCTTCCCAAGGGCGACTTGGCAAGCCACCCGGAGAATGTGGGATAAGCACCGCTGAACTTGTCGGAACGGAAAGCACAATCTCCATGCCTTCGTCCTGGTGGCCCTCGCCCGCGCGGCTATTGCCCGTCAACCCCGCTCGCTACGATGGGCCGTTGCTGTCCTTCTGGCTGGCGATCGTCTGGCTTTGCGTCGTCACCGTGCGCTCCTGCATCCATCTGTTCTCGGCGGACGGGGGCGCGCAGTCGATCGCCACCATCGACGTCGCCGTGGACGGCGGATCGAACATCGTGGCGATGTTCGGCCAGTGGGGGGCGATCCAGCTGCTCCTCGCGCTGCTGCTGTGGGTGCTGCTGCTGCGCTGGCGCGGAACGGTGCCGCTCGTGCTGCTGGTCTTCACGCTCGAGCCGGTGTTGCGCGGGCTGGCCGGAACCCTCAAGCCGATCACGACGATGGGCACGGCGCCGGGCGCCGCGCTCAACTGGTTCACGCTGCCGGTTATGGCGTTCTTCTTGTACCTGTCGCTCTGCCCCGCACGCCGCTAGAGGAAGGAGCGGGCCACACGGAGATCGCGTTGCATCGTCTCCCGAACCAGCGGCGCATCGCCCGCGGCGACCCGCGTGCCCAGCTGGCCCAGCGGGGCGACGAGGGTCTCCGGGAACGGACCCGCCAGGTCGCGGGCGATGCTCCCGACGAAAGATGCGGCCGATCCCGGCGGCGCAAAGACGGAATAGCTGAAGGTATAGGCGCGATGCCGGTCGCCCGTGAGCTCCGCAAACGTCGGCACCGCGGGGAAGGCCAGCGACCGGGCGGCCCCGAAGGTGGCGAGAACGGTGGGTGCCTCGCCGCCGCGTGCCGCGACGGCAGCGATGGAGTCCGTCGTCACGATGCCGATTCCCGCCGAGCCGCTCCGCACGGCTTCGATGATCCGATCGTTACCGGGCGCATCTATGTCGGTCACGCCCGGCGCGGCCGCGGCAACCCAGGCCAGTGCCGGTCCATAGGCCGACAGGCGTCCCGAACCGGCGAGTGCGAGCCCACGTCCGCGGGCGGCGGAAACAACGTCCGCCCAGCTCTTCAGACCACTCGTGGCGCTCGCGATCAAAGCCGTCGAATAGCCGTTGGTCACCTTGGCGACGGGGACCAACCGCTCCACGTCGGACAGCTTGCCCTGTGCCACGCCGTTCATCATCAGCGTGAGCGTATCGGCGACGAGCAGCCGGTCCCCTGCAGCGGCCGCCAGGAAGGGCGCCACGGGACCGAAGCCGTGGTCGCCCGGCATCGCCCGGACGGTCGGCGCTGGCCGTCCCTTGCTCGCCAGGACCGAACCGATGAACCGGGCAACCTGTCCGGTTACGCTGCCAGCCGTATAGCCATGGAGGATTTCGAGCGGTGCATTCGCCCATGCGCGACCGAACGGGACGGCCCCCAGAGCGGTGAGGCCGATAACCAATGCCCGGCGCCGATCAACACGCATGTACGCACTCCTTCGATATCTGCATCAATGATGCTCTAGCGCGCCGACAATCAACATATCATCGACGCCCTCGCAAGAAAGACGGTGCAGCTACCTGATGAAGTTTGCGTGCAGGGGCGCCGCCGAAGGAGAATGGCGAGAAGCAGCATTCGCGGCCCAGAGAAGGGCGCCGCGAGAACAGGGAGAAAGAAGCATGCCCGCGTCGTACGAAACCCACCGCAAGCAGCTCGAACTGATCCTCGAGGCCTGGGGCATGCCGAAGGAGACGGCGGCCGGCACGGCGGAGATCATGAGCTGGGCCGACCTGCACGGGATCGACACGCACGGCATCTCGATGGTGCCGCCCTACGACGAGCGCCGGCGCGCCGACAAGCTCGACGTGCGTGCCGAGCCGCGGATCGTGAAGGAGACGCCGGTGTCGGTATTGGTCGACGGCGGCGGCGGCCTCGGCCATCCCACCGGACGCCGCGCCATGGAGATTGCCATCGACAAGGCGAAGAAGACCGGCATCGGCGTGGCAGCCGTGCGCAACTCCGGCCATTTCGGCGCCTGCGGCTTCTATGTGCTGCAGGCAGTCGACGCCGGCTTCATTGGCCTGGCGACGACCTCGGCGAGCGGCATCAACATGGCACCCACCAACGGCGCGCAGGCTCGCCTCGGCACCGATCCGATCGCCTTCGCCGCGCCGGCCAAGCCGGGCGAACCATTCCTGCTCGACATGGCGACCACGACCGTCGCCGCCGGCAAGATCCGCAACAAGGCGAACGAGAAGCTTCAGACACCGACCGGCTGGCTGGTGACCAAGGATGGCCTGCCCAGCACCGACCCGCACGAAGTCAGCAAGGGCGGCTTCATGACGCCGCTCGGCGGCACGCCCGAAGGTAGCAGCCACAAGGGCTACGGCCTCGGCGCCATGGTCAACATCCTGAGTTCGGCCTTGTCGGGTGGCGTGATGGTGACGGATCCGACGCGCAACACGCGGCCCGGTCCGATCGACATCGGCCATTTCTTCCTGGCGATGGATCCCGGCATGTTCCGCGACACCGCCGACTTCCAGGCCGACGTCGCCGCCTTCTGCGACACGCTGCGCGCCACCCGGCCGGCCGATCCGGCGAAGCCGGTGCAGGTGGCGGGCGATCCCGAGCGCCGCATCGCCGCCGCGCGCATGAAGACCGGTATCCCCGTCGGCTCCAACCTGCTCGCAAAGGTCAAGGAGATCGCGCTCGCCTCGGGCGCCGAGTGGATCATGGAGGGCTGACGACCCGAACGAGCTGCCACTTTAAGGACAATCGCGCTTGTCACAGGACGGGGTGCTCGTCAAAAGGTGAACGATCGGGAGCTTGACGCGGCCGTCGACACGGCTCCCCGTCAAGGTGCGGACCCCGAGCATGACAAGGTCGGAAAGAAAGAACCTGTTCGCCGGTGCGATCGGCAACACGATCGAGTTCTACGACTTCATCATCTACGCATACCTCGCGGTGTTCGTGGCCGAGCATTTCTTTCCCGCCGGCGACAGCGTGACGGCAATGCTGGCGAGCTATGGTGCCTTCGCCTCGGGCATGCTGATGCGGCCGTTGGGCGGCATCCTGTTCGGCACCATCGGCGACCGCTTCGGCCGCAAGGCTGCGCTGCAGCTGTCGGTGCTGTTGATCGCCCTGCCGACCCTGATCATCGGCCTGATGCCGACCTATGCCACCATCGGCGTCGCGGCCCCCGTGATCCTGGTCGTCCTGCGCATGCTGCAGGGCCTGTCGGTCGGCGGCGAATATGCATCGGCCGTGGTCTTCCTGATCGAATCCAGCCCAACCCGTCGCCGCGGCGTCGCCGGCAGCTTCGGACCGCTCGGGGCCGTGGGCGGTCTGCTGCTCGGCACGGTGATGACGTACCTCACCACACTGGCTTTGGGCGAGGAGCGGATGCACGACTGGGGATGGCGCCTGCCATTCCTCGCCAGCGTCGTCCTGACGGGCATCGGCATCGTGCTGCGCCACTCGCTGGCGCCGGAACGGGTCGAAAAGAAGAGCCGCTCGCCACTGCGCGAGGCCTTCACCGGCTACTGGCGCCAGATGCTGGCGATCGGCCTGGCCAACATCTCCACCGCGATCGTCTCGTTCGTCGGTTTCATGTACGTGGTACCGTGGATCGCACGGCACTCATCCACGCCCACATCCGAGGCTTTGATTGCCAATATGTTCGGCCTCATGGCGATCTGTGTGGCGGCACTCTCCGGCGGCTGGATGGGCGACCAGATCGGCCGCCGTCGCACGGCGATGATCGGGTTGGTGGTGTTGGTCACGGTCGCATGGCCGGCGTTTCAGTTGATGCTGAGCGGCAACTTCGCGCTGATGGCGTTCGGCAGCATGCTGCTGGGCGTTGGGCAGGGACTCTTCATCGGTGCCTTCTCGGCCATGATGGTGACGCTCCTGCCGCGGCGTGTCCGCGTCACGGGCATGGCCTTCAGCTACAGCCTGGCCACGGGGGCCCTCGGCGGCCTGGCGCCCCTCCTGTGCGAGTATCTGGTCGATCGCGCCGGCCTCCTGATGGCGCCGGCCCTCGTGATCGCGGTCAGTGCGGCTCTTTCCCTGGCCGTGATCGCCTTGCATCCGCTGTGGCGGCACAATGACGAGAGCCTGCCGGAGGACCATGCCAGGGGAGCGCCCTCCCGCTGGGCCGCCGCCAGCCCTTAGGCTGGAGGTGCCGACGATGGAGAAGTGGCGAGAAGAATGGCGAGACTCAAGCCGGTCCGGTTTCGCCCTCAGGAGCGGCTCAGAAAGTCGAGAAGAGCAGCATTGAACGCGTCCGGCTCGACGACGTTCACGGCATGGCCGCCATAGTCGGCCACGTGCAGGAGCGCATTCGGCAGACTGGCGGCCAGCTCTTCTGACTTGCTGACAGGAACGAGGACATCGTCCCGTGCGCCCATGACGAAGGCCGGCGTCCGGATGGCCGCGAGGGCCGCGGTCGCGTCGAAGTGCAGAAGCGCGCCTATGCGGCGACGCAGGGTCTCCTCTCCCTGGAAATGGGCCAGCCCGTGCGCGTCTTCCCTACGCGCCCGTTCCGCATTCTGCGCCAGCCACAGGGCCGGGTAGAGGAAGATCGGCTGGGCCCGCACATAGGCACCAGGGCCGGCATGGTCCAGCAACAGGAGCCGCGCCTCGAAGCAGCGCTTCGTATGCTCGTCTGCCGTCGCCCAGCCGTTCACGACGGTGAGCGACGTGAGCCGCTGCGGCGTCCGCCGGGCGAGATCCAGCCCGACCAGTCCGCCGAGCGCGTGTCCCACGAAGTGGCAGGCCCCGGTCTTGGTCTCGTCGAGGATCGCCAGCACGTCGTCGGCCATGGCGCCGATCGTGTAATCCTCCGGCAGGTCCCGCCTGGCACGGCCCGTTCCCGCCTGGTCGTAGGTGATCACGCGGAACCGCGCGCGCAACGCGTCGAGCTGCGGCGTCCAGTAGCCCGCCGCACCGCCCAGGCCGGATGACAGCAGGACGGTCGGCGCACCCTCGCGGGTGCTTTCGAGGACGTCGACGCTCACTCAAGCCCTGCCGACATGTGCCGTCGTGGCGATCTCGACCAGCGCGTCCTTCTTCACCAGGCCGCACTGGATGCAGTAGCGCGCGGGCTTGTCGCCGGGAAAATACGTCGCATAGACGGTGTTGATGGCCGCGTAATTCGCCCAGTCCGTCAGGAAGATCTGGTTGAAGGTGACGTCGGCCATCGTGCCGCCGGCCGCCTCGATTACCGACTTGATCTGTTCGAGCACGAACTCGGTCTGCTTGGCGGCATCGCCCACGTGAACGACGTTGGTTTCCTTGTCGAGCGCCAGCGTCCCGGAGACATAGACGATGCCGTCGGCCATCGCGCCGGGCGAGTAAGGCGCCAGGGTCTTGCCGGAACCGGGCGGGATTACGGGCTTCATCGGCATCACTGTGCTCCCTTGGTCGTCAGCGTCGGATTGGTGTTGTCCTTCAGCGCCTTCTCGAACGCCTCGACGGAGGAGACCCAGCCGAAGAACTTCTCGATGTTGTAGAGGGACGCCTTCTGCACGAAGTCCGGACCGGCATGGTGGCAGGCGTCGTGCAGGACCACGCCGAAATATTCGAGGAAGAACCCGTCGCGCAACGTCGACTCGACGCATACGTTGGTCGCGACGCCCGTGAATACGAGGGAGCGGATGCCGCGCGACCGCAGAATGCTGTCGAGGTTGGTGTTGTAGAAGGCTGAGTAGCGTGGCTTGGGCACCACGATGTCGCCGGCCTGCGGCTGCAGTTCCTGTACCAGCTCGTAATCCCAGCCGCCCTTGGCCAGCAGCTTGCCCTGCAGTTCCGGCTTCGCCCGCATGGTCTTGAGCGCGTTCGACTTGTGGAAGTTGGGCGAGCCGGGGCCGCCTGCCTCCACATAGTCGGGATCCCAGCCGTTCTGGAAATAGATGACCGTCACGCCCGCCGCGCGGGCGGCGGCACACGCCTGCTGCGTCTTCTCGATCGCCGCCGCGGCACCCGCGACATCGAAGCCGGCGAGATCGAGATAGCCGCCTTTCGAGGCATAGGCGTTCTGCATGTCGACGACGATGAGCGCGGTCTCCTGCGGGCGAAACAGCAGCGACTCCGGCTGCGCCTCCAGATGGCGGGCGTTCGGATCGTCGGGCGGGAAGTAGCTGACGGGCTTGCTCATTCGCCGGCCTCCGCGACAGGGGCGACAGCCGAGGCGATATGCCGGCGGCTCTTCATCAGCGGCTGGATGCGTTCGCCGAAGATCTCGGTGCCGCTCACGAACTCATCGAAGGTCAGCAAGGTACCCGCCAGGCCGGGGATCGTCGCGACCTCGTCCATCATCCGCGCCACCTTGGCGTGGCTGCCGACGAGGAGTCCGATGTTCAGGTTCACTGCCGACTTCGGGTCGATCATGTGTTTCACATTGGTGTCGGCACCCGACTTCTTGTCCGCGCTGCCCTGATCGGTCAGCCATGCGAGGGCTTCCAGATCCGCGCCGTCCTTGTAGTGCTGCCACTTGGCTTCCGCCTCGGCATCGGTTTCGCCGGTGATGATCATGAACAGCGCATAGGTCGCGATATCGCGCCCCGTGCCGGCAGCAATCTTCTGCATGCGCTCGACGGTTTCGGCACAGGCGGTGGGCGTATTGAAGCCCTTGCCGAAGCAGAAATTGTAGTCGGCGTACTTCGCCGTGAAGGCCATGCCGGCGTCGCTCTGGCCGGCGCAGATCACCTTCATCGGCTGTTGCGGGCGCGGGCTCAGCTTGCAGTCCTCCATCCTGAAGAACTCGCCCTTGAAGTTGGACGTGCCGGTCTCCCACAGCTCACGCATCACCTGGACGTATTCGGCGGCGAAGTCGTAGCGGCGGCCGAAATACTCGTCACCCGGCCAGATGCCCATCTGCGAGTATTCGGGCCGCTGCCAGCCGGTGATGACGTTGAGGCCGAACCGGCCGTTCGAAATAGAATCGATCGTCGAGCACATGCGGGCGGCGATCGCCGGCGGGATCGCGAGCGTCGGCACCGTCGCATAGAGCTTGATGCGGGATGTCACGGCGGCGAGGCCGGCCATCAGGGTGAAGGACTCGAGATTGTGGTCCCAGAACTCGCTCTTGCCGCCGAAGCCTCGCAGCTTGATCATCGACAGGGCGAAGTCGAATCCATACTTCTCCGCATTGAGCGTGGTTTGCTTGTTCAGCTCGAAGCTCGGCCTGTATTGCGGTGATGTCGTCGAGACGATCCAGCCGTTGCTGCCGATCGGAATGAATACGCCGATTTCCAAGTGCCGCCTCCAGGGACGATGACTCCAAGGAGTTTCCCAAATGCCGTCGGCCTGGTCACTTTCTATAGTTCGCGCGATGCGCCGCGATGGCCCGGGAGTTGCATCGGTATCCAACCCGGTGCGGATCAAGCTGCACGCTTGCTGGTGAAGCAGCATGGCCTGCCCCGCGTAGGTACGTGGGGGGCGACGGCTTTGATCTGGAGCAAGGTCGATCGACCGGCAGCAGGGCAAACTCAAGCAATCATTCGAAGGACTTGCCATGCAGTCATCGGGGACATTGCTTGACTATCTGACAATCGTGGACGTCATCGTTTTCGTGGGCGTGCCGCTTTGCCTATTGACCATCGTCCTCGCGCAACAACTTCTCGCGGGCAGGACGACGTCCCCCTTCGGTGGCTCATACCCGCGCCGACCGGCACAGGGGTCGATCATGAAGGATCCGGAGGTGCGGTCTGCTCCCGGAGAATGACTACCGCATGCGGCCCCGCCTGCGCTACTCGCGATACCTCGTACCGGCCTCGGTCGTGATCCTCGTCGTGTTGGGGACGCTTTTCATCTTCTACGTCGCCCTCTTTGGCGCCCGCATGGACTGAGAGGGCAGGATTGCCGCCCGCTTGGTCCGGCCCCAATCACTCCTGCAAGACGTAGGTTCCCGGCGCGTCGCAGAGCGCCACCAATCCCGCCGCGGGATTGCCCATTGGGGGCGGCGGCCGCAGGCCTTCCGAATGAGACGCGAGCCATGCCGCGAGCGTGGGCCACCATGAGCCGTCCCGCCGCGGCGCGATTTCGAGCCACGTCTCGGGATCGACATACCGATCCTCCGCCTTCTTGGTCATCACCTGATGATGCCGGCCGGTGCGGTCCGGTTCCGACACGATCCCGGCATTGTGCCCACCGTTGGTCAGCACATAGGTCACCTCGCTGTCGGCCAGCAGGTGGATCTTGTAGGTCGATCTCCAGGGCGCCACGTGATCCCATGACGTGCCGACGGCGAAGATCGGAACGCGGATGTCCGTCAGCGCAACCGGCCGCCCCTCGACCAGATACCTTCCTTCCGCCAGGTCGTTCGCTAGGAACAGGCCACGCAAATACTCCGAATGCATCCGATAGGGCAGACGCGTCGCATCCGCATTCCATGCCATGAGATCACTCATCGGCTCGCGCGTGCCCATGAGGTAGCGACGCAGGACCACGGACCATATGAGGTCGTTCGAGCGCAGCATCTGGAAAGCCCCCGCCATCTGCTTGGCGTCCAGAAAACCCTGCTCCCACATCATGTCTTCGAGGAATGCGATCTGGCTTTCATCGATGAACAGCATGAGTTCGCCGGCTTCGGTGAAATCGGTCTGCGCCGCCAGCAACGTCATCGTCTTGAGACGCAGGTCGCCGTCCCGTGCCATCGCCGAAGCCGCAATCGACAGCAACGTACCGCCCAGGCAGTACCCCATCGCGTGCACCTTGCACTCGGGAACGACGGTCGCAATGGCATCGAGAGCGGCCATCACCCCCAGACGCCGATAGTCGTCCAGGCCCAGGTCCCGGTCATCGGTGGCAGGATTCTTCCATGAGACCATGAACACGGTGAAACCCTGCGCCGTCAGGTATCTCACCAACGAATTCTGCGCCGAGAGGTCGAGAATGTAGTACTTCATGATCCATGCCGGCACGATCAGCACCGGCTCGGCGTGAACCTGCGCGGTCACGGGTTCATACTGCAGCAACTCCATGAGCCGATTGCGGAAGACGACCTTGCCGGGGGTCGCCGCGACATTGCCGCCCACCACGTAGGCTTCGCTGCCCGCAGGCCTCTTGCCGCTAATGGCCCGCTGCCAGTCTTCGAACAGATGCTGCGCTCCGACGAGGAGGTTCTGGCCTGCGGTCTCGAAGGTGCGTTGCTGGAGTTCGGGATTCGTTGGCAAATAGTTCGAAGGCGCGAAGACGTCGAGGATCTGACGGCAACCGAACCTGACGATCTCCTCGTGATGGCGTGTCACGCCGCGTACGTCGGACGTCGCGTTGTGCCACCATTGCTGCTGCAGCAGGAAGCCCTGATAGAACAGATTGAAGGGCGGATGCTGCCAGGGCTCCCCGGCAAAGCGGCGGTCCTGAGGAAGCGGTTCGATCGCGGTCACACCCTTGCCGGGATGCACCATTTGTTGCGAGGCAAAGTCGGCAAGGCGCATCGATTTCCGTGCCATCTTGTCGAGCAGCTGGAGGCGCTTGCCGGGGGTGGCCATCAGATGGACAAGCCAATCGAGATAGGCCGCAGCAATCGCCGCCGGCGAGAGGCCGAGGGTAAATCGTGCCAAAGCCGCATGCAGGGCGCGATCGGTAATGTCCGACAACGCCGTGACGACGTAGGAGTCACGCGCGGCGGTCGGGGAAACCAAGGATGAACCTTCGTCCGGCGCCATCGGTCAATCACCTTCCGTGCGTGTGTGGAACATCGCCGGATGACGAATGACGGCAGTCGAGACAAGCCAGCCGCGAACCGGCGATCACGGCCAAGCCACTCTGCCTGAAAGGCCGTTGGAGACCTTGACCCAGGTCAAGAAGGGCGCGGCCTCGCCCACTTGGCATCGGCCGCCTGCAGATTAGGCGGGCGCGGACTCGCCGATGGCCTTGGCGCTGAGCAGCGTATCGATGTCGGCCTCGCTGTAGCCGACTTCCGCGAGGATCTCGCGCGTATGCTCTCCCAGCCGGGGCGGCAGGCGGCGGATCGCGGCCGGGCTTTCCGAGAAGCGCGCCGGCGGACGTGCCTGCTGAATCGTTCCTTCCGTCGGATGCTCCAGCTTCTGGAACAGCCCGACGGCTTTCAGATGCGGCTGCTCGCCGACCTCCGTCATCTTCGCGAACGAGGCATGGGGAACATCGATCTTGAGCAGCAGCTCTTCCCACTCCGCAGTGGTCCGCTCGAGCGCGATCTCCTTCATGCGCTTGTAGATCGCGTCGATGTTGGCCGCCCGCTTGATCGGGTCGCGAACCGCGAACTCCTCGATGCATTCGGGATGGCCCACCGTCTCGAAGAAGGTGCACCAGTTGTCGCCCGAATAGGGAAGCATGGTGAGCCAGCCGTCCCTGGTTTTGACCGGCTTGCGTTCCTTGACGCGCTTGTAGCCCGCGGGCCCGATCGGCGGCACGAAGGCGTGGCCGCCCAGCATCTCGATGCTGTTGAAGGCCGCCACCGTCTCCAGCATCGGCACCTCGACGAGCTGCCCCTTGCCGGTACGCTCGCGATACACGAGCGCCGCGGCCACGGCGCCAGCCAGCGCAAGGCCGCAGAGTTTGTCGCCGACGAGGCTTGGCACGAAGGCCGGCTCGTCGTCGGTCCCGATGGAAGAGGCAAGACCTGAGGCCGCCTGGACGATCTCGTCGAACGCCGGCCGCTTGGCCCAGGGCCCGTCCTGGCCGAAGCCGGTCGCCGCCGCGTAGATGATCTTCGGATTGAGCGCCTTGCAGGCCTCGTAGCCGAAGCCGAGCCGTTCCAGCGCGGCGGGCCGAATGTTCGTCACCAGCGCGTCGGCCCGGGCGATGAGACGCCGCAGCACCTCTGCGCCGCCGGCCGTCTTGAGATCGACCGCCACGCTGCGCTTGTTGCGGTTGGCGGCCATGAACTGGCCGCTCATGCCCCTGTTGCGAAACTGGCCGGTATAGCGCCACTGGTCGCCGGTGAGCCCCTCGACCTTGATGAGCTCGGCGCCCCAGTCGCCCAGCGTCTGCGCGCCAAAGGGGCCGAACAGGACGGTCGTCAGGTCCAGAATGCGTAGGCCGGCGAGCGGCCCGGTTGCCTCGGTCATTACAAATCCCGCGGATGGTGGGTTCGACGTCTCAGATAGACAAGGGCGCGTCACAGCGAAAGCGCGGCCAGCCGATCACCGAAATGCACGGCAAGCAGAGGTCTCTTTGCCGCATCCCGCCGACCGAAGGCGGTCGCCCCCATTCAGACGGGGTTCGTCGGGCCCGAGGTCAGGCGCCGCATGTGTCGACGCATGCCGTGATAGTCGTTGATGGCGTTGTGCATGGCGCGCCGGTTGTCCCAGATCGTGAGCGTGCCCGGCTTCCAGTGGACGCGGCAGGTGAACTCGGGTCGCGTGGCGTGCGCCTGCAGCCAGTCGATCATCGGCTTGCTTTCCTCTTGCGTCATGCCCTCGAAGGCGACGGTATGGCCGATGCTGCAATAGAGCGCCTTCTGGCCGGTCTCCTCGACCGTGCGCACGATCGGATGCACCGCTTCGTAGGAATCAGCGTCCTCGGTGCCGGTGATCTTCATGCCGCCGACCACCGCATGATGCGCCTTGCGACCGCCCACATGTTTGAGGCCGGCACTGTTCACGCCCTTCAGAGTGCCCAGCATCTCCTTCAGGCGATCCGAGAGGCTCTCGTAGGCCGCAACCATGTCGCAATAGAGCGTGTCGCCGCCCCGCTCCGGCGTCTCCAGCGCGTAGAGCAAGGTCGCGAGCGGCGGGGTCTTCATGTAGGTCGTGTCGGAATGCCAGCCGCCGCCGAAATTGCGCGTCTCGGACGGCTCCTTGACGATGTCGAACAGGAACGGGAAATCGTCCATGCCCTTCACGAAGGGATAGTGGTTGGGCTCGCCGAACCGTGCGCCCACGTCCATCAGGTCCTGCGGCGACAGATCCTGGCCGCGGATCGCGATCACCTTGTGATCGAGGAACGCCTGGTGGACCTGGGCCCAGTCGTGATTGTCCATGGTGCGCAGGTCGACGCCCGTCACCTCCGCCCCGAGAGAGCCCGCGATCGGCGTCACGGTGATGCTGTTGTTGGCCACGCGATCACTCCTGCTGTTTCCGCGTCCTCGATCTCCGGCGATTAGAGCCCCGGACGGTCCGCGTCGGCAATCGTCCGGCCGCACGGGTCGTCGCAGGGCGGGATTCCGCGCCGCGAGACCCTGCGCATAGCCGGCGGCGTGCGCCTGCGGTTAGATTGCGGGGCAAAATCAAACGGGTCCGGGATGAAAAAAGACAGCAGCACCTACTGGAAGAAGTCGCGGGTGGAACTTCGCGCCGCCGGCTTCGAGCCCGACGAGACCGCGCAGACCAGCGCCGTCGTCACCATCGCCAGCGCCTACACCAACGCCCATCGCTGCAACAACCGGGTGCGCACGATCGGTGACCTGCTGGTCGAGCTTCTGGCCGAGCGCGGCGGAAACGGTTTGATCGTCGGGGCGCCCGCGGTGTCCGATGCGCTGACTCAAGGCACGCCCACCGCCGGCTACAGCCTGGTGTCGCGCGACGTCGTGGCCGACTGTTTCGAGATCGGCCACTACGCCCATCACGGCGACGCAATGATCGTGATCTCGGGCTGCGACAAGACCGGCGCTGCCGCCCTGATGCCGCTCGCCCGCACCAACGCCTTCGGCCTCGTCCTCTATCCCGGCACCAGCTCGCCGGGCCGCGTCTCGTTCGGCGCCTGGGCCTCGAAGGGCAACAACCTCACCATCATGGACTATGTCGAGGGCCGCGCCGCCAACGAGGCGGGCCGGATCTCGGGCGAGGAGTTGCACGAACTCGAAAGCAACGTCATGCCGGGCAGTGGCACCTGCGGGGCGATGTTCACCGCCAACACGATGAGCACGATCGCCGAGGCGATCGGCATGATGCTGCCGCGCGGCGCCTCGCATCCGGCCGACTACAAGGCGGGCAGCGACATCCATGCCGACGTGCGGGCGCAGGCCAAGGCGTCGGTCGATGCGCTCTATCGCCTGATGGAAGCCGGCATCCGCCCGCGCGACATCATGACGGAGAAGGCGTTCGAGAATGCCATCGCGACGGTCTATGCGATGGGCGGTTCGACCAACATGTACCTGCACCTGCTCGCCATCGCGCGCGAGGCGCAGGTGCCGATCACGATCGAGCGCATCCAGCAGGTCGGCGAACGCATGCCGCTGATCTGCAATCTGCAGCCGCACGGCCCCTATGCGATGGTGAGCCTGCACGAGATCGGCGGCGTACCCGTCGTGATGAAGGAGTTGCTGCGCCACGGCTTCCTGCATGGCGACGTCATGACCGTGACGGGCAGGACGCTGGCGGAGAACCTGGAATCAGTGCCGACCCTCGAGGAGATCGGCAAGCAAGATATCGTGCTGCCTGTGTCCAGGCCCGCGGCGCCCGCGAACAACCATATCAGCGTGCTCAAGGGCAACCTCGCGCCGGAGAGCTGCCTGCTGAAGCTCAGCGGCAAGACCCTGGAGAAGGGCGAGTTCCGCGGCACCGCCCGCGTCTTCGAATCGGAGGCCGACACGATGAAGGCCATCCGTGCGGGCGAGATCGTTCCGGGCAATGTCGTCGTGGTGCGCAACGTCGGCCCGGTGGGCGGCCCCGGCATGCCCGAGATGGTGATGCTGACGATCCAGCTTCAGGGACGCGGACTGGGCGAGGACGTGGCGCTGATCACCGACGGCCGCTTCTCGGGCGTCAGCCACGGCATCCTGATCGGCCATATCTCGCCGGAAGCGGCACGCGGCGGCCCGATTGCCGCGGTACGCGACGGCGACACCATCGTCATCGACCCAGGCAAACGCACCCTGAATCTCGAAATCTCCGGCGAGGAGCTGGCCCGGCGGATGGCCGACTGGCGCCCGCCCGCTGCGGCCGACCGCCCGCGCCCTGGCTCCGTGCACGACAAGTACACGAAGCTGGTGTCGTCGGCGCACTATGGGTGTGTGGTCTAGATCACCCTCTTCCCCTTTGCGGAGTCCGCAAAGGGGAAGTGCCCTCGTCTTACGAGGGCGATGGGGTCATGCCCCCTCCGCCACCATCACGACGCCGCAGCAGCGAACTTCATGCGGCTCTTCATCAGCGGCTGGATGCGCTGGCCGAACTGCTCGATGCCGATGATGAAGTCGTCGAAGGTCAGCATCACGCCGGCCAGCCCGTCGATCTCGGCCATCTCGTCGAGCAGGCGCGCGACCGTGGCGTAGGAGCCGATCAGGCGCGAGCCGTTGTTGGGCAGCGGCTCGCGGCGGCGAATGCGGCCGGCCGTCGAGTTCTCGGCGGCGAACTTGTCGGACGCGGCCTGGTCGGAGCGCCAGCCGATGGCGTCGAGATCGACACCCGCCTTGTAGTGCTCCCACTTGGCCATCGCGGCTTCGTCGGTCTCGTCAGCGATGATCATGGTCAGCGCCAGCGCCTTCACGTCGCGGCCGGCGGCGGCGCAGGCGGTCTTCAGGCGGCCCACCGCCTCGGCGCAATCGCGCGGATCGTTGGCCTCGCCCTGGCCGCTGCAGAAATTGTAGGTGCAGTGGCGGGCCGCGAAGTTCATGCCGGCATCGCTGGTGCCGGCCGAGATCAGCCTGATCGGCCGTGACGGTTGCGGTGACAGCCGGCAGTCGTTCATCTTGAAATAGTCGCCCTTGAAGTCGGAGCGGCCGGTCTCCCAGAGTTCCTTCATCACCGTGACGTACTCAGTGACCATCTCGTAGCGATGCTTGAAATGCTCCTCTCCCGGCCACAGGCCCATCTGGTCGTACTCGGCCTTCTGCCAGCCGGTGACGAGGTTCACGCCGAAGCGGCCGTGCGAAATGCTGTCGATCGTCACCGCCATGCGCGCGGCGATCGCCGGCGGCAGGGTGAGCACGGCGACGGTGGCGATGAGGTCGATTCGCGTCGTCACCGCCGCCAGTCCCGCCATCAGGGTGAAGGATTCCAGATTGTCGTCCCAGTGGCGTGATTTTCCGCCGAAGCCGCGCAGCTTGATCATCGACATGGCGAAGTCGAAGCCGTAGCGCTCGGCGCGCTGCACGACCTCGCGGTTGAGATCGAAGCTCGGCGTATATTGCGGCGAGGTCGACGAGATCAGCCAACCATTGTTGCCGATGGGAATGAAGACACCGATTTCCATCCTGCACCTGCCTTTGATACCGGACAGGCAGCAAGCGTCATGCCATCCACGCGCATCGCGGATTCGTGTGGAAAGAGCTATCGCCACGCCCGGTCAGGCGCGGCGCTTTGCTCCGATTGAAGCAGTCTGCCCCACCGCCAGCCCTTGTTTCTCCTCCACGTCGGCGCGATGGCAGGCAACCTCATGTCCGGTCGCAACGGGTTGAAGCTTCGGCGCTGCTTCCTGGCAGGCCGGTACGCCGATCGGACAGCGGTCGAAGAACGAACAGCCAGGCAGGACCAACCTGGGGTTCGGCGGATCGCCACGCACCAGCGAAGGGCCCGACGCCCGGCGCCCGCTCAGTCGCGGCGCCGCCGCCAGCAAGGTGCGGGTGTAGGGATGGGTTGGGTGGCCGAACACGGTCTTCGCCGTGCCCAGTTCGACGATGCGCCCGAGATACATGATCGCCACCCGATCGGAGAGGCGCTCCACCACCGACAGGTCGTGCGAGATGAAGAGATAGGTGAGCGAGAACGTCTCCCGCAATTCGAGCAGCAGGTTCAGCACCGTCGCCTGAACCGACATGTCGAGGCCGGAGGTCGGCTCGTCGAGGATCAGCACACGCGGTTGCAGCAGGAGAATGCGCGCCAGCGCCAGCCGTCTAAGCTGGCCGCCGGAAAATTCGTGCGGATAGCGCCGGGCCGAAGTCGGATCGAGGCCGACCGCCTGCAGCATCGAAGCGACCCGGTCGCGCCGCTCCGAAGCGTTGCGCACGCCGTGGATCCTGAGCCCCTCTTCCAGGGTCCGCCCGATGCTCCACCACGGATCGAGCGCCGCTCCGGCATCCTGATGAGAATATTGCACGATGCTGCGCGCACGCCGCGCCGCCTCGGGCGTGAGCCCGCTCACCCGGCGTCCCTCCAGCAGGATCTCGCCCTCGCTCTCGCGCTGCAGGCCGAGGATGGTGCGGCCGAGCGTCGTCTTCCCGCACCCGGACTCGCCCACCAGCGACAGGATCTCGCCGCTGCGCAGGTCGAGGCTCACCTGCTTCACCGCCTGGACCGGGAGCACCGTGCGTTGCAGGAAGCCTTTCCGGCCTCCCAAACGCACTGACACGTCGCGCAGTGTGAGGATTGGATCGGGCGTCATGTGAATTGCACGCAGCGGACCTCGGCGCCGGAACGCGCCTGCCCCTGAGGCGGCCGCGCGGCGAGACACAGCGCGCGCGCGTCGCCGCAGCGGGGCGCGAACAGGCAGCCCGGCGGACGCGCCAGCGGCGACGGTACCGAGCCCGGAATGCCCAGGAACGTCGTCGCGCGATCGGGATGACAGGCCAGCAGCGCGCGCGTGTAGGGATGCGACGGCGCATCGAGGATCGCCTGCACCGGCCCCGCCTCCACCGTCTGGCCGGCATAGATCACGCAGAGATCGTCGCAAAGCTCGGCGACGACACCGAAATCGTGGGTGACGAACAGGAGAGAGATGCCGAACTCGGCCACCAGCTCGCGCAGCAGCAACAGGATCTGGTGCTGGGTCGTCACGTCGAGCGCCGTCGTCGGTTCGTCGGCGATCACGAGGCCGGGCGCGCAGGCCAGCGCCGCCGCGATCAGCAGGCGTTGACGCTGCCCGCCCGAGAACTGGTGCGGATAACGTTCGAGGGCGGTTTCCGGATCCGGCACCTGCATGCGCTTGAGCAGGCCGACCAGCCGGCCGACATGCGCCCGCTGGCGCGCGGCCCCGCGCAGCCCGTCAGGGGGCGCATGCCAGCGCATGATCTCGAGCATCTGGGTGCCGACCTTGAACACCGGATTGAGCGCCAGCAGCGGATCCTGCGGAATGAACCCGATGCGGCTCGAGCGGACGCCGTCGTTCAGCTCTGCCTCGGAGAAGGCCAGCAGGTTCTCGCCCTCGAACCAGACCTCGCCGCCGTCGACGGTCGCCGCGCGCGGCAGGATGCCCATGATCGAGCGGATCAGCGTGGACTTGCCGCAGCCCGATTCGCCCACCACGCCCAGGATGCGGCCGCGCTCCAGCGTGAGGCCGATATCGTCGAGAATCTCGGCCCGGCCTTCGTCGGTGCGGATCGACACCTTGAGACCGCGAACGCTGAGGACGGGAATCATCGCGACCGCCGGATGCGGGGATCGACGATGTCGCGCAGCCCGTCGCCCAGGAGATTGAAGCCCATCACCGTGATCAGGATCGCGAGGCCCGGGAAGGTCGCGTACCACCAGGCGCGCGGCAGGTAGGTGCGGCTCTCGGCGATGGCGAGACCCCAGTCCGGAGCCGGCGGCGTGGCGCCCATGCCGAGGAAGCCGAGCACGGCCGCCACCAGGATGGTGAAGCCCAGCCCGATGGTGGCGCGCACGATCACCGGCGAGAGCGCGTTGGGCAGGATGTGCAGGAAGACGATGCGGCCGCTGCCCGCACCGATGCCGCGCAGGGCGTCGACGAACAGCGAGGACGAGAGCCGCCGCGTCTCGGCATAGACGATGCGGGTGAAATACGGCCAGTAAGTGAGCGAGAGCGCCAGCATCGCGCTCTCGAGCGAGGGCGACATCAGCTGGGCGAGCGCAAGTGCGAGGATCAGCTGCGGGATCGCCAGCACCACGTCGGTGACGCGCATGATCCCTTCCGACAGCCAGCCACCGCGATAGCCCGCGATCAGGCCCAGGGGCACACCGATCAGCATGGCCGTCGATACGACGGTGAGCGCGATCGAGAGTGCGCCGCGGGCGCCCAGGATGACGCGCGAGAAGATATCTCGGCCGAGATTGTCGGTGCCGAACGGAAAGGCGGCGCTGGGCGGCTTCAGGCGGCGCGCAAGATGCGACGCCGCCGCGTCCTCGGGATAGGGCGCCAGCAGCGGCCCGAAGATCGCGATCAGCAGCACGAAGACCACGATGGCGAGGCCCAGCATCGCCGGGAGGTCGCGCGCGAGCTTGCGGAAAATCGGGCTCATCCGCGCTCCATCAGTCGGGGATCGAGCAGGCCATGCGCCAGGTCGGTGAGGATATTGACGCCGGCATAGACGACGCCGATCAGCAGCGTGACCGCGAGCATGACCTGCCGGTCGCCGGTGAGGATGGCCTGCACCGTATAGCTGCCGATACCCGGCCAGTCGAAGATCGCCTCGACGACCACGCCGCCCGCGATCAGACCGCCGAACAGCAGGCCGATCTGTGTCACCGTCGCGGTCACCGAATTGCGCAGCACGTAGATCCAGACGAGCCGGCGACGGCGATAGCCCATGGCCCTCTCGTAGAAGACGAAATCCTGCTGCAGCGTGTCGAGCACGCCCGCCCGCGTGAACCGCACGATGGTGGCAAGCCCGCCCAGTGACAGCGTCACCGCCGGCAGCACGAGATGGCGCAAGGCATCAGCCATCACATCGAAGCGGCCCGCGATCGCCGCATCCGCCACCACGAAACCGGTGATCCTCGGCGGCCGCTGGATCGTGGCGGAAAGTTCACCGCGCAAGGGCAGCCAGCCCAGCTCCATCGAGAAGAACAGCTGAAGCATGATGGCGAACCAGAAGGCCGCCACGGCTATGCCCATGACCGAGAAGACGCGCAGCAGGTAATCCGGCCAGGTATTGTGCGAGAGCCCGGCCACGACGCCCAGCGGCACACCGACGAAGACCGAGATGGCGAGCGCACAGAAGGTGAGGGTCAGCGTGGCCGGCAGGCGCTGGGCGATGTCGACCGCGACCGCCCGGCGCGAGAAGGCACTCTCGCCGAGGTCGAGCGTGGCGACTTTGCCCACGTAGGAGACAAACTGCTCCCAGATCGGCCGGTCGAGACCATATTGCTGGCGCAGCCGCTCGATCTGTTCGGGCGTCGCGGCGTCACCCGCCATCGCCATCGCCGGATCCGAGGGCACGACGCGGATCAGCAGGAAGGTGACCACCAGCAATCCGAACAGCGACGGCAGCACCAGCATGCAGCGCCGGAGGATGAAGCGCAGCATGCTCAGCCGTCGAGCGTGATCCAGCGCATCTCGGCGCCCTGGCCAACCGTGCAGAAACGACGGCCCTTGACGCGCTTGTTCAGTCCCTGAAGCTGCATGGAATTGTAGATCCAGATGTCGGGCGAATCGGCCATGATCTTACGGATGGCCTCTTCGTAGAGCGGCGCCCGCTCCTCCTGTTTCACGGCGGCGCGGGCCTTGCGCAGCAGCGCGTCGACCTGATCGTTCTTGTAGTAGGACGAGGCCTTCCAGGTGCCGTGGAACTGGCTGTCGTACATCTGGCCGACCCAGTTCTCCGGATCGACGAAATAGGTACTGACCCAGTGGACCCACATGTCGGGCGTGGTGTCCGGCTTGGCCGCCGCAGTCGTCAGGTTCGACCAGATGTTGCCGACCACCTTCAGATTGATACCGATCTGCGCCAGGTCGGACTGGAAGAGCTGGGCGCCCTGCACGCTCTGCTCGTTCTCCGACTGCACGTGCAGTTCCAGCGGACGCTTCATCGGCGCCCCCTCGGCGACGGCCTTGGCGTAATACTCCTTTGCCTTCTTGAGATCGTAGTCGTAGCCCTTGGCATCCTTCGGGATGCCCCACAGGTTCTCGGGCATCGGGTACGGATCGCGCGTCGCGTAGCCGCCCAGAATGTCGTTGATGAAGCCCATGTAATTGAAGGCATGCGCAAAGCACAGCCGCGCATTGAGATTGTTGAACGGCGGCTTGGTGTTGTTCATGCGGATGACGAAGGTCCGCATGACGACGTCCTTCTGGACGTAGGCGATCTTCGAGGCGTTGATTTGCTCCACCTGGTCCGCCGGCAGGTTGGGATCGGTGCAGTCGAGCGACCCGTTCAGCAGCGCCAGCACACGCGTCGAGGTCTCCTTGGTCGGACGGTAGGCGATCTTCTTCACCGGCTTGGGATTGTGGGACCAGCCGAGGAAATGTCCCTCGTTGATCTCCATGTCGAGATATTCGAGCGGCCGGTAGCCGGCGGGAACGATACGATAGGAGCCGGAGCCCGCGCCGTTCGAGGCGAGCCAGCTCTTGCCCCAGTCGCCATTCTTGACGTTGGGCTCGATCTGCCGCGGATTGACGATGGAGATGCTCGGAATCGCCGCAAAGAACGGCGCATAGGAGGTCTCGAGCTTGAACCGAACGGTGAGCGGATCGGGTGCCGCGACATTGTCGGGCTTCAGGATCTTGAGGAACGCGCCGGCCGGCGCCAGTGCCAGCGCCAGCACGCGGCGGAAGCTGTAGACGACGTCTTCCGCCGTCATCGGGCTGCCGTCGTGGAACTTGATGTTGGGCCGCAGCTTGAATTCCCACGAGAGGCCGTCGTCGGAAACGGTGTGGCTTTCGGCCAGCCACGGCACGATCTGCGGCGGGTCGTTCTGGTAACGATAGAGATTGTCGTAGGCGTTCAGCATCATCGACTGCATCGGCACGTCGTAGACCTGATGCGGATCGAGGTTCATCGGCAGCGCGAAACCGCTGACGAAGGTCGAGGCGTCGGCGGCCTGCACCGACCTCATCGTGCCCGCGACGAGAGCACCGGCGGCGAGAGCGGCGGCCTGCCGACGGCCCAGCATCGGTCCGCCGGACTTCCTCTGGCCGCTCATTGCGCGGCGCCCGCAAAGCGATCCGCGTGGAAGCGGCTGATCGGCCGCGGCAGTCCGAGATTCCCGCGCAAGGTCATGGCTTCGTACTCCGTTCTGAACAGACCCCGGCGCTGCAGTTCGGGGATCACGAGATCGACGAAATCGGTGAGCGAGCCCGGCAGCCAGGCCGGCATCACGTTGAAGCCGTCGCAGGCACCGTCCTTGAACCAGTGCTCCATCTCGTCGGCGACCTGAGACGGCGTGCCGATGGTGAGCACGTGGCCGCGCGGGCCGGCATTGGCGAGGCAAAGCTCCCACAAAGTGAGATTGTCGCGGCGCGCCTGGTCGAGCAGGAGACGCTGGCGGCTGAGCGGACCGTTGGTGTCGGGCATTTGCGGCACCGGACCGTCGAGTGGCAGCTTGTCGAGATCGTGCACGCCGATCGTGTGTTCGAGCACGGCGAGACCGACGGTGGGATGGATCAACGACTGCAGGTACTCGAACTTCTCCTGCGCCTCCGAGGCAGTCGGCGCGACGACCGGATAGAGGCCGGGCATCACGAGGACTTCGGCCGGCGAGCGGCCGTAGCGCGGCAGCCGTCCCATCACGTCGCCGTAGAATTCCTTGCCCTGCTCGAAGGTCGTCTGCGCGGTGAACACCAGCTCCGCGAGGCGTGCAGCGACGTCGCGCCCGGTGCCCGAGGCGCCGGCCTGGACGAGCACCGGCCGTCCCTGGGGCGAACGGGCGACGTTGAGCGGTCCGCGGACCTGGAAATGCTTGCCCTTGTGATGCAGCGGATGAAGCTTCGACGGATCGAAGAAGACGCCCGACTCCTTGTCGCGAATGAAGGCATCTTCGTCCCAACTGTCCCACAAGCCAGTGACGACCTCGGCGAACTCGATCGCCCGCTCATAGCGGTCGGCGTGCGCGGGATGCTGTTCGAGGCTGTAGTTGAGCGCATCGTCCTCGTTGTTCGAGGTGACGAGGTTCCAGCCGGAGCGGCCGCCGCTGATCTGATCGAGCGAAGCGAATTGCCTCGCCAGCGTATAGGGTTCGTTGAAAGTCGTCGTGGAGGTGGCGACGAGACCGAGATGTTTCGTGACCGCGGCAAGCGCCGACAGGATCGTCATCGGCTCGAACTTGACCACCTTGCCCATGCGGCCGCGCGACTCGGGCGTTCCCGACAGGCTGACGGCGGCCGTATCGGCCAGGAAGAGAAAGTCGAACTTGCCGCGCTCGGCGGTCTGCGCCACCTCGACCGCGTCGGCAAAGCTCGCGCCCGAATGAAAGTGGGCTTGGGGATGACGCCAGGCAGCAACGTGCTGCCCCGTCTCATGGACGAACGCGCCGAGACGCATCATCCGGCGCTGAGTCTGGTGAAGCACAGCTCGCTCTCCGTTCAGAACGCAGGAAAATCCACGTTCAGAACGCAAGCGTCATGCCAAGCCCTTCAGCACAACAGAGAGGAGGGTGTCCTCCTGTCGTGGGGCGTCCTCTACGCTTGGGTGAGCCCTGTCGCGATCAGCTGTCTACGTCCGCATACTGGCGCTTGGCGCGGCGCATGAAGCCCTCGAAGATGTGGTCGTACGACGTATTCTCGTGCGCTTCCGCCGGCTTTGTCAGGCCGTTCAGCACGACTTGCTGCTCGGCCGGCATCTCCGAAATGATCTTCTCGGAGATGGCTTGGACGCCGGCTGGATTGGCGAGCGCGCGGACCTGGATGCTGCAGGCCTTCTCGAAGAAGTAGAAATAGAAGAACGCCTCACCCATGGTGGCGCCAACGCTCAAGGTGCCGTGGTTCTTGAGGATCAGGACGCGGCCATCCGGTCCCAGCGCCTTGGCCGAAGCCTCGCCTTCGCCCGGCAGCACGACGATGCCGTCATAGTCGAGATAACGGACCTTCGGGTAGACCATGGCGCCATCCTGAGTCAGCGGCTGGAAGCCGCCCTTCATCGCGCCGACCGCCGCGCCGTCCAGCGTGTGGGCATGGATGATCGCGTTGATGTGCGGCGAGGTGAACATGATGCCGGAATGCAGGTTGAAACCGGCCTGGTTCAGCTCGTAGCCGTTCTCGGTCAGGATCTTGCGGTTCTTGTCGACCTTCACGAGGCTCGACGCCGTGATCTCATCGAAGGCCAGGCCGAACGGGTTGAGCAACAGTGCGTCCGGCTCGCCGGGCACCCGGGCCGAGATATGACCGAAGATCGACAGCTCGTAGCCCATTTCGAACGCCGCCCGATAGGCCGAGGCAAGCTGGACACGGACGGCCCATTCCTCCGGCGAAACCTTATCCTTTAAGCTGACGATACTCACGGGAGCCTCCTAGCTGATTTATCAGGCTATGTGCTCGGTCTTAGCGAGAGCCCATTCCGGCGGCAAATGCCCAATACCGCCCCTCGGGATCGCCGAAATTGGCACGCTTCCTGCTGTCTAAACTTGTATAGACAGGCTAAAGGCAAGTCATGCAGATCAGCCCCTCTTTTCCCGAAGCGGACGACTTGGCAGAGCGCTACTCCGAGGACGGCGTCCTGCTGCTGCGCGGCGTCTTCGACGCCTGGATCGAGCCGCTGCGGGCCGGGGTCGATGCGCTGATGGCCAGCCCCAGCCCGCTCGAACGGACGGTCCGGCCTGCCGACGGGTCGGCCCCGTTCTTCCAGGACCTCTGCAACTGGCAGCGCATCCCAGAGTTCGAGGCCTTCGTCTACAAGTCGCCGGCCGCCGAGATTGCCGCCCGCCTCATGGGCTCGCGCACCGCGCGCTTCTTCCATGACCATGTGCTCGTGAAACAGCCCGGCGGCAGCACGGTCACGCCCTGGCACCAAGACCAGCCCTACTACTTCGTCGAGGGCCGGCAGAACGTCAGCTTCTGGATCCCGCTCGATCCCGTGCCGCGCGATGTCGTGATGGAGTGCATCAAGGGCTCGCACACCTGGGGCAAGGGCTTCCGGCCCATGCGCTTCGACGGCACGCGGCTCTATGCCAACGACGATTTCGAGGTGATGCCCGATATCGAGGCGATGCGGCCGACGCTCGACATTGCGGGCTGGGACATGCAGCCGGGCGACGCCATCGCCTTCAACTTCCGCACGGTCCACGGCGCGCCGGGCAACCCGTCGCCACGCGCGCGTCGCGTCTTCTCGGCGCGCTGGGTCGGCGACGACGCGGTCTTCGCGCGGCGCGCGGGCCGGACCTCGCCGCCTTTCCCCGACCTCGGCTTCGAAGACGGCGCACCGTTCGATGCCCCGATCTTTCCCATCGTCTATCGTTCGTAACTCTCACCGTAAACGGAGCTCATCAATGGCCAGGTTCACAGCATTCGCCGCCGCCGTCGCGGTTGCCGCCGTCGCGGGCGGCGCGTCTGTCGCTCAGGCACAGGACACCAAGGTCGCCATCGGCATTTCCGGCTGGACCGGCTTCGCGCCGATCACGCTCGCCAAGGAAGCCGGCATCTACAAGGCCAACGGCCTCGACGTCACGATCAAGAAGATCCCGCAGAAGGACCGCCACCTCGCGATCGCCTCGGGCGACCTGCAGTGCGCCGCCACGACGGTCGAGACCTGGATCGTCTGGAACACCAACGGCATCGCCACCACCCAGCTGTTCAAGATGGACCAGGGCATGGGCTCGGACGGCATCGTCGCCCGCAACAGCATCTCCAAGGTCACCGACCTCAAGGGCAAGACCATCGCCGCCTCGGCCCCGGGCACCAACCCGCACTTCACCCTCGCCTGGATCCTGAAGAAGAACGGCATGTCGCTGAAGGACGTGAAGCTCGTCACGCTCGAGCCGGCGCCGGCCGCCAACGCCTTCGTCACCGGCAAGGACCTCGACGCCGCCGTCACCTACGAGCCCTATCTCAGCCTGGTGCGCGACAAGCCCGAGACCGGCAAGCTGATCGCCGATTCGCTGCAGTACCCGATGGTGTTCGATTCCTTCGGCTGCACGCCCAAGTTCATCAAGGAGAACCCGAAGGCCGCGAAGGCGCTCACCGAGAGCTACTTCCAGGCTCTCGACATGATCCAGAAGGACAAGCAGAAGGCCTTCACGATCATGGGCGCCGACGTGAAGCAGACCGCCGAGCAGTTCGAGAAGTCGCAGTCCAAGATCAAGTGGGCCGACCGCGAAGCCAACAAGAAGTTCTTCAACGGCGAGATCCAGGCTTTCAACAAGGAAGCCGCGGAGCTGCTGCTCGAGATCGGCGTGATCAAGAGCAAGCCCGACAACATGGATACGCTCTTCGACACGACCTACATCAAGTAACGATTGATCCACCTCCCCCGTCATCGGGGGAGGTGCCTCGTCTTGCGAGGTGGAATGATCATGACCCCTCCGTCGGCGTAGGACGCCGACACCTCCTCATTTGAATGGGGAGGCAGTTTGAGAAGAGTCGCATGAAATTGCTGGTTCCCGTCAAACGGGAGAATCGCATCGTCCTGGGCGTGGCGTTCTTCATCGTCTTCGTCGCGCTCTGGTTTCTGATCACCTGGACCGGGGCGGTACCGAAGCACTTCCTTGCCTCGCCGTGGCAGACGCTGGCTTCGGGTTGGGACCTCTTCGCCACCCAGGGCTTCACCAACGACGTCGGCATGACGATCTGGCGCGTCGTCGGTGGCTTCCTGCTGGCCGCCGTCATCGCCGTGCCACTCGGCATCGCGATGGGCGTCTACAAGCCGATCGAGGCCTTCTTCGAGCCCTTCGTCTCCTTCGCGCGCTACCTGCCGGCCTCGGCTTTCATCCCGCTGCTGATCCTCTGGGTCGGAATCGGCGAAGCGCAGAAACTCACCGTCATCTTCATCGGCTGCTTTTTCCAGCTCACCCTCATGATCGCCATGATCGTGAGCGGCACGCGCCGCGACCTGGTGGAAGCCGCCTACACGCTGGGCTGCAAGGATAGCGGCGTGATCCGCCGGGTCGTGCTGCCGGGCGCCGCGCCCGACATCGCCGAGGCGTTGCGCCAGGTGCTGGGGCTCGGCTGGACCTACATCATCGTCGCCGAGCTGATCGGCGCCTCGTCGGGCATCGGCCACATGATCACCGACAGCCAGGCGCTGATGGCGACCGACCACATCATCGCGGGTATCGTGGTGATCGGGCTGGTCGGCCTGCTCTCGGACCTGATGTTCAAGAAGGTGAACCAGCACCTCTTCTCGTGGAGCCTGCTGCGATGAGCCGGCTGTCGATCCGCGACGTCTCCAAGACCTTCCCCGGCCACCGGCGGAATGCGCCGCCGACCCAGGCGCTGCTGCCGATCGGCCTCGAGGTCGGCGACAACGACTTCATCACCGTGCTGGGCCCGTCCGGCTGCGGCAAGTCCACCCTGTTGCGCCTCGTTGCCGGCCTCGAGACCCCGACCACGGGAGAGATCAAGCTCGACGGCACGAAGATCGTGGGCGCCGGCGCCGACCGCGGCGTGGTGTTCCAGAGCTACACGCTCTTCCCCTGGCTCAACGTCCGCCAGAACATCTGCTTCGGCCTGCGCGAGAAGGGCATGAAGCTCTCGGAGCAGAAGGAGATCAGCGACCGCTTCATCGCCCAGGTCGGCCTGCGCGGCTTCGAGGAACATTTTCCCAAGCAGCTCTCGGGCGGCATGCAGCAGAGGGTGGCGATCGCCCGCGCGCTGGCCAACGACCCGAAGATCCTGCTGCTCGACGAGCCGTTCGGCGCGCTCGACAACCAGACGCGCGTCCTCATGCAGGAGCTGCTGCTCGGCATCTGGGAACAGGCGCAGAAGACGGTCATGTTCATCACCCACGACATCGACGAGGCCATTTTCATGGCCAGCAGGGTCGTCGTGTTCAGCGCCCGTCCCGGTCGCATCAAGGCCGAGATCGAGGTCGGCTTCCCCCATCCGCGGCACTATACGATCAAGACCTCGCCGGAATTCATGGCGCTCAAGGCTCGTCTCACCGAGGAGATCCGGGTCGAAGCCATCGCTGCAGCTCACTGAGGGATCGATGGAACCGACCGCGCTCTACCAGCAGGTCGAGGACTATATCGTGCGCCACATCCAGGACGGCTCGTGGCCGCCCGGCCACCGCCTGCCCTCGGAGCACGAGCTTGTGGGCCGCTTCGGCATGTCGCGCATGACCGTCAACCGGGCGCTCCGGGACCTCGTCCAGCAGGGCCGGATCGTGCGCGTCGCCGGCGTCGGCAGCTTCGTCGCCGAGGACAAGCCGCAATCGACCCTGCTGCACATCGCCAGCATCGCCCGAGAGGTGCGGCAGCGGGGGCATGACTATCGCTGCGCCCTGCTGTCGGCGGAACGGGTCGCTGCGCCCGGCGACATCGCCGCCTGGCTCGGCCTGCGATCAGGGCAGTCCGTATTCCATTCGGTGTGCCTTCATCTCGAGAACGAGGTCCCGGTTCAGCTCGAGGACCGCTACGTCAATCCGCAGGTCGTCCCTGCCTTCCTCGATCAGGACTTCGGCGACACGCCGCCCGGAGAGTACCTCGTGCAGAACGTGCCGTTCGACGAGATCGAGCACGTCGTCGATGCCGTGCTGCCGACGCCCGAGCAGGCGAACCGGCTGCAGATCGACCCTGTGGAGCCTTGCCTGATGCTGACCCGGCGCACGTGGACGCGCACGACTCCAGTCACGATGGTCCGTTGCCTGCACCCGTCATCGCGCTACAGGCTGGGCTGCCGCTTCGACGCGGTGGGAAATCAGCGATTTGGTTGAAGAGCCTCGGCGGCGGTATACGCCGCCCACGACCGGGACGCCTGTTGCGCCCATAGCGCCCGCTTCATTTCGGCTTCGAGCCGTTGGCGGGCGGCCGTGTCGACCGGCTCGGCCGTGTCTTCGGGAAGAAGATTATCGCGGGGCATATCGGACAAATGCCGGAGCCGCGAAAAAGTTGCATTACATGATCATGTCGTCTTGAGCTTCATCCCCGGCGGCGGCACCGCGGCCTCCGGATCGACGGCGCGGGTCACATAAGCATGGGCCTCGGGCTCGTACTTCGCCCAGAGACGGGCGAGTTCGGCGATCGGCTGGGCGTGATCGTCGACACGCAGATCGACATAGGGAAACGACTCCCGGTCGACCACGACCAGGGCCGCCGAGGTCACCGGCTGGTACTCGCCGCCCGCGGCTTCGCCGGCCGCAAGCGCATCGAGCAGGCGGCGCGCCAGCGGCCGGTCCGGTGCTGCCTCGAAAGCACCGACCATCGCCTGCGGCAATGACACGGAGCGCACGATGTTGGCAATGGACGCGCAATCCTTGCCCTGCGCCTCGCCGCGCTCGGCGCGGACATTGGCGCCCGAATAGACGGCGGTACGGCCGGCGGTGTCGATCAACGCCAGTTGCCGCCAATGCCGATGCGGTGTCGCGGCGACCACGGCCTGCATGGCTTCGGATGCAGAGAAGCCGTGTGCGAGCAGATCGAGGGCGAGCGGCCCCAGCCGTGGATCGGTGCGGTGCTGAGTCAGCGCCGCGCCGATGCCGGCCCGCGCATGCGAACAGCGCGACCCGACCGAGATCGACGAGGTGGTGACGACAGCGCCCAGCATCCCGGTGCGAGCACAGCGTCCGACGAGCGAGAAGGTCATGCGCGGCTCCTGGAGTCTGTCCGTCTTGAACCAACCAAAACAACCTCCTCAGGATGCGGTCCTTGCCGGGCACATGCCACGTTCCATCGCGATCGAGATTACTTCAAAGACCCGGCAGGTTGAGCCCCTTCTCGCGGGCGCAGTCGATGGCGTCCTGGTAGCCGGCATCCGCGTGGCGCATGACGCCGGTCGCCGGGTCGTTCCACAGGACGCGCTCGATGCGCTTGCCCGCTTCCGGCGTGCCGTCGCAGACGATGACCATGCCGGCATGCTGGGAGAAGCCCATGCCGACGCCGCCGCCATGATGCAGCGAGACCCACGTCGCGCCCGAGGCGCAGTTGAGCAGCGCGTTGAGCAGCGGCCAGTCGGACACCGCGTCCGACCCGTCCTTCATGGCCTCGGTCTCGCGGTTGGGGCTCGCCACCGAGCCTGAGTCCAGATGATCCCGGCCGATCACGATCGGCGCCTTGAGTTCACCCTTTGCCACCATCTCGTTGAAGGCGAGGCCGAGGCGATGGCGATCGCCCAGACCGACCCAGCAGATGCGGGCCGGCAGGCCCTGGAACTTGATCTTCTCGCGGGCCATGTCGAGCCAGTTGTGGAGATGCTTGTTGTCCGGCAGCAGCTCCTTCACCTTCGCGTCGGTCCGGTAGATGTCCTCGGGATCGCCCGACAGCGCGGCCCAGCGGAACGGCCCGACGCCGCGGCAGAACAGCGGGCGGATGTACGCCGGCACGAAACCGGGGAAGCTGAAGGCGTCGGCCACGCCTTCCTCCAGCGCCATCTGCCGGATGTTGTTGCCGTAATCGACGGTCGGCACGCCAAGCTTGTGGAACTCCAGCATGGCGCGCACGTGACCGGCCATCGACTGCTTGGCAGCCTTCGCAACGCCCGTCGGATCGCTGGCCCGCTTGGTTTCCCAGTCGGCCAGGGTCCAGCCCTTGGGCAGGTAGCCGTTGACCGGATCGTGGGCCGAGGTCTGGTCGGTCACGCAATCGGGCCGCACGCCGCGCCGCAGCAAGTCGGGAAGCACGTCGGCGGCGTTGCCCAGCAGGCCGACCGAGACCGCCTTCTTCTCCGCCACCGCCTTGGCGATGATCTGCAACGCATCGTCGAGGTCCTTGGCCTGGACGTCGAGATAGCCGGTGCGCAGCCGGAACTCGATGCTGCTGGGACGGCATTCGATGGCGAGGCAAGAGGCGCCGGCCATCGTGGCGGCCAAAGTCTGCGCGCCGCCCATCCCGCCCAGGCCCGCGGTCAGGATCCAGCGACCGGCGAGGCTGCCGCCGTAATGCTGGCGCGCCATCTCGACGAAGGTCTCGTAGGTGCCCTGAACGATGCCCTGGCTGCCGATGTAGATCCACGAGCCGGCCGTCATCTGGCCGTACATCATGAGGCCCTTGCGATCGAGCTCGTTGAAATGCTCCCAGGTCGCCCAGCGCGGCACGAGGTTGGAGTTGGCGATCAGCACGCGCGGCGCATCGGGGTGGGTGCGGAACACGCCGACCGGCTTGCCCGACTGGACCAGCAGCGTCTCGTCGGCTTCGAGCTTGCGCAGCGCCGCCACGATGCGATCGAAGCTCTCCCAGTCGCGCGCGGCGCGGCCGATGCCGCCATAGACGACCAGCTCGCCCGGCTTCTCGGCGACGTCGGGATCGACGTTGTTCATCAGCATGCGCAGCGGCGCCTCGGTCAGCCAGCTCTTGGCCGTGAGCTCCGTGCCGTGTGGAGCCCGGATGGTACGGGCATTGTCGATGCGGTTCATGGTGTCTCCTGAAGGGCGGGCAGGAAGCCGGGGCCGACGGTTGCGACAAGGGTGCCACTGGCGACGAGAGAAGTGGCCTTCTCCATGTCGGGATGGAAATGACGGTCGTCCTCGAGATGCGGCACGTCGCGGCGCAGCAAGGTGCGTACCGCTTCGAGCGGCGGGCTGGAGGCGAGCGGCCGGTGGAAGTCGCAGCCCTGCGCCGCCGCCAGCAGCTCGATGCCGATGACGGACGAGACGTTGGCCGCCATGTCGAGCAGGCGTCGCGCACCGTGCGCGGCCATCGAGACATGGTCTTCCTGGTTGGCCGAGGTTGGGATCGAATCGACGCTGGCGGGATAGGCGCGCTGCTTGTTCTCGGAGACCAACGCCGCCGCCGTCACCTGCGGGATCATGAAGCCCGAGTTGAGGCCCGGCCGCGGCGTCAGGAAGGCCGGCAAGCCCGACAGGGCCGGATCGACCAGCATGGCGATGCGGCGCTCGGCCAGCGAGCCGATCTCGCACAGCGCCAGCGCGATGATGTCGGCGGCGAAGGCCACCGGCTCGGCGTGGAAGTTGCCGCCGGACAGCGCCTCGTCGGGATCGGTGAAGATCAGCGGATTGTCCGTGACGCCGTTGGCTTCGGTCGCCAGCGTCGTCGCCGCCTGGCGCAGGATGTCGAGCACGGCGCCCATGACCTGCGGCTGGCAGCGCAGGCAATAGGGATCCTGCACCCGCTCGTCGCCGACCAGATGCGAGGCGCGGATCGCCGACCCCGCCATCAGACGGCGCAGCGCTTCCGCCGTCGCGATCTGGCCCGCGTGGCGACGTAATAAGTGGATGCGCGGATCGAACGGCGCATCTGAGCCGCGCGCGGCATCGGTCGAGAGGGCGCCGGTCACCAGCGCCGCGCCGTGCAGGTTCTCGGCCTCGAACAGGCCCGCCAGCGCATAGGCGGTCGAGAACTGCGTGCCGTTCAGCAGTGCGAGCCCTTCCTTGGCGCCCAGCACCAGCGGCTTCAGTCCAAGATCACCCAGCGCCTTGGCGGCCGGCACGACTTCGTCCTCGACGATGAACGAGCCGACACCGATCATGGCCGCGCTCATATGGGCGAGCGGCGCCAGATCGCCCGAGGCACCGACCGAGCCCTGGCAGGGCACGACCGGGGTCAGCCCTTCGGCGAGCATCGTCTCGAGCAGCCGCACCGTCGCGGGCTGCACCCCCGACGCGCCCTGCGCCAGGCTGCCGAGCTTCAGCGCCATCATCAGCCGCACCACCGGCACCGGCATCGGTGCGCCGACACCGGCGGCGTGGCTGAGCACGATGTTGCGTTGCAGGGTTTCGAGATCGGCGGCCTCGATGCGGACGCTGGCCAGCTTTCCGAAGCCGGTGTTGATTCCGTAGACCGGCTGCCCCTTGGCGAGGATCGACGACACCGCCTTTGCCGACCTCTCGATGGCCTCATAGGCGGCGGGATCGAGGCTCACCGCTGCGCCGCGATAGATTTCGCGCCAGTTCGAAAGAGGAACCGTTCCCGGTGTGATGACGACCGCCTTCATCTGCCCCTCCACACCCGCGCGTGCAGCGGATTGAAACCCATGCGGTAGACCAGCTCGGCCGGGCGCTCGATGTCCCAGAGGGCGAGATCGCACCATTTGCCCGCTTCGAGCGTGCCGACACTGTCGAGACAGCCCAGCGCCCGCGCCGCCTCGCGCGTGACACCGGCCAGGCACTCGTCGACCGTGAGCCGGAACAGCGTCGCGCCCATGTTCATCGCCAGCAGCAGCGAGGTGAGCGGCGAGGTGCCGGGATTGCTATCGGAGGCGAGGGCGATCCTGACGCCGTGTTGCCGCAGCAAGTCGACGGGCGGCTTGTGCGTCTCGCGCACGAAATAGAAGGCACCCGGCAGCAGCACGGCGACGGTGCCGGCGGCCGCGAGCGCCTTCACACCCGGCTCATCGACATGCTCCAGGTGATCGGCCGACAGCGCGCCGTAGCGCGCCGCGAGGCTTGCCCCGTGCAGGTTGGAGAGTTGCTCGGCATGCAGCTTGACGTGCAGGCCCTTTGACTTGGCCGCCTCGAACACGCGCTCGACCTGTTGCGGCGTGAAGGCGATGCCTTCGCAGAACGCATCGACCGCATCAGCCAGTCCGGCCCTGGCGACGGCCGGCAGCATCTCGTCGCAGACCGTGGCGATGTAGGCATCCTTGTCGCCGTTCGCTTCCGGCGGCAGCGCATGTGCGCCGAGGAACGTCGTCGTCACCGAGAGCGGCCGCACCTCGCCGATGCGGCGCGCGGCCCGCAGAGACTTCAGTTCGCTGGCGAGGTCGAGCCCGTAGCCCGACTTGATCTCCATCGTCGTGACGCCTTCGCCGATCAGCGCATCGACCCGCGGCAGCGCACTGGCGACCAGCGCCTCCTCCGTCGCCGCGCGGGTCGCCCGCATGGTCGAGACGATGCCGCCACCGGCGCGCGCGATTTCCTCATAGCTGGCGCCGGCCAGGCGCAGCTCGAACTCATGCGCGCGGTTGCCGCCATAGACGATGTGGGTGTGGCAATCGACCAGGCCCGGCGTGATCCAGCGGCCGGCGCAATCGATCGTCTCGGCGGCGTCGATCGGCGGCGCATCGGCCGCCGCACCGACAAAGACGATGCGGCCGTCGCGCGCGGCCACGAGCCCATCCTCGACGAGGCCCAGCCCGTTGCCGGCCAGGGTCGCGAGACGTGCGTTCTTCCAGAGGCGGTCACATTGCATGCGGCCTTTATTATGACTATACATAATAATATGTCCAGAACCGCCCTCTGGTTCCGCTCCCTGCTCCTGCCCGACGGCTGGGCCGACGGTGTGCGCCTCGTCATCGTCAACGGCCGGATTGAAACCTTGATGAAGGACGCTCCCGCCGAGGCCGAGGACGAGCGCCACGAGATCGGACTGCCGGGCCTGCCCAACCTGCACAGCCACGCCTTCCAGCGCGGCATGGCGGGCCTCACCGAGCGGCGCGGGCCCGCGCAGGACAGTTTCTGGACATGGCGCGAGGCGATGTATCGCTTCGTCGACCATATGGGGCCCGAGGAAGTCGAGGCGATCGCGGCGCAGACCTTCCTGGAGATGCTCGAAGGCGGTTTCACCCGCGTCGGCGAATTCCACTACGTGCATCACGACGCGAGCGGCGCGCCCTATGCCGACATCGCGGAACTGGCGACGCGCATTGCCGCCGCCGCGGGCGCAACCGGCATCGCGCTGACCCTTCTCCCCGTCTTCTATCGGCATGCCGGATTCGGCGGCCTCCCTGCCGCCCCCGGTCAGCGCCGCTTCGTCAACGACGTCGATCGTTACTCAAAGCTGATCGAGGCCAGTCGCAAGGCGGCGGCCTCCCTGCCGGGTGCGGTCGTCGGCATCGCCCCTCATAGCTTGCGCGCGGCCACGCCCGAACAGATCGCGGCCATCCTGCCACTGGCAGAAGGCGGCCCCGTCCACATCCATGTCGCCGAGCAGACGAAGGAGGTCGAGGATTGTCTCGCCTGGTCGGGCAAGCGACCGGTCGAACTTCTGCTCGACCGTCTGCCGGTCGATGAACGCTGGTGCCTCGTGCATGCGACGCATGTCACCGACGCCGAGACCGATGGAATCGCGGCACGCGGCGCCGTGGTCGGCCTGTGCCCGATCACCGAAGCCAATCTCGGCGACGGTCTCTTTCCCGCCCAATCCTTCCTGGAACGCGGCGGCCGGTTCGGCGTCGGCTCCGATTCCAACGTCCTGATCGACGCCGCCGAGGAACTGCGTCTTCTGGAGTATGGCCAGCGCCTCTCCCTGCGCACACGCAACGCGCTGGCGCGGGCCGCAACACCTTCGGTCGGCCGCAGCCTGTTCGACACGGCCCTGACCGGCGGCGCGCAGGCGCTCGGCGCGCCGCCGGGCATTGCCGTCGGTCACCCGGCCGACCTCGTGAGCCTGAAGGCCGACGACAATGCGCTCGCCCATCGCCACGGCGATCAGTGGCTCGACGCCTGGATCTTCGCTGGCGGGCGCCGGACTATCGACTGTGTCTGGCGGGCCGGCACCAAGCTGGTGAACGATGGCGTCCATATCCATCGTGAGGCGATCGGTCGGCGCTACCGGCAGGCCCTTGAAAAGGTACTGCACCCATCGTGACCGCTGCGCCGACCTCCCTGCACCAGAAAATCCTCGGCGACCTGCAGGGCAAGATCCTGTCGGGCAAGCTGGCGCCGGGCGCACGCATCGCCACCGAGCACGAGCTGGCCGAGACCTACGACTGTTCGCGCATGACGGTGAGCAACGTGCTGGCCAAGCTGGCGCGCGCCGGCCTGGTCGAGCGCCGCCGCAAGGCTGGCACCTTCGTCACGCGGCCGCAATCGCAGGCGGCGGTCCTCGAGATCCACGACATCAAGGCGGAAGTGCTGGCGCTCGGCCAGGCCTATCGCTTCGAACTGGTCTCCCGCGACTCTCGGCGAAGCACCGCAGCAGATCGCGAACGCCTGGGCAGCGGCTCTGCCGGCCGCGTCGTCGAACTCGTCGTCCGCCATTTCGCCGGCGACAGGGTCTTCTGCCTGGAAGAGCGCCTGATCAATACGGAGGCAGTGCCCGCAGCAGCCCAGGAGCGCTTCCATGACATCGCGCCGGGGCGATGGCTGCTCGACAGCGTGCCCTGGACCGCCGCGGAGCACCGCATCGGCGCCAGCAGCGCCGGCACGGAGCGCGCTGCACTCCTGTCGGTGCCCGCGACGACGGCCTGCCTGATCGTCGAACGCCGCACCTGGCGGGCCGCTTTGCCCGTCACCCATGTCCGGCTCACCTATCCCGGCGATTCGCACCAGCTGGTCGCGCGTTTCACGCCTACGTCCGTCTAACGCCGGCGGGAAATGGCCCGTATCCTGCTCCGGCGGCGCCAGGGAGCGTGACATATGTCAAAAAGCGGTTGGCAGGTCGGGATCGACATCGGGGGAACCTTCACCGATCTGGTGGCTCTGCTGCCGTCGACCGGCGACGTGCGCTCGATCAAGGTTCCGACCCAGCGCAACGATCCCGTCGCCAGCATCCGCGCCGCCCTTGCGGCGGCCCACCTGTCCGCCGAGCGCGTGGACGATCTCGTCCATGGCACCACACTGGTCACCAATGCGATCGTCGAGGACCGGGTCGAACCCGTCGCCCTGGTGGCGACCGCGGGCTTCGAGGATGTGCTCGATATCGGCCGCGCCGGCCGCCAGCATCTCTATCGGCTCGACCTGCTGCCGCGACGCGAGGCGCAGGTGCCGCCCGAGCACCGCATCGCGCTGGCCGAGCGCGTCGATTTTACCGGTGCTGCCGTCCTGACGCCCGATACCGCCGCGATCGAAGAGGTGGTGATGCAGGCAAAGGCGATGGGCGTCGAGAGCATCGCGGTGTCGCTGCTCCACGCCTATGCCAATGCCGACCATGAACGCTCGGTCGGAGCGGCCCTGGCCAAGGCCTTTCCGTTCGTCTCCCTCTCCCACGAGGTCAATCCGGAGACGCGCGAGTTCGAGCGCACGGCGACCACGGTCCTCAACGCCTCCGTCATGCCGATCGCGGCGCGCTATCTCGATCGCCTGCAACGCGAAGTGAAAGGCGCCCGCCTCCACGTCATGCATTCGGCAGGCGGCATGGCCTCGCCCGAGGCCGCAGCGAAGCGGCCGCTGTCGATGGCGCTGTCCGGTCCGGCCGCCGGTATCTCGGCGGCAGCCAGCGTCGCGGCGTCGCTCGACCTGGAGAAGGTGCTGACCTTCGACATGGGCGGCACGACGACCGATGTCTGCCTGATCCTCGGCGGCACGGCTGAGATCTCGACCGATTCCAAGCTCGCGGGACGGCCGGTGCGGCAGCCGATGGTCGCCGTCGAATCGATCGGCGCGGGCGGCGGCTCGCTGGTGACCTTGGGGACCGGCGGCCTGTCGATCGGTCCGCAGAGCGCGGGCGCGGAGCCAGGCCCCGCCGCCTATGGGCGTGGCGGCACGCTGCCGACCGTTACCGACGCCAATGCGGTCCTCGGCTATCTCGATCCGACGAAGCGCCTGGGCGGCGCCATCTCGCTCGACGTCGCCGCGGCCGAAGCCGCCCTCGCGCCCCTGGCCGCCCGTCTCGGCGTCGGCATTGTCGAGCTGGCGCTCGGCGTGCAGAGGGTCGCCAACGCCGCCATGGTACGGGCGCTGGCACGCGTTACCGTGGAGCGTGGTGTCGATGGACGCCAATGTACGCTGCTTGCTTTTGGTGGCGCCGGCCCGATGCATGCCGCACGGCTGGCGCGCGAGTTCGGCATCGCCGAGATCGTCGTGCCGCGCTTCTCCTCCGGCTTCTCCGCGCTGGGCTGCATCGTGGCCGACATGAGCTACACGCAGCAGCAGGCGGTACGGCTGCTCAGCGCACAGTGGGATGCCGCCCGTTTCGCCACGCTGCACGATGGCATGCTCGCAACGCTGACGGCGCCGCTGCACAGCCATGGGCATGGTGCAGACGAGATCACCGTCGAACGCACCGCCCTCGTCCGCTATGTCGGCCAGAGCTATGCCGTCGAGGTCCCTTTCAGCCCACCGCTCGATCTCGAACGGCTGGGCGACGACTTCCGCAAACGCCATCACGAAATCTACGGCTACGCGACCGACGAGCATTGGGAAATGCAGAGCCTTCGCATGCGCGCCCTGGTGGCGCGACGCACCACGTTCGGGCCGCTCGGTGTCGCCAGTGAGAGCGCAGTTCCGACCTCCGTGACTCCGTGCTGGTTCGAGCCCACGGCGCCGCATCCCACACCGCGCTACGATCGCGACCGGCTGCCGGCTGGTGCGCGCATCGCCGGTCCGGCGATCGTCGAGGACGCCTGGTCGACCATCGTGGTGCCGCCCGGCTACACGCTGAGCTCGGATGCGATGGGTCATCTCTGGATTCGCGAGGATGCACGATGAGGAACAGCGTCGATCCGTTCACCGTCGAGGTGATCCGTCATGCCCTGACGGCGGCGGCGGAAGAGATGTCGTTCGTGGTCATGCGCTCGGCCCGCTCGCCGCTGCTGCGCGAGGCGGGCGATCTGTCGTCCGCGCTCACCGACCACAAGGGCGACCTGATCGCCCAGGGCCGCGACATCCCGATCCATCTCGGCGTCATGAGCTTCACCGTGAAGAAGTTCCTGGAGCGCGTTCCGGCCGAGCGTTTGAAGCCGGGCGACGTCTGGTTTCTCAACCTGCCCGAGGTTGGCGGCAATCATCTGCCCGACGTGAAGGCGATCCGGCCGATCTTCCTCGAAGGTCGCCTGTTCGCCTTTGCCGTCAGTCTCGCCCATTGGGGCGATATCGGCGGCGCCTGGGCCGGCAGCTATTTCGCCGCCGCCACCGAGACCTGGCAGGAGGGCGTGCGCATCCCGCCGCTGCGCCTGTTCACCGCCGACGGCATCGACGAGGAGAAGCGCGACTTCCTGCTGGCCAACCTGCGCGGGCCCGCCGAACGCGAAGGCGACCTGATGGCCCAGATGGCCTCGACCCGCGCCGCCGAAGGCCGGCTGCTGCGGCTGGGCGAGGAGCATGGCGCGGCCACCCTGCGCGCCGCGCTCGACCGGCTCGACGATCTCTCGGAGGCGCAGATGCGCGAGGCGATCGCCGGCCTGCCCGACGGCGTCTACGAGGGCGAGGACTTTCTCGACGACGATGGACCGGGCGGCCGGCCCGCAGCCATTCGCGTGCGCGTGGAGATCGCGGGCGACACTGCAAAGTTCGATTTCTCCGGCACCGACGACGCCGTCGCCGGCCCCCTCAACACCACGCCTTTCGTGGCGATGGCCGCAGTCTACTACGCCATCAAGGCGGTGGCCGGACCGGAGATCCAGCCCAATGGCGGCTGCTATCGCCCGCTGGAGATCCGCACGCGGCCTGGCTCGATCCTGGAACCCGGCATCGACAGGCCGGTGGTCGGCGGCAACCACGAGACCTCGCAGCGCGCGGTCGACGCCATCATGCGCGCCTTCGAGAAGGCGGTGCCCGAGCGCCTCACGGCCGGCGGCTCGACCACCGCAGGCCTCCTGATCTTCGGCGGCACGCGGCGTGACGGCGCCATCGGCACCTTCTATGAAACGCATGGCGGTGGCGAAGGCGCGCGCGCGGACCGCGACGGCGCCCCGGTCGTGCGTGTCCATCTGACCAACACGATGAACACGCCGGCCGAGATCGTCGAGGCGGAGTACATGATCCGGGTCGACGAACAGAAGCTGCGGCGGAGCTCCGGCGGCACGGGCCGCCATCGCGGCGGCGACGGCATGCGCCGCGCCTATACCGTCATGGCCGACGGGCTCTCACTCACCACCATGTTCGAACGCAGGGTGATCGCCCCCTATGGGCTGCAGGGCGGCGCCGACGGCGCGCCGTTCCGGGTGACCCTGCATCGCGCCGCGGGCGGCAGCCGCGAACTGTCGGGCAAGGAGAACCTGACGTTGGCAAAGGGCGATCGCGTCGTCATGGAGACATCGGGCGGCGGCGGCTACGGCGTGGCAGAACAAGGGAGATCGTCATGAGTCCTGCATCGAACGAGCCGTTGCTGCGCCGCGCCGGCGCCTGCCCCGTCTCGCGCATCTCGCCGGGCGACACCAACAAGTTCGTGATGCTGGTCGATCCGCTGCGGGACAAAACGCCGTTCGTCTCGGCCGTCGAGATCTTCGACGTTGGTGGCAAGACACCGCCGCATCACCACGCGCAGGCGCATGAGATGTTCTATGTGCTGAACGGCAACGGCCGTGCCCATTGCGGCGGCAAGACCTACGAGATCGCCCAGGGCGACTCGCTGGTGCTGCCGCCCGGCCTCGAACACGTGATCGAGAACACCGGAGAGGAACGACTCTATTGCCTCACCGTGATGGTACCCAACGAAGGCTTCGCCGAGATGATCCGCGACGGCCAGCCGATGACTCTCGACCAGGCCGACCGCGCCATCGTGATCGGCGCCTCGGACTCTTAGAGTCCTCCCGTCTCAAATTTACCTGGCAACCGCACCACCTCATCCTTGTAAGTCGGCGTCTGCCGGATCGGCTAGACTAGCCGGCGCGGTGGCGGCGGGTAGACCGACTTATC
>NZ_JBQVQG010000035.1:0-50779 GCF_052439685.1 Reyranella sp.
CCACTGGAGTGGCGCGCTCCAATGAGAGACCTGTTCTCCACCCTCCACACGCCGCGCGGGCTCGCGACGGCCCTGATCCTGCTGGTGCTGGCGGTCCTGCCGCTTCTCACCCAGGCGTTCGACCAGCGCTATCTCCTGTCGATCGGCACCCGCATCGTCATCTGGTCGATCGCCGCGGTCAGCCTCAACATGATCCTGGGCTATGGCGGACTGGTGAGCTTCGGCCACGCGATGTTCTTCGGGATCGGCGGCTATGCGGTCGGAATCCTGTCGGCGGAAGGCGTCTCCAGCGGCTGGATCCAGTGGCCCGTCGCCCTGCTCGCGGCCACCGCCTGGGCCGCCGTGATCGGCGCGCTGTCGCTCAGGACCCGCGGCCTCTACTTCATCATGATCACCCTGGCTTTCGCGCAGCTCGTCTACTACGTGGGCAGCGGACTCGAAGCCTATGGCGGCGACGACGGGCTCAACATCGGCCGCAGCCGCTTCCCCGGCCTGATCGACCTGCGCGACAAGGCCAGCTTCTACTGGCTGTGCTTCGCCCTGCTCTGCGCCAGCCTGTGGTTCTGCAGCCGCTACGCCAACTCCCATTTCGGACTCGTGCTCCGTGGTGCGAAGTCGAACGAGTTGCGCATGACCGCCCTCGGGTTTCCGGTGTTCCGGTACCGGCTGGCCGCCTTCACCATCGCCGGCACGCTGGGCGGCCTTTCCGGCATCCTGCTCGCCAACGAAGGCGCCTACGTCTCGCCGGCCATGATGTCGTGGATGAAATCGGGCGACCTCATCGTCATCGTCGTGCTGGGCGGCATGGGCACGCTGTTCGGCCCGCTCTACGGCACCATCGCTTTCTTCGTGCTGGAGGAGGCGCTGCCGCCGATCCTCAACCTCATTCACAAGGGCTGGGGCGAATACTGGATGATCGTGTTCGGGCCGCTGCTGGTCCTGATCGCCCTCTATGCGCGTGGCGGCATCGACTCCCTGTTGGGACGCGACAATGAGCGAGCGGGCCATGACTGAGCCCCTGCTGCGCACCGACGGGCTGGTGAAGCGCTATGGCGGCCTGCTGGCGACCGACAATGTCTCGATCGACGTCCGGCCGGGCGAGATCCACGCGCTGATCGGCCCGAACGGCGCCGGCAAGACCACCCTGATCCACCAGCTCACCGGCGTGGTCGCCCCGGATTCCGGCGCCATCCATTTCGCCGGCCGCGACGTCACCCGCCTGCCCACCCACGCGCGCGTGCGGCTGGGCCTCGGCCGCTCCTTCCAGATCACCTCGGTGCTGCGCGAGTTCACGGCGCTGGAGAACGTGGCCCTCGCGGTGCAGGGTCATGCCGGCCATTCCTTCCGCTTCCTGGCCGATGCGCGGCGCGATGAAAGCCTGCGCGGCCCCGCCCGCCGCCTGCTCGAAGAAGTCGGGTTGGTCGAGCGTGCCGCCACCTTGGCCGCCTCGCTCAGCCATGGCGAGCAGCGACAGCTCGAGATCGCCATGGCGCTGGCCGGCGAGCCCCGCCTGCTGCTGCTCGACGAACCGATGGCCGGCATGGGCGTCGAGGAGAGCCAGCGGCTGATCGGCTTCCTGCGGGCGCTGAAGCAGAAGCACGCCATGCTGCTGATCGAGCACGACATGGACGCCGTGTTCCAGCTCGCCGACCGCATCACCGTGCTGGTCTATGGCCGCGCCATCGCCAGCGGCACGCCTGACCAGATCCGGGCGAACGCGGACGTACGCCAGGCCTATCTGGGCGAGGAGGCGGCCTGATGCTCCGGGTCCGCGAGCTCGACGCCTTCTACGGTCCCAGCCAGGCGTTGTTCGGCATGGAACTGCGCGTCGACGCCGGCGAGGTCGCGACCCTGATGGGGCGCAACGGCATGGGCAAGACCACCACCGTACACACCATCATGGGTCTGCTGCCGGCGCGCCGCGGCGCCGTCGAGTTCGAGGGCAACAGGGTCGAGGGCCTGCCCGCCTTCCGCATCGCCCGGCTCGGCCTCGGGCTGGTGCCCGAGGGACGCCAGATCTTCCCCAACCTCTCGGTGCGCGAGAACCTTCTGGCCGCCAGCGCCAACCGCATGGCGCGGCCGAACCCGTGGACCATCGCGCGCGTCTTCGAGTTTTTCCCGCGGCTGGCCGAGCGCCAGCGCAACATGGGCAACCAACTTTCGGGCGGCGAGCAGCAGATGCTGGCGATCGGCCGCGCGCTCATGACCAACCCCAAGCTCCTGATCCTCGACGAGGCGACCGAGGGACTGGCACCGCTGATCCGGCAGGAAATCTGGTCCTGCCTCGGCCGTCTCAAGAACGAGGGCCAGGCGATTCTGGTCATCGACAAGAACGTGTCGGCCCTGATCCCGCTTGCCGACCGCCACCACATCGTCGAGAAGGGCCGCGTCGTATGGGTCGGCTCGTCCCAGGCCCTCGCCGGGGACAAGGACCTGCAGCACAGGTATCTTGGCGTCTGATCCTGCGGAGTTGCTGATGCGTCTGCTTGCCGTTGCCTCGTTGCTCTTCCTCGCCGCTGCCGGTCCCGTCGCTGCGCAGGGCTCGGTCAACGTCTACAACTGGTCGGATTACATCGCCGAAGGCCAGGTCAAGGAGTTCGCCAAGGATACCGGCATCAAGGTCAACTACACGACCTACGACAGCAACGAGATCCTCGACGCCAAGCTGCGCACCGGCCGCTCGGGCTACGACATCGTCGTGCCGACGGCCTCGCCCTTCTTCGTGCGCCAGCTCCAGGCCAACATCTTCCTGCCTCTCGACAAGTCGAAGCTGAAGAACTGGAAGAACCTCGACCCCGAGATCATGGCGGCGCTGGCCAAGTACGATCCGAACAACGCCCATGGCGTGCCGTGGATGTGGGGCACGACCGGCATCGGCTACAACGTCGCCGAGATCAGGAAGCGCATGGCCGACGCGCCGGTCGATTCGCTGCGCATGATCTTCGATCCGGCGGTCGTCTCGAAGTTCCAGGATTGCGGCGTCATGCTGCTCGACAGCGCCACCGACGTGCTGCCGGCCGCGCTCAAATATCTCGGCCTCGATCCCGATTCGAAGAAGCCGGAGGACCTCGCCAAGGCCGCCGACGTCGTGAAAGCGGTGCGGCCCTATGTCCGCAAGTTCCATTCGTCAGAGTACATCAACGCGCTGGCCGGCGGGAACATCTGCCTCGCCTTCGGCTTTTCCGGCGACATCTTCCAGGCGCGCGACCGCGGTGCCAAGGCCGCCAGCAAGGTCGACATCGAGTATTCGATCCCCAAGGAAGGCTCGCAGCTCTGGATCGACGTCGTCGCGATCCCCAAGGACGCGCCCAACCAGGCCAATGCCTATCGCTTCCTGGACTTCATGATGGAGGCCAAGGTCGCCGCGGCCTCGACCGAGCTCACCGGCTACGCCAACGGCAACAAGGCGGCCTTCACGCTGCTGCCGAAGGACATTTCGGAGAACCCGCTGATCTATCCGCCGGCCGCCGTGCGCGCCAAGTTCTACACCATCACCGCCGGCACTGCCGAACAGGTGCGCGAGCGCACGCGCCTGTGGACCTCGGTCAAGACGGGCCGTTGAATTGAGCATTGCTTCTCGCGATGGCCCGATCGTCCGCATCGAGGGACTGACCCGGCGCTTCGGGCCGATCGTCGCCGTCGATCGCGTCGATCTCGAGATCGCGCGCGGCGAGCTGTTCGCGCTGCTGGGCGGCTCGGGCTGCGGCAAAACCACTCTGCTGCGCATGCTGGCCGGCTTCGAAGCGCCGGACGAGGGCCGGCTGTTCATCGACGGCCAGGACATGACCGACGTGCCGCCCTACCGGCGGCCGGTGAACATGATGTTCCAGTCCTATGCCCTGTTCCCGCACATGGATGTGGCGGCCAACGTGGGCTACGGGCTGCGCCGCGACGGGGTGAAGGCGCCCGAGATCGCCGCGAGGGTCGCGGAGATCCTGAAGCTCGTGCATCTGCAGGATCATGCGAGGCGCAAGCCGTCGCAGCTCTCCGGCGGCCAGCGCCAGCGGGTGGCGCTCGCACGCGCGCTGGTGAAGCGGCCCAAGCTCCTGCTGCTCGACGAGCCGCTGGCCGCGCTCGACCGCAAGCTGCGCGAGGGCACACGCTTCGAGATGGTGCGACTGCAGGAGCAGCTCGGCCTCACCTTCGTCATGGTCACGCACGACCAGGAAGAGGCGATGTCCATGGCGACGCGGCTCGCCGTGATGAATGCTGGCCGCATCGTCCAGATCGGCACGCCGCACGAGGTCTACGAGCACCCGGCCTCGCGCTTCGTGGCCGACTTCATCGGTATCGCCAACATCATCGCCCTCGACGGCGGCGGCTGGATGGCGCTGCGCCCGGAGAAGATCACGCTCTCGGCCGACCGGCCCGCCCTGCCGCGGACCGTAGCCGGCCGCATCGTCGACGTCGCCTATGAGGGCGACCGCTCGCTCTATCACGTCGAAACCGAAGCCCACGGCATGATGACCGTTTCGGCGACCAACACGAGCCGCAGCGCGGGCCAAGCCTTTGCGCGCAGCCAGTCGGTCTGGCTCGGGTGGGCCGACGAGGCCGGCCAGAGGCTGGAGGCCTAAGCGTTTATGGGCGAGATTGAATTGAGCCGAGCATTCCCACACCGACCTCACCCTGAGGAGCATCGCGCAGCGATGCGTCTCGAAGGGTCGGAACGCGCACCTTGCCTGTTGCCCATCCTTCGAGACGCACCGCTTCGCGGCGCTCCTCAGGATGAGGTAAGTGGGTCAATGTAGAGATGGAAGGACTCTAGGCGATGCGGTTCGTCATCGGCCTGCCGTTCCTGTGGCTCGGGATCTTCTTCCTGCTGCCCTGCCTGCTGGTGCTGGCCATCTCGCTGGGGACCTATGCGCCCGACTCGGTGCCGCCGGTCGAGCTGGGGCTCAGCTTCAAGAGTTTCGCGCTGCTCTTCTCCGACGATCTCTATCTGGCGGCCTGGCTCTCCTCCCTGCGCATCGCCGCGACCTCGACCCTGGTCGCGCTGCTGCTGGGTTATCCCATGGCCTATGCCATCGCACGCACCGCGCCCAACCGGCGCCCGCTGCTGCTGATGCTGGTCGTGCTGCCCTTCTGGACCTCGTTCCTGATCCGCATCTATGCCTGGATGGGCCTGCTGGCCGACAACGGCCTGATCGAGCAGTTCCTGCGCTGGAGCGGCCTCGCGTCCAACCCCGGCACCATCCTCGGCACCGAATGGGCGGTCCATCTCGGTATCGTCTATGCCTACCTGCCCTTCATGGTCCTGCCGCTTTATGCCACCCTGGAGAAACTCGACCACGGCCTGCTCGAAGCGGCGGCCGATCTCGGCGCCAGACCCTTCGCCGCCTTCCTCACCATCACGCTCCCCCTGTCGCTGCCCGGCATCGTCGCGGGTTGCCTGCTGGTCTTCATCCCGGCCGTCGGCGAGTTCGTGATTCCCGATCTGCTGGGCGGCACCGAGACGCTGATGATCGGCAAGGTCCTGTGGGACGAATTCTTCACCAACGGGGACTGGCCGCTCGCCTCGGCGGTCGCGGTCTGCCTGCTGGTGCTGCTAGTCGGACCGATCGCGCTCTTCCAGCGCAACCAGGCGCGCAGCCTGGAGCGGCGCACGTGAGGGCGCCCGCATGACGGGTCGCGCCCGTTTCGCCTTCGGCATGCTGGCCTTCGGCTATGCCTTCCTCTACCTGCCGATCGCGCTGGTGATCGTCTATTCGTTCAACGAATCGCGCCTCGTCACGGTCTGGTCGGGTTTCTCCCTGAAATGGTGGCACGCCTTGTTCGCCAACGAGGCGATGCTGGAGGCGGCGTGGCTGTCGCTGCGCATCGCCCTGGTGAGCGCCACGGGCGCCGCGCTGCTCGGGCTGGCCGCCGGCTATGCGCTGACCCGCGCGCCACGTTTCCCGGGGCGTACGCTGTTCGGGAGCCTCGTGGTCGCGCCCATGGTGATGCCGGAAGTCGTCATGGGCATCTCGATGCTGCTGCTGTTCGTCGGGTCGGAAAGGCTCTTCGGCGGCCCGGACAGAGGCTTCCTCACCATCGCCATCGCCCACACGACCTTCTCGGTCGCCTTCGTGGCCATCGTCGTGCAGGCCCGCCTCACCGACTTCGACCGCGCCCTGGAAGAGGCGGCGATGGATCTCGGTGCCACGCCCTGGGTGACCTTCCGCACCATCACCCTGCCGCTGATCGCGCCGGCCGTCGGCTCGGGCTGGCTGCTCGCCTTCACATTATCGTTGGACGATCTGATCCTGACGCAGTTCGTTGCCGGGGCGCAGTCGCAAACGCTCCCGATGCGCGTCTATTCCAGTGTCCGGCTGGGCGTCGACCCGCAGATCAACGTGCTCGCCACCATCGTGGTGACCATCGCGGCCTGTGCACTGATCCTGTCCGGCTGGCTGACGCGGCGCAGAGTTTGAGCTAAGAAAACCTCCTCAGGGAGGAAAAAAATGCTGCGTTCCGGAACGTCCAAGGCGTCGCGTCGTAACGTGCTGAAGGGGGTCGGGATGGCCACTGTCGGTGCGTCGGTGGGTGCCACTCTGCCGCCGGTCGGGTTAGCTCTTGCGCAGGGCGCGCCGGCGGCTGCCAAGGGGCCCAAGCTTCTTGAGATGGACGGCAAGGTCAAGCTCGCGGTCCTCGGCGACAAGCCGCTCGTGGCCGAGACGCAGGCCGAGCTGCTCGACGACAATGTCACGCCGACCAACAAGCTCTTCATCCGCAACAACGGTCAGGTTCCCGACGTCACGGGCGATCCCAAGGCGTGGAAGGTCAAGATCGACGGCGAGGTCAACACGCCGCTGGAGATCACGGTCGGCGACCTGATGACCAAATTCCCCGCCGTCACCTATCAGCTCATGCTGGAATGCGGCGGCAACGGCCGGTCCTTCTTTACGCCGGAGGCGCGCGGCAACCAGTGGACCAACGGCGGCGCGGGTTGCCCGATGTGGACCGGCGTGCGCCTGGCTGACGTGCTGAAGGCGGCCGGCCTGAAGCCCTCCGCCGTCTTTACCGGCGCCTATGGTGCCGACCCGACCCTGGCCGGCGAAACCAACAAGCCCACCATCTCGCGCGGCGTGCCGATCGCCAAGGCGATGGAGGAGCACTCGCTGATCGCCTTCAAGCTGAACGGCCAGGACCTGCCGCTGATCCACGGCGCGCCTGTCCGGCTCGTCATCCCCGGCTGGCCCGCCTCGGCGTCGACCAAGTGGCTGAACCGCATCTGGATCCGCGACAAGGAGCATGACGGTCCCGGCATGGGCGGCTTCTCCTACCGCGTACCGAAGACGCCGATTGTGCCTGGCAGCAAGGGCGATGCGAAGGACATGGCGATCCTGGAATCGATGCCGGTCCGCTCGATCATCACCTTCCCGGCCGACGGCGCCCGCCTCACGTCGCGTAAGCTCGACCTGCGCGGCCATGCCTGGGCCGGCGACTTCGACATCAAGACCGTCGACATCTCGACCGACTACGGCGTCACCTGGAAGCCCGCGAAGGTCGAAGCGCCCGCCAACAAGTATGCCTGGCAGAACTTCAGCGCCTCGATCGAACTGCCGACCACGGGCTACTATGAAGTCTGGGTCAAGGCGACCGACAGCAAAGGCGTGACCCAGCCCTTCCAGGCCGCCAACTGGAACCCGCAAGGCTACGGGGCCAATCCGGTCAACCGCATCCGCGTGCTCGTCGAATCTTGACCCGCCTCAACGTGATACACGCCGCCGTCATCGGCTTGACGGCGACGTTCCTGTTGCTCGCCTTCGATCGCGCCGGCGAGCTGCACAGGGACAAGTATGTCTACGTGCCGCCGGCGCCCAAGGTGGCGGCGGCACCGCCCGTTATCGATCCCGACAAGGGCAAGCCGCCGCCGCACAACGACACGGTCGAGGACCTGCCCGAGGGCAAGAACCGCGAGCTCACCTTCTATACCTGCACGGCCTGCCATGGCGTCGCGCTGATCAAGGCCCAGGGCCTGACGCGCGACCTCTGGGATTCGACCATCGACCTGATGCTGGAAAAGCATCGTATGCCGCCGATCAAGGCCGAGGAGCGCTCGGAAATTCTCGACTATCTGGCCGAGAGTTTCCCGCCGCGCCGCAAGGGCCGCGGCAGTGACAATCCGTTCCTGAAGTGAGGCGGGCGGCGGCTATGCCGTCGCCTTCGCCCACTTCTCCGACCAGACGTGCAGCGGCAGGAACAGCCGCAGCAGCTCGTTGCCCAGCGCCGTGAGCCGATAGCCCGCTGCCTCGTCGAGTTCGACCAGCTTCGCCTCGCGCAGTTCGGCCAACCGCGTGTTCACGATGGTGGGGCTGGCGCCGGTCAGGTCCTGCAGCTCGCGGAAACGCCGGGGCTGCTCGCGCAAGGGCCGGCCGATGCGCCGTGCTGGTCGGCCGATGAACAGGCGTTGCTAGCCGCCGTCGACGATCTCGTCGACCACCGCACGATCGGCGAGATGGCGTGGAGTAACCTCGCCGCCCATTTCGACGAGGCACAGATCCTCAAGATGATCGCGCTCGCGGGCTACTACCACACGATCAGCTTTCTCTGTCGCGCCCTCGACCTGCCGCTCGAAACCTACGGCGCGCGCTTTCCGGCACCACCTCTGTTAGGCTGATCGAGCCATGATGCCCGCCCGCCCCTCATGATCGACAAGCTGGAGTTTCTTCTGGCGCTCGCGCGGGAGCGAAACTTCGGCAAGGCCGCGGAAGTCTGCGGCGTCACCCAGCCGACCTTTTCGGCCGGCATCAAGCATCTGGAGGAAATGCTGGGCGTCATGCTGGTGCAGCGCTCCTCGCGCTTCCTCGGCTTCACCGCCGAAGGCGACCGCGTGCTCGAATGGGCCCGCAGCATCGTCGCCGACACACGCGCCATGCGGCAGGAGGTCCAGGCCCTGCGGAAGGGCCTCACCGGTCGGCTACGGATCGCCGCCATCCCGACGGCCCTGGCCATGGTGTCGGCGTTGACCACGCCCTTCCGCGCCAAGCATCCCAACGTGCAGTTCACCATCCTGTCCCGCACCTCGACCCAGATCCTGTCGATGCTGGAGAATCTCGAAGTCGATGCGGGCCTGACCTACATCGACAACGAACCGCTGGGACGCCTGCGCGCTGTGCCGCTCTATCTCGAGCAATATCGGCTGCTGACCTCCGAGAACAGCCCGCTGGGCAATCGCGAGCGCGTGACGTGGGCGGAGGTCGGCCGCATTCCTCTCTGTCTCCTCACCCCCGACATGCAGAACCGCCGCATTATCGACCAGTTGCTGGGCGCCGTCGGTGAACGATCCGACCCGACACTCGAATCCAATTCGATGATCGTGCTGTTCTCGCATGTGCGGACCGGCCGGTGGGCGAGCGTGATGCCCGAGAAACTGGCCGACACGCTGGGACTGACGGAGCATCTCCGGTCGATCCCGATCGTCGAGCCCGAGGCGGTGCACGGGATCGGCCTCGTCGTGCCGCCACGCGAGCCCATGACGCCGCTGGCCGCTTCCCTTGTCGCCGAAGCCGAGCAGGTGGCGAAGTCGCTGGCCTGAGCTTCACACGATAGAGGGTCTCTATCGCCTTACGGGTCTGCTTTCTTGAAGCGACGCACCCGACGGCAGATCATGCGCCGAAACGGGAGCGAAACGATGCCAGTGGCCTGGAATGAGCCGCAAGCCGCAGAAATCGTCCGGCGCCATGTCGGCCAGGAAGGTGCACTGCTGCCGATCCTGCACGATCTGCAGGCAACCTTCCGCTGCATTCCGCTGCCCGCGGTGCCTTTCGTCGCCCACGCGCTCAACCTCACCCGTGCCGAGGTGCATGGCGTCGTCAGCTTCTATCGCGATTTTCGCGACGCGCCGCCGGGCCGCCATGTCCTGAAGCTCTGCCGGGCGGAGGCGTGCCAGGCAATGGAAGGCGACCGTATTGCCCGCCAGATCCTCGATCGCTTCGACCTCGACTGGGGTGGCACGACACCCGACGGCCGGCTGACCATCGAGGCCGTCTACTGTCTCGGCCTTTGCGCCTGCGCGCCCGCTGCCCTGCTCGACGAGGCGCCGATCGGCCGCCTGAACGATGCCTCGCCAGATGAGTTGGCGCACGAGGTCGGCGCATGACGCTCAGAATCTTCGTGCCGCGCGACGCTGCGGCTCGTGCGGTCGGTGCCGATCGTGTCGCAGACGCCCTCGTCACGGAGGCCCATCGGCTGGGTATCGTCCTCGAACTGGTGCGCACGGGCTCGCGCGGCCTGTTCTGGCTCGAGCCGATGGTGGAGCTGGAAACCGGCGGAGGTCGTCTCGCCTTCGGGCCCATGGCTCCGGCCGACGTGCCGGGCCTGCTCGCCCTTGGCCCGCAGGCAGCGAACGCCCACCCGCTCTGCCTCGGCCGGCCCGACGACATCCCCTTCCTGAAACGCCAGACCCGGATCACCTTTGCGCGCTGCGGTGTCATCGATCCGCTGTCGCTGGACGACTATCGCGCCCATGGCGGCTATCGGGGCCTCGCTCGCGCCCTCTTCCTCGGGCCTGCCGCCACGATCGAGGAAGTGGTCCGGTCGGGCCTGCGCGGTCGCGGCGGTGCGGGCTTTCCGACGGGCATCAAGTGGCGGACGGTCGCCGACACTGACGCCGACCGCCGGTACATCGTCTGCAACGCGGATGAAGGTGACTCGGGCACCTACGCGGACCGCATGCTCATGGAAGGCGATCCGTTCAGTGTGATCGAAGGTATGACGATCGCGGGCTTCGCCGTCGGCGCCGCCAAGGGCTTTGTCTACATTCGATCCGAATACCCCGACGCCATCCGTGTCATGAACGAAGCGGTGAACATCGCCCGCGCGAGCGGCTGTCTCGGCGCGGACGCCGCCGGCAGCGGCTCCGCCTTCGACATCGAGATCAGGGTCGGTGCCGGCGCTTATGTCTGCGGGGAGGAGATGTCGCTTCTGGAAAGTCTCGAGGGACGGCGCGGCCAGGTCCGCGCCAAGCCGCCCCTCCCCGCCCACAAGGGCCTGTTCGGCCGCCCGACGGTGATCAACAATCTCCTCACCCTGGCCTGCGTGCCGGCCATCCTGGCCGAGGGAGCCGACCGCTACGCCACGCTCGGCAGCGGCCGTTCGCGCGGTACCATGCCGATCCAACTCGCCGGCAACGTCCGGCATGGCGGCCTTTTCGAGACGGCCTTCGGTCTCACCCTGGGCCAGATCGTCGATGATATCGGCGGCGGGACGGCCAATGGCCGCCCGGTGCGCGCCGTCCAGGTCGGCGGCCCCCTCGGCGCCTATTTCCCCCGCGCGCTGTTCGACACGAAGTTCGACTACGAGGCCTTCGCGGCCCGCGACGGCCTGCTCGGCCACGGCGGCATCGTGGTGTTCGACGATCGCGTCGATATGGCCCGGCAAGCCCGGTTTGCGCTCGACTTCTGCGCCCACGAATCTTGCGGCAAGTGCACGCCCTGCCGCATCGGCTCGGTGCGCGGCACCGAAACCATGGACCGCATCCTGCGGGGCGAGAACGTCGACACCAACCTCGCGCTGATCGAGGACCTCTGCCAGACGCTCAAGTTCGGCTCGCTCTGCGCCCTCGGCGGTTTCACTTCTTATCCGGTGATGAGCGCCTTGCGGCATTTCCCGGAGGATTTCAGCCACCCGCGCCTCGCCGCGGCGGCGGACTAGAGGATAGCCTCATGTCGTTCGTTCACGAGATCGACCATGGCACGCCCGCCAGCGCCTCAGCCGCGACGGTCAAGCTCATCATCGATGGCCACGAGGTGACCGTGTCGGCCGGCACCTCGATCATGCGGGCCGCCGTCGAGGCCGGCATCCAGGTGCCCAAGCTATGCGCCACCGATTCGCTCGAGGCGTTCGGCTCCTGCCGGCTGTGCCTGGTCGAGATCGAAGGCCGCGCCGGCACGCCCGCCTCCTGCACCACGCCGGTCGCGGCCGGCATGGTGGTCTCGACCCAGACGGAGCGGCTGAAACAGGTCCGCAAGGGCGTGATGGAACTCTACATCTCCGACCATCCGCTCGACTGCCTGACCTGCGCCGCCAACGGCGACTGCGAGCTCCAGGACATGGCGGGCGCCGTCGGCCTGCGTGAGGTCCGCTACGGCTACCAGGGCGCGAACCATCTTGGCCAGGCCAAGGACGAGTCCAATCCCTACTTCGCCTTCGATCCCTCCAAGTGCATCGTCTGCTCGCGCTGCGTGCGCGCCTGCGAGGAGGTGCAGGGGACCTTCGCCCTGACCATCCAGGGGCGCGGCTTCGAGTCCAAAGTCTCGGCGGGTATGGCCGAGAGTTTCATCGCGTCGGAGTGCGTCTCCTGCGGCGCCTGCGTGCAGGCCTGCCCGACGGCCACGCTGATCGAGAAGTCGGTGATCGAGATTGGTCAGCCGGAGCACGCGGTGACGACGACCTGCGCCTATTGCGGCGTCGGCTGCAACTTCAAGGCGGAGATGCGCGGCGAGGAGCTGGTGCGCATGGTTCCGGCGAAGGACGGAAAGGCCAATCACGGCCATTCCTGCGTGAAAGGCCGGTTCGCCTGGGGCTACGCCCATCATCGCGAGCGCATCCTGAAGCCGATGATCCGCGAGACCATCGACCAGCCCTGGCGGGAGGTGAGCTGGGACGAGGCCATCGGTCGCGTCGCCTCCGAGTTCAGGCGGCTGCAGCAGGCGCACGGCAAGCGCGCCATCGGCGGCATCACCTCGTCGCGCTGTACCAACGAGGAGACCTACCTTGTCCAGAAGCTGGTGCGCGGCGGCTTCGGCAACAACAACGTCGACACCTGCGCGCGTGTCTGCCACTCGCCGACCGGTTACGGGCTGAAGGCGACCTTCGGCACATCGGCCGGCACCCAGGATTTCGATTCGGTCGAACAGGCCGACATCGTGCTGGTGATCGGCGCCAACCCCACCGACGCCCATCCGGTCTTTGCCTCTCGCCTCAAGAAGCGCCTGCGCCAGGGCGCGAAGCTGATCGTGATCGACCCGCGCCGCATCGATCTGGTGCGCACGCCGCACATCGAGGCCGCCTTCCATCTGGCGCTGCGGCCCGGCACCAACGCCGCGATCCTCAACGCCCTCGCCCACACCATCGTCACCGAATGCCTGGTCGACGAGGCCTTCGTCCGGGAGCGCTGCGATCTCTCGACCTTCGAGGACTGGGCAGCCTTCGTTGCCGAACCGTGCAACAGTCCGGAGACGGTCGGACCGCTCGCCGGGGTTCCGCCCGAGACGATCCGGGCCGCCGCCCGCCTCTTTGCCACCCGCGGCAACGGTGCGATCTACTACGGGCTGGGCGTCACCGAGCACAGCCAGGGTTCGACCGTGGTGATGGCCATCGCCAACCTGGCGATGGCCACCGGCAACATCGGCCGGCCCGGCGTCGGCGTGAATCCCCTGCGCGGCCAGAACAACGTCCAGGGCTCTTGCGACATGGGCTCCTTCCCGCACGAATTCTCGGGCTACCGCCATGTTTCCGACGACGGCGTGCGCGGCACCTTCGAGGCGCTGTGGGGTCGGCCGCTCGATGCCGAGCCGGGCCTGCGCATCGGCAACATGCTGGATGCGGCGCTCGACGGCAGCTTCAAGGGCCTCTACGTCCAGGGCGAGGACATCCTGCAGTCCGATCCCGACACGCACCACGTGGCCGAGGCGCTGGCCGCCATGGAATGCGTCGTCGTGCAGGACCTGTTCCTGAACGAGACGGCGGCCTATGCCCATGTCTTCCTGCCCGGCTCGACCTTCCTTGAGAAGGACGGCACCTTCACCAATGCCGAACGACGCATCAACCGCGTGCGCAGGGTCATGACACCGAAGAACGGCCTCGCCGATTGGGAAATCACCCTGGCGATCGCCCGCGCGATGCGCTTCGACATGCACTACGACCACCCCTCGCAGGTGATGGACGAGATCGCGCGCACCACGCCTACCTTTGCCGGCGTCTCCTACGCGTTGCTCGACCGCGAGGGCTCGGTCCAGTGGCCCTGCAACGAGCGCGCCCCCACCGGCACGCCGGTGATGCATGCCGACGGTTTCGTGCGCGGCAAGGGGTGCTTCATCGTCACCGAGTACGTGCCAACCGACGAGAAAGTCGGGCCGCGCTTTCCGCTGCTGCTGACGACCGGCCGCATCCTGTCGCAGTACAATGTCGGCGCCCAGACGCGGCGCACGGCCAACATCGTGTGGCACGACGAGGACGTGCTCGAGATCCACCCGCACGACGCCGAGGACCGGGGCGTGCGCGACGGCGACTGGGTGAGGCTCGACAGCCGCGCCGGCGGCACGACATTGCGCGCCCGCGTCACCGATCGCGTGGCGCCGGGCGTCGTCTACACGACCTTCCATCATCCCGGCACGCAGGCCAACGTCGTCACCACCGACAATTCCGACTGGGCGACCAACTGCCCCGAGTACAAGGTGACCGCTGTCCAGGTGGCGCCGTCGAACGGCCCGAGCGACTGGCAGCGCACCTACGATGCCCAGGCTCTCGCCCACCGGCGCATCGCGGCCGCACCAGCGGCGGAATAGAAACGATGGAAGCCGCCAAGCTGGTGCGCATGGCCAACCAGATCGGCCAGTTCTTCGCCTCGCAGCGCGGCGCCGACCCGTCCATCGCCATCGCCGATCATCTGCGCAAGTTCTGGGAGCCGCGCATGCGGGCAGCCATCGTGGCGCATCTGGAGGCGGGCGGCGCTGGGCTCGAGGCGCCGGTGCGCGAGGCCGTCGCGCGTCTCAAGGCCGAGGCGTCCGGCCCTACCGCCTGAACAGACGCTCCAGGCTCAGGATCAGCAGGCCGAAGCACAGCCCCCAGAAAGCCGAACCGACGCCCATCAAGGTGACGCCCGAAACGGTGACGGCCAAGGTGCCCGTCGCCGCAAGACGGTCCTGCTCGCCGACCAGCGCGATGCCGAGGGCGCCCGCCGTCGAGCCCAGCAGCGCGGTGCCCGCGACCGTCGCAAGCAGGGCCGGCGGCAGTGCGCCGAACAGACCGACCAGCGAGGCGCCGAACAGGGCGATCAGGATCCAGAACAGCGCGTAGAACGGTCCCGCCTTCCAGCGCTGCGCCGGATCGGGATGGGCGTCAGGGCCGGTGCATAGAGCGGCCGAGATCGCGGCGAGGTTCGACGTATGGGCGCCGAGGAACGCCGTGCCGAGCGATGCGGCTCCCGTGACGGCAAGGATGGGCTCCGTCGGCGGCTGATAGCCCGAGCCGCGCAGCACCGCGAAGCCCGGCAGGTTCTGAGACGCCATCGTGACCAGATAGAGCGGCACGCCGAGACCGACGAGCGTGGCCACGTCCCACGCGGGCGCCGTGACGACCAGCGTCGAGAGGCCGAGCGACGGCAATGGCTTCACGAGGCCGAGCGACCAGGCGAGCAGCGCGCCGGCGACCAGCACGATCAGCGAGGAAAGGGCGGGGAAGCGGATGCGCGCCACCAGGAACAGGGCGATCAGCGGAAGCACCAGCAGTGGCGCGGACGGCACATGCTCGACCATGGCCATGACGAGGCGCAGCAGGATGCCCGCCAGCATGGCGGCGGCGATGCTGGGCGGAATCTTGCCGATCAACCGGCCGAGCGGCTTCACCGCGGCCGTCAGCAGAATCAGAAGCGCGGCCAGCACGAAGGCGCCGACCGCCGCCGCGAAGCTCGGCACGCCGGAGGTCGAGGCGATCAGCGCCGCCCCGGGCGTCGACCAGGCGGTGATGATCGGCATGCGGTACCGCACACTGAGCAGCAGCGCGCTGGCCGCCGTGGCGAGGCCGAGCCCCGACACCCAGGAACTCGCCTGATCGGGCGTCGCGCCGACGGCCTGCGCGGCGGCCAGCACGACCGGCAAGGTGCCGCCCACGCCTGCGATCGTCGCGACCAGCGCAGCGGCCGCGACGGAAACGAGACCGCCGGCTTTCACCGGCGCACGCGTGCGGAGGTCAACCTCGGCGTCGTCCCGAGCGAAGCGAGGGACCCTTCGCGATAACGATCAAAGGTCCCTCGCCTGCGGCTCGGGATGACAAACTCCGTCGAACGATCGCCGTACGATATGTCAAGCATTCGCCCGCTCGACCATCGCCTGCAGCAGGATCTGCGCGCCGGCGCCGACATCGCTCTTGCTGGCGTCCTCGATCTCGTTGTGGCTGACGCCGTCCTTGCAGGGCACGAACACCATCGCCGTCGGGGCGACGCGGCTGACATAGCAGGCGTCATGGCCCGCACCGCTCACGATGTCCATGTGCGGATAGCCCGCCTGGTCGGCACCGCGACGCACCGCATCGACCAGCTCCTTCGCGAAGGGCGACGGCGGGAAGTACCAGATCTGTTCGATCTTGACCTCGAGCCGGTGGCGCTTGGCGATGTCGGCCACGGCGGCGCGCATCTCGGCATCCATCTTGGTCAGTTCGCCGTCATCGGGATGGCGGAAGTCGACCGTCATGAAGACGCGACCGGGGATGGTGTTGCGCGCCTGCGGCTGGCTCTCGATCACGCCGATGGTCGAACGTCCGTTGGGACGGTTGCCGATGGTGCGGGCAGCGACGATCAGCTCGGCCGCCCCGACCAGCGCGTCCCGGCGGCCTTCCATCGGCGTCGTGCCGGCATGGCTCTCCATGCCCGTCCAGTTGATTTCGTACCAGCGCTGGCCCTGCGCGCCTGTGACCACGCCGATCGTCTTCTTCTCGCGCTCCAGAATCGGGCCCTGCTCGATATGCGCTTCGAAGAACGCGCCGACCGGCCGCCCGCCGACCGGCTCCTTGCCGTCGTAGCCGATCTGCTTCAGCGCCTCTCCGAAGGTCACGCCGTCACGATCCTTGATCGACAGCGCATGCTCCAGGGTGAAGGCGCCGCCGAATACGCCCGACGCGACCATGGCCGGCGCGAAGCGGCAGCCTTCCTCGTTGGTCCAGACGGCAACCTCGATCGACGCCTCGGTGACGTAGTTCGAATCGTGCAGCACGCGCAGCACCTCCAGCCCTGCCATCACGCCATAGGCACCGTCGAACTTGCCACCGGTCGGCTGGGTGTCGAGATGGGAGCCGGTCATGACCGGCGGCTTCGCCGGATCGCGACCCTCGCGGCGAGCGAAGACGTTGCCCAGCTGATCGACCTTGATGGTACAGCCCGCCTCCTTCGCCCAGCGCACAAACAGATCGCGACCCTGCCGGTCGAGGTCGGTCAGCGCGATGCGGCAGACGCCGCCTTTCTCCGTGCCGCCGATCTGCCCGAGCTCCATCAGGCTCGACCAAAGCCGGTCGGGATCTACGCGGAGATTGGGGCGGTCGCTGGCGGTCATTGGCTGTGGACTCCGGATAGGGACAAGCCGGGACCATAGCAAATGCCAGCCAGCGAAACGAAGTGCTTGAGCAGGTGTGCGTCGTCTTGCATGGGTGGAGCTCAGGAGGAATTTCATCGCATGCTTCCGCTGTCCGATACGCTCGTTCTCGACCTGACTCAGGTCATCGCCGGTCCTACGGCCGGCCAGATTTTGGGCGACATGGGCGCCGACGTGATCAAGGTCGAGCCGCTGAACGGCGAGCACTTCCGGCCGCATTTCGGCGGGGCCTGGGTGCCGTCGATGAACCGCAACAAGCGGGGCCTGGCGATCGACCTGCGCAGCGAGGGCGGCAAGGACGTACTGATGCGGCTGGTGAAGAAGGCCGACGTTTTCATGGAGGCCTTCACACCGGGCGTGATCGACAAGCTTGGTTTCGGCTGGGACGTCGTCTCGAAGGTCAATCCGCAGGCGATTTATGCCTCGATCTCGGGATATGGCCAGACCGGTCCCTACTCGCCGCGCGCCGGATACGATCCCTGCATTCAGGCCGAGATCGGTCTGATGGATGCGACCGGGCCCTATCAGGGCGAGATGTGCCGCGTCGGCACCGCGCCCATCGACTATTCGACCGGCCTCGCCTGCGCCGGCGGTATCGCGTTCGCGCTGCTGCACCGGATCAAGACCGGCAAGGGCCAGCGGCTCGACCTGTCGCTGTTCGACGTCGGCATGCACATGATGAGCCACTGGATCACCAACCATGGCCTCACCGGCGAGAATCCCGAGCGCATGGGCACGTCGAACACGATCCTCTGCCCGCTGCGCGTCTTCCCGACGAAGACGCAGCCGGTGTTTGTGGCCGGCACCAACGACGCCTTCTGGCGCCTGCTCTGCACGGCGCTCGGCCGCAAGGACTGGCTCGACGACGAGCGTTTCAAGACCAATGCCGGCCGCGTCGCCCATCGCGGCATCCTCGAGAGCATGATCGAGGACTATTTCCTGCAGTACACGGCCGACGAGCTGCTCGAGAAGCTGATCCCCGCCGGCATGCCCTGCTCGGCCGCCTATAAGGTGAGCGACGTGATGGCGAGCGAGCACGCCAGGGCGCGCGGCAGCGTGCTCGAGATCGACTATCCCGGCATTGGCCCGGTGAAGTCCGCCGCCAACCCGATCAAACTGTCCGCCGCGCCGGTCGAGACGCGGCAGAAGTCGCCGGGCATCGGCGAGCACACGGTCGAGATCATGCGCGAGGTGGGCTATAGCGATGATGAGATCGCCGCCCTCAAGACGGCGAAGGCCATCGTGACGAGCTGAGGTCCCAGGATGAAGATCGTCTATTCCGACAAGCACGCCCAGCACGACCCGCAGCATTTCGTCGTGCGGGGCACCAAACTGCGCAGCGCCGAGCAGCCCGAACGCGCGATCCGTCTGCTGGCCGCCGCCACGGAAGCGGGACACACGATCCTGGCTCCCGGGTCATACGGTCCGGCGCCGGCCTCCACCGTGCATACGCCGGACTATCTCGACTTCCTGCAGATCGCCGCGCGCGAATGGGCGAAGCTGCCGGGTGCGGGCCCGGAAGTGGTGCCAAACGTCCACCCGGCGCGCGCCCATGCCTCCTACCCGAAGGCGCTGGCTGGTCGTGCCGGCTGGCATCAGGTCGATACGGGCTGCCCGATCGGCCCGCACACCTGGGACGCGGCCCTCGCCGCCACCGAAGTCGCTGCCACGGTCGCCGACATGGTGCTGTCTGGTGAACACCATGCCTACGCACTCTGCCGGCCGCCGGGCCATCACGCCTATGCCGACATGGCCGGAGGTTTCTGTTTCCTGAACAACACGGCCGTCGCCGCACAGAGACTGCGGGCCGCGCACCAGCGCGTGGCGATCCTCGATGTCGATGTGCATCACGGCAACGGCACGCAGGGCATCTTCTACGAGCGCGACGACGTGCTGACGGTCTCGATCCACGCCGACCCCGATCACTACTACCCCTTCTTCTGGGGCCATGCGCAGGAGCGAGGCGCCGGCCAGGGCGAGGGTTTCAATCTCAACCTGCCCCTACCGCTCGGTTCTCCCGACGCACCGTGGCTCGACGCCGGCGACAAGGCCTTGGCGCGCATCCGCGACTTCCAGCCGACCGCGCTGGTGGTGGCGCTCGGCCTCGACGCCAGCGAAAGCGATCCGCTACAGGGCCTCAAGGTCACCGGTGCCGGCTTCCATGCCATGGCCGAGAAGATCGCCCGCATGGGCCTGCCGACGGTGCTGGTCCAGGAAGGCGGCTATCTCGGCGACGATCTCGGTCGCAACCTCGTCCAGTTCCTGGCCGGCTTCGAAAAGGGACGCAGCGTCGGCGCCTAGTCGACCTGTGCGCCTGCCATCGTCACGATCTTGCGCCACTTCTCGATCTCGGCCTCGACGAAGGCCTTCGTTTCGGCGGGCGTCAGTGCCTCGCTCGCCTCGACGTTCAGGGCTTTGAGCCGCTCACCCAGCGTCGGATCGGCCAGCGCCTTGTAGATGGAAGTGTTGAGGCGGCGGACGATGTTGGCCGGCGTGCCCGCCGGAACGGCGATTATGTTCCAGGTGCCGCCCACGAAGTCGGCCAGGCCGGCTTCCTTCATCGTCGGGATGTCGGGCATCACCGTGCTGCGCTTGTCGGCCATCAGCCCGACCGGGACGAGCTGCCCCGCCCGGACATTCTCCATCACCGGTCCCAGCGTGGCGAACATCAGCGCATGGCGGCCGGCGAGCAGGTCCTGAAGTGCCGGCCCGGTCCCGCGATAGGGCACGTGCAGGATGTCGACTCCGGTGCGCGTCTTGAACAGTTCGCCGGCGAGATGATTGGTCGTGCCATTGCCAGAAGACGGATAGCTCGCCTTGCCGGGCTCAGCCTTCAGCTTGGCAATGAGGTCCGGCAGATTCGTCGGCTGTCCGGCGGGCACCAGCAAAGCCATCGGCGCGAGGCCGACCAGCGCGACAAGCTCGAAATCCTTCACCGGGTGATAGGGCAAGGTCTTGTAGAGCGAGATGTTGATGCCGTGCGTCGCCGCCGTACCGAACAGCAGCGTGTAGCCGTCGGGCTTCGATTTGGCGACCATCTCGGTTCCGACATTGCCGCCGGCGCCCCCTTTGTTGTCGATGATGACCTGCTGGCCGAGATCGGCCGCCATGCCGACAGCGACCACGCGCGCGATCAGGTCGGTCGGGCCGCCAGGGGGGAACGGGACCACCATGCGCAGGGCCTTGTCGGGATATTGCGCGAACGCCGGCCCGTCCGACAGCATCCCAACGACACAGGCGAAGAGCGAAGCAAGGATGAGCCGCATGGTCAGTCCACCTTCGCGCCGGCGATGCGGATGACGTCGCGCCATTTGACGATCTCCGCCGCCACGAAGGCGCGCGTGCTGGCCGGCGTCGAATCGGTGACCGCCTCGATGCCGAGCTGCTGCAGCCGTTCCGCCACCGTGGCGCTTGCCAGCGCCTTGTTGACGGCGGTGTTGAGGCGGTCGACGATCGGCTTGGGCGTACCAGCCGGTACTGCCACGACATTCCATGTGCCGCCGACGAAGTCGGCCAGCCCTGCCTCTGCCGCGGTCGGCACGTCAGGACGTGCCTGGCTACGCTTGTCCGCCATGATGACGACAGCGTAGAGCTTGCCGGCCTTGATCTGCTCCAGCGATGTTCCGAACGAATCGAACATGAAGGTCACTCGGCCACCCATCAGGTCCTGCAGCGCCGGCCCCGAGCCGCGATAAGGCACATGGACCGCCTCGATGCCGGCGCGCGTCTTGAACAGCTCTCCGGCAAGATGATTGGTCGTGCCATTGCCGGACGAGGCGTAGCTCGACTTGCCACGCTCTGCCTTCAGCTTGACGATCAGTTCCGGCAGCGTGCGAGGCTGCTCGGACGAGACCAGTAGAACCATCGGCACGAGACCGGCCAGTGCCACCAGTTCGAAATCCTTCAGCGGATCGTAGGGCAGCTGGTCGTAGAGCGAGACGTTGATACCATGCGTGGCGGCCGTGCCGAACAGCAGCGTGTAGCCGTCGGGTTTGGCCTTCGCGACCAAATCGGTGCCGACCGTACCGCCGGCGCCGCCCTTGTTCTCGATCACGACCTGTTGTCCGAGCTGCTCGGAAAGCGCTGCCGACAGGACGCGCGCGAAAACATCGGTCGGACCGCCCGGCGGGAACGGCACGACAAGCTTCACGGGCTTGTCAGGGTATTGAGCCATCGCGGGCGCGCACGTCAGCATGAGCGCCAGCACCACGGCCAGCACACGCCTCGTCATCGTCATTTTTCCTCCGGTTGTTCTTGGTTGATTCGGCCGAGACGAGGCAGCGCTAGTGGGTCGTCACCTCCTTCATGGTGACGAAATTGTAGGACGGCGGCCGCGGGCTGCTGCGCCACTTGTCCATGTCCTCGTAGCGATCGCGCAAGGAGGCGGGATAATCGGTGAAGGCCGCCGTCCGCAGCCACAGGCGCAGCAAGTGCCGCTTGCGATCCTGTTCGCCGTGATCAACGTAGGCTGTTCGCGAGTGCAGTACGCAGTAGTTGTTCACGAATTGCATGTCGCCACGCTCCAGCTTCATGTCGAGACGGAACAAGGGATCCTTGCAGTAGGCTGCCATGGTATCGAGCGCCTCGATCTGCAGCTTCGTCAATCGCGGCACCTCGTCGAAGCGCTGCGCGGAGTCGATGAAGGTGCGATTGAAGCGATTGAACATCCGCCCCTTGTGCCAGATGAAGATCGGCGTGACGTAATAGGGCTTCTGCCCTTCCGACTCCTCGCCGCGCCGGTCGGCATGGAACGGCTGGGCCAGGACCTTCACGAGGTCGGGACGTGAGCGCAACATTGCGTTGTAGACAGCAACCGAGCTGGCAACGGCGGAAAGGCCGCCGCTTTGCGCCGTCTCGAGGCAGCACAGGCCGACGATGTCGCAGGAATCGTTGTGGAACGGCAGCAGCGAGGCGGTCTGATAGCCGCGTGCATGCATGTCCTTGTACTGGTCGCGGCCGAGATCGCGGACGTGACCGAGCACGTCACCCTGTGCGTTCTGCGCCACGGCGCGCCCGAAATGCGCCCCGATGCCCCAATAGATCAGACCCATTTCCTCGGCACTGTATCGGTCGCGCGGCAAGCCTCGTATCAGCAGGATCCCCAGGCCGTTCTCGATCTCAGTCTGGAGCAGTCGCAACGTTCGCGCGAAATGCTTCAGTGGGAAGTGCTCCTTGCCGATGTCGGGAATCTGCCGGCCGGTCGCCTGCAGATGGCGCAAGGCTACGTCGATCTCGGCAATCTCGGTGTCGTTCAGCCGGTAGATCCACTCGTCTTCCTTGTCGTGCAGGTCCCGGCCGAGCCAAGCCGAGCGCCCGACGATTTCCTCCAGTTCCATTTCCTTCATGAGGCCATCCTCCGTATGAATGTCGACATTATTAATTATGGACATTCGAACATGGACTAGCTGGAAGCAAGCAGGAAATCCGGCTAGACGTTCCTATCCATGGCTATGCCCCTCCAGAAGACCTACGACATCTATGCCACGCTCCCTGCGCAAATTGCGGTGCGGATCGGGCAGGCCATCGTCGAGAACGAGTTCACGCCAGGCCAGAAGCTGCGCGAGATCGATCTTGCAGCGGCTTTCGGAGTGAGTAGGGCCTCCGTCCGCGAGGCCCTGCGCATCGTCGAACACGAGGGGCTGGTGACGATCCTGCCGCAGCGCGGCGCACAGGTGACGACGCTCAGTGCCGATGAGGTCCAGGACATCTTCGATATCCGCGCCCATCTGATGGGCCTCGCCTGCGAACGTCTCGTGGCCGCCCTCCCCCGGACCGGCCGGACCGAACTGGAACGCCTCTACGCCGACCTGGAAAGATCGTTCGACGATGCCGAGGCCTATGCGCGCGCGAGTCTGGCGATCAGCGAGTTCTGCGTGCGCAATGCCGGCAGTCGGCGGCTGGCCGACCTGATCCTGTCTTTCGGCCGCCAGACCGCCCGCTATACCAAGCTCAGCCTGTCGACATCCGAACGACGCCGGCAATCGATCGCGAACTGGCGCGGGCTGGTCCAGTCGATCCTCGCCGGCGACGCCAAGGCGGCCGAAGGCTTCGCGCGCCAACTCGTCTTCGACACCCGCGACACCGCATTGAGCATGCTGGCCAACGGGACGTCGGAACCCGCCAGACCGGGCTGATCAGCTTCAGGATTTGAGCGCGCCCGATGCGAGGCAGCCGACGGCGAGATCGAGCGTCGGCTGGTTGCCAGCCCACGATGTAGTGAGCAGGATCAGTCGCCGCCATTCCCGCCGACGACATAGACGGTGAGCTTCTCGGGCAGCGTGTCGTGTACGACCTCGATGGTGCGGCGATCGGGCCAGACGAAGACCGCGTCCTGGTCAACCATCAATTCCTCGAAACGTGCGACCTGGCCACGTCCCCAATAGTGCATCGGCAGCACGATGCGCGGCTGGATCTGGCGGATGACCTCGACCATCACCGGCAAGCCGACCGTGTAGGCGCCGTCGATCGGCACCATCAGCACGTCGATGCGGCCCAGCTCGTCGAGATGGTCCTTGGTCAGCCGGTGATGCAGGTGGCCGAGATGGGCGATGCAGAGATCGCCGATGGTGAAGGTGAAGATCGAGTTGCCGTTGATGCGCGCCGAGCCGCCGCCCCAGTCGCGCGCATTGGTCGGCAGGTTCGTCACCTTGAGATCCTTGAGCGAGACGTCGTGGCGCGCCTCGGTCTGGCCGGCCTCGTCCGGCCAGCCGCGCAGCACGTAGGTGATCCCGTCCTCAGGCTGGTCGGTGTAGTGCGTGGAGTGCGCATTGTTCATCGTCACGATGTCGGGCTTGCGGCCGAAGCCGTTCAGCCCGTTGTAGTCGGTGATGGCGCGCACGCCCTGCGGCGTGTCGATCTCGAAGCTGGCATGGCCTAGGAAGGTGATGATGGCGCGGCTCGCCGTATCCGCCGCCAGCTGCACCCCGTCGAGCGAGGCCATCTGTACGCCCCGGCCCTGCAGGGTAGGACCGAGTTCGACCAGGTTCTTGGAACAGCGCGCCAATGCCGGGCCGGCCAACAGGGCGAAAGCGGTGGCGCACAGCGCGGCGAGGAACAGACGAAGAGTCATGGAGCCTCCGGGTCAGGACGGCAGCTTCTCCCTGGATGCACTCGATATGCCACCCTTTAGTCCCGTTGACTCACGATTGTGAAGCAACTAGAACAAAACACGAACATTTAACCCACAGCCCATCCACCAGACCGACGAGGGGGCGATGCCGGTCATTTCCCCGAGTGCCTTTGCTCCTCCGGTTTCCGGAGCCGCCAACGATAGGGTCGCCCCGGTGCCGGCCTCCTTGCGGGAAAAGGTGCGTCGACTGGAAAGATCGAACAGTGTCCGGCGCAGCGGCCGGGCCGCCTCCGTTCCGCTTGGAATTTCCGCCATCGACGCCCTGCTGCCCGAGGGTGGGTTGCTGACGGGCGCCCTGCACGAGATCGAGGCGGGGCCCGCTCCCTCCGGCCGGGTGTCGCCGCACGATGGTCCGGTGCTCGGCTTCGCCGGCCATCTATTGGGCCGGCTCGGGCCGGGCACCATCCTGTGGTGCCGCCGCCCCACCGGCACGTTCGATGCCGTGCCTTATGCGCCGGCGCTCTCCTCCTGGTTCGATCCCGCGCGCCTGCTGATGGTCACGGCGCGGCGCGACGAGGATCTTTTCTGGGCGATGGAGGAAGGGCTGCGCTGCCCCGGCATCTCGGCCGTTGTGGGCGAGACGCGGGCTGCCGATCCCACGGCCGGCCGCCGCCTGTCGCTCGCCGCCGAGAAGAACGGCGTGCCGGCCCTGCTGCTGCGCGCCCAGCCGGCGCCGCCACAAAGCGTATGCACCACCCGGTGGCGGATCACCTCGGCGCCGTCCTGCTCGACGCCCGGCCTCAGGGATGTCGGCGCCCTGCGCTGGCGCCTCGAACTTCGGCGCAACCGATTCGGCACGCCGTCCGCCGACGAAACACCGTCCTGGCTCCTGGAGTGGAACGATGAAACGCATTGTCTCGCTGTGGTTCCCCAAACTCTCCACGGATCGCCTGGCGCGCATTTCGAAGAAAGACTGGTCGGATAGGGCGGCCGCCACCGTCGTCTGGCGCGAGGGCTGCCCGCGCCTCGCCGCCGTCAATCCGCACGCCCGTGCCGCGGGTCTGCGCCCGCACATGCGGCTGGCCGATGCCCGCGCCCTGCTGCCGGACCTCGTCACCGAAGCGGGAGAGCCGCAGGCCGACCTCCGCCTGGTCGAAGCAATCGCGGGCTGGTGCGATCGTTACACGCCCTGGGTCGCGATCGACCCGATGGGCGGGGCCCTCGCCGATGACATCGAGCAGACCTGCAGCACCGGCGGCTTCGGCGGCGATGCCGGTCTGCTGCTCGACGTGACGGGCTGCACGCATCTCTTCGGCGACGGCGAGAGCGGCGAACGCGCGCTGCTGGCCGACCTGGTCACGCGCCTTGCCCGGCGCGATCTTACCTGTCGGGCCGCAATGGCCGACACGGCGGGTGCCGCCTGGGCGCTGGCGCGCTTTGCCGAGCGCCAGACCGATCTCTTCTGTCCGGCACGCGGCCAGCGCGATGCGCTCGCCTCGCTGCCGGTCGAGGGACTGCGTCTCGAGGCGCCGATCCTCGAGACCTTCCTGAAGCTCGGCCTGCGCCGCATCGGCGATCTCTATCCCATGCCGCGCGCACCGCTGGTCCGCCGCTTCGGCGAGCAGCCGGTGCGCCGCATCGACCAGGCGCTGGGCCGGCTCGACGAGCCGATCGAGCCGCGCCGGCTGCCGCCGGCCTTTCGTACGCGTCTGGCCTTCGCCGAGCCGATCGGCCGGGCCGAGGACATCGCTGCCGCGACCAGCCGCTTGCTGGCCGCTCTCTGTCGCCAGTTGGAACAGGCGGGTGTCGGCGCGCGCCTGCTCGAGATTGCGCTCTACCGCGTCGATGGCTCGGTCGACCGCACCTCGATCGGCACGAGCCGGCCCAACCGCGACAACCCGAAGCTGATGAAGCTGTTCGAGGAGAAGCTCGGCGAACTCGATCCCGGCTTCGGCGTCGAACTGATGATCCTGGCCGCCCCTGAGGTCGAGGCCTGGAGTGGCACGCAGGATGCGCTGCCCGATCAGGATTCACCCACGGTCGCAGCGGGGGCGGACGGCACGCTCGACCTCGCCGACCGGCTGGTGCTGCGGCTGGGCGCGGAGAACGTCGTGCGGCTGCTGTCGCGCGACAGTCACCTGCCCGAACGCGTCCAGGTCGTCACCGCCATTGCGTCGACGCCCGCCACGGCAGGCGCCTGGCGCCGCATCGCCAGCCTCAAGGGTGCGAGGCCGACGCGCCTGCTGCAGCGGCCCGAGCCCGTCGAGGTCACCGCCTTCGTGCCCGACGATCCACCCTCGGTCTTCCGCTGGCGACGACATGCCCATCGCATCGTGCGCGCCGATGGGCCGGAGCGGATCGCCGACGAATGGTGGCGGCCGCGCCCCGACGGCAGCCGCCCTCCCGCCGGCACCCTGCCGCCGGTGCGCGATTACTACCGAGTCGAGGACGATGACGGAGGCCGCTTCTGGCTGTTCCGCGACGGGCCCTATCAGCTCGCCGCCAATGGCCTGCCGACGGCCCGCTGGTTCCTCCACGGTTTCTGCGCCTGAAGAGAGAGAAGGAAATGGAAGCAGCATCGGAAACACCGACGAACAAGCGCGGCACCACGCTCACCATCCGCGGCCTCGATGTCGCGATCATCGAGCGTCTGAAGAATCATGCGCGCGCCAGAGGCCGGTCGCTCGAGGCCGACCTGCGCGATCTGCTGACCTATGCGTCGGGCCAGCCGCTGGTGCTCGATCCGCTGGAAGAAGCCGATCGCATCGCCGCCATGACGCCGCCGGCCGCCATCGCACAGATGGGAGGGGGCAAGTGATCGTCGTCGTCGATCCCGGCGTTGCGATAAAGTGGTTCGTCGAGGAGCCGCTGCGGCCCGAGGCGCGCTGGCTGCTGGCCAATCGTCACGAGATGATCGCGCCCGACATCCTGATCGCGGGTGTTGCCGAGTTGGCGTGGCAGAAGACGACGCGCGGCGAGATCACAGTGGATCAGGCCGAACCCATCGTGCGCAACATCGCCTTGCCGTCGTTCATCTCGGCCTTCGTCGAATCGCCGCAGTTGCGCAATCGCGCACTGGCCATCGCCCTGCAGTGCGGCCGGCCGGTGCACGACTGCTTCTATGCCGCCTGCGCCGAATCTGCCCAGGCGCCTCTGGTCAGCGCCGACGAGGATTTCCTGCACGCACTGAAGAGCGAGGGGATCGATGTGCGTGGCATCCCGCTCTCCCGTGTGCACGAACTCGCCCTATCGTGATCCATGGATTACGCCGAGCTCCAGGTCACGACCAATTACAGCTTCCTGCGCGGTGGCTCGCATCCGCAGGAGCTGGTGGAGCAGGCGATCAAGCTCGGCCACACCGCCATCGGCATCACCGATCGCAACACCCTGGCCGGCGTCGTGCGAGCCTTTGCGGCGTCGCGCGGCGAGAAGAAAGCCGATCCCGACAGGATCAAACTGCTGGTCGGCAGTCGCCTCGAAACGCGCGACAGCTGTTCGTTGCTCGTCTATCCGACCGATCTCGACGCCTACAAGCGCCTGTCCCGCCTGCTGACCCTGGGCAACCGGCGCACAGAGAAGGGAAAGTGCGACATCGGCTTCGACGACCTCGCCGAACATGCCGAGGGACTGTTGGCGATCGTGCTGCCGCCGCGCAAGCCCGAGGAGATGGCCTTCGTCGACCGGTTGCAGAAGTTCGCAGAGTTGTTCGAAGGGCGCTGTTACCTCGCGGCTTCCATTCTCTATCGCGGCGACGACGCGCGCCGTCTCTCTCTGCTCGACGATCTTGCCGACCGGCACGGCGTGAAGCTCGTCGCTACCAACGACGTGCACTATCACGTGCCCGAACGGCGCGCGCTGCAGGACGTCGTGACGGCCATCCGACTCGGCTGCACGGTCGAAGATCTGGGCTTCCGCCGTTTCGCCAGTGCGGAACGTCACCTCAAGGAACCGGCGGAGATGGCCCGCCTGTTCCGTCGCCATCCGCACGCCATCGCCGCCACGCAAGAGATCGTTCGGCGCTGTACTTTTTCGCTGCGGCAACTCACCTATCAGTATCCCGTCGTCTACGAAGGCGGCGAGATGCCCATGGACAAGCTCATGCGCCTCACCTGGGAAGGCGCGGCATGGCGCTATCCTGACGGTGTTCCGGAGGACGTGGCCAGTACGATCCGGAAAGAATTCGAGCTCATCGCGCTCAAGCAAATCGCACCTTATTTCCTGACGGTGCATGAGATCGTGATGGAGTCCCGCAGGCGCGGAATCCTGTGCCAGGGCCGCGGCTCGGCCGCCAATTCCGCGGTCTGCTACTGCCTTGGCATCACCTCGGTGAATCCAAAGGAGACGAAAGTTCTTTTCGAGCGCTTTCTCTCGAATTCTCGAAACGAGCCACCTGACATCGATGTCGATTTCGAGCACGAGCGTCGCGAGGAGATCATCCAGTGGATCTACGACACGAAGAGCCGCGACCGCGCGGCCCTGGCGGCCACGGTGATTTCCTTCAGGAGCCGTAGTGCCATCCGCGAGGTCGGCAAGGTCCTGGGCCTCTCGCCCGACACGGTGGGCGTGATGGCCGACACGGTGTGGGGCATGGGATCGAGTGGCGTGAGGATCGACCATGTGCAGGAGGCGGGTCTCGATCCATCGGATCCACGCATCATGCTGGCGCTCGAACTTTCGTCGGCGCTGTGCAGCTTCCCGCGTCACCTCTCCCAGCATGTCGGCGGCTTCGTACTGACCGAAGGCCGGCTCGACGAGCTGGTGCCGATCCAGAATGCGGCGATGAAGGATCGCACCGTCGTCGAGTGGGACAAGGACGATCTCGACGTGCTGGGCATCTACAAGGTCGACGTGCTGGCGCTCGGCATGCTGACGGCCTTGCGCAAGAGCTTCACGATGATCGAGGAGCATTTCGGCAAGAAGCTGGATCTCAGCATGCGGCCGGACGATCCAAGCGTCTACGAGATGCTGTGCCGCGCCGACTCGGTCGGCGTTTTCCAGGTCGAGAGCCGGGCGCAGATGTCGATGCTGCCGCGCCTGAAGCCCAGGGAGTATTACGACCTGGTCGTCGAGGTGGCGATCGTGCGGCCGGGGCCCATCCAGGGCGGCATGGTCCATCCTTACCTGAAGAACCGTGCAAACCCCGACGCCGTCGTCTATCCGAAGCCGGAACTCGAAGCCGTCTTGAAGAGAACATTGGGCGTTCCTCTGTTTCAGGAACAGGCGATGCAGATCGCCATCGATGGAGCAGGTTTCTCGCCGGAGAAGGCCGACGAACTGCGTCGCGCCATGGCGACGTTCCGGCACAACGGCACCATCTACAAGTTCAAGACCCCCTTCATCGATGGCATGGTGGAACGGGGCTACGAACGCGACTTTGCCGAACGCTGCTTCAAGCAGATCGAAGGGTTCGGCGAATACGGTTTTCCGGAAAGCCACGCCGCGAGCTTCGCGATCCTGGTCTACGCCTCGTCCTACGTGAAACACTACTATCCCGAGGTCTTCGCCGCGGCCCTGATCAATTCCCAGCCTATGGGTTTCTATGCACCCGCCCAGCTCGTGCGGGACGCACGGGACCATGAAGTCCAGGTGCTGCCGCCCGACATCAACGCCAGTTCCCGGGATTGCACGCTGGAGGCGGGGAAGGACAATCGCTGCGCCCTGCGTCTCGGTTTGTGCCAAGTCACAGGCCTCTCAAAGGAGGCGGCCGGCAGGATGGTCGAACGCCGTGGCGAGACCCCCTATAGCGATCCTACCGACCTGTGGCGACGTAGCGGGCTCAGCAAGAAGCAGATCATCGCCCTGGCCCGCGCCGATGCCTTCGCGTCGCTAAACCTCACCCGCCGCGACGTGTTGTGGTCCATGCGCGGCTTTGCCGATGGGCAGCTGCCCCTGCTCGATTCCCAACCGCGGGTGCGCGACCTGGAACCCGCCGTCATCCTGCCCGGCCTTACCTTGGGCGAGCAGGTGGTGGACGATTACAGCAGCTTCTCCCTCTCCCTGCGCTCCCATCCGATGCAGCTGCTGCGGCAGACCTTCACCCCGCGGGGAATCTCCAGCACCGACGCCCTGACATCGGCAAAGAACGGCGATGTCCTGATTCTGGCCGGCCTGGTGCTGGTGCGCCAGCGTCCGGGGACCGCCTCCGGCGTAGTGTTCGTCACCCTCGAAGACGAGTTCGGCGTCGCCAATCTCGTGGTCTGGCCTGCGGTGTTCGAAGCGTATCGCCGGGTCGTGATGGGCGCGCGCATGGTGGGGGTGCGGGGACGCATCCAGTGCGAGGGAGAGAAGCAGTACAAGGTGATTCACCTCGTCGCCGAGGAGATCTGGGACCTTTCGACCGAACTCGATTCGATCTCCGAGCTCGACCTGTTTCACCTGACCCACCCTCGCGGCGATGAGGTTAGCGATCCGGGAGATCGTCGGGTCAAGGTCGCGGAAGCCAATGCCACGCGTCACCGGTCCAGCCGTTCCACGCCAGCCAGGACGGCTGTCGAGCCCCACTACGACCGGGATCGCATCGTCCTCGATCGGCCGAAGATCCGCATCCAGAGTCGGGACTTCCACTGATCCCGCTCTGCCGTTCGTCAGAGACGCGTCGCCTCGTCGATCAGTTCCTGGGCGGCGATGTCCAGCAGCTCGTCCTCGGCGGTGCCGTCGAGCACCCTTTCCTTGCCGATTTCCAGCAGCACCGGCACGGCGAGCGGCGAGATGCGGTCGAGCCGACGATAGACGATGCGACCCTTCGCGCGCTTGAGCAGATCGCCCAGCCTCTTCAGGTCCGCGAGCTGCCAGGCCGCATCCTGGCGGGTGGCGCGCAGCAGGATGTGGTTGGGCTCGTGCTGGCGCAGCGTGTCGTAGATCAGGTCGGAGCTGAAGGTGACCTGGCGGCGCGATTTCTCCTCGCCGGGAAAACGCCGCTCGATCAGGCCGGCGATCACCGCGACGTTGCGGAACGAGCGCCGCAGCATACTCGATTCGTCCATCCAGGCCTCGAGATCGTCACCCAGCATGTCCTCGTCGAACAGCTCCTCGAGCTGCTTCGGCGAGGCCGGCCGCAAGCCCCAGAGGCCCAGCACATAATCGGTGGCAACGAAGCCCAGCGGCCGCAACCCCATGCGTTCCATGCGCCGCGTCAGAAGCATGCCCAGCGTCTGGTGCGCGTTGCGGCCTTCGAAGCAATAGGCGACCAGGAACTGCTTGCCGCCGCGCGGAAAGCCCTCGACCAGCAATTTGTCGGCCGGCGGCAGCATCGAACGGAAGACCTGGATGCGCAGCCACTCCTGCACCTCGGCCGGCAGCTTCGGGTGCTTCAATGGATCCTGCAGGATGCCGCGCACCCTTGCCGCGAGGAACGTCGAGAGCGGCAGCCGGCCGCCGCCATAGGCCGGCACCTTGGGATCGCCGCCGGTCGCCGGCGAACAGATCGCCGCCAGTTCCTTGACGCCTTCGAAGCGCAGCAGACGGCCGGCAAACACGAACGTATCGCCCGGTACCAGGCCCTGCACGAACCCCTCTTCGACCTCGCCCAGCACCGCGCCGCGCCGCAGCCGCACCTTCATCAGGGGCAGCTCGACGATGGTGCCGACATTCATGCGGAACTGCTTGGCCACCAGCGGCGAGGCCAGCATCCAGCGCCCGTCGGGCAGCTGCTTCAGCCGGTGCCAGCGATCGTAGGCAGCCAGCGCGTAGCCGCCGGTCGCCACGAAGTCGAACGTGTCGTCGAAATCCTGGCGCGGCAGGTCGCGATAGGGCTGCGCCCGGCGAACCTCGGCGAAGAAAGCCTCGCGGTCGATCGGCTGGGCGCAGGCAGTGCCCACGATATGCTGGGCCAGTACATCCAGACACGGCGGCCGCGGCGGATCGCCGTCCAGTTCACGGGCCTCGACGGCTTCGAGTGCAGCCAGCGATTCCAGCACCTCGAAGCGATTGGCCGGCGCGATCATGGCGCGGCTGGGCTCGTCGAGCCGGTGGTTGGCGCGACCGATCCGCTGCATCAGGCGGCTGACGCCCTTGGGCGCGCCCATCTGGATGACGAGGTCGACATCACCCCAGTCGATGCCGAGGTCGAGCGAGGAGGTCGCGACCACCGCGCGCAATTTGCCCGCCGCCATCGCCGCCTCGACCTTGCGCCGCTGCTCGACGGCGAGCGACCCGTGATGAAGGCCGATCGACAGATTGTCGTCGTTGATGCGCCAAAGCGCGTCGAAGGCCAGCTCCGCCTGGGCTCGGGTGTTGACGAAGATGATCGACGTCTTGTGCTGCCGGATGATGTTGTAGATTTCCGGGACCGCATGGCGCCCCATATGGCCACCCCACGGCAGCCGCTCGTGCGCATCGATGATCGACACGACCGGCGGCGCGCCCGGCTCACCCATTACGATCTCGACCGGCTGGTCGCGCAAATTCAGGAACTCGGCGAGTTCGGGCGGATCGGCGACAGTGGCCGAGAGGCCGACGAAGCGCGCCTGCGGCGCGAGCGTCGCCAGCCGCGACAGGCAGAGCGCCAGGTGATGGCCGCGCTTGCTGGTGGCGAAGGCGTGCAGTTCGTCGATGATCACACATTTGAGGGTGGCGAAGAACTTCGCCGCATCGAGATAGGACAGAAGCAGCGCCAGCGACTCCGGCGTCGTCATCAGCAGGTCGGGTGGCCGCTCGCGCTGACGCAGCCGGCGGCTCTGTGGCGTGTCGCCGGTCCGGCTCTCGGCGCGCACCGGCAACTGCATCTCGGCCAGCGGCTGTTCGAGATTGCGGCGGATGTCGGTCGCCAAGGCTTTCAGAGGCGAGATGTAGAGCGTGTGCAGCTCCCCCTGCCCCTTCTTGTACGCAAGGTCCTCGCCGGCCTGCCGCCGCTCGGTGAGTTCGATCAGGGACGGAAGGAAGCCCGCCAACGTCTTGCCGCCGCCCGTCGGCGCGATCAGCAGCGCGCTCTTGCCCCGACGTGCCAGGTCGACCAGCGCAAGCTGGTGCGGCCGCGGCGCCCAGCCGCGACTCTCGAACCAGCGTGCAAACAGGTCGGGAAGCCCCATATCCATGGGGTAGGATGCATCAGGAGCCATGGCAATCACGACGGCAATCGAGACCCTCAATCCCCGGACGTGGCTCTATCCAACGCCGCGCGGCCTCTATTGCGAACCGGGCGATTTCTATATCGATCCGGCCTTCGCCGTGCCGCGCGCGGTGATCACGCATGGCCATGGCGACCATGCGCGGCCGGGCCATCGCAAGGCGCTGGCGACACCCGAGACGCTGGCGATCATGCGCACGCGCTTCCAGGACATGCCCGACACCGACCAGCAGGCGCTGAAATACGGCGAGAGCGTGCGGATCGGCGAGGTCGAGGTCTGCTTCGCGCCGGCCGGTCACATCCTCGGATCGGCGCAGGCAGTGCTTGCATACAAGGGCCAGCGCATCGTCGTATCGGGCGACTACAAGCGCCGGCCGGATCCGACCTGCCCGCCGTTCGAACCCGTACCGTGCGACGTCTTCATCACCGAGGCGACCTTCGCGCTGCCGGTCTTCCATCATCCCTCCGATGCCGGCGAGATCGGCAAGCTGCTGCGCTCTGTCTCCACCTTTCCCGAGCGCACTCATCTGGTGGGCGTCTATGCGCTCGGCAAGTGCCAGAGGGTCATCCGCCTGCTGCGCGAGTCGGGCTACGACAAGCGCATCTGGCTGCATGGCGGCCTGATGTCCTTGTGCAAGCTCTATCAGGAGCATGGCGTCGATCTCGGCGACGTCGCGCCGGTGTCTGAGGCGATCCTCGAGACCTTCAAGGGCGCCATCGTGCTCTGCCCACCCTCCGCGATCGCCGACCGCTGGTCGAGGCGTTTTGCCGATCCGATCGCCGCCGTGTGCTCGGGCTGGATGAACGTGCGCGCCCGGGCGCGGCAACGCGGAGCCGAACTGCCGCTGGTGATTTCCGATCACGCCGACTGGCCGGAACTCACGCAGACCCTGAAGGATGTCGGCGCGCCGAAAGTGTGGGTGACGCACGGTCGTGAGGAAGCGCTGGTGCACTATGCGCGCGGGATCGGCATCGATGCCGAGGCGTTGCACCTGGCAGGTCGCGACGAAGAGGACTCTTGATCCGTGCAGGCCTTCGCCCGCCTTCTCGACTCCCTCTCCTTCCAGCCGGCGCGAAACGCCAAGCTGCGGCTGATCGAGACGTACTTGCGTGAGACGCCCGATCCCGATCGCGGCTGGGCGCTGGCGGCGCTGACCGGCGGGCTCGACTTCCCGTCGGCCAAGCCCGCCCTGCTGCGCGGCTTCGGCCAGGAGAAGATCGGCGAGGACTTGTTTGCCCTCTCGTACGATTATGTCGGCGACCTGGCCGAGACGCTGGCGCTGATCTGGGAAACCGATCCCGCCGCCGGCCCACCCCCGACGCTCGCCGAAGTCGTCGAGACGCTGCAGCGGGCCACGCGCACGCAGACGCCGGCGATCCTGAAGCGCTGGCTCGATGCCCTCGATTCGACCGGCCGCTGGGCCCTGTTGAAACTCCTGACCGGCGCGCTGCGGGTCGGCGTCTCGGCACGGCTGGCCAAGCAGGCCGTCGCCAACATCGGCGGCCAGCCGGTGGATGCCGTCGAGGAAGTCTGGCACGGGCTGGACGCACCCTACCGGCCGCTGTTCGACTGGCTGCTGCAAGGGGCGCCGCGGCCCAGTACGAATGCGGGGGCGGCCTTCCTGCCCGCGATGCTGGCCAACCCGATCGACCGCACCGAACTCGACGCGCTCGATCCCGCGCATTTTCGCGCCGAATGGAAATGGGATGGCATCCGCGTCCAGGTCGCGGCCTCGGGCGGGTTAAGGCGGCTCTACAGCCGCGCCGGCGAGGATGTATCCGGCGCCTTTCCCGACATCATCGAGGCGATCGACTTCGAGGGCGTGTTCGACGGCGAACTGCTGGTGCGCCGCGAGTCGGCCGTGGCGCCCTTCAACGACCTGCAGCAGCGGCTGAACCGCAAGACCGTGACCCCGAAGATGCTGAAGGAGCATCCGGCGCATGTCCGCCTCTACGACGTGCTGTGGCTCGACGGCGAGGATCTGCGCGGCCTCTCCTTCGACGAGCGCCGCGTCCGTCTCGAAGCCTGGATCGGGCGGAAGGAACGTCCGCGCTTCGACCTATCACCGCTCGTGACCTTCGCCGACTGGAACGAGCTTGCCGCCAAGCGTGAGGAGATGCGGGCCGACGGCATCGAGGGATTGATGCTGAAGCGCGGCGACAGCGCCTATCTGTCCGGCCGCCCCAAGGGCCCGTGGTTCAAGTGGAAGCGCGACCCTATGCTCGCAGACTGCGTGATGATGTATGCCCAGCGCGGCCACGGTAAGCGCAGCTCGTTCTACTCGGATTTCACGTTTGGCTGCTGGCGCGATACCGCGTCGGGCGGGCGCGAACTGTCGCCCGTCGGCAAGGCCTATTTCGGATTCACCGACGAGGAGCTGCGCTGGCTGGACAAATGGGTCCGCGACCATACGACCAACCGCTACGGCCCGGTGCGCGAGGTCGAGCAGAAACTCGTGCTGGAGATCGCCTTCGACGGGATCGCCCGCTCGACCCGCCACAAATCCGGCGTGGCCATGCGCTTCCCGCGCATCAACCGCATCCGGACCGACAAACCGGCCGGCGAGGCCGACACCGTCGACAATCTGCTGCGGCTGCTGACGAAATCGAAGCCGGAATCGCCCCTTGCAGGGGGTATGTCGCATGCCCATTATCCGGGCGTCACCGTAACCGAAGAGCCATGATCGACCCGTTCGGCCGCCACATCTCATACCTCCGCGTCTCCGTGACGGATCGCTGCGATTTCCGCTGCGTTTACTGCATGGCCGAGGACATGACCTTCCTGCCCAAGGCGGAAGTCCTGTCGCTCGAGGAGCTGGAGCGGCTGTGCACCGCCTTCGTCCGTCGCGGCGTCAAGAAGCTGCGCCTCACGGGCGGAGAGCCGCTGGTGCGCAAGAACGTGATGTCGCTGTTCCGCGGGCTTGGGAAACATCTCGACAGCGGCGCCCTGGAAGAGCTCACCCTCACGACCAACGGCAGCCAGCTCGCGAAGTACGCCCAGGAACTGGCCGACATCGGTGTGCGCCGGGTGAACGTGTCGATGGACACGCTCGATCCGGACAAGTTCCGCCAGCTCACGCGCTGGGGCGATCTCGACCAGGTGATGCGGGGCCTCGACGCCGCCCAACGCGCCGGGCTCGCGATCAAGATCAATGCGGTGGCGCTGCGCGGCGTGAATGATGGCGAGTTCGAGGAGATGATCCGCTGGAGCCACGGCCGCGGCATGGACCTGGTCCTGATCGAGGTCATGCCGATGGGCGAGATCGGCGACGCAGCCCGGCTCGACCAGTATCTGCCGCTGTCGCTCGCACGCACCGAGATCGCCCGGCACTTCACGCTGACCGAGACGGACTACCGCACGGGCGGCCCCGCGCGTTACTTCCGGATCGAGGAGACAGGGGGGCGGCTGGGCTTCATCACGCCCCTTACGCATAATTTCTGCGAAAGCTGCAACCGCGTCCGCCTCACCTGCACCGGCACGCTCTACATGTGCCTGGGCCAGGAGGATGCGGCCGACCTGCGCGCGCCGCTGCGCGCCTCCGAGAGCGACGAAGTGCTGGACCGCGCCATCACCGACGCGATCGCCCGCAAGCCCAAGGGCCACGATTTCATCATCGACCGCCGCCACAGCGGCCCCGCCGTCCCCCGCCACATGAGCGTGACCGGCGGCTGAGCTCAAGCCTCCGGACTGGCCTTCGCGGCCGCCGTCCTGATCTGCGCCCGCCGCACCGCCTCGCGGTGAGAGATGTAGAGGGCGCTGGCGAAGATCACGGCCGCGCCGACGAAGGTCCAGACGTCGGGCTTCTGAAAGAACAGGAAATAGCCCAGCATCGTGTTCCAGATCAGCGACAGGAAGCCGATCGGCTGCAGCAGCGTGATGTCGGCCAGCTGATAGCCGCGTTGCTGGCATATATGGCCGAGCGTGCCGGCCAGTCCTGCCAGCAGGAACCAGACGATGTCGCCCCATAGCGGCGTCTGCCAGAACCACAGCGCGAACGGCAGCGCACAGGCGACGATCACGATGTTCTGCCAGATCACGATCGTGGTCGAGGAATCAGTGCGGGCCAGCGCCTTGGAGATGAGGTTCGAGGCCGAGAAGATCGGTGTCGAGATCAGGACGCAGATGACGCCGAGGTGGATGTCGCCGAAGCCCGGCCGGATGATGATCATGGCGCCGATGAAGCCGACGATGACGGCCATCCAGCGCCGTAGGCGCACTTTTTCGGCGAGGAACAGCGCGGCGCCGATGGTGACGAAGATCGGCCCCGTGAATCCCAGCGCGGTAATCTCGGCCAGGGTGGTAAGCGGCAGCGCCACGAACCACAGCATCATGCCCGCGGTATGGATGGCGCCACGCGAGATGTGCAGCGGCAGGCGCCTGGTGTGGAGCGAGCGGTAGAGGCCAAGCCGCATCACGATCGGCACGAGGAACAGCGCGCCGAAGAAATAGCGCAGGAAGGCCATCACATAGGGATTGAGATGCTGCGCCGGGATCAGCGTGAAGACGTTGAGCAGCGCGAACAGCACGCCCGATATTGCGACCCAGAGGATCCCGCGCAAATTCGGCGGCAGCGCGAGCCAGCGGGCGACGAGAGCGGACACGCCGCGACTATGTCACAGGCCCTGCGACCCCGCACCATCGACGGTGTGGCCGCTTCCGAGAGGCGAGGTGCTTTACCGGGTCAGGCGACGGCGCCTGGCGCCTGATGCTCACGCAACCGGACGACGCGATCCACCAGTTCCTCGAGATAGGGATCGTGGATACCCAGCGACCGCGCATGCTCCGCCGTGTTGATCAGGTACTCGCGGCAGGCGCCGCGACGGCCCTCGGCGAAGGCGATGTGGTAGGCCGCCCGCTCGATCGGCAGGTCACCGCAATACTGGCAATGCGCGGTCTCGACCACGAAGGTCACGGCGCTGACGGTCCGCCCGTCCCGCAGCCTGGTCGGAACCCAGCGCGGCTTGTAGAGGCCCGCCAGCATCTCGCGGTTCCACAAAAGGCCGAGCTCCTGCCGTACCAGTTCCGGCGAGAGACGATAGGCCATCCCTTCGCATGCGCCGCCATCCGCCAGCGCCAGCATCAACCCCGGCAGTTCCGGCGTGCCCCGGCCCATCGGCAGCCAGAAGCAGAACGAGCGGCGCCAACCGTCTACTTTGCAGGGCTGAACCTCGGCATATTCGAGGGCGGGATTCCACATCAGCGAGCCGTAGGCGAACACCCACACCTCTTCACCCGGCGGATGATCGAGCAGCGCCTCGTTGAGGCTGGCTTCGCGCTCCGGCGACGACAGGAAGAAGTCGTAGCCGGCGGCTCGGGCGTCGGCGACGATCTGGTCGATCCGTTCCGACGTCAGGTCCTCGCGGGTCAGCAAACGCGGTGCCTCAGGTGCCGTAGACGATGGACATGGTCTCGGCCACGCAAGCCGGACGCTCCTGTCCATCGATCTCGATAGTGACCTGGTTGGTCAGGCGAACGCCGCCCTTGTCCATCGGATCCGCCGCGATCAGCTTGGCACGCGCCCGCACCTTCGAGCCGGCCGGCACGGGGCTGGTGAAACGCACCTTGTTGCAGCCGTAGTTGATGCCGTTGCGCACGTTGTTGATGTGCGAGATCTGATGGCTGAGCATCGGGATCAGCGACAGCGTGAGAAAGCCGTGGGCGATGGTCTTGCCGCCCGGCATGTCCTTCTTGGCGCGCTCGACGTCGACATGGATCCATTGATGGTCGCCGGTCGCATCGGCGAAGAGGTTGATCCGCTCCTGCGTAATCTCGACCCAGTCGCTCACGCCGATTTCCTCTCCCACGTGCTTCTGCATCTCACTGGGATGAGCGAACTCTCGCTTTGCCATTTAACGCCTCTGCTGCATTAATTTTCGTTACAACTGCAAGATTGCCGCATACGCGCACGAGGCGGGTCCGGCGCTCTCCTCCGCGTTTGTATCGTCGCGGCGTTTTGCTCATCATGCCACTCACAAGAATGCACAGGAGGAGCCCCCCATATGGCGTACGAGACCGTTCTCTATGAAGTGGCCGACCGCGTCTGCACGATCACGCTCAACCGCCCCGAGAGGCTCAATGCCTGGACCCGGCAGATGCATCTCGACCTCAAGGACGCCATGCACGCGGCCGGCGCCGATCCGGAGGTTCGGGCGATCATCCTGACGGGTGCCGGCCGCGGTTTCTGTGCCGGGGCCGACATGGGCGGGCTCCAGGCGATCGGCTCGGGGGCCTCGGCCGACAGGTCGACCAAGGCCCAGGAGGGGCTTCCCGGCGGCAGCACTTTGCCCGAGTTCCGAATGAACTACTCCTACTTCCCGGCGATCCCGAAGTTCATCATCGCGGCGATCAACGGGCCGGCGGCGGGGCTCGGCATGGTGATACCGCTCTACGCCGACCTGCGTTTCGCGGGCGAATCGGCGGTGTTCACGACCGCCTTCGCGCAGCGCGGCCTGATCGCCGAGCACGGGGTGAGCTGGCTGCTGCCGCGGCTGGTCGGCCTTCCGACGGCGCTCGACCTGCTCTGCTCGGCCCGCAAGTTCCGCGCCCCAGAGGCGCTCGCCATGGGGCTCGTCAACCGGGTCATTGCCGATGACAAGCTGCTGGCCGAGGCCCGCGCCTACGCCACCCTGCTGGCCAACACGGTCTCGCCGCGCTCGGTGGCGGTGATGAAGCGGCAACTCTGGGAAGCCCAGTTCCAGACCCTGACCGAGGCCACGGTGCAGGCAAATCACGAGATGGAACTGTCTTTCCAGACGTCGGACTTCAAGGAAGGCGTCGCCCACTATCTCGAGAAGCGGGCGGCGCGGTTTACCGGCCGGTGAGCTTCAAACCTTCTCCGTTTGACCCGCCTTGGGCTGCCAGGTCATCAGTCGGCGCTCGACGAGGCCCACGAGGCTGTCGAGCACGAGGGCGCAGGCGGTCAGGACCAGGATGCCGGCGAACACCGTGTTGATGTCGAACGTGCCCTCGGCCTGGAGGATCAGGTAGCCTACCCCCATCGAGGAGCCGAGATATTCGCCGACTACGGCGCCCACGAAGGCCAGGCCCACCGCGTTATGCAGGCTCGCGAACACCCAGCTCATGGCGCTCGGCAGGTAAATCGAGCGCAGGAGCTGGCGCTGCGAGGCCCCCAGCATGCGGGCATTGGCGATCAGGTTGGGACTGACCTCACGCACGCCCTGATAGACGTTGAAGAAGACCACGAAGAAGACGAGCGTCACGCCCAGCGCCACCTTCGACCAGATGCCGAGGCCGAACCAGACAGCGAAGATCGGCGCCAGCACGACGCGCGGCATGGAATTGAAGCCCTTGATGTAGGGATCGGTAATCGCCGAAGCGGTGGGCGACAGCGCCAGCCACAAGCCGATGCCGAGACCGGAGGCCGCGCCGATCACGAAGCCCAGTGCCGTCTCGAGCAGAGTGATGCCGAGATGGGGAAAGATCTCGCCGCTCGCGAACCAGTCGACGATCACCCAGAAGACCTTTTGCGGCTCGCCGAAGAAGAAGGCGGCCCGGTTGGCCTTGTCGAAATAGAAGGGCGGGACCAGCCCCGGCGCCGTCATCACGTACCAGGCCACGACCAACAGGCCGAGAAGGAGCAGTTGCAGAATCCTGAGCCGCATCTCAGATCGCCTTCTGCTGTGCGTAGGCCTTCAGCACCTCTTCCTTCATCGCCGCCCAGATCTCGCGATGCAGGTCGAGGAAGGCCGGCGTCATGCGGATTTCTGAGACGTCGCGCGGCCTGGGGAGATCGACCCTGAAATCGCCGATCGGCCGGGTCGCCGGGCCGGCCGACAGGACGACGACGCGATCGGAGAGTGCGATGGCCTCCTCGAGATCGTGGGTGATGAACAGCACCGACTTGCGGTCCTCGGCCCACAGCGCCAGCAGTTCGTTCTCCATGAGCTGGCGCGTCTGTACGTCCAGCGCCGAGAAGGGTTCGTCCATCAGCAGGATGTCGGGGCTGAGGATCAGCGTCTGCGCCAGCGCGAGGCGCTTGCGCATGCCGCCCGACATCTGGTGCGGATAGCGGTCGCCGAACCCGGCCAGACCGACGCGGCGCAGCCACGCCTCCCCCTGCCCGACCGCCTCGGCCCGCGGGACGCCGCGGAATTCGAGGCCGGCGACCACATTGTCGATGCCCGTACGCCACGGCATCAGCGCGTCGGCCTGGAACATGTAGCCTGCCCGCCGGTTCACGCCATTGCCCGCCAGCAGCCTCTCGCCGAACACCTCGACCGTGCCGGACGACGGCTCCAGCAGCCCCGCCGCCACGTTGAGCAGGGTGGACTTGCCGCAGCCGGTCGGGCCCACCACCGACACGAACTCGCCGCGCGCGACGTTCAGCGTGGCGTTCGCCACGGCGGTGTAGGCCTGGCTCGCATCGTCGCGGGCGGCGAAGCGACAGGTGATGTCGGCCAGCGCGAGCGCCGGCACTTCATTCGTCATGGTCACGTCGAATTAGCTGCGCTTGGCGGCCCGCTGGGCAAACTCGTTGTTCCAGGTGTCGGCGAGCTTCACCGTCCCGGCCTTGATGCCGGGATCGCTCTCCGCCAGGAACTTCAGGCAATTCTCCATCGCACCGGCGGGCATGGTGCCGTCCGGCGAGATCGTCTCGCGAACACCCGCGAACGACTTCTCGTAGACTGCACGATCACCCAGCAGGTAGCCCTCGGGCACGGCATTGGCGACATCGGCCGGCGACGCCGTCTGCAGCCACTGATTGGCGCGCACGATGCCGGTGGCCAGCGCCTGCGTGGTGCCGGGGTTCTTCTTGATGAAGTCGGATTGCGAATAGAGGCTGGCCGCCGGAAAGGGGCCGCCGAACACTTCCTGATTGCCCTTGGTCGTTCGCGTATCGACGACCACCTTCACCAGGTTCTTGTCGGTCAGAATGGTGAGCGCGGGATCGGTCTGGGAGACACCGTCGACTTCGCCCTTCTCGACCGCGGCAATGACCGAAGCGCCGGCGCCGACGCCGATCGCCACCACGTCGCTGGCCTTCAGCCCGCCCTTGGCCGCCCAGAAGTTCAGCAGCATGTTGGTCGACGAGCCTGGCGCCGTGACACCGAATTTCATGCCTTTGATATCGGCAGGGCCTTTTACCCTGGCGGCCACGTCGTTGCGCAGGGCGATGCAGATCTGCATGCCGCGACCGATCAGGGCGAAACCCGTCACGTCCTGGCCGCGCTGCTGCATGCGGATCGTGTGCTCGTAGGCGCCGGCAACCACGTCGGCACTGCCGCCCATCAGGGCCTGCAGCGACTTGGCGCCGCCCTGGAAGTCGTTGATCTCGACGTCGATGCCGGCTTCCTTGAAGAAACCCTTGCGCTCGGCAATGGTCAGCGAAAGGTAATAGAGCGCCGACTTGCCGCCTACGGCGAGAATGACCTTGCTCTTCTCGGGCTTGGCCTGCGCTCGCGCGACATGGGGGGCCGCCAGTACCATCGGGGCGGCCGCCAGCAAGGTCCGGCGCCGCATCTGCAGCTTGGTCATTGTTTCCTCCGCAACAGGCTTGTTTTTCGCACCTTGCCGCAAGGTGCGCGCCACGGCAACCGCCGCCGGTCGCGGAGAAGACTCGGCTACTTGAACTTACGTTCCGGCCACCACGGGAAGTAGGACGGCATGCCGTCGCTTACCTTCATCGGGAAACGCGCCGGGCGCTTCTCGAGGAAGGCGGTGACTCCCTCCTTCACATCCTCCGACTTGCCGCGCGAGTAGATGCCCTTGGAATCGACCTTGTGCGCCTCCATCGGATGGTCGGCGCCCAACATCCTCCAGATCATCTGGCGATTGAGCGCGACCGAGACCGGCGCGGTGTTGTCGGCGATCTCACGGGCCAGCGCATAGGCGGCCGGCAGGAGATCGTCGGGCTTGTGGATGGAGCGTACGAGCCGGCCGTTCAGCGCCTCCTCGGCGGAGAAGACGCGGCCTGTCATCACCCATTCCAGCGCCTGCTGCGGGCCCACGAGGCGCGGCAGGAACCAGCTGGAGCAGGCTTCCATGACGATGGCGCGGCGCGTGAACACGAAACCATAGCGCGCCGCCTCGGAGGCGAGGCGGATGTCCATCGCCAGCTGCATCGTGATGCCGACGCCGACCGCCGGTCCATTGCAGGCAGCGATCGTTGGCTTCAGCGATTCATAGAGGCGCAGCGTGAAAAGGCCGCCGCCGTCGCGATGGCCGTCGAGGCCGGGATCGACCGGCCCGCGATTCTCGGAATTGAAGGTGTTGGCACCGCCCGACAGGTCGGCCCCGGCGCAGAAGCCGCGGCCCGCGCCGGTGAACACGACGGCGCGCACGTCATCGTCACGATCGGCGCGATCCATCGCGTCGAGCAGCTCAGACAGCATCTTGCCGGTGAAGGCGTTGAGCTTGTCGGGACGGTTGAGCGTGATGGTGAGGATACCGTCCTTGGTGTCGTACTTGATCTGCTCGTAGTCCACGGGAACGCCCCTCAGCTCTGGTTGATGAGGACGACACCGCCCACGATCAGAGCAATGCCGCCGATCTGCTTGATGCCGAACGGCTCACCGAAAAGGAAGTGCCCGGCTACTGCAACGATCGCATAGGAGAGCGACACGCTGGGAAAAGCCACTGAAACCGGAATCTTTCGCAGAGCGATGATGTAAAGGAAAGCCGCCGAGCCATAGAGCGCCAGGCCCGCGATGGTCGAAGGACGCAGGAGCTGGCTCACGAAATCGGGCGCGTCGGCCCCGGTCTTGAGCAGGATCTGGCCGCCGATTCCGGCCAGGACGCCGATCCCGAGCGCCACGTAGTAGATCGTCATGCTTCAGCTCTCCCTGCGGCGCAGCTCGTGCGAAGGCTCGCGGTGCGGCTGGCCTGCGGCCCGCGTATCGACCTTCGGGCGCTCGATGTCGAGCGCCGCCGTCGCGTCGCTTCCCGTTCCGCGCCTGACCACTTCGCGCACGAGGTATTGCGGCTTGCGATTCACGGCGAGGAACATGCTGCCGAGATACTCGCCGATCATGCCGATCACGAGCAGCTGCACGCCCGCGAGGACCAGCACGGCCACCATCAGCGACGCCCAACCCTGCGGCGCCCTGTCCGAGATGATCGCCTCGACGATCGTGATGCCCGCAGCCAAGGCGCCCAGGGCACCGAAGACCAGCCCGAGGATCGTGGCGATTCGGAGCGGCATCACCGAGAAATTCAGGAACATGGCCAGCCACAGCCGCAGCAGACGGCGCAGCGTGTAGTTCGAGCGCCCTTCCGCCCGGGGCAGATGGTTGACCTGCAGGCGACTCACATTCTGGGTGATCTGGAAGATCAGCCCGTCGACATAGGGTGCCGGCCCCTCGTAGCTCGACACGACCCGCTCGCGCAGGAAGCGCGAAACGCAGCGGAAGCTCGAGAGATAGAGCCCTTGCGGCTTGTCGATCAGCTTGTCGGCGCACCAGTTGGTGAAGCGGCTGCCGAGATTGCGCCACGCCGCGTGCTTCTTCTCTTCGTAGTAGGTGTAGACCGCATCGTAGTTGCCGTCGCGCGCATGCTCGAACAGGCGACGCACTTCCTCGGGCGGATTCTGCAGGTCGTCGTCCATGGTGATCGTGTAGGCCCCGCGCGCCCGCGCGAAGCCCGCCATGACCGCATTGTGCTCGCCGAAGTTCCGGCTGAGACTGAGGACTGTCACCGGTGCCCCGGGCTCGGCGGCGAGTTGCTTGCAGACGTCGAGGCTGTTGTCGGGGCTGCCATCGACCACCAGGACGATCTCCAGCCCGCCCTCGATCTCCAGGGCGCGTAGCGCCTTCACCAGCTCCCCAACGGTCGCCGCCCCATTATAGACCGGCACGACGATGGAGAGGGCCGGACCCTCGTCTGGATTCTCAAGCATCACGCACCGCCACGATCATGAGGGAACCGCCGAACGGCAGGCTGAGCCCGGCGCCGATGGCGGCGCGCTCGATGGCGAGCGCAGTGGAGAAAATTGCGTCGAGCCAGCGCGGATAGTCGCGCACGTCGCTCTCCGCGTCGCCGCGCTCGGCCAGCCGATGGATGAGCATCAACGGAAACAGGAGTGTGTTCCAATAGCTCGCACGAAGGACACGGAAGCCCGGCGCGGCGATCAGGCCGCGCGCCTCCCCCCGCGTGAAGCGGCGGGCATTGTGCACACGCCTGTCGTGGGCCGACAGCATCCAGGAGTAGGCCGGCAGATTGAAGACCGCGATCGCGCCCGGGCCGAGGCAACGATACGCCTCTTCCAGGGCACGCGCTGGGTCGACATTGGCATGACAGAGCACATCGAGGGAGACATAGGCCCCGAGCGTCCCGTCGCCCAGCGGCATTTCGTTGACCGAGCCCGAGACGACGGGACGATCCGCCTTGGCCTTTGCAAGGCCGGCGGCCACGGGATCGTATTCGAGGCCAATGGTCGGGCGACTGGCGACGGCCGGGCCCAGGACCCGCAGCATGCCGCCGGTGCCGCATCCCGCATCGAGGACCGGCCCATCGGCTCTCGATCGCGACAGCGCCCGGGCGAGCTGGTCCGCGACCAGACGGCGCAGGCCGCGATACCACCACATGCGGTCTTCGACCGCATGCATATGCTCGTACTCTGCCCGTTCCACGAAGCGGCGTCTCCCGGGAAGTCTCCTCTTCCTGTCCGCTTATGATATCTTCGCCTCGCCTTGCCAACCGTTCACACCAAACCTCCCACGATCCCGCCGCGCGTCGAGCAGCTCCTTCTGGTCCCGCTGTTCGCTCTCCCGATCCTATGGCTGGCGGGCTACTTCTTCCCGCCGATCAACCACGACGTCGCCGCTATCCTCGACGTGTCGACCCGCTGGGTCGGCGGCGAGAAGCTCTATGTCGAGGTGCTGGACGAGAACCTGCCGCTGACCTTCATCGTCCATGGACTGCCGGTGCTGACGGCCAGGTTCCTGCCCGGCACCGTGGCCTTCTGGTTCACGGCCTGGGTGGTGGCCGGAATCTTCGCTTCTTTCTGGGCCTGCCGGCGGCTGATCCGTCTGGTTCCCTCGGCCGATCACGCGCTCACCGAGGCGCTGCTGCCGCCGGTGCTCCTGTTCCTGTTCTCCGTGCTGCCCAACGAGCATTTCGGCCAGCGCGAGCACATCATGTTCGTGGCCTGCGCGCCTTACCTGATCGCCTCGATGGCACGCGCCGAGGGCGTGAACCCGTCACGCTCCGCCTCGATCCTGGTGGGCCTCGTGGCCGGCGTGGCACTCGCTATGAAGCCGCACTACCTCGCCATCCCGGCGGCAGTCGAACTTTACCTGCTCTTCCGGCGCGGCGTACGCCCGACTTTCACTGACCCGATCCCGTGGGCCATCGGATTGATGGCCGTCGCTCACCTGGCGATCATGTATCTGGTCTTCCCCGAGTTCGGGCATTTCGTCCTGCCGCTGGCGATCGAGGCCTATGCTCCGATCGGCGAGGCGGGCTGGCGGGAGGTGCTGACCAGCAACGTGCTGGGCCCCACCCTGCTGGCGCTGGCGATTTTCGGCCTGCTCGCCGTGGTCTTCACCAAGACCATCGCGGCGCGGGTGCTCGTGGTGTTCGGCGTGGGCGCGGCCCTCTCGGCCATCGGCCAGGCCAAGGGCTGGCCCTACCACGTGCTGCCGGCACTTTCGGCCGCCATTCTGCTCGCGGCCCTAACGGTCTCGCAGACCGTCGACCGCTACCTGCCGATCAGTCGCAGCGCCCATCGTCTGCCGGTGGCGGTGATCTGTGCCACCTTCATGGTGCTGCTCTACTTCCAGGCCGCCCTCTACACGCCCCCCTTCTACAAGCAGCGCCAGTTCGAGGCGTCCATTGGTGGCCGGCTGCAGCACATCATCGAGCAGAACGCACCGAACCGAACCATCCTCGTATTGTCGCCGGGCATCTATCCGTTCTGGCCGATGGTGAACTATATCGGCGGCCGCATGACCACGCGGTTCCTGACCATGTGGGTGCTTCAGGGAGTCTACGCGACCTGCGACGACTTCCCCGCGCTCTACAATCCGCCCGACACGATGGGCGACTCCGAGAAGTTCGTGTTCGACACGGTGAGCGAGGACTTCGCCCGCGAGCATCCCGACCTGCTGATCGTCGACCGCATCGCCGGTGTGCCGCGCTGCCAGGGCAAGGAATTCGACTATCTCGAATACTTCATGCAGAATCGAATCTTCGCCGACGCGTTCGAGAATTACGAACACCTGATGGATTTCGACCGCTACCGGATCTACCGGCGGAAGAAGCTGAAGAAGTAGCCGTAGCTGTCGTCCTGAGCGCCGCGAAGGACCTATCGGAATGGCCAACACTGCGTGGCCAGCACGAGATTCTTCGCGGCGCTCAGGATGACAAGGAACTGCTCACCTCTTCCACGGCGGCGACAGCGCAACGGCGCGTGCCGCTTCGGGAATCTTGTCAGGGTCGGGCACCTTGAAGACACCCGAGGCCACCAGGACGATCTCGCCGCCGCAGACGAGGTCGCAACTGGCAAAGCAGAAGTTGATCGTACGCCGCGCGATGCGCGCCTTGCCCTCAAGCCACTGTCCGAGCTTCGCGCCGCGCACGAACTCGCTGGTGAGCGAGATCGTGGGATGCGGCCAGAACAGGCCGGTCGAGAAACCCGAGCCCACGCCCATCACCATGTCGGCGACGGTGACCAGCAGACCGCCATGGGCCCAGCCCATCGGATTGCCGTGCCGCTTCTCCAGCGGCAGGCCGATCCTGAGACCGTCCTCTTCCGCCTTGAACCAGAGCGGTCCCACGAGCCCGACGAAGTCGTCGGTGACATCGAGCTTGCGGAAGCCTTCCGGTACGGCAGTCATGGTTCGAGCCCGTCCTTCGAGGCCGCGAGCCGGTCGAGCATGGCGCGCACTACGGGATCGAACGGCGTGGCGCGATGCGTCTCCTCGTTCAGCGACACCATGATCACCTTCTGCACGGCGGTGCAGTTGCCCTCGCCGTCGAACAGGCCCTGGCCGACGATGCACTTGCGGTCGTGGGCCTCGATCAGGCGGCAGCAGGCCACGGCCGTGCCGGGATAGAACATCTGGCGCTTGAAGTCGGCCTCGATGCGGCCGACGACCATGCGGAAGCGCGGCAGCCCCGTGCGCACGATCTGACGAAGGTACGCGACGCGCACATTCTCCAGCAGTTCGAGAAAGGCCCCGTTGTTGATGTGCCCGTTGGCGTCGACGTCCGCGAAGCGCAGGTTTTCGGTGGTCGAGAAGCCGTAGATGCCGCGGTCGGCAAGATCGAACGCCATGAAGACTAGAGCTCCGAAAATTCCAGGGTGAGATGCGCGGCTTCCGATGGCGGGATGACCAGCCGCCCGGAATCGGGCTTCGTGAACTTGACGCCGTTTTTCTTCAGCAGGGCCTCGCAGGCTGCGAGGTTCTCGACGCGAATCGTGAGCAGCGCCGGATGGTCGCCCGCGCGTACCGGCGTGATGCCGGGATAGCGGACGGCATAGTCCTTGGGAGTCATGTAGCGGATCGGCTGGGTGCCGGTGTCGACCACCAGCCCCTCGCCCTCGCGCTTGACCGAGCCCGGCCCGAAATACTTCTCGAGTTCGGGAATCCATTTGGCCGGCTGTTCGGCAATGACGGTGACACCCAGGATGCCGCGCGCTCCGTTGGGATGCGCGGCCCATTCCGGCCGGTAGACGAATTCCGGCGTCTGGTGTTCGCACACGAAGAAGCCGACGACCGGCATATTGTCCTTCGGGATGCGCACCGTGCGGAACTTGGCGAGTTCCGTCTTTCCCGCGACCTCGACCGCACGGTCGAAGAAGAGCGGAGCATCGGGGTTGAGGCCGGCCACCTTGAAGGCTTCGTAGGCCACGTCGGCGCCGTCGGTGGCCAGGGCCACGTTGGCGAGGCCGCCGCCACCCTTCAGCCATTCGCGGCGCTCGGCGTTGAACTCGGTGTCCTCGACGATGCCCAGGATCTCGAAATAGTCGGTGTCGAAGATCATGAGGTGGTTGGCCGTGCCGAGCTTATTGTGAAAGCCGCGCGGCTGGACCTGGAAGCCGAGCCTCCTGTAGGCAGCCTCGGCCGCGTCGATGCCATCGACCATGACCACCACATGGTCGAGTCCCTTCACCGCACGCTTCATACCGGCCTCCTACGCACCATGTTGACCCCCTTGGAGGTCATGACCAACTCGCCGTTCTGATTGATCGCCGTCCAATGCTCGTGGATGACGCCCAGCGTCGGGCGGCTCTTCGACGGGACCTTGTCGGCGCACTCGACCCAGGCAGTGAGCGTATCGCCCGGCCGTACCGGCTTCAGCCAGCGCAGCTCGTCGAGGCCGGGAGAGCCAAGCGCCGTGCGTTTGTCGACATAGTTGTCGACGAAGAGCCTCATCAGCTTGGCCGCGACATGCCAGCCGGAGGCGCAAAGCCCTCCGAAGAGCGAGGATTTGGCGGCTTCGGCATCGACATGGAAGGTCTGTGGATCGAACTTCTCGGCGAACTCGATGATTTCCTCGGCCGTGAAGCTGGTCGAGCCGAGAGGGTATTTCCTGCCGACTTCGTAGTCTTCCCAGTAGCGGGGCTTTTCGGATTGCATGATTCGGTCTTCGCAGAGCATGGCCGATCACGCAAGCATGTCCTCCGGCGTGGGCTATGCTAGCCTCGGCTCGGAAACCAGCACGCAATGACCGACACAAATCTCGTCCGACGCCTCACGACGATCCTCGCCCTCGACGTGGTGGCATTCAGCACCATGTCGGCGCGCGACGAGGAGCGTGCCCTGGCGCTGCTGGCCGCTCGGCTCGACTCGGCCGGCGCGCTCGTGCGCCAGCATCGCGGGCGCGTCTTCAAGATGACGGGCGACGGATTGCTGGCGGAATTCGCGAGCCCGGTCGAGGCCGTCCGAGCCGCCCTCGAAATCCAGGAAGCGATGCGCTCGGCCAATGCAACGGCGCAGGCCGACGACCAACTCACCCTGCGGATCGGCATCAACCTGGGCGACGTCGTGGAAAGCGGCGACGATCTGATGGGTGATGCCGTGAACGTGGCGGTGCGGCTCGAGGCGATCTCGGAGATCGGCGGCATCTGCATCTCGTCTTCGGTCTACGAACACATCATCGGCAAGCTGATGCTGGGTGCGGAGGATCTCGGCGAACAGCACGTCAAGAACATCCCCCGCCCCATCCATGCCTACCGCCTGACCATCGACGGCGCGCGGCCGACCTCGCCCCTGGCCACCGCTCCTCATCCTGCCCACGCGGCGGCCCGGTCGATGCCACGCACCCGTCTCCTCCTGGCTGGCGGCGCCGTGACGGTCCTGCTCCTGGCAGCACTCGCCGGGACGTTCTACCTTCGCCATCCTACGCATCCGCTTTCCCTCCAGACCGCCAAGCCCACGGACGCGCCGCCGACGGAT
>NZ_JBQVQG010000036.1:0-18987 GCF_052439685.1 Reyranella sp.
GGCGGGTCGAGGGCCACGGCATAGGTGCGGACGCCGCGGGTCGAGAAGATCACGTCGCCGCTGGTGAGCGGCTCGACCCGTCGGGCGGGCGGCAGGTCGATTCGCGAGACGGTCTCCCACGCCACGCCGAATTCCGGATCGACATTGCGCATCTGGATCACGCCGGTTTCGCCGGGCGGGAACTCATCTACGGCGGAGCGCAGGGGGTGGCCTGCCGCGATTTCCGCGACCTTGAGTAGGTCCGTTATATGTGCACGATGTGCATTCATGCAAAAAAATAATTATGCAGTTTGATCCGGTCAAGTCTCTTATTTGCGTGAATGATATTGATGCATAATACAACGCTCAATGGTCCTTTGGTCGTCCAAAGCTCGAGCGAGGACCGCGAATGCCGTGAGCGACGAGGAGCTTGGCGTTGCCGAGGCCGACCTCGACCGCATTTTCCCGAAGTTCCCTAGCACCAGACGGGGATCGCCGCCGGACCGGCACGGGACTGGGTCTAGCGTCGCCCTAGGCTTGGCCGAAACTAGGGGCGGCCCACTCGCGGCGCGTCATCGAAACAGCGCCGACGTCGATGTCCCGAGCGTCCGCCACCACCTTGCGCGGCGTGCCATGCCATTAGCCGTGACGAAGTCAGTCCGCTTAAGTCCGCACCGCGGCTGCGCAGACTTCATCGCCGCTATCCGGTGGAATTTCTGATAGAAGCGCTCGCCGTAGGCATCATGACTGGGCATCCGGCAATGCCGCAGTACAAATTGGACCTGGCCCAGATCGGAGACCTGATTGCGTATCTGAAGTCGCTCGAATGAAGAGTGCTTCGCGACACCTTTCTCTGCTGCGCGGCTGCCGCTATGGGCGCGGGAGCCGCGCATCAAGTAGAGGGGGAAGGGCGGACATACGCCGATTGGGAAGCGAAACAGAATGATACGAGATCGGACAATGCGTCCGACACAGTTCTCAACGCCATGGCTACCATCATGCCGCGAGGCGCGGGCCTCGCTGAAGTCTCCACTCCACCGGAAACACCCCCATCGCCTCCGCGAGCGTCGGCGCCATGCTCGCACGCCCCTCCAGCACCGCCTCGACCGTCGCCGGCGCCAACAGCGTCAGTCGCAGCACTCGTGATACATAGGATGGATTGATCTTCTCGCCCTTGGCAATCTCCGGTATGCGAAAGGGATAACAGGCCTCTATGCGACTTTGTCAGACAAGCAGGGGCGCGCTTCAGGCAACGGCAGACGATTGATGAAGCACAATTCTGCAACGTTATCGAATAACCCGGCCACAGACATGCACGAATTGGTGGACTACCTTTGCGGGCTCAAGAGATGGGAAAGCTAATGGAAGTGAGTACCGATCAGCTCAGACAGGCCGTCGAGGGCCAGCATGGAGGCAAGGCCGTGCTGGTCGACGCGCTGCCGGTCAAAGAGCTTTTCGAAGGCAAGACCGTCTGGGAGGGCATCGTGCACGTGACTTGGAGGACCATCCCAAGGCCACGCGCGCCTATGCGTGGTCGTCTCCGGTCGAGGGCAGCGACCGGCGCCGGTTCTACGCCGTGCTGCATCTGGGCGGGATCCGGTCGCCGCTGGATGCGGTGCGAGCGGCTATCGTGGCGGAACATCGCTTGAAATGAACAGACCTAAATTCCTAGCGTTGGCGCTCTTGGTCTATTCAACTCCAGCCGCTGTTGTGGCCCAAGACGACCCGGGCAGCGCCAAATGGGTGATCGATGGATGCCGGGAAAGAATTGCAGGGAAGCCGCCATCCTTCATTCAGGGAATGTGCGCGGGCGCAATCCAGACCTTCATAGCCCTAAGTGAGCGCACGTCCCTTCATCCGCAGGGCGCTTTTTGCCGCCCTCCCGACGGCACGACCGGTCAAGCCGCGCGCGCAATTGCCGCCTACTTGGACGACAATCCTTCCTTGGGAAGCTATCCCTTCGTTTGGGTGGCGGAGGCTGCTTTGCAGAAGGTGTGGCCCTGCAAATCAAACTAGGACACTACCCAATCTCCCTGATCGTGGCGTACCGAGCGGTCTCCAGCATCTTCTGCCACCGGAAGGCGCGGGCAATGGCGTTTGACCAGCGGACTGTCGATGTGCGGCGCAGCCGGCAGCATGGGCGCGCTATCGGGCGCAAGGACTAGCTTGCGGCCACCGCGCTTGCGGACGGTGAAGGGCACCTGAATGGTGACGATATCGGAATCGGGCGCGGGCACCAGGCAGCCCTCCGGAGGGTACCCAATTCCTGGACAACCTGCCCGAGCCCTTGTGTCCGCAGCGGCAGTTCGAGCCCGTCGGGCTTGAGGTCGATCCTCTGCACCGGCAGCTGCACGATGCGCACCTACTCGCCAGGAAACAGCTCGTCCCAAAGCGGGTCGAGCCGGTCGAGCGCCTCGCGGACCGCCGCCTCCGTAAGCGCATCACCGTCGGCCTTGGCCGCGCGCCAAGTGGCCATGACCACCTCCGGCGACTTGAGCAGGACCCGGAGCTGATCGACGACCGCCGCCTCGATGCTGGCGGCCGAGACGCGCCGGATCTGGGAGTCCGCGACCTCGCCCTTCAGGGGGGCTGGCGGACGTAGTAGCGATAATCAGCTCGCTGGCGCTTCTCGCAGGCGTGTCAGCCACCATGTGACGCCACCAAGTGCGATCATGCCGATCCAAGGCGCCATGGACACTGCGAGCGCGACGACAAAGGTCTCGTAGGAACGGCCAGCCAACACCCATTGCAGGAACATGCCGGCGAGCCATCCGACGACGACAGACACAACGATTGCAACAACACGCGTAGCGCTGCCGTTCGGCGCTCCCGCGGCAGTCGGGCTCGTCGTCGCGGCACGTCGACCGGAAGCGATCCAATACCAGATTGTTGCGACGACGGCGCTCAGTACCGCTACGAACGGGCAGATGACGAACGCCAGTGCCATCGCATTGGCACCTTCGCGCTGCGAAACCTCGAAGACCTCGAACGCGACCAAGCCTACCCCGAGCGCAGCGGCGTAGCCCACCACCAGCGCGAGGAGGGCGAACAGCGTCGTCTTCAGAAGTCTCAGGCCCATGACGTAGTGACCCGGATCGCGCCGGCGCCCTTCGAGCGGTCCAGCTCGCGGCCCATGATAGACGATGCAAAAATGCTTGCACCGCTGACCGGCCGCGATTGACCGATATCACTGTCCCCTCCCGAACAACCGACCTGCCGCGGGCGGCAGCGAGGATGACTATGGGGAAAATCGCAATCCTTGCACAAGAGTGTCACATGCCCTTTACGGTGGAGCGGTGGCATCGACCGACGCGCGCACGAAATGTACGCATAGTGACAAGGATTGCGCGAGCAATATACCGAATGTTGCCAACGTAACTTTGTGGTTTTTGTGCTAATCCGATGTCGGAGTGGATTTTTCTCGCTAGTCGATGAATTTCAGCTACCGCTTAAGGGCTCCAACAGCGCTGAAAAGCGCAGCGACATTAGGAGCGCCCATGACCCATTCTCAGTATAATTCCTTCCTGAACGCCATGCTTTTGCTAATGGCGATTCTCGATAATCGCCGCGAGGCGGAAGACGAAGCTGCGCAACGTCGCGCGGTGAAGGGCGCGCTGAAAACTTGGGCCACCGGCGTGCGCCCCACGGCTACTGCAGTCGAACAGCTCTTCGAAGATGTGCAAGAGGTACTAGAGCGCTTCTTCGCTTATTGCTCGGCGCAACCCTCGGGGCCCTTGGCCGTCGAAGTTAGAGAAATAGTAGAGACGACCCGCTCCAAATATTTATCGACGCGTGGCGCTGGCCTCGCTTCCCCAGATTTTCGCAATCAGCTGCAGGAGACTGTCACACCCGACTCGGGTGATCGCTCGTGAGGATCTCCAACAAAGAGCACCAAGTCGGGTTCCGTCGCGCGAAGGGACTCGTCTGCGTCTACGAAGCTGCCCAAATACTCGGCGCGTCACGCCAGACTGTATATCGCTGGGAGGATGCCGGGATGATGCCGGGACGCATCACGATGGGCGGGACTCGCAGATATTACCGGCGCGAAGACATTCTCGCCATGGCTGCCATCCGCCAGACGTTGCTCCTCGGAGAGGGAACGGAGTGATGAACCGCATCACCAGATCGACCATGAGCTGCGGATTGGCCATGAGGTTCGGCGACGCCCAGCTGAAGTGGGTCAGAAAGTTGGCCGAGCGACATCAGGAACAGCTCGATCGCCTCGCTAGCGCACTCTCAGCGGGGGACCATTGTCGCGCTGAAGCTCTCACCCGCAGCATCTTGCGCTCGTTTGCGGGCCGACTCTCGGCGGCAATTCGGTCAGCGAGATCGACGCCTGTAGGGCGTTACGACTCGCTAGAGGTTCTGAAAGTAAGGGCTGGCCTCCTCAACCCCTACCGGCGGATCGACGAGGTCATCCGGCAGGTCGCAGTAGACAACCCAGGAGGCCCCGCACGGCTGGTTCTGAACTTCGCGCCCGCTCGACGTGCTCTTCAGACACTTTGTGCCGACATCCTCGATGTCTGGCTCCCGCCTTGTGACTTCGACTTCTTGCGGCGTGGTCGAGGAGCGGACGCGCAGATGCTTCGCGTGAAAGAAATGATCGAGAAGGAGGGGTATGACCATGTAGTCGCCGTCGACATCAGGAGTTGCTTCAGGTCCGTCAACCACGACAAGCTCGTTCAGCTGCTCCCTCTCCCGCACCATGTCACGCGCAATGTGCTCCTGGTGCAGGACGGGGACACTGTCGAGCAGCCACCCGAATGGAAGGAGGAACTGTTCGGCTTCCCTCTCGACATATACGACCACATCACCTTCGAAACCGATACAGCGGCCCGGCAGGGCCTACCCCAGGGGTCGTTGACCTCCACCCTCATCATGTCGCGCGCAGTCCTCGGACCGCTGGTCAGCGCGACAGGCATTGCACATCGCTCGGTCATCTACGGCGATGACATCACCGTGTGCGCCAAGGGCCTGGGACAGGCCAGAGAGTCCTTTAAGGCCTTAAGTTCTGCACTTGAGAACAGCCTTGCCGGCCCGCTGACTATCGGTCGACATCATGTCGGTCCGATCAGCGAGGGCGTGAACATCGTAAAGTATGGATTTCGCCGGAAGCCGGCCCACTACGGCGGCGGAATCCGCATCCACCCATCGAAGCGTTCCTACGACCATTTCAGCGCGAGGGCGCGCCAGAAGTTCCTCGATGGCGATCCGGCCTTAGGTAAAGGCCGCGTGAGCAAGTACCGCAAGGCGTGGCCGGCATCTTTCCCGCTATGGCAGCCGACGCCGGAGTCGCTTGGGCTCCTGTGGCAGACGGCCTTCGAGGCAAGAACCTCCGGCAGCTAACGCTCTGGCTGTGGGCGAGCTGACTTTTCTCAGCCTCGCGGCGCCTTTTCCTTGCATCCCCGCCGTCAAAAGTCATCGTCTTTTCAATCACTTAGGAGATTGAAATGGCGTCGCCACCCTTCATCGGGACGATTGAGTTTGTCCTTTCCATTCGAGCGTTCGACGAGCGCACGGCCCGAAAAGCGCGCGTGGGCTACGCCTACACGCCGCACTGGACGTACTTCCACGTCCTGTCCCGCACCGAAAAAACCGATGATCAACGACTCGACCTCGGCCTCGCGCTGCTCGCCCTCCCGCGCGCAGGCCGAAGCAGAATCGGGCTTCCTCCCGCGGGCAAGGCGTACTGGCTTCCAGTCAGCCAACTACTGACCGTCGGCGTGCTCCGACCGAAGGTGTTCGAACTGCTTCGAACACGGATCGATATCGAAGCGCAGGAGGTCGACCGGTGCAATCGGATCAGTGCCGGCCTCACCGTGCCGCCCGCGACCGAGTACCTCTAGCCCACCACACAAACATATGGAGGGCATCATGGCCCTGGTTCTTGGCGTCAAGGTCGGCGAGGTGATCGACATTGCCGATCATTGGCTGACGATTCTATCAATCGACGGTCGCGACACAGCGACCCTCATCGCGAGTACCGGCTCGAAGACCGCGATCTGTTCAAGCCGAATGACCGAAATCATTTCCGATGTCTGGGTCAGCCTGGAGCCCAACGCGAGTCGTAGCCGGTTGCGCCTTCTGCTCGAAGCCCCGCGTCACTTCCCGATAACGCGCCGGGCCGATCCGCCACGCTAGTCGTCACGATCATTCCGTCACCAAACGCCCCGGACCACGGATCGCCTGCCCATCACGTCAACAAAAGGAACACCAAATGCCCAAGAACAAAAATGTGCAAAAGGAGCTCGTGAGGATCATGAGGCGCACCGGCATTCCGCCCGAACTCATCTACGCCTACGAGCAGACGGGCATCCTCGTCATGGAGGAGGGTTACAAAAGCCTGAGCGCCGAAGATCGCGCGGAATACGACGCCGCCATCGATGCTTACCGCACACGGCATCGACAATAGTACGTCGCGTCGAACGTACCATGCAGGAGCACACCGCCTTCGGCTGGTCCCGATGTCAGCCGCGCGCTTCGCTTCTCAGGGGAAGGCGAACGCGAGTCGGTGGCACATTCCGCGCAACTGTCGGCACGTCAACCTCCGCCAGCGCAATTCCGACTCCGACCACACCACTGCGGTAGCAGCGAGCGGCCACCGCGGCTGAGCTTCATTCCTGGCCTACGGCGTTCTGCCTACACGTGTGTCCGAGCCGGACCTGTCCCCTCGCGGAACAAGCCGGCCTCTGGAGACGCATCATGTCAAAGAACGTCAATCACTCCACCTCCCCGTCCAAGTTGTCGAAGCTGCTGACGGTGCAGCAGGTCGCCGACATCACAGGATTCTCCGCCCGAGAGGTTCGCCGCTGGATCAAGTCTGTCGACTTGCCAGCCTGCAAGTTCGGCCGCGCCCTGCGCGTCTCCGAGCCCGATGTCGCGATGTTCATCGCGAACAAAAAGTACAGTTAACGCAGTCTTCTACAGGCCGCTCCTGTCACACGCGATCACGCCGTTAACGGGTGTGTGTTCAAACAATCAAATCAACTTCTTCGTGTATCACTCCCGTTAATTCTCACCCCTGTCCGCTCCTGTCCCCGCGAGGCCCCTCATGTCCAAAGATGAAGATCAGCTCCACCCGCTCGACGCCTTCGAGGTATTCGAGAACGTTCACGCGTTGGCTGCGACCGCTGCCAAGTCGACGGTGCCATCACTCAGGACGGCCCAGGAGTTGCTGGACTGGGTCCTCGGCGATCCGGACCGTACCCAAAACCAGAAGAACAACGAGGCTGCTGCCATCAGGTGGCTGGGGCGTGCCGACGATACGCCTCTGTCTGCCATCCAGCTCGATGATGTGCGCCACATCGTCGACCACCGGTTCGCGCGCATCCGCAGCCACAAGTCGCTAAACAAGATTCGGCGCTCCAACATCGTTACCTTGCTCAACGGGGTCCTGATCCGGGCCGGCGTCCTCTCAGTCGGCACCCGCCGCGGTGGCAGAGTGAGCCACCTTTGGTCCCTCTGGCTGAACGCCGTTCTATGCCTAGATGACCGGAACGCGCTTGCGTCCTTCGCGAGGTTCTGCACCAAGCGCGGCATTGAACCAGCCGACGTGACACTGGGAACGTGGAACGAGTACGTCGACGAGACCCTGTGCCGGTCGACCGTCAAGAGGCCTCGCGCCGCGCTTCAAAAGGTGCTTCGGAAGTCCAACGCCGCGCGCCTGACGATCCCGGGCTGGCCGCTACCGGTGTTCCCAAAATTCAAGAATCCGCGAACTTGGAGCATCCCTCGGGATCGTTTCCCCTCGTCGTTTTGGTCCGACTTCGATTCTTACGAACAGTTGTCGAGCAAACCGCCCAAGAACATCTTCGACACGACGGCTGCTAAGCAACTCCGGCCCGACACCCTCGTCCGCTACCGGGAGGTGGCGTGGCGAACAGCCTCCGCCCAGGTCCACGCGGGCCGCAGTCCAGCTGAAATCGACAGCCTGTCTGCCCTGCTGGACGTCTACTGGCTGAAAGAAGGCCTGAACTGGCAGCGCAAACGCGCCGGGGACAGGTTCCTGAAGGACCATCTGAACATGGCCGCGGCCTGGCTCTCCATGGCCGACAACTACGTTCGTCCCGACAAGAGTGTTCGAGATGCGATCCGCGAAGAGATTTTCGATTTTATCGACGACGAGCTTGGGCCTGCAGACTTCAGCGAAAAGAACAGGAAGAAGCTCGACCAGTTCTCCAGTGCGCACGTCGCCGACGAGTTCCTATACCTGCCGTACCAGATCATGTCCGAGATCAAGAAGAAGAAGGCGATCACGACTAAGGACGCCACCGAGATGATGGCGGCGGTTGCCATCGAGCTTTTGCTCGCGACCATGGTGCGGCGTAAGAACCTTGCCGACCTGGAGCTCTCGAAGCACTTCTGGCCGGCCAGTCCGACGAAGGACGGCAAATGGCACATCCTGATCGACCAAGTTGAGGTCAAAAACAAACAGGCTCTGCGCTTCCCGTTGCAGAAGCAGACGATTGCTCTCCTGGAATTCTACTCGAAGAAGTGCCGGCCACTCCTGATGGGGAAGTCAACTGACACGCTCTTCCTGCGGGCCGACGGCTCGGCGAAAGGCCGGAACATGGTGGCCGACCTCGTGAAGCGGACCATTCGCCGCCGTCTGGACCTCGACGTCAACGTCCACCTGTTTCGCCATATCGGCACGATGATCTACCTCAACGCTCATCCCGGCGACTTCAGCGTGCCCAAGGTGATGTTGGGTCATAAGTGGCAAACGACGACCGAGAAATTCTACGCATGGCTCTGCGCCACCAAGGCGATTGACCACTTCACGACGGTGGTCCTCGGAGACCGCAACGCCCGCCTCACCAAGTTCAAGCTCGCCTAGAGGGGAGCGTCCGATGCTCAGAGTTTTGCCGTATCCTGCCATCAAGCCGTCAGCGTGGCCGCCCCCTCTGCGGCGTCTCCACGACTTGCGCCAACTCAAGGCCGGGGCGTTCACCAAGCGCAACGTCGCGGCGACGTGGCGCGACGGAACATTCGATCTGCATGTCTGGAACATCTCGTTCTTCGTCGGTTGGCTGAATTGGTCTGGCCGGTTGAACGATCAGGCCGACTTCAGCGACTGGGTGACGCCCGAAATTATGGGGACCTATGTTGGCGACATGCGCGCCGCCGGCTTGTCGCCGAGATCTATGGCGACACGCGTCGATGGCGTACGGGCAGCCTTGGCAGCTCTTTCACCGGAGACACCGGCCGCCTGGCTCATGCAGGGCATCAACAAGCTGCGCGCCGAACCGTCCGATCGGCGACGTACACAGGCGCGTACACAGCACACCGCTCGAATCGTGGAGCTTGGCGTGTCCCTGATGAGGCAGGCGGTAGAGGAAGGCGGCGCAACACTACATCAGGGGGCGGTCCTCTATCGTGACGGGTTGATCATCGTCTTTATGGCGCTCGCCGTACCGCGGCTCGACACCGTCTCGGTGATGAGGGGCGGGCGGCACCTCGCCCGGCAGAAGGACGGCTACAGGGTCTCGTGGTCCGCCGCTGAAATGAAGGAGGATCGGCCCCATGAGGCGCGACTGGGGCCTGAGCTCTCCGCGCTCATCCAGAGATATCTCGACGAGTTCCGGCCTGTACTGGCTGCCAGGTCGAAGCACCCCCCGCCGGAGGCGGAAGGTGCCGTGTGGTTCAACAGGCGTGGCGGGCCGCTTTCTGCGCGCGGGATTTACAATCTGATCGTGGAACGAACCGGAGCCGCCTTCGAAGCGCCCATGTTCCCCCATGCGTTCCGGCACAGCGCCGCGACGACACTCGTGCTGGAGCGACCCGATCTAATCAAGCTGGTTACCCCTCTTCTCCAGCATCGCGACAGCTCCAGTCGCGAGTTGTACGTCCTGGCAGATCAGATTGAGGCAGGCCACCGTTATGGGGCGGTGATTGCCTCCCGCCGGTCCAAGGGGCGGCGACCGGCCATTCGTCGGGAAAAGCCGACCAGGCGACGTCGGGACGATGGAATCTAGCCGCACGAGTGCCGGACGGGAGGGGGGTGTGGTCGCAATTTGCGACCACCCCGGCTGAGGGGCGTCAACGAGCTTAGTAGCCGCGGCTATTCCTATAACGGATGAAGCCCTCGGCTCCCCGCAACAGCGAGCAAGGTCTGCCGCCAAACAGGTCGGCGGCAGTGCGCACGCGCGTTCGGCCAGGTAGCGGCGCTGTAAAAGAGTATACTGTGGCCAGGCGGGGCCAGCTTGGAGGCGAACACGAGTACACCATCGAAGGCGATCTCTCGGCCCACCTGGAGATTGCGACCGACGAACTGGATGCGATCGCCCGGCTGCTGGGCGACGATCTAAAAATCTTCCTGACGCAAGCCTGACTGTCCGCGCTATAGCGGTACCCACCGGCCTATCATACTCGTCGCGCGCTCTAACATCACCGCATCATTGGAGGCCGCCGGCCATGGCTTTTGCTGCCAACCGTCTCGATCCCGACAGCCCCAGGCGCGCCGCGCTCTACCTGCGCGTCAGCACCGGTCGCCAAGCCGCGGGCGATGTGAGCCTGCCGTCACAGCGGGATCTGACCCGGCGATACTGCGAGGCCCGGGGCTGGATGGTAACCGAAGAGTTCGTCGAGCCGGGCGCTTCGGCCACAGACGATCGCCGGCCGGTGTTCCAACGTATGCTCGAACAGGCCCGCGAACCTGATCGCCGCTTCGACGTGATCCTGGTTCACTCCTTCTCGCGCTTCTACCGTAACGGCGCCGAGATGGAGCTCACCATCCGCAGCCTGCGCAAGCTCGGTGTCGAGGTCGTCTCCATTACACAGCCGACGGGAGATGACCCCTCGCAGGACATGATGCGCCAAATCATCGGCATCTTCGACGAGTATACGTCGAAGGAGAACGGCAAGAACGTCTCCCGGTCGATGCGGGAGTCGGCGAAGCAGGGTTTTTGGAATGGCTCGACGCCGCCGCTCGGGTATCGGGTGGTCGAGGCCGAGCGCCGGGGTGCCAAGATCAAGAAGCGGCTGGAGATTGATCCCGTCGAGGCTGAGACGGTCCAGCTGATCTACAAGCTATACACTGAAGGCGACGGCAAGTCGGGCCCGCTTGGCGTCAAGGAGACCACGAGCTGGCTCAATCAAAATGGCTATCGGACCCGGCGCGGCGCACACTTTGGCGTTGGCCCCCTTCATCGGATTTTGAAGCATGCCTGCTACGCCACCGGCAAGTGGCGCTACGGCATCCGTAACCGTCGGACCGGTGCGCTCCATGACCCAGCGTCGGTGGTGGAGATCGACATCCCTACCATCCTGCCAATCGATCTGTATGATCGGGTGCAGCGGCAGCTGGCCAGCAATAATCCCCGGGTAACTGCCCCTCGAATCGTTAATGGTCCGACGCTGCTGACAGGGCTCGCAGTCTGCGCCTCCTGCGGCGCCGGAATGACCCGCACGGGCACCCGCCGCCGCGGCCGTGAATACAGCTATTACAGCTGTGGTGGTAGCCAGCAAAAGGGCAAGTCGGTGTGCCGGGGGCGGCATATGCCGATGGTCAGGCTCGATGGACTGATCGTCGACAATGTGAAGGAGCAGCTGTTCGGGGCCGACAGGCTTGCCCGGATCCTTGAGGCGCTAGTCGAACGCCAAGGTAGCCAGGATCGATCCGTACAGGCGCGCCGCGCGTCTCTTGAGGCTGAGATTGCCGGTCGAGGTGATCGTTTGAACCGTCTTTACCGGGCCATCGAGGAGGGCGTCGTCGAGCTCGACACCGAACTCAAGCAGCGGGTTCTATCACTGAAGCAGGAGAGGGACGTGGCCCAAGCTGCTCTCGACCGGATGGCAAGTCTAGCCCGCTCTAGCGCCGCCATTACGCCGGCTCGGCTGGAGGCCTTCTCGCAGTTGATGTGCCAGAAGCTCGATGCGGCCGACGTGCAGGCCCGCAAGGCCTACCTCCGATCGGTCATCGCTCAGATCGAGGTCGGCGATGGGAAAATCAGGGTGTTCAGCGACAAGGCCGCTTTAGCGGCCGCGGCAACTGGCCAAACTGGAGGTCGGCAGAATGTTCGCGGTTTTGTACGCGACTGGCGGACCCGGCGAGATTCGAACTCACGACCTCTGCCTTCGGAGGGCAGCGCTCTATCCAGCTGAGCTACGGGTCCAGCGCGGCGGAACATACCGGAGGGACCACTGCGGCGCAACGCGAGGCGTGGAAGGCCGGAAAACCGGTATTTCCCCCTGCTGCGGGCAAGGTTGAACGCTTCATGCCGACTGATAATGTCGCCGGAACAAATCCAGCCTGCGCCATGCCCGCGAAGCAGCTAAGGGTCCAAGGGAGGTCCAACCGTGTCCGATCACGCTCTTCGTCACGCCGTCAACATCAAGGCGGATGCCGCCAAGGTGCACGCTGCCCTCACCACCCCGGAGGGACTGAAGGGGTGGACCATGGCCGAGGTCTCGGGCGGGGCGGGCGCGGGGAGCCAATGGACCCTGAAATACGCCGACGGGCCGACGTTCGTCTGGGAGGTGGCGTCGCAAGGAGCTGACGCCATCGTCTGGAAGTGCGTCGAGGGTCCGGGCGATGCGGCCGGTACCAGCGTCTCCTTCAACCTCGGCACGACGCCGCACGGGCGTGTCCACCTCACCTTCGCCCATTCCGGCTGGCCGCATCAGAAGGGTAACTTCGAGAAGTGCAATGCCCTGTGGGGCATGATGCTGCATCACCTCCGGGCCTATGCCGAGCATGGCAGGACCGCGCCGGCCTATTCCTGATCTCCGCTTTCATTCGGGTAAGACCATGCAGCAGTCTCTTTCCGACTTCGTCGAGTCGATGGACAAGGCCGGCTTCCTCGTGCGCATCAAGGACGAGGTGCGTGTCGACCAGGTGCCGAAGATCATGGAGGCCAATCCGACCAAGGCCGTGCTGATCGAGAAGATCAAGGACACGGAATTCTCGGTGCTGGCCAACGCCTATTCGAACCAGGAGATGTTCGCCTGGGCGATGGGCTGCGACAAGACGAAGACCGGCCTCGAGATGGTCGCCCGCTCCAAGGGCCGCGTGAAGTGGGAGACGGTGACGACGGCGCCCTGCAAGGAAGTGATCCTGAAGGGCGACGATGTCGACCTGACGCGTCTGCCACTGTTCCTGCATCACGATCGCGACGGCCACGCCTACACCAACGACAATCTCTTCATCAGCAAGCATCCCGACACCGGCATCTACGACTGGGGCATCTACCGCTCGATGTTCCGCACCAAGAACGAGAAGTCGGTCGACATGACCTGCACCTCGCACCGCCAGCGCATCCACGCGATGGCGGCGGCGGCGAAGGGGCAGAATCTCGAAGTCGCGATCGTGCTGGGCGGGCCCACCATCGACAAGATCGCGGCGCTGGTCGGCGTCACGGCCGACACCGACGATTTCGAGGTGCTCGGCGCCTTCTATGGCGCGCCGGCCAGGATGATCAAATGCGAGACCATCGACGTGATGGTGCCGGCGAACGCCGAGATCGTGCTCGAATGCGAGCTGATGGCGCTCGAGGGCCTCGTCTACGACGAGGGCCCGTATGGCGAGTTCACCGGCATGTACGGCGGCGGCATCAAGCACAATTATCGCCTCAAGGTGAAGGCGATGACCTACCGCAAGGGCGGCATCTTCCAGCATTGCACCATCGGCGGCCTGCATCCCTGGTACACCGACAACATGCTGCAGCTGCCGGCCATCGAGGCGGACCTCTTCAATGGCCTGAAGCAGGGCGGCATCGACGTGCGCGAGGTGCGCTGCCCGCTGGGCGGCCTGTCCAACATCGCCTACGCCAAGATCCATCCGCTCGGCGCCGGCGACTCCAAACAGGCGCTGGGCATCATGCTGACCTGCTCCAAGCAGGGACTGCCGAAGATCGCCATGGTGTTCGACACCGACGTCGACATCTGGGACGACCAGGCGGTTCTGGCCGCCATGGCCTATCGCTACATGCCGGACAGGGACACGGTGCGGCTCGACGGGCTCAACACCATGACCGTCGATCCCAAGAGCACGACGCTCGGCATCTCCTCCAAGATCGGCATGGACTGCACGGTGCCGCTGGGGCCGGAATGGAATCCCAACGAGTTCGTCCGCAGCACCGTCACCGACTTGGGCGATCCGCCGGCCGGGCTGAAGATCATGACGGAAGAAGAGCTGACGAAGGACATGGAGGCGTTCATCCGCGCCGCGCCGCGCGCCTGGCACGACATCCTGAAGCAGTATCATGGCCAGCCCTATCCGGTGCTCTATCGCGCGTTCGGCAACCTGCGCCACAAGCTCGGCCGCACCAACGATCCGCCGTGGTACCGCTACACGCTCTCCGACACACCGTTCTCGTGGGAGGCGAAACCGGCGCCGCTGAACCACTCGGACCCGCGCCACATCAAGACCGGCGGCTGAGGTGCCTCAAACGGCAGCGAGCGAACCCCTGCGTCGCATGGTGGTCGGCATCACCGGCGCCTCGGGAACGGTCTATGGCATCCGCATGCTCGAGGCGCTGCGGGCGTTGAAGATCGAGAGCCATCTCGTGATCTCCAAGGCGGGCGACCAGACGCGGTCGCTCGAGACCGACATGTCGGCCTCGGACCTGCGGGCGCTGGCCGATCACGTCTATGCGCCGGGCGACATTGCCGCGTCGATTTCGAGCGGCTCGTTCCAGACGATGGGCATGATCGTGGCGCCCTGTTCGGTGCGCACGCTCAGCGAGATCGCGACGGGCGTGACGTCGGGCCTCGTCGCGCGGGCGGCCGACGTCTGCCTGAAGGAGCGGCGGCGGGTCGTGCTGATGTTCCGCGAGACGCCGCTGCATGCCGGCCACATCAAGAGCATGCTGGCGGTCACCGAGATGGGGGCCATCGTCGCGGTGCCGTCGCCGGCCTTCTACACGCGGCCCAAGACGGTCGACGATATCGTGACCCATTCCGTCGCGCGCGTGCTCGACCTGTTCGGCCTCGACACCAAGACCTTCCCGCGATGGACCGGCCCCTCCGGCGTGGAAAAGCCGGCTGTCGCCAAACGCCGGAGCGGCAAATGATGAAGAGACGCCTCGCCATCGCCGCCCTCTTGGCGGCAGTGGGCACTGCAGGCTCGTTGGCGCAGGCCCAGCAGCCATCGGACGACGTCCGCGTCATGGAATCGACACCGGCGGCTCATGCCCGTATTGGCGCCAGGAGCAGTGCCTTCTTCGTGCGGTTCGACCGGCCCGTCGATCACATCAAGTCGACCCTGGTCATCACGCAGGGCGGCAAGGTGATCGAGCGCCTGCATCCTCGCCTGGAATCCTCACCGCAGGTCTTGTTCGCGGCGGCGCCGACCCTGCCGCCGGGTGATTACATGCTGCATTGGACCGTGGTCACGATTCAGGGAACCAAGGCCGTCTCGGGCGACATTCCCTTCCAGGTCACCGACCAGCAGTAGGTTCCGTGTGCGATCCGTTCGCTCAAGTGACCTTGAGAATCCTGCGTCCCACGAAGATCGTGAGGAAGGCGACGGCCACGCCCAGCGCCGCCTCGACCACGCGGTCGACCAGGATGGGCGGCCACGGTGCGCCGCGGCTGAGGTTGCTCATGCCGATGGCGAGCGGGCAGAAAAAGAGCAGGGCGACGCCGTAATTGCGCAACACCGCGATCTCCGCGACGGCCTGGCAGACGATGATGATCGCGATGAGTGCGAGAGGGCCGGGGTCGAACGAGAACAGGACGGTCGCGATCCCGACGCCGCCCAGGGTGCCCATCATGAGATAGGTCGCGCGCTGCCACACGTCCCTGGCGGCGAGTGCCGGCATCAGCGCCGCCACGGTGACGGCCGCCCAGAAGGGGTGTCCCAAGCCGAAGGCAAGTGCCAGCATCCAGGCGGCCAGGACGCCGAGCGTGGCAGCGGCGAGCAGGACCAGGTGCTGGCCACGGTCGAGACCGGCATAGCCCGCGGCGAGGCGCCGTTGCCATCCATCGGGCTTCGGTTCATCGGCAGGGGCGCCGATACGGTTGAGCACGGCCAGCAATACCGAGAAGGCCGCGCCTCCCGCGCCGACGGCGATGGCAAGCGGCAGCTTTTCCCATTCCGTGGGAATGGCGGCGACGATCAGAAGCACCAGCACGAAGAACATCTCTCCGCGCGGTATCCAGCGCATCGCCGCGCCCAGGGTCACGGCGGCCATCACCGTGAGAGCGAGCAGCCCGCCGAGCACGGGGAGGGGGGCGTGCGACGCCGACCAGGCCATGGCCGCCGCCATCGTGAGTACGAGGCCTGTGCCGGCGACGAGCTGGGTTTCGACGCGACGCTTCGCGGGTTCGCTGTGGCCGTACAGCATCGCCAGCCCACCGAACGCGGCGTAGACGGCGAGGTCGAGGCGGCCGATGGCCTCGAGCGCCAACAGCGGCAGGCCCACCGCCACGGCGACCCGGATGGCCGCTTCGATGTCGTGGCGACGGATATCGGCGAGAAATCTACGCATCATGCCTTGTACTCGTGAACCTTCAGGAAGGATTGACCATGCCGTATCAAGATCTGCGTGCCTTCCTGACGGAACTGAAGAATGCGGGCGAGCTCGTCGAGATCGCGCGGCCCGTCTCGCCCAAGTATGACATCGCCAAGGCGCTCGCCAAGACGAGCGCGATCCAGGGCCCGGCGCTCCTGTTCGCGCAGACAGGCACGGACTTCCCGCTGGTCGCCGGCGTCTACGGCAACCGCAGGCTGGCGCTGATGGCGTTCGAGGCGACCGAGCGGACCATCCACGAGAAGGTCCTCAAGGGCATCAACAACCCGATCGCGCCCGTCGACTTCAAGGGCACGGCGCCCTGCCAGGACGTCGTGCTGACGGGCGATGCGATCGACGTCACGAAGCTGCCGGTGCCGATCTACAGCCCAAGGGACGGCGGCCCCTACATCACCGCAGGGATCGTCGTGTCGGAGAATCCCGAGACCGGCATTACCGACATCGGCAACTACCGCTTCCAGGTGCATGGCCCGAAGGAGCTGGGGGTGTTCTCGGCACCGAACCATCGCTTCGGCAAGAACATGGCCCATGCCGTCGTGATGGGGAAGGAGCTGCACGGCGCGGTCGCCATCGGTGTCGATCCGCTGACCATGTTCTCGTGCCAGGTCCAGTCGAGCGACGCGACCAACGACTGGTTCGTCGCCGGCGGCCTGCGAAGCGCGCCGGTCGAGCTGGTGAAGGCTGTCAGCAACGACCTGAAGGTGCCGGCCTGGGCCGAAATCGTGATCGAGTTCGTCGTCGACACGAAGACGCAGAAGATGGAAGGCCCGCTCGGCGAATATACCGGCTACTACACGCCGGCCTCGCCCAAGCCGGTTGCCCGCATCACTGCGATCACCCATCGCCGCAACGCGATCTTCCAGGGCCTGCTGACCGGCAAGCCGATCACCGAGAACCACGTCCTGAAGCAGATCCCGTTCGAGACTTCGATCCTGCGCCAGCTCCAGGCACAGTTCCCGACGATCAGCGACATCTCGATCAACAGCTCGGGCGGCGTGCAGACCTACGTGGTGATCGCGATGAAGCCGCGCTACGAGGGCGAGGCACGGCAGGCCATCCTCGCCACCATGGCCGGCAACCTCCATCCCAAGTGGGTGATCGCCGTCGATCCCGACATCGACATCCGCAACGCCGCCGAGGTCGAGTGGGCGCAGTCGTTCCGCGTCAAGCCGAGCCAGGATGTCTTCGTCGTCGACCGCACCGCCGCCGCGCCGCTCGATCCCTATACCGACGGGGGCTACTCCTCGTCGGTCGGCATCGACGCCACGAAGCCGTTCGGTGAGGCGTTTCCGGAGGTTTCCGAAGTGCCGGGCTGGAAGGATTTCCCGCTGCCGGAACTCGACGCCGTGACGCGCAAATAGCGCGGCCGGAAGCGGCGGTTGGGCTTGGCGGCGCGCCGCGTTTGGGCGACAGTCCGCCCACAAGAACCGACCGGGAGGAATGAGATGACCGACTACAACCGCCGCGGGTTCGTCCGCGTCACGGGCGCGGCCACCGCGCTGGCCACCCTGGGACTCGCGGGCCGGGCGGGTGCGCAGGGCACCCCGCCGCTCGAGACCGTGCGCGTCGTCACCGGCTTCCCGCCGGGCGGCACGTCCGACACGCTGTGCCGCCGCGTCGCCGAGGGGCTGAGGGGCACGGCCTATACCAAGGCCGCCCTCGTGGAGAACAAGGCGGGCGCCGGCGGCCAGATCGCCATCCAGTCGATGAAGGGGGCGGCGACCGACGGCAGTGTCATCCTGCAGACGCCCGCCTCGATGCTGATGATCTATCCGCACATCTACAAAAAACTGGCCTACGACGCCTTCACCGACGTCACCCCGGTGACGCTCGCCTGCATCTTCGATTTCGGTTTCTGCGTCGGTCCTGCCGTGCCCGACAGCGTGAAGAACATCCCGGAGTTCCTGGCCTGGTGCAAAGCCAACCCGGACAAGGCCAATTACGGCTCGCCCGCCGCCGGCTCCGTGCCGCACTTCATCGGCGTGCTGCTGGGGCAGGCGGGCGGCGTCGAGCTGAAGCATGTCGCCTATCGCGGCACGCAGCCCGCCGTGCAGGACATGGTCGGTGGCCAGATCCAGGCGGTGTCCGGCCCGGTCGGCGAGTTCACCCAGCAGGTGGCCGCCGGCAAGGCGCGCTTCCTCGGCGTCTCGGGCGCCACCCGCAGCCGCTTCGCGCCCAACGTTCCGACCTTCGCCGAGCAGGGCTACAAGGATCTCGTCTTCTCCGAATGGTTCGGCTTCTTCGCCCCGGGCGGCACGCCGGCCCCGGTCGTGATGCGCGCCAACGAAGCGTTGCGCGCGGCTCTCGCCCAGAAGGACGTGATCGAAGGTCTCGCCGTCATGGGCCTCGAGATGAAGTCCTCGACGCCGCAAGAACTCGGCGCACTCCTGAAGGCAAGCTACGACCGCTGGGGTCCGATCGTGAAGAAGATCGGCTTCACGGCGGATTCCTGAAACATCTCCGTCGGGGCGGCCCGGGGGGAGGGTAGGTGGAGACGACGGGGTTTTTAGCTGGAGGTCAGACCCCCGTGGCCTCG
>NZ_JBQVQG010000036.1:18997-49831 GCF_052439685.1 Reyranella sp.
TTTTTTTTTATTTCGGTTTCGCGGTTTTTTCATTAAAATAATCTTTGTATGCTCGCGTTCCTTTTTTCGGGTCGCCACGACGGGTTTTATAGCTGCAGGTCAGACCCGCTTCGCATCGTTTCTCGCATAGGCCGCGACGGCGCGGTCGACCAGGGTCTTGCGATCGATCTTGTTCGTGCCGGCGAGCGGCAGCTCGTCGACGAACCAGACGGCGCGCGGGTGGGCGTAGGCCGGGCCGTTGTCGAGGGCGAAGCGGCGCAAGGCTTCCTCCGTCGGTGACGTGCCGGGTTTGCGGACGACGAAGGCGACCGGGAGCTGGTACTTGATCTCGTCCGGCACCGGCACGACGCAGGCCTGCGCCACGTCGGGATGCCGGCCGAGCAGCTTCTCGACTTCGCCCGGATAGACGTTTTCGCCGCCGCATTGGAACATGTCGTCGGCGCGGCCGACGAAGAACACGAAGCCGTTCTCGTCGCGCCGCATCACGTCGCCGGTGTCGTACCAGCCGTCGATCAGGCGCTTGCTTGTATCGGCCTCGCGGTTGAGATAGCCGCTCATCAGCGCCGGCGTCCGGATGTGCAGCACGCCCTGCGTCGGGCCAATCTCGGCACCGCCGATGAACTTCACCTCGATGTTGGCGCGCGGATAGCCCAGCGCACCCATCGGCTTCGGCACGCCGTCGGGATGTGGGCCGAAGCCCAGCGGGCCCGACTCCGTGGTGCCCCAGCTGTTGGCCGTCTCGGCATTGGGAAACAGCCGGTGCATCTGCTCGAAGAACTCCGCCGTCGAGGGCGCGGAGCCGGTGACCGCCGTCGTGACGCAGCCCAGGTCCGCCCTGGCCAGTTCCTCCGTCTCGCGCATCACCAGCGCGAGCATGGTCGGCACCGAGGTGATCATGGCGACGCGCTGGCGATCGATCGCGCGGATGAAGCCGCGGGCGGTGAAGTTGGTCATCAGCACGATCGTGCCGCCGTTGATCATCGCCAGCTTGGCGCTGAACAGGCCGTTCATGTGGAACAGCGGCGCGGCGATGATGATCTTCTGATCTTCGATGGCGGGGCGCTGCTCGGGCGTGGCGCCGGTCGCCCAGAGGTAGCCGCCATGCGTGAGCGGCACGCCCTTGGGCAGGCCCGTCGAGCCCGACGTGTAGAGGATCATGGCGACTTCCTCGGGCGCCATGTCGACCGGCTCGAACGACCCTGCGTCCAGCAGTCTGTCGAGTTCCTCGATGGCGACGGTCGGCACCAGCGAACCGACCAGCGGCGCGCGCTCGGCGTCGGCGACCGCGAGCTTGATGGCCGAGTCCTTCATGATGTGCGCGACGGTTTCGCGCGGCAGCTTGTGATTGACGCAGACCGACACGAGTCCGGCCGCCATGGTAGCCATGTAGAGCACGAGATAGTCGGCGCTGTTGGCCGCGACGATGGCCACGGCCTCGCCGCGCCCGAGCCCGCGCTTCAGCAGGCCGCGCGCCAGGGCGGCGATGCGGAGCCGCGCTTCGCCGTAGCTCAGGCGCAGCTGTTCGTCGCCCTCGTGCGAGACTTGGATGATGAAGGGCCGGTCGGCCGGCGCCTGCGGGTCGAGGATGGCGGCGAGATTCTTGAGGTCCATGATTTCCTGATTGATCGACGGACGATCGCTCTGCAAGCGACGTGCCGGACTTCAGCGCCGGCGGTGGAATTGCGAACCGCCATACGACTGGTCGGTCGGCACGATCTCCATGAAGCTCACATCCATGCGCTGCGGCGCGCCCAGCACGAACATCACCGCCTCGGCGATGTCGGTCGGCTGCAGGGTTTCGAATCCCTCGTAGAAACGCCGCCGTCCTTCCTCGCGATCCTCCATCAGGCCGAGATGGGCACCGGTCTCGACCCTGCCCGGCGAGATCTCGGTGACCCGCACGCCCGACCCGTGCAGGTCGAGGCGCAGCGTCTGGCTGAGATTGTGGATGGCGGCCTTGGTCATGGCATAGACCGGCATGCCGGGCAGCGCCCAGGTGCCCGAGGTCGAACCGAGATTGACGATGTGGCCGAGCCCGCGCGCCCGCATGCCGGGCACGACGGCGGCCAGGCAGTTGAGCGTGCCGCGCAGGTTCACGTCCATCAGCGTGGCGATGTCGTCGGGCGCGGTCTCCCATGAAACGCCGCCGCGCACCGGGGCCGAGGCGTTGTTCACCAGGATATCGGCATCGAGCGAGCCCAGGGCACTCAGCACCGCATCGCGATGGGAGATGTCGAGCGCGATCGGTCGGCAGCCGGTTTCCTGGGCGAGTTCCGTCAGGTCCTCGGTGGAGCGGGCGACGGCGTAGACGTCGAGTCCGCCGATCGTGAGCTCGCGGACGACCGCCGCGCCGATACCGCGGCTCGCGCCCGTGACGATGGCGGTACGATAGCGATCCAGTGACACGGCTTCCTCCTTTGCCCGGCGCGAGCGGCCGCCTAAAGTGCCACCATAGCGCATCGAAGCTGGAGCAAGGCATGGCGAAGAAAGTCTTTCCCGACGGCACCGAGGTGGCGGGCTTCTACGTCCGCACCATCAAGAGCGGTCCGTTCGTCTTCGTATCGGGCACGACTTCGCTCAATCCCAAGGGGCAGGTCCAGGGCAAGGATGCCGCCCAGCAGACCACGATCACCATGCGCAAGATCGAGGCGGGGCTGAAATCCGCCGGGGCGAAGCTCGGCGATCTGGTGCGAACCACGATCTACGTGACCGACATCCGCGACATGGCGGCCGTGACGACGGCCCTGGGCAAGTCGCTGAAGGGTGCGGTGGTCACATCGACGCTGGTGGCGGTGAGTGCGCTTGCCGTGCCGGGGCTGCTGGTCGAGATTGAGGCAACGGCCGTCGTCGGTGAGTGACGAGGGGCGACGGTTGATCGGGGAGAGTTGGATGAGCGTCAAGAAAGCAGGGCTGCTGGGGCGCCGGCAGGCACTGATCGGGTCCGTCGGGGCGGTGGGAACGGTGCTGGCGGCACCGGCGATCGCCCAGCAGCGGGTCAAGTCAGGAACGGTCAACATCGAGCAGGTTCAGGTGGCGTTCTTCGGCAGCGGGAACGTCGGCAGCGGCACCTTGCACTATGAAGGCCGCAGCTACCGCTTCTCTGTCGGCGGCCTGGGGGTGGGCGGGTTCGGCGTCTCCAAGATGGAAGCCTACGGCGACGTCTATAACCTGAAGGAGTTGCGCCAGTTCCCCGGCGCCTATGGCCAGGCGCGCTACGGCGCGGCCTATGGTGACAAGGGCAAGGGCGAGATGTGGCTGGAAAACACCAACGGCGTGATGATCGACCTGAAGACGCGCCGCCAGGGCCTGGCCGTGTCGCTCGGCGCCGACGCCGTCATCATCGATTTCAAGTGAGGCGGCCCATGACGATCTTCAGCCGCGCCCTGGCGGGCGCCCTGGTTCTCCTGGCCGCCGCTCCGGCCATGGCGCAGGACGAGACACAGACCTTCAATGCTTTCGCGGTGGTGCTCGCCAACGGCTCGGTCGTGCGGGCCGGAGACGAGCAGCTCGTCGTGGCAGGCAATCTGGCCGGCCCCATGTTCATCGAGACCGACGAGGGGCCGCAGCAGGCGGGCCGCGTCGGCTGCGCCCTGTCGTCGAAGATCGACCAGGCCAGCCGCAAGACCAGCGCGGCGGGCGCCTGCACCTTCACGGCCTACGACGGCGCCACCGCCTGGGGCGAGTGGGAGTGCGCCGGCTACGAACTGGTCGGCTGTCGCGGCACGTTCAAGCTGACGGGCGGCACGGGCCGCTTCGAGGGCGCGAGCGGGGAGAGCACGCTCATCTGGCGCCCGACCGCCTACGAGCTGAAGAAGCAGCTCGACGGCATGGCGCTCGACAATGCCAGCGGCATCGTGCTGTGGCGCGAATTCAAGCTGAAGGGCAAGTGATCCTTCAGCCGGCCGGCGGGTAGGGAATGCGGTTGCGCCGGAGGAGTTCCTCCAGCGCCTTGATGCCCTGCTCGTATCGGCCCTTCTGGCAGTCGATGCCGGCCCCGAGACGCGCCATGTTGGGGCCGCTCGAGCCCTCGCCACGTTGCGTATTGTAACGATCGTAGAGCGCTCCGAGCTGGGCGCAGCGCGCCGCCAGTTGCTCGTTGCTCTGCTGCGCGTGTGCCCAAGCGGCGGGCAGCACCAGCGATGCGACGGCGCATGAGATGACGATCCCGAACCCGGTCTTCATGTTCCGCAGTAGGTCACGAATCGCGCGACCTTGCACCTGTCCTGCGGCGCGAGGTACTGTCGATTGCCTTCTTCAGGGAGGCCAAGGGGGAGAGCCAATGACGACGCGATCGACGATGCAGTGGGTGTTCGTGATGGGCATCGCGGGTCTGGTCGCGGCCTGCGGCATGGCGAAAAGCACGCCCGGCGAGGATCCCCGGACGGAAACGAATGCGACCCAGGTGACCTGGACCGACGGCAAGCCTGCCATCGCGATCAGCTGCAAGGAACCCGGCGGCTGCCAGACGCGGGCGGTTGCGATGTGCGGCGCGACGGGCGGCGATTACAAGACGTTGAAGATGGAAAACATGCCGACGCGCGGCGACATGTCGGAGATTCGCGGCGCTGCCTCGGTCGTCATTCGCTGCGGGGCCTAGCGCTCGCCTGACCGCTGCGCTTCGATCCCCAGAGGCTGGCCATTTCGGGCAGTGACTTCGAGGCGTCCGCGCCCGACGGAAGCTGGGCCTCGTGATCCGCAATCCAGGCAACGACGTCGCCCGTGACGGCCGGTCCTGCCTTGTCGCGCATCAGCAGGTGGTAGCCTTCTTTGTAGAAGGCCAGCTTCGAGTCAGGCCGCGGCGGCATGATCTCGATGGCGGCCTTGACCGGCTGCTGCGGCACGATGCGGTCGCCCAGCCCATACATCATGAGATAGGGCTCCTTCACGCGGGCCGCGGACACGCGCGCGTCATCCATCAGGTCGACCAGCCCGTAGGCCATGTCGAGGCGCGGCTGTCGCAGCATCATCGGGTCGTTGCGAAGCTTGTCGATGGTCTTGGGATTGTCGGTCGGCTTGTAGTCGATCGAGGTCGGGCCGGCGGGCATCCACGGGATGGTGTGGGCGAAGAACCACAGGCCGCCGCTGGCCACCGGGCCGAACGTGTCGCGCGAGCGAACGGCCGCGGCCGACAGGATCAGCCCATCCGACTCGGTTCCGCGATCGGCGGCCACCAGCACCACCGCCCCGCCCATGCTTTCGCCGGCCAGATAGAACGGCACCCCGGGATGCTGGGCCCGCACCAGCGCCGCGACCGTCCGGGCATCGTCGACCAGCGTTTCGGTGCCGGGCCAGCGGCCGCGGGTCGGGCTGCCGCCGAAACCGCGCTGGTCGTAGGCATAGGTGGTGATCCCGGCGCCGGACCATGTCCCGGCCGGCTCCTCCCAGGCCATGCGGTAGTCGCCGAACCCGTGCAGGGCCAGGACGACCGCCTTGGGGGCGCCGTTTGCCGCAGGCCAGACCGACAGCGGTAGCGAAGTCCCGTCGGCCGCGACATAACGGTCGGCGGCCAGCCGTGGCGTCTGCACCGGGCCGCCCGCCGGAACGACCGTCGGGGCACAGGCTGAGAGCATGACCGCGGCCACGGAGGCCGCTATCATTCGCCGGCGTAACAGGAGTGGGATCGTGACGGAGCCGTTTGAAATCATCACTGTCGATACTGACCGCGTCGCCTGCGATGGCGGTGGCGGCGCGTTGGGCCATCCCAAAGTGTACCTCAACCTGGGCCCGGAAGGACACGTCGAGTGTCCCTATTGCAGCAGGCTCTACAAGTTGCGCGAAGGCGCAACTCTCGCCCACGCTCACTGAGGGAACGGCCCCATGAAACAGCTCGGGGAAGGCTGGAACTGGCGCGACCTGAAGGTCGGCGATACGTTCATCACCTATGGCCGAACGATCTTCGAGGCCGATCTCCTGAATTTCGTGACCCTTTGCGGCTTTTCCGAGGAGCTGTTCACCAACCGGGAATACATTCGCGAGCATGCGCCCATGCGCGGCGGCCATCCCGTCCCCGGTGCCCTGGTCTATTCGATGGCCGAGGGCCTGGTGATCCCCACGACCCTGCAGGGAACCGGCCTCGCCTTCCTGTCGATGGGCTTCGATATCAAGGGCCCGACCTACGTCAACGATACGCTTCACGTCGAGATCGAGGTCACCGAGATCAAGCCGACCTCCAAGGACCCGATGCGGGCGTTGGTGCGGACCACCAACCTGGTCAAGAACCAGAAGGGCGAGACGGTCCTGGTCTACACGCCGCTGCGCATGATGCAGGGAAGCTGACGTCCGATGGCAATGCCGACCGACGCCGAGATCGCCCGCTTTCGAGAAGACGGCGCGGTCTGCCTGCGCAACGCCATTCCGCTGGAATGGATCGAGCGGATGCGCGCGGCGGTAGACGACGACATGGCGAGTCCGGGTCCGATGGTGCGGATCAACACGCCGCAGGGCGCGCCCGGTCTCTTCTTCGTCGACTTCCAGCTCTGGCAGCGTCATCCCGCGGCCCGCGCCTTCGTCTACGAATCGCCCGCGCGCGAGATCGTGGCGAAGCTCATGGGCTCGCAGGAGGTCGTCTATTATCACGACCATCTCCTGGTGAAGGAGCCGGGCACGCAGGAGCGCACGCCCTGGCATCACGACCAGCCCTACTATCCGATTGACGGCGAGCAGGTGATTTCACTGTGGACGCCGCTCGACCCCGTCGACCGTGAGACCTGCGTCGAATACGTGAAGGGCTCGCACCGTTGGGGCCGCTGGTTTCAGCCCAAGTTCTTCAAGCAGGGCGGCGTCGACCTGCAGGTCCAGGACAGCCGCTTCGAGCCGCTGCCCGATCTCGATGCCGAGCGCGGCGAGCACGAGTTCCTCGCCTGGGACATGGAGCCGGGCGACGTCATTGCCTTCCACGCGCTCACCCTGCACGGCGCCTCGGGCAACCGTTCGAGCGCCCGCCGCCGTCGCGCCTGGGCGACGCGCTGGTGCGGCGACGATGCGCGCTATGGCGCCCGGGTGGGCCAGATTTCTCCGCCCATCGAGGGCCATGGTCTGAAGCCGGGCGACCGGCTCGAATGCGAGACCTTCCCAAAGGTCTGGCCGGCCTGATCGAGAGCGGGCCGCTGCGCTACCGGGAGTCCGTGTCGAAGCCGTCCAGCCACTCGCGGGCCTGGTGCAGTTCGCGGAAGATCTTCACCGGACGGTCGCCCTCGGCCAGGACCTGGAACAGGCTCGCCTGCTCGTAGGCGCGTTGGGTGACCGCCACGATGGCGAGGGGGCCGAGCTTGCTCACCTCGAGATAGGCGCGGATGCGGGCCCCGAGCACCATCATGTCGGCGTCGGTCAGCATCACCGCGGCGTGCGTCATGTCGAAAATCTTGCGGTAGGGAAGCACGTCGGCGATGGCGACGCCGTCGAGATACTGTTCGACGTCTGCAAGCCGCAACTCGTCCCGCGCGACGGCGATCACGAGTCGGTGCGGCTTGGAGATCGTCCACTGGACCGGCATGCCGGCCCACTATGCCGGAACGACGGCGGAGCCGACAAGAGTCGCTGCGCTACGGAACGAGGACGGCCTTGCCCACCACGGTACGCTCCTCGATCAGGCGAAATGCCTTCACCCAATCTGCGAGATCGTAGGTTGCCGCCACCGTCGCCTTGAGCTTGCCTTCGGTGAACCAGCGCGTGAGGTCCTGCTGGGCGGCGGCCACCAGGGCGCGGCGCTTGGCGAGTGCCTCCGCTTCCTTCGGCGACGGCACGCCCTTGCCGCCCCAGCCGTTCCAGTAGCCGTAGTAGAAGCCGATCACCGTGACGTTCTTGACGAGCAGGATGTTGGCGGGGATCTGCGGAACCGTGCCGCTGGCAAAGCCCATCGGAATGATGCGACCCTCGGGTGCGACGCATCGCAGCGAGGCATCGAAGGCCGATCCGCCGACCGGATCGTAGATCACGTCGGCGCCGCGTCCGCCGGTCACTTCGAGCACCTTGGTGCGCAGGTCCTCGGCGCGATAGTCGATCAGGTGATCGGCGCCCGCCTCCTGGGCCGCCTTCAGCTTGTCGGCGCCGCCGGCGCTGGCGATCACGATCGCGCCCATGGCCTTGCCGACCTCGATCGCTGTGAGGCCCGAGCCGCCGCCCGCGCCGTGAACCAGCAGCACTTCGCCGGGCTGCAGGTTGGCCTTCCATTTCAGGGCGCCGTAGGCGGTGGGATAGAGGGTCGGGAAATTCGTCGCCTCGGCATAGGGCATGATCTCGGGGATCGGCACGAGGTTGGCGGCTGCAGCCGTCGCGTACTCGGCGAAAGCGCCCTGGCTGACGCCCGTGGCGATGCGGTCACCGATCGCCACGTTGCTCACGCCGTCGCCCAGCGCCACGACGTGGCCGGCCAGCTCGTTGCCGGGTACGTAAGGAAGAGGGGGCTTGTTCTGATGCTTGCCCTGCACGCCCAGCATTGCGGCGAAGCTCACGCCGGCGGCCCGGACCTTGACCAGCACCTCGCCGGCCTTCGGCACGGGCTGTGGAATGTCCTCGACCTTCAGACTGTCGACCGGACCATAGGCATGACAAACAAGCGCCCGCATATCCCTACCTCTTGGATTACTTCTTGAACTCTATTTCTTGAAGGCGCCGTGGCGGCCTTCGCCCTGCGCGAAGCGCGCCGCGCCGCCCTGCGATTCCTGCCGCCGGGCGTCGAGCGACAGTTCCATCTCGCGACGGATCGCCGAGGCCTCGTCGCGGTCGAAACTCTCGTAGGCGGACTGCCGGTCCGACGTCATGGCGATGGGCGGAAAGCCCGCGATCTGGCGGGCCAGCGCCTCGGCTTCGGCGCGTGTCGTGCCGCGTGCCACCTTGCGTGTGGCGAGACCGATCGCGATCGCCTCGTCGGCGCCGACGGCGCGCCCCGTGAGCAGCATGTCCATGGCGCGGCCCTGCCCCACGATGCGCGGCAGGCGCACGGTCGTGCCGTCGCTCATCGGCACGCCCCAGCGGCGCGAGAACACGCCGAAGGTCGCCGTCTCGTCGACGATGCGGATGTCGCAGAACAGCGCGACCCCCAGCCCGCCGGCACAGGCATGACCCTCGATGGCGCCGATCACCGGCTTGGACAGCGGCGCCCGCAGGGGTCCCTCGTCGCTGCCGGCCCAGGGAAAGTAATCGGTGCCCGAGCCCAGCTCCTTGAGGTCGGCGCCGGCGCAGAAGGTGCTGCCCGCACCGGTCAGCACGGCGACGCGCGCGCCAGCATCGGCCTCGAAGGCATGTAGCGCGTCGGCAAGCCCATGTGCCGCCTCGTTGTCGAGAGCGTTCCGGGCCTGTGGCCGGTTGATGGTGATGGTGGTCACCGGCCCCTGGGCCTCGACCAGAATTTTCGGCGTGCTCATGCCATCGTCTTAGCGAACCGTGGCGAGCTCGTCTTCAAGCTGGGCGTTGGAGCGGGCCGGTGTGCGGAAGTACCACCAGTTCTTCTGGGGGGTCCAATGTTCCTTGCGGGCGATGCCGCCGCCCCAGACGCAACGCTTGAAGTCGCGCGTTGCCGCCATGAACGCGCGATCGGCCTCGTCGAGCTTCAGCGCGTGGTCGCCCATCTCCTCGCGGCTGAACATCGGCAAGGCCTCGAGGATGAGTTCTCGCACGTCGACGTCATTCAGCCAGTTGTCGAGATCGAACGTGTAGTCTTCCCGCTCGAGTCCGCGGGTGAAAGTCGCCCACTGGTCGATCAGTTCCTGCAGATCGGCCACGTTGGGCGGGCCGGGCGGTGGTGACGGCGGGTTCAATCGTTCCCTCTTTCGGATTGCCGGCGGTAGTAGCGCTCGCCATCGTTGGGTTTGAAGAAGGTGCGTATGACGCCGTTGGCATTGAAGGCGATGAAGGCGCCGGTGTCACGGTCGAAACGCGTCACGACACCATCGCGCCGCACGGTCTCGAGGACTGGTCCGCCGACCTTCGCGTCGCGCAGCAGTTGCGCCTGGCGCAAATAGTCCTGCTTGGTGATGCGACCGAACTCGTTGCCATGCTTCTGGTAGTGGTCGTCGAGGCGGCGCTGGTCGGCGAAGCCCACGCTCGTGCCCCAGCTCTGGCCCGCCTCGCGCGCCTCGGCGGAGATCGTGGGACCACGCGCGGCCTCGCGCTGGCCGCGCTCCGAAGTCTGGGTCCAGAAGAGGAAGATCGCGACCGCCGCCAGCGCCGCCGTCAGGAGACGGCGCCACGGCACGCCGCGGGAGCGGAGGTTCATGCCCTATTGTGCGCCGCCTTTGAACCAGCGCGCAATCATGCGGCGCTCGGCATCGGTGATGTTGGTCATGTTGCCGGGCGGCATGACGCGCGAGGCGGCCGCCTGCTGGTTGATGGCCGCGGCCATCGCGTGAATTTGTGCGGGGGTCTCGAGCAATAGCCCCTTGGGCGGCGCCAGGAAGCCCTCCTGCGTGGGTTTCGCCGCGTGGCAGGGCGTGCAGCGCGCCTGGATGATGGGCTGGACCTCGGCGAAGGCCACCGGTCCGCCACCGTCGGCACTGGGCCTCGGCAGGGCGAGCAGGGCGGTGAGGGCGATGAACACGAAGCCGGCGGCCAATACCAGCGGGTTGGCATTGCCCTTGTGGCGCTGGACGAACCAGACGCGGATCAGGGCGCCGGCCATCGAGATCGTGAGCAGCAGCACCCAGTTCCATTCGTGGCCGTAGAGGCCCGCGTAATGGTTGCTGATCATCGTGAACAGCACGGGCAGTGTGAAATAGGTGTTGTGGACTGAGCGCTGGCGGCCGCGCAGCCCGTGGATCGGATCGGGGACGCGGCCTTCTTCCTTGGCCTTCACCAGCTCGCGCTGGCCGGGGATGATCACGAAGTAGACGTTCAACACCATGATGGTGCCGAGCATCGCGCCGAAATGGATGTAAGCGCCGCGGCCGGAAAAGATGTGGCAGAGCGCCCAGGCGGCGGCGATGCAGTAGACGAAGATGAGGCCGCCCAGCACGACATCGTCCTGGCCCAGCACGGAGCGGCAGAGGAAATCGTAGACCAGCCAGCCCAGGACGAGGAAGCCGAGCCCGATGGCGATGGCCTGTACCTGCGTGAGCGGCATGACCGAGGGGTCGATCAGCGCGACCTCGGCCCCGTAGTAATAGACGAGGCAGAGCAGGAAGAAGCCGGTGACCAGGGTCGTGTAGGCTTCCCACTTGAACCAGTGCAGTTCCGGGGGCAGCCGCTCCGGGGCGACCTTGAATTTCTTGGCGGTGTAGAAGCCGCCGCCATGGACCGCCCAGACCTCGCCGCCGATCCCCTTGGCCTCGTCGGCCGGGTCGAGCGGCTTGTGCAGGTGGTTGTCCAGCCAGATGAAATAGAAGGAGGCGCCGATCCAGGCGATACCCACGATCATGTGAGCCCAGCGCAGGATCAGATTGAGCCACTCGACGACGTACGGGTCCATTGATCCTCTGGTGCGCAGACCTAGTGCGCGGTCTCGGCTTCCCGGCCGGCTGCCGTGGCGTCGGCCACTGCCGCCGCGCCACTGCGCATGCCGTTGAAGTAGGCGTTGAGCGCTATGGCGGCGATCGAAGCCAATAAAATCCCGCTATGCAAGAGGGGACTGAGGGCTTTCGGCATGTGCACGAAAAATCTCTCCGAAACCTGCGGGATCATGCCGAGGCCGATGCTGACCGCAACGACGTAGGTGTTGCCGGGATTGCCGCGGAAGTCGACGCGCGACAGGACGCGGATGCCGGTGGCGCAGATCATGCCGAACATGACGATGCCGGCGCCGCCCAGCACGAACTGCGGGATCGAGGCGACGATCGTGGCGATCTTGGGGAACAGGCCGAGCACCAGCATGATGACGCCGCCGGTCGCCGTAACCCAGCGCGAGCGCACGCCGGTGATGCCGACCAGCCCGACATTCTGCGAGAATGAGGTGTAGGGGAACGTGTTGAACACACCGCCGATCAGGGTGCCGAGACCGTCGGCGCGCAGGCCCCGTGTCATTTCCTCCCGGCCGATCGTCCGGTCGGTCACCTCGCCCAGGGCGAGAAATACACCCGTCGATTCGATCATCACCACGATCAGGACCAGGCTCATCGTGAGGATGGCCAGCAGGTCGAATGTCGGCCAGCCGAACTGGAACGGATGGACAAGCTCGACCCAGCCGGCCTGGGCGACGCCGGCGAAACTCACCTCGCCCAGCGTGAGCGCCACGCCGAATCCGGCGATCAGTCCCAGAAGGACGGCAATGTTGGCGAAGAAGCCCGTGCAGTACTTCGTGGCGCCGAGAATGATCAGAAGCACCAGGAACGACACGGCGAGATAGAGGGGGTTGCCGAAGCGCGGATTGCCGGCGCCGCCCGCCGCCCAATTGATGCCGACTCCCAACAGGGAAATGCCGACGACGGTTATGATGGTCCCGGTGACCACCGGTGGAAACAGCGGCAGGAGCCGGCTGATGAACGGCGCCACCACAATGCCGAACAGGCCGGCGCCGATCACCGCGCCATAAATGCCGAGCAGGCCGAGGCGCGGATCGGCGGCCATCGCCAGCATCGGAGCGACCGCGGCGAAGGTGACCCCCATCATCACCGGCATCCGGATGCCGAAGCCGCGGATGCCGATGCTCTGGATCAAGGTGGCGATGCCGCAGGCGAACAGGTCGGCATTGATCAAAACCGCCACCTGCTCCTTGGGAAGCTTCATCGCCCCGCCCAGGATCAGGGGAACCGCGACGGCGCCGGCATACATCACGAGGACGTGTTGCAGGCCGAGGGGAAGCAGCTGGGCCAGGGGCGGCTTTTCATCCACCGGGTGGACGGTGTGGTCAGGCATCGATCTTCTCCCCCCGAGCGATGTCGCCGCTCCTCGCCCTCCGGACCGCAACCGGCGTGCCACGCGGCAAAACGCCAATTCAGACTCGCCTAAGGAAGTGGACGGCGGTAAATCGCCCTTTCGACTGTATCCGAAAGAATTTCGAGGGGAACGAGAATGGCGGCTTTGGACCTTCCGGCGGGCGTGACGATCGACGGTGCCCTCAAGCCCGGCTTCGAAAAGGTGCTCACCAAAGAGGCAGTCGCCTTCGTCGCCGACCTCCAGCGTAAGTTCAATGCCCGCCGCGAAGAGCTTCTGGCGCTCCGCGTCGAGCGCCAGAAGCGTCTCGATGCCGGCGAGAAGCCGGACTTCCTGCCCGAGACCGCCAAGATCCGCGAGAGCGACTGGACGGTCGCGCCGCTGCCCAAGGACATCCTCGACCGCCGGGTCGAGATCACCGGACCGGTCGACCGCAAGATGATCATCAACGCGCTGAACTGCGGCGCCAACGTCTTCATGGCCGACTTCGAGGACGCCTCGACCCCTACCTGGGCCAACATGGTCGAGGGCCAGTACAATCTGGCCGACGCGGTGCGCCGCCAGATCGACTATGTCGATCCCAACAGCGGCAAGTCCTACAAGCTGAACGACCAGACCGCGGTGCTGTTCGTGCGTCCGCGCGGCTGGCACCTGCTCGAGAAGCACATGACGGTCGACGGCAAGCCGATGTCGGGCTCGCTGTTCGATTTCGGCTTCTACTTCTTCCACAATGCCAAGGAAGCGCTATCGCGCGGCACCGGCCCCTATTTCTACCTGCCGAAGCTCGAAAGCCATCTCGAGGCGCGGCTGTGGAACGACGTGTTCGTTGCGGCACAGGACGCGCTCGGCGTGCCGCAGAAGTCGATCAAGGCCACGGTGCTGATCGAGACGATCGTCGCCACCTTCGAGATGGACGAGATCCTGTGGGAGCTGAAGGATCACTCGGCCGGCCTCAATTGCGGCCGTTGGGACTACATCTTCTCGTTCATCAAGAAGTTCCGCGAGCAGGAGTGGGCGGTGCTGCCCGATCGCGGCACGGTCGGCATGACCTCGCACTTCCTGCGCTCCTACAGCCAACTCGTGATCAAGACCTGCCACCGCCGCGAAGTGCACGCGATGGGTGGCATGGCGGCGCAGATTCCGATCAAGAACGATCCGAAGGCGAACGAGGAGGCGATGGGCCGCGTCCACGCCGACAAGAAGCGCGAGGCCGGCGACGGCCATGACGGTACCTGGGTCGCCCATCCCGGCTTGGTGCCGATCGCCAAGGGCGAGTTCGACGCGGTGATGAAGGAAGCCAACCAGATCGCGCGCAAGCGCCAGGACGTGAACGTCACGGCCGCCGACCTGATCCAGATCCCCACGGGTCCCAAGACCGAGGCGGGGCTGCGCCAGAACGTGGCCGTCGGCATCGGCTATGTCGAGGCGTGGCTGCGCGGCATCGGCTGCGTGCCGCTGTTCAACCTGATGGAAGATGCCGCCACCGCCGAGATCAGCCGCGCGCAGGTCTGGCAGTGGGTGCGCCACAACCAGAGGCTCGACGACGGCCGCGCCATCACCAAGGAACTCGTCCGCGAGATCGTGCGCGAGGAGAACGACAAGGTGAAGGCGCAGATCGGCGAGGAAGCCTATGCCAAGGGCCGCTACGAGGACGCCGCCCAGCTCATGATCGACCTGGTCGAGCAGCCGCAGTTCTACGAGTTCCTGACCCTGCCGGCCTACGATCGCATCATGGCCGACGAGAAGGCGGCGGCCTGAAGGAAAGACGATGATCAAGACCGTTTATGACGTCACCTCGGCGGGCAAGCCCGATGCGCCGGCGATCGGCGCGCCGGGCCGGCCGTGGCTCACCTATGGCGACCTGAAGAAGCTGACCGACGAGACGCTGGCGGCCCTCAATGCCGTCGGCATCGGCCGCGGCGACAGGGTCGCCATGGTCGCGCCCAACGGACCGGAGATGGCGTCCTCGTTCATCGCCGTCGCGTCGGGCACCAGCTCGGCGCCGCTCAACCCCTCCTATCGCGCCGACGAGTTCGAGTTCTATCTCGACGACCTGAAGCCCAAGGCCGTGATCGTGCAGCAGGGCATGGACAGCCCGGTGCGGGCGATGGCCGCGAAGGTCGGCGTGCCGATCATCGAGTTGATTCCGAACGCCGACGGTCCCGCCGGCAGCTTCACGCTCGACGTCTCGGCGCTGAAGCCCGCGCAAGCCGCCACGCCCGGCACGTCGGTCGACGGCGAGATCGCGCTGGTGCTGCACACGTCGGGCACGACGGCGCGGCCCAAGATCGTGCCGCTGTCGACGGCCAACCTCGCGGCCTCGGCGCGCCATATCGCGGCGTCGCTGGCGCTGACGCCGAACGACCGTTGCATGAACATCATGCCGCTGTTCCACATCCACGGGCTGATCGCCGCGACGCTCTCGTCGCTGGGCGCCGGCGCATCGGTGTCGTGCACCCCGGGCTTCAACGCGCTGCGCTTCTTCGCCCAGCTCGAGGAGGTGAAGCCCACCTGGTACACGGCGGTGCCAACCATGCATCAGGCGATCCTCACGCGCCTGCGCAGCCATGCCGACGCCGCGAAGGCTGCCAAGCTGCGGTTCATCCGCTCCTCGTCGGCGTCGCTGCCGCCGCAGGTCATGCTCGAGCTCGAAGCGGCGTTCGACTGTCCGGTGATCGAGGCTTACGGGATGACCGAGGCCAGCCACCAGATGGCGTCCAACGCGCTGCCGCCCGGCAAGCGCAAGCCGGGTGCCGTCGGCCTGCCGGCCGGTCCGAAGATCGCCATCATGGACGAGGCCGGCCACTTCCTGCCGCAGGGCACGATCGGCGAAGTCGTGATCCAGGGGCCGAACGTCACGGCGGGCTACGACAACAATCCCGATGCCAACCTGAAGGCCTTCGCCGACGGCTGGTTCCGCACCGGCGACCAGGGCCGCTTCGACGAGGACGGCTACCTGTTCCTGACGGGCCGCCTCAAGGAGATCATCAACCGCGGCGGCGAGAAGATCAGCCCGATCGAGGTCGACACGATCCTGATGGACCATCCGGCGGTCGAGCAGGTCGTGACCTTCGCGATTCCCCATCCCATGCTGGGTGAGGATGTCGGCGCGGTCGTGGTGCTGCGGGCGGGGCTGGAGGCGACGGAGCGCGAGTTGCGCGATTTCGTGGCCAAGCACGCCGCCGACTTCAAGGTGCCGCGCAAGGTCGTGTTCGTGAGCGAGATCCCCAAGGGCGCCACCGGCAAGCTGCAGCGCATCGGCCTCGCCGCCAAGCTCGGCCTGGGCGAAGCGAAGGCCTGAGGATCGCGCCGTGACCTCGATCTGCGTTTTCGGCGCCGGTGCGATCGGCGGCCTGATGGCGGCCAAGCTCGAAATGGCCGGCACGCCCGTCACCGTGGTGGCGCGCGGCCCTCACGGCGAGGCGCTGCGCACAAGGGGCCTCGTCCTGCTGAGCGAGGGCAAGGAGACGGTGACGGAACCCCGCGTCGTCACCGATCCGAAGGAGATCGGCCCGCAGGACTATCTCGTCCTGACCTTGAAGGCCCATTCCCTGCTGCCGGCAATGGCGCAGCTCGAACCGTTGATCGGGCCGCACACCACGATCGTCGCGGCGATCAACGGCGTGCCCTGGTGGTACACCTACAAGCTCGGCGGCGAATTCGAAGGCAAGCGCATCGAGTCGGTTGATCCCGGCGGGGCGCTGACGGCCGCGCTGCCGCCGTCGCAGGTTCTGGGCAGCATCGTCTATCCGGCCGCCGATGTGGTCGAGCCCGGCGTGATCCACCACACCTATGGCGACCGCTTCACCCTGGGCGAGCCGGACGGCAGCCGCAGCGAACGTGCGGCGAAGCTGTCGGAGCTCCTGATCAAGGCCGGGCTCAAGGCGCCGGTACGGCCGCGCATCCGCGACGAGCTGTGGGTCAAGCTCTGGGGCAACATGGCCTTCAATCCCATCAGCGCGCTGACCGGCGCGACACTCGACAAGGTGATCGGCGACCCCGGCACCCATGCCGTCTGCCGCGCCCTCATGGTCGAGGGCCAGGCCGTCGCCGAGAAGCTCGGCGCGAAGTTCGCCATCAACGTCGACAAGCGCATCGCCGGCGGTGCCGAAGTCGGCGCGCACAAGACCTCGATGCTGCAGGATCTGGAGCGCGGCCGGCCGCTCGAGATCGAGGCGCTGCTGGGCGCCGTCGTCGAGATGGCGGAATGGGTCGGCGTCGACATGCCGATCGGCCGCAGCGTGCTGGCGCTGGTCCGCCAGCGCGCCGCGATGCGCTGATATGGAAAAGATCGAGCTCGTCTTCGATCCCGACAATGCGCGCGCGGCGGGTTACGTGGGCGAGCGTCTGTCGATGTTCAATGCCAGCCGCACGGGCCGGTCCGACTACTATCCCTGCAAGATTTTCCTGAAGGGCGAGAAGGGCGAAACCCTGGGTGGCCTGCTCGGCTACCTCTGGTCGGACTGGCTGTTCGTCTCGATCCTCTGGGTCGACGAGGCGCTGCGCGGGCAGGGCCATGCCACGCGCCTGATGGACGCCGCCGAGGACTATGCCCGCCAGCGCGGCTGCCACTCGGCGCATCTCGACACCCACACCTGGCAGGCCCGCCCCTTCTACGAGAAGCGCGGCTACGAAGTCTTCGCCACCCTCGACGACTACCCGCCGGGCCATAAGAAGTTCTTCCTGAAGAAGAGCCTCTAGCAGGCTGCTGGCAACGTCCGATTCTCGGCGAATAAACGAAACAAACGAAATAACCGAAACAAACGAATCGAATGTCGCACCCCCCCCTGAATTCCGTGCCGGGGTGACTGTTCGCGCAACAATATTGCTCGCCGGCCCTTCCGAAAGGCCTATTCCGACAGCCTGTTAGTTCCTTTTCGTCCTGAGCGCAGCGAAGGACCTAGCGGATCGACCAGAGTAGCTCCGCGCACGATAGATCCTTCGCTGCGCTCAGGATGACTAGAGTCCGGACTGGCCCAGCCCTCGCTTCAGCGAACGCCCAGATCCTTCAACCTTTTGTCGAGCGACAGCAGGTCGGCCCAGCTCTGGCGTTTGCTGGCCGGGGTGCGCAGCAGGTAGGCGGGGTGGAAGGTCGGGAGGGCCGGGACTTCGCTGCCGTCGTCGAGCGTGAGCGTCGTCCACTTGCCGCGCAGGCGGGTGATGCCCTCGGCCGTGTTCAGCACGGCCTTCACCGCTGTGCCGCCGGCCAGCACCACGACCTTCGGCCGGGCCAGTTCGATATGGCGGCGGGTGAAGGCGAGGCAGGTCGCCTGCTCCGACAGGGTCGGCGTGCGGTTGCCCGGCGGCCGCCAGAAGAGAATGTTCGTGATGTAGAGGTCGCGCTCGCGGCTCATGCCGATGGCGGCAAACATGCGGTCCATGAGCTGGCCGCTCACGCCGACGAACGGCTTGCCGAGGCGATCCTCGTCGGCACCCGGCGCTTCGCCCACGATCATCACCGGCGCGCCGGCGACGCCGTCGGCAAACACCGTGTTCTTGGCCGTGCGCTTCAGGGCGCAGCCCTCGAAGGCGCGCACGGCCTCCTCGAGTTCGGCGATGGTGGTCACCCGGCGCGCGATCTCGCGCGCATCCTCCGCGAGCTGCGGCGATTCCAGGGGAATGGGCGCGCGCGCGACCGCCGGTGCGGACGGCGCGCGGATCGGGGTCGGCGCGGCGGGCGTCGCCGAGGCGCGCTCGGGAGCGGCGGCCACCGCCGCCGGTGGCGGAAGCGCGAAGCGGTCGATCGCGTCCTCGCCGATCGTCTCGTCGATCCCGTGATCGACGTACCAGCGCAGCAGCGCGGCGGCGTCCTGCGGAGCGAACGCCGCCTCGGTCATGGCAGGCTCTTGATGTAGGCGGCGAGGATCGGTGCCCACATCGCGGCGTCGGCGTGGCTCGCCATATGGCCCTTCTCCGATGGCATCTCGACATAGGTCAGGTCGACTCCCGCCTTGCGCATGTCGAGTGCATGGGCGGCGCAGTCGGTGAGGTCGAACAGCTTGTCGGTCTTGGAGATGACGTAGAGGACCTTGGTCTGCTTGAGCTGGTCGTACTGCTTGGTGATGTCGAACCCGTCGATCGCGCGCCGCAAGGTGACCAGCGAATGGCCATCGTAGATCTGCGCCCAGCTCTTGGCGGCGACCTTGGCCTCGGCTTCGCCCTGGCCGTAGTTCAGCAGCGTCTCGTAGCGGATCTGCTCCAGCGCGGCCGGAATCCCGCCGTTCTCGTAATACCAACCGCCGTTCCAGTTCGGATCGCTGGCGAGCCGCTTCTGCAGTGCCTCCAGCCCGCCCAGTCGACCGGGCGCGCGCGGCGCGGTAACCGAGGCGGCGATACCCTTCATGAAGCCCGGATACGACGCAGCCCACTGGAACGACTGGAAGCCGCCCATCGAGGGGCCGACCACGGCCACGAGGCTCTTGAGCCCCAGGGAATCGACCAGCAGCTTCTGGCTGGCGACCATGTCGCGCAGGGTGATCTCCGGGAAGGTCGGGCCGTAGGGCTTGCCGGTGCCGGGATCGATGGAGTTGGGACCGGAACTGCCGTGCGCCGAGCCGAGCGCGTTCACCGAGACGACGAAGTGGCGGTCGGTGTCGATCGCCTTGCCCGGCCCGATCAGCCCGTCGAACCAGCCGGCCGACCCTTCGGCTACGCCGCGGCCGTGCTTGCCGGCAGCATTTTTGCCTGCAGCGTGATGGGACGAGGTGTAGCCGTGCACGACGAGGATGGCGTTGTCCTTGGCGGGCGACAGCGTGCCGTAGGTTTCATAGGCGAGTTCGAGGACGGGTAGCGTCTTGCCACTTTCCAGCCGGAAATCGCGTGCAGAGAAGGTCTTGCTCTCGATATCGGTCAACTCAGGCACAGGAATTCCCCTTTTCAGCGGGTGGCGATCCCGCCCCCGACACGCTATCTAAATCAAAGGATTGCCGTCCGACAGGCGCGCGTCCACCCGGAAAATGGAATTGCAGGGCGATACAGCATGACGCGCGAGGCGATGGAATACGACGTGGTGATCGTAGGCGGCGGTCCGGCCGGACTGTCGGCGGCGATTCGCCTGAAGCAGCTCGCCGCCCAGCGCAATCACGAAGTCTCCGTCTGCGTGCTGGAAAAGGGCTCCGAGCTGGGCGCCCACATCCTGTCCGGTGCCGTGGTCGATCCGATCGGCCTCAACGAACTCATTCCCGACTGGAAGGAGAAAGGGGCGCCGCTCGAGACCCAGGTCACCGATGACCAGTTCCTCTTCCTGACCAAGAGCGGCTCCTACCGCTTCCCCAACTTCCTGCTGCCGCGGCTGATGAACAACCACGGCAACTACATCGTCAGCCTGGGCGAGGTCTGCCGCTGGCTCGGCCAGCAGGCCGAAGAGCTGGGCGTCGAGATCTATCCGGGCTTCGCCGCCGCCGAGGTGCTCTACCACGAGGACGGTTCGGTGAAGGGCGTCGCGACCGGCGACATGGGCGTCGGCAAGGACGGCAAGCACAAGGACAGCTACACGCCCGGCATGGAGCTGCACGCCAAGTACACGCTGATCGGCGAGGGTGTGCGCGGCTCGCTCGCCAAGCAGCTGATGGCGAAGTTCGACCTGCGCGACGGCGTCGATCCGCAGAAGTTCGGCATCGGCATCAAGGAACTGTGGCAGGTCGATCCCGCCACCTTCCGCAAGGGCCTGGTGGTCCACTCGCAGGGCTGGCCGCTGTCGGAGACCAACAGCTCCGGCGGTTCGTTCATGTACCATTTCGGCGACAACTTGGTCGCCATTGGGCTCGTGGTGCATCTCAGCTACGAGAACCCCTATCTCTCGCCGTTCGACGAATTCCAGCGCTTCAAGACCCATCCCGACGTCGCCAAGTATCTCAAGGGCGGCAAGCGGCTGGTCTATGGCTCGCGCGCCATCAACGAAGGCGGGCTGCAGTCGATCCCGAAGCTCACCTTCCCGGGCGGCGCGCTGATCGGCTGCTCGGCCGGCTTCGTCAACGTGCCGCGCATCAAGGGCAGCCACAACGCGGTCAAGAGCGGCATGCTGGCGGCCGAAGCGGCCTTCGAGGCGCTGGCCGGCGGCAAGACCGGCGGCGACGAGCTGATCGCCTATCCTGTGAAGCTGAAGGCGTCGTGGATCTGGAAGGACCTCGACAAGGTACGCAACGTGAAGCCCGCGCTGAAGTGGGGCACCACGCTCGGCACGCTCTATGGCGGCATGGACATGTGGCTGCACGATCTCGGGCTGCGCGTGCCGTGGACCTTGCATCACCACAAGGCCGATCACGAGACGCTGCGGCCGGCCAGCGAGTTCCAGCCGATCCAGTATCCCAAGCCCGACGGCGTGATCTCGTTCGACAAGCTCTCCTCGGTGTTCCTGTCGAACACCAACCATGAGGAGGACCAGCCGGTTCACCTGAAGCTGCGCGATCCGTCGATCCCGATCGCCGTGAACCTGCCGCTCTATGCCGAGCCCGCACAGCGCTACTGCCCGGCGGGTGTCTACGAGGTCGTGACGGCCGACAACGGTCAGCCGCGCTTCCAGATCAACGCGCAGAACTGCGTGCACTGCAAGACGTGCGACATCAAGGATCCCGCGCAGAACATCGACTGGACCGTCCCCGAAGGTGGCGGCGGCCCCAATTACCCCAACATGTGAGCCTGATGAACCGCACCCCCTTTGCGCTGCTTTCGGCAGCGCTGCTGTTCGCTCTTCCTCTCCCCGGCCAGGCCCAGCAGGGCCCGGCCCCGCAAGGCGGCGCCCGCGCGCCGACGACCCGCCCGCCCGCCATCCAGCCCGGGAGGCTGCTGGCCCCGATCTCGTTGCAGGGCCGCTACCTCGCCGCCCGGGTGGGCGAGCAGGATCACGATTACGAAGCTGCAGCCGACCAGATGGATCAGGCGCTGGCGCTGACGCCGCTCGATCCGGAACTGATCTATGCCGTGTTCCGCCTGCGCATGTATGCGGGCCGCATCGATTCCGCCGCCGAACTGGCGCCCGCCGTGCTGTCGACCCGCCCCGGCGACGGTTTCGCCAACCTCGTGATGGCGATCGAGTCGGTCAAGAAGGGCGACTACAAGGCGGCCGAGCGTCAGCTCACGCAGATCGGCGCCGAGAACCAGCTGGGCGCGCTGCGCGAATATGTGATGGCCTGGCTGAAGGCCGGCGAGAAGGACTTCGCGGCGGCTCGTTCGTTCCTTTCGCGGCTGAAGCCCGCAGCCGGCGAGCGCGCCGAGGCGCCGGCGCTGGTGATCGAGGCCCAGATCGACGAGATGGCGGGCGACAAGGACGCGGCCGAGGCAAAGTACCGCCGCGCCATATCGATCGACCGCAACGGTCTGCGTACGACGATCGCGGTGGCCGAAGGGCTGCGGCGCCTCGGCAAGGGCGACGACGCGCGTGAGATCCTGAAGACCTACGGCGAGCGCTACAGCGACTCCGTCGTCATGGATGGGCTGATGGGCCCCAACGCCCCGATGCCCAAGCCGCCGTCGCCGGCCTCGGGAATCGCCGACATCCTGTTCGACATCGGCGGAATCCTCGCGGCCGACCCACGCAACCAGCGCACCGACCTCGCCCTGATCTTCTATCAGCTCGCGACGGCGCTGAAGCCCGAGCAGGATTTCGCCTGGCTGATGATCGCGGGCGTCTACGAACAGTTCGGCCAGATCCCCAAGGCGGTCGCCGCCCTCGGCAAGATCGCTCCGACCTCGCCGCTCTACTGGCAGGCGAGGCTGCGGACGGCGGCGCTCGACGCCCAGGAAGACAAGTTCGACCAGGCCGTCGCCCGCCTCAGGACGCTGGTCGCCGAAAAGCCGGATCGTATCGACGCGGCCCTCACGCTCGCCGACCTGTTGCGCGGCAAGGATCGTTTCGCCGAGGCGGTCGCCGCCTACGACACCGCGATCTCGCGCCTCGGCAAGCCCGACGAGCGGCACTGGCAGGTCTATTTCGGTCGCGGCATCGTGCTGGAGCGCACCAAGAACTGGCCGAAGGCCGAAGCCGACATGAAGAAGGCGCTCGAACTGTCGCCCGAGCAGCCCTATGTGCTGAACTATCTCGGCTACAGCTGGATCGACCAGGGCCTCCACCTGCAGGAAGGCATGAAGATGCTGGAGCGGGCGACCGAGCTGCGGCCGGACGACGGCTCCATCACCGACAGCGTCGGCTGGGCCTACTACCGGCTCGGCCAGTACGAGAAGGCGGTGGAGTGGCTCGAGCGCGCGACCGAGCAGAAGGGCGACGACTCGACGATCACCGATCATCTGGGCGACGCCTACTGGCATGTCGGCCGCCGCCGCGAGGCCCGCTTCCAGTGGGAGCGCGCGCTGCATCAGAAGCCCGACAAGGACCGGCTGCCGGTCCTTGAGGACAAGATCGCCAACGGACTGAACCCGTCGAACGACAAGCCGACGGTTTACGAGAAGGCCGCCGACAGCAAGCAGGGCGGCTGATCGAAGGGCAGGAGGCGTGCCGCTCGCGCGAGCCAAGGTCAATCTCTGGTTGAACGTCGTGGGACGCCGCGCCGACGGCTTTCATCTGCTCGACACGCTGGTAGCCTTCACCGATCTCGCCGACGAGATCGAGGTCGCGCCTGCTTCGACCGTGTCGCTGAGGGTCGTGGGCCCTGAAGCGCCTGCGCTCGAAGGGGATTCGGACAATCTCGTATTGAAGGCCGCGCGCCTTCTGGCCGGTCGTGCCGGGCTGGCCCCGCGCGCCGCGTTCCGTCTCACCAAGCACATCCCGGTGGCAGCCGGACTGGGCGGCGGCTCGGCCGATGCCGCCGCGACCCTTCTCGCCTTGATCGACCTGTGGCGTGTGGCGATGCCCGAGGAGGAACTCTTCGATCTTGCCGCCACGCTCGGCGCCGACGTGCCGATGTGCCTCGCCGGCCGGCCGGCGCTGGCCACGGGTATCGGCGAGCGCCTCGCGCCCGTTCCCGCCTTGCCGGCCTGCGCCATCCTGCTGGTCAATCCCAGGGTCGCACTGCCCACGCCCGCCGTCTTCGGCGCCCGGCGCGGAGACTTCTCTCCGGCGCGGCCACTTGCCGGCGGCTGGCGCGATCTGGACGACTTGGCGCACGACCTCGGGCGTCGCGGCAACGACCTCACCGAAGCCGCGATCTCGCTGCGGCCGGAGGTTGGCGTCGTCCTCGACCATCTGCGGCACAGCGGGGGAGCGGCCCATGTCGCGATGAGCGGCAGTGGAGCGACCTGTTTCGCCCTCTACGGCTCGATCGCCGAAGCAGACCGCGCGGCCTCATTGCTTCCAGCGTCCTGGTGGCGGCACGCCGGCCGCCTGGCCTGAGCTACGCCCTGGCGCGGTGCCGGACGACGAGCAGGGTGGTCAGGAGAAGCACTGCCCCCGCCTGGTGCATCGTGGCGATAGGGATGCTGACGCCGCTCAGGATGGTGGCGATGCCGAGCCCGAGCTGCACGAAGGCCATCGCCGCCGCGGCCAGCGTTTCCGAGCGCGGCGCTCGCCAGGCCATGACCAGCACGCCGAGCACCAGCAGCTTGGCCAGCCAGCGATGGACGAACTGGATGGTCGTGCCGTTCTCGAAGAAGTTGATCCAGGCCGGCGAGAGGTCGAACAGGCCGGGCGGGATCCAGTAGCCCGACATGTCGGGGAAGGTGTTGTGCGCGGTGCCGGCGCGCAGGCCAGCCATGAAGGCGCCCCAGACCAGCACGACCAGCAGGAAGGCGATCAGCGCTGTCGCCTTGCGCGCGGTCTTGGCGTCGTCGCGCCGGACCGGCCGGGGACTGAGTTCGAGGATCAGCCAGACCGTGTAGGCGTAAAGGACGATCGCGAGCAGCAGGTGGGCGGCAAGGCGGTAGTGGCTGACCGAGGGCCGGTCGATCAGACCCGAGGCCACCATCGCCCAACCCAGCGCACCTTGCAGGCCGCCCAGCACGAGAAGCGCAAACAGGCGTGGCTTGAGGTAAGAGGTGAGGGCGCCGCGCCACCAGAACCAGGCCAGCGGCAGGGCGAAGACGAGACCGATCAGCCGGCCCCACAGGCGGTGGATGTACTCCAGCCAGAAGATCTCGCGGAACTCGGGCACCGTGAAGTCGCGGTTCACCAGGCGACCCTGCGGCGAGGAAAGGTATTTCTGCAGCTCCGCCTGCCACGCCGTGTCGGAGAGGGGCGGTAGCCACCCGGTGACCGGCCGCCATTCGACCATCGACAGGCCCGATTCGGTGAGCCGAGTCAGGGCGCCGATCACGATCATGAAGAAGATCATGCCGGCGACGACGATCAGCCACTGGCGCACGGAGGCGGGAACTTGCTGCATGGCCGGCGGAACATGGGGGAAGCGGGGGCCGGCGTCATCAGGCATAAATGTCGCGAAGGACGGCGCCGCCCGAGTGTCTTGCGCTTGCCGTTCGCGTTGTTTAACGGTTCGCATACGAACAATTTTCATCCATCAGTCCGGAACATCGCAATGCATGCGTCCCCGCTGGCCCCGCCGGTCACCTTCGGGTCGAGCTTCAGTGACTTCTACGATCGCGAAGGCCTGGTCAGACTGGATGCCGCCTTCGTCGACTGGCTCAAGGACGCGAACGTCGACGTCCATGCCCGCCTGCTGGCGGCGCGGGCCGCGCCCGACGCGATGGCCGCGAAGGACGAATCCAATCTGCTGATCGAGCTGGCGCGCCCGCTCGAGGATTTCATCGGGGCGCTGTTCGGGGTCGCCCTCGAAGCGGCCGAACTGCGCGCCCGCCACAGACGCCTCGCGCCGCTCTACGACTGCAAGCGCCTGTTCGTGCAGCGCTACGTCGCCCGTGCTCTCAAACCCGAGGTCGCGGCCGCCCTGGACGGGACCGCCGTCACGGCAGCCGTTAGCCTCCCCGTCACCATCGAGGCCGGGCTCGAAGCCTGGGAGCTGGCCTTCGCGCTCGTGGTTCGGGAGGCGATCGGGGCCGAGTTCAAGGTCGAGGCACCGACGCCGGAGGTCGAGGCCCTGACGCGCTACGCCGCCTGGGCGCTGCATCATCCCGAGGGCAAGAAGCGGCACCAGGATGGGCCGCTGTTCAAGGTGCCGCACAAGCTCGATTTCGAGCATCTGGTGCCGATCGAGACCGAGATCGTCGACGGTGTGACGCGCATGAAGCTGCCGCGACCGCTGCTGCGGCACCGCGAGGGTTTTGCCCTCACCGACCAGGGCTTCGATCTCGTGCGCGCCCTCGACCACGCCAACTACTGCATCTGGTGCCACAACCAGGGCAAGGACAGCTGCTCGCGCGGGCTGCGGGATCGCAAGACCGGCGCGTTCCAGAAGTCGCCGTTCGGGGTGACGCTCGCGGGCTGTCCGCTCGAAGAGAAGATCTCGGAGATGAACCTCCTGAAGAGCGAGGGATTCTCCATCGGCGCGCTGGCGATGGCCGCGGTCGACAATCCGCTGCTGGCGGCCACCGGCCACCGCATCTGCAACGACTGCATGAAGGCCTGTATCTACCAGAAGCAGGAACCGGTCGACATCCCGCAGGTCGAGACCCGCACCCTGAAGGACGTGCTGGGCCTGCCCTGGGGCTTCGAGATCTACTCGCTGCTGACGCGCTGGAATCCGCTCAATCTGCAGCGCCCGATTCCGCGTTCCTCGACCGGGCGCACCGTGCTCGTGGTCGGTCTCGGGCCCGCCGGTTTCAATCTTGCGCATCATCTGATGAACGACGGCCACACCGTGGTCGGCATCGACGGGCTGAAAATCGAGCCATTGCCGGCAGCACAGTCGGGCGTTGGAATGGACGGCGCTCGCGTACCGTTCGCGGCGGTGAAGGACGTCGCGACCTTGCGCGAAAACCTCGGCGAGCGCGCGATGGCGGGCTTCGGCGGCGTCGCCGAGTACGGCATCACCGTGCGCTGGGACAAGAACTACCTGAAGATGGTGCGGCTGCTGCTGGAGCGGCGCGCGCAGTTCTCGATGTTCGGTGGCGTGCGCTTCGGCGGCACGGTGACGGTCGAGAGCGCCTTCGCGATGGGCTTCGACCACATCGCGCTCTGCGCCGGCGCCGGCAAGCCCACCGTGCTCGACCTGCCCAACGGATTGGCGCGGGGGGTGCGCGCGGCCTCGGACTTCCTGATGGCGCTGCAGCTCACGGGTGCCGCCAAGAAGGACTCGATCGCCAACCTGCAGATTCGCCTGCCGGTCGTCGTGATCGGCGGCGGTCTGACCGCGATCGACACGGCGACCGAATCGCTCGCCTACTATCCGCTGCAGGTCGAGAAGTTTTTAGCCCGTCACGAGACGCTGGTTGCGGAACGTGGCGCTGCGGCGGTCGGGGTAAACTGGTCGCCGGAAGAGCGTGAGATCGCTGACGAGTTCATCGCGCACGCGCAGGCCATCCGTGCCGAGCGCGAGTTGGCAGCGCGCGAGGGACGTGAGCCCGCGATCACGAAGCTGGTGAACGGCTGGGGCGGCGTGTCGCTGGTCTATCGTCGCCGGCTGATCGATTCGCCGTCCTACACGCTGAACCATGAGGAAGTGCTCAAGGCGCTTGAGGAGGACATCCGCTTCGTCGAAGGCCTGTCGCCCGTCGCGGTCGAGATCGACGAGGTCGGGCAGGCGAAGGCGCTGAAGGTCGCGGGCGAGCAGAGTGGCGCCAGAGTCGAGGCGACTCTTCCAGCCCGCACGATCCTCGTCGCTGCCGGCACGCAGCCCAACACGGTGCTGGCGCGCGAGGACGCGTCGCATGCCTTCATCGATGGCAAGTATTTCCGCGCCCTCGACGAGGCGGGTAATCCCGTGACTCCCGAACGCGTCTGCAAGCCCGGCGACGTGCGCGTGCTGATGTACCGCCATGCCGACGACCGCTTCATGTCCTTCTTCGGCGACCTGCATCCTTCGTTCGCCGGCAATGTCGTGAAGGCGATGGGCGGCGCCAAGCAGGGCTATCCGGTGCTGACGCGAGCGATGACGGCGCTGCCGGCGCCCAGGCACACGCCGGCGGAGATCCTTGACGAAGCCAACCGCTCGTGGCGCGCCCGCGTGGTCCGCGTCGACCGGCTGACGCCGACCATCATCGAGGTCATCGTCGAGGCGCCGGCGGCGGCCCGCAACTTCGAGCCGGGCCAGTTCTATCGCCTGCAGAATTATGAAGCGTGTTCGCTCAAGGCCGAGGGCACCCTGCTCACCATGGAGGGCCTCGCGCTGACCGGTGCGTGGGTCGACAAGGAGAAGGGCCTGCTGTCGCTGATCGCGCTGGAGATGGGGGGCTCGTCCGACCTCTGCGCGATGCTGAAGCCCGGCGAGCCGGTGATCGTGATGGGGCCGACCGGTGCGCCGACCGAGATCGAGCCGGGCGAGACCGTCGTGCTGGTGGGCGGCGGGCTCGGCAATGCCGTGCTCTTCTCGATCGGCCAGGCCTTCCGCAAGGCCGGCAGCAAGGTGCTCTATTTCGCCGGCTACAAGCGCGTGATCGATCGCTACAAGGTCGAGGAGATCGAGGCTGCGGCCGACGTCGTCGTCTGGTGCTGCGATGAGGCGCCGGGCTTCGCCCCGGGCCGGCCGCAGGACAAGTCGGCCGTCACCAACATCGTCGAGGCGATGCGCCTCTATGCGTCGGGCGAACTCGGCGACCAGCCGATTCCCTACAGTGCGGCCGATCGCATCGTGGCCATCGGCTCCGACGGCATGATGAACGCAGTGCGGCTGGCGCGGCATGCGGCGCTGAAGCCGTATCTGAAGCCCGAGCACGTGGCCTTCGGCTCGATCAACTCCCCCATGCAATGCATGATGAAGGAGATCTGCGCCCAGTGCCTGCAGCTGCACCGGGATCCCGAGACCGGCAAGGAGACGGTGGTCTTCTCCTGCTTCAACCAGGACCAGCGGCTCGACCTGGTCGACTTCAACAACCTGCGCCAGCGCCTGCGCCAGAACTCCGTGCAGGAAAAGATCGGCGCCCTCTGGATCGACAGGTCGCTGCGCCAGATCGGCGTTCGTGGTTAGACGAAGATCTTCCGTGCCACGATCACCACCAGGGCGATCGACGCCACGACGATCACGAGCAGCGTGAGCACGATCCCGGCCGCCCGGCCGGGATTGGTGTCCGCCGTCCGGGCGAGGCCGAAGGCATGCGCCAGACGCGCGACGATGAAGCCGATGCCCAGCGCATGGACCAGCACCCGCGAGCCGCCGCAGATTTCGAGCAGTGCCATAAGGACCAGCACCAGGGCCGCGTATTCGGCGAAGTTCCCGAAGACGCGGCTCATGCGGCTCATCGCGGCATCGCCGCCGTCACCGATGCTGACCCGGCTCCGGAAGCGCTGGCGGATCACGAGGGAAGCGAGCAGCACACAGAGGAGGCCGGTGAGGGCGGCATAGAAGGCGGTGACGAACGGCAGGGCCGGCATTGCCATGAGGGGACCTCTTAAGGAGCGCGCACGAAGCGGAACAGGACCTTCTCCTGACTGTAATAGCGCAGCTGGTCCACGACCTTTGGGAAATATTCGCTGCCCACCGTCACCGGCATGAAGGCGTCGAGGTCGAGGGGGCGCACGCCGACATGGAAACCCGCGTCGCTGAACGCCCTGGCGACGGCGTCGAGCGAGTGGTCGTAGAGCGGGATCGACGAGGTTTCGGCGATCAGCTTGCGCCAGCGCGGCCACACGGCGCTGTCCTTGTGGCAGCCCATGGCCGCGACGTAGGTGCCGCCCGGCTTCAGCGCCGCCTTGATGTCGGTCGCGTGCGCGGCGAGGTCGGGCAGCAGGTAGAGCACTTCGTGGCTGAAGGCGAAGTCGAAGGTGAGACCGAGGGTGGCCGCACTCTCGCTCACCCTGTAGTCGATCGGGCGGTGACCCTTCAGCAGCTCGGCGCGGTCCACCGACTCCCGCGCGATGTCGATTCCGGTCGCGGCCTTGAACGGGTGACGGTCGTACAGCATCCGCAGGAAGCCGCCCTGGTTGCAGCCATAGTCGAGCACGGTCGACGGACGGAGATCCTCGTAGACGGAAACGTCGATCATGCGCCGCCAGATCGGCGCATGGGCCGCGCCCATCGCCTCCTCGTCGGCGGCGTTGCGGTTCCAGGTCCGGATGATGGAAGACCGTTGCATCGCTTCCTCCTTCGGAAAGAAGCGAGCCTATCATGCCATTGTTACGCTCGCCCTAATCAGGCTCGCCCGCGCCAGGGATGGATCAGGAGCGGGCCTGCGATCAGGCTGCCGAAGGTGACGATGCCGACGGCGATCGCGACGAACACGCCCGGCAGGCCCCAGCCGAGTTGCTCGATGGCGAACCAGCCGCCCAACGACGCCACGAACAGTCGGGTCACGCCGGCGGCGAAGGGGGCCTTCATGCGGCCGGCGCCCTGGCTGGCGAAGGACAAGGTCATGCCGATGCCGAACACGAAATAGAAGGGCGCCACACGCGTCACGTAGGCCACGGTGGCGGCGACCACATCGGGGTCGTTGGTGAACAGATGGGCCCAGCCTTCCGGGAACAGCGCGACGAGCCAGCCGAAGACGCCGATGCCGAAGCCCGCGACCAGGCTGCCGATCCACGCGGCGCGGACGGCGCGGCGCCAGTCGTTGGCGCCGGCGGCCACGCCCACGATCGTCGTGAGGCCCGAGCCTATGCCGAAGGCCAGCGGCACCAGCATGAATTCCAGCCGCACGCCGATGCCGTAGCCGGCCAGGGCGGCGATACCGAAGCGGCCCACCAGCCCGGTGACCAGCATGGCCGTGAGGTTGGCGGTGAAGGCGGAAAAGGAGGCGATGAGGCCGACCCGCAGGATCTCCCAGAACAGCCGGCCTTGCAGGGGAATGCCTGTGGTGGCCGGCACGAAGCCCAGTTTACCGCCCCACAAAGCGCGCGCCTGCAGCAGCGCTGAGACCGCCGAAGTCAGCAGTGAGGAGATGGCGGGGCCGGCCATGCCCATGCCCGACCAGCCGCCGAACCCCAGCGCAAGCACGTAGGAGAGCGGCACCTGCGCGGCCGACGAGATCAGCATGTAGCGGCCGGGAGTGGCCGCGTCGCCGCCGCCGCGCAGCAGGGCCGACAGGAAGAAGTTGGCCCAGATGAAGATCGAACCCGTGAACAGCACGTGGGAATAGGTG
>NZ_JBQVQG010000037.1:0-42254 GCF_052439685.1 Reyranella sp.
GCGGCGGCGCCGATGCCGGGCGCCTCGGTCGAGCCGCCATCGGCGACCTTGCCGACCTGGAAGGGCCTGCTGCTGCGGCATCTGGAGCGGCACAAGCGCTACCCGTCGGAGGCGCAGCGGTCGCGGCACGAGGGTGTGACCTATGTGCGGTTCACGATGAGCCGCGACGGGCGCATCCTCGCCGCGCGCATCGAGCGGCCGTCGGGGCATGCCGAGCTCGACCAGTAAGGACTCGACCTGCTGCAGCGGGCACAGCCGCTGCCGCCGTTGCCCCAGGACCAGCCCGGCGAAAGCCTGGAGATCGTCGTCCCCGTACAGTTCTTCCTCGGGAGGTGAGGAAGATGGGCGGTCAGCCGACGACGAAACTCTGGTACATGAACTGGAGGTCGGCGCTTTCCTGCGGCGTGATCTCGCCGTCGAGGACGCGGCCTTCCCACGAACGCAGCTTGCGCTTGATGTCGACCGGTGTGCGCGGGCTCAGCAGCACCATGAAGAACTGCTCGTGCGGCGAGAGTTCGCGCTCGCGACGATAGCCGAATGGACCGGCGCCGGGGGCGCGGGCCTGGGCCGGTTCCTGCGCCGCAAGGGAAGAGGGGGCGGCCACGCGCGGCAGGATGGCGTCGTCGATCACCTGGTCCCAGGTGAGGCCCGCTTCGCGCACCATGGCCGAGGCAAGCTTGGCGGCGGCCAGGGCCTCCTGGGCGTGGCTGCTGTCGAGGATCTCGAGGACCTTGACCAGGGTGTTGCGATTGAAGGTGGACACTTGCGTTTGGCGCCTTTGACTATCGCGTGAGCAACGGGCACTAAGTGCCTACAAGATATAGATGGATGTGCCTTGGATCAAGGCAAGACCCCTGCTAACGCTTTCCCGGTCTACCTCGCGGGCCTCGCCAGCTGGTTCGTGCCGCTCGGCATCCAGATGGTGCTGTTTCCGTGGCTGGTGGCCGTGGTTCTCCACATGGACGCCTTTGCCGTGGGCGTCGCGCAGGCAGCCGTCATGGCGCCGTCGCTGCTCTTCCTGCCGCTGGGCGGACTGGTCGCCGACCGGGGTAACGCCCGCCGGCTCCTGCTGCGATACCACCTGATCTACGCCCTGCCGCCGCTCGCCCTGGCACTCGTCCTGTGGTCCGACGGGCTGAGCTACCCGCTGCTGATCGCCTACGGCGTGGTCGCCGGCGCGATCGGCGCCTTCGCCATCCCGACCCGCGATGCCCTGCTGCCCGTCGTGGCCCCCAAGGGCGGCCTGCCCAAAGCCGTGGCGCTGGCGACGGCGCTTCAGTTCGGCGGCCAGCTGCTGGGTATCGCCTGCGCCTCGACCGCCGACCGGTTCGGCGCCCTGCCGCTCCTGCTGCTGCATTCCGGCATGGTGCTGGCGGGCTGCATCTTCGTGCGCCGGCTGCCCGACCCGCCGCCGCATCCGAAGACCGAGCATCCGGGCTTCTGGCGCAGCATCGGCGAGGGCGTCTCGGCTGCCGCGAAGTCGGACCAGATCTGGCCCGTGCTGCTGCTCAACTTCGGGGTCGGCATCTTCTATGTCGGGCCGTTCATGGCCGTGCTGCCGCTGGCGATCCGCGATCACTATGCCGGCGGGGCGGCCGAGCTCTCCTACATGAACCTGGCCTTCTGGGCCGCGACCATCGTGGCCAGCATGGCGCTGGTCGGCCTCGCGCGCCGGCTGACCCTGCGCGGACGCCTGATCGGCAGTGCGGTGCTGGTGGGCGCGATGGTGCTCCTGTCGCTCGCGATGCTGCCGCCGTTCCCGGTGTTCCTCGCCCTGATCTTCGTCTGGGGGCTGGGCGCCGGCATCACCATGACCCAGAGCCGGACGGTGGTGCAGATCGTGGCACCCGCCAGCCACCGCGCGCGCCTGATGTCGCTGTTTCAGCTGGGTCTCAGCGGCGGCGGCCCGATCGGCGCCTTCCTGACCGGCACGATCTGCTCGGTCTGGGGCCTCAAGGCCGCGCTGCTGATCCCCGCGATCGCGATGCTGCTGATGATCGCGATCGTCCTGCTAAAGTCGCGCCTCTGGGCGATGCGGACGGTGGAGTAGGGCGGGAAACGCCGGTCTTGCCGCCATGGATGGCTCTTCGGATAGGCTGCACGATAGGTTTGCCTAGTTGTGAACGGTGGGCGAAACTCTCCACCATGCATCGAGACAGTCATCGCCGATTGCGAGAAGAGATGCGGCAGTGAAGTATTGGTCGCGGCATTCTGAAGCCTACGAACCTCCTCTGCCGCGCCGTCTCGTCCAGTCTTGGCTTGGGTTGGCAACGGTGTTGGGCAACTTGCTGTGCTCGATTTCACCGGCGATTGCTCAGTCAGAAACACACTCGAAGGCAACGGCGCCAGCAGATGGCAAGTCGGTGGTCTGCGTCGAGATGCAAATGGGGAATCACCTGTATTGTTTCCCAAAAGCGGCGCTCGAAATTTACCAACGAAGCAAGCTGCGACAGGACGTCGTTGCGATGTCGCTCATGATGCCGGACTTGAGATTACCGGCGCCGGAAGACAACCGTCGTTTCTTTCTGGGTGAAATGTCTCGAGGAATGGCGACGACTTCCATTGCTCTGACAGTGCACGGTCCACCAATCTCTTGGGATCAGGCGGTTCGCAATCGGATCAAAGGAGGCGGCCCTGTTCCCGTTGAGGTGCCTGGCCCTTTCGGCTTGGTCGAACTCGTGGGCGGGTTTCCGAGGTCCAACCCCTACGAAAGCGAGTTCGTTGCAGAGCGTGACGGGTTTCGTTTTACAATAATTTGTGGGTTTGGAGGAGTTGACGGACGTCCTCATAGCCCGGGGCTTGTACCGACGTGTCGATCGGAAATTCCTTTCCGTGATCTCAAAGTGATTCTTCGTTTTCCTGCAGATCACCTCGATCAATGGAAGAAACTCCATGATGACGTGATCAGCAAAATCATTGCTTGGACCCGAGACTAGTCTAGCGCCTATTCGGCGGCGGCGCGGGAGCCGAGGCCCAGTGTCTGCCACACGTCCTGCAGGGCGGCGACCAGCCGGGTCATGTCGTCGTCGCCGTGCAGCGGCGTCGGCGTGAGGCGCAGGCGCTCGGTGCCACGCGGCACGGTGGGGTAGTTGATCGGCTGGACGTAGATCGCGTGGCGGTCGAGCAGCAGGTCGCTCGCCTGCTTGCAGAGCGCGGCATCGCCCACGAATACCGGCACGATGTGCGTGGTCGAGGGCATCACCGGCAGGCCGGCGGCGGCGAGGCGGCGCTTCAGGGTGGCGGCGCGTTCCTGGTGGCGGACGCGCAGTTCCGGCTGGCCACTCACGAGACGGACGCTGGCGAGGGCCGCGGCGGCGATCGCCGGCGGCAGCGAGGTCGTGAAGATGAAGCCCGAGCCGCAGGAGCGTACGAAGTCGACGGTGGCGGCCGTCGAGGCGATGTACCCGCCGACCACGCCGAACGCCTTGGCGAGCGTCGCCTGGACGATGTCGACCTTGTCGAGGACGCCGTCGCGCTCGGCCACGCCTGCACCGCGCGGGCCGTACATGCCGACGGCATGGACCTCGTCTAAATAGGTGAGGGCGCCATGGCGATGGGCGACGTCGCAGATCTCGCCGATCGGCGACACGTCGCCGTCCATCGAATAGACCGACTCGAAGGCCACGATCTTCGGCGTCGTGGGATCGGCGGCGCCGAGAAGCTCCTCGAGATGGCGCGGATCGTTGTGCCGGAAGATGCGGCGGGTGGCGCCGGAGTGGCGGATGCCCGCAATCATCGAGGCGTGGTTGAAGGCGTCGGAATAGAGCTCACAGCCCGGCAGCAGGGCACCCAGCGTCTGCAGGGTCGTCTCGTTGGCGACATAGCCCGAGGTGAAGACGAGGGCGGCTTCCTTGCCGTGCAGGCCGGCCAGCTCGCGCTCCAGCGCGGCATGCAGCGTGTTGGTGCCGGAGATGTTGCGCGTGCCGCCGGCGCCGGAACCTTGCGCGCCGATCGCCGTCTGCATCGCCTCGACCACCGCCGGATGCTGGCCCATGGCGAGATAGTCGTTGCTGCACCACACCGTCACATCGCGCGGCGCCTCGCCCTCGCGATGGAGTCGGGCGCGCGGGAAGGCACCGACGATGCGTTCCAGTTCGGCGAAGACGCGATAGCGCCCTTCGTCGCGAAGGCGGCACAGATGGCCGTTGAAGAAGGCTTCGTAGTCCATGGGTAGGTGTCTCCCGCGCACTCACTCTAGGCGCAAGGTGCTTTTTGTCCGCAGCCACAATTGGTCGCGTTGACGTGCGTCAAACGAGAACGGTTCGCAGTGAGCGTCAGCGCAGCAACGGAACGAGGAGCGCGACGCTGAGGAAAAGGGAGACCGAGAGGAGAGGGAGGGCGCCCAGCCAGCGCGTCTGGGACGGGAGTCCGTCCCAGTGACGCAGCGTCGGCACGGCAGCCCACAGGGCGAACAAGAACCCCAGCACCCAGAACAGGAGGGCGAGGGGCATTGCGACGTTCACCTGGTCGTCGGTGGCCGTCGAGATGCCGAAGCCGACGACGGCCGGCGGGATTGCGGCGGTGAACAGGGACACCGCCCAGATCGCGCGGGTACGGATTCGCTGGCCCGTTCCGAAGGGTGGCGGTCGAACGGCCGTCGCGCCGCCGCCTTCGGAACCGGCGCTCACGGTCAGCCCTTGAACAGGCCTTCCGACTTGAGGTCGGCCAGCGTGGCGTCGAACGCCTGACGCAGGCGGCCGAACAGGTCGCCGAGCTCGCTCTCGTTGATGACCAGCGGCGGACAGATGGCGACGCGATCGCCCATGTTGCGGATGAACAGGCCGCGCGCTACGGCGTGGTTGTAGACGCGCAGGCCGGCGCCGACCGCGACGAGGTCGAACGGCGTCTTGGTCTTCTTGTCGGCGACGATCTCGATCGCGCCCATCATGCCGATGCTCATCGCTTCGCCGACCAGCGGGTGATCGGCGAACGACTGGACGTGCCTGGTGAAGGCCGGGCTCATGCGCTTGGCGTGACCGAACAGGTCGGTCTCGTCGTAGATCTTCTGAGCCTCGAGCGCGACCGCGGCGGCGACCGGATGGCCGGAGTAGGTGAAGCCATGGCCCCAGGTGCCGATCTTGTCGCTCTCGCTCATCAGCGCCTGGTAGACCTTCTCGCTCACCATCACCGCCGAGATCGGCAGGAACGACGCCGACAGAGCCTTGGCGCAGGTCAGGATGTCGGGCTTGATATTCATCGTCTGGCTGCCCCAGACATTGCCGGTGCGCCCGAAGCCGCAGATCACCTCGTCGGCGACGAACAGCATGTCGTACTTGGTGCAGACCGCCTGGATCTTCTCGTAGTAGCCCTTGGGCGGAACGATGACGCCGCCAGCGCCCATCACCGGCTCGCAGATCATCGCGGCCACCTGGTCGGCGCCACCTTCCTTTATGATCAGCGCCTCGAGTTCCTCGGCGCAACGCGTGGCGAACTGCTCCTCGGTCTCACCCTCGACGCCGAAACGGTAGAAGTGCGGGCATGTCGTGTGCAGCACGCCCTGGATGGGGAGATCAAACGACCGATGGTTGGCCGGCAGACCGGTGAGGCTGGCGGAGGCGACGGTCACGCCATGATAGCCCTTGGTACGCGAGATGATCTTCTTCTTCTGCGGACGGCCCAGCGCATTGTTCATGTACCACACCATTTTCACGACGGTGTCGTTGGCCTCGGATCCGGAGTTGGCGAAGAAAACCTTCGACATCTCGACGGGCGCCATCGACTTGAGCTTTTCCGCGAGGTTGATCGCGGGCTCATGGGAGCGCTGGTTGAAGGCGTGATAGAAGGGCAGCTGCTTCATCTGCTCGTAGGCGACCGTCGCCAGCCGCTCGTTGCTGAAGCCGAGCGCCGCCGACCACAGGCCGGCCATGCCCTCGATATATTCCTTGCCATCGTCGTCCATGACGTAGACGCCGCGACCGCGCACGATGGTCAGGGGACCGGTCTGCTCGTGCTTCTTAAAGTTGGTGTAGGGGTGGAGATGGTGGGCGATGTCCCGCGAGGCGTTGGAATTGCCGCGGAAGCTGCGAGAAACGTCATTCATACCGGTACCCCTGGACTATGGTGGCTTACACGATAGCCCGCCCGAGGCCGAAGTACACTGTATCTGGCCATGCAAATTTTTTGTGCAATTGACGGCCTCGGAGCCGCGGTGCAATTTCACTGAAATATTCGCGTATGCAGGGTCGGCGGCCGGGGAGGCTCACCTGCGAACGTGGACGGGGACCATCGAAGGGGTTGTATTCATGCATTTCAAACTGCGGCATTCAGTGGCGCTGGCCGCGCTCGCCTGCGCCGGTTTCGGCTTCGTGCCTTCGGCCGATGCCAAGACATTCAAATGGGCCAACTCGGGCGACGTCAGCTCGATGGACCCGTACGCCCGCCAGGAGACGTTCCTCCTGACCTTCACCGCCAACATCTACGACCCGCTGGTCCGTCGCGACAAGGACCTGAAGCTCGAGCCGGCGCTCGCCACCAAATGGGGCCAGACCAGCCCGACCGAGTGGTTCTTCGACCTGCGCCAGGGCGTGAAGTTCAGCGACGGCACGCCGTTCACGGCTGACGATGTCATCTTCTCGATCAATCGCGCCAACGGCCCAGGCTCGAACGTCAACGGCAACTTCTCCTCGATGAAGGAGATCCGCAAGGTCAACGACCATCGCGTCGAGGTCACGACCAGCGTTCCCGATCCGTTGCTCGCCGACAAGTGGGCGTCGATCTCGATCATGTCGAAGGCCTGGGCTGAGAAGAACAACGCCGTGCAGCCCGCGGACATGATCAAGAACGAGGAGAACTTCGCGACCCGTAACGCCATGGGCACCGGCCCCTTCATGCTGAAGGAGCGCCGCGCCGGCGAGAAGACAGTCCTCGTTCCGAACCCGACCTGGTGGGACAAGCCGGTCCACAACCTGACCGAGGTGGTGTTCACGCCGGTTCCGAACGCCGCGACCCGCATCGCCGCGCTCAAGGCGGGCGACATCGACATGACCTACGAGGTGCCGCCGGCCGACACCGACAACCTCAAGAAGGACGCCAACATCAAGGTCCTGGAAGGGCCGGAGACGCGCGTCGTGTTCCTCGGCTTCGACCAGGAGCGCGACGAACTGGTCGAGTCCAACGTCAAGGGCAAGAACCCCTTCAAGGACAAGCGCGTCCGTGAGGCGATGCACCGCTCGATCGACGTCGACGCGATCAAGCGCACCGTGATGCGGGGCCAGTCTTTCCCGACCAACCTGATGGTCGCGCCGGGCATCAATGGCTACACCAAGGCCCTCGACAAGCGCCCGCCGCTGCTGAAGCCGGAAGAGGCCAAGAAGATGCTGGCCGATGCCGGCTATCCCAACGGCTTCGAGACGGGCATGGACTGCCCGAACGACCGCTACGTCAACGACGAGAAGATCTGTCAGGCCGTCGTGGCGATGCTCGCCAAGATCGGGATCAAGGTGAATCTGCGTGCCCAGACTCGCAATCTCTACTTCGCCAAGATCCTGCGCAGCACCGCCGACGGCAAGCCGAGCAACACCAGCTTCTACATGCTGGGCTGGTCGCCGGCGACGACCTACGACGTGCACAACGTCTTCGAGCAGATCATCCAGACGCCCGACGTGAAGGCCAAGAAGGGCCTCTACAATGCCGGCGGCTACTCCAACAAGAAGTTCGACGAACTGTCGAACAAGGTCGAGGTCGAGACGGACAAGGCCAAGCGCGACGCCATGATCGCCGAAGCCACGAAGATCTACGTCGACGACTTCGCGTACATCCCGCTGCACCAGCAGGCGCTGGTCTGGGCGACCCGCAAGAACGTCGACCTGGTCCAGCCGGCCGACAACAGCTTCCCGCTGCGCTTCGTCAACCTGAAGTAGCTCCGGCAACCGACGACCGGCCTCGGCGCAGATATCCTGCGACCGAGGCCGGTTCCGTTATGGCGTCATTCCTGCTAGGGCTGCGCCAAGCCAAGAACAGCACATGCTCGCCTTCATCCTCCGACGACTTCTTCAATCGATCGCCGTCCTGCTGACGGTCGGTCTCGTATCCTTTTCACTCTTTCGCTACGTCGGCGATCCCATCAATTCGATGGTCGGCCAGGACACGCCGGCCAGCGAGCGCGAGGCGCTGCGCGAGCGGCTGGGCCTGAACGACGCGCCGCCGATCCAGTTCCTGCGCTTCATCGGCAACGCGGCGCAGGGCAAATTCGGCCTGAGCTACCGGACCTCGGAGCCGGTCGGCCGGATGATCCTGGAACGGCTGCCGGCCACCCTCGAGCTCTCGTTCTGCGCGGCCGTCTTCGCCCTGTTCGTGGGCGTGCCGATGGGTGTCTATACCGGGCTCTATCCAAAGCACTGGTCGAGCCGGCTGATGCAGGCGGTCTCCCTCATAGGAATCTCGCTTCCCACGTTCGTGATCGGCATCCTGCTGATCCTCGTCTTTGCGGTCTGGCTGCACTGGCTGCCGTCCTTCGGTCGCGGCGAGACGGTGATGCTGTTCGGCTGGTGGCCTACCAACTTCCTGACGATCAAGGGGCTGCAGGCGCTGATCCTGCCATCGATCACGCTCGGCCTGTTCCAGCTCACGCTCCTGATGCGGTTGGTCCGCTCGGAGATGCTGGAAGTGATGCGCACCGACTACATCAAGTTCGCGCGGGCGAGGGGGCTCACCAACCGGGCGATCAATTTCGGCCATGCGCTCAAGAACACGCTGGTGCCGGTGATCACCGTCACCGGCCTGCAGCTGGGCGCCCTGATCGCCTTTGCGATCGTGACTGAGACGGTGTTCGCCTGGCCGGGCGTCGGCCAGCTGTTCATCCAGTCCGTGCAGTTTTCCGACATCCCGGTGATGGCAGCCTATCTGATGCTGATCGGTCTCTTGTTCGTGTTGATCAACCTCACGGTCGATCTTCTCTATTTCGTCGTCGATCCGCGGCTGCGCAGCCAGGGCGGGGCGGCGCGCGTGGCGGGGCATTGAGATGAGCGAGCGTTCGACCACTCAGCCCGGCTGGCTGCACAGGATGACCGACAGCGACATCTGGTGGAGCTTCAAGTCCTCGTCGCTCACGGTTGTCGCTGCCATCGGCACGATCCTGATCATATTGATCGCCTTCCTGTCCCCGGTGTTGGCGCCGCACACACCGTTCGATCCGGCGACGCTCAGCCTCAGCGACGGGTTGAAGCCGCCGGTGCTGCTGTCGCCCGATGGCGACTGGGCCTTTCCGCTCGGCACCGATGACCAGGGCCGCGACATCCTCTCCTCGATCATGTACGGCACGCGGCTCTCGCTGGTCGTCGGCTTCGCATCGGTGGTCGTCGCCATGTCGATCGGCATCGCGCTCGGCCTGCTCAGCGGCTATTTCGGCGGCGCCGTCGACGCGCTGATCATGCGCATCGCCGACGTGCAGCTCACCTTCCCCGCGATCTTGGTGGCGCTGCTGATCGACGGTATCGTGCGTAGCGTGATCTCGGTGCAGCGCCACGATGAGATCGCGGTCTTGGTGATCGTCGGCGCCATCGGCCTCAGCTTCTGGGTCCAGTATGCCCGCACGGTGCGCGGCTCGGTCATGGTTGAGAAGAACAAGGAATATGTGCAGGCGGCGCGGGTAATCGGCCTGTCGCCGCTGCTGATCATGGTACGCCACGTCCTGCCGAACGTGACCGGACCGGTGCTCGTGATCGCCACCATCAATCTCGGCCTCGCCATCATCACCGAGGCGACGCTGTCGTTCCTGGGAGTCGGCCTGCCGTCGACCGAACCGTCGCTCGGAACGCTGATTCGGCTCGGCAACGACGTGCTGCAGTCGGGCGACTGGTGGATCACCGTCTTCCCCGCCGCCACGCTCGCGGCCCTGGTCCTGGCGGTCAACTTGCTGGGCGACTGGCTTCGCGACGCCCTCAATCCCAAACTGCGATAGTCACGACGATGGCCGCCGCATCGAACACCGCACCGCTCCTCGAAGTCCGCAACCTGCGGGTCGAGTTTCCGACGCGCCGGGGCACCTTGCTTGCCGTCGACGACGTCTCCTTCGACATCGCGCCCGGCGAAGTGCTGGGCGTGGTGGGCGAGTCCGGCGCCGGCAAGTCGCTGACCGGTAACGCCATCATCGGCCTGCTGGAGCCGCCGGGCCGCGTGGCCGGCGGCGAGATCCGGCTGGAAGGGCGGCGGATCGACGACCTGCCTTACGAGGAGATGCGCAAAATCCGCGGCGCGCGTATCGGCGCGATCTTCCAGGATCCGCTGACCAGCCTCAATCCGCTCTATTCGGTGGGCCGCCAGCTCGTCGAGACCATCCAGACCCATATGCCGCTCTCGGGCAGCCAGGCCAAGGCGCGGGCGATCGAACTTCTCAAGGAAGTGGGTATTCCCGGCGCCGAGATGCGCATCGACCACTATCCGCACCAGTTCTCTGGCGGCATGCGCCAGAGAGTTGTGATCGCGCTGGCGCTGTGCGCAGGCCCGCGGCTGATCGTGGCCGACGAACCCACGACCGCGCTCGACGTCTCGATTCAGGCGCAGATCATCGCCCTCCTGAAACGTCTGTGCCGCGAGCACGGTACGGCGGTGATGCTGGTGACCCACGACATGGGCGTGATCGCCGAGACCGCCGACCGGGTTGCCGTGATGTATGCCGGCCGGGTGGCCGAGATCGGTCCGGTGCGCGAGGTCGTGAAGCACGCCAAGCATCCCTACACGAAGGGCCTGATGGGCTCGATCCCGAGCCTCGGCGTGCGCACCGAGAAGCTGACCCAGATCGACGGCGCCATGCCGCGTCTCACCGAGATCCCGACGGGTTGCGCCTTCAACCCGCGCTGCACGTTCAAAGGCCAGCGCTGTCTGGTCGAGCGCCCGAACCTGATGCCGGCCGGCGCCACACGGGCAGCCTGCTGGCTCCACGATCGTGGCGGCGTCGGCGCGCCCATCCTCAAGGAGACGGTCGATGCCTGACGGCAGCGCCGATTTTGTCCACATCGAAGGGCTGAAGCGCCACTTCGATGTCTCCGCGCCCTGGTTGGTGCGCAAGCTCGAAGGCCGGCCGCGCCAGGTCGTGCAGGCAGTCGACGGCATCGATATTCAGATCGCCAAGGGCGAGACCTTCTCGCTGGTGGGCGAGTCCGGCTGCGGCAAGTCGACGGTCGCCCGCCTCGTCGTCGGCCTCTATCCGCCGACGGCCGGCCGCATCCAGATCGACGGCAACGACATGTCGGGCCACCATAGCCGGTCCGACATGGCTGCGCTGCGGCGGCGCATGCAGATGATCTTCCAGGATCCGTTTGCCAGCCTCAATCCGCGCTGGCGCGTGTTCGACATCATCGCCGAGCCGATCCGCGCCTTCGGCCTCTCGACCGGCAAGGCCGATCTGGAAGCGCGTGTCGCGGCGCTGCTGCGGCAGGTGAAGCTGAACCCGGCCGACGGCCGCAAGTATCCGCACGAATTCTCGGGCGGCCAACGGCAGCGCATCTCGATCGCGCGCGCGCTCGCCAGCGAGCCGGAATTCCTGGTGTGCGACGAGCCGACCTCGGCGCTCGACGTTTCGGTGCAGGCGCAGATCCTGAACCTGATGGTCGACCTGCAGCGCCGGCTGCAGCTCACCTATCTTTTCATCAGCCACAATCTCGCGGTCGTCTATCACATCTCCACGCGGGTGGGCGTGATGTACCTCGGCCGCCTGGTCGAGGTTGCGCCGACCGACACGTTGTTCCGGCGGCCCAAGCACCCCTATACGCGGATGCTGCTCGACACGATCCCCGACCTCGAAATGACGGGCCGCGAGCGCAGCCCGGTCGGCGGCGAGGTCCCGAGCCCGATCAATCCGCCCTCGGGCTGCTCCTTCCACCCGCGTTGCCCGTTCGCCAATGACCGCTGCAAGGCCGAGCGCCCCAAGGCGTTGCCGATCGAAGGCGGCACGGTGGCCTGCCACGCGATCGAGGAGGGTCGCCTGCCGATCGAGGACCGGACCTACGCGCTCAACACCTGACGCGTCCGGCAGGACCACTCCTGCGTCAGGCCTGATGTGCATAGGCGGACGCCGAGTGCGCTTGATCTGCGCCGGGGCTCGCTTACGATCCGCCGCAACAATTTCAACGGAGACTTAAGGATGCCGGTCATCAACCGCATTGCCTCGTTCCACAAGGATATGACCGCGTGGCGTCATGACATTCACAGCCACCCGGAGACGGCCTTCGAGGAGGTGCGGACGGCCGACGTGGTCGCCGCGAAGCTGGAGAGCTTCGGCATCGAGGTCCATCGCGGCCTCGCCAAGACCGGCGTCGTGGGCGTGCTGCGCTCGGGCACGTCCAAGCGCGCGATCGGCCTGCGCGCCGACATGGATGCGCTCGACGTCCACGAGACCAACCAGTTCGATCACAAGTCGACGATCCCCGGCAAAATGCACGCCTGCGGTCATGACGGTCACACGGTTATGCTGCTGGGCGCCGCCAAGTATCTCGCCGAGACGAAGAACTTCGACGGCACGGTCTACTTCATCTTCCAGCCGGCCGAGGAGAACGAGGGCGGCGGGCGTGTGATGGTGGAAGAGGGGCTGTTCGAGAAGTTCCCGGTCGAGGGCGTCTACGGCATGCACAACATCCCGGGCATCCCGGTCGGCAAGTTCGCCGTCCGCCCCGGCCCGATGATGGCCGCCTACGACATCTTCGAGGTGGTGTTGAAGGGCGTCGGCGGCCACGGCGCGATGCCGCAATACACGATCGATCCGGTGGTCGTCGGCGCGCACATCGTGACCGCACTACAGTCGATCGTGGCGCGCAACGTCGATCCGATGGACACCGCCGTCGTCTCGACGACGCAGATCCATGCCGGCGACGCGTGGAACGTGATCCCGCAGGAATGCGTGCTGCGCGGCACCGTCCGCACCTTCAAGAAGCCGGTGCAGGACCTGATCGAGCAGAACATCGAGAAGATCGCGCGCAACGTCGCCGCGGGCTTTGGCGCCGAGGTGGTGAAGTGGCGCTACGAGAAGCGCTATCCCGCGACCGTGAACAGCGTCCAGGAGACCGAGTTCGCCGCCCAGGCCGCGGCCTCGCTGGTCGGGCTGGAGAATGTCAACCGCAATCCGACGCCGGCCATGGGCTCCGAGGACTTCGCCTGGATGCTGCTCAAGAAGCCGGGCTGCTACATCTGGGTCGGCAACGGCGACGGCGTTGGCAGCTGCATGGTCCACAATCCGGGCTACGACTTCAACGACGAGATCCTGCCGCTCGGCGCGTCCTATTGGGCGACGCTGGTCGAGCAGCAACTCGCCCGCGAGGCCCTGCCGCAGGCGGCGGAGTAGACCGGCTTCCCGTGTCCGCGGGCACGGTCGTGTCAGGCACGCACCCCTACGCCAGCGCCCGCATCGCGCTGGCGACGATGCATGAGAAGGAGCGGGCGCTGGGGCCCGCCTTCCGCCGCGTGCTCGGGGCGGACATCGTTGCCGTGCCCGAACTCGACACCGACACGCTCGGGACCTTTTCCGGCGAGGTACCGCGACCGGATGCGCTGGTCGAGACTTCGCTGCTCAAGGCCGAGCTGGCCTTCCGGACGATGGACGTCGACTGCGCGATCGCGAGCGAGGGGAGCTACGGACCGATCGATCGCGTGCCGCTGGTCTCGAGCGGCGTCGAGATCCTGGCTTTCATCGATCGCAAACGCGGTATCCGGCTGGTCGATACTTTCCCGACGCATCATACGACCTGGAGGCTGTCGCGCTTTCGGGCCGGCGATCCCGCGCGCCTTGCGGTGCTGCGCGCCATGGGCTTCCCGCGCTACGGCGTGTTCGTCGCCTGCAGCAGCGACATGGACCATCCCGTGAAGGGGCTCGCCACCGAGGCGGAGGTGATCGCCACTATGGACCGCGAGGCCGAGCGCTCCACGGAAGGGCTCGCCGTGCTCTATTCGGACATGCGCGCGCACCGCAATCCGACCCGCATGAAGGTGCTGCGCGCGGCAGGTTGGCAGCTCGCCAAACGCTTGCAGTGTCTCTGCCCGAAGTGCCACGCGCCGGGCTTTGGCCGCATCCAGTCGCGCCGCGGCCTGCCCTGCGAATCCTGTGGCGATCCCACCCACTGGATCGACTTCGAGATCGACGGCTGCAATGCCTGCGGCTACGCCGAGGCCCGGCCGCGCAAGGACGGGCGACGCACCGCGCCGAAGCTCTCCTGCAAGAGCTGTCGCACGGCGTAGCAATGGAGCGCGCCACTCCAGTGGCGCTTCAAGCTCTCAAGATATGAGCGCCACAGGAGTGGCGCGCTCCAATGAAACTAAGCCGACAGATCCGTCGCGAGATGGAACAGGCAGTCGCCGCGTTCGCAGCGCGCCGGGATGCGCTTGCAGAGGACGAGGCCGGCGCGCTTGAACTTCACCACCTCGGGCTCGCGCCACGGCGTGTGATGGAAGTGGATGCGGCCGGCCGGCTGGTCGGCCTTCACCTCGTCGCCGAGCTCGACCAGCGGCTCGAACAGGCCGCCGTCCGTCGCATAGACGTAGTAGTCGTCGCCGCCGATCTCGGTGAAGCGCGTCTCGGTCGGCGCGGGCACCGGCCCCTGCAGCAGGCCGACATGGGCCAGCACGCGGCGCATGCCGTCCTCTGCGACCTTGAGCGAACCGGGGGTCACGAGACCCCCGCCGCCAAGTTCCGTTCCCATGCCGACGACGCCCTGACGATAGGTGGCCGACGTGAAAGTCCGGCCGCCGCCCTGCGGCGCCGCGGAGATGTAGCTCACCGGGGCGCCGAACGCCTTCAGCAGGCCCATGACCTTCTCCATGCGGGCGGCGTCCTGATGGCGGGGGGCGAGCGCGCTGGGAATATAGGTCAGCGAGCTGCCGCCGGAATGGAAATCGAAGGCGTAGTCGAAGCCCGGCAGCAGCGCATGCTCGATCCAGTAGGCGATCTGCTGCGTGATCGTGCCCTCGGCGTCGCCGGGGAAGGAGCGGTTCAGGTTGCCCTCGTCGATCGGCGAGGTGCGCCTGCCTTCCATCGCGGCCGGAAAGTTGGCCGAGGGCAGGATCACCAGGCGGCCCTTGATGTCCTTCGGGGAGAGGGCGCGGATCAGGTTACCGAGGCCGATCTGGCCTTCCCATTCGTCGCCATGGTTGCCGGCCTGCATCAGCACGTTCGGCCCCTCGCCATTCTTGATGCGCACGATCGGGATCGGGATCCAGCCATAAGCCGAGCGATGCACCGAATGCGGCACGCGCACGAAGCCCGTGGCCTTGCCCTCGGCATTGAGGTCGATGTCCGGCGTCAGCCGGCTCATCGCGGTGAACTCCGTGGACTTGAGCGTCGTGTCGGTCATCAGCGTCTCTCGCTTCTGGGATCGAGGGCATCCTGTAGTCCATCGCCCAGGAAATTGAAGGCGATGACGGTCAGGAAGATCAGCAGGCCCGGCCACAGGGCCAGCACGGGGGCCTCCTGCAGCAACTCCTGGGCACCGGTCAGCATGTTACCCCAGCTGGCGGCCGGAGGCTGGATGCCGAGACCGAGGAATGACAGGGTCGATTCGAAGAGAATCAGCGTGCCGACCGACATGGTGGTTGCGACGACCAGCGTACCGGCCGTGTTGGGCAGGATGTGGCGGAACATGATTCGCTGCGGGCGGGCGCCCAGCGCCACGGCGGCGCGGGTGAAGTCTCGTGCCTTGAGCGACAGCGTCTCGGCGCGCACCAAGCGGGCCACGGTCGTCCAGCCCGTGAGGGCCACGATCATCACGATGCGATAGAGCGAGAACATCTCGGACTGCGCGATCTCCGTGGGCACGCCCAGCTTCCGCGGATCGACGGCCGCCAGCACGATCAGCAGCGGCAGGAGCGGCAGGGAGATGACACCGTCGGTGAGGCGCATCAGGAACGCGTCGAGCCGCCCGCCGAGATAGCCTGCCAGGACGCCGATGAAGGCTCCCAGGATCGCCGACAGGACGGCACCTGAGATGCCGACGAGCAGCGACACCCGGCCGCCGTCGAGCAAGCGCTGGAAGAGATCGCGTCCGAGATCGTCGGTGCCGAGCCAGTGTTGGGAAGAGGGGCCTTCGAAGCGGCGGAACAGATCGGTCTCGGTCGGATCGATGCCGCGCAGCTCGGCAAGCAGGGGTGCGGCGAGCGCCAGCACCACCATGACCGCGAGGAAGGCCAGCGAGATCCAGGCGAGCCGATGGCGCAGCATGCGCCGCCAAGCCGTTGGCTGGAGGGCGGCCGCCGTCACGATCTGGCATCCGCGAGGGAGACGCGCGGGTCGACCCAGGCATAGGCCAGGTCGGCCAGCAGGTTGCCGCCAATGGTGGCGGCCGTCGCCACCAGCAGGCCGACCAGGGCGAGATTGTAGTCGTTCTCGAGAATGGCCTGGTAGATCGCCTTGCCCATGCCGGGCCAGGCGAACATCGTCTCCGTGATCAGCGCACCCGAGACGAGCCCGCCGAACGACAAAGCGAGGATCGTCAGAACCGGCGACAGCGCGTTGGCGAAGGCGTGGTGCCACAGCACGACGCGCTCGGAGGCGCCCTTGGCCCGGGCCGTCCGGACATAGTCCTGGCGCAGCGCCTCGATCATCGCGCCGCGCATGAAGCGGGTGTAGCCGCCCAGCTGCACCAGGGTGAGCGTCAGCACGGGCAAAGCGAGGTGGCGCAGCTGCTCGGCCAGGGCCGTCGTCCACGGCGTGTCGGCGCGTATGTCGGCCATGCCGCCGGCCGGCAGCCAGCCGAGCTTCACGGCGAACAGGGTGATCAGCAGCAGCGCCAGCCAGAAGGGCGGGGCGGAGATGCCGCCGAAGCACAGCAGGTTGATCAGATAGTCGGCCCGGCTACGCGGATGGGCGGCGGCCCACATGCCGAGGGGCAGGGCGACGGCCACCGAGATGACGAAGGCGACGCCGGCGAGGAGGAGCGTGTTCAGCAGACGGGGCCACAGCACGGTCAGCACCGGCTGGCCGAACGAGCGGGAGTAGCCGAAATTGCCCTGCAGGGCCTGCAGCAGCCAGGCCAGGTATCTCTCGAACAGCGGTTTGTCGAGACCGTAGGCGGCGCGCAGGCGGGCGGCGTCCTGACTGGTCATGGTCGGATCGCCCGAGATCATCATGTCGATCGGATCGCCCGGCATCAGCCCGATCAGCAGGTAGACGACGAGACTCATCAGCAGGAGGGTGGCGACGGTCTGGACGGCGCGCGCCACGAAATAGCGGCTCATGCCCTCATCCCGGAGATCTTGTCGTCATCTAATTTTCCCAGCGCCACTGTTCGACCCACAGGGTCGAGCTGTTGAGTGTGCCGGTCGGTGTCACGCCCTTGAGCGGCTTGGGGATCACGAACGGGTCGACGCGGAAGAACAGCGGCAGGGACGGCAGGTCGTCGGCCGCCAGTTTCTGGATTTCGGCGAACAGAGCACGTCGCTTGACGACGTCAAATTCACGTTCGGCGGCGTCCAGTGCCTTGTCCATCTCCGGGTTGGCGTAGCCCGGGTAGTTCTGGCCGCTCCAGCCGTTGGCGACCGAGGGGATTTCCTGGGAGTGGAGCGACGAGCGCGGCACGCCCTCCGGCCGCTGCACCCAGGCATACATGCCGAGCCCGCTGTAGGTCCGCTTGCCCATCGCGTCGAAGAAGATGCGCGGGGGCTCTGCCTTGAGGCGCACCTCGATGCCGATTTGGCGGAGCTGGCTCTGGATCACCTGCGCCACCAGTTCGCGCACCCTGTTGCCCGCGGTCGTGCCCAGCTCGATCGACAGCTTCTCGCCGGCCGCGTTGTGGCGGACGTTGTTGCGGAGGGTCGAGAACCCGACTTCGTCCAGCAGCTTGCGGGCGGCCGCCGGATCGTAGCCGTACTGGCGGGCCGCCGGGCTGAACATCGGGTCGAGTTCGCTGATCCCGCCATGGGCGATCGGCTGCTTGCCCTCGAAAAGCTTCTCCGAGATGGCCTTGCGGTCGATCGCCAGCAGCATGGCCTGGCGCACCCGCCGGTCGGCCAGCAGCTTGTTGTCGAGATTGACGTCGATATGTTCCCAGATCAGCGCCGGCTTGTAGACGACGTTGTACTTGTCCTTGTGGCGCTTCTCGAAGGCGATGGCCTGGTCGAGCGACAGGCCGAGTTCGCCCAGTACATAGTCGACGCTGCCCGACAGGAGATTGGCTTCCAGCGCGGCGGTGTTCTCGATGATGCGCACCGTGATGCGCTTGAAATGCGGCTTCTCGCCCGTCCAGGTCGGATTCTGCTCCAGCACGACCCGGCTGCCGGGAACGATCTCGGTGAGGCGGTAGGGGCCGAAGGCGAGGCCGGGATTGGTCGACTGGGTGTCGTAGGCGGTCTTGTTGCGATACTCGGCCGGGTTGGCGTCGAAGATCGGCTTCTCGATATGCGCGGGCAGGAGCTGCAGGCCGATGCTGTTGTAGTCGAAGGTGACGCGGTCGATCGTCATGGTGAAGCGACGGTCGTCCTTCACGTCGAGCTTGATGATCCGCTTGTAACCCTCTGAAGAAGCGACACCCGACAGTGGATGCTTGCCAACCTCCAGGGTAAAGGCCACGTCTTTCGCGGTTACCGGCGTGCCGTCGCCCCAGCGCATGTCGCGCAGCTCGACGTCGATCTCCATGCCTTTCTTGTTGTTGCCAAGATCGACCACGCGGGCCTTGCCGTTCTCGATCGTCGGCAATTCCGTGCAAACCAGGCAGACCAACTTCCAGTCGGCGTCATACGCCGTGACCGGCCGCGCCGTCATGTTGGCGATCAGCGACTTCGCGAGCATGGAACTGATGATCGGGTTCCAGGTGCCTGGCATCTGGGTCATGGCCACGACGAGTTCGTCCTTGGCCTGCGCCTTGACGGCGGCAGGAGAGGCGAGGGCGCCGAGCGCCAGAAGGGTCGAGAGGAGGCGGCGGATCATGTCCGCCGCACCGTATCAAACAGGCGGCTAGCGGCCCAGCGCGCGCGACGGCGGACGGCCGCCGTGGCTGGCCGACCACTTCTCGGGCTCCTCGAGGAAGGCGCGGGTCTCGGTCAGGCCCATCTCGTCGAAGTATTTGTGCTTTTCGGCGGCTTCCAGCGCATCCCACCAGGTGGCCAGCGCATGCAGCTTGACGCCCGCCGCGGCCAGCATCTCGATGCTCTGCGGGAAGATGCCGTAGTGGAAGACCACGAAACAGTCGGTGACCTTGGCTTCGGCCTTCTTCAGTGCCTCGATGAACACCAGCTTGCTGCCGCCATCGGTGGCGAGGTCCTCGACGAGGAGGACGCGCTTGCCGGGCTTCAGCTCGCCCTCGATCTGAGCCATGCGCCCGAATCCCTTCGGCTGTTTGCGCACGTAGATCATGGGCTTCTTGGAGAGGGCCGCCAGGAAGGCGGCGAACGGGATGCCCGCGGTCTCGCCGCCGGCCACCACGTCGATCTTGTTCCAGCCGATCGCTTTCTCGATCACCTTGTAGGCGTGGGCCATGATCTTGGCCCGGGCCTCCGGAAAGGAAATGATCTTGCGGCAGTCAATATAGACCGGGCTCGCCCGCCCGGAGGTGAAGATGTACGGGTTTTCCGGGCGGCAATGAATGGCCTCGATCTCCAGCAGGAGACGGGCGGTGTCGCGCGCTTCCGGTGTCCCACTGGCGCGGTCCGAATTCGCTTTTGGAGTCAACTTCTTGGCCGCCTTGGTTGCGGGCGCGGTTCCAGCCGACTTGGTCTTCTTCTTCGTCGCCATGCTGCTCTTTTCCCCCACGCCGCTTGCGACAAAATGACGGCCGTGTGTTTAGCCTCCACGCACCCCACCCGGCAAGGGCAGGAGGAGCAATCAGGCGAGAAGAAGGCGAAATATTAGTCAGTCTCCGGGTGAAACTTGTGCCGGGTGACCGCAACGGGCAGGCGCCACCCCCGGTAGATCGACATCAGGCGCAGGAACAGGCAGATGCCGGCCCCTGCCAGTGCGGTAGGAAGCATGGGCCAGCCGACCCAGAAGCCCAGGGAGATCGTGCCGGCTCCCGCGAGGGCCGCTACGGCGTAGAGCTCGGAGCGAAGCACCGTCGGGACCTGGAGGGTGAGGAGGTCCCGCGCCACGCCGCCGCCGATGCAGGTCACCGTGCCCAGCATGGCCGCCATCAGCGGGCTGAGACCATACAGAAGGGCCTTCTCGGTCCCTGTGACGGCGAACAGGCAGAGGCCGGCGGCGTCGAATAGCAGGACCGGCGTGCGTAGCCGGTCGATCACGTCTGAAGCGAAGAATCCAAGCAGCCCCGCCGCCGCCGTTGCCGCCAGATAGCGCCAGTCGACGATGGCGGCCGGCGGCACGGCGCCGATCAGAAGGTCGCGCGCCAGTCCGCCGGCGACTCCGGCCAGCCAGGCGACCACAAGCACGCCGAACAGATCCAGCTGCTTGCGCACGCCCCGCGTGGCACCACTGATGGCGAACACGAACGTAGCGGCCAGATCCATCGCGTCGAAGAACATCCCGGGACATTACAGCGATTGCCGTCCGCCGCCGAGCCGCCGAGTGCTAAATGGGAACCCGCATGACCGAGTCCTCCGTCCCGTCCAGCGGCTTTCGCCGCTTCGTCCGAGCCCGCACGAGGCTGCTGATCGCACTGGCGGCAGGGTTCGCCCTGTTTCTGATGCTGCCGCAGGACATGCGGATGGCTACGAGGATCCTCCTCGGATGGGACCTGATGGCCCTGGCCTACATCGTCATGACACTCGTCATGATCGCAAGGTCCACGGTCGAAACCTGCTACGCCCGGGCGGCCTACTACGACGAAGGCGACTGGGTCATCCTCCTGGTGGTCGTCGTAAGCGCCAGCGCGAGTTTCGCCACGATCTTCGCCGAACTGGCGGTCCTCAAGGCGCCGCAGGGCTCCCTCTGGCAGGCGCTCGTGCTCACCGGCGCAACCGTGGCCCTTTCCTGGACGTTCACGCATCTCGTGTTCACGCTGCACTATGCCAATGTCTATTACCGGCCCGACGATGACGGGCCTGGCGGCCTGGAATTCCCGGGCGACCGTCCGCCGGACTATTGGGACTTCGTCTACTATTCCTTCGTGATCGGCTGCGCGGCGCAGACCGGCGACGTCGGCACGGTGTCGTCTGCCATGCGGCGCGTGACACTCGTCCACGGCATCGTTTCGTTCGTATTCAATACGGCGATCCTCGCCCTCACCATCAACGTCGGAGCGAGCCTGCTGTCATGAGCGCCAAACGATCTGATCCCGGCACCGGCAGAGACCTGCTGGCCCTCGCCTTGTCGGTCGGCATCTGCCTCGGTATCGGGGGCCTGGGCGGTGCTGTGACCGCCTCCAGCGTGATGGAGTGGTATCCGACGCTGAACAAGCCGTCGTTCAATCCGCCGAACTGGGTCTTTGGCCCCGTCTGGACCGCGCTCTACGTCATGATGGGCGTGGCCGCCTGGCGGGTCTGGCGCGCGGCCGACCGCGACACGGCCCGTGGCCCGCTCGCGGTCTTCGCCCTGCAACTGGCGGTCAACCTGGGCTGGAGCGTGGCCTTCTTCGGACTCCGCAATCCCGGCCTCGCCGTGATCGTCATCATCGCGCTCGATTTGCTCGTGCTGGCAACGGCCCTGATGTTCCGGCGGGTCGACCGCTTCGCAGAGTGGCTTCTGATACCCTATCTGGCCTGGATCGCCTTCGCGACGATCCTGAACATTGCCGTCTGGCGCTTGAACTAGTGCTCGTGCGGATGATCGGCGGACTTGTCGTGCTTGCTGATGTCGCCGCCATCGTCGGCCTTCAGCTCCATGAACACGACGGATGAGGCTATCGTCATGACGCCCAGGATCAGGAAGGCCCGCTGTACGCCGTAGATCATGGCGCCGGCATGGGAGTGCATCTCGGCGGGCACGAACATCGCGGCGATCAGGGAGGCCCCGGCCACGCCGAAGCTGATCGAGAGCTGCTGGCCGGTGGATGCGATCGTACTGGCGCCGCTGGTCTGTGGCCCTGACACATCGGCATAAACCAGCGTGTTCATGCTCGTGTACTGCATCGATGTGAACAGCCCCAGCACGAAGGCCTGCAGGACGATGCGCCAGATCGGCGTTTCGGCGCCGACGGTGGCGAACGACATGATGAGCAGTCCGACGACGATCGTGTTGAAGACCAGCACGTTGCGATAGCCGAAGCGGGCCAGGATCGCCGGCATGAAGCTCTTGAGCCCGATCGAGGCGACGGCCTGCGGCAGCACCAGCAGGCCCGACTGGATCGGCGAGAAGCCGAGCCCGATCTGATAGAGCAGGGGAAACAGGAACGGGATGCCGCCCAGCCCCAGCCGGGTGAAGAAGCCACCGTTCACGGCCGCCCGGAAGGTGCGGATCCTGAACAGGCCGAGATTGAGCAGCGGGAATTCGGTCAGCATGGCGCGGATGCCGTAGCCCGCGAGCATCGCCGCCGACACCGCCAGAAGGACGACGATCTCCTGGCCTGAGAGGGTGTTGTCGCCGAAAACTTCGAGCACATAGGAGAGCAGGGCGATGCCCCCGCCAAACAGGACCAAGCCAAGGATGTCCAGCCGATGGGTCTTCTGCTCGCGATAGTCGGGCAGGTAGCGGCCGACGAAGTAAAGGCCGACGATTCCTACGGGAATGTTGACGAAGAAGACGATGCTCCAGTGCAGCCAGTGGACGATCGCACCGCCCGCCACCGGGCCGATCATGGGGCCGATCAGGCTGGGAATGGCGACGAAGCTCATGGCCCTGACCAGATCAGCCTTGCCGTAGGTGCGGGCGAGGGTCATGCGGCCGACCGGCATCATCATGGCGCCGCCCACACCCTGCAGCACGCGGCACGCCACCAGCATATCGATGCTGGTCGAGATGCCGCAGAGCAGCGATCCGAGACAAAATACGGCGATCGCGGCCACGAAGACGCGGCGCGTCCCGAACCGGTCGGCCATCCAGCCGCTCACGGGGATGAAGACCGCAAGGCTCAGCGTATAGCTCGCCAGCACCGACTTCACATTGAGGGGCGTCACGTCCATCGCCTGGGCAATGGCCGGCACGGCGGTGTTCAGGATGGTCGTGTCGAGCGACTGCATGAAGAACGCCACGGCGACCAGCCAGGGAAGGAGCCGCTTGATGCTGTCGTCGGGCAGGGGGGAGGAAGGCGCGCTCATGTCTGTTTCGTTCTCAGTCTGGCCCCGGACCGGCTGCGGACGCAATGCACCGATTCGTATAGTGTTCGACAGGAGGCCTGCATGTACCGGACCATCGTTTCAGTCATAATTCTGCTATGGGCGGCAGGCGCCGGCGCTCAGCCCCGCTTGGCCAATCCGGCGTCGGTGAACTGCGGGCAGCAGGGCGGTACGCTGACGATCGACCGTCGGCCCGACGGCGGCGAATTCGGGGTCTGCGTCTTCGCGGACAATTACCAGTGCGAGGAATGGGCGCTCCTGCGGGGTGAGTGCCCGAAGACGGGCCTGCGGGTCACCGGCTTCGCTACCCCGGCGGGGCGTTACTGCGCCATTACCGGCGGGCGCTATTCGGTCACGTCCCCTCCCGGTGCGATGCCGGAACTCGGAAATTGTGCCCTTCCGAACGGCAAGCTGTGCGAGGCGGAGGCCTACTACGCTGGAACCTGCTCCGGGCGTTAGGGCGGGGGGCTGGTCGCGCAACGCGGCCTTACCGACAGCGTTGGGGTCCGTCATGCGCATTCAGGTCATCTACTGCCATCCGCTCCCAGACAGCTTCAACCACGCACTCTTCCAGGCGATCGTGGAGACACTGGAGGAGAGCGGTCACGACGTGGTCGCAACCGATCTTTACCAGGAGGGCTTCCAACCAGCGATGACGGAGACCGAGCGCCGAACCTATATGGGCAACGGGTACGACGATTCGGCCGTCGCTCCTTACGTCGAAACCCTGACCACCGTCGACGGGGTCATCTTCTGCTTTCCGCACTGGTGGTACTCGATGCCCGCCATGCTCAAGGGATATGTCGATCGCGTCTGGGGACCGGGCACCGCGTTTGTCTACGATGCCACAGACAACCACCTCGAGCCGAACCTCCGAAACATCAAGCTGCTGGGGGTTGTTACGACCTTCGGCTCGCCGTGGTGGATTGTTCGCCTGTTCGCGGGCGACCCTGGTCGCAAGGTGTTCACGCGCGGGCTGAAGCAGATGTGCGCCAAGGGCGTGTCGACCTTCTGGCTGGCCCATTACGATATGGATCATTCCACCCCGAGGTCGCGCGAAACCTATCTCGACAAGGTAAAGGCGCGGCTCTCCCGAATCCGGTGAAGCCGCGCCCTTAGACGTCTCTCGGAAAAGATTAGCGGGTAGGGGTCGAATAAGTCGTGGTGGTCGTCGTCGGCGTATAGGGATCGGACGAGACAGTCGTGGTCCGCTGGGTCGTGGTCTGGGCCGGAACCTCCACGACGCGTTCGCTGCGAACCGAACAGCCGGCGACAACCGTGCCGATCAGCGTAACGATAACGATTGACTTGATCATGGGCGTTCCTTTGACTTCAATTGATGGAGCGCAACGGGAACCATGCACATCGGTTGCGTCCGAACGCAGGGCGCTGTGCGGTGGTGATGCGTTGCAGACAGGCCACACGGGCCGCTAGGGTAGCGCCATGTCTTCCGAGCAAGGTCCTGATTTCGACGCGATCATCGTCGGTGCCGGCATGTCCGGCCTGTTCCAGCTTTACCGCCTTCGCGAACTCGGCCTGAAAGTCCGAGTGTTCGAGTCTGGTACGGGTCTCGGCGGCACCTGGTACTGGAACCGCTATCCCGGCGCACGCTTCGACTCGGAGAGCTATTCCTACGGCTATTCCTTTTCCCAGGAGCTGCTGGAGGAGTGGGACTGGACCGAGCACTTTTCGCCCCAACCCGAGACCCTGCGTTACCTCAACCATGTCGCCGACCGGTTCGACCTGCGCCGCGACATCCAGTTCCGCAGCAAGGTCATGTCCGCCCACTGGCACGAGGAAAGCCGGAGCTGGCAGGTGACGCTCGAGGATGGCAGCCGTAGCACGGCCCGTTTCCTGATCACGGCCATCGGGCCCCTGTCGGCCTTCACGATGCCGCGCATCGACGGCGTGGACAGTTTCGAGGGCCAGAGCTGCCATACTGCGCGTTGGCCGCATGAGCCGGTGAGCTTCGAGGGCAAGAGAATAGCGGTGATCGGCACCGGCGCGACCGGCGTGCAGACCATTCAGGAGGTGGCCAAGACGGCCAAGTCCCTGACCGTCTTCCAGCGCACGCCCAACTGGTGCGCACCTCTGCACAACCGAAAGATCGATTCCGCCGAGATGGCACGTATCCGTGCGGACTATCCGGAGATCTTCCGGCGTTGCCAGGAGACCTTTGCCTGCTTCCTGCACACCGCCGATCCGCGTGGCACGTTCGACGTGACGCCCGAGGAGCGAGAGGCGTTCTTCGAAAAGCTCTATGGCGAGCCCGGATTCGGTATCTGGGTGGGGAATTTCAACGACATCCTGACCAACAGGGAAGCCAACGCCCTGATTTCCGACTTCGTCGCTCGGAAGATCAGGAGCCGGGTAAAGGATCCCAAGGTCGCCGAGAAGCTCATTCCGAAGAACCACGGCTTCGGCACCCGCCGCGTGCCGCTCGAGACCCGCTATTATGAGGTCTACAACCAGCCCAACGTCGAGCTGGTCGATCTCACCGAGACGCCGATCGAAAGGATCACCCCGGCCGGCATCCGAACCAGCGCGCGCGACTATGACTTCGACATGATCATCTATGCCACGGGGTTCGACGCCCTGACCGGCGCCTTCGACCGCATCGACATCCGCGGCGTCGGCGGCGCGAAGCTCAAGGACAAGTGGGCGGAGGGGGCGGAAACCTTTGTCGGCATGTCGGTGGAGGGTTTCCCCAACATGCTGATGCTGCTCGGACCTCACACGGCGCTGGGCAACATCCCGCGCAGTATCGAATACAACGTCGAATGGGTGACCGATCTGTTGCGCTTCATGCGTGATCGCGGCCTGACCAGGATCGATGCGCGGCCGGACGGGGTGGAGGCCTGGATGAAGACCGTCCAAGAAGCGTCGGCCGGTCTGCTGTCCAACGAGGTTAATTCGTGGTTCACCGGCGTGAATACGAATGTCGAGGGCAAGCAGATCCGGCGCATCGCGCGCTATAGCGGCAGCGCCCCGGCCTATCGTGCCCGCTGCGACGAGGTCGCGGCCGCCGGCTACCGCGAAATGGACCTGGGATAATCAGCGTCCGAACCAGCTGGGGACGGTGGCTCGCACCTGGGGTGAGGTGAAGGGCAGCGCTAGCCAGGCCAGGAGCAACAACTCCTTGTTCATGACGTCGCGCGAAGCTCATTCGCCGGTTGAGCGGAAATGTGACGAGCCGCTCGCCCAATGACAAGGCCGTCCCCACGCAACCCTGAACAGGGTTCGAAAACATACGGAAGTAGTGTAGAAGACGGAAACTACTGCCTCGACGGCACCTGGCTTACGGAAGGATCTGGATTGTGAACGCTCTTCGCATGCTCGCATTGGCGTTGACGCTTGCCGTGGGTCTGGGCGTCTCGGCTCAGGCTCAGGTGCCGACGTCGCCGCCCGCCGGACTATCGCAGGAGCAGTTCGACTCGCTGGTCGATGCGATCAGCAATTCCGTCTCCGAGAAGCTGAAGGCCGAAGGTGCCCACGCGCCGGCCGCGGTGTCGGCGCCAGCCGCGACTCCGGCGCCCGCAGCGTCCGAATCCAAGGCAAAGTCCAAGGCGCCGCCGCCGCCCAAGATCGTGCGGGTTGAACCGAAGACCGGGCCCGATCCTTTCGCCGCATTCATCGATGGCACGGTCAAGGTCGCCAATGCGATTCCGGTGCTTGGCACTCAGCTTGCGCGCATTCCCAACCTCCTCGACCAGCAGACGGTCGGCGGACGAGGGGCGTCGACCTTCCTGCTTCTTCTGTGCGCGGTGGCGGTGGCGGCCGTCGCGGCCGAGGCCATCCTGCGCCTCCTTCTCCACCGGTTCAGGGTGCGCCTCGCGGCGGGCGCGGCCCCCGAGCTTGGCGTGCGATCAATCGCCCATCTCGTGGGCCTCGCCCTGCTGGACGGGCTGGGCGTGCTTGCCGTCTGGTTGATCTGCAACGCTGCTACCGGCGCCTGGTTCACCGGAACCACCGGGCAGGACAGGCTGGCCGCCGCGGTGCTGGCCGGCATCTTCTCCTGGCGTCTCTATGTCCTGCTGTTTCGCATCGTCCTGCAGCCAGAGCTGCCGACGGCGCGGCTCTGTGCGGTCGACGACCGCGAGGCAAAGGCCATGTACCTGCGGATCGCTGCGGTGATGCTGGTCATCGTCCTGATGCGTATCGTGGGCCAGATACTGGTCGCCATTCGTACGCCGGTGGACGCCCTCGCGGCATTCCAGGTCCTCGGCGGCTTCCTCTATCTGGTGACGTTCCTGTGGTTGGCCTACCGCTCGCGCGTTGCCGCGCAGCAGTGGTTCGGCGGCCTGGGAGAGCTTGCGCCCGTGATCGGCGGCCTCGGCCGCAGGTGGATCCCGATCGCACCCCTGTTCTTCATCGCACTGGGCATCACCCTCATCTACGGCGCCGTTTCCGGGGCCATGCATGTCGGCTCGGCGATGGTCCTGACGCTGAACCTGGTCGTCGGCGTTCTGATCTTCGAGACGCTGATGCAGGCCTTCGTGCGTCGTCTCGACTCACAGCTCGCCGGTCGCACCCCGGCCAGCTCGACGCCGAAGCTGCCGGACGTGGTGGCACGCTGCATCCGCGTCGCGGTTCTCATCGGCGCCGCGGTGGTGATCGCCGAAAGCTGGGTCGTGAATGTGCTGGGTCTGGTGAACGTCAGCGAATGGGAGCAGCTTACGAATTCTTCGCGGACTGCGGGAGTCACGCTGTTCGTGGCCTTCGTGGCTTGGGAGCTCTTCAAATATATGACCGAGCCCTATATGGGGCCGAAGACGAAGGATGCCGCCCAGGCGATTGCCGACGGCGACGCGGCGGCTGGTCCGGCTTCGCGGCTCAGCACCATGATGCCGCTGATGCGGCGTACCGCGGCTGTTCTGATCATCCTGGTCGCGGTGATGATCGCGCTGCAGGATTTCGGCATCAACATCACCCCGCTGATCGCCGGCGCCTCGGTGTTCGGCATCGCCATCTCCTTCGGCAGCCAGACGCTGGTGAAGGACATCGTCTCGGGGCTGTTCTACCTTTCGGACGATGCCTTCCGGGTCGGCGAGTATATCGACTGCGGCAAGGCCAAGGGCACGGTGGAGGGATTCACCCTGCGCTCGATCAAGCTGCGCCATCAGAACGGCCAGGTGCACACGATCCCGTTCGGACAGCTCGGCCAGATCACCAATTTCAGCCGTGACTGGATCACCACCAAGTTCAACCTGCGCTTCGCCCGCGACACGGACATCGAGAAGCTGCGCAAGGCGTCCAAGAAGATCGGCGCCGACATGATGGAGATGCCGGCCATCGCCGACCAGATTCTGGCGCCCTTCAAGATGCAGGGTGTGGCGGACATCACCGGCAACGCCATCCTCGTGCGGTTCAAGTTCACGGCCCGGCCGGGCAATCCGGCCGCCATCCAGCGCGAGGCCATGAAGCGCATGTTCAGCACGTTCCCGGCTCTCGGCTTCGAATTCGCGAAGGACGGCGCCAACGTCGTCGTGCACACCGGCTCGGCCTCTAACGATTCGGGCAACGACGGCCTGCCACTGGTTCCTCCACCCGCTAACGTGCCGGCGGCGGCGGGCTGATGGAGCTTTCTTCGAGGCTGTAGTCGCAGACCGGTTGCCGTGCCCGGGCAGATCGGGCAAATGCGCCTCCCGAATCTCTGGAGAGGGCATACATGGCGACCGAAGAAGCGCGTTCCGAACCCGCACGTGACCCCCGCAGCCTGCGGCCGATCCCCCGGTTCATCTTCGCGTCACGATGGCTCCAGCTTCCGCTCTATCTGGGGCTGATCGTGGCGCAGGTCGTCTACGTCTTCCTGTTCCTGAAGGAACTGCTGCACCTCGTCGTCGAGAGCCCCAGCGTGACCGAATTGCAGGCCATGCTGATCGTGCTGGGCCTGATCGACGTGGTCATGATCTCCAACCTGCTGATCATGGTGATCGTGGGCGGTTACGAGACCTTCGTGTCGCGCATGGAATTGAACCGCCATCCCGACCAGCCGGAATGGCTGAGCCACGTCAATGCGAGCGTGCTCAAGATCAAGCTGGCGATGGCGATCATCGGCATCTCGTCGATCCACCTGCTCAGGACCTTCATCGAAGCCGGCAGCCTCGGAAAGCCGAACGCCACGTACACGGAAGCGGCCATCATGTGGCAGGCGATCATCCACGCCCTGTTCATCCTGTCGGCCGTGGGCATCGCCATCGTCGACCGCATCTCCCAGCCGCCCGGCCGCCATCACTGAACGACCGCGACGGCGCGCCGAATATCCTCCCGCCGGCAGGGCGCCAGCGGGAGGAGGCTGGAGACTACTGCGCCGCGCCACCCGCCCAGGGCGACATGATTTCGTTCATGCCGGTGAGTTCGCCGGTCTTGGGATCGCGAACGATGCAGGACGGATTGGCGAAGCCGAGCGGCGAGACCGGATTGTCGACCTCGACCATCGGCAGCTTCGCCGCGATCGCCTTCTTCACCTCGTCGGGCAGGTCGCGGTTCACCCGAATGGGGCCGACGCCGGAAATGTCGACCCTCGGCTGATGGAAGGCCGCTTCCACGTCCATGCCGCGGTCGATCATCATCAGCGAGAGCTGGGAGACGGCCGGTACGATGCGCCGCCCGCCGGACGCGCCGATGCAGAACCACGGCTGGCCGTCCTTCACCACGACGACAGGGCAGATGTTGCAAAGCGGCTTCTTGCCCGGGGCGATCGAGTTGGGGCGGTTGGGTTCCGGGTCGAACCACAGCATGCCGTTGTTCATGGTGATGCCGGTCTTGGGCAGCATCACGCAGGAGCCGAACAGGCTCATCAGGGTCTGGGTCAGCGCCACCATGTTGCCTTCGGAATCGGCGACACAGAAATGCGTGGTGCAGGTATCGGTCGGCTTGTCGCCCAGCGTCTTCAGCCGCTCTTCGTAGGCCTTGTGCATGCCCTCGGCGATGGCGGCGAAGAAGTCGGCGCCGGGCGCGCCCGTGCCCTTGGTCGCGGCGCCCGCGAGTTCGATGGCACGGCGCAGGGTCGGACCGGCGGTGAGGCCGCCCGCGACGTTGATGGTGACGCCGTTATGCTCGAACGCGAGGGGATCGACGATCTTCGCTTCGTAGCTCGCCAGGTCGTCGTAGGAAATGGCCGAGCCGCCGGCCTGCAGATCGGCGGCGATGTCGCGCGCCAGGCTGCCTTCGTAGTATTCGCGCGGGCCCGCTTCGGCCAGCCGGCGCATCGTCTCGCCGAGGTTGCCGAGCTTGATGTAGCGGCGGGTGCCGGCCCAGTCGCTGGCGGGGACGCGTCCGTCGTCGCACAGATAGTTGGCCTTGGAGGCGGGGAACTTCTCGAGATGCTTGGCGCCGTTGGCGATCATCACCTGCATGTACCAGTCGAGTTCCATGCCGCGCTGGGCGATCTCGACTCCGGGCTGCAGGACGTCCTTCCAGGCGACGGTGCCGAAGCGTTCCAGCGCCTTGGCCAGACCCGCGACCATGCCGGGTACGGCGATCGAGTGATAGCCGACCTCGTTGCGCTGTTCCTTGATGTCGGGCCAGGCGAACGGGTTGGCGGGGCCGGGGCCGACGATCTCATAGACCGACGGATCGAGCTTCTTGGCCGAGACGGGGCCGTAGTCGATCGTCCAGGCGCGCCGCTCCCTGGCACTCCAGATCGTCATGAAGCCAACGCCGCCGATGCCGCTCATCCAGGGTTCGAGGGCGCCGATGGCCATGCCGGTGGCCACCGCCGCGTCGATCGCGTTGCCGCCCTTGCGCAGAATCGAGGCACCGACCTCGGCAGCCTTGGCGTTCTGGGCGACGACGACGCCCTTGCCGCGAACCGCATGCTTTGTGAATTTCAGTTGCCGTGTCAGCGACTCGCTCATCAATACTCCTCAGGTGGGGAAGTGACTGTAGCGGGGCCCCTTTTCGCCACAAAGCCCGTTAAACTGCAGGGCGGACAGGCAGAAAGATCGTGGGCGTGGCTGAACTGAACCAGATCGATCTGCAGGCGCTCACCAAGGGCGACAAGCGCACATGGGATGCGTTCGTCCTTGCCGCCGCGCCGTTGATCAACGCCGTCGTCCGCCGGACGCTCAGCTCTTACCGGGTCGGAGAGGACGACGTGATGGACGCCGCCCAGGACGTGTTCGTCCGCCTGTGCGCGCAGGATTTCAGGCTGTTGAAAACCTACGATCAGGCCCGGGCTGGCCTGCCGACATGGTTGTCGGTGGTGGCACGGTCCTGCGCCATCGATCATATGCGCCGGCGCCGACAGGCAACCGAGCCGATCGACGACGTCCCGGAGGCTTTCCTCGGCGTCGAGGACCGGCATGTCGAGAAGCTGAAGATCCCCGACGGCTTGCTCACGGCTCGACAGGTCCTGATCCTGAAGTATCTGTACGACGAGGAACGAGACGTTACGGAAGTCGCACAAATACTGTCGGTGGATGCCCAGACCATCCGCAGCACCCATCACAAGGCGCTGCAGCGGCTGCGGGCGCATTTCCGCGAGGAAGAGCCTGGTGGCGGGGGATGAAGTGCGATGTTTTGGCGTAGTATGGGCAGGAGCAACCCATGAGTACCCAGCGGACCCCGAGGAGCGACAAGGAGCTGTGGCGGAGCCTCGCCAGCCAGCCGTCGGTCGCGCCTGCCGCGGTCGGCGAGATGGATCTTGCCGCGTGGCTCGAAGGCAGGCTTACGGAAGAGGCGGCTGCGCCGATCGAGGCGGCTGTCGCGGCCGATCCGGTGCTGCGCCGGGCCGCGCTCGACCTTGCCGATATCCTGGGCGCGCCGCTGCCGGCCGCGCCGGAGCGGATGATCGTGCGGGCGCGCGCGCTGGTCGATTTCGGGATGGAGCGGGGGACCGCCCGCGGCGGCCTGTTCGGACGGTGGTTCTCCGGACGGGGGTTCTTCGCTGGTCCGCGTCAGGCGCTTCAGCAGGGCGTGATGGCGGTGGCGGCTCTGGTGATCGCGACGGGCGGCTTCGTTGTCGGCGGCGGCTTGGGCGAATCGCTCGCCCAGCAGCGCGACGGATATTCGGCGACCGAGTCGGCCTATGTGAAGACGACGGCCTCCAACGAGGTCAGCGAGTTTTTCGCGGGCGACGGCATCTGACATGAATTCGCGTCTTCTCCACGCCCTGTTGGCGCTTTCGCTGCTTCTGAACACCTTCGTGCTGGTCGGCTTCGTCTATCGGAGCTGGATCGCCCCGCCGTCCGAGATGTACCCACCCCCACCGCCACGCGGTGGACCTGGTCAGCCCGGACAGCCGGGCGGTCCGCGCTTCAATCCCGTCGAGATGGTCGTCCGCGATCTCGGTCTCGATGGCGAACAGCGCCAGAGGATGAAGGACCTATTCGATCGCTACGCCAACGAGCGCCGCGAGAGGCTGCGGCAGATTCAGCAAGTCCGCGAGCAGACGGGTATCGAGATAGGACGTACGCCCGTGGACATGGCCAAGATCGACGGTCTCATCGACCAGGTCAGCCAGTTGCGCGCGGAGCAGCAGAAGGAAACGCTGCGCACCCTGATGGAACTGCAGCCATCCCTGCGGCCGGACCAGCGCGAACGCTTGCTGGAACTGCTGGTCGATCGGGTCGCTCCGCCGCCGGCACCGCCTCGTCCGCCGGCGGGAGGCCCGCCGCGACCGCAGCAATAGGAGGGCTGTCATGAGTGCACGCCTCGGCCGTCGCAGCTTCGTGGGAGGCGCCACCGCCCTGTCGGTGGGCCTCTCCTCGGGGCTGTGTTTCGCCCATTCGGCACGAGCGGCCCAGGCGATGGGCTTCGACGAGGCGCGGCATCTGCTGTCCCGCACCTCGTTCGGTGTGACGCCGGCCGAAATCCACGCATTCGAAGTGCTCGACTACACGGCCGCGGTCGATCGGCTGGTCTCCAATCCGCGCCGGGAGGCGACGACCCCCGCGCCCGACTGGATCGGCATGGGACCGACGGAACTCCAGCGCCGTCAAAGGGCGGCCGAGGCCCAGCGCAAGCAGGGTATCGACGGCAAGAAACTGGAGGTCACGCTGCCGGTTCGGGAGCAGGGGCGCGAGCTGAAGAACTGGTGGGTCGAGGAGATGATCGCGACCGATCAGCCGCTGGTCGAGCGCATGACTCTTTTCTGGCACGGCCACTTCACCTCCTCGCTGGCGAAGGTGCGCTATCCGTCGTCCCTGTTTCGCCAGAACGCGCTGTTCCGGCGGGAGGCGCTCGGCAACTACGCGACCCTGCTCAAGGCCGTCGCGCGCGATCCCGCGATGCTGATTTATCTCGACGGCCGGGGGTCGGTGGCGCGGCAGCCCAACGAGAACTTCGCCCGCGAGCTGCTCGAGCTTTTCACCCTGGGTGAGGGGCACTACAGCGAGGCCGACATAAAAGCGGCGGCGCGCGCGTTCACCGGCTGGAGCGTCGACCGCGAGTCGGGACAGTTCGTGGATCATCCTGGCCAGCATGACGGCGGCCAGAAGACCTTCCTCGGCAAGTCCGGCCGCTTCGGCGGCGATGAAATCCTGACGATCCTGCTCACCCATCCGCGCACGGCCGAGATGATCGTCGAGAAGCTGTGGCACGAATTCGTGTCGCTGCGGCCCGACCCTATCGAAGTGACGCGCCTCGCCGCAGGGTTTCGCCAGGGGGGCTACGAGATCGGGCCATTGATGCGTGAGCTCTTCCTGTCGGCTGCCTTCCGCGACCGCGCCAACCGCGGCGCGCTCATCAAGTCGCCGGTCGACCTCATCGTGGGATCAGTCCATGTGCTCGGCCTGCCGGTGCCGGAGAAGACGGGCCTGGTGCGTATGCTGCAGGGGCTGGGGCAGGTGCCGTTCGATCCGCCGAACGTGAAGGGGTGGGCGGGCGGCGAGAGCTGGATCTCGACCTACACGCTGCTGCTTCGCCAGCAGTTCCTGCGTCGCATGATCGAGGCGACCACCGTAGCGCCGATGGAGGCGGGCATGCGGATGGCCGACCGCCCCAATCGACGGGCCGATCGCCGCGAGCAGCTTCCTGCCGCCGATGCCAGGACGATGATGGAACCGCCGCGTCCCGTCGAAGGCCGCAGCCTGCGCAATGCCGGCAACGAGGTGCGCCTCGGCCCCTCTCTGGCCAGTGCCGACAGTGCCACACTGCTGCGCACGCTCCTGCCGGGTGACCCGGTCGACGGCATGGACCCGAGCGGGTCCGCGGGCGCGATCGTGGCGTCGGCGCTGCTCGACACGTCCTACCAGCTGAAGTGAGGAGGGCAGGATGGGCCGTACGCTCCTACTGGTCGAGCTGAAGGGGGGCAATGACGGGCTGAACACGCTCGTGCCCTATGCCGACCCCAGGTACCGCGAACTGCGCGCCGGGATCGGCGTTCCCCGCGATCGCATCCTGCAGCTCGACGAAAGGGTCGGTCTCCATGAGAAGCTCGTGCCTCTGATGGAGTCATGGGAGGCGGGCGATCTCGCGATCGTCCAGGGCGTCGGTTACCCCTATCCAAACCGCTCGCATTTCCGGTCGATCGAGATCTGGGATACGGCCTCGGCGTCGTCGCAGACATTGAGCGAGGGCTGGGTCGCGCAGGCGTTCAACGGCGCCAGCCTGGCCAAGGGCGTCGGCGTCGACTGCATCGTGGCGGACACCAATGCGCTGCCGGCGACCGGACCGTCATTGCGCACCATCGTGATGCAGGACGCCGAGAATTTCCTGCGCCAGGCCGGCGCGATCCGTTCGGCGTCAGCGCCCGGCGATGGCGGCAATCCAGCTCTCCATCACCTGCTCTCGGTACGGCGCGAGATCAATGCCGCAGCGGCGGGGCTCCGCGACCGGCTTCACGACGTGCCGGCGCCAGCCGAAGCCTATGGCCAGGAGTATCAGCTGGGTCGACAACTCGACCTCGCGACGAGGATCCTCGCGGCCAAGGTGCCGGTGGTGGCCATCAAGGTGGCGTTGGGCGGCTTCGACACTCATGCCAACCAAGCGCCCACGCACGAGCGTCTGCTGGCCTTTCTTGCCGCGAGCCTCGCAACGTTGCGTCGGAATCTGATCGCGGCCGACCTGTGGCGCGACGTCGTCGTGATGACTTATTCGGAGTTCGGCCGTCGCGCCAAGCAGAACGCCAGCGGCGGTACCGATCACGGCACGTCAGCGCCGCAGTTTGTCATGGGAGGCAGCGTACAAGGAGGCCTCCACGGCGCCTACCCGTCACTGTCGGATCTCCAGGACGGAGACCTCAGGCATGCGGTCGACTTCCGCAACGTCTTCGCCACGCTGGCCCGGGGCTGCTGGGGCCAGTCGTACGATTTCGGCCTGCGCCAGCCGCAGAGGCTGAGTTTCCTCTCTTAGTTGATCGTGGAGACGCCCCGCCCGAGGAGTTCGTCTCGCACGGATCCGCGGTCGGCCTCGATCCGGATGTACCAGATCAGCAGCGCTGCGATGATCTTGATGATCACGGGAACGACGATATAGACGATGACCAGAGCCGTCCCGCTGTACTGGTCCTGCGACGGATTGAACCCCAGCACCGCGGCCACGGGCAGGGAGCCGGCGGCGCCGATGGCCGTCGCCAACTTGGTCGAGAGCGCCCACAGCCCGAAATAGGCGCCGGTGTCGCCCTTCGTGTCCTTGCCTTCATCGGAGTTGATGATGTCGGCCAGCACCGAGGGCGGCAGGCCGTAGTCGGCCCCGATGCCCAAGCCGGTGATGATGGCAATCGGCATGAACCAGACGAAGTCGCCGGCGCCGAGGAAGACGCCGAACGACATCGCCACCGCCGTCAGGACCATGGCGATGAACCAGGCGGCGGTCTTGCTGAAGCGGCGGGACAGCAGCATCCAGAGCGGCACGCTGGCGGCGGCGGCGCCGAAATAGACCAGCAGGATGATGCCGGCCTGCAGCTTGTTCCCCTTCAGCACATGCTCGACGTAGAAGAGCATTACCGAGACCGCGACGCCCAGCGCCGCGCCATTGACGATGAAGACGAGCAGCAGGCGACGAAACAGCCTGTTCTTCAGCGGCGCGAAGAACGGGATCAGCGTCTTGATCGTGGAGCTTCGCTCCATGTTTCGGGTCGGTCGCGACAGCGACGGCATCAGGCTGATCAACCAGTCGCGGAAATACCGGACATGGATCTCCGGATTTTCGCGCACGACCGGCGGATGCACCGACGGCGGCGACCAGAGCAGGGTCGGCAGGGAGAAAAGCACGGCGATCGGGATGAAGATCAGCCCCATGTAGACGTAGCCGGCATGCTCGCCCATCTGGGCGGTGAAGTAGGTGGGGAGCACGACCGCCATGGTCATGCCAATCAGGCCGAAGACCTCGCGGCCGACCGTGACCCGGGTGCGCTCGTTGTAGTCGTCGGTCAGCTCCGCCCCGTGGGCGTGATAGCTGATCGACACGCCAGCATAGCCGAGATGGACTACGAGAAGGGCGACGAACAGCCAGGTCGCCAGCAATACCGGTTGGGTGAACACGGACTGCGGCGGATGGAACAGCATATAGAAGCCGCCGATCAGCAGCGGCAGCATGAGCGCCACGAAGGTGAGGCGGCCGCGCGGGCCTCGATGGGTGAACTTGTCGCTGATCAGGCCGATCACCGGATCCTGCACCGCGTCGATCACGCGTGTCGCGATGAAGATCAGGCCCATGATGCCGAGCGGCACCTTGAGCACCTCCCCGTAGAAGTGGCTGACGTTGAGAACCACAGGCAGGGCCGCCATGTTGAGCGGCAGCTGGTTGGTGGAGTAGGCGACGAGACGGTCGAAACGCAGCCTTATGGACGTCGTCGAGCTGAGGCCGGACTTGGGCGCATGCACGCGGATTTTGCCTTCCTGTTCGGCTCACCTTTGACCGGCGGCCTCTTGATTGCCGACAGTTATATATGCCTGAAGTGTGCCTGCAAAACGTCTGTCCGGCGCATGGAAAAGCCTGCGGCACAATAGGCCAGGTAGTACCGCCACATTCGCCGGAAGCGGTCATCGAAGCCCATGCGACCGACCTGGTCGGCGACACGGTCGAAGCGCCCGAGCCAGGTTTCCAGCGTTCGCGCATAGTCCAGTCCGAAACTGTAGAGCTCGGCGACCTTGAGGCCGGCCTGCCGGCACTGTTCGCGCATGCTCGAGGGAGACAGGAGCATGCCGCCGGGGAAGACGTAGGTCTGGATGAAGTCCGGATGCTTGCGGTAGCGCTCGAAGAAATCGTCGGCGATGACGATGGCCTGTACGATCGCCGAACCGCCCGGCACCACATGGCGCTTCAGCGTCGCGAAATAGTCGGGCCAGTACCGTTCGCCGACCGCCTCGATCATCTCGATCGAGACGATATGATCGTAGCGGCCCTCGATGTCGCGATAATCGCGGAACTGGAGGTCGACGCTATCGGCCAGCCCGGCCTTCTGCAGCCGGGCACGGGCATAGTCGAGCTGCTCCTTGGAGATGGTCACGCCGGTCACCCGCATGCCGCGCCGCGCCGCGACCTCGGCGAAGCCACCCCAGCCGCATCCGATTTCCAGGATGCTGTCCCCCTGGCGTGCACCGAGCTGAGAGAGGATGCGCTCGTACTTGGCTGTCTGGGCGGCTTCGAGCGCTTTCTCCGCCGCGCCCTCGTAGAGGGCGGAGGAGTAGGTCATGGAAGGGTCGAGCCACAGGCCATAGAACTCGTTGCCCAGGTCGTAGTGGGCATGGATGTTCTTCTTCGATCCCTCGCGTGTGTTCTCATGCCGCCGGTGCAGGAACTTCAGCAGCAGCCCGTGCAAGAAATTCGTTCGTGTGATCTTCCCCAGAGCCTGCTCGTTGGCGAGCAGCAGGCCGATCAGGGTCGGCAGGTCGGGCGACTCGCAGAAGCCCTCCATGTAGGCTTCGGCGAACCCCATGTCGCCGTCGAGCAGCACCCGGCGAAAGAAACGCCAGTCACGCACGTCGATCTCGGCGTAAGGCGATGCGTCGGGCTTTCCGAAGACGCGCACCTTGCCGTCGGGAAGTCGCACGCTCAGGCGACCGACGGACAGACGTTCCAGGGACTTAAGGATAAACCGGGCGGCGAGGGGCATGCGGTCCGAAGTTCAAGTCAGCGGGTCACGAGCTCCGACGGCGGTGCTGGCTTAGTGTAAAATCTCGCCCGCTTCCGCCACAGATGCAAGGCCTGCCAGTGGATCCGGACCATGACGCCCAGCGTCATGGTCGGGTTGGCGAGGAAGCGCCGCAGGATGCCGCGATCGTCCAGCGCCTCGCGTCGCCCGCCCACTGACGTCGCCAGCATCAGGCCCTGGTCGTCATGGTAGTTCACGTCGACATGCGCGCGCTCGTGGTCGAGGCGAAAGCGGAAGCGATAGCCGCCCTCGATCGGCAGGAAAGGCGAGACGTGAAACACCTTGCGGCCTTCGAACCATTGGTCCGGCTCGATCGGCGCCCCGTCGTCGTGATGGACCAGGTAGCAGTGGCTTTCGCCGAACGTGTTGTTGACCTCACAGAGGACGGCCCGGAGCGCCCCCGTTTGGTCGCGGCAGAACCAGAAGCTCACCGGGTTGAACACGTAGCCCAGCATGCGGGGCATCGTCATCAGCACGACCTCGCCGTCGCAGAAGTCGGCGACGCCCTGCTGGCGCAGGATTTCCCCGAGCCAGAGCTTGAGGTCCGAACCATCCCTTGCGCCATGGTCGGCACGGCGAAAGGAGACGGTGCCGCGGCGATCGACCTTCAGCCAGCGGCCGGCCGCGGTTTCGACCGCATCGAGGCCGAGGCAGAGATAGCCCACCTTGTAGCGGAACGTGTTCTCGCGCGGCCTCAGCCGCCGATGGACGACGGTGGCGGCGACGATCGAATGAGGTGAGGCGCGGCTCACGGTGTCTCGGCCGCGGTGCGGGCGGCCACCGGAATCGGCAGCGGCGGGATCGACGGCCTGTCGGCCACGACTCGCGGCGGGTCGCCGATCCGGCGGTGCTCGTCGGGACGCGGCCAGGGGCGGTGGACGCCCAGTTGCTCGGCAACGTCGAGGCCCGCCGACAAAGCGTCCTCGTGGAAGCCATAGCCGCAGTAGCTGCCGCAGAAGTAGGTGCCGCGTACCCCCTGGATGCGATGCAGATCGCGCTGCGCTCGGATAGCTGCGGCGTCGTACATCGGATGCTCGAACGAGAAGCGGGCATGCGCCGTCGCCGGCGCGGGCGTGCGGCCGGGATTCACCGACACGAACAGCGGGGCGCTGTCGGGCAGGTTCTGCAGCCGGTTCATCCAGTAGGTCACGCTGACGTTAGTGTCGCGGCTGCGGCTGTCGGCAACGTAGTTCCAGCTCGCCCAGACGTTGCGGCGCTTCGGCATCAGGCTTTCGTCGCCGTGCAGCCATACCTCGTTGGTCGAGTAGGCGAAGCGGCCGAGCAGGTCGCGCTCCGACTGGTCGGCGTCGGTGAGAAGGGAAAGAGCCTGGTCGGCATGGCAGGCGAGCACGACCCGGTCGAAGCGATCCCAGTGGCCGCCCGCGTCGCGCACTTCCACGCCCTCGCCAAGACGCCGGACGGCGCTGGCGGGCGTCGCCAGCCGCGCGCGCGCGCGCAGCGGCGCAACGATCCGCTCGACATAGGAACGGCTGCCGCCGCTCACCGTGCGCCATTGCAGCTGCGGCCCGATGGTCAACAGGCCGTGATTGTTGAAGAAGCGCGCGAATGTCTGTGCCGGGTAGTCGAGCATGCGTCCCAACGGCATCGACCAGATGCAGGCCGCCATCGGCACGAGATAGCGGTCGCGGAAGGCCGCGCCAAAGCCTGCCTCCTCGATGAAGTCGCCGATCGTGAAGTCTAGGTCTTCCGACTTGTCGAGCAGCTGCGGCGCCATCCGGTTAAACCGCAGGATGTCGTGGGTCATCCGCAGGAAGGAGGGACGGGCGAGGTTGCTGCGCTGGGCGAAGTAGCCGGCGAACGAACTCGCATATTCGAACCCGCCCTCGTCGAGGCTGACGGCGAACGACATGTCGGACGGTTCGGTCGGCACGCCGAGATGGTCGAACAGCGCAATCAGGTTGGGATAGTTGCGCTCGTTGAAGACGATGAAGCCGACATCGACGGGCAGGCGTCCCTGCGTCGTGGGGGCTTCGACGGTGCAGGAGTGTCCGCCGAAACGGTTCTCACGTTCGTAGACGACCACGTCGTGGCGGCGGCTGAGGAGCCAGGCGGCTCCGAGACCGGAGACGCCGGCGCCGATGACGGCGATTTTCATTTTCGAAAGCTCCCCTCGATGCTTCTAAGCTGATTTTTTGATGGTTTGGAAGGCGGCCAGCGCCCGGTCCCGGGCGGCGCCGTGCTCGACGATCCGCGCCGGATAAACACCGGTTGGCACGGCAGCCTCCCAGGGACGATGAATCGCGCTGTCGGGCAGGTGGGCGAGCTCCGGCAGCCAGTGCCGGACGTAATCCCCGTCAGGATCAAATTTTTCGCCCTGAAGAACCGGATTGAACACACGAAAGTAGGGGGCGGCATCGGCGCCGCAGCCGGCGACCCACTGCCAGCCTGTGGCATTGTTCGCCAGGTCGGCGTCGACCAGGGTGTCCCAGAACCAGCGCTCCCCTTGGCGCCAGTCGATCAGCAGGTCCTTGGTCAGAAAGGACGCCGCGATCATGCGCACGCGATTGTGCATCCAGCCGGTCGTCCAGAGCTCGCGCATCCCGGCATCGACGATGGGATAGCCCGTCCGACCGCGTTGCCAGGCCGTGAGCGCCTCGTTGGGATCGGCCCACGGGAACGCATCGAACTCGGGCCGGAAGTTTCGCTCCGCCAGACCGTCGTTGTGGAAGATCAAGTGGTAGGCGAATTCGCGCCAGCCGACTTCCGACAGAAATTTTTCGGTGGCGGCCGAGGCGCCCCGGGTCATCGCGGCGTGCCAGATCTGACGGGGTGAAATCTCGCCGAACGCGAGATGGGGAGACAGGCGGGACGTCCCCTCTACCGCCGGCAGGTCGCGCGCTTGTCGATAATCTTCGAGCGCCTCGTCGAGGAAATGGGCGAGCCGCTGCTTCGCGCCATCTTCGCCCGGCGTCCAGGCGTTGCGGATTCCGCCTGCCCAATCGGGCGCGGTTGGCAGCAGGTGCCATGAGGCGAGCGGGTCACCGGCCAGCCACGATTCGGGCGCCGGGACATGCTGCGGGGCAGGCAACGGGGGGGAGGGCGGCGGCAGGGTGCGGCAGGCGCGCCAGAACGGCGTGAACACCTTGAATGCGTCGCCGCCGCGGGTCGTCACGTCCCAAGGTTCGTAGAGCAGGTTGGCCTTGCAACTCCCGACCGTGATACCCCGTTCGGACAGCGACGTCTTCAACCGTGCATCGCGCTCGCGTGCAGCCCGGTCGTACACCCGGTTCCAGAACACGGATGAGGCCCCGCATTCGGCCGCGAGGTCGCCGAGGACCTTGTGGGCGGGGCCGCGGCGCAAGACAAGGCGCGATCCCAGCCGACGCAGGGAGGCGTCGAGCGCGTGGAGGCTGTAGTGCAGCCACCACCGCGAAGCGGCACCGAGCCGCCGCACGCCCTGGGTTTCTTCGTCCAGAATAAACACCGGCACGACCGGACGCCCGGCCTCCAGCGCCTTGATCAGCGCGGGGTTGTCCGAGAGGCGTAGGTCGCAGCGGAACCAGACGATCGAAACCGACATGTGCGGGATACGCACATGGCGGACGAACGGATGATCAGCCTTGAGCTAGGTCAGGAGCGCGGGCAGTTGGGCGCCGGCCGCATCTCCAGGCTCTGGAGATCTGCGGTCACGGTGAGCATGCGGGTATCGACGGTCAGCCGGTCGAGGACGCCGTTCTCGAACACCTGTGCCGTCACGGAGAAGAGCGGGCGCTGGGCCTGGTCGCGGCCACGCGTGAAGCTCATGGACACCGGCCAGGACTTGCCCTTGGGCAGGGCAACTTGCTTGTCCACCGGCCGAGCCGCCCGCAGGCGGCCGTCTTCCAGCTGCGTCACGTCGATCAGGAATCCGTCGCCCATCACCTCGGGGTCGAACATCAGCGCGGGGAACGACGTGGCGTTGGCGCGCAGCCGTTCGGTGAGGTGGTCGATCGCCGCCACCGGCATCAATGTGGCGAAGGGTAGGAAGAACTGGGAGGGCTGGGTGCCGGCCGTCGCGATCTCGGCGCGCAGTTCGCCCTGGGCGCGCTGGACCCGCCCCTTCGTCTCGCGCTTGTTGCCGTTCTGAATCTGCGTGGTCTGGTAGCGGAGGCTGTTGCCGCTGCGCGGCTCCACAGCG
>NZ_JBQVQG010000038.1:0-39545 GCF_052439685.1 Reyranella sp.
GTCCCGCCGGTCACCTTCGTGGCGCCCGCGACCTGGGCAAAGACGCCGGCCGTCACCGTCCCGCTGCTCGTCAGGCTGCCGCCCGTCTGCGTCAGCAGCGCCGCGGTCACAGTGCCGCCCGCGCCCACCGTGACGGTCGCGCCGAGATTGGTGAGACCCGCCACGCCATTCGCCGCCACCGTGCCGCCCGTCACGTCGAACGTGCCGCTCGTGAGAGCCGTCGCGGTGGTCGTCGTGAACGTGCCTCCTGACACCGTCGTGCTGCCGCTAATCTGGGAGAAGGTGGTGGTCGTCAGGCTTCCGCTCGATACAGTGAGGTCTGCACCGAGATTGCTGAGCCCCAACAAACCGTTTGCTGCGACAGTGCCGCCCTTCACGTCGAATGTGCCGCCCGTCAGGGCCGTCGCGGTGGTCGTCGTGAACGTCCCGCCCGACACCGTCGTGCTGCCGCCGGTCTGGGAGAAGGTGGTCGCCGTCAGGCTGCCGCTCGACACGGTCACGTCTGCGCCCGTGTTGCTGAGTCCCAACAGGCCGTTCGCCGCGACGGCGCCGCCCGCCACGTCGAATGCACCATCCGACAAGGTCGCCCCGTTGGACGTGGTGAAGGTCCCGCCCGTCACCGTCGTGCTGCCGCCGGACTGCGTAAAGAGGCCGCTCACGCTCAGCGTGCCACTGCTCGTCAGAGCGCCTCCGGAGACCGTGGCTATGCTCGAAACCGACATCGTCCCGGCATTGTCGGTGCTGCCGCCGGATTGGGTGAAAAGCGTCGCTTTCAGCGTGCCGCCCGCAGCCACGCCGAGGTCGCCGCCACTGTTGGTCAGTCCCAGGCCGTTTGCGTTGACGGTACCGCCGTTCACGTCGAACGTACCACCGGACAAGGTCGAGCCGAGGGTGGTCGTGAACGTTCCCGTCGTCGTGACGGCGCCACCAGACTGGTCGAACGAGTTGCTGATCTTGACCGTGCCGGTATTCGTGATCGTGCCGGCCGTCTGCTTGAACGAGCCGGTGACGTCGACCGTGCCGCTATTGTCCAGGATGCCCGTTCCGCTCAGCGTATAGGCAGTGCTGAGCGAGGTGCCGACGTTGCCGACCGAGAGAGTCTTCCCGTTGGTGGACAGTGTATTGCCGGACTGCGAAACAGTGGTGGCAGAGCTGTTGGCCGATAGAATGGTGCTGCGGGTCGATGTTCCGATCGTCGCCGCCTTACCACCAATGAGCGCATTGCTCGGGACGCCGTTGCTCCAGTTGGAGCCAGTCGACCAGTCGGTGCTGCCCGGATCCGCTTTCCAAGCGCTCTGCGCACTCGCCAGTTGGGGAATCAAGACGGCCGTGAGCGCCGAGCCGACCAGCAAGGCGGCGCGATAGCCGCCGGAGAGAACCGCCAGCGGCGCGGACTTCGTCATCTTGTCGTACTCCCCAAACCCAGTCGATGGCGGCACCACGCCTCCGCCTCGCGATTTCATCTTCTCTAAGGCCGACTTTTATCTTCTCAAAGGCTGACTTTATTCTCTAAGGCCGACTTTAATGTCTAAGGTCGACTTTATTCTCTAAGGTCGACTTCAATCAACCCGAGACCAGTGGTCGTTGTCAAGATTCAACTGTTGATAACGGCTCGCATTCGATGAGTTCCGCACCTTCCGGCACCTGCTCACCCACCGCGTAGCGCAGGCTCTTCACCGTGCCGTCGGCGGGCGCTGCCAATGAATGCTCCATCTTCATCGCCTCGAGCACCAGCAGCACCTGCCCCTTGCTCACCCTATCGCCGACCTTGACCTTCAGATCGATGATCTTGCCCGGCAGCGGCGCGCGGATCACGGCATCGGCCGATGCCGTGACTTCATACTGCGTGACGTCGAGGGGATCGACGAGTCGAAGGCGGCGGCTGCCTCCCTTCATGAATAATGTGTAGTCGGTACCACCGTCGAGTACCGTGCGTCGCACGACCGCCGCTTGAAATGTCTCTTCGCCCAATCCTATCGACAAGCGGCCATCCTCCAGGCGTTTCACGCACGCTCCGCAGGCACCGCCCGGTAGCTCCAGCCGGAATCCGCCGCTGCGCAGACGCCGCGCGATCACGACCACCTCGCGTTCGCCGTCCTTCCAGCGCACCTCGTCATGACCTTCGTCGAGCAGGCGGAAACCATTCTGCTCGTTCCATGGCGACCACGGATCGGTTGGCGAAAGCGCGCAGGCTTCCTGCCATTCGAGCAGACGCGCCAGGGTGGCGACGGCAAAGGCGCGGTCGCCGGCCGGCTCGGGCTTCGCGAACAGGCTGGACCGATGACGCTCGATGAAGCCGGTGTCGACCTCGCCGCCTACGAAGGCGGGATGCGAGCACAGGGACTTCAGCAGCGCTGCATTGGTCGTGACGCCCACCACTTCGGTCTCGCCCATCAGTGCTGCCATCCGCCGCAGCGCCGAGGTCCGGTCATGATCGTGCACGATCACCTTGGCGATCATGGGATCGTAGAACGGTGTCACTGTATCGCCCTGGCGCACACCGGTATCGACGCGGACATGCGCGCCCTCCTGCGGCAGCTTCAGGTGCACCAGCGTGCCCGTCGAGGGCAGGAAGTTCCGCGCCGGGTCCTCGGCATAGAGGCGCACCTCGACGGCGTGCCCGTCGATGCGCAGTTCGTCCTGCGTGAGCGGCATCTTCCCGCCGGCCGCCACGATGAGTTGCCATTCGACCAGGTCCTGGCCGGTGATCGCCTCGGTGACGGGATGCTCGACCTGCAGGCGGGTGTTCATCTCCATGAAAAAGAAGGTGCCGTCCTGATCGGCAATGAACTCGACCGTACCGGCACCCTGGTAGCCGATGGCCTTGGCCGCCGCGACCGCCGCCTCGCCCATCTGTTTGCGTCGCATCGGGTCCATGCCGGGCGCCGGCGCCTCCTCGATCACCTTCTGGTGGCGCCGCTGGATCGAGCAGTCGCGCTCGAACAGATAGAGGCAACCGCCGTGCCCATCGGCGAAGACCTGGATCTCGATGTGGCGCGGCCGCGTCAGGTACTTCTCGATCAGCACATGGTCGTCGGCGAAGGCGGACTTGGCCTCGCGCTTGGCCCCGGCCAGCGCGTCGGCGAATTTCTCGGCGCTCTCGACCACCCGCATGCCCTTGCCGCCGCCGCCGGCCGACGCCTTGATCAGCACCGGGAAGCCGATCTTCGCGGCTTCACTCGCCAGCAGCTCCGGCGACTGGTCGTCGCCGTGATACCCCGGCACCAGCGGCACACGGGCCTTTTCCATGATCTTCTTGGCTTCGCTCTTGGAGCCCATCGCCCGGATCGAGGCTGCGGGCGGCCCGATGAACACGATGCCTGCCGCGGCGCAGGTATCGGCGAAACCGGCATTCTCCGACAGGAAGCCATAGCCGGGATGAACCGCCTGTGCGCCCGTCCTCTTGGCGGCATCGATGATCCGCTCGGCCACGAGATAGCTCTCGCGCGCCGCCGACGGCCCGATGTGGACGGCCTCGTCGGCCATCGCGACGTGGCGCGCGGCTCGGTCGGCATCGGAATAGACCGCCACCGTCTTGATGCCGAGCCGCTGCGCCGTCTTGATGACCCGGCAGGCGATCTCGCCGCGATTGGCGATCAGGATCTTGGAGAACATGGATCACTCACCCGATTCAATTGTTCGACGCCGGATAGAACTTGTCACAGGCAGCTTCGATCCATGCCGTGTCCCTGCCCAAATCGAAAAGCTGGCGGACAGTAGCTGGCGCCTCGCCTTCGACCATTTCCTTGGGAAATGACGAACAGCCCTCCGATGCATACTTGGGGTCGAACTGGCGCGCTGCCGTGGGAAGCATGAATTCAAAGGCCAATGAACCCATGCCGGTTCTCAAGCCTCGTGCTCGAGCCTCTTGCGCCTGCTTTGCAAACGCTCGCTCGACCGCTGCCATCCACAAGGGCTCTCGCGTGGCGCAGAAAGCGTAGCGACGGTCGATGGCCTCGACGACGCGCTTCCATTTGTTTGCATCGCCGTATCCGCAGCGTTGCGACGCCACGACCATTGCAGCGACGAAACCCATTGCCATTTCCAAACCCATCAGCACCGAACCGACTTCGGTCGTGCGAGCCGTTTCGGCATCGTTGGCGCTCTGGGCGCGGCTATGCCCGGCACCCGTCGTGATCAGCAGGCAAGCCAGGAGAAGTGCCGACCTCACTCGAGCGCCCATCTCGGTTTGCGCTTGGCGAGGAACGCGCTCATGCCCTCCATCGCGTCGTCGGTCGTGCACTGGACGGCGACGTGTTCGCCGATCAGGTCGGCCACAGTGCCATCGTGTGGCATGGCGTCGATTTCGGTGATCAGTTTCTTGACCAGGGTCTGGACCGACGGCGCGCCGCGGCGCAGCTCGTCGGCAAGGGCTGCGACCGTCGCGTCGAGCTTGTCGTCCTCGACCACCTGGTCGACCAAGCCGATTCGGAGCGCCGTCGCGGAGTCGAACATGCCGCCGTGCATCAGGAGCTGCCGCGCCATGCGCGGGCCGACCGCCTGGATCAATACCGGGATGGCGATGCCCGCCAGCAGGCCGTTGCGGGCCGAGGTGAGGCCGAAGCGTGCCGAGGAGATGGTGACCGCGAAATCGCAGGCCAGCATCAGCCCGATCCCGCCGCCCACCGCGGCGCCCTGCACGCGCGCGATCGAGGGTTTCGGGAAATCGTAGACCGCCTGGACCGCCGCCATCATCGAATCGGCACCGACCTTGCGGGTGATGGCGTCGAGTTCGGGCCAGGTGAGCACCCAGTTGAAGTCTCCGCCGGCGGAGAACACCGGTCCCTCGCTCGCGAGGACGAGCATTCGCACGGCCTCGTCGGCGGCGAAGCCCTCCACCGCGTCGATGATGGCGCGCGCCGTGTCGCCGTCGAAGGAATTCATCGCCTTGGGCCGGTTGAGCGTAAGCGTCGCCACGCCGCCCTCGATCTTCGTCAGGATCGTGTCGGTCATGTCCGGATCACATCCGGAAGACGCCGAACTTGGAGGGGCCGATCGGCTGATTCATCGAGGCCGAGAGAGCGAGGCCCAGGGTCATGCGCGTATCGACGGGATCGAGGATGCCGTCGTCCCACAGCCGTGCCGTCGCATAATAGGGATGGCCCTCGCGCTCATAGGCCTCGCGGATCGGCTGCTTGAACTTCTCTTCTTCGTCCTTGGGCCAGCTGCCGCCTTTTGCCTCGATATTGTCACGCCGGACGGTCGCCAGCACGCTCGCCGCCTGCTCGCCGCCCATCACCGAGATACGCGCCGACGGCCACATCCACAGGAAGCGCGGGCTGTAGGCGCGACCGCACATACCGTAATTGCCCGCGCCGTAGCTGCCGCCCACGATCACCGTGAACTTCGGCACGTTCACGGTCGAGACCGCGGTCACCATCTTTGCGCCGTCGCGCGCGATGCCGCCCGCTTCGTATTTCCGGCCGACCATGAAGCCGGTGATGTTCTGCAGGAACAGCAGCGGAATGCCGCGCTGGCCGCACAGCTCGATGAAATGCGCCGCCTTCAGTGCCGATTCGTTGAACAGGATGCCGTTGTTGGCGACGATGCCGACCGGATAGCCCCAGATGCGGGCAAAGCCGGTGACGATGGTCGTTCCGTAGAGATGCTTGAACTCGTCGAGCTCGCTGCCGTCGACGAGCCGCGCGATGATCTCGCGGATGTCGTAGGGCGTGCGGGTGTCCATCGGGACGACGCCGTAAAGCTCCTCGGCGGCGTATTTCGGATCGCGCGGCGGCAGCAGCGACGCCGACGGAGACTTCTTCCAGTTGAGGTTGGCCACGATGCGCCGCGCGATGCCGAGCGCATGGCTGTCGTTCTGGGCATAGTGGTCGGCGACGCCCGAGGTGCGGGCGTGCACGTCGGCGCCGCCCAGCTCCTCCGCGCTCACCACCTCGCCGATCGCGGCCTTCACCAGTGGCGGGCCGGCGAGGAAGATCGTGCCCTGCTTGGCGACGATCACCGTCTCGTCGCTCATCGCCGGCACGTAGGCGCCGCCCGCCGTGCACGACCCCATCACCACCGCGACCTGCGGGATGCCCTGGGCCGACATGTTGGCCTGGTTGTAGAAGATGCGGCCAAAGTGGTTCTTGTCGGGGAACACCTCGGGCCATTGCGGAAGGTTGGCGCCGCCGGAATCCACAAGGTAGATGCAGGGCAGCCGGTTCTCCATCGCCACTTCCTGGGCGCGGAGATGCTTCTTCACCGTCGCCGGATAGTAGGTGCCGCCCTTCACGGTGGCGTCGTTGCACACGATCACGCATTCGACGCCGCTGACGCGGCCAATGCCGGTGATGACGCCCGAGCCGGGCGCCTCGTTGTCGTACATGTCGAGCGCCGCCAGTGGCGACAGTTCGAGGAAGGGCGAACCCGGATCGAGCAGCGCCCTTACCCGCTCGCGCGGTAGCAGCTTGCCGCGGGAGACATGGCGCTTGCGCGACTCCTCTCCTCCCCCGAGGCGGACCGTGTCGGTCCGGCGGCGCAAATCCTCGACCAGCCCCCGCATCGCTTCGGCGTTGCGCTTGAAGGTCTCGGAACGGGTGTCGATCTGGGAGGAAAGTACGGTCATGTCTGGGCGAAACTGCCCGGACCGGGGACCGCGTGCAAGCCGCCGGTTACGGCAGGCGGTAGAGGCTGCGCCAGTGCGCGCCCTGGGCGATGTACGCACGCTGATTGGCAAGGGCTGCCGCAAAGTCGGCATCCCGCTCGGCCAGATCCTTGACCACGATCTCGCTGTTCTTGCGGAAGGCCGCCAACATGTCGGCCGACCACTCGCGCACCTCGACCCCGGACGCCTTCAACTTCTCCAGCGCGAGCCCCTGCACGTTGGGCGAACGGCTGAGCATCCAGGCGATATTCGCCTGGCAGGCGGTCTGGATTTGCGCCCGCAGCGCGGCCGGCAGCGCCGCCCACTTGTCCTTGCGCATCAGGAAGTCGAGCACCGCGGAGGGCTGCTGCCAACCCGGCAAGTAATAAGGCAGGCCGAGTTTGTCGAAACCCAGCGCCGCATCCATGGCCGGCGTCGACATCTCGCCGCCATCCACGTTGCCCTGCTGCAGCTTGTAGAAGAATTCGCCCGGCGGCATCGGCACGGGCACCGCGCCCAGTCGCGCGATCACCTCGGCTGCCAGCTTGCCGTAGCGCAGCCGCAGGCCTTTGAAGTCGGCCACCGAGCTGACCTCGCCGCGAAACCAGCCCCCGCCCTTCGGACCCTGGATGCCGCAGGGAATGCCGGTCACACCCAGCTTGTCATAGGCGTCGCGGTGGATGCGGGAACCATCGCCTTCGAGCAACCACGAGGCCATCTCCTCGGGTCCAAGCCCGAACGGAACGGTGGCAAAGATATTGAAGACCGGCGCCTTGCTGGCCGCATAGCCCGACCAGGTGAAGGCGGCCTCCAGATCGCCCGCGACGATCGCATCGAGCATCTCGGCCGTCGGCGCGACGCGACCGGGCTCCAGAATCTTGATGGCGACGGCACCGGCCGTCATGTGCTTCACGGACCGGGTGAAGACTCGCACGCCTTCGCCGGACCCCGGCAGAGCCGGACTGAAGGCGGTCTGCATCTGGATGACCCGGGTGGTCGACGGCGCGGCCACGTTCTTCGGAACCGCCTTGGTATCCTGGGCGACAGCGCTACCGGTCACCGACAGCAGCACCGCGGCAAATGCAATCAGTTTCATAAAGTCACGGCGCACGACCGACACCATCCGTCGCCCGGCTCCCCCCAAGTTCCCCCACCGCTTTCGCGGTCTCACACTGCGTGATGTTCGCACGCGGCATGCTCGGGAACAAGCGAAAGGCGAGCCTACAAGCCTGCCAAACCACGGCCGATCAGGATGCGCTGCACGTCGCTGGTGCCCTCGTAGATCTGGCAGACGCGGACGTCCCGCCAGATCTTCTCCACCAGATAGTCGGAAACGTACCCGTATCCACCGTGGATCTGAATTGCGGCCGAGCACACTTCCTCGGCCATCTCCGAAGCATATAGCTTCGCCATTGCGGCCTCGGTGAGGCATGGACGCCCGGCATCCCGCAGCGTCGCCGCATGCAGCACCATCTGCCGGGCGACCGTCACCTTGGTGGCCATGTCGGCGAGGCGGAACAGCACTGCCTGGTGGTTGGCGATCTTCGTCCCGAACGCCTCGCGTTCCTGCGCGTAGCTGCGCGCGGCCTCGAAGGCGGCCCGGGCCATGCCCACCGACTGCGCGGCAATGCCAATGCGTCCGACCGAGAGATTGGCCAGCGCGACGCGGTAGCCCTCGCCCTCTCCGCCCAGCAAGGCATCGGCGCCCACGACGCAGTCCTCGAAGGCGATCTGGCAGGTATCGGACGACTTCTGGCCGAGCTTCTTCTCGACCGAGGCGACCCGATAGCCTGGCGTGCCGGTCGGCACGATGAAGCAGGAGATGCCGCGCTTGGCCGACGAAGGGTCGGTGACCGCGAAGACCAGCGCCATGTCGGCACTGCGGCCCGAGGTGATGAACTGCTTCACGCCGTTCAGTACCCAGCCATTGCCGCGCCGTTCGGCCCGCGTCTTCAGGTTCGAAGCGTCTGAACCGGCATGCGGCTCTGTGAGGCAGAAGGCGCCCAGCATCTCGCCGCGGGCCAGCGGCTTCAGCCACTTCTCCTTCTGCTCGTCCGAACCGTAGGCCAGCAGCGCCGCGCAGTCGGGCGAATTGTTGACGCTCATCACCGTCGACAGGCCGCCGTCGGCCGCCGCGATTTCCTCCAGCGCCAGCACATAGGACACCATGTCGGCGCCGGCGCCGCCCCATTCGGGAGGAACCGTCATGCCCATGAAGCCGAGACGCCCCATCTCAGCCAGCAGCGACCGGGGAATCTCGCCGGCGGACTCCCAAGCCCGCACATGCGGCAGCACCTGCTCCTGCGCGAAGGCGCGAGCGGTGTCGCGGATGAGCGTCTGTTCCTCGTTGAGCAGCATGACTACCAGGGCAGCTCGGTGCCGTCGTAGTTCAGGAAGCGGCCATTGTCGGCGGGCTTCAGCCCGTCGATCACCTTCACCATCGAAGGCACACTCTGCGCGATGGTGAGCGTCGCGGCCTGGCCGCCCATGTCCGTCTGCACCCATCCCGGATGCAGCACGACGCAGATCAGGCCCTTGGCTGCCGTGTCCTTCGACAGGCTCTTCCATTCCATGTTGAGCGCCGTCTTGCTGGCGCGATAGGCGTATCGTGCGCCGTCATTGTGCGTGATGCTGCCCAGGCGGCTGGAGATCGCGATCAGCTTGCGGTCCGTCGAGGCGGCCACCTGCTCGACGAAGGCCTCGGCCATCATCAGCGGCGCCAGCGCATTCACTTCGAACGTGTCTCGCCAGACCTTGGGATCGATGCTGCCGAGATCGGCGGCCTCACGACCCGACAAGCCGGCATTGCAGATCAGCACGTCGATCGCCTCGCCCTTCAGCTCCGACGCCAGCGCCTTCACGGCCCCGTAGTCGGTGACTTCGAGCTTGTGAAGATGGATGTTGCCCGCCACATCTTTCAGCGATTCGGGCGAGCGTGCACAGGCGTGAACCTTCCAGCCCTTGGCGGCATACTGCTTCACGAATTCGAGGCCGAGGCCGCGTGCGGCACCGGTGATCAGGACGGTACTCATCGGGTACTCCTTCGAGACATTCGGCAGCGCTCAGCGCCGCGACGACATCATTCGGGCGCGCTGGCGCTGCCAGTCGCGATCCTTGATCGACTGGCGCTTGTCGTGCGCCTGCTTGCCGGTGGCCAAGGCGATCTCGATCTTGGCGCGGCCGCGCGGATTGAAATAGACCTGCAGCGGCACGACCGTGCGGCCCTCCCGCTGGATGGCGCCGATCAGCTTGTTGATCTGGCCCCGGTGCAGCAGCAGCTTGCGCGCCCGGCGCGGCTCATGGTTGTTGCGATTGCCCGAGGCGTAGATCGGAATGTTGGCATTGACCAGCCAGGCCTCGCCGCCTTCTTCCGTGACATAGGATTCGGCGATCGTGCTGCGCCCGCCGCGCAGCGACTTGACCTCGGTGCCGGTCAAGGCGAGCCCGGCCTCGAAAGTCTCTTCGATGAAGTAATTGTGCCGCGCCTTGCGGTTCTGGGCCACAACGGTGCGGTCCAGTTCCGGTTTATTGGCCACAGGACGCTCGTAGGTTCGGGAAGCTCTGCTTCTAGTTGATGAGGCCGGCGTGGACCATGGCCTCGTGCACGGCCTTCTTGCTGCTCTCGGCGATCGGCACCATCGGCAGGCGCATCTCGGCGCTGCACTGGCCGATCAGTTCGGCGGCGTACTTCACCGGGCCGGGGCTGGTCTCGCAGAACATCGCCTTGTGCAGCGGCATCAGGCGGTCCTGCAGCTCGAACGCCTTGTCGAGGTCGCGCTTCTTCCACGCATCGTGCATGTCGCCGCACAGGCGCGGCGCCACGTTGGCCGTCACCGAGATGCAGCCGTCACCGCCCTGCGCCAGGAAGCCGAGCGCGCTCGCATCCTCGCCCGAGAGCTGAATGAACCCCTTCCGGGCCTTCAGGCGGGTCAAGGTCGGGCGCGCCATGTCGTAGCTGGCATCCTTGATGCCGACGATGTTCTTGACCTGCGACAGCCGGATCACCGTCTCGACCTGCATGTCGCCACCCGTACGCGGCGGCACGTTGTAGAGCAGGATGGGAATGTCGACGGCCTCGGCCACCGCCTTGAAATGCTGGAAAAGGCCTTCCTGAGTCGGCTTGTTGTAATAGGGCACGACCAGCATGGCGGCGTCCGCGCCGGCCTTCTTGGCGTGCTGGGTGAGTTCGATCGCCTCGGCGGTCGAGTTCGAGCCGGTGCCGGCGATCACCGGCACGCCGGAACCCTTGGCCGCAGCGATGCAGATGTCGATGACGCGCTTGTGCTCTTCCATCGAGAGGGTCGGCGATTCGCCGGTGGTGCCGCACGGGACCAGCCCGTCGGTGCCTTCCTCGATCTGCCAGGCCACGAACTTCTCGAATCCCTTCTCGTCCACCGATCCGTTCTTGAACGGCGTAATCAGCGCAACGAGCGATCCGGTGAACATGGCCTTCCTCCGATTTTCCCTTAACGATCCACTCTAGGCTCCGGGGTTTGGCGCTGCAAGGTGAGCAACTTGCCATTGTGATGCCGCAACTCCCTGCCTACGATTCCTGGCGTGAAACACATGAAATCCCCCTTCATCTTGTTGGCCGCCCTGCTGGCGGCGGCCCCGGCCCTTGCGCAGCCGGCCGCGCCGACGACCGGCGTGCGACGGCTGCCGGGCGATATCGAGAAGCCGAGCCCCCCACCCTCCTCGACGCCGTCCTCCGCAGCGCCCGCGCAAGGAAGAGTGCCAGCGCCAGGGCCGGCGCCCGCAGCGTCCGTGGCCGCCAGTCCGCTCAACGCGGCGGAAATCGCGGCCTTTACCGCGGCGCTCAAGGCGATCGACGACAGCCGGTGGGCCGATGCCCGCGCAGCCATCGCCAACTTCCGCCACACGCTGCTCGAGCGTTACGTCGCCTGGAGCATCCTGCGGGCCGCGCCCCGGACCGAGGCGAGCTTCGCAGCCACCTGGCGCTTCCTGCGCGAGCAGCCCGACTGGCCCGAGCCCGAGGTGCTGCGCCGCCAGGCCGAGGATCGGATCGGCCCCGAGACGCCGGCCACCGAAGTCGTCCGCTATTTCACGGCCTTTCCGCCGCTCACCAGCACCGGCCACATGCGACGCCTCGAGGCGGCAAGCACGGCGGCGCCCAGCGACGTCGCCCGCTTCGCTCGCGACACCTGGCAGAACGCCACGCTGCGCAATTCCGACGAGAACGACTTCCTCAATCGCTACGCCCAGTTCCTGACCGGCCCCGACCAGGTCGCCCGCTTCGACCGCATCCTGCGCCAAGGCCGCCCCCAGGTCGCCCGCGACCTCGTGCCTAAATTGCCGCCGGACTATCTGCCCGTCGCCAATGCCCGCCTCGCGATGGCGGCCCGCGCGGCCGATGCGGCAGTGCTCGTACGTGCGCTTCCGGCGGCACGGCTGAACGACCCCGTGCTCCGCTTCGAGCGCGTGCAGTGGATCCGCCGGACCGGCACGCTGGACGAGGCGAAGGCCGCGCTTGCCGCCCCCATTCCCAACCAGAACGATGCCTGGTGGAACGAGCGCAATCTCGTGGCGCGCGCGCTGCTCGACGCCGATCGTCCGGCCGACGCCTATGCCGTCGCCACCGGGCACGGACTCACCAAGGGCGTTGCCTTCGCCGAGGCGGAATTCCTGGCGGGGTGGATCGCGCTCCGCCAGCTCAAGAAGCCGGCCGTCGCGCTGAAGCACTTCTCCACCCTGTACGACGGTGTTTCGACCGACATCTCGAAGAGCCGCGGCGCCTACTGGCTCGCCCGCACCTATGAAGCCGCCAAGCAGGCCAAGGATGCCAGCACCTGGTATGCGCGGGCGGCCGAGTTCGGCCAGACCTTCTACGGCCAACTGGCGGCCCGCAAGCTCCAGGGCGAGAACCCGAAGTTCCCGGTCGATCCCGTGCCCACCGCTGCCGACAAGCAGACGCTGGCGGGCCGGGAGCTCGCGACGATGGCGCGCTATCTCGGCCAGGTCGAGGAGTATGAGCGAGCCCGCCCATTCCTGTTGCGCCTCGCCCGCGCGGTCACGTCGCCGGGCGAGGTGGCGCTGCTGGCGCAACTCTCCCTCGACCTCAAACGCCCCGATGTCGGGCTCACTGTGGCCCGCCGCGGCGCGGAGAATGGCGTGGTGCTGTTCGACGCGGCCTTTCCGATCGTCGAGCTCGGCGCGACCGGGTCGATCGAACGTGCGCTCGCCCTGGCGCTCGCCAAGCAGGAGAGCTCGTTCAACGCCGGCGCGGTCTCGACCTCGGGCGCGCTCGGCCTGATGCAGCTTCTGCCCGGCACGGCGCGCGACGTGGCCGGCCGTGCCAAGGTGCCCTTCATCCAGGACAAGCTGACCCGCGATCCCACCTACAACGTCCAGCTGGGCAGTCAGTATCTCGCCGAGATGCTGCAGCGGTTCGGCGGCTCCTACGAGCTGGCGCTGGCAGGCTATAATGCCGGCCCCAACCGGGTGGCCCGCTGGATCGAGGCGGGGGGCGACCCGCGCACCGCCAAGATCGACATGATCGACTGGATCGAAATGATGCCCTTCCGCGAGACGCGCAACTACGTCCAGCGCATCATGGAGGCGGTCACCGTCTATCGCAGCCGTCTCAACGGCCCCTTCCAGACCGTGCCGCCAGCCGTGGGCCGGTCGTAGATCCGAGGCGCCAGAAACGTCCAGTACGACGCGGCGTTGATCGGCATCAAGGCCGTGCAACCTTCCCGGCCGCATCGTGGTTCAAATGCTCCGAGGTAACCCATGACAGATGCCCTGCTCCTCGCCTGTCCCCGCTGCAGCACCCTGAACCGCTTTCCGCGCGAGAGGCTGGCAGCGGGCAACAAGGGCAAGTGCGGCCAGTGCGGCTCACCGCTGTTCGACGGCCATCCCGTTGCCCTCGACGCGAGCAGCTTCGAAGCCCATGCCGGCAAGAGCGACCTTCCGGTGCTGGTCGACTTCTGGGCGCCGTGGTGCGGGCCCTGCAAGGCCATGGCGCCGCAGTTCGAGCGCGCGGCGGCGCGGCTGGAACCCGCCGTGCGGCTGGCCAAGATCAACACCGACGAAGAGCAGGAACTCGCGCAACGCTTCGGCATCCAGGGTATCCCGACCATGATCCTGTTCCACCACGGCAAGCCGATCGCCCGCCAGTCCGGCGCCATGGACGCGAGCGCCATCGAGCGCTGGACGCGCGACGCGCTGGCGCGGTGAGAGGCCGCTCTATCCGGTAATCCGCTGCACCGCGGCTACCGGCAGCGGCCCCTTGTTCACGGCGGCGATCGCTTCCTCGAGGTGCTGGAGCGTCGAATAGCCGACCAGCATCGTGGACACGCCCGGATGAGAGATCACGAATCGCTCTCCGAGTTCGGTCAGGCTGTTCGCCACGCCGTCCTTTACCAATGGCTCCAGCGCGCTTGCGCGCGCGACGTCGCCCGCAAAATCAGGAGCAGAGCCGATCGGCGGGACCTGTTGCTGGGCAAGCGGATGACGCTCCATCGTCCCGGCGAGCGCGCCGCCCGCCAGCGCGCGGATGACGATCGTGCCCATCCCGGCGGCCTGGGCCCGGTCGAGCAGACGGCCATAGTCGAGGCCGGGCGCGCCTTTCGGCATGGGGCCGCCGGCACTGGGATTGAGGGCGTTGTAGACGACCTGAACCGTGTCGAAGAGCTTCGAATCGACGGCCTTCAGCAGCGCGGCGGGTTCGCCCACGCCGCTGAAGCCGATGAAGCGGGTCTTGCCCTGTTGCCGCAGCTTCTCCAGCGCCGGCACCACCTCGTTCAGCGCAATGTCCACATCCAGATTGTCGCCGCCATCCTTGGCCGTCAGCGGATTGTGGAGTTGCAGCAGATCGACATGGTCCCTCCCCATCCGCTTCAGACTCTCCTCGGTCGACCTGACGATGAGCCCGCCGACGTCGGCGCGATCCGCGGCGGTCAGCCGGAACTTGGTGCCGATCACGACGTCGGCCTTCAGCGCCTTCAGCACGCGGCCGAGATTCTTCTCCGATTCGCCATCGCCGTACTTCGCTGCGGTGTCGAAATAGTTGATGCCGGCTTCGATCGCCCGTGCCACGGCACGTTCCTGATCCTGCGCGGCGCCCTTGGTGAAGAGCCCACCGACCGCGCCCGCGCCGTATCCGAGTACCGAAACCTCTAGGCCCGTCCGGCCGAGCTTGCGCTTCTGCACTGTTTCCTCCCTGTCATGCCATCAGAGCGCGCAACACCGGCTGCGCCATCAGGAATTTTCGATGCGAACCTGGTCCGCCTCGTTGTCCACCACGACGTGGCTGTCATAGTAGGTCACAATCGGCCGGGTTCCGAAGGCCGCTTCCATGCGCGCCTCCCAGTCCGGCGTGTACCAGGCGCGGGCCTCGGCTTCCGACGCCCAGAGATAGACGCCGCCGCCCCCCGCCTCGCCGTTGAGATAGTATTTCTTCAACAGGCCCTTCGCGCCGAGCGCGGTATAGGTCGGCGCCGACTTCTTGGCGGCTTCGACGGCAGCGTCCCGCGGACGCTTCGTCATGGGGATTTGAACGATGGCGATGAACATGCTTCTTAGCCTACGGTCTGGTCCCCTCCGGAGCAATTGAATGGCCGCCATCCTGCCAGACATCGAAATGTGCGTCTTTGACGCCTACGGTACGCTGTTCGACTTCAACTCGGCGGTAGCGCGCCATCGACGAACGGTCGGGCGTTCAGCCGACGCGCTGTCGGAGCTGTGGCGTACCAAACAGATCCAGTACACGTGGTTGCGCAACGCCATGGGGACTTATGCGCCGTTCTGGCAGGTGACCGGAGAGGCGCTCGACCATTGCCTGGCCGCCCACCGCATCACCGAACCCGTGGCGCGCGAGCGACTGATGAGCGCCTATCTTGCCCTCGATCCGTTTCCCGAGGCGCCGGGCATGCTGGCCTGTCTCGCGCGGGCCGGCAGGCGGACCGCCATCCTGTCCAACGGCAATCCCGGCATGCTGGACCCGATGGTGGCGGCGTCCGGTCTCGCCAATCGTTTCGAGGTGGTGCTGTCGGTCGACGAGGCGGGTGTCTTCAAGCCCGATCCGCGCGTCTATCGTCTCGTCGAAGCGCGCTGCGGCGTCACGCCGGACAAGGTCTGTTTCCTCTCGTCGAACTGCTGGGACGCGCATGGCGCCGCGCAATTCGGTTTCCGAAGCGTCTGGGTGAACCGGACCGGCGCCCCCGACGACAACCTGCCCGGCACGCTTGCGGCCGAAATCCGCGATCTTTCCGACCTTCCCGACCTGATTGGTGTTCCACGATGAGTTCGCTGCCCACTTTTGCCACGCCCACATTCGCCGACGTCGACGCCGCGGCCCGGCGCCTCGAGGGCGTCACGATCCGCACGCCGCTGCTCGAGAACGAGAGGGTCAATCGCAAGCTCGGCGGGCGGCTGTTCCTGAAGGCGGAGTGCCTGCAGCGCACCGGCTCCTTCAAGCTGCGCGGCGCCTACAATTTCCTCGCCTCCATGAGCGAGGCCGACCGCGCCAAGGGGGTCGTCGGCTGGTCGTCGGGCAACCATGCGCAGGGTCTGGCCGAGGCCGCCCGCCTGCTCGGCACCAAGGCCACCATCGTGATGCCGGCCGATGCGCCGGCCCTCAAGGTCGCCAACACGCGTGCGAGCGGTGCCGAGGTCGTCCTTTACGATCGCGTGAAGGACAGCCGCGAGGAAATCGGTCACGGCATCGCCACCAAGACCGGCGCCACCATCGTGCCACCCTACGATCATCCCTGGATCCTGACGGGCCAGGGCACGGCCGGCCTCGAAATCGCCGAACAGGCGAAGGTTCTGGGCGTCACCCTCGACGCGGTGGCGGCGCCCTGCTCGGGCGGCGGACTGGCAACCGGTGTGGCGCTGGGCGTCAAGGGCGTCAGTCCGTCGACGTCCGTGCATGCTGGCGAGCCCGCCGGCTTCGACGATCTCGCCCGCTCGCTGGCGTCGGGCACCAAGCAGAAGAACGAGAAGCTCTCGGGATCGATCTGCGACGCGCTGCTGGCGCCGACCCCCGGCGACGTCACCTTCCCGCTGGCGCAGCAGCTCCTCGGACCCGGCCTCGTGGTCACCGACGAGGAGGTGCTGGACGCCATGGAACTGGCCTTCCGCGAATTCAAGCTGGTGGTCGAGCCGGGCGGCGCCGTGGCGCTGGCAGCGGCACTCACCGGGAAACTGCCGGTAAAGGGCCGCGCCGTGGCCGTCGTGTGCTCGGGCGGAAATGTCGATCACGCCACGTTCAAGCGCGCACTCGACCGGGCGGCCCGCGTCGCCGCATGACGATGTCGCGGCGCAACCGCCGCGAATGGCGGATCATCCTGTGGATCAGCCTGGCCAGCGCCGTGATCAGCGCCTATTTCGGGCAGGCCGTGGCCCCGAACGAACCCGTCCTGATGGGGGTTCTGCAGGGTACCCTCACCTCGTTGCTGATCGCCACACCGATCGTGTTCTTCGAGGTGCGACGTGCCCGCATCAACTCGCTCGGCTGGATGCGGCGGCTGCCGCTCGCCGGGTATTTCATCGTCAAGGTCGTGTTCTATTGCATCGTCATCGTCGCCGGCCTGATCCTTTCGCGCCTGGCGATGTCGATCGGAACCCGGCAGTTCGTCATTTTCGACCCGATCTTCCAGAACTCATTATTCTTCGCCGTCGGCATGTCGGTGTTCGGCAACCTCATCGTCGAGACGGGCCGACTGCTGGGTTTCGGCACCCTGAAGAACCTGCTGCTCGGGCGCTATGCTCGCCCTCGAAACGAGCAGAAGGCGTTCCTGCTGATCGACATGAAGGACTCGACCGGGCTTGCGGAGAAGCTGGGCGCGATCCGGTTCCACGAGCTGCTCAATGCCTTCTTCCGCGACGTCGCCGACGCCGCGATGGAATGCGATGCGGAGATTCACAAGTACGTGGGTGACGAGGTGATCCTCACCTGGCCCGTCGGGCCCGCGCTCATGGAGGGCGACTGCCTCGCCTGCGCGTTCCTGGCCCGCCAGAACATCGCCCGCAATGCCGCACGCTACCGTGAGCGCTTCGGCGCCGTCCCCGGGTTCCGGGCGGCGCTGCATTGCGGGGAGATCGTTGCCGGTGAAATCGGCGACGTGCGCCGGGAGATCGCCTACGTGGGAGACACGCTGAACGTGGCGGCGCGCCTGCTCGAAGCCTCGAAGAGCCTCGCTCGCGACGTGCTCGTCTCTGCCGAATTGCTGGCGCTGGCCCGCCTTCCGCCCGATCTGGGAACCGAGCCGCTGCCGACCCTGTCGATCCGCGGCCGCGACGCCCCGCTGGAGATCGCCGCGCTATCGCTGCGCGTCGGCCAGGATCAGGTCTGAGGCTTTCTCGCCAATCATCATGCAGGCCGCATTGGTATTGCCCGATACCAGCGTCGGCATCACCGACGCGTCGGCAACCCGCAGGCCCTCGACCCCGTGAACTCTCAGCCGGGGATCGACCACCGCACCGGGATCATGCCCCATACGGCACGTGCCGACGGGATTGTAGGCCGATTGACCTTCCCGGCGGGCAAAGGCCAGGAATTCTTCGTCATTCCAGACTTCGCCCCCCGGCAACAGTTCCTCGACGACGATCCGGCCGAGGGCGGGGCAGCGTGCGAGAAGACGGGTGAACCGTGACGCCGCGATGACGGCCCGCCGGTCACCATCGGTCGACAGGTAATTGGCCACGATCGCGGGGGGTGCCTCCGCCTCGCGCGACGTGATGCGTACACGGCCGCGGCTTTCCGGCCGGCACTGGTTAGCGAGAATCGTGAAGCCGGAAAAGGGATGCGGGCCCTTCTCCAGACTGTCGAACGACCAGGGAAGAAAATACAGCTGGGTGTCGGTTTCCGTCGAGTGCGGCAGCAGACGCGCGAAGGCGCCCGCAAAGGCCGGCATGGCGGTGAGCGGGCCCATGCGGCAGGCGGCATAGACGAGCAGCGCGCTGAGGCGCCGGTGAATCATGTGAAAGTCTTCATTCAGCGACAATCGCCACCAGGTCCGATAGGTCGAGCGGATGCAGTAGTGATCCTGCAGATTCTCGCCTACCCCGGGCAGGTCGCGGACGACGGGAATGCCGAGCGATGAAAGGTGGGCCCCGGCCCCGATGCCCGAAAGCTGGAGCAGCTGCGGAGAGCCGACGGCCCCGGCGCTCAGGATCACCTCGCGGCGCGCGCGCACGACACGGCTGGCTCCGCCAACCCGATAGGACACACCGACCGCGCGCCCTCCTTCGACGACGACGCGCTCGGCCAGGGCCCTCGTCAGCACTCGACAGTTCGATCGGCGCCGGGCGGCTTCGATATAGGCCCGGCCCGTCGAAATGCGCCGGCCACCGCTGCCGGTGGCATGGTAATAGCCTGCGCCCTCCTGAGTTGGACCGTTGAAGTCCTTCGTCAGGTTCATGCCGGCCTCGATGCAGGCATCGAGAAAGGATTCCCCGAGCTCGTTCCGATAGTGGCCCTGAGTGATCCCGACCTGGCCGCTCCCGCCGCGAAGCTCGGTTTCCCCACCGGCAAAGGCCTCGAGGCGCCGGAAGTATGGCAGGCAGTCCTCGAAGGACCAGCCTTCGTTGCCCATCCGGCGCCACCCGTCGTAATCCGAGGCGAGCCCCCGGACATAGACCATGCCGCCGATCGCACTCGATCCGCCCACGACCTTGCCCCGCGGCCAGTAGACAAGGCGCCTGCCGAGCTGAGCCTCCGGCTGCGTCGAGGATTTCCAGTTCACGGCTGGATCGAAGAGGGCCTTGGCAAAGCCCGCAGGAATCGACAGCCAGGGCCTCGTCGCCTCCGGTCCGGCCTCCAGAAGAAGGACGGAATGGCGCCCCGTCGCCGTCAGACGATCAACGAGGGGGCCGCCGGCAGATCCCGCCCCTACGACGACGTAGTCGAACTCATCCATCCCTCTGCTTGCTAGGCGACTTCAGCCACGCGAGCAAGGTACCCAAAATACCTTTCGGTAAGAAGATGATGAAGACGACCAGCAGCACGCCGTAGAGCAGGTTGTCCCAGCCGACCGCCTTGGTTCCGAAGCCGATGCGCAGGACCTCGGCCAGCATGATGGTGATGACGGCGCCCACCGTCGGTCCCAGCGCCACGTAGATTCCGCCCACGACCGCCGCGAAGACCATCTGGAGGGAAACCGCGATCCCGCTCACCGTGTCGGGAGCGATGAACATCTGATACTGGCCATAGAGAGCACCCGCCATCGCCGTCATGACGGCGCTGATCACGGTGATGCGCAGCTTCTCGGCGGTCACGTTGACGCCCGCCGCTGCCGCCGCGTCCTCGTCTTCCGAGATCGCCTCCATCGCGTAGCGGCTCATGCTGTGGTCGATCCAGTACCAGACCGCCAGGCCCCCCGCCCACACGCCGAGCGCAATGAGGTACCATACGACCTTGTCGTCGAACTGCAGAGCGAGGATATGGCTGCCCTTGGTCCGCTCAGGCGTGTAGCCTAGGGATCCACCCGTATAGTCGCGGGTCGCGATGATGATCTGCAGCACGATTCCCGACAAAGCGAGCGTCACCAGCGCGAAGTAGTGTCCGGTGATGCGGAACCGGAAGCACGGATAGGCCACAACCAGCGCCAGCGCACCGGCGCAGAGCATCGCGGCCGGAATGCCGATCCACGGCGAGACGCCGAGATGATTCCACAGGAGCGCCGTCACATAGGCGCCGACGCCCATGAAGCCGCCATGGCCCAGCGAGACCAACCCGAAGCGCCCCATCATCGACCACGAGGTGTAGGCGAACGACCAGATGAGGATCAGCACCAGGATGTGCAGATGGTACGGGTCGCGATAGACGAAGGGCAGCGCGACCAGCGCCACCAAGCCTATGACCCAGGCAAGCTGCTTGTTCATGAGCGCTTCGCCAGCAGGCCGGCGGGCCGGATGAACATCATGACGATGAAGAAGGCGAAGGCCAGCACGTAGCCCCATTCGAGGTCGGAGAAGAGGCCGCCGAGCGAGATGATCTCGGCGAAGAGAAAGGCGGCCACGAAGCCACCGACGAAGTTGCCCAGTCCGCCCAGCACGCAGATCAGGAAGGTGATCGGCCCGAAGGACAGACCGACGAAGGGATGGACGTCGTACTGAAGCACCAGCAGGCAGGCCGCGAGTCCCGCCAATCCACCGCCCAGCGCCGAGGTGACGAGGTAGATCTTCTTCGTATCGACCCCCATCAGCGCCATGATCTGGCGGTCCTGGGCGATCGCGCGGATGGCCGTGCCGGTATAGGTCCGCGTCATGAAGAGATAGACCACGACCATGCCGATCAGCGCGGCAATGAAGGCGAGCAGTCGCGCGTAGCTGAAGTGCATCTCGCCCAGCGCCAGCACCGGCAGGCGGATGCCGAGATTGCGGAAGTCGATGCCGAAGGCCACTGTGGCGAAGCTCTGCAGCACGAACAGGACGCCGCCCGTGGCGAGCAGCTGGTTGATCGGCGGCGCCCCCAGGAGCGGCGCGATCACCAGGAAGTGCAAGGCCGCCCCCAGCGCGGCGACCAGCAGAATGCACATCGGCGCGGCCACCCAATAGGGCAGGCCGTACACCGAAAACAGGTAGTACATGCCGTACATGCCGATCATCACCAGCTCGGCGTAACAGATCCACGTCACGTCGATCACGCCGAAGATGAGGTTGAGGCCGAGCGCAAGCAGCGCCAGCACACCGCCCAGCAGGATGCCGTTTACCAGCGCCTCGAGCAGATAGATGTCGAAAATTTCCATCATCGCCTCACCTAAACGCCGAGATACGCCTGCCGAATGGAATCGTTGGCCAGCAGATCGGCCGACGCGCCGGAGGCCCGGATCGAACCGGCCTCCAGCAGGTAGGCGCGATCGACGGCCTGCAGCACCTGCTGCACGTTCTGCTCGACGATCAGTACCGTGAGGCCGCCGGCCCGGATGCGCTTCACCAGCTCGAACACCTGCTGCACGACGACGGGCGCGAGGCCGGCCGACGGCTCGTCGAGCAGCAGCAGCTTGGGATCGCTCATCAGGGCGCGCCCGATGGCGCACATCTGCTGCTCGCCACCCGACATGGTCCCGGCGAGCTGGTTGCGACGCTCCTTCATGCGCGGGAACAGGTCGAATACGAAGTCCATGCGCTCGCGGTAGCGGGCCCGCGCCTCGGGCATGAACGCACCCATGCGCAGATTGTCCTCGACGCTGAGCCGTGGGAACAACCGCCGGTTCTCCGGCACGTGGGCGATGCCGAGGCTGACGATCCGATGCGGCGCGGTCGCCAGCACGTCGGTGCCCTGCATGCTGATCGAGCCCCGTGTCGGCCGGATCAGGCCCGAGATCACGCGCATCAGTGTGGTCTTGCCCGCGCCGTTGGGGCCGATGACGCCCACGGCCTCGCCGGCCTTGACGTCGAGGTCGACGCCGAACAGTGCCTGGAACCTGCCGTAGCCGGCGTCGATCGATCTGAGTTCGAGCATGCGTGCCGTCCCGTCAGCGCTTGGCCGGGCTGCCGCCCGCGGCCGCGGCGGCGGCAGCCGTCGCCTGCGTGGCGTGAGCATCCGTGCCCAGATAGACCTCGATCACGCGGGGATCATGCGACACAGCGCTCGGCAGGCCCTCGGAGATCTTCTCGCCGTGATCCAGCACCATGACGCGGTCCACGACCTTCATCAGGACGCCCATGATGTGCTCGACCCAGATGATGGTGATGCCGAGTTCGGTGCGGATCTTGCGCAGCATGTCGGCGGCCTGGTCCATCTCGGTCTCGTCGAGGCCGCCAAGGCTCTCGTCGGCGAGCAGGAGCTTCGGCCCCGTCGCGATCGCCTTGGCCAGTTCCAGCTTCTTGAGACCCGCTGCCCCCAACCCGTCCACGCTGGCGCTGCGATCGGTCGGCAGGCCGACCATGTCGAGCGCCCGCTCGGCGGCTTCCTCTGCCTTTGCCAGGCTGTGGCTGCCCTGCCCGTAATAGCCCGCCAGTGCCACGTTCTCGAAGATGGTCAGGCGGCGAAACGGCCGTGGAATCTGGAACGTGCGCCCGACGCCGCTGTTGATGATGCGATGCGGCGGCAGGCCCGTAATGTCCTTGCCGTCGAACCGGATCGACCCGGCGGTCGGCGCGAACGTGCCCGACAGCATGTTGAAGATCGTGCTCTTGCCCGAGCCGTTGGGGCCGATCAGGCCGAGAATCTCGCCCTGATCGACCTTGAACGATACGTTGTTTACGGCTGTGAAACCGCCGAAACGCTTTACCAAACCCTCGACAACCAGCACAGCGCGCCCTCGTTCGTTGCGGCCGTGGCCTACTGGTTGCTGAAGCCCGAGGTCTTGGGCAGGGGCAGAACCGGCTCGCGCTGCTGCTGGCTCTTCGGCCACACGACGTACGACTTGTCGTCGACATACTGGATGATGACCGGGAAGGAGCGCTCGTTCTGTCCGGCGATCGGCGAACCCTCGCCTGCGAACTTCACGCCGAAGCCCAGCATCGTGCCGCCTTCCGGCAGGTCGACCTCGAGGGCGGCCTTGCGCAGCGCCTCAGGATCGATGCCGCCATACTTCTTGATGGCGCGCGGCAGCACCTCGGTGAAGAACACGTAGGTGTTGGAAGCCGCGATACCGACATGGGCCGAGCGGATCGCGACGCCGGGCTTGATCTTGTCGAACTCCTCGCCGACCATCTTGATCATCGGCGGCAGCTTCGGATCGAGCGTCGCCTGGTTGGCGAGCCAGATCGAGATCGGGTCGATGTTGAACACGTAGTTCACGTCGCTGCCCATACCGTCCTTGAGCTTCTCGTAGACGCCGTAGCCCGCGCCGTGGCCGACCAGCGCGCCGAACTTCAGGCCCTGCTCGCGCGCCTGGCGGGCGAACAGCGTGATGTCGGGGTTGTAGCCGGTGTGGAAGATCACGTCGGGACGGGCGCGCTTCAGCTTGGTCACCAGCGACGACAGGTCGGGCGCCGTGGCCGAATAGCCTTCCTTCATGACGATATTGAAGCCGGCCTTCTTGGAGCCCGCCTCGTTGCCCTTGGCGACGTCGACACCGTACGATCCATCCTCGTGGATGATCGCCACGCGCATGTCCTTCGGCTCCTTGCCGAACTTCGCCTTGGCGTTCTTCTCGATCATGTCGGCAGCCATGAGGCCGAATTGCTGGCCGCTCGCCTGCGGGCGGAACACGTACTTGAGATTCTTGTTCTCGACGACGCCCGTCGAGATGCAGGTCGTGATCCACATGAAGCTCTTGAGCTGCTCGACGCGCGCCGCGACGGGCACGCATTGCGCCGAGGAGAAGAAGCCGAGCACGAGGTTGACCTTCTCCTGCTCGATCAGTCGTACCGCCTCGTTGATGGCGACGTCCGGCTTGCTCTGCGCGTCGGCGTAGATCGCCTCGATCTTGTAGCCTTCGACGCCACCCTGCTTGATGAAGTTGTCGATCATGATCTTGGCGCCGGTGTAGTTCAGCTCCGAGCCACCGCCGGCCAGCGGGCCGGTGAGATCGTAGATGACGCCGATCTTGATCTTCTTTTCCTGGGCCTGGGCGGAGACCGCCATGCCAAACGCCGTGAGGGCGGCAACCGCCCCACCCAACAAGCGGACAGCCTTACGCTTGAGCATAAATTCCTCCCATAGACTTTTTAGTAGTCGTTGTCCCCATCACAGGGAACGCGGGAGGTTCTGTCAAGCGTTTCGCGCTACCGCCCCTCGCCCGGCGTGAGGATCTCGAACATCATTCCCGTCGGCGGATCCATCATCGTGAACAAGGCACCGAGTTTCGGGATCTCGCCTTGGAGTTGCAGGGCGCCGCTCGCCACTGCGTCGGGAATGGTGAGCTTGCGCATGACGATGGCGTCCATGGTCGCGCGCGTCGTGGTGACGGAGACGTCGGCGTTCGCCGCGATCTCACCCATGCGATGCGTGAGCGTGCTGTGCTTCAGCGTGAGCACCAGCGTCTCGTTGCGATCGGTGAAGCGCCAGTTGACGATCAGCGAGTGGCCGACCGCCTTCTTCGCATCGAGACGTATCGCCAGCAGGTCGAAGAAGACGTCGCTGGTGAGGCCCGCGAGCGTGTCTGCCCCCATGCCGGGACGCACCGGCATCTGGAACACGCCGTGACGCAGCTCCTGCGCGCCATACAGGAAGGCGTTGCGCCAGGTGGCGGACTCCGCCTGGTATCCCATCTGCTCCAGCGCGTCGGCGCAGAGCGTGCGGGCCTCCACGTTGCCAGGCTCGGCGTAGACGACTTCCTTCATGACCTGGGCGACCCAGCGATACTCGCCCTTCGCGAAGTCCGCCCGCGCCTTCTCGACCACGGCTGCCGCGCCGCCCATGTATTCGACGAACTTTGCGGCCGCCGGAGCCGGCGGCAGCGGGTGCAGGTTGCAGGGATTGGCGTCGTACCAGGACAGGTAACGCTGATAGACGGCCTTCACATTGTGACTGACCGATCCGTAATAGCCGCGCACCGTCCAGCGCTCGGCGAGACCCGGCGGGAGGTCGATCACCTCGGCGATCTCGGCGGGCCGCCAGCCCCGGTTCATGAAGCGCAGTGTCTGGTCGTGGATGTGCTTGTAGAGGTCGCGCTGCGCCTCGAGATAATCGATGATCTTCGCGTTGTCCCAGGTCGGCCAGTGATGCTGGCCGATCAGCACCTTCGTCTTCGGCCCGTACATCGCGATCGCGTCGCCGATATACTTGGCCCAGATGCGTGGATCGCGCGCCACGGCGCCGCGCAACGGGATGAAATTGTGCAGCAGCGGGCAGGCATTCTCCGCCATGTTGAGGACGCCGAGCTGCGGATAGAACATGTGCATCTCGGCCGGTGCCTCGGTCTCGGGCGCCAGCTGGAAGACGATCTCGATGCCGTCGATCACATGCGTCTCGACCGGCTTGGCGATCGACTGTGTCGGCGCGATCAGGCCGGGCGTGCCGCGTGCCACGCTCTTGCCGAGACCGGCATCCACCTGGCCGCGCGGCCCGCGCGGCAGCATCGTGCCGAACTGGAACTGCGCGCGACGGGCCATCGGTGGTCCCGCCAGCACGTTCTCGCCCGACACTGCCTCCATGAAGCCGGCTGGCGCGATCACCCGCACCTTGCCCGCCTTGACGTCGGCCTCGTCGACCACGCCGCGCACGCCGCCATAGTGGTCGATATGGCTGTGGGTGTAGATCACGGCGACCACCGGCTTGCGGGGCCGGTGCGCGTAGTAGAGCTCGAGGGCCGCGCGGGAAACCTCTGCCGTGGTCAGCGGATCGATCAGGATCAGCCCGCTGTCGCCCTCGATTACCGTCATGTTGGCGATGTCGAAGCCGCGCAGCTGGTAGAGCCGGTCCGTGACCTTGAACAGGCCATTCGCGAGGTTGAGGCGCGCCATGCGCCACAGGCTAGGGTTGACCGTGTCGGGTGCCAGCTCGCCGTCGATGAAGGCATACTCGCCCAGGTTCCACAGCACCGTACCGCCGCCGGTACGCACGATCCCCTCCGGCACGGTCGCGATCAGACCGCGCTTCGCGGCTTCGAAGTCGGCCGTGTCAGCGAACGGCAGCGTCGCCGCCATCGCGGCATTGGCGGCCTTGGTTGCAGGTTCGGCGTCGCGCGCGGCGTCGAGATGGGAGGAAGGAACCGGTACTGCCGACGCGGACGCCATGACTGCTAGCCCTCGATCTTGATGTTGTTTTCCTTGACGACCTTGGTCCAGCGTTCGGTTTCGAACTTGACCCTGTCGAGATAGGCCTGCGGCGTGCTGCCCGTCGTGAAGAATCCGAGCTCGGCGAACCTCTTCTTGACCGCCGGGTCCTTGAGCGTCTCGAGACAGAGCGCGTTGAGCTTCTCCACGATCGGCGCCGGCAGGCCGGCAGGCCCCACGAGTCCGAAAAACGCTGCGCTCTCCAGGTCCTTCATGCCGAGTTCGGCCACGGTCGGGACATCGGGACAGACGGTCGAACGCTCGGGCGAAGCGACGGCAATGCCGGTCAGGCGGCCAGCTGCCACATGCATGCCGGTCGGCAGCACGACGTCGATCATGATCGGCAGGTGCCCGCCCATGACGTCGCGCAACGCATCGGCAGCGCCCTTGTAGCTGACGCTCTCGAGGTTGAGCTTGTTGCGGGTGCGGAACAGCTCGCCCCACAAGTGCGGCTGGTTGCCCATGCCCGACGTGGCATAGCGCACGCGCTGCGGCTGCTTGTTCACCCATTCGGCGAACTCGGCGTAGTTCTTCGCCGGCAACGCCTTGGCGTCGATCGCCAGCAGATCTGGGATGTCGACCAGGGTCGAGATCATCTGGAAATCCTTGAGCGGATCGAATGGCTGCTTGAGGCCGAGGGCGACATTGGTGGCCATCGTCGCGGCGCCCAGCAGCAGCGTGTTGCCGTCGGGCTTGGCCTTGGCCACCACATCCATGCCGATGATGGTGTTGCCACCGCCCTTGTTCTCGACGATCACCTGCTGCCCGAGCATGCCCGACAGCTTCTCGGCGACGATGCGCGCGGCCGTGTCGGTCGACCCACCGGCCACATAGGGCACCACCAGCCGGATCGGCTGGCTGGGCCACGCCTGCGCCCGCACCGACGACGCTCCGACGATCGTCCAACCGGCGGCTCCCGCCAGTACGCCACGTCTCTTGATCATGATCCTGCCCTCATTGTTTCATTTGGAGGGAGGATCGCAAACGCGCGACGGCCACGCAATGCGCGCGCGGCCGTCGTTTTGCAGGGAGACTTGCTACTCGGCGGGCTTCGGCGCCGCCGAAGCGGCATGCACGTCACCTTCGCTGGGAAGCATCGACAGGGCAAGGAACGAACAGAAAGCCACGCCGGCCAGCACCGACAGCAGCACGGGGAAGCCCGCATCCTTCACCGCGGGGCCGATGAGCGCCACGACGAAGGAACTCACGCCGAAGCCGATCGCCAGGCGAACGCCGGTCACGCGGCTGCGCATGCGGTCGTCGATATAGCGCACGATCATCGCATCGGTGAACGGTATGGCACCGAACACGAGCAGCATGAAGGCGATGGCCGTGAAGAACAGCGCCCAGCCCTGGACCTGCGAGGCGAGCAGGAACAGCGGGACCTGCAGCAGCACGATCGGCAGGTAGATGTTCTTCAGCGGATAGCGGTCGATCATCTTGCCGACCACGAGCTGGGCGAGCGAGGCCAGCGCGAAGATGATGAACAGCATCGTGGCCAGCATCGCCGGATCCTGCGCGATGGTCTTGGCGCGGTTGGCCAGCAGCTCGCCGTTTCCGTTGGTCGTGAAGTTGAAGATGATGCTGCCGGTCACCGCGGTGAAGGTCATGATGGCGAACACACGCGCCATGACCGACGGCGGCAGGTCGAGCATCTTGGCCTTTCGCTTGGCCGGCGCCATTTCCTCGCGCGGCACCAGAGCCACGAAGGCGACGGCGCAGATCAGGCAGATGACGCCCGGGATGATGAACGCCGCCTGCCAGCCGAAGCGCTGGGCAATATAGACCGAGAGGCCCGCCGCGATGGCGATGCCCATGTTGCCGGCGAGGCCGTTCACGCCGATCGTGAAGCCGGGATTCTTCGCCTTTTGGACCAGCATCGGGATCCCGACCGGGTGATAGATCGAGGCGAAGGCGCCCATCAGGGTCAGCGCGGCGCCGATCTGCCACTTGTTGGTGCAGAGCGCGATGATCAGGGCGGAGACTCCCATGCCCACGAAGAAGATCACCATCATGATCCAGCGGCCCCAATGGTCGCCGAGCCGGCCGCTGACGATCGAGCCGGCGCCGAACATGAAGAGCGCGCCGTAGTTGAACGGCGTGAGCTCTGTCCACTCGACGCCCCACACCCCGGCGATGACGCCCCAGGAATAGGCGAAGACCACCAGGATCCAGTGATCCATGGCGTGGCCGATATTGAGCAGGATCGAAGTTGGACTGCCGTGGCTCATCTTGTTGTTCCTCCAGGAACGTCGAGACTAGGCTTGGTCCGCCTGTCTGGCTTGCGCTATATTGCCAACTAATGTCGCGAAAACGCCAAACCGGCCGCTCGACCGATCCTGAGGACTACCAGCAGGTCCCCCGGGCGGTCGCAGCCATGCCCAAGGATTTCCCCGACAGCTTCGAAATCGCGCCGCACCGTCATCGCCGCGCCCAGCTCATCTACGCGACCGCCGGTACGATGCGCGTGTCCACGGAAGAAGCCGTCTGGGTGGTGCCGCCCCAGCGCGCGCTGTGGATGCCGCCCGGCATCCACCATTCGATCGTGATGTCCGGCGACGTGACGATGCGCACACTCTATCTGCGCCAGGATGCAGCGGCCGGAATGCCCGACATGTGCCGCGTCTTGCACATATCTCCCTTGCTGCGCGAACTGATCGTGCGCGCGACCGAAATGCCGGTGGACTATGACGAGCGCGGCGCGGCCGGCCATGTCGTGGCGCTGATCCTCGACGAGTTGCACCGCGAACCTTCCTTGCCGCTGCATCTTCCGATGCCGCGCGACAAGCGACTGCATCGCCTCTGTTCGGCCCTGCTCGCCCATGCAGGCGACCAGCGCACCCTGGAGGAGTGGGCGGGCTGGGCCAATGCGAGCCCGCGGACGCTGGCCCGTCTGTTCTTGACGGAAACCGGTTTGACCTTCGGGGCCTGGCGCCAGCAGGCAAGGGTGCTGGAGGCAATGGGCCGTCTGGGCGGCGGCCAGGCCGTGACCGACGTCGCCCTCGATCTCGGCTACGAGAGCGTCAGCGCCTTCAGCGCCATGTTCCGGCGCGCCTCGGGCGCTTCGCCCAGCGCCTATCGCCCCTCCCGTTAAGACCCTCCAGCGCGTGCGGGATTTCCCGCACGTTTGCAAATGGTTAGCGCTTGACGCTGGATGGTAATAATCCCCCAATGCGCCCCCCGTTTAGGGTAATCTAAACCGTCGTTTACCAGTTTCTGAGTCGCCGCTCCCGCCGCCGCCTGGAGTTTATGTTGAAGCCGACTGACATCGCCAATCCCGACTACTTTCATAAAGTCGTCGATTGCCAATGGGCCTGTCCTGCCCATACCCCCGTCCCCGAGTACATCAGGCTGATCGCGCACGGACGTTACTCCGATGCGTACATGATCAACTGGAAGTCCAACGTCTTCCCGGGAATCCTTGGCCGGACCTGCGACCGTCCCTGCGAGCCGGCCTGCCGGCGCAGCCGCGTCGAGGACGAGACGCTGGTGAAGGGCAAGAAGGAGCCGGTCGCGATCTGCCGCCTGAAGCGCGTCGCCGCCGACTACAAGGACGACGACGACATCAATTCCAAGATGCCCAAGGCGGCGGCGAAGAACGGCCGGCGGATCGCCTGTATCGGCGGCGGCCCCTCCTCCCTCACCGTCGCGCGCGACCTCGCGGTACTGGGCTACGAGATCGTCGTCTACGACCAGGATCCCAAGCTCGGCGGCTTCATTCGCACGCAGATCCCGCACTTCCGTCTGCCTGAGTCGGTGATCGACGAGGAAGTCGGCTACATCACCGGCATCGGCAACGTCGAGTTTCGACATCAGAAGGTCGACTCGCTGAAGGCCGTCCTGGCTGAGGGCTACGACGCGGTGTTCGTCGGCTCGGGCGCGCCGCGCGGTCGCGACCTCGACGTGCCGGGCCGCAAGGAAGCCTCGGCCAACATCCATATCGGCCTCGACTGGCTGTCGTCGGTCTCGTTCGGCCACATCGACAAGGTCGGCAAGCGCGTGATCGTGCTGGGCGGCGGCAACACGGCGATGGACTGCTGCCGTACCGCCCGCCGTCTCGGCGGCGAGGACGTGAAGGTCATCGTCCGCTCCGGCTTCGACGAGATGAAGGCGTCGCCCTGGGAAAAGGAAGACGCGATCGGCGAGGACATTCCCATCCTCAACATGCTCGTCCCGAAGGAAGTCCGCCACGAGGGTGGCAAGATCAAGGGCGTGCTCTTCGAGAAGGTGGTTGCGAAGTACGACGACAAGGGCCGCCGCTCGCTGGTCCCGTCGGGCGAGCCCGACGAGTTCCACGAGTGCGACGACGTGCTGGTCGCGATCGGCCAGGAGAACGCCTTCCCGTGGATCGAGAAGGACGCCGGCATCGAGTTCGACAAGTGGGGTCTGCCCCAGCTCAACGAGAAGACCTTCGCCAGCACGCATCCGAAGGTGTTCTTCGGCGGCGACGCGGCGTTCGGCCCGAAAAACATCATCTGGGCGGCCGCGCACGGCCACGAGGCGGCGACCTCCATCCACAAGATGCTGATCGGCGAGAACCCCGAGGAGCGTCCCGCGCCCGGCGTCAACGTGGCCAGCCAGAAGATGGGCATCCATGAGTGGAGCTATGACAACGCTCCCACCATCGACCATCGCCTCAAGGTCCCGCATCGCCCCAAGAAGGAGGCGCTGAAGGACATCATGGCCGAGGTCGAACTGGGCTTCGATCCGCAGCTCGCTTTCAAGGAGGCGCAGCGCTGCCTCAACTGCGACGTCCAGACCGTGTTCAGCGGCCAGCTCTGCATCGAGTGCGACGCCTGCGTCGACATCTGCCCGATGGACTGCATCACCTTCACCGAGAACGGTGAGGAGAAGGAGCTGCGCACGCGCCTGATGGCGCCGGCGATGAACCCGACCCAGGACCTCTATGTCGGCGACGGCCTCAAGACCCAGCGGGTCATGGTCAAGGACGAGGATGTCTGCCTGCATTGCGGCCTGTGCGCCGAACGCTGCCCGACCGGCGCATGGGACATGCGCAAGTATTACATCGAAATGACACACGCGGAGCACGCATGCCGCAAGCAATAGCTGCCGTTAACGATTTCGTCGTCAAGTTCGCGAACGTCAACGGATCCGGATCGGCCTCGGCCAACGAACTCTTTGCCCGGTCGATCCTGCGCATGGGTGTGCCCGTCAGCCCGCGCAACATCTTCCCCTCGAACATCCAGGGCCTGCCGACCTGGTACGAGGTGCGCGTCACCGAGAAGGGTTATCTCGGCCGGCGTGGCGGCGTCGACATGATGGTCGCGATGAACCCGCAGACCTGGGCCGAGGACGTGAAGGAGATCACGCCCGGCGGTTACCTGTTCTACGATTCGACCAAGCCCATGCCGTCGTCGATGTTCCGCGAGGACATCAACGTGATCGGCGTGCCGCTCACGGCGATCACCAACGCCACCTACTCCGACGCCCGCCAGCGCCAGCTCTTCAAGAACATCATCTATGTCGGCGCGCTCTCGGTGCTGCTCGACATCGACGAGAAGGAAATCCAGCGGCTGTTCGGCGAGCAGTTCAAGGGCAAGGAAAAGCTCATCGATTCCAACGTGAAGGCGATGAACCTCGGCCGGGACTGGGTGAAGCAGCATGTCGATCCCGACCTGGTGAAGCTCAAGGTGCGCCACGCCGACAATGTCGGCGACCGCATCTTCGTGGAAGGCAACAGCGCGGCCGCGCTGGGCGCCGTCTATGGCGGCGCCACGGTCTGCGCCTGGTATCCGATCACGCCATCTTCTTCGCTGGCCGAGGCGTTCCAGAGCCATTGCAAGAAGTTCCGGCACGACAAGGAGACCGGCAAGGCCAAGTACGCGATCGTGCAGGCCGAGGACGAGCTCGCCTCGATCGGCATGGTGATCGGCGCCGCCTGGAACGGCGCGCGCTCCTTCACCGCCACGTCCGGTCCCGGCATCTCGCTGATGACCGAATTCATCGGCCTCGCCTACTTCGCCGAAGTCCCGGCGGTGCTGGTGAATGTGCAGCGCGGCGGTCCCTCGACCGGCATGCCGACGCGTACCCAGCAGTCGGACCTGCTGGGTTGCGCCTATGCCTCCAACGGCGACACCAAGCATGTGCTGCTGTTCCCCGAGGATCCGCGCGAGTGCTTCGAGTTCACCGCCGAGGCGCTCGACCTCGCCGACCGGCTGCAGACCCCGATCTTCGTCATGACCGACCTCGACATCGGCATGAACCACCGCCTGTGCAAGCCGTTCGCCTGGGACGAGAACCGCGTCCTCGACCGCGGCAAGGTGATGACCGCCGAGGATCTCGAGGCCGGCAAGACCTTCGGCCGCTACCTCGACGTCGACGGCGACGGCATCCCGTTCCGCACCTATCCGGGCACGCATCCGACCAAGGGCTCCTACTTCACGCGCGGCACCACCAAGGACGAGTTCGCGCGCTACTCGGAAGAAGGCCCGGTCTATGTGCGCAACATGGAGCGGTTGCAGAAGAAGTGGGAGACCGCAAAGAAGATCGCGCCGCAGCCGCTGCGCTATTCCTCGCCCAAGCCGACCCGCTTCGGCGTGATCTACTTCGGTTCGACCAGCCCCGCGATGGACGAGGCGCTCGACCATCTCGAGACCGAGGGCCATCACGTCAACGCGCTGCGCGTGCGCTCCTTCCCCTTCGCGCAAAGCGTCGAGGACTTCATCCACGAGCACGACCGCGTCTTCATCGTGGAACAGAACCGCGATGGCCAGTTCCGCACCATGCTGCTCAGCGAATACACGCTCGACGCGCGCAAGATCGTGCCCGTCCTGCACTATGACGGCACGCCGATCACGGCGCGCTTCATCGCGAACGACATCACCCAGAAGCTCAGTCAGCTCAAGGTTGTCTCTTTCGACAAGGCCGCGTCATGACCTACATCGCCAAGCCCCGGCTCCATCATCCCTCGCTCGTCAAGAACAAGGCGGGCTTCACGCGCCGCGACTACGAGGGCGCCGTCTCGACGCTGTGCGCCGGCTGCGGCCACGATTCGATCAGCGCCGCGATCATCCAGGCCTGCTACGAGCTCGACATCCTGCCGCACCAGGTCGCCAAGCTCTCGGGCATCGGCTGCTCGTCCAAGGCGCCGACCTACTTCGTGGGCGCCAGCCACGGCTTCAACACCGTGCACGGCCGCATGCCGTCGGTGATGACCGGCGCCAACCTGGCCAACCGCGACCTGATCTACATGGGCGTGTCGGGCGACGGCGATTCCGCCTCGATCGGCCTCGGCCAGTTCGCCCATGTCATGCGGCGCGGCGTCAACATGACCTACATCGTCATGAACAACGGCGTGTACGGCCTCACCAAGGGCCAGTTCTCCGCCACCGCCGACAAGGGCTCGATCAGCAAGAAGGGCGTCTCCAACCCCGATTCTTCGATCGACATGGTGTCGCTGGCCATCCTGATGGGCGCCACCTTCGTCGGCCGCTCCTTCTCGGGCGACAAGCACCAGCTCGTGCCGCTGATCAAGGCGGCGATGGACCACAAGGGCGCGGCCTTCCTCGACGTCATCAGCCCCTGCGTGGCCTTCAACAACCACGCGGGCTCGACCAAGAGCTACGACTATGTACGCGAGCACAACGAAGCGCTGAACCGCATCGACTTCATCGAAACCCGCGAGGAGATCACCACCTCCTACGATCCCGGCACCACGAAGATCGTGCAGCAGCATGACGGTTCGATCCTGCGCCTGCGCAAGCTCGGCGAGGACTACGATCCGTCCGACAAGGTCGCGGCCGTCAAGCGCGTCCAGGAGGGCCTGCATGCCGGCGAGGTGGTGACCGGTCTGCTCTACGTCGATCCGACCCCGAGCGACCTGCACGCCAACCTGAACACGGTCGACGTGCCGCTAAACACGCTGAACGCCCCGGAGCTCTGCCCCGGCACCTCGGCACTCGACAAGATCAACGCGAGCCTGCGCTGACAAGACTCCGTCGTCTCGACCGTAGCGCGCAGCGCGGAGTGGAGAGACCTTTTCTCTACGAGCAGCCGGCATTTGGTAGGGCGAAGGTCTCTCCACTCCGCACCTTCGGTGCTCCGGTCGAGACGACGGTGATTCATGAATTCTAAAGGTCGACCCGTTCCTCGGCGATCGACTTGCGCGTCTCCATGTTGAAGCGGCCGGCATAGATCGGGCGTTCACCGGTCGTCGGGCCGGGGTACTGCACAATCAAAATCTCGCCGCCGGTCTCGGTCCGGAACTCGCCCTCGAAATGCGGATCGGGGTGATAGAGCATCGTTCCGGCCGGGCAGATGCGGCCATCGATCGTAAACTCGCCCTTCAGAACCAGCCAGACCTGGGCGAAGCCGTGATAGTGCTCGGGGTGATGAGCGCCCGGCTCTAACCGCAGGATTCCGGCATTCGGCTGCGTCGGGTCGTCGGGCCGCGGATGGAACAGCATCTTGCCGGTCTCGCCCGGCCAGCGGATCGTTTCCCAGTCGACCTCGTCGAGATGGCGCACCTGGTAGGGCTTGTGGTCACGACGGGAGGCCTCGCGCTCGGTGGACAGCGTCGCATTGGCCGCCGCCGTGTCGGGAACATGCTTGCTCATGCCTGGCTTTCCTCCTTCGGCTTCTCTTCCTTGATTTTCGAGGACGCGAGGCGCCACCAGTCCGGCACCTCGGCCGCATCGGCGGGCTTTGCCACCGACATCAACACCTGGGCCTGCCCACGCCCGGCATTCTCGGCGCGGTGCGGCTGTTGCGAATCGATCAGGATTCCGTCGCCCGCCTTCAGCAGGTGCTGTTCGTCGCCGACATGGAACAGCACTTCGCCCGACAGCACGTAGCAATGCTCCTGGCCAGGATGCGAGACGGTCGCCTCCATGCCCTTCGCGCGCGGGAAGACCAGATGGAAGACCTCCATGCGATCGAGCGGTGCGCCGCCGCCGAGGTGGCGCCAGCGGTAGCCGGTCGCGGCCACCTCCTGCAGCCCGCCCTCGCCAGCCCTGTGCACGGCAACCATCGTCTTGGCCGGTGCCGCCTCGCTGGGAAAGAGTTCGTGCAGGCCCAGCCCCAACGCGTCGGCGAGCTGGATCAGGTTGGCGATCGAGGCCGCCGCCTGTCCGCGCTCGAGCTTCGACAGAAAGCCTTCGGAGACCCCCGCCCGGCCGGCCACATGGGCGAGCGTCAGGCCGGCCCCGGTCCGGGCGGTCCGCAGGCGATGGCCGATGTCACGGGTGGTTTCGGCGATGCGCTCAGGTGATCTGCTCATCCCCTCTGATGGACCGGACTTTCATTGAAGGCAAGTTGTCTTTCTCCACTGGCATGCCTGCGAAACGGCTAAGCTGTCGTCCATGGACGACACCGCGACAGGCTTCCGGCTCGGCGAGGCTGGCTTCTTCCCGTGGGGAACGCGCTTCAATGCCGTGGTTCGAGACTTCGAGGGAATGGGCTATGCCTGCCGCCCCCTGCCCTGCACGGAGGCCTACGGCTTCGCCACCTGCTCGGCAGAACCTTCCTCGCCGCGGCCCGACCGGCCGGTCCTGAGCGTAACCTACGAACTGGCCGCCACCGCCACCCCTTCGAAAGACCTGTTCGCCCGGCTGGTGATCCGTCTCGGCGCCCCGCAGACGATCCAGCGCGACGAGCTTTCGCCCCATGCAGGCTTGTCCAGCCATGTCGTGCTCCATGCCACCTGGAGGACGGTCGACGGCATCCCCATCGGCCTCTCGCTCTACGGGGCGCCGCGCGCCACCGAGTTCGGAGAAAGCGCCGGCGCTCTCTACCTGAGCTGGGGTGATCTCGAGGCGGCCGCCGCTCCGTGGATCGGGGACTGGCACGCGGCCAACGACGCGGTCCCGCGCGCGGCCCAATCGCCGGGTCCGATCGAGCGGTTCAGGGTCGGCTACGACGTGCGGACGAGCGACGCCCACGAGCCGCTTCGTATCGCCCACCGTTGCCTGAACGCGCCCGAGTTGCTCGAGACGCCGCGCTCGATCGCGCTCGGCCTCGGCGACCGGGGCTTCGCGCTGTGGAGCGACGCGACGGGCAGGCGCTGGCACCTTTCGACGTCGGCCTGCACGATCGTGCTGGGCGGGCCGGAAACCTCGCGGGTCAGGGTCGCCAGTGTACAGCCGGCGCGCGGTGGCGGCTTCTCTTCCATCGACATCGGCGGCTGGTGGGCACGCGATGCCTGGAACTCGCGCGCGATCGAGGAGGCCGTGCACGCCCTCGATCGCGTGCCCGGCCTCACCATCGAGCGCTCGTCAGGTCACGACGTTTAGGGCTCCCGTCTCGCCCGGCGCACGCTTCAGGTCGAGACGCGTCTCGTGCCACTGACGCAGCGACGGACGATGGCCAATCGACACGACAGTCGCCTGCGGCAGCCGCTCCTTCAGCACACTGTAGACCGCCGCCTCGTTGGCCTCGTCGAGCGAGGCCGTCGCCTCGTCGAGGAACAGCCAGTCGGGCTTGAAGACCAGCGCGCGCGCGATCGCGAGGCGCTGCTGCTCGCCGCCCGACAGGATATTGCTCCAGTGCGCCTCCTCGTCGAGACGGCCGGAGAGATGGCCGAGCCGCGCCGCCTCCAGCGCCTGCACGATCTCGGCATCGTTGGCCGTGGAGGTTTCGTCGGGATACTTCACCGCGTCGCGCAGGGTTGCGATCGGGATGTAGGGCTTCTGCGGCAGGAACAGCACGCGCGCGCCGGCCGGGATCAGCACCCGCCCGTGCCCGAACGGCCAGATGCCGGCCAGCGCCCGGAACAGCGTGCTCTTGCCCGAACCGCTCGAACCGGAGATCAGCGTCCAGGCTCCCTTCGGCAGGGTGAGGTTCAGGTCCTTCAGAAGGGTCTGGCCGGTGGGCAAAGCGAGATCGAGGCCGCTGGTGCCGACATCGATACGCCCGGCCTCCGCGCCGACGGTGATGTTCTCCGGCGGCTTCTCGTCGATCGCGGTTTGCAGCCCCTTCAAGCGGTCCATCACCGCCCGCAGCTCGGCCACGTTGGTATAGTTGTCGATGAAGAAGGACAGGGCCGACTGCACCTGCCCGAAAGCCTGCGCCGTCTGCATGACGACGCCCAGCGTGATCGCGCCGGCAAAGAATCGCGGCGCCGTCACGATGTAGGGGAAGATGATCGCGAGCTGGCCATAGCCGATCTGGTAGAAGACCAGCTGCATCTCGGTCACCAGCACGCGCCAGGCATTGTTGAACACGTCGGTGAACTTTTCCTCGAGCACCTCGTTCTCGCGCGACTCGCCGCGATAGAGCGCGATGCCCTCGGCATTCTCGCGTACCCGCATCAGGCCGAAGCGGAAATTCGCCTCGTAACGCTGCTGCAGGAAGTTGAGCGGGATCAGTCGCCGGCCGACCAGGTTGGCCAGCCAGGTGCCGAGGAAGGCGTAGATCAGCGCCGCCCAGACCATGTAGCCGGGGATCACCACGTCGAGCCCGATGAAAGACAGCGACATCGGTCCCGACAGCTGCCACAGGATAAACAGGAAGGAGATCAACGTCGCCACTGCGCTGATCAGGCCCAGCAGCAGGGTCATCGTGTAGAAGCCCAGCAGCCGCAGATCCTCGGAGATGCGCTGGTCGGCATTGTCGACCTTGCGCTCAAGCTCGATCCGGTAGTAGCCGCGGCCGTCGAGCCAATGGGAGAGATAGTGTCCCGTCAGCCACCGCCGCCACCGGAGGCGCAGGTACGGGCTGACCAGCCCGCGCGCCACCCCGAAAGCGATGGCCAGCGCGGCGATCCAGCCGAAATTGCCCATCTCGGTCCAGAAGGCCGCTTCGTCCTTATTCTGCAGGCTGTCGTAGAAGCGCCGGTTCCATTCGCTGAAGGCGACGTTGACCGTGACGCTCGCCAGGGTGAGCACGATCGCACCCACCAGCAGGGCGATGGCGATCCAGCGCTCCTCCGACCGGAAGTACGGGACGACCAGCCGCCACCAGTCGGCGAAGTAGGAACTCACGCTCTTCATGCAGAAAATCCTTTCGGGCGGCACACTGCCGAGGCAGCGCGACGATGACAACGGCGCGCGCGGCAGCTATAGCGCCGCACGATGGATGCCACCCCTCTCGCCTCCCGCCGCGCCGCAGTCGATGTGCTGATGGCTTGTCTCGACAAGGGCCAGCCGCTCGACGACGCGCTGGCCGGCCATCGCGGCTTCACGGCGCTCGATCCGCGCGACCGCGCCTTTGTCCGCCTGCTGCTGGCCACGACCGTGCGCCACCTGGGCGAGATCGAGGGCGTGCTGTCCGGCCTGATCACCAAACCCCTGGAGGGTGCGAACGCTGTCGGCCGTCAGGTCCTGCGCCTGGGGGCCGCCCAGCTGATGTTCCTCGGCACGCCGCCTCATGCGGCGGTCGATACCTCGGTGCGCCTGGTCGAGGATGCCGGCCTGCACCACCTCAAGGGCCTGATCAACGCCGTGCTGCGCCGGATCTCGCGCGACGGCGACGCCCTGCTGGTCGATCGCGACCCCGCCCGCCTCAACACGCCGCGCTGGCTGTGGGAGAACTGGATCCACGCCTATGGCGAGGATACGACGCGCGCCATCGCGTCGGCACACCTGCACGAGGCGCCGCTTGATCTCACCGTCCGCCGGGATGCCGATTTCTGGGCCGACCAGCTCGAAGCCGAGAAGCTCCCGACCGGCACCCTGCGGCGGAAGGGCGGCGGCCACATCGCCGAGCTGCCGGGCTTTGCCGAGGGCATCTGGTGGGTGCAGGACGCCGCCGCCGCCCTCCCCGTGCGTCTGCTGGGCGACGTCACCGACAAGCGCGTCGCCGATCTCTGCGCCGCGCCGGGCGGCAAGACGATGCAGCTCTGCGCCGCCGGCGCCCAGGTGACGGCCGTCGACATTTCGGCCCGCCGCATGACGCGCCTCGGTGAAAACCTCGCGCGCGCCGGCCTGTCGGCCAATCTCGTGACCGCCGATGCGAGCAAGTGGACACCCGAAGAGAAGTTCGACGCGATCCTGCTGGACGCCCCCTGCTCCGGCACCGGCACCCTGCGCCGCCATCCCGACATCGCCTGGCTGAAGGACGAGGAGGATGTCGCGCGGCTGAACGTCACCCAGGACCGTCTGCTGGTTCACGCTCTCAGCCTGCTGAAGCCCGGCGGCACCCTGGTCTACGCCGTGTGCTCGCTGCAGGAGGACGAGGGAATCGAGCGCATCAACGCCCAGCTCGTCCGCAATCCGCAGCTCAAGCGCGTGCGTGTCACGCCGGCGGAACTCCCGGGCCTCGAGGACGCCATCACCCCGCGCGGCGACGTCCGCACCCTGCCCTTCATGTGGGCCGAGCGCGGCGGCCTCGACGGGTTCTATATCGCGCGATTGACCTTATAGGAGCG
>NZ_JBQVQG010000039.1:0-38983 GCF_052439685.1 Reyranella sp.
CGTCTGGGCAGCGCGCAGGCGCGTGACCTCGCGGTCCAGGCGGGCCGCCTCGCCACCGGCCTCGCGGGCGCGACGACGGTGATGCCGGCCCGCCCACCATCCCATACCGAGCCCGGCAAGGACGCCGAGCAGCAGCATGGCCACGACCAGCAGATAGACCGGCATCACGATGATGTGCGGCAACGGCCACAGCGCCAGCTGCACGGTCTGCGTATTGCTGACCGCCACCAGGACACCGATCAGGATGAAGAGCAGGAACAGGGCACGCGAGAGGATTTTCATGCGGCCGGAGAATGCCACACCCCACCCCCACGACGCGAGGCGGACGATCGCAGCAGATCTATTTCTTGTCGTCGTCCGCTGAGTCGGGCGGCAGCAGGCCCGCGGCGCGCGCGGCCTCCTTGTTCAGCCGGTCGCGCAGGTCCTTGCCGGTCTTGAAATAGGGGACGCGCTTGGAGGCGACGGAGACCTGCTCGCCGGTGCGGGGGTTGCGGCCCGTGCGCGGATCGCGCTTCTTCACGGAGAATGCGCCGAAACCGCGCAATTCGACCCTGTGGCCAGACGCCAGCGCCTTGGAAATCTCGTCGAACACGGTTGCGACGATCCGCTCGACATCCCGCTGGTAGAGATGCGGATTCCGGGCCGCCAGGCGCGCAATCAGCTCGGACTTGGTCATCGCGTTTCCATGGCGGGCGCTTCAGGCCCGGAGAACCGTTGTTAAGTCCTTGATATTAAACCGGATAACGGTGTCGTCAAGCCTAAGCCCTTGAAAGCAAAAGAAAAGGCCGACCCTTGCGGGTCGGCCTTGCCGTAAACCATGATGAATTGGCTACTTCTCGTCGTCGTCGGCCTCGGCCCGCTTCTTGAGAGCGGCGCCCAGGATGTCGCCCAGGCTGGCGCCCGAGTCGGACGAACCGAAGTCGGCCATCGCCTTCTTCTCCTCGTCGAGTTCACGCGCCTTGACCGACAGCACGACGCGGCGCGAGGCCTTGTCGATGTTGGTGATCTTGGCATCGAGCTTGTCGCCGATCGCGTAACGGTCGGGACGCTGCTCGGAGCGGTCGCGGCTGAGCTCGGTCTTGCGGATGAAGCCCGGGATGCCGTCCTGCACCGTGACGTCGATGCCGTTGTCCTGGATGCCGGCCACGATGACGGTGACCACGTCGCCCTTCTTGGCGACCGCCCCGACCTTCTCGAACGGATCGTTGGCGAGCTGCTTGATACCGAGCGAGATCCGCTCCTTGTCCATGTCGACGTCGAGGACCTTGACCTGGACCTGGTCGCCCTTCTTGTAGTCGCGGATCGCCTCTTCGCCGGCCTTGTCCCAGCTCAGGTCGCTGAGATGGACCATGCCGTCGATGTCGCCGGGCAGGCCCACGAACAGGCCGAACTCGGTGATGTTGCGAACCTCGCCATCGATCTCGGTACCGGCCGGGTACTTGTCGGCGAAGCTCTCCCACGGGTTGGCCATGCACTGCTTCAGGCCGAGCGAGATACGGCGCTTGGACATGTCGACGTCCAGCACCATCACTTCGACTTCCTGCGAGGTCGACACGATCTTGCCGGGGTGCACGTTCTTCTTGGTCCAGCTCATCTCGGAGACGTGGACCAGACCCTCGACACCCGGCTCCAGCTCGACGAACGCGCCGTAGTCGGTGATGTTGGTGACGCGGCCCTTGAGCTTGAGGCCGACCGGGTACTTGGCACCCGCGCCGTCCCAAGGATCGCTCATCAGCTGCTTCATGCCGAGCGAGATGCGCTGCGTCTCGGGGTTGAAGCGGACGACCTGCACCTTGACCTGCTGGCCGATGGTGAGGGCTTCCGACGGATGGTTGATGCGCTTCCAGGCGATGTCGGTGACATGGAGCAGGCCGTCGACGCCGCCCAGATCCACGAACGCGCCGTAGTCGGTGATGTTCTTGACGACGCCGTCGAGCACCTGGCCCTCCGACAGCGCGCCCATCAGGCGCGTGCGGTCCTCGGCGCGGGTTTCTTCCATGACGGCGCGGCGCGACACGACGATGTTGCCGCGGCGGCGGTCCATCTTGAGGATGGCGAACTGCTGGGCCTGGCCCATCAGCGGGCCGACATCGCGCACCGGGCGCACGTCGACCTGGCTGCCCGGCAGGAAGGCCACGGCGCCCGAAAGGTCGACCGTGAAGCCACCCTTCACGCGACCGAAGATCGTGCCCATGACACGTTCCTGGTCGGTGAACGCCTTTTCGAGGACGGTCCAGGCCTCTTCGCGGCGAGCCTTGTCGCGCGACAGGACGGCTTCGCCTTCCTTGTTCTCCATACGGTCGACGAAGATGTCGACGATGTCGCCTTCCTTGACCTCGGGGGCGCCGACGCCGCCGTTGGCGAACTCACGCAGTGCGACGCGGCCCTCGGACTTGAGGCCGACATCCACCACGACGAAATCGTTGGCAATGCGAATGACGCGGCCCTTGACGACCGTGCCTTCGAAGCTCGACGAACCGCCCAGCGATTCTTCGAGTAGTGCTGCGAACTCCGCACTCGCGGCGTCGTTCGGGGTACGCAGGGCGCTGCCCTTGGCCATTCAAAACTCTCCTTCATCGATCCCGGGCGAAACGCTGCCGCCCGTCGGCCAACCGGTTAAGTCCGGCGGATCCACTGCCTTTTGAAACACCGACGCAGGAACGACACGTTCCGGCGCAGCCGCCGCTGAAAGTCTTCGATCCGCCGGCGGCGACTTACGGCCCGGAGGATCGAAAGCCCTTGCTCTCCATGAACGCCAAGGCGGCGGCGAAGGCCGCATCGGCATCCATGTCGCTGGTATCGAGGTGGTAAGCATCGGGTGCGGCTTTAAGAGGTGCAGCCGCCCGTTCGCTGTCGCGACGGTCCCGCTCCGCCATCTCGGCAAGAACGCGCGGCTTTATAGTGTCGACCCCCTTGGCGCGCAACTCCCGGTACCGCCGCTCCGCCCGCGCCTCGGCGCTGGCGGTCACGAATAATTTCACTGACGCGTGGGGGCAAATGACGGTGCCCACGTCCCGCCCGTCGAGCACGGCGCCGCTCGCCTGATCGGCGAATTTCCGCTGGAAATCCAGCAGATTGGCCCGAACCTCCGGAATCGCCGCCACTTTCGACGCGGCCTGGCCCGCCACGTCGGTCCGCAGCCCCGGATCGGCCAGATCAGAAGGATCGAGGCAGGCCGCGATCTCGACCGGCGGGCGCCCGGTCCTTTCGGCCTTCAGCCCGACCGCGCGGTAGAGCAGCCCGGTGTCGAGATGCGGCAGGCCGAAATGGTCGGCCAGCCGTCGCGCGAGCGTGCCCTTGCCGGCGCCCGCGGGCCCGTCGATGGCAATGACCGGTCGGTCCGTCACGCGGCCTCGATCCGGGCCCCGAGGTCGCCCATCAGCTTGGCGAAGCCCGGGAAACTGGTATCGATGGGAGACCCATCGTCGACCGCAACGCCGTCGCGCGAGGCCAGCCCCAGCACGAGGAAGGCCATGGCGATGCGATGGTCGAGATGCGTGACCACCGTCCCGCCGCCGGCCGGCGCCTCGCCCGTGCCATGAACGAACAGCGTGTCGGCGCCCATCTCGTGGCGGACGCCGTTGACGGCGAGCCCGGCGGAGACGCTGGCCAGCCGGTCGCTTTCCTTGGCCCGCAGCTCTGCGAGGCCCAGCATGCGCGTGGTGCCGCGGGCGCAGGACGCCGCGACGGCCAGGATCGGGTACTCGTCGATCATCGACGGCGCCCGCTCCGGCGGCACCTCGACGCCGCGCAGTTCGCCACCGCGCACGCGCAGGTCGGCTACCGGCTCGCCGCCCACTTCCCGGGCATTTTCCGCCGTGATGTCGGCGCCCATCTCGCGCAGCGTGTCGTAGAGGCCGGCGCGCAGCGGGTTCAGGCCGACATTCTCGACCGTCACGTCGCTGCCCGGCCGGATCGCCGCCGCCACGACGGCGAAGGCCGCCGACGAGGGATCGCCCGGCACCACGATGTCGCGCGCCTTGAGTTCGGGCCAGCCGACCACCGTGATGCGCTTACCGCCGCCCTCCGCGGGCACGACCCGCACCTCGGCGCCGAAATGGCGCAGCATGCGCTCGGTATGGTCGCGCGTGGCCTCGGGCTCGATGACGGTCGTCTCGCCTGCGGTATTGAGGCCGGCAAGGAGGATGGCGCTCTTCACCTGTGCGGAGGCGACGGGCAGCCGGTATTCGATCGGCACCATCTCGTCGGTGCCGATGATGGCGAGCGGCATGCGGCCACCTTCGCGGGCCTCGAAGCGGGCGCCCATCTGCGACAGCGGGGCGATCACCCGCTGCATCGGCCGGCGGCGCAGCGAGGCATCGCCGGTCATGAAGCTGGTGAAGCGGTGGCTGGCCAGGATCCCCGACAGCAGGCGGGCGGAGGTCCCGGAATTGCCGAGATCAAGCACATTGTCAGGTTCGCGCGCCCCGCCGACGCCAAATCCGCGCACACGCCATGCGCCGCCGCCTTCATGGTCTACCTTCGCGCCGAGCGCACGCAGGGCAGCGGCCGTGGCGAGCACGTCCTCCCCCTCCAGCAGGCCGGTGATGTTCGTTTCGCCCAGCGCCAGGGCGCCGAACATCAGGGACCGGTGGGAGACCGACTTGTCGCCGGGCGCCCGGACACGGCCCCGCAACCGGTCGACGGGACGGGCGATCAGCTTCGCAGGAGCGGCATGGGCGGACAGGGAAGTCTCCACGACAGAGTTGGGCGGCAGGGGGACCTGCAACGCGCGGCCGTCGTAGCATGCCGGAATTTGGTTTTGACAGGGTGAAAGACGCGTGACATACGCGCTCCCTCGCGGCCCTTTTGGCCGATTCCAGCACATTTGCAGGAGATTAAGCGTGGTCAAAGCGAGCTGGGGCACCAAACGCACCTGCCAGAGCTGTGCAGCGCGCTTCTACGACCTGGGCAAGAGTCCGATCAAATGCCCCAAGTGCGGGCGTGAGCATGATCGCGAGGACTTCGTGAAGGTCCGCCGGGGCCGCGGCGCGGCCGCAGCAACGGCAGCGGCGGCAGCGGCTGCCGCAGCGGCAGCCAAGGCGGCGGCGGCCAAGAAGAAGGTCGACGATCTCGACGGTGACGATTTGCCCGACGTCGACGGCGACGAGGCGCTGGCGGCGGACGATCTCGACGATGACGAGGACGATCTGGAGGTCGAAGTCGAGGTCGAGGTCGACGATAAGGGCGAGGGAGACCGCTAGAGACTGTTGCCAGCGCGCGAGGCAGCAATTATAACCTCGCGCCTTCCCAAGGATTTCGGGGCCATAGCTCAGCTGGGAGAGCGCTACAATGGCATTGTAGAGGTCAACGGTTCGATCCCGTTTGGCTCCACCAAATCGACAAGGGCCTGGCCGGCAACGGTCAGGCCCTTTGTTTTTGGGGAGACTTTCGGATCGGCCTGATCATGGCAGCGATCGCTCGTCCTCAGCGCGCTGTACAACCTTGTGCCTGGAGCTTCGGCCATACGGTCAGGCTTTCGATCCAGCGGTCGTCCTCCTCGTATCCGAGTGCCTGCAAGGCGTCGGGAAAGCGATGGACGAAAGCCTCTGCCAATTCCGGAGTGAACTCGCTCTTCCACTGCGCCGCTTCGCCGGAACGGGCATGACGCCGATTGGCTCTGGAAGCCTGGCCGAACAGGCTGTGGTCCCAGAAGCACTTCTCGCAAACTTCCAGTTCGGAACCTTCGAATCCCAGCGTGGACGCCGCCTGCCGCCACAGAGACAGCGACCGGTCGCTCCACAGATCTTCGTAGCGGACCTCCAGACAGTTCGGCCTGTCGTATTGCCAATCGAGCATGGCTTCTATGGTGCTGCCCGTCGCGTTCTCCAACTCGAACACATACTGCTCGTACATGGTAGCGAGCGAATTGAGCCGTTGCTGATACGAAGACTCGTGGCTGCCCGATATCCTTTCATGAAGCCACGGCTCGTCAGCCTTCTTGTGGTAGTGCATGGCCGAAATGAGCACGTCGCGCGGGTCACGAATGAGATGAAGTATTCGGACGTCTTCCCGGCGAAGCTCGCTCGCGTGCCGCGCGAATATCGAGTTGTGATTCATAAGAATGAAGGGTGTCTTCAGAACCCGATCGAGCCGCCCATAGTGCGACCAGAAGTCGACGTAGTTCGCCCCTAGTCTTCGCGCGATCGCCTTGAACACCGTGGACATCCAGACCGTGCCCGTCTTGTGATGCGTCGCAACCACAACATTCTGCTTCAAGCCTTCCTCCACGCCTGGGCGACGAATCCAGGTCTCCAGCAGCGATCGCCCTGCCAGATGGTGGCAGCAACCTGCCACCGGGGACGCGACGATGACTGAATATCCTGCCTGGACGGCGGCACACACTTCAAGCCGAGTACACACTACGCCTGGTTGCAGCACCCGCCTCAAGGGGTACCGCTACCGGCGGCACCTCGAAGTACGTCGGGTTCACACCCATCGAAGCAAGCAAGGTCAAGGCCTTGCGCCGCAGGCCCGGATCCCTCGCAGCCCTGACGACCGGCTCGGACACAGACGATGCCGCAATCTTGCGGCTGCGCCGCGAACCCATCAGGCTTCGTCCGAGCTCCCTCTCGATTGCCACGATGTGCTCTCGCCGCGCCAGGTTGACGACGGCATCGATCAGCGGCGATTTCCAGCGATCAAGGTTCAGGTGCCCGAGCACGGAAGACAGGATTCGGACGGGCTCCGCTCGTAGAGCGTCTTCCGATACGATCTGAACCGCGCCTGGCACCGCGCGCGCCATCGCTTGATAGGAAACCATCATCTTGGCGTAAGCAGGCAGTGAGTGCTTGAACAGATACTCGTCGAACGACCGATCCGCGGCTGGCCGCTCGCCCGATCGGCCATACACCGGACGCACCTGGCTCTGCCTCAGGTTGAAACTCGGCAAAGCTTTCTCGATGGGATCGCCGTAAACGAGAACCATGCGTTGTCTGGCGTCGTTCCAGGCAGCAGCATCCACATCCCCAACAGACACCGGAATAAACGCATGGGGCGCCAGGTCGACGGGCACATGGGCGTAATTCATTGCATCATGGAAGTAGTCATAGCCCGGCGCAGAAAACGGTGTGCCTGCCCACCAGCCATATTCCGAAGAAATTCTGTTGAACCCCGGACAAATCGTATGCCCGATGATAAGATGACGGGACGGACCGAGATCGGGCGCCCAAAGAAGCGGTCCTCCGCTCACATGATCGAAGTTGAATGGTGGGCCTGCAGGATCTCCGACAGTCTCACCGGTGAGCCGGTCGACGACATGGCCGCCTTGCCGAAGATGCGACAGGAACGCGAATGTAAAGCGCAGAAACCAGACGTCTGCGCCGGGGACACAGGCCACGACGGGGAGAATCCCGACAGGATGATGTGCAGGTGGCGTGAAAGCTCGCAGCATCCGTTGGAACATTTGCACCCGACCAGTTATGGGCAGAAATCAATTGCATAATGTCGGCCAGTCACGGAAGTAGCTCTGCAATTTGCGGCTCAGGTGCTTCCCGCCATTCCCTTAAATCAAGCGCGGGAATGGTGCCATTGTTTTTCCATCGGCGACTTATATGGCGCGAATCTCGGCCGGCTCAGCTGGCCCTTGGTGCCAGCCTTCGCCTTCAGCGATCCCGATGCTCGGGCATCGCCTTCAACTGGTCCTTCGTCCAACTCGTTACCGCATGGACGTCGCCGTCCTCGTCGCGCATGAACTCGAGGTCGCCGACCGGCACGCCCACCGGCTTGGCGCCGATGCCCAAGAAACCGCCGACATCGATCACGATCTGGGCTGCCGGGCCGGTGCCGTGGAGATGGGCCACCGTGCCGATTTTCTCGTCGCCGGGACCGTAGATCGTGGCGTCTGCGAGTATTTCGGGGGTCAATTCGCTGCCTGCAAGGCGGACATGCTTGTTGTGATCCATGGTTCGGGTCCTTTCCGGGAAGATCAGAACCTCGTTAACCCGCCCACCGCCCGACCGTTGCGAGTGCTCCCTATCAGCGGTCTGCCGTCTTCGTGAGCAGCCGCCGATTGACGAGTTCGCGCATCACGAGGTCGGCAACCACTCGATTGCCCTCGGCCGAATGGTGATCGGAGCGATAGAGTGCATTGACGCCGCGGGAGTCCACGGCCGCCTTCAGCGTATCGGAAAGATCGAACGGGATGAGTCCGGCCGCAGCGGCGCAGTCCAGCACTTTCCGGAGGGATCGATGATGCGCCGACCCCTGCGGGCCATCGCCGTTCCAGTAGCCGCGACTGTATTGCGCCATGACGACGACCGGCACACCCAAGGCGGCAAGCCGCGGCATCAGCCGGCAGGCGATCGTCTCGCCGGTGCCGCGGGGCACGGCCTGGACCTCGGTGAAGTACCAGCCCTGCTGGATGCTGAGACGCTGCACCACGAGGTCGGCCAGCGCCGACCATCCGAGCCATTCCGCCACCGCGGGCAAGGGGACCGCTGCCCCCGGCCTTCCCGGAACGGGCACGTTGTTGAGATCGAGCTTTCCGTCCCTGACCGAGAAATAGGGCTTCTCGCGGCTCCACGCGACCTTGAGCTCGGCGCGCTGGATATCGCCCGGCGTAAAGCTTGCAATGACGAAAAGCGGCTTCACCTTGGGCACGAGCTGCTCGGTGGCGAGCACCATCTGGTCGAACGCATATCCGCTGACCCCGGCATTCACCACTTTCCGGCCGATCATGTCCTGGAGATAGGCAGGCCAGGTCTCATCATCCTTCACCTCATCGCCCTTGGCGAAGGAAGAGCCGGTCACGAGGATGGGAGGCTCGGCGAGCGATGCCTGAGCGGAGGCGCGGCGAAAGCCGTCGGCGTCGGAATTGTAGCTGTTCGACGTACAGTTTGCCGGCGACGTCCAGCCGATCGCCGCATTATATGCGTACTGGCACCTTTCGCCGCCGGGGCCGGTCCCCATGCGCTTGTGAGCCAGGTTGGGCCAATGCACGAGCCTCTCGGGCCCCCATTGCACCAGCCGGTATCCCACTTCGAGAAGAGCCAGCGACATCAGGAGAGATGCCGTCACCAGAGCGATGCGCGCCACCCAACTCGTCGTCTTCGACCCGAGCTCGCGCTCGCCTTTCGGGGCAGCGTCGGCTGCCTCTCGATCGACGCTCATCAGTCACCTCCCAGAACGCCCCAAATACCATTCGAGCGATGGGAAGGGGAATGTGACGACCGGTCGTAGGATGCACGCGGACGGGGCAAAACCGCCGGAAAATGCCGCCTTTCCGTCAGGAATCTGACGGAAAGGCAAGATGCCTGGCGGCCACGGCGAGCGCTCCGTCGCGGGCCTCGAGCTGGTCCATGATGGAGAAATGATTGAAGCCGGCGAGCGGCAGCAACTCGCTGGGCAGGTCGGCCGCGCGGCGCGCTTCGTGATAGGCGACGGACTGGCGCTGGAGTTCCGGCAGCTCGGCGGTGCCGTAGGCCAGCACGACCGGAGCGCTCTTCTTCGGAAGATGCAGCAGCGGACTCGTTCGGGCCGCCTCCTCCGCCGTCAGATTCAGCTTTTCGTTGAGGTAGTTCAGACGGCAAGGCTCGACGTCGTAGATGCCGCTGATGGCGAGGCCGGCATCGACCTCGTCCATGGCCAGTGTCGTCGCCGTCAGATGGCCGCCCGCAGACCAGCCCGATACGACCAGCCGATCCTGCGCCACGCCGCGACGCGGTCCTTCGCGTCGCAGCCAGCGCACCGCCTCGGCGATCTCCTCGACGATTTCCGACAGGGTGACCTCGGGTGCCAGGGTGTAACCCAGGAAGGCGACGTCCATCCCGTTCGCGAGCGGGCCTTCGGCCATGCAGGCGAAGATTTCCTTGCTGTTACGTTGCCAGTACCCGCCATGGATGAAGGCGAACAGCGGCGCCTTTGCACGGCCGCAACGGTACAGGTCGAGCTTGTTGCGGGGCCGCGGACCGTAGGCAAGGTCGAGTCCCTCGCCATGGCTCGCCCGGAAGCGTTCGCTGCGTTCGATCCAGCCGTCGCGGCGCGCGCCGGAATCGGCCACCGCATTGGTATTGTCGTAAGCCTTGTCGAGTTCAGCCCGCGTCATGCCGCGCCACACGATCTCACCCATCGCCGATCTCCCGTTGCAGACGTCTCCTGTAGCACAGCCCTTCCCCGCTTTGCCGTTCGGTGCGAACGTCGCCGCGATGTCTTCCGCTGCCCGACCGACCGCCATCCGCGGCCCCGCCCTCACCTTCACCGGCGATCCGTTCCGCGACGGACTCGAGCGCACCCTCGTCCACGAGCCCGATGCGATCGTGGCCATGCAGGACGGGCACATCACACATTTCGGACCGGCCGCGCGGGTCGCCCCGATGCTCCCCGCCGGCACAGAGGTCAGGGACTTCGGCAAGGATGCGCTGATCTCCGCGGGGTTCATCGACACCCACGTGCATTTCCCCCAGATGCCGATGATCGCCAGCCACGGCGCCCAGCTTCTCGACTGGCTCGAACGCTACACCTTTCCAACCGAACTGAAGTTCGCCGACCGCGCCTATACGCGGCGCGTGGCCCGCGCCTTCCTGCAGGAGAACCTGCGCAACGGAATCACGACGAGCTGCGTCTACTGCACCGTCCACGCCCATTCGGCCGATATCCTGTTCGAGGAGGCGGAAGCGCTCGGCCTGCGACTCGCCGCCGGCAAGGTACTGATGGACCGCAACGCCCCCGAGGGTCTGCGCGACGATGCCCAGGCGGGCTACGACGAGTCGCTGGCGCTGATCCGCAAATGGCACGGGCGCGGCCGCCTGCTCTACGCGATCACACCGCGCTTCGCCGGCACGAGTTCGGCCGAACAACTCGCCGCCGCCGGGGCGCTGTGGCGCGACCATCCCGACTGCCTGATGCAGACCCACATCGCGGAAACCGAGGCCGAGGTCGCCTGGACCCGGGAACTGTTCCCCGAGCGCGCCAACTATCTCGACGTCTACGATCATTACGGGCTGTGCGGCCCGGGTGCGGTGTTCGGGCACGGAATCTGGCTGGGGGAAGAGGAGCTGAAGCGCCTGCACGCGGCCGATGCCGCGATCTCCCACTGCCCGACCTCGAACTTCTTCCTGGGCAGCGGCGCGTTCGACATCGCGCGCGGCAAGCAGGCCGACCGCCCGGTCCGGGTCGGCCTCGGCACCGATATCGGCGCCGGCACCTCCTTCTCGATCCTTCAGACGCTCAACGAGGCCTACAAGGCTGCGCAACTCAACCGGTATCCCCTGTCGGCTGCCCACGCCTACTATCTCGCCACCCGCGGTTCGGCGGCCGCAATGCACATCGAGAACAAGGTCGGCAGCATCGCGCCCGGCATGGAAGCCGACCTGGTCGTCCTCGACATGCGCTCGACACCCCTGATCGCGTTCCGCATGGACGAGGCGCGCGACTTCGCCGAACAGCTCTTCATCCAGATGATCCTGGGCGACGACCGGGCCGTCCGGGCGACCTACGTGGGCGGCCGGCTGGCTCACGCGCGTTGAAGATGAATTGCTTTCCCTTGGGTTAAATTTCGGTGGCAGACCATAAATATGGTGGAAGGAGGGCTGGATTGCCGGTAGCCTTCCACAGGTAGCTGAAGGAGGGTTTTTATCCGTTCGAGGACATGTCCCCCGACGGAAAATGGTTCACCGGTGGAACTCCCACCGCGTGCCCGACGGCCTCACCTTGCAGCCAGACCACCGATCGCCAACGCCTCCGCTCGCCGGGGGCGTTTTTTGTTCTGGGCGATCGATCACGCTCCTTTGACCCTGACACCGGAGTAAGAATATGGCCAAACGCGCCGCACGCCGAGCCAAGCTGCACGCCATCGATGGTGCCCGTATTCACAATGTCGTCTTCGACCACACTCCGGCCAACGACCGCGACCAGAGCTACATCAAGAAAGTCCGACCGCGCAGCGACAACCAACGACTGCTGATGGAGGCGATAGACTCCAAGCCGCTGACCGTGGCGCTGGGCCCCGCCGGCACCGGCAAGACGTATCTGGCGATCGCCGCCGCCGTCGAAGCCCTGGAAAGCGGCACCGTCTCGCGGATCGTCCTGTCGCGGCCGGCCGTCGAAGCGGGAGAGAATCTCGGGTTCCTGCCCGGCGACATGCGCGAGAAGCTCGACCCCTATCTGCGCCCCCTCTGGGACGCCCTCAACGACCGACTGGGTGCCAAGCGCCTGAGCCAGCATCTGGACGACGGCACGATCGAGATTGCGCCGGTCGCCTTCATGCGGGGACGGACGCTCAACAACGCCTTCGTCCTGATCGACGAGGCCCAGAACTGCACCTACGGCCAGCTCAAGATGCTGCTGACGCGGCTGGGCTGGCACTCCACGATGGTGATGACCGGTGACCCGGACCAGACCGATCTGCTGCCGGAACTGTCCGGACTGGCCTCGATCGCCACGAAGCTCGACGGGCTCGAGGACGTGGCCGTAGTGCGCCTCACGCAGGGCGACGTGGTCCGCCATCCGCTCGTCGGCCGCATGCTGTCAGTGCTGTAAAGCCACCAAACTTATCCACAGATCGCAGTGAAGCAACCAATTGGATCGGAACGAGAACAAAGACGATAGCTAGCATTTTCTGCAGGAAGCCGAATCGGCAGAAACTCTTTTCGTCATATGGGGTTAAGGGAGGGGCGGCGAGCGATTGTCACCCCTCCCGGATTGAGTCAATACGGTGACGTCCCGGTAACATCTGGTTGCCGGCCGGGTTTCTCACAGACTTTCCCACATGGGCTGGATTGGCTTGTACCGAGGCCCCGGCGACACCATTCTCCGGCCCCGTGAGCGACGAAACCGACCTCGACCAGCCTCCCAGCGAAGGCTCCCTTGCCGACGGCATGCGGATCATCGCGGAGTTCGTGCGGACGCTGCCCCGCAAGCCGGGCGTCTACCGCATGATCGCGGCCGACGGGGAGGTCCTGTACGTCGGAAAGGCGCGGTCTCTGCGCAGCCGGGTGGCCGCCTATACGCAGCCGACACGGCTCGCCACGCGCCTCATTCGCATGGTGTCCGCGACGCGGACCATGGAATTTGCAGTCACCGACAGCGAAGCCGAGGCGCTGCTTCTCGAAAACAACCTCATCAAACGCTTCCGGCCGCGCTTCAACGTGCTGCTGCGCGACGACAAGTCGTTTCCCTACATCGTCATCCGCCGCGACACCGAATGGCCGCAGCTTGCCAAGCATCGCGGTACGCGCGAACCGGCCAACGAGTATTTCGGCCCCTTCGCCTCGGCCACCGCGGTCAACCGCACGCTCTATGCCCTGCAGCGCGCCTTTCCGCTGCGCTCCTGTTCCGACGGTGTGTTTTCGACGCGCACGCGGCCCTGCCTGCAGTACCAGATCAAGCGCTGCACGGCGCCCTGCGTCGGGCGCATCGACAAGCCGCAATACGACGCCATCGTCGGCGATGTCCGCGGCTTCCTGGGCGGCCGCAATCGCGAGATCCAGCAGGCCCTGTCGCAGCGCATGGAGCAGGCGTCGGCCAATCTCGAGTTCGAGAGTGCCGCCATCCTGCGCGACCGCATCCGCGCGTTGGCCCAAATCACCTCGCACCAGTCGATCAGCCTGCCGTCGATCGACGAAGCCGACATCTTCGCGGCCCACGCCGATAGCGGACAGATCTGCATCCAGGTGTTCTTCCTGCGCGCCGGCCAGAATCTCGGCAACCGCGCCTATTTCCCCAGCCATGGACGAGACCTCGACGAGCCCCAGGTGCTGGAAGCCTTCATGGGTCAGTTCTACGAAGCGCGCCAAGCACCCAGGCTGGTCCTGACCAGCCATGACATTCCCGAGCGCGAGCTGATGGAAAACGCACTCGCTTTGTCGGCCGGCCACAAGGTCGAGATCCGCCAGCCCAAGCGCGGCGACCAGAAGGACGTACTCGACCAGGCGGTGAACAACGCGCGCGAGGCGCTGGCCCGTCGCATGGCCGAACGCGGCACGCAGCGCACCCTGCTCGAAGGCGTCGCCCGCGTGTTCGGGCTCGACGCGCCGCCCGAGCGCATCGAAGTTTACGACAACAGTCACATCCAGGGGACGGCGGCGATCGGCGCGATGATCGTCGCGGGGCCCGAAGGCTTCAACAAGAACGCCTACCGCAAGTTCAACATCAAGACCGAGGGCGCGGCGGGGGACGACTTCGCCATGATGCGCGAGGTGATGACCCGCCGCTTCGGACGCGCGCTGAAGGAAAACCCCGAGCGCGACGACGAGCACTGGCCCGACCTGCTGCTGATCGACGGCGGCCAGGGCCAGCTCGAAGCGGTTCGCGGCGTGATGGCCGAACTCGGGCTCGAGGACATTCCTCTGGTCGGCATCGCCAAGGGCCCCGACCGCGATGCGGGCCGCGAGCGCTTCTTCATGACCGGCAAGCCGCCCTTCTCCCTCGAGATGCGCGATCCCGTCCTCTATTTCCTGCAGCGGCTTCGCGATGAGTCGCATCGCTTTGCGATCGGCACGCATCGCACGCGCCGCGCCGCCGACCTGACACGCTCGGCGCTCGACGAGGTCCCGGGCATCGGCGCGGGCCGCAAGCGCGCACTGCTCAATCATTTCGGCAGCGCCCGTGCGGTATCGGGCGCGACGCTGGAGGATATCAAGTCGGTACCGGGAATCTCGAGCGCACTCGCCCAGAAAATCCATGACCACTTCCGGGGCGGCCGGTAAGGTCCGGGTCGATGCTGTTCAATCTCCCCAATGTGCTCACCCTGTCGCGCATCGTCGCGATTCCGCTGGTCGTCGCCTGCTTCTGGCTCGATCGCGGCTGGGCGCAGTGGCTGTCGATGGGACTGTTCGTGGCCGCTGCGGTGACCGACTGGTTCGACGGCTATTTCGCGCGGCGCTATCACCAGATCTCGCGGTTCGGCCGCTTCCTCGATCCGATCGCCGACAAACTGCTGGTCGCCGCCGCTCTTGTGATGCTGGTCGACAACGGTACCCTGACCGGCCTGAACGTGCTGGCCGCCCTCATCATCCTGGCGCGCGAGATCCTGGTCTCCGGGCTGCGGGAGTTCCTGGCCGAGCTGCGGGTCGGCCTGCCGGTCAGCGCGCTCGCCAAGTGGAAGACGGCCGTGCAGATGGTGGCGATCGCCGCGCTGCTGGTCGGCGACTCCGCGGCGCACTGGGTCACCCAGGCGGGCATCGTGCTCATCTGGATCGCAGCAGCCCTGACCCTCATCACCGGCTACGACTATCTGCGCACCGGCCTGCGCCACATGGCGGAAGACACTCCCGCATCGGGCGGCCAGAAGTGAAGATTCGCTACTTCGCCTGGATGAAGCGCACCGTCGGGGTGCCGGAGGAAGAGGTGACGCCGCCCGCCGGGATCGACACGGTGGGCGATCTCGTCGTCTGGCTGCGCAGCCGCAGCCCCGGCCATGCCGAGGCGCTGGCGGAAGGTGCCGCGTTCGGTGCCGCCGTCGACCAGCGCACCGCGACTTTCGACGTGAGGCTCGCCGACGCGCGCGAAGTCGCCTTCTTCCCGCCCTTCACCGGCGGATGATGCGATGAGCGTGCGTGTCCAGGAAGCGGATTTCGACCTCGGCGTGGAACTCGCCCGCCTCACCGACGGCAACAAGCGCATCGGCGGCCTGGCGGTCTTCGTCGGCCTGGTGCGCGAGATGCATGTGCGGGAAGGCTATCATCGCGACCGGATCGATGCGCTGACGCTCGAACACTATCCCGGCATGACCGAGACGGCGCTGCAGGACATCGAGGCCGAGGCCAACCGGCGCTGGCCGCTCGAGGCAACCCTGATCGTGCACCGCTACGGCCGCATGGAGCCGGGCGAGCGGATCGTGCTGGTGGCCGTCGGCTCGCCCCATCGCGAAGCCGCCTTCGAGGCCTGCGAATTCCTGGTCGACTGGCTGAAGACCAAGGCGCCGTTCTGGAAACTGGAAGACACGCCGAAGGGCGAGCAATGGGTCGGCGCCCATCAGGAAGACGACGCCGCGGCCGCGCGCTGGGAGAAGAAGTAGCGCAATAGAGCCCGTCGTCAGAGATGGCACTCAATGGCAGCAGCCGCGACCCACCTGAAAACAAGACGGTTGCTCCACTCCGCACCTTCGGTGCTCCGGTCGAGACGACGGATCTACTTACGATTGTGCCCTCTCGGCCGCCTCGTTCATCGCCTCGAGCACGCCGTGGATCTGGGCGACGACATTCGCGCCCTCGCCGATTGCCGCGCCCACCCGCTTCACCGAGCCGTAGCGAACGTCGCCGACCGCGAAGACTCCCTGCACGTTGGTTTCGTAGGCGAGCGGCGGACGCTTGGGACAGGGCGCCTCGACATCGGCGCCGGTGCGGATGAAGCCCGTCCTGTCGACGTCGATGCCGCACTCCTGCATCCATTCGGTTGCGGGCTGGGCGCCGAGGAACTGGAAGACGTGACGAATCGGCCGGTGCGTGTCGGTCCCGCTGGGACGGTGCCGCCATGTCACGCCGCGCAGACCACTTTGTTCGGTTCCGACGAGTTCGACGATCTCCGTCTCCGCCAGGACCTCGACATTCGGAGCCGCCGCGATGCGATCGATGAGGTAGCGCGACATGGTCTCGGCAAGGCCGGGGCCGCGGACCAGGATCCAGACCTTCGCGGCATGACCCGACAGGAAGACCGCCGCCTGTCCGGCCGAATTGCCGCCGCCGACGATGACCACTTCGGCGTTGGCGCACAGCTTCGCCTCGATAGGCGAGGCCCAGTACCACAGGCCGCGATTGAGGAAGTCGCCGAGGTTGGGCAGGGCGAGCTTGCGATAGCGCGCGCCCGAGGCGATCACGACGGTCTTCGCCTGCACCTTCCAACCGTCGGTCATCTCCAGGGTCATCGGGCGTTCGAGGCCGCCGCCGCAATCCAGCCGCGCCACTTCGAGAGGGATGACGAACTGCGCACCGAACTTCTGCGCCTGCACGAAGGCGCGCGCAGTGAGTGCCTGACCCGAGACGCCGGTGGGAAACCCGAGATAATTCTCGATGCGGGCGCTGGCGCCGGCCTGGCCGCCGAAGGCACGGGTTTCCACCACCAGCACCGCAAGGCCTTCAGATGCGGCATAGACGGCGGTCGAGAGGCCGGCCGGTCCGGAGCCCACGATGGCAATGTCATAGAGGGGCGGCTCGGCGCTTTCCTGCAAGAGGCCGATGCAGAGCGCGAGTTCCTGGTCGCTGGGATTGCGCAGCACCGTGCCGTCGGGGCAGACCACCAGCGGATAGTCGGCGGCGTCGGGCGACAGCCGCTCGATCATCTTCGCCGCGTCCGGATCGGTTTCGGGATCGAGGATGGTGTGCGGCTGGCCGTTGCGCGTGAGGAATCCCTGCAGGCGGATCATGCCCGGCTGGGTGAGTTCGCCAACCAGGATCGGACCGACCCGGTTGACCTCGATCAGACGCACCCGGCGCAGGATCAGCGCCCGCATGATGCGTTCGCCGAGTTCCGCGTCGGCGACCATCAAGGCCCGCAACTGGTCATGCGGCAGGATCAGCGCTTCGACATCCTCCTCGGCACGGACATCGACCATCGCGGGCTGGCCCGAGAGCTCGGCCAGCTCGGCCGCGAATTCGCCGGGCCCCATCTCGACGATCGGCGAGACGTGACCCAGCCCGTCATGGCTCAGGATGGCGATCCGGCCGGACAGGATCACGCACATCCCCGGACTGTCCCCGCCCGTACGCGCCAGCAATTCGCCGGTCCTGAAATGCCGCGTCTCGCCGAAGCGGCCCATGCGCTTCAGCTCAGCCGCCGACAGCACCGGATACATCTGGTGGCGGCGGGTCTCCTCCATGGTCGGCGGAACGGGATCGGCCACGCGAAACTCCTCTCCGGCTCGGGCGCTTCAGCCCAACGCAACTAGAGCAAGATTCGTGACGCCGCGCTCGCGCAATCTGTCCGCCGCCATCAACGCCCGCTGGCCGCTGCGGCAGGCCAGCACGACCCGCTTCGAGGGCGCGCCCAGTTCGTCGATCGTGTCGACGACCAGCCGCCGCGCACCGGCGAAGGGTGAAACCGGCGCCTCGTCGAGACCGCGCAGGTCGACGACGATGTCGTCGGATCGCACCTGCTCTGGCGCGATGAACGCCACCTGATCCTCGGGTTCGGGGCTGCCGGCGAAGTCGAAGCCACCGAAGGCCAAGCGCTTCGCGTCGAACGTGACGACTCGGCCCAGCACTGCCGGTTCGAGGCCGAGCAGGTGATGCAGCGTGAGATGCGCCTGCAGGCTGCCCATCGTCGCCACCGCGGTGCCGATCACGCCCACCGTGGCACAGGTGCCGCCATCGACGGAAACCTCGGGAAACACCGCGCGGTAGCTGGGGCCGCCACCGCAGAAGACGCCGGCATAGCCGGTCATGCCGATCACCGAGGCGCTGACCAACGGCTTGGTTGTCGCGAAGCAGACGTCGCTCAGCATGTAGGTCACGGCGAAACTGTCCGCGGCGTCGACCACGATATTCGCATCGGCGACCAGCCTCGCGGCGTTCTGCGGAGTCAGCCGCTCGGCCACCGCGTCGATGCGAACATGCGGGTTGAACCGCTGGAGAGTGGTGCGCGCCGCCTCGGCCTTCAGCTTGCCGATGTCAGGCATGCCATAGAGCGGCTGGCGATGCAGGTTGGTCTCCTCGACCGTGTCGTGATCGACGATGGTGAGACGGCCGACGCCGGCACCGCTGAGATACTGCAGCACCGGGCAGCCGAGGCCGCCCGCGCCGACCACCAGCACCGACACGGCGGCAAGACGCGCCTGCCCGGTCGGGCCGATCTCCGGCAGCACGGCCTGGCGGGCGTAGCGGTCGGTCACGGCCTTCTCGTCGCGTCGATCCAGGCCCTGGCCTGACCGATCGGATCGGCATGGTTCACGATGTCACCCACGACCGAGGCGATGTCGGCGCCCGACTTGAGGCACAGCAACGCGCGTTCGAGCGTCAGCCCGCCGATCGCCACCAGCGGCCGGTTGCCGATGAGCTTCTTCCATTCGGCGAGACGGTCCGTACCCTGCGGCGCCCATGGCATCTGCTTCAGCACGGTCGGCCAGATCGGGCCGAGCGCGACATAGTCGGGATCGATGGCCAAGCCCTTGTCGAGCTCGGCATGGTCGTGCGTGCTGACGCCGATCCTGATGTTGGCACGGCGCAGCGCCTTCACGTCTGCATCGACCAGATCCTCCTGGCCGAGATGCACCCAGGCGCAGCCTTCGTCGATCGCGACCTGCCAGTAATCGTTCACGATCAGGTCGGCGCCATGCTGCGCGCAGACGGCTTTCGCCTCACGTACCTGCCGGCGGATCTCGGACTCGGGCTGGTCCTTGATGCGCAACTGGATGAGCTTCGTGCCGATGGGCACCAGCTTCAGCACCCAGCTGGAATCGGGCACGACGGGATAGAACGGATCGAGCATCTCTTCAGTCTCCAAGGGCCGCTTTGCCGATCACCGGCGTCGACGGCATGGCCATGTCGCGCGGCTCCATCGGGCGCGCCAGATAGGCGGCACGACCGGCTTCGACGCCGAGCGCGAAGGCGCGCGCCATTTCGACCGGATCGCCCGCTTCGGCGACCGCCGTGTTGAGCAGCACCGCGTCGTAGCCCAGCTCCATCGCCGCCGCGGCATGCGAGGGCACGCCCAGCCCGGCATCGACCACCAGCGGGATGTCGGGAAAGTGCGCCCGCATCGAGCGCAGCCCGTAGACGTTGTTGAGGCCGCGCGCCGACCCGATCGGCGCGCCCCACGGCATCAGCACCCGGCAGCCCGCCTCGACCAGCCGCTCGGCAACCACGAGATCCTCGGTCGTATAGGGAAATACTTCGAAACCCTCTTCGGAGAGAATGCGGGCGGCTTCGACCAGGCCGAACACGTCGGGCTGCAAGGTGTCGGCCTCGCCGATCACCTCCAGCTTGATCCACGGCGTGTCGAACAGTTCGCGCGCCATGTGGGCGGTCGTCACCGCCTCCTTCACCGAATGGCAGCCCGCCGTGTTGGGCAGCACGCGCACGCCCATCGACTGGATGAGCGACCAGAAAGCCTGACCGGCGCGACCCGCGCCGCTCTCGCGCCGCAGCGATACGGTCACGACGTCCGCGCCCGACGCCTTGACCGCGCGTTCGAGGACCGCCGGCGAGGGATAGCGCGAGGTGCCGAGCAGCAGCCGCGACTTCAGCTCGACGCCGTAGAACGATGACATGGTCATCCTCCCTGCATTGGCGCGACGACTTCGATCTTGTCGCCGTCGGCCAGCTCGGTGCGCGGTCGCGCGGCGGCGGCCACGAACCGGCCGTTCACCGCCGTCGCGATCTTGCGCCCGCCATAGCCGAGATTTTCCAGCGCCGCGGCCAGCGTGCCGGGCGAGACCTCATGCATGTCGTCGTTCAGGAATATCCGCATCTCTCGTCTCCAGAAGAACGGCATCGGCAACCTGCCGCGCCAGCCAGGGCGCGAGCAGGAAACCATGCCGGAAAAGCCCGTTGGCATGCAGCACGCGGCCATTGCGCCGGATGCACGGCAGGTTGTCGGGAAAGGTTGGCCGCAGATCGGCGCCCAGTTCGACGATCTCGGCCTCGCCGAAGGCCGGGTGCAGCGTGTAGGCGGCGTTCAGCAACTCCATGGCCGAACGCACACTGACGGCGCGGCGTTCCTCGCTCTCGATCATCGTCGCGCCGATCATGAAGACCCCGTCGCCGCGTGGCACGATGTAGAGCGGGATGCGCGGGTGCAGCAGCCGCACCGGGCGCGACAGCGACACGTCGCGGGTCCGCACCACGAGCATCTCGCCGCGCACGCCGCGCAGCTCGGGCAGCGCATCGCGCGCAGACAGGCCGCGGCAATCGACCACGAAGCTCGACCCGACTTCCGACGGCGTGCCCTCCACGCCGAAGCGGATCGGGACGCCGCGCGCTTCGAGCCCTGCGGCCAGCGACGCCAGCGCCTTGCGCGGCTCGAGATGGGCCTCGTCGGGGAAGAACAGCGCACGACGGAACCGGCCGGCCAGATCGGGTTCGAGGGCCGCAATGCGATCGCCGTCGATCCACTCGTAGCGCTCGGTCCGCGCGGCGAAGCGCGTGAGGTCGGCGGCGTCGCGCGGTGGCGTGAGGACCAGGCTGCCCTCGCTCACGGTGCCGGGATGGTGGCGCCGCCACCAGTCGATCGACGGCTCACCCAGGCGGGCGACGATTTCGTCGGTGGTCGCCCGCTCGCACCACGGCGCCAGCATGCCCCCGGCCATCCAGGAACAGGCGCTTTCGCCCAGACGGACGCTGCGCTCCAGCAGCTCGACGGCGACGCCGCGTTCGGCAAGCTCCGTCGCGCAGGCGAGGCCTGCGACGCCGGCTCCGATGATTGATACGACAGGACGATCCAACACCGCTGACTCCCGTTCCTTCGCCGGCATGACCCGGATCAGGTTCAAAGGGTTCAGCCGTTAAGGCTGTCTCAGCCCGTCTCCTGCTGGAAGATCAGGCACCCCTCGGACGCTATCGAGAAAAGGGGATTGCAGGCCCCGATGTCAAGCGGGCGCGGCATTGCCTATGATTCATGGCTGTCCATGGAGATCGTATCATCGGCTCGTTTTTCGAGATCGTTTTCACCGCGATCGGCCTGATTTTCGAACTGGCCGCGGGCTTCTTTGCCTGGCTGTTTCGGCCGGCGATCCGAGCGATGCGTACCGCTTTGGGTGCCGACCGCCCCAAAGCTGCGCCGACCCGGATCGAGACCCGTGAGCTGCCACAGGGCGCGATGAACGCGATTCTGCAGGCCCTCCGAGCCGGCAAGGAGGCCGCTGCGGCGCTTCCTCCCGGCTGGCGCGGGTTCCACTCCGCGATTTCCAGCGATTCCGAAAAGATCAGCCACGTGACGATCGGGACCGGGGTGCGTCTCATCCTCGAGCCCGACAATGCCGATCGCGAGGATGCGGTCCGCGTCGACGTCGAGCTGGCAGACCATTCCACCGTTCAAATCGGCTATCTGCGGCGAGGCCATGAGCTGAGCCGAAGCATCGCCCATGGCCGCGTCCACGGCTGGCTCGCAACACGGCGCCGCACCTTGCGGGCCGAGGGCTGGGAAGCGGTGCTTTTCGTCGCCGTCTACGATCCGTAACGGCTGCGGGTCAGGCCGCCAGCGACGACGCCGATGCCATCAGATGCGTCGCCTCGCCGAAGCCCTCGCTGTCGGGCGCGCGCACCAGCTTCTGGAAGTCGGCCATCAGCGTCTTGGCGACGGGACCGGCCTGGAAGTGATGCTGGTCGATCGAGCCGACCGGCACGATCTCGGCGGCGCTGCCGCAGAGGAAGACCTCGCTGGCGTTGCTCAGTTCCTCCGGCATCACGTCGCGTTCCTCGACCGTCCAGCCGCGCGTCCGCGCCATGCCCATCACCGCACGACGCGTGATGCCGTCGAGGAAGTTGTGCGGCGTCGGCGTGACGAGCCTGCCGTCGATCACCAGGAAGATGTTGGCGCCGGTCGTCTCGGCGATGCGGCCCTGCCAGTCGAGCATCAGCGCATCGTCAAAGCCGGCCTTCAGCGCGCGGTCCTTCTCGATGCCGCAGATCACGTAGAGGCCCGCCACCTTGGCGTGGCCGGGCGCCGTTTCCGGCGAGGGCCGGCGGTACTTCGCCAGGGTGACGTTGATGCCGGCATCGCGCGCCTGCACCGACAGGCGGCCTTCTTGCGCCCACGGGGCGATGGCGAGATGGACCGTCGTGCCGATCGCCGACACGCCCAGCACCTCCGAGCCGCGCCACGCGATGGGCCGGATATAGCCGGCGGTGAGGTCGTTCGCCTTCACGACGGCGCGGGTCGCCTCATCGATCTCCTCGCGCGACCAGGGCAGGTCGTAGTCGAGCAGATTGGCCGACCGGATCAGGCGGGCGCTGTGCGCCGAGAGGCGGAAAACCCGGCCGTCATAGATGCGTTCGCCCTCGAAGACGGCCGAGCCGTAATGCAGCGCATGGGTGAGCACATGCATGCGGCTGTCGCGCCACGGAACCAGCTTGCCATCCAGCCAGATGAAGCCGTCGCGATCATCCATTGTTAAGGACATTGCGATATCCTCTCTCTAATGATTCCAAATAGGTCTCTGAGGCCATCCCCAGAATAACTATCCGACCAAATAGGTCAATATTACTGACCTTGTCAATCACACTGACCCTGCGTGTTTTTCGCCGCGAATTTCAGGTCAGGAGGAGAGGCATCCCGGGATCGCCCTTCTGCATCGCCCGCTGGTAGGCCGGACGGGCGGCGATGCGCTGCAGATAGGCGCGGATCGCCGGATAGGGCGCGAGGTCGAACGGCAGGAAGTTGCGCATCGTGGTCAATGTGAAGACGGCCATGATGTCGGCTGTCGTGAGTTCCGCCCCGGCCAGGTAATCGGCCTTCCCAAGCCGCGCCTCGATGAGGCCGAGGGCAAGGTCGAGGCGGGCCTTCATGGCCTTGATCAAGGGAGTGTCCGCTGGAAGACCGAGCCGTCCCAGGATCATGTTGCGTCCCGTCGCCGGCTGGAGCGTGCCGTTGGCGAAATGGAACCAGTAGAGAAATTGCGCGAAGTCGGGACGGTCGGGTGCCAGGACCAGCCGGCCCTTGCCGTAGCGGGCGACGATGTATTCGACGATGGCACCCGATTCGGCCAGCAGCACGTCGCCGTCCTCGATCACCGGCGCCGCGCCGAGCGGATGCAGGGCCTTGTATTCCGGCGGCGCGAGCCGCGTGACCGCGTCGCGGTCATAGACCTTCAGCTCGTAGGGAAGGTCGAGCTCCTCGCACAGCCAGACGATGCGCTCGGATTGCGACACGCCGAGATGATGAACGGTCAGCATGGGCGCCCTCGCACGGTTTCGGAAAATTTCTCGACGGAGGTTCGCGCCGTAACATCCGCTCGCGCGGGGTGTCAACGCAGCGCGCCCGCACTATAAAGACTGCGTGGAATCCAGAGCGCCCGCCAACCCCCTATTCCTTCGCGACGAAGAACTGCGACAGGGCATCGAGCTGATGTTCTATGCCTATCGCGACTTCACCTTCGAATCCGACCAGCAGCTCCGGCACTACCAGCTCGGCCGGGCCCATCACCGGGCGCTGTATTTCATCGGTCGCCATCCCGGCCAGACGGTCGGGCATCTCCTGTCGATCCTCAAGGTCACCAAACAGTCGATCAGCCGCGTCCTCAAGGACCTGCTCGAGCAGGGCTATGTCGAGCAGAAGAGCGGCGCGCGCGACCGCCGCGAACGTCTCCTGTGGCTCACCCCCAAGGGCCAGGAACTCGAGCGCGACCTGACGGACCGCCAGAGCCAGCGCTTCGCCCGGGCCTATCGCGAAACCGGCGCCGAGGCGGTCGAGGGCTTTCGCAAGGTGCTGCTCGGTCTGCTCGACCCGCCGGAGCGCCAGGTGGTCGACAAGCGGTTGCGCGGCGGCAGCCGCTAGCACGCCATGGACGCGTCGGCCGACAAGCCTCACATCCTGGTCGTCGACGACGATACGCGCCTGCGCGAACTCCTGAAGTCGTTCCTCTCACGCAACGACTTTCGGGTCTCGACCGCGGCCAGCGCCGCGGAGGCGCGCCAGCGGCTGAGTTCGCTCGACTTCGACCTGATCGTGCTCGACGTCATGATGCCGGGAGAAACCGGCCTCGAATTCGCGACCGAGCTGCGCCGCACCGACGACGTGCCGATCCTGATGCTGACGGCGATGGTCGAGACCAAGGATCGCATCGCCGGCCTGGAGAAGGGCGTCGACGATTATCTCGGCAAGCCGTTCGAGCCGCGTGAACTCCTGCTGCGCATCCAGAGCGTGTTGCGCCGCGGTCGTCCGGCAGCCGCTGTCGCGGCCCCGGAAGCGCCGAGTCAGGTGACGTTCGGCCCCATGCAGTTCGACCTCGAACTGGGCGAACTGACCGACAAGGGCAAGCGCGTGGCGCTGACCGACGCCGAGATCGCCCTGATGCGCGCCTTCACCGGCCGCATCGGCGAGGTGCTGAGCCGTGAGACGCTGTGCAAGATCATCGGCGCCTCCGTGAACGAGCGCGCCATCGACGTGCAGGTGACACGGCTGCGACGCAAGATCGAGCCCGATCCGTCGTTTCCGCGCTATCTGCGCACGGTGCGCGGCCAGGGCTACCGTCTGGTCGACGCATGAGGTGGACCGCCGTCAGCGACATCTTCGAACGCATCGCACAATGGTCGGACAAGCATTCGCCGCAGACCCTGTTCGCGCGCGCGCTCATCATCATCGTGGTGCCGATGCTGCTGCTGCAGGCGCTGTCGGCCTGGTGGTTCTACAGCCAGCGCGGCGACAACGTCACCAACCGCCTCGCCATCCTGCTGGTCCGCGACCTGCGCCTGCTGATCTCGCTGCGCTCCGACTTTCCCGACGACGAGCACCGTCAATGGATCCTGCGCCGCTCCGCCCAGGACCTGCTGCTGTTCGTTTCCTTCCGCAAGGGCATCGTGCGGCCCTTCAAGGAGCCGGAATATTTCGACATCGTCGCCCGCGAGGTCCAGGGCGCACTCAATGCCGACCTCAAGCGTCCTTTCTTCCTCGACAACAATATCGGCGGCGGCCAGCTCCTGATCGAGATCCAGCTGTCGGACGGCGACGTGATGGACGTGCTGGTGCCGCATGTGCGCCTGACCTTCGGCTCGAGTTTCGCCTACGTCCTGGCCCAGCTTGGCCTCGCTTCGGTCCTGTTCGGCCTCGCCATCTGGTTCATGCGGCGCGAGCTGGTGCCCATCGAGCATCTGGGGGTGGCGGCCGACGCGCTCGGCAAGGGCCGTGACGTGCCCGACTTCGCCTTCTCCGGCGGCACGCGCGAGGTGCGCAATGCCGCCACCGCCTTCCATACGATGCGCATCCGGCTGCGCCGTTCGATCCAGCAGCGCACCGAGATGCTGGCCGGCGTCAGCCACGATTTGCGCACGCCGCTCACCCGCATGAAGCTTTCGCTGGCGCTTCTTCCCGACTCGCCGGAGACGCGGGAGCTGGCCGACGACGTCGACGACATGCAGCGCATGATCGAGGGCTATCTCGCCTTCGCGCGGGGCGAGGGCGACGAGGATCCGGTGATGTCCGACCTTTCCGAGATCCTGGAGGATGTCGCCGCCGGTGCACGCCACGGCAGCGCCACTCTCGAAGTCACCTGGAAGGGCGACATGAACGTCGAGCTGCGGCCGATCGCCATCAAGCGCTGCCTGACCAACATCGTGTCCAATGCCCAGCGCTACGCCAGCGAGATCAGGATCGAGGCGGTGCGCGGCCGGACCGCGGTCGAGATCGCGGTCGACGACAACGGTCCCGGCATCCCCCCTGAAAGTTACGAGGACGTATTCCGGCCCTTCTTCCGTCTCGACCAGTCGCGCAACGCCGCGACGGGCGGGGTGGGGCTAGGCCTCAGCATCGCGCGCGACGTGGCGCGCAGCCATGGCGGCGAGGTGACGCTGGCCCCCTCGCCGCTCGGCGGCCTGCGCGTGACCGTACGAATTCCGCTGTGAGCGGCGCCGGGGGACTTGCGGCGCGCCCGCCGGTGATAGATTGAAAGAAATACTCAAGAGAGAAACGTCCCAGGCAATGTCCAAGACACCGTCGCTTCAGTTTACGCACGTTCCGCACCCGTCGCCGCTTCCCGCCGATCAACGCGCGGCGCTGCTCAAGAATCCGGGCTTCGGCCGCGTCTTCTCCGATCACATGGTGACCATCCGGTATCACGAGTCCAAGGGCTGGCACGATGCGCGGGTCGAACCGCGCGCGCCGATCCCGATGGACCCGGCTGCGGCGGTCCTGCATTACGCCCAGGAAATCTTCGAGGGGCTGAAGGCCTATCGCACGGCCGACGGCGGCGCGACCCTGTTCCGCCCGCTGGAGAATGCCCGGCGCTTCCAGCAGTCGGCCGAGCGGCTCGCCATGCCGGTCCTGCCGGAAGACGTCTTCCTCGAGGCCGTCGACCAGCTGGTGAAGATCGACCGGGCCTGGATCCCGGAGGGCGACGGCAGCCTCTACATCCGCCCCTTCATGTTCGCGAACGAGATCTTCCTCGGCGTGAAGCCCTCGTCGGATTACCTGTTCATCGTCATCGCCTCGTCGGTCGGCGCCTACTTCAAGACCGATGCGCCGGCGGTGTCGGTGTGGGTCTCCGAGGATTTCACCCGCGCCGCCCCCGGCGGCACCGGCGCCGCCAAGTGCGGCGGCAACTATGCCGCCAGCCTGCAGGCGCAAGCCGAAGCGACGCGCCACGGCTGCGACCAGGTCGTGTTCCTCGACGCCGTCGAACAGCGCTGGATCGAGGAGCTGGGCGGCATGAACATCTTCTTCGTGTTCGACGACGGCTCGATGATCACCCCGCCGCTCGGCGGCACGATCCTGCCCGGCATCACGCGCAGCTCGCTGCTCACCCTCGCCAAAGACAAGGGCATCAAGGTGAGCGAGGAGCGCTATTCGATCGAGCAGTGGCGCAAGGACGCCGCCAGCGGCCGCCTGCGCGAGGCCTTCGCCTGCGGCACCGCCGCGGTCGTCACGCCGATCGGCACGGTGCGCAGCAAGGACGGCGAGTTCAGGATCGGCAATGGCGGCTCGGGCGCCAGCACCGAGGAGCTGAAGGCCGCCCTGGTCGGCATCCAGCGCGGCCGCACGGCCGACCCGCACGGCTGGATCCACAAGGTCTTTTAGCTCGTCACGACCTCATTCTGAGGAGGCGCGCAGCGCCGTCTCGCAGGATGGGCAACGGACGGGGTCCTCGTGTCAGAATTCAGAACAGCTTGCCGCCGTTCGGCACCGGCTTGGTCGGTGCGATCAGCACGACACTGCCATCTGCTGCCGGAAAGCCGAGAGTCAGGACTTCCGACATGAACCGGCCGATCTGGCGCGGCGGGAAGTTCACCACGGCCGCGACCTGACGGCCGACCAGTTCCTGCGGCGTGTAGTGCACGGTGATCTGGGCCGAGGATTTCTTCGTGCCGATTTCGGCGCCGAAATCGATCAGCAGGCGATAGGCGGGCTTGCGCGCGCCCTCGAGCGGGGCGGCCTCGACGATGGTGCCGACGCGAATGTCGACACGCTCGAAATCTTCGTAAGCGATGGATGTCATGGTGGGCCGACCCTAGAGCGGCGGGATCAAAAGACCAAGACGGGCAAAAGAAAAGGGGCCACATACGCGGCCCCTTTCTCCGGATCGGCGACAGGCCGACCCACGCTTACGCTAAAACGCTTACTTCTTGGCGATCGCGGCCTTGACCTCTTCGGTCAGCTCGGCGACGCGGGCGCTCAGCGCCGTCACGGCATCGGTCTGGCCCTTGGTGTACAGCTCGGCCAGTTCCTTGGAGTTGGTGATCGCCGACTCGTAGGTCTTCTTCATGAAGTCGATCTGCTTGGCAGCCTTCTCCTCGACGGTCGCGGCGGCGAGCACTTCGCTGCCGTGCTTGGAGAAGTCTTCCATCGCGGCGCGGACCATGTCGCCCTGACGCTGCGCGATCGTCTTCATCTGCTCGACGGCGGCGGTGTTGAGCGAGGTCATCGTGGCGAAGTTCTTGCGGGCGGTCTCGACGAAGGTCTCGACGTTCACGGTCGGGAGCTTGAACTCGCCGGAAATCTTGCTGAAGTCGAAGTCGGCGAAGGGGTTCTTGAAGGCACCGTTGGCGTACATGGAATTCTCCTTGAGGGACGAAGCAAGGCTGAGCTCGGGTGCCCCGCTTTGCTGCGGTGCACAATGAAGCTCAATTTAGGGATGCATTGCAGCGAGTCAAGGGGTGTTTTTGTGCACCGCACAAAATGTTCACGCCTCAGGCGAAACCGGCGCCGCGGGCGGAACGTCGGCGCCCGGTGATTTCGCATATCTATCAAAGAGTTGCGACCAGCGCTCGGCGGTCTTCAACCGGCTGTCCAAAGCCGCCATGGTCTTCGAAAGATCCTGGGTGTCGTCGCGATCGAATACCCGCGATACGGCGTAATGGATCGCCAGCAGCCCGTTCTGCCGCAGCGCACCGGGCAGCCCGTCGCTGGCCACCGAGGCGGCCTCCAGCATTGCCGCCATCGCGCGTCGCAGCCCCGGGCCCATGGCGATTGCGAGAATCGGGTCGCGGGTCCCGGCGCGACGCAGCGCCCGCAGCGCCGCACGGTGCGGCCGGAGCGCGTCGTAGCGGCGCATCATCACGTCGAACAGCCGGTCCCGCGGCGTCTCCTCCGGATCGACCGAGGACGGCGTCCCCGCCATCACTTCCGCATCGATGCGCGCCATGAAGGCCGCAGCCAGCGAGATCTTGTCGGGATAGACGCGATAGACGTCGGCAAAGCCCAGCCCGGCCACCTGCGCCACGTCGCGCAGCGCCACGTCGGCATACCCTTTTTCGGCGATCAGGCCGAGAAAGGCATCGAGAGCCTTGTCGCGAACGTCGCTCACCCTGCCAGCTCCTTCGATCGATGCGAGGCGGCCGCAAGGGCCTTGTCGAATACTGGCTGGATACCGTCGTTTGCCATCAGGACCTGCAGGGCTGCGGCGGTCGTGCCGCCGGGACTGGTCACGTTAACGCGCAGCTGAGACGCCGGCTCCGCGGACTGCTTCAGCAGTTCCCCGCTTCCCACCACGGTGGCGCGGGCGAGCTGCATGGCCATGTCGGCCGGGAGGCCGGCCTTCACCCCTGCTGCCGCCATCGCCTCGACCAGCAGGAAGACGTAGGCCGGGCCGCTGCCGGACAATGCGGTGACCGGATCCATCAGCGCCTCGTCGTCGGCCCACAGGACCTGGCCCACCGCCTCCAGCAGCTCGTGGCAGCGCTTCTTTTCCGCCGCCGTCACGCTCGCCGCCGCTGTGGCGACGGTGATGCCCTGGCGCACGGCCGCCGGCGTGTTGGGCATGGAGCGCACGATCCTGGCCGCGTGACCGAGACGGGCGGCGAAATAGCCCAGCGTCTTGCCGGCCGCGATCGAAAGGAACACCGAACCCTGTCCGGCGAACCGCCGCAGATCGACCAGCGTCTCGTCCATCGACTGCGGCTTGACCGCCAGCACGACGATCTCCGGCGTCTCCTCCACTTCGGCCGAGGAAGTGACGACACGGACACCGGCGTGACGCGGACGGATCGCCTCGACCGGCTCGGCGACGACGATGTCGGCGGCGGGCAGGCCGCGCGCCAGCCAGCCATCGAGCATGGCGCCGCCCATCTTGCCGCAACCGATCAGCAGCAGCTTGCCCATGGTCCTAGCGTCCCTTGAACTTGGGCGACCGCTTCTCGCGGAAGGCGGCGCCGCCCTCCTTGCGGTCCTCGGAATTTGCGATGGTCTCGAGCTTGTAGCGCTCCGGCACGAAAACTTCCGCCGGGCCGCGCGGCAGCGTCTGGTTGGCGAAGTCGCGCAGGGTGCGGATCACCAGCGGCGCGGACTGGGCGATGACCGAAGCCATGCGGCGCGCCTCGGCACGCTCCTGGCCGAGCGGCACGACCTTGTTCACGAAGCCCACGTCGTAGGCGCGCTTCACCGAAATTTCCTCGCCGAGCAGCAGCAGCTCCATCGCGACCTTGTGCGGCATGCGCGAGACGATGCCCGGCATCAGGCCGCCGAACACGCCGACCTTGGCCTCAGGGTACATGAATTTGGTGGTATCGGCAGACACCATGAGGTCACACGTCATCACGAGACAGATACCGCCACCGATCACCCAGCCCTGGGTGGCGGCGATGACGGGCTTGGTGAGCGCGTGGCTGACATGCGGCACCGCCTTCCACATGGCGGCGGGCGGATTGTGCAGATCGGCGCCGACGCAGAAGGCCGGGCCGTCGGCCTGCAGCACCGCGACCAGGTCGTCGCCGTCCTCGAAGGCGCGATAGGCGTCGTAGAGGCCGTCGCAAAGTTCCTGCGTGAGCGCGTTGCGCTTCTCCGGGCGCATCATGGTGATGGTGGTGATACCTTCGCTCGACTCGACTTTGACCAGGCTCACGGCGTCCTCCAGTGCTTCTTGCGCCGGATGCTACCAGCCGCCCATACTTGCCGCATCAGGAGACCTGTCATGCAAACCCGCAATCCCTTCATCGACGACCTCACCAAGGTGGCCAACGGCGCCATGGGCGCGCTGACCGGCATGAAGGACGAGGTCGAAGCCCGTGTCCGCGACCAGATCGCCAAGATCCTGGACGGCATGGACATCCCCCGCCGCGACGAGTTCGACGCGGTGAAGGCGATGGCCGCCAAGGCGCGCGAGGAGAACGAGGAGCTGAGGAAGCAGATCGCCGAGCTGCAGGCGAAGCTTGGCGGCTCTCAAGGCTCCGAAGCTTAGGTCAGAGTAGAGCTTACAGCGCCCCGACCGACTTCAGATAGAGGTCGCTCGCTTCCTTCGTCACCTTGCCGGCCTTGCCGTCGGCGATGAGACGCCCGTCGACCTTCGTCACCGGCGTGACGCCGCCCAGGGTACCGGTCACGAAGGCCTCGTCGGCGGAGTAGACCTGCGCGAGCGTGAAGTCGCACTCCTTCGCGACGTTGCCTGCCGCGCGCCAGGCGTCGATCACGTTCTGCTGGGTGATGCCCTTGAAGCTGTAGAGGCTGGTGGACGTCCACAGTTCGCGGCCACGCACGATGAAGAAATTGGTCGAGTTACACGAGGCCACGAAGCCGCGCGGGTCGAGCATCAGCGCCTCGTCGGCGCCGGCCTTGATGGCCTGGATCAGCGCCTGGATCAGATTGAGCCGCGAGTGTGAGTTGAGGCGCAGGTCGAACTGGTCGGGCTGGGTCGTGCGGAAGGTCGAGGTGAAGAGCGCGTAGCCTTTGGCCTTGGCCTCGGGAATCGGCGTCTTGTATTCGGCAACGCAGACGATGGTCGCCTTGCCGATCACGAAACGCGGATCCTGGTTGGGCGTCTTCTTGAGGCCGCGCGTGATCATGAGGCGGATGTGCGCCCCGTCGGTCATGCCGTTCTTCGCCAGCGTATCGGTCACCACCTTGGTGACACCGGCACGGTCGAGCCCGATGTCGAGATCGATCGAGCGCGCGCCTTCGAACAGGCGATCGAGATGGGCGTCGAGGCTGATCAGGCGGCCCTTCACGAGACGCAGTCCCTCCCATATGCCGTCGCCCAGCACGAAGCCGGAATCGAACACCGAGACGCTGGCCTCGTTACGCGGCGCGAACGTGCCGTTCACATAGACCAGCACCTGGTCGTTGCGCGCATCGGCCAGATAGGCCTGGGCGCTCGCCTGTTCCGTCGTCATGGCATTTTCCCTAGAAGCTGAATTGCTTGTGGCTGGCGAGGAAGGCGCGCGTGCGGTCCTTCTTCGGATTCTTGAGGACCTCGTCCGGCGTGCCCTGCTCGTGGATGGCACCGTCGGCCAGGAAGATCACGCGGGTGGCGACGTGATAGGCGAAGCCCAGCTCGTGCGTGACCAGCAGCATCGTCCGCCCCTCCTCGGCGAGCGCGAGGATCACGGCCAGCACCTCACCGACCAGCTCGGGATCGAGCGCCGAGGTCGGTTCGTCGAACAGCAGCATCTCGGGGTCCATGGCGAGCGCACGCGCGATGGCGACCCGCTGCTTCTGGCCGCCCGACAAATGCGCCGGATAGGTATCGGCCTTCTCCGCGAGACCGACCCGCGCCAGCTCCTTCGCGGCCCGCGCCTCGGCCTCAGGTTTCGGCATGCCGCGCACGGTGCGCAACCCTTCCATCACGTTGCCGATCGCCGTCATGTGCGGGAACAGGTTGAACTGCTGGAACACCATGCCGACCCGCTGGCGCACCTGGATCAGCTCGCTTTCGCGATAGGTCCGCTCGCCCGTCTTGCCCTCGCGACCCAGCACCTGGCCGTCGAGCGCGATCGTGCCGCCGCCCGGTCGTTCCATGAAGTTGAGGCAACGCAACAGCGTGCTCTTGCCCGAGCCCGACGCGCCCAGGATGGCGATGCGTTCGCCGCGCGCCACGTCGAGGTCGATGCCGCGCAACACATCGGTCGCGCCGAAGCGCTTGGTGAGGCCGCTGACCTTCAGGATCGTCATTCGTCCCTCTTCAGCCGGCGTTCGAGGAAGTAGCTGAACTGCACCAGCGGCCACAGGAAGACGAAGAAGATCACCGCCACGGCGGTATAGGCCTCGATCGGATTGTAGTTGAGCGAGGCGATCAGCTTGCCCTGCTGCAACAGTTCGACATAGGCCACGGCCGAGGCGAGCGTCGACATCTTGAAGATTTCTATGGCGCGGTTGGTGAGCGCCGGCAGCATGCGCTTCAGCGCCTGCGGCAGGATGATGCGCCGCATCGCCTGGCCCCAGCGCATGCCGAGCGCCCGCGCCCCGTCCCACTGGCCGGTCTCGATCGACTGGATACCGCCGCGATAGATCTCGGCCGAGAAGGCCGCCGAGTTGAGCGAGATGCCGAGCGAGGCGGCGGCCAGCGGCGAAATCGCGAAGGGCAGCAGGATCGGCAGGGCGAAGTAAAACCACAGGATCTGTACGAGCACCGGCGTGTTGCGGAAGAACTCGACGAAGATCGTGGCCGGGATGTGGAGCCAGCGGTTGCGGGAGTAGCGGCCCAGGCCGACGAGCAGGCCGAGGCTCAGCCCCAGCACCAGGCAGATCGCGAAGATGCGCAGGGTGCCGGCGGCGCCGACCAGCAGCGCATCGGTGTTGTCGAAGACCGAGGCGAAGTCCCAGCGCATCAGTGCCCCTCGCTCAATGCACTGTACTCTCGCCGCTGCGCGCCAGCCGCAGCTCGACCAGGCGGGCGACCTGGCTCGCGAGGAAGATCACGACGAAATAGATCAGCGCCACGACCGTATAGGTTTCGAGCGGCCGGAAGGTCTTCTGCGAGATCTCGTTGGCGGCGAACAGCAGGTCGGCATAGGAGATGGTGGCGATCAGGGTCGTCGTCTTCATGAGCTCGATGGCGCGCTCCATGAAGGCCGGGATCATGCGCTTCACCGCCTGCGGCAGGATGATGCGGCGCATGGCCTGGTCATGGCGCATGCCGATCGCGCGCGCGCCGTCCCACTGGCCGCGTTCGATCGACTGGATGCCGGCACGGAACACCTCGGCGAAGAACGAGGCCGACTGGATCGAGAAGGTGACGGCGCCCGCCACGAACGGCGTCATCTCGATGCCGACCAGGATCGGCAGGGCGAAGAAGAACCAGAAGAGCTGCACCAGCGGCGGCGTCGTACGGAACACCTCGATGACGAAGCCGGCCGGCCACGACAGGAAGCGCCGTGGCGAGAGGCGCAGCAACGCCAGCCCCAGACCCAGCACGACGCCGCAGACCAGCGCCGTGCCCGTGATCTTGAGCGTGTTCACCAGCCCTTCGACCAACAACGGTGCGTTGGCGAGGACCGGCGAGAAGTCCCACTGATAGGCCAAGGGCGAAGCCGCCTACTTGATCATCTCTTTCATGACCGGCGGCGCGGACTTGGGATCGAGACCGAAGTCGGCGATCGCCTGTTCGTACCACTTCTGGGTCTGGCCGCTCTTGTAGTAATCGGCGAACTGCTTATCGACCCAGGCGGTGAAGGCGGTGTCGCCCTTGCGCAGCGCCGCGCTGGACGGCTGCGATTCGGCGGGCAGCGGCACCACGATCTTGCCCTTGCCTAGCCGCTGGCGGGCGGCGAGCAGCGGCGGATGAAAGAGCAGCACGGCATCGACGCGGCCCGACTGGAAGGCGGCGATCGCCTCGGAGTTGCCGGGGAAGCGCTGGATGTCGGCCTTGGGCGTGTGCTGCGTCGCCCAGCGATCCATGGTCGACGCCTGAGGCACGGCGATGCGCACGCCCTGCTTGTTGAGGTCTTCCCAGGTCTTCGCATTCAGATCGTCGCGCGCCAGCACGGCGAGCGAGTACCAGAGAAGCGGCGACTCGGGGAAGTTGGCGGCCTGTTTGCGCTCGGCCGTGGCGTCGAGCATGAACATGATGTCGATCTTGTCGCCCTGCAGGGCCGCGATCGCGTTGCCCCAGCTCACCTCGACCGGCTCGAACTTCACGCCCAGCGACTGCGCCATCGCCTTGCCCATCTCGACCCCGAGACCCGACGCCCATTGGCCGGTCTTGGGATCCTTCGAATACCAGGGCGGCGCCTGGGTGACGCCAACCCTCAGCACGCCGCGCTTCTTCACCTCGTCGAGCGTGCCCTCGGCGCGCGCGGCGAAGGGAATGGCCAGGACCGCGGCACTCGCGGCCGCGACGGCGAACAACGAACGTCGATTGATGCTCATGAATTGTCTCCCCTCTTTTGCTTCCCCGACAAAGTCGGCATCGAGCGCAGGAACTTCTCCGTGGTCTCGACGCCGCGACGCATGTGATCGGCGATCTCGGCCTTCATCGCCTCGAAGTCCGTGCCGAAGGCCGCCTTGATGTAGCTGTCGTGGCTGTCGCGCTTGGGCCCGCGTCGGCCGTGCGCGCGATGATGCGCGGCCCAGTAGAGCTGCAGTCGGCCGCGCAAGCCATGCCAGGCCCGCTGCAGCAGTCTATGGCCGCTCGCCTCGTAGACCAGGCCGTGGAACTCGAGTTCGGTCAAGATGCTGGCGCGGTCGTCGCCCGCGTCGATGGTCGCGATCAGCGCCTCGTTGCGGCGGCTGAGCTCGGCCCGAAAGCGATCGTCGCGGCGCGGCCAGACCTGCTCGAAGGCGAAGGTCTCCAGCACGGTGCGCAGCGAATAGATCTCGTGGACGTCCTCGACCGAGAGCTCGGCCACGTGCGTGCCGGTGTAGGGCACGGTCACCACCAGCCCCTCCTCGATCAGCTGCCGCAGCGCCTCGCGCAGCGGGCCGCGGCTGACGTCGAAGCGCTCCGACAGCGCGGTCTCGACCAGCGGCGCCCCGGGCGGAATATCACCCGCCAGGATCGCGGACCGGAGCTGCTCGACAATGTGCGCGCGCAAGGTCGCCTTCGGTACGCGCTCGAAAAGCGCGCCTGTGTCCCGCGTCGAGACATCCGCAAAAGCCAATTAACGTCCTCTCTGAGCAGATCGTCGATTGTTGACAATCTGGCACAATGAAAGGCCGCCGCACAAGGAGTGCGGCGGCCGGCAGATCAGCAGCTCTCGCACCCCAGGACCTTGCCCGACATGGAAAATGGCCGATTTCTCGCTTTCGGAAGCGTGAGAATTGGACCCGTCCACATACTGATACCTGCTCTCGCAGGCGTTCCTCGCCTCGCGAAGCTGTTCGGCACGTTGGATGCCCTCGCGGCCTGGCTGGCGCTCTTTGCGAAGGCGGCGACGCTGCATCTTCCCCGGCGCTTTCGCCCCTTGGCCCACCCGCCGAACCCGCTGAACATCACCCGTGCCGAGACAATCGGCTAGCGGCGGACTCTCAGGACCATGGCGGCTACAGGAACGCGGGCCAATCGCCGACACCCAATCGCCATCTGCGCAGAAAACGTCCGGTACTGACCTCTCCAAGCCCCGTGAACGCGGTCGATGACGACCGTGATTGGTCGTCCGGCACGGTCGGGGGTGCTCTTTCCGACGACCAGCCCCACCGAGGGAACGCGGCAAGCGTCTCTGCCTTGACCATCATTCGTTGGGGCTTCACTTGGTTTAGTCGCGGAATAATTCCACAGTATTGGCACCGCCAAGTCCTCTTGTAACCGTAGAGGGGGGGGGTGTGTTGGCGACTGCAGGGAAGGGGCTGGAGTGACGGGTTTTCTTCGCCGTACGTTCATGGGCGGCTCAGTTCTTGCGACAGTAAGCCCAGCAAGGGCTGATACGCGGCCGAAAAAGCAACTGACCTGGATCGTGCCCTTCCCTCAAGACAGCAGCGCGGATCTCTATGCTCAACAGGTAGCCAAGAGCATCGGTGAGAAGCTTGGGCAACCGATCGTGATCGATCGTCGCACCGGGGCGGGAGGCACTCTGGCCGCGACACTATTTACCCGGGCTGCCAACGACGACCATACCTTCATGGTCGCCTACACGGGGCTAACCTACGCTTCCGTCATTTATCCCAAGGGTGGGGCGGGATTTGATTTTGCCCGGGATTTTGTTGCGGTCAGCGCCCTGGCGCGCGAACCGCTGGTCTTGGTGATCAATCCCCGCATCATCGATGCCAACGATCTACAACACTTCCTTTCAGCAGCACGCTCTGCTTCGACGCCAATTGCAGTGGGTTCTGATGGCGAGGGCACCATCTCGCATCTCGCGATCAATTTGCTCACCGAGCGGACCAATATCAAGTTCAGGCACGTACCTTATCCCGGAACTGCCGCCCAACTTGACGCTTTAGTTGCGACAAGTGCTGGCGCGGCGTTCTTGCCTCCGCATAGCGTGACGGCCGCGGTAGCGAATGGCAAACTTAGAGCGCTGGCCGTAGCCGCGCGGCGACGAGATGTCGTGCTCAACGGCGTTCCTACATTCGGTGAAGCCGGGCTCGACGACTTCCGTGTCAGTCAGTGGTTTGGGATCATGGCACTCAAACAGACGTCTCAGTCGGCTCTCGACAGAATGCACGCGGCGATTCAGGCGGCACTCGAGACCAAGGAAGTAAAGGACATTTGGGCTCGTCACGGCGCGCGCGTAGAGCTCGAAAGTCGGACAGATTTTGCCCGCTTTGTCGCCAGCGAGGTATCCCGGTGGACGCGCATTGCCAAGGCCGCGAACATCAAGCTGGAGTAGCGCTACCGGCCCCGCATCGCGGGTGTCAGAGCGCGGCATGACTACGCCGACAAGGACGCGGAGTCGGCTTATGCGGCTGATGACCCATCTTAGCCGCCGCGCCTCTAGGCCCGTCTGATGCCTAATGACGAAACGTCGGCTACCGTGGGTTGACAGAAAAACTTTCCGCAATGGGCACGTCTGAACCGAGCGAAACATTGCTAACAAGATCAGCAGGGGCGGATTCACCGCTGCGTTTTTCCTGCAATGTCTCTCTGCAATCGGCTGCACAACACTAAGGCTCAGCGAGCCCTAGGAGCACTTACCGCCGCATTGGTGGCCTTGAGCTTCTCTATTTGGCTGTGGCCCCCTGCGCCTCCGATCCCTCAGCAGCAAACTCTAGAGGACTACAGCGCCTTCGCTAAAGCACTCGACCCGGAGTGTTTTTCTATTTTGCAGAAGCCTTCAGGCGCGTCGCCATACCAGCAAGATGAATGCGCCGACAAAGACGCAATACAAAGAAAAGGCTATCGCGACTTGGCGCAGAGCATCAGGGCGAGTAACGCAGCCGAGGAAGCTGTATGGCTTTCTTATCTCCAGACACGCGCTGCCGTCGTAGGGGCCGCATTTTTGGTTCTCACCCTCGCCGCCACCGCTTGGGCTGCTTGGGCTGCCGCTGACGCCGCCCAGATCGCTGGTAAATCCGCCGTTGCTTCCTTCAGGGCCGCCGACGCGGCGGATAGGGCTATCGCCGTTGCCTCCGACACTGCCCAGCGTCAATTGCGGGCATATCTTTCGGTTGAGCCCGACGAAAATGTCGAAGCGTCCTTCTTGAGTGGGCGGCTCGTCCTTGGCCTGAAGACGGTCAATCGCGGACAAACCCCCGCTTATCGAGTGAATCAGTGGTTGGACTTCCAGATTGGACCCAGTCCATTGGTAGAATCGCCCTTCAAAGTCTCTCGCCAAATTCTGCGCGACAGGAAATCTGAGCGGCCTCCATTCACGCCATCGGACATTGCTCCCGGGGATCACCTTAGCTTCGGAATTAATACTGGCCGCCAAGTCTCCTCGGCGGATCAGCAGCTCATAGCGAAGGGGCTCCTGCGCATCTATGTGGTCGGCAAGGTCTACTATCGAGACGCGTTCAAGTGTCGCCGATACAGCCAGTTTTGCTTTGCGCTGACTTTCTACAACCGGCGGATAGCCATGGATGCCGCAACAGATGGCGGCAATCGGTCCAATTAGCACCTCTGAACTCCGTTCAAAGGCACTAGGCGCGTGAGCCGCACGGCGGTCTAAACCGCTAGGTGCGTTTGCTACCTAATGCCGTGCCAATCAGCTCCAACCTGGGGCGTTTCCTTGCGCGAATGACGAAGGGAGTGGCGAATGAAGAAGCAAGAATCAGGGCGATTTAACTAGCCGCATCGGTGAGATTGACCTGCCCGCGGGTTTTCGGACCAACGATTAGTTGAGAGACTGGCCTCCGAGAGGAGGCAGGAGATGAAGAAGTC
>NZ_JBQVQG010000040.1:0-38921 GCF_052439685.1 Reyranella sp.
TCCTGAGGAGCGCCGAGAAGCGGCGCGTCTCGAAGGATGGGCCACAGGCAAGGTGCGCGTTCCCACCCTTCGAGACGCGCTCCTGCGGAGCGCTCCTCAGGGTGAGGTCGGTGTTGGGATGCTCGGCGCGATTCTATCTCGTCCGGAAACGCTCTAAAAATCCCGTCGTCTCGACCGGAGCACCGAAGGTGCGGAGTGGAGAGACCTTGTCTCGACCAATAGCCGGCTAATCGTCGAGACAAGGTTTCTCCACTACGCCTCGCTTCGCGAGGCTCCGGTCGAGACGACGGAACTATTCTGCCGCTCAATCGATCAGCTTGCCGTCGGCGTCGAAGAACGGATACGGCCCGTCATAGTCGCCAATGACGGCGGCGTGGCTCACCAGCTGGCCGTCGTTCCACCAGTGCAGCATGAATCCCGGCGGCTCCATGCGGAAGCGGCTGGGGGCATCGGGATGGATGTCGAGCGCGACCTGGTGCGCCGGGCTGGGGCAGGTCAGCGCGGGACGGCCGCCGACCTGGGCGTGGATCGTGCGATGGAGATGGCCGCACAGGATCAGTTCGACCTGACTGTGACGCGCCACGATCCCGGCGAAGGCCTCGCGGCCTGAAAGGCCGATCTTGTCCATGTGGCCGATGCCGGTGACGAAGGGCGGATGGTGCATCATCACCAGAGTGGGCACGTCGGGTCTGTCGACCAGCGTACGGTCGAGCCAGTCGAGCCGCTCGCGGCAGAGTTCGCCGCCGCCCTGCCCCGGGATCAGCGTGTCGAGGCCGATGAGGCGCAGCGGATAGTCGTCGATCGCGAACTGCAGGAACTTTCCCGCCGCCGGCAGGTAGCCTTCGTCGCGGAAGGCCTCGCGCATCGCCTCGCGCTCGTCGTGATTGCCGGGGATGGCGATGATGCGCTGCCGGATCGGCGCCAGGATCGACTTCAAGTGCTCGTATTCTTCGGGTCGTCCGAGATCGACCAGGTCTCCGGTCAGCAGGACGATGTCGGGCTGCGGGCTGAGCGCCAGCAGCTCCTGCACGCAACGCCGCAGCATGCTGGCGGTGTCGACCTTCCTGTAGGCGAGCTTGCCGGGCAGCTTGATATGGGTGTCGGTGATCTGTGCAATCAGCATGGCGGGCTCCTCACAGGACCAGCAGGCCGCGCGGGTCGATGGCGAGCCCGACCGGGTCGCCATGGCTGAAGTCGCGCCGCGCGGTGCTCTCGATCACCAGCGGCTGCGCCTCGCCCACGTCCACGAACAAGCGCGTGCGATCGCCGAGGAAGAAGGCGGCGGCGACCGTCCCTTTGAGCCCGGTCGCCTCGCCGCTCTCGACGACGCGGATGTCCTCGGGCCGGAACAGGATCTCGGTCGCGGTGGCAGGTGCCTCGGGCCAGGCGATGCCGCCTGCCTTGCAGGTGAACGTGCCGCTGCTCACCGACCCCGTGAGCCGATTCATCGTGCCGATGAAATCGGCGACGAAGCGCGTGGCGGGACGCTGATAGATGTCGCGCGGCTTGCCGATCTGGGCGACGCGGCCATGCTCCATGACGACGATGCGGTCGCCCAGCGCCATCGCTTCGGCCTGGTCGTGCGTCACGTAGATCGCGGTGATGCCAAGCGACCGCAGCAGCGAATCGATCTCCAGGCGCAGCGTATCGCGCAGCTTGGCGTCCAGCGCCGTCAACGGCTCGTCGAGCAGCAGCGCACGCGGTCGGACCGCGATGGCGCGCGCCAATGCCACGCGCTGGCGCTGACCGCCCGAGAGCTGGTCGATCTGCCGGTCGGCCAGACGCGTGATCTGCATCATCGCCAGCATCTCGGAGACGCGCGCCTTGACCTGCGCCTCGGGCACCTTGCGGATGCGCAGGCCGTAGCCGACGTTGCCGGCCACGGTCATGTTGGGAAACAGCGCATAGGACTGGAACACCATGCCGACATTGCGCTGCTCGATCGGCAGGTGCGTGACGTCGGTGCCGTCGAACAGCACCTGGCCGCCGGCATCGGGCTCTTCGAGTCCGGCGATGATGCGCAAGGTCGTGGTCTTGCCGCAGCCCGAGGGGCCGAGAAAGACGACCGTCTCACCGGCGTCGATCGCGAGGTCGAGCGGCTCCAGCGCGCGGGTGCCGTCGGCGAAGGTCTTGGCGCAGTTCGCGAGGGAAATGGAGACGGGTTTGGCGGTGTCGGTCATTCGGCATCCTCTGCCACGAACTTCGCCGGGCGCGGCTTGGCGAAAGCCTGCAGCGCCAGCAGCAGTGGCATGATCATCAGGAAGAAGACGAGAGTGTAGGCGCTGCCGACTTCCAGCCGCAGCGAGGCATAGGCATCGGCGAGGCCCACCGGCAGCGTCTTGGTGAAGGGCGTATGCAGCAGCCAGGTCATGTTGAACTCGCCCATGGAGAGCGTCACGACCATCAGCGAGCCGGCCAGGATGCCCTGCCGGCAGTTCGGCAGCACGATGTCGCGGAAGCGCGGCCAGAAGCCGGCGCCCAGCGAGGCCGCGCCTTCTTCGAGCGTCTTGAGGTCGATGGCGCTCAGCACCGCCAGTACGCTGCGCACCATGAAGGGCAGGGTGAAGAGCACGTGGCCGACCAGGATGAAGGCCCACGAGGTGCGGAAGCCCGACAGGCTGCCGTAGGTGACGATCAGCGCCAGCGCCGTGGCGAGCCCCGGCACCGCCACCGGCAGGACCAGCATCTCCTCCAGCGCGCGGGTCAGCGCGTTCTGCCGCTTGGCCAGCACGTAGGCGGCAGGCACCCCGATGACCAGGGTGACGGCGAGACAGGCCAGCGACAGGCCGATCGAGAGGAAGATCGTGTCGCGATAGCCGTTCCAGACTTCGATGACCCAGCGCAGCGTGAGGCCGCTCTCGATGCCGACGAAGTAATTGACGGTGAGACCGGCCATGATCGAGAGGATCACCGGCACCACCAGGAAGGCGCAGACCAGCAGGGTGAAGCCGAGCTGGAGATAGAAGAGGCCGCGGCGCTTCATGTCAGCCGGCCGCCGCGACGCTGGAACCGGCGGCCGTGCGCGCCAGCGCCAGCACCAGCCAGGTGACGATGCCCAGCACGAAGCTCAGTGCCGCCGCCATGGCGATGTTCGCCGACAAAGTGAACTCGGTGTAGATCACCATCGGCAGCACATTGATCTTGGCGGCCAGGGTAAAGGCGGTGCCGAACGCACCGACCGCGGTGGCAAAGCAGATCGCGCCGGCCGAGATGAAGGCGGGCTTCAGCCCCGGGATGATGACGTCGAGCAGCACGCGCCACGGCGACGCGCCGAGCGAGCGCGCCGCCTCCTCGAGCTTGGGGTCAAGCTTCTCGGCGGCGGCCATTACCGTGAGGATGGTGCGCGGGATGGAGAAGTAGACATAGCCCATGAAAAGGCCGGCGATCGTATAGGCGAAGACCAGCTTCTCGCCGGTCAGCGCCTGCGTGACCTGGCCGATCAGCCCCTGGCGGCCGGCCAGCATGATCACCATGAAGCCGATGACGACGCCGGGGAAGGCGAGAGGAAAGGTCAGCATCGACACCAGCAGCGCGTTGCCGGGAAACTTGTGACGCTGCAGGAACACGCCCGAGATGCCGCTGATCACCAGCGTCGCCGCCGTGGTCGCGGCCGCCACGGCCAGGGTCGAGAGCAGGCTGTCGAGATAGAGCTGGTCGGTGAGGATGGCGGCATAGGCCGCCCAGCCGGTCTTGCCGCTGCCACCGATGAAGAACAGCCGCGCCATCGGCAGCAGGAAGAAGGCCGCGAAGACGATGCCGGCCGGCAGCAGCAGAAGGATCAGTCGGCGGGTTTCGTGCCGCATTTGCTCGTAGTTCCTCTTGGCACATCCCTCATCCTGAGGAGGCGCGAAGCGCCGTCTCGAAGGATGGGCAACAGGCGAGGTGCTCGTGCCCACCAAAGCGCGGGGGTTACCCCGCGCGATCGAGACGCGCTCCTGCGGAGCGCTCCTCAGGGTGAGGTCGTAAGTGAGTGCAGCGGGGCGACGGACTCGTCACCCCGCTGTGTTTCAGATCAGTTCACTTCCTTGCGGTAGCGCTCGACGATCTGCGGCTGCGCCTTGGCGAGGTTCTTCAGGTCCACCGCCTTGGCGCGGGCATATTCCGCGTCGGGCAGGAACTTGGCCTTGGCTTCGGGCGAGAGCCGGTCGGCGAAGACCGGGCGCAGGTAGGCATTGCCCCACATCGCCTGGCTCTCGTCGGACAGGACGAAGTCGAGCACCTTCTTGCCGTTCTCGGCGTTCGGGCCCTTGTTCACCAGCGCCATCACGTAGGGGAACACCAGCGTGCCTTCCTTCGGGATCACGAACTGCACCGGCGCCTTGTCGGTGTACTGGCCGCGATAGGCGTTGAAATCGTAGTCGAGCAGGATCGGAATCTCGCCCGAGATCACGCGGGCATACGATGTCTGCTTCGGCACGATCGGCTGGTTCTTGGCCAGCTCCTTGAAGAACTTGATGGCCGGATCGAGATTGTCGTAGGTGCCGCCGAGCGCCAGGTTGATCGCCATGACGCCGAGCTGGCCGACGGCCGCCGAGGTCGGATCGAGATAGCCGACCATGCCCTTGTATTCGGGCTTCAGCAGGTCGGCCCAGCTCTGCGGCACCGGCTTGTTGCCCAGTGCCGCCTTGTTCACGAACAGGCCGAGCGTGCCGGAGTGGATCGTGAACCAGTTGCCGTCGGGATCCTTGAGGTCGGCCGGGATCTTCTCCCAGTTCTTCGGCTTGTAGGGCGTCAGCACGCCGGCATCCTTGGCCGGGTCGGCCGCGATGCCGCCGAGATAGGTGACGTCGGCCACGGGATTGGCCTTCTCCGCGATCAACGCGGCGATCGCCTGACCCGAGTTCTTGTTGTCCGGCGGCACCTGGATGCCGAGCTTGGCCTGGATGGCCTTGAGCTGCGAGCCCCAGTCGGCCCATTCCGGCGGGCAGTTGTAGCAGACGGCGCGCTGCTGGGCGGCGGCCCCGGAGATGTTTGCCACGGCGGCGATGCCGAGCGCGGCCGCGACCGCGAGATGCTTCAACATGAGATCAACCCCTCCTTGTTTGACGTGTCGTATCGATGGTCGCGCCCTCGTCCGGCCACGACACCAGCCGGACGCCGGCCTCGCTCAAGTGACGTGCGATGGGCTCCGGCACCGGACGGTCGGTGAATACGGCGCTCGCCTCGGTGATGTGGCCGCCGCGCACCGTGCCGCCGCGGCCGAACTTGGAATGATCGAGCACCAGGAAGCGCTGGCGGCAATGGGCGGCGAGCGCGCTGCGCATCGTCACCTCGTCGGTGCTGAAGTCGAGCAGGGTGCCGTCCTCGGCCACGCCGCCGACGCCGTAGATGCCGATGTCGGCGGCGAAGCGGCCGAAGAAGCCGTGCGCCTCGCCCGCCACCACGTCGCGGTCGAGGCTGCGCAGGCGGCCGCCGGCCACCGTGATCTCGCAGGAGGCGCTGCGGCTCAGCGCCAGGGCGACGTTGAGATTGTTGGTCATGACCCGCAGCCCGGCATGGTCGGCCAGCGCCAGCGCGCATTGCTCGGGCGTCGTGCCGATGCCGAAGAACAGCGAGGCGCCGTCCGGCACCTCGCGGGCCACCAGCCGGGCGATGCGGCGCTTGGCGTCGATGTTCAGGACCTGCCGCGCGGGATAGGCGAGGTTCTCGCCCTCGGGCGGCAGCTCGACGCCGCCATGGCGCCGCCGCAGCAGGCCGCGGTCGCACAGCAGGTTGACGTCGCGCCGGATCGTCTGCGGCGTGACGCCGAACTGGAGGGCCAGCGCCTCGATCGCCTGGAACCCGTCCCCGCGGACGCGTTCGACGATGGCGCGGGCGCGTTCTTCCGCCTGCATTCCCGGTTCCTGAGCCCGTTTCCTGTCCCGTTCGATCTGCTGCATGGTTCGAATGAACTCTGCAGATCGTTGTTTTCGTTCATATTACTTTCATATGAACATTCGGAGACGTCAAGTGAGCGGACGGCCGAGCGGAGCTCGGCATAATAAACGAAACAACCGAAACGGATGTCGCACCCCAATCAGGAAGACAAAAAGGTCCCTCACCCCGTTCGGGATGACGCCGTTTGTGTGATCGGCGCAGTGCGCAAATCCCGACAAAACTGTCATCCCGAGCGAAGCGAGGGACCTTTCACTTTCTTATGCGCGGCGCGGCGCGAAACGAGGGTCGCGCCTACTGAGCCGCGATCTTCGAGGCCGCCGGGGCGAAGTCGCGTTCCATCTCGCGGCGGAGCTTCACGGCGGTGAGCGACTCGTCCATCACCACGTCGGCATAGGTCAGCGACTGGCCGGCCTTGATCGGCTTGAGCAGCTTGACGTTGTGGGCGAGGCCGAGCGGCAGGCTGCCGAGGCCGGTCGACTTTTCCGACGGGAACAGCTTGCCGTAGACCGTGTAGCCGCCCTCGCCGTCCAGCATCTCGCCCGGCTTGAGGTCGCGCTTGGCGGTGGCGATGACATCGGCGTGGAAGCCGATCGGCGTGCCGGTCGGCTCCTTGCGCAGGCCGATCGAGGCGACCGACATGCCGACCTCGAGGCCGATCAGGTGCCAGCGCTTGTACATGACCGAGTAGCGACCGCTCGGATCGGTCTGCAGCATGTATTCCTCGAAGCAGTTCTTCTGGTACTCGGTGGCCGCTTCGAACACGACCCACACGCCCTTGCGGATCTCGTAGGGGATGGCGCGCCCGTCCTTCTCCAGCGACGAGGCGACTTCGACCTGGCCCTTGTGATGGAGCTGGCCGCCTTCGGAAATCGGCCGCATCACGAAGGGCAGGTCTTCGACCGAGCACGGCGGGAAGGCGAGGCCGTCCGGCGCTGGCGTGAGGCCAGTGGCGTTGGCCACTGCGGTGCTCTCGATGGCGGGCTTGGAGCCGTCGAGGAAGGAGTTGAACATCTTGGGGTTCAGGCCGCCGCGCTTCGCCTGTTCCTCGTTGAGGCCCCAGTATTTCCACACGGTCTCGGGCGTCGACTGCGCGAAGTGCGGCAGCCACTTGTGGCCGCGGCCGGCCGCCGTCACCTCGAAGCCCGAGGTGCGGGCCCAGTCGACCAGCTCGCAGATCAGTGCCGGCTGGTCGCCATAGGCCAGGGAGTAGATCACGCCCGCGGCGGCGGCGCGCCTGGCGAGCAGCGGGCCGCAGAAAGCATCGGCCTCCACGGTCACCATCACGACGCTCTTGCCGTGCCTGAAGGCTTCGAGGGCGTGCTCGACGGCGGCGATCGGGTCGCCGGTCGATTCGACGATGATGTCGATCTCGGGATGGCTGACCAGCGCGCGCCAGTCGTCGGTGAGATGCGTGCTGCCGTGCTTGCGCGCGTCCTCGAAGGAAGTTGCGGACGTCACGTCGGGCTTCCAGCCCAACCGCGCCAGGTTCTCGCGCGCGCGGTCGGGCGAGAGGTCGGCGATGCCCAGCAGATGGATGCCCGGCGTGGTCGGGATCTGCGACAGGTACATCGAGCCGAACTTGCCGGCGCCGATCACGCCGATGCGCAGCGGATTGGCTTCGGCGGCGCGCGCCAGAAGCATGCGATGGAGACTCATGGTTTCCTCCGGCGTTTCTTGATTATTCTGCCGCGACCTTGCGGTTGACGGCGCGGATCACCGCATCGTCTTCCCAGGCGTCGACCGGTGTGAAGTCGCGATGCGCGATGTACTCGGGCCGCTTGAACTGGCGGATCGCGTTGCTGACCGAGTTGTAGGTCACGTAGATGATCTGGCGATCCCACGGCGACATGTTGGGGCCGCTGCCATGGACCAGCGTGCCGTGGAAGAAGATCGCCGAGCCCGGGCCGCCCTTGGGCGCGACGATGCCGCCCTGGTCGACCAGCTTGGCGATGGTGTCGTTGTCGATCACCCACAGCGGATACGACGTGGTGGTGAGATCGTGGCTGGCCTCGATCGCACCCTTCTTGTGGCTCTTCGGGATGAACCAGAGCGGGCCGTTGAACTCGTTCACCTCGTCGATGAACACCGCGAGGTTCATGGCGCGCGGCTCGGGCATGGCGTCGTCGGCTTTCCAGGTGCCGTAATCCTGGTGCCACTGCCAGACGTCGCCGTCGAAGGCGGCCTTCCCGTTGATCTTGAACTGGTGGATGTAGGTCTTGTCCTTCAGGAGCTGCTCGGCCGGCTCGACGAAGCGCGGATGATGGACCAGCGCCTCGAACACCGGATGATAGGTGTGGACGGCGAAGGCGGTGCGCACCACGTCGCCGCTCTTTTCGCGCACGTTCTCGGGCCGGCGCTGGGCGAAGACCTCGGGCACCGAGTTCTTCAGGATCTGGGTCTCTTCCGGCGAGAAATAGTCGGGGAAGAAGAGATAGCCCTCTTCGTCGAATTGCTTCAGCTGCTCAGAGGTGAGCTTCATGGCGGTTCCTCCTTTGCCTTGTCGTTTTGCTTTGTAGAAAGCGCCGTCTTTACGCGGCGCGGGAAATCACGATCTTCAATCGTTTCGTCAGGATGTCAGCCATCTGTTCGGCATGGCCGCGGCACAGCGCTTCGGCCTCGGCTGCCTGCCCGGCCTCGAGCGCGCGCAGGATGCCCTCATGCTCGTCCCACACACTGATCCGCAGATCCTCTTCGCTCAAGGCCGCGGCCATCACCCGGCGCAGATGCTGCCAGTGCGGCTGGGCGGTCTCGCCGATCACGGGATTGCCCGAGGCTTCATAGACGAAGAGATGGAAATCGATGTCGGCCTCGATGACCGACGGCACGTAACCGCTCGCCACCGCGCGGCGGCCGACATCGAGCAGGGCGCGGCCGCGCTGCACGAGGTGCGGCGTGTAGTTGCTGGCGGCGAGCCGGGCGGCGGCGCCGTCGAGGGCGGCGCGGACGACGTAGAGATTGCGCGCCTGCTGGACGTCGAGCGGGGCGACGCAGACGCCCTTGCGGCCGGCATCGATCAGGAAGCCCTCGCGGCGCAGCAGCATCATGGCCTGCAGCACCGGCTGGCGCGACACGCCGAACTGCTGGGCGATCTCCTCCTGGGTGATGCGGGCTCCGGATTTCAGCTCCCCGGAGCAGATCGCTTCGAGGACCGAATCGTGAATTCGCTCGGAAAGATCGGGCTCGGGAAGGATGGGGCGCATGTCTGTATACAGAACACAGACGCGGCCCGAGTCAACCGCCTAGCGGGCTTTCAGGCCTTTGGAGCTGAGAATCTGGGCCCCGCGATCGGGATAGTCGGTGATCAGCCCGTCCACCCCGAGCTCGATCAGCCGCCCCATCTCGGCCGGGACATTCACGGTCCAGGGCACGACCTTGAGGCCGAGCCCGTGCGCTTCCTTCACGTTGTCCGCCGTGACGTTGCGCCAGAACGGCGACCAGATCGCACAGCCGGCCGCCTTGGCGAGCCGAGGTACGGAGCCGCCATGGGCGGCGAGGTCGAGCCCGCCCAGCCAGGGCCAAGGCCGGCCGCCGCTGCGCTGCACCGTATCGAAATTGTTGCTCTCGATGCTGAGACAGCCGGTGGCGATCTCGGGCGCCAGCTTCCGGGCCTCGATCAGGCCGCGCCAGTCGAACGACTGCAGGGTGCTGCGGGCCTCGGCCTTGTCCTTGCGGATGCCCTCGACCGCCAGTTTCGCGAAAGCGGCCGGATCGAGCGTGAGGTCGGGTTTGCCCGGATCGGTCTTGATCTCGATGTTGAACCGGACTCCGGGTGCGGCCTGCGCGAAGAACTCGGTCAGGGTCGGGAAGCGCTGGCCGTCGACCGGCTTCTGCTCCGGGAACTGCTGGGCGTACTTGCTGGCCGGGTTGATGCGGCCGATGTCGTAGCGCTTCAGCTCGTCCAGGCTCAGCGTGCGGATGGCGGGGCCCGCCGCGGCGAGCCACTGGCCGTCCGGCCCACGCACCAGGTCGGGATTGAGATAGGGGTCATGGCTGATGACGACGACACCATCGCGCGTCACCGCGAGATCGGTCTCGAGGGTCGTGACGCCGAGATCCTGCGCCAGCTTGAAAGCGGCCAGCGTGTTCTCGGGCGCCAGCCCGCGCGCGCCGCGATGGCCCTGCAGGTCGAACGCCGCCGCGAGCCCGGTGCTAGCCACCCAGATTGCGCAGGCGAGCGATGCGATCCTCGATATCGGGATGCGTGGCGAGAAGCGCCGGCGTCTTGGAGGTGAACTGGCTGATCGGATTGACGATGAAGAGATGTTGCGTGGCACGACTCACTCCGGGAAAGGGGGCTGCCTTCTCCGCGAGCTTGCCCAGCGCGGAGATGAGACCATTGGGATTGCGCGTGAACTGCACGGAGGTCGCATCGGCGAGATATTCGCGCTGCCGCGAGACCGCCATCTGCACCGCCTTGGCCGCCAGCGGCGCCAGGATCGCGACCACCAGCAGCACGATGATCAGGATGCCGCCGCCCGAGCTGCCCTTGCGATCGTCGCTGCGCATCCGGCCCAGGTTCATCGTGCGCAGCGCCATGTCGCAGACCAGCGCGATCAGGCCGACGGTGACACCGACGACGACCATGTAGCGCGTGTCGAGGTTGCGCAGATGCGCCATCTCGTGCGCCACCACGCCCTGCAGCTCGTCGCGGTTCAGTGAATTGAGCAACCCGCGCGTGACCGCGATGGTGCCGCTGCCGATCCTGTTGCCGGTAGCGAAGGCGTTCAGCGCGTCGGTCTCCAGCACCATGACCCGGGGCATCGGCACGCCCGCGGCGATCGAGATTTCCTCGACCACGTTGTAGAGCTGCGGCGCGTCCTGCTTCTCGATCACCTTGGCGCCGGCCATGGACAGCACCATCTTGTCGCCCACCGCCAGCGAGATCGCGCTCCAGCCGACGCTGATCGCAGCCATCAGGCCGGCGGCCGCGATGCCGACTTGGCTCACGGCCGGCAGCGAGCCCGAGGACTCGCCCTCCAGCAGCGCGCCGACCAGATAGCCGATCCCGCCCGCCAGCAGCGTGAGGACCGCCAGCAGCACCATCGTGTTGCGGCGGTTCTGGTTCTGGGCGGCGACGAAGTCGGTGGTGGCGCTCATGCGCCTCGTCCTCTCAGCGCAACGCGACCTTCGGCACTTCGCGCTCGGACTCCGGCATGTTGAACAAGTCCATCGGGCCGAAGCCCAGCGACGCCGCGGCCAGAACGGCCGGGAAGCTCTGGCGGCGGGTGTTATAGGTGTTCACCGAGTCGTTGTAGAACTGGCGTGCGAAGGCGATCTTGTTCTCGGTGGTCGTGAGCTCCTCTTGGAGCTGCATGACATTGTCGTTGGCCTTGAGCTGCGGGTAGTTCTCCATCAGGGCGAACAGGCCATGCGTCGCCTGGCTGAGCGCCGCTTCGGCCGGCCCGGACTGCGCCGCGTTGCCGCTCGCCGCGACCGCGTTGTTGCGCGCCTGGATCACCTTGGTGAGCGTCTCCTGCTCGTAGCCCATGGCGTCCTTCACCACCTGCACCAGGTTGGGAATGAGATCGTGCCGGCGCTTGAGCTGCACGTCGATCTGGCTCCACGCGGTCTGCGCCTGGTTGCGGCCGCCGACGAGGCCGTTATAGACGGCGATCAGCCACAGGCCGATGGCGACGACGATGCCGAGGAAGATCCATGTGCTCATTCGACAGTCTCCGTTAGGGCGCGTCGTTACATTACACGAAGACGGCGCAGGCCAGACCTCGCATTATGGTTCCCCATGGAAAAGAAGGACCTTCGCGACCTGAGCAAGCTCGTGTCGCACGCCCTGCGACATGAGCCGGCCGCCTATGGGCTGAAGCTGAACGGCGACGGCTGGGTCGACCTCGACGATTTCATTGCGGCTGTACGGGCCTCGAATGCGCGATGGCGTGACGTGACGCCGGCCGACCTCGAGGCCATCGGAAGCGCATTCGAGAAGAAGCGTCACGAGATTTCGGGCGGGCGCATTCGCGCCTCCTATGGCCATTCCGTCGAGGCCGCGATCGAGCGGACGGCGATCGCGCCGCCACCCATGCTCTATCACGGCACATCACCTGAGGCGGCAGAAGCCATTGCGCGAGACGGGCTGCGTCCGATGAAGCGCACTCATGTGCATCTTTCCGTCGACCTGACGGGCGCTCGCGAGGTCGGCTCGCGCAAGAGCACAACGCCCGTCCTGCTGGGCGTCAGAGCGCTCGATGCCCACGCGCAGGGTCATCGCTTCTATCAGGTCGATGGCCGCGTGTGGTTGGCCGATGCCATCCCACCGGCATTCCTGAGCAAGATGGGCTAGTGTCGCTCCAACAAACTTGTTTGGAGGAATGCGTGAGCACACAAGAGCTTCTAAAGGCCTTCTGCTCGGCCGTGGAGCGCCGCGACGGCAAGGCGTTCGCGAGCCTGTTCACCGAGGATGCCGTCTACCACGACGTGTTCTATGGCGACTTCGTCGGGCGCGAGCGGATCGCCGAGATGATCGACGACTGGTTCCATCGCACCGCCCACGCGTTTCGCTGGGACATGCACCGGCCGGTCAGCGACGGCAGGATGCTCTACGCCTACTACACGTTCAGCTACGTCTCGAAGCTGCCCGGCGCCGAGGGCAAGCGCGTCGGCTTCGAAGGTTGCTCGATGATGCAGCTCCGCGACGGCCTGATCCTCGACTATCGCGAGGTGGCCAATGTCGGGCCGGCCTTCGTCGAACTGGGCTTCGCGCCCGAGCGCACCTCGAAGATCCTCGCCAAGGAAGGCGCGCACCTCAGGGCGCAACCGGAGTGGAAGCGCCATCTGGGCTGACGAGAGGCTTCAGCCGTTGTAGGCGCGGCTGCCGCGGTCGCGTAGCCACAGGCGGATCAGGAGGCGCTTGCGCTCTGCCTCCGGCCAGTCGCGGAACCCGGTGCGCTTGTGGCCGAGCGCGCGATTGTCGATGAGCTGCATCTGGCCGGGTTGAAAGGCGAATCGCGCCGCCATGCCCGGCGCGTTCAGGATCGCTTCGAAGGCTTCCAGGGCGGCCGCACCTTCGGCGTCGAGGGCGACGCCGGCCAGGGCGTGGCCGTTCGTCACCTGGAAGCGCGACAGCCGGGCGATCAGGCGGTCGTCCTCGGATTCCAGCATCGGATGGTGCGTCGTCATGATGTCGCCCGGCGCGTGCTCGCGCTGGCGGTCGAAGTAAAAGGGCTGGTAGAGCCGCGGCAGGAGGTCGGGATGCTGCCGACGCATCTCCTCATGCGCGGTGGCGAAGCTGACGATGCCGCTCACGCCGCCTTCCATGGCGGTGCGCACACACAGCAGGCCGACATAGTGCGGCGGCACGAGATTGTAGCTGTTGTCGGTATGGAAGTTCTGTTCAGCATTGGTGACGTCGGGCCGAACGCCGTTACCCGGCGGCTTGCCGAGGTCAGTGACCTCGTAGATCGAGGTGCCGTCCCATTTTTGCGCCACCGGCCGCGCGACCAGCGAGGCAAGCAGCCACCAGACGGCGCGCAGGCCGTCCCGCGACCAGCGCTCGACCGGCAGGCGGTCGATGATGGCAAAGCCCGGTCCGCCATCGAGGCTGCGTTTGACGTCGCGCATGAAGGCGCGGGACGCGTCGAGCGCGAAGTCCTCCGGCCGCAACAGCAGTAGAGGCAGGGGATCGCGATCGAGCGCGGTCACGAGCCGATCGAGTTCGCGCTCGACGTCGCCGGGCAGCGCGATCCGCCCGGTCTCGGGTGCCAGCGTGTCGCCTCGCCACAGCAGCCGATCGGGCATTGCCTCGCGAGGCAACGGCACGGAAAGACCGGCGGCGGCGGGCACGGTCGCTCTAGTCGCGCAGCAGGTCGTTGATCGAGGTCTTCGAGCGGGTGCGCTCGTCGACGGTCTTCACGATCACGGCGCAGTAGGTCGACGGACGGTCCGGGCCGCCGCCGATGTTGCCGGGCACCACCACCGAGTAGGGCGGCACCTTGCCGATGTGGATCTGGCCGGTGGCGCGATCGACCACCTTGGTGGTGGCGCTGATGAACACGCCCATCGAGAGCACCGCGCCGGTGCCGACGATCACGCCCTCGACGACCTCGGAGCGGGCGCCGATGAAGCAGTTGTCCTCGATGATGACCGGGTTGGCCTGCAGCGGCTCGAGCACGCCGCCGATGCCGACGCCGCCCGAGAGGTGGCAGTTCTTGCCGATCTGGGCGCACGAGCCGACCGTCGCCCAGGTGTCGACCATGGTACCGGTGTCGACATAGGCGCCGAGGTTGACGAAGGACGGCATCAGCACGACCGACGGGGCGATGTAGGAGCCGCGTCGCACGATCGAACCGGGGACCGAGCGATAGTTCGCCTTGGCGAAGCGGGCGGCGTCCCAGCCCGTGGTCTTGAGCGGCACCTTGTCGAACCAGGGCGCGGCGCCGAGGCCGGGGAACGAGGCGCCACCGTCCATCGGGACCGAATCGTAGAGGCGGAACGAGAGCAGCACGGCCTTCTTCAGCCACTGGTTCACGACCCATTCGTCGCCGAACTTCTCGGCGGTGCGATAGGTGCCGTCGTCGAGGCCGGCGATCGCCGCTTCGACGGCGTCACGCACTTCGCCCTTGGTGGCGCTGTTGACGCCGTCCCGTGCTTCCCATGCCGCGTCGATGGTGGCCTGTAGCTGCTTGCTCATTGTTCCCTCGGAAATCTGCCGCGGGACCTTATATGCTGCCCGCGATGGCCTTCAAGCTCCCAGAATCGGTGCTGGTCGTGGTCCACACGCCGCGTTTGGACGTCCTGCTGCTGGAACGCACCGGCACCGGCCTCTGGCAATCCGTGACCGGCTCGCGCGAACCCGACGACCCGGACCTCGAGGCAACGGCGCGCCGTGAGCTGCAGGAGGAAACCGGCCTCGTCGTCGGCAGGCTCACCGACTGGCGTCAGACCAACCGCTACGAGATCTGGGCGCAATGGCAGGCCCGCTATGCGCCGGACGTGACCCACAATGTCGAGCATGTCTTCAGCTTCCAGGTCCCCGAACTGACCGTGGCGACCCTCGACCCGACCGAGCATGTCGCCCAGCTCTGGCTCCCCTGGCAGGAGGCCATGGCGAAGGTCTTCTCGCCGACCAACCGCGACGCGATCTGGCAGCTTCAGCGGCGGCTGAAAGCGTAAAGGTCCCTTGCTCAGGGGCTTATGAAGAGTGCCTGCTCTCGGGCATAGTGACCCGGCATGACAGATTCTCAAGCGGCCGCGCCGCCCGTCCGTGAAGCCTCGACGCTCGGCCAGTTCAGCTGGGCGCTGTTCGACTGGGCCAACCAGCCCTTCTTCACCATCATCACCACCTTCATCTTCGCGCCCTACTTCGCCAACGTGCTGGTGGGCGATCCGGTGAAGGGCCAGGCGGCGTGGGGCTTCACGCAATCGGCCTCCGGGGTGCTGATCGCCTTGATGAGCCCGTTCCTCGGCGCCATGGCCGATGCCGGCGGCCGTCGCAAGCCCTTCATCCTCGCGTTCCAGCTCGTGCTGGTCGCGGGCTGCGGCGGCCTGTGGTTCGCCTATCCCAACCGGCCGGATCTCATCCTGCCGATCAGTTGGGCGGTCATCCTCGCCACGGTCGGCGCCGAGATGTCGATCGTGTTCAACAATGCCCAGCTGCCCAACATCGTAAGGCCCGAGCGCATGGGCCGGCTGAGCGGCTTCGGCTGGGGGCTGGGCTATTGCGGCGGTCTGGTCTCGCTGCTCATCGTGCTCGCCGTATCGATGCCGGCGCTGTTCGGCCTGGCCGCCTCGAACGACCGGCCGCTGTTCGGTCTCGATCCCGCCAGCCACGAACTCGAGCGCCTGGTCGGTCCCGCCTCGGCTTTGTGGATCGCGCTATTCGTCCTGCCGATGTTCCTGTTCACGCCGGATTCCGCCGGTGCGCGGCGCCAGCCCCTGCTCGTCGCGGCGCGGGAAGGCGGGCGCTCGCTCCTGTCGACGCTGAAGCGCCTCCCGCGCTACGGCAACGCGCTGCGTTATCTCATTTCCTTCATGCTCTACAATGACGGGCTCGCGGCGATCATTGCCTTCGGCGGTGTCTATGCCGCCGCGACCTTCGGCTGGAGCACGGTGACGCTCGGTATCTTCGGCATCATCCTGACCGTGTTTGCGATCCCCGGCGCGTTTCTCGGCGGCCGGCTCGACGACTGGATCGGCAGCAAGCGGACGGTGCAGATCGCCATCGTCGGCGTGATCGTGGCGACCCTGGGCATCGTCGGCGTCACGGCCACGCACGTCTTCTATATCGTGCCGGCCGATCCGATCAGCCCGACCCGCGGCCTGTTCGGCTCGCTGCAGGAGAAGGTGCTGATGGGCTTCGCGCTCATCCTCGGCTTCTGCATGGGGCCGATGCAGGCGGCCAGCCGCACGATGGTGGGCCGCATCGCCCCGCCGGGCATGACTGGCGAATTCTATGGCCTGTTCGCGCTGTCGGGGCGCGCCACGGCCTGGATGGCGCCGTTCGCCATCGCGACCGTCACGGCGGCGACGCAGTCCACCCGCATCGGCATGGCCTGCGTTCTGTTCTTTCTGGTGGTAGGCTTCATCCTGCTCTGGAAGGTGCGCGAGGAGCGCGCCGCCCCCGTGTGAAGGAGGATCCCATGATCACCGCCATCGTGAACTTCAAGCTGCCGGCCGACATCGATGCGAAGAAGGCTGCCGAACTGTTCAAGGGCTCGGCGCCGAAATATCGCGGCATGAAGGGCCTGATCCGCAAATACTACCTGTTCGACGCCGAGAAGCGGATCGGCGGCGGCGTCTATCTATGGAAGAGCCGCGCCGAGGCCGAGGCGGTCTATACGCCGCAATGGCAGGCCTATATCGCCGAGCGCTACGGCGCCCCGCCCGACATCCGCTATTTCGAGACCGCCGTCGTGGTCGACAACGACAGCGACACGATCACCGCCGACGCGGCGTAGTAACCCACCTCATCCTGAGGAGCCGTGCGAAGCACGGCATCTCGAAGGATGGGCAACACACGTGGTGCTCGTGCCCGCCCTTCGAGACGCGCTCCTGCGGAGCGCTCCTCAGGACGAGGACAATGTTCGAAGCCAGGCCTTACTTGCCTATTCTCGCCGCCTCGATCCGGGCGACGTCGATCTTCTTCATGTCCATCATGGCTTCGAAGGCGCGCTTCGCTTCGTCGCCGCCGGCCGCCATCGCCTCGGTCAGCACGCGCGGCGTGATCTGCCACGACAGGCCCCATCGGTCCTTGCACCAGCCGCAGGCGCTCTCCTGGCCGCCGTTGCCGACGATGGCGTTCCAGTAGCGGTCGGTCTCCGCCTGGTCGTCGGTGGCGATCTGGAACGAGAAGGCTTCGGTCTGCTTGAACACCGGCCCGCCGTTGAGGCCGATGCAGGGAATGCCGCAGACCGTGAACTGCACGGTCAGCACGTCGCCCTTCTTGCCCGACGGATAGTCGCTGGGCGCGCGATGGACGGCCGTCACCTCGCTGTCGGGAAAGGTCGCGGCGTAGAAGCGTGCCGCGTCCTCCGCGTCCTTGTCGAACCAGAGGCAGATCGTGTTCTTCGCGACGGTCATTGCGATCCCCTCAGACGTCGAGGATGGGGGCGAAGCCGCCATAGATCATGCGCTTGCCGTCGAACGGCATCTGCTGATCCTTCATGCGCTGGTCTTCCATCATCTTCTTCCAGCCCTCGTCGCGGACCTGCTTGGACGGCCATTCGACCCACGAATAGACGATCTTCTCGTCGGCGGTGGCCTTCACGGCGCCCATGTAGTCGGTGACCTTGCCGTCGGGCACGTTGTCGCCCCAGGTCTCGACGACGCGCACCGCGCCGTAATCCTTGAACACCGCGGCGGCCTTCTTTGCCATGTCGAGATAGGCCTGCTTGTTGGCGGCCGGCACTGCGGCGAGGAAACCGTCGACATAGCCGGTCTTGCCTGTGTTGCGCTCGTCGAGGATCGGCATGAAGCCGGCGACGATCATGCGCTGGCCGTCGAAGGGCATGTCCATGTCCTTCATGCGCGGATCGACCATGATCTTCTGATGGGCCGTCTCGGCGACTTCCTTGCTGGGAAACTCGATCCACGAGAAGACGACGATCTCATCGGCCTTGGCCTTCACGGCACCCTTGAAGTCGGTGAGCTTGCCGTCGGGCACATCGTCGCCCCAGGCCTCGACCTGGCGGGTGGCGCCGAATTCCTTGGCAATCGGCGAGAAGTCGGCGGCGGCCTTGCGATAGGCCTCCTTCTTGTCGGCCGGTACCGGCAACACGAATCCCTGAACGTAGGTCATGACAATCGTCCTTTCGGTTGATTTCGACGGGATGAGTTGATATCAACGTAAATAGGTCATGTCAAAGAAGCTGAACGCCTCGTTCGAGACGACGCTGCACGTCTACGATCACTGCCTGTGTTTCGCCGCCCAACGCGCCGCACGCGCACTGGCGCGTCGCTTCGACGAGGCCTTGTCACCGCTTGGTCTCACCAGCGGTCAGTTCTCGCTCCTTACCTCGCTCAATCAGCCTGAGCCGCCCGCGATGGGCTCGATCGCTGCGCTCCTGGTGATGGATCGCACCACGCTCACCGCCAACCTGAAACCGCTGGAGCAGCGCGGCTTCGTCGAGATCACCATCGATCCTGCCGACCGTCGGGTGCGGCGGCTCATCCTGACGCCCGCCGGCCGCAGGGTCTTGCAGTCAGCGATGCCGATCTGGGTCGACGTGCACGGCGAGATCGACCGGCTGCTGCCCGCCGCCGACGGCCGCACCTTGCGCCGCGGCCTGCGGGCGCTCGCCTGACGCGTCAGGCGGCCAGCGCGCCGATGCCTGCGGCCGCGATTGGCAGGGCGATCAGCGCGAAGAGCGTCTGCATCGCCGTGATGCCGGCCATCAGCGGCGCGTCGCCACCGAGCTGGCGCGCCATGATGTAGGCCGAGGAGGCCGTCGGCAGGGCCTGGAAGAGAAGCGCCGTGACGAGCGCCGGTCCCGTCAGTCCCATGAGCGAGGCGACCAGGACCGTCACCACTGGCATGGCGAGGAACTTGATCGCCGAGGAGGCGGCGACCGGCGCCATCCAGCCCCGTACCGATCCGAATTCGAGGGCCGCGCCGACGCAGAGCAGGCCGAGCGGCAGCGACGCTGCGCCGAGCGCCCGCAACGCCGGCTCTATGCCGGCCGGAAGAGAGAGCCCGAGCAGTTGAAAGCCGATGCCCGCAAAGGAGCCGAGCACGAGCGGGTTGGTCACCAGTTGCCGGGCGATGCCGCGGCCGCTCAGCCGCGCGGCGCCATGGCGGGCGAAGACCAGCACGCAGAGAATGTTGACGGTAGGCACGATGGCGGCGCTGCACAGGGCCGCCAGTGCAAGCCCTTGCGCGCCGAACAGACCGGCGGCCAAGGTTACGCCGACATAGTTGTTGAAGCGGATGCCGCCCTGAAAGATCGAGGTGAACGTGGGCCCGTCGACCCGGAGTGCCGGCCGCAGGGCGACGAGCAGCCCGGCCACGGCGAGGATCGAGAGGATCAGGGTCGTGACGAGTTCGCGCGCCGGCAGCGCGTCGAGTTTGGCGGTGGCGAGGCTATGGAAGAACAGGCACGGCACCAGCACGTAGTAGCTGAGCCGTTCCGCCTGCGGCCAGAATCCCTCGGTGAGAAAACCGAGGCGCCGCAGCCCCATGCCCAGCACGATCAGCAGGACGATGGGCAGGAGGGCTAGGATCACGTCGGCGCTCATGGCGACCTGTGTACGCCCCGGCCGACCCCCAGCAGAAATTCTGAATACTCAATCGATCGATGACAATTTATCATCGATCTCATGTCGCTTCGCGCCCTCCGCACGCTGCAGGCCATTGCGCGCCACGGCTCCTTCGCCGGCGCCGGCAAGGCGGTCGGCCTGACGCAATCGGCCGTGAGCCTGCAGGTGAAGGCGCTGGAGGAGGAGTTCGGCGCGTCGCTGTTCGATCGCTCGTGCCGCTTGCCGGTGCTGACCGAGGCCGGACGGATCGTCGTCGCGCGATCCGCCGAGGTGCTCGCGCTGTACGACGACATTGCCGGTGCTCTCGGCGACGAACGATCGCTTACGGGTCGCCTCAGGGTCGGCGCCGTGCAGACGGCGCTGGCGGGCGTGCTGCCCGATGCGCTGGTCGCCCTCAACCGCGCCCATCCGCGCGCCCGCGTCTCGGTGTCGGTCGGCCTGTCGGCGGAGATGGCGGAGAAGGTCGCGGCCGGCGAACTCGACGCGGCACTGACCACCGAGCCGGTACGGCCCTATCCGGCCGGCCTCGTCTGGACACCGCTCTACCAGGACCGCTTCTGGCTGTTCGCCCCACCCGGCCAGGGGCGGCGCAGCGCCCGCGACCTGCTGTCGGAGCTGCCCTTCATCCGCTTCGACAGCAAGGCCTGGGCCGGCCGTGTGATCGACCGCGAGCTGCGGCGCATGCGGGTCGAGGTCCATGAGGAGATGGTGCTCGACAGCCAGGACATCATCCTGCGCATGGTCGAGAAGGGTCTGGGCGTCGCCGTGCTCGCCGTGTCCGACGGGATCTTCGCCGGCCTGAAGCTCACCTGCCTGCCGTTCGGCGAGCCGCAGCTCATCCGCAACATCGTGATGCTGGAACGCCAGGACCGGCGCGGTGGCCGCCTCGCCGTGGCGCTGGCGGAGGCCGTGAAGGGCGCGAAGAAAGTCGCCTCGGCGAAGCCTCGAAAGGCTAGGCCGCGACGGTCTTCCCCTTGAAGGTGCAGAGGTCGTTCACGACGCAGGCGGGACACAGAGGAGTGCGCGCCTTGCAGGTGTAGCGGCCGTGCAGGATCAGCCAGTGATGGGCGTGCAGCTTGTACTCCTCCGGCACGCGCTTCAGCAGTTTCAGTTCGACCTGCAGCGGATTCTTGCCGGGGGCGAGCCCGGTGCGGTTGCCGACGCGGAAGATGTGCGTGTCGACGGCGATGGTCGCCTCGCCATAGGCCACGTTCATCACCACGTTGGCGGTCTTGCGCCCGACGCCCGGCAGCGCCTCCAGCTCCTCGTGGGTGCGCGGTACCTCGCCGCCGTGCCGCTCCAGCAGCAGGTGGCTGAGCGCGATCACGTTCCTGGCCTTGGTGCGGAACAGGCCGATCGTCTTGATGTGGTCGATCAGCTTCGCCTCGCCCAGCGCCACCATCTGGGCCGGCGTCTTCACGAATTTGAACAGCGGCCCGGTCGCCCGGTTCACCCCGACATCGGTGGCCTGCGCCGAGAGCACGACGGCCACCAGGAGCTGGTAGACATTGTCGTATTCCAGTTCCGTCTCGGGTTCCGGCATCGCCTTCTTGAGGCGTGCAAAGAACTCGGGGATGACGGCGGTCTTCATCAGGGCCATATAGTTCCATACCATGACCGAAGCGCCCGTTCCGGCGGTTCATTTCGCCGCCTCGCTGAAGCCCTATCGCAGCCTGTCTGCGGACGGCTTCCGCTTCGTCATGCTGGCCGCCGTGGCCGCCAACCTGGTGATCGGCCTGCCCCTGTTCCTGATGGGCGCCTGGCCGGTCTTCGGCTTCATGGGCCTCGACGTCTTCCTGCTGTGGTGGCTGTTCCACCGCAGCTATTTCGACGCACGGCGCAGCGAGACGCTGACCCTGACCGACCACGACCTGATCGTGGTCCGGATCGCGCCCGACGGCGAGCGCGAAGAGCTGCGGCTCGACGCCTACTGGCTGAAGGTCGAGGCGACCGAGGAGCGGCTGGTGGTCACCTCGCGCGGCAACCGCGCCGTGATCGGCCGCTTCCTCGGCCCCGACGAGCGCCTGCGGGTCGCCGACCGCCTCAAGGCCGCCATCGCCGACATGCGCGCGCCGCGTTACGACCACGCCTGGGACGAGTAGCCCTCGTCTACAGCCCGAGCACGTCCTTCATGCCGTAGAGGCCAGGCTTCCGGCCGTCCAGCCACTTGGCCGACGTCACCGCGCCGGCCGCATAGGTCTCGCGGCTGAAGGAGCGGTGGTTGAGTTCGAGCCGCTCGCCGGCGGCCGCGAAGTAGACCGTGTGCACGCCCACCTCCTCGCCGCCGCGCAGGGTGGCGAAGCCGATCTCGCCGGTCGGGCGCGCCCCGGTATGGCCGTCGCGGCTCTTGCGCCAGACCTCCTCGAGCTGGACCTTGCGGCCCGCCGCCGCGGCGCGGCCAAGCGCCAGGGCGGTGCCCGAGGGCGCGTCGATCTTGTGGCGATGATGCATTTCCAGCACCTCGATGTCGTAGCTGGGATCGAGCAGCGACGCGGTCTTCTCGACCAGCGCCAGCAGGATGTTGACGCCCAGCGCCATGTTCGCCGCCCACATGATCGGCACCTTCTTCGCCGCGTCCTGGATCAGCTTGGTCTGGATGGGATCGAGGCCGGTCGTGCCGATCACCATGGCGACGCCGTTCTCGCTGGCCACCTTGGCATGCGCCACCGTCGCTTCCGGCACGGTGAAATCGATCACGCAATCAGCGGCCCTGATGGAAGCGGCGCTGTCGTCGCCGATCAGCACGCCGTTCGGCTCAAGCCCGGCAAGCTCGCCCGCATCCTTGCCCAGTGCCTTGCTGCCCGGCCGCTCGCTGGCCGCGGCCAAGGTCACGCCCTCGGTGCGTGCGATCTGGCGGACCAGCATTTGGCCCATGCGCCCCGAGGCGCCGACGACGGCGATCTTCATTTGTGTTGTCCCTGTCCTGACTGTCGCACGACAATACTACATCAGACACGACAGGAGGCCGAGATGCTCTTCATGGTGGTCGAGAAGCTCAAGAACCAGGACGGCAAGGCCGTCTATCGCAAGCTCCAGAAGGGCCGCGGCCTGCCCGACGGTCTCGAATTCGTCGCGAGCTACGTCACCGCCGATCTCGGCCGCTGCTTCCAGCTCATGCGCACCGACGACATCACCACCTTCCAGCGCTGGATCGCCGACTGGCAGGACGTCGTCGAGTTCGAGGTCGTGCCCGTGGTCGAAGGCAAGACGACGCGCGAGGCGCTGGAGCCGTTGCTTTAGACAATGATTCCGACGAAGGAGAGCAGACGATGATTACAGGCGGCTGCCATTGCGGCGCGATTCGCTATCAGGCTGAGGGCGACGCCCTCCACCATGCGCTCTGCCATTGCACGGATTGCCGCCGGCATGCCGGCGCACCGATGGTGGGCTGGACGATGTACCCGCAGGACGCGGTCAAGGTGACCAAGGGCACGCCCCGGGTCTACGCCTCGTCCGAGCACGGAAGGCGGCACTTCTGCCCCGACTGCGGCACCGGGCTGTTCTACGACAATGCCAAGAGTTTGCCGGGGCTCATCGATGTCCAGAGCGCGACCTACGACGATCCGGACGCGGTGCCGGCGCAGGTGCACATCCAGGTCGCCGACCGGATCGGATGGATGAAGACCGCGCACGAACTGCCGGCGTTCGACCGCTATCCGCCGCAGCCGTAGCGCGGGCGGCTACTTCCACGGATCCGCGACCTTCGGCCAGAACGGCGTCTTGCGCTTGGTGTAGGACCAGCGGGTGACGTCGGGGTCGGCGGCGCCGGGGGTGGCGACGTAGAGGATCTCCTTCGCGACGCCGACGAAGCCGTTATAGAAATGCTGCGCGCTCTTCACGACGACGACCCGGTAGTCGGCCGGCTCGGCACCGACCGCGCGGAAGGCGTCGGCGTGGAAGGTCTGGTTTCGGCGGGTGCAGATGGCGATGTCGACATGTTCCGACGACAGGAGCGCCATGTCGCCCAGCGACGACATCACCGGCCCGTAGGGCTGGAAGACGTTGCGGGCGATCTTCATCTCGTTCCGCTTCTCGTTGGTTGGCCCAGCCTAACGGACCGGAAGCGATGGGAACACAGGCGCTTCATGGTGGTCGAGAAGTTGAAGAGCCAGGACGGCAAGGCCGTCTATCGCAAGCTGCAGAAGGGCCGCGGCCTGCCCGACGGACTCGAATTCGTCGCGAGCTACGTGACGGCCGATCTCGGCCGCTGCTTCCAGCTCATGCGCACCGACGACATCACGCTCTTCCAGAAATGGATCGCCGACTGGCAGGAGGTCGTCGAGTTCGAGGTCGTGCCCGTGGTCGAAGGCAAGACGACGCGCGAGGCGCTGGAGCCGCTGTTGTGAAAGAACTCAACAACTGAATGCTGCATAGGCAGGGGGCTCGTAAGACAAGGTGTGTTTCTTTCTTCCAGCGGCCTCCATTTCCCCGCTTGGCGAATATCCGCAAGAACGGATATCTGCAACTGGACTCTAGTGGCAAACTCGAATACCATTGACGCTAATGAGTTCGTTGCCCGCGCTACAAGCTGCCTTTCGGCGCGCCACGGTTGAGTTCCGTTGGCGAGAGTTCGAAGTGCTGCTTGGGTTGCTGGGTTATGAGCAAAAGAAGAATTCGAAGACTGGCGGGTCTAAACGCACATTCGTCCGCATGAGCAACAAACATGTCATAAAAGTCCACGTGCCTCATGATGGGAAAATGACTCGCGGATTCATAAAGCGACTGAGAACGACGCTTGAGGCGGAGGGTTTGTTATGAGCGACGTACTCGAATACAAAGGTTATCAAGCGACGGTTGACTTTGAGGATGGAAGGATCGTCATCCAAGTCCTTCACGTACGCGATCATCTAACGACTGAAACACATGATGCTTCAAAAGTGGAAGCAGAGTTTCATGCACTCGTGGATGAATATCTCGCTGATTGCGAGGAGATTGGCAAAAATCCAGACAAGCAATATAGCGGGACATTCAACGTTAGAATTGCTCCAGATCTTCATAAGAAATGCGCTTGGTTCGCTGTGTCTAGGCAGATCTCACTGAATGAACTTGTGGGGCGCGCCCTTGAGGGTGTGCTTGTGGAGGCAGAAGCCGCAGCCAGAACCGTTAGAGAAAACTGGGAAGCGGCGCCTGAAATGATTTCGCAAGTAAGTGAAAGCAATGTTGTCGTGAAGCTTAGAAAAACATCTCGTTCTGAAGATGAGATTGTGGTCGCTTGGGGCGAAGCTATTGCCAAAGAAAGGCGCCACTAATGACCAAGAACTCAAACAAGAAGTCACGCGGTCAGGTCGCTGTTCGCCCGGCAAATACATCGCGAGGGCCAACTAAGATTGGGGCTATGCGGCTGGTGCATTGCAAATCCGACGTGCGGCCTGATCCTGCTTTCTTTGGGGAAGAACTGGTTACGCCCACCATTTCCTCTTCACTCTCGTCGGCGAAGAAAAACGGTGGTTGGACATCATATGTTGATGTGTGGACTTGCACAGTCGCGTCGTCAAAAAAAAGTCGGAAGACGCCAGCTTGGACCTTAGAAGCTGGTTTCTACGTTGTGGTAGAGCACGACAAATCGGCATCTAATAGCGAAATTGCCAGATATGTGAAAACCGTAGTCTGTCCAACAATTGCGGCTCGGTTCATGGGCCTATTTGAAAGTATGGCATCCCTTGCAGGTATCCCCGTGCGTCCGCTTGCTGCGGTCGGCTGGGATTTTGATTGGGATGAGCTGGATATCGTTGAGGATATCACTCCCGAGGAGTGAGCCTCAACAAGTCTTCTCCGATCGACAAGTAGCGAGGAGAAAGCGAATGGCACTTCCGACATCGTATCTAACGTCGTCAAAGAATCTTGAAAGTATCTTCGACGCAATCCGTAACGCTAAAGCGCCCGAGAAATTCACGACTAGATTTCTAGAGTCTTTGGATTTCAAGTCGACCTCTGATCGCCTTGTAATTGGAGTCCTAAAGGCGTTAGGGTTTTTGGATGCAGAAGGACGCCCGCAAGAGCGTTACTTTCGATTCCTGGATCAAACCCAATCTGCGGCTGTGCTAGGAGAGGCAATTGAAGAAGCATATTCAGACCTCTACCAAATTAATAAGCAAGCCCATACACTTTCGAAAGCGGACATAACCAACAAGCTAAAAACCCTTTCTCAAGGTCAACTTAGCGAGGCTGTGCTCGACAAGATTTCAATGACTTTCGGGGCTCTCGCGAAGCTCGCGGATTTTGGCAAACGCCCGGCCGTAGCTATTCAATCAGAGGAACAGGCCGATCAGTCGATTTTGCCTAATCCGGTGTCGACAGCTTCAGGTGTGTCAACGAAGACCCTGGGAGGACTCCACTACAACATTCAGATCATTCTTCCAGAGTCTCGTGATCCAAAAGTGTACGATGCGCTATTCAGGAGTTTGCGGGAGCATCTATTGCTATGAATAACCTGGATCGAGCCTATAGCTTCGTAATGAAGGCGCATCTTACGGAAGAAGCCTTGGATAACGCGGGGCGCATGACACGTCGATCTGTCTTTCATAATCAAGAGGAATTGGAAACGCTCGCAAGCATCTCAGTATTGGACGAGCGTCATGTTGCGGCGGCGAGAGAAATGGCAGTTGTATACGTTGCTATAGCTGCATTTGAAAACTCGGTACGAGAGCTCATCTCGAGAACGCTCTTAGAAGACAAGGGTGAAGACTGGTGGTCGACGAGTGTTTCCGAGAAGATTCGGATGCTGGCAAATCAACGGATGGAGGAAGAAGTAAAAGTCCGATGGCATTCACAGCGTGGCCAAGACCCGATCAACTTCACGATGTTGCCAAATCTGCTGAACATAATTCGGCAGAACTTCTCTCAATTCGAGCCATTCATTCACAATATTGATTGGGCTGCCCAGATATTCGATGCAATTGAACGCTCCAGAAACGTGATCATGCACAGTGGAACTCTTGCCAAGCGCGATGTCGCCCGAGTTGGCTCTCTAATTAATGATTGGTCACGCCAGGTCGCTACTTAGATTCCATTCTCTATAAGTTATGATTGAACGCCCCCAAAGTCAGATCCACGGATCCGCGACCTTCGGCCAGAACGGTGTCTTGCGCTTGGTGTAGGGCCAGCGGGTGACGTCGGGGTCGGCGGCGCCGGGGGTGGCGACGTAGAGGATCTCCTTCGCGACGCCGACGAAGCCGTTATAGAAATGCTGCGCCGACTTCACGACGACGACGCGGTAGTCGGCCGGCTCGGCGCCGACAGCGCGGAACGCGTCGGCGTGGAAGGTCTGGTTGCGCCGCGTGCAGATCGCGATGTCGACATGCTCCGACGAGAGCAGCGCCATGTCTCCCAGCGGCGACATCACCGGCCCGTAGGGCTGGAAGACGTTGCGGGCGATCTTCTTCACCGTGACGTCGAGGTCGACCGGATCGCCGCTCACCGTGCCCGACTTGCCGCCCAGCCGCATGCGAATGGGCGCACCCTCGCCCGCCTCCTCGGCGATCTGGAAGGCCATCGGATCCCACATCACGCCGAACAGCGCCGGCCCGATCTCGCGTTCGACCAGCGCCTTCAGCACGAAGGTCGAATCGCCCGGCGCGCCGGAGCCGGGATTGTCGGCACGGTCGGCCAGGACCAGCGGGCCCTGGTTGTGCGAGGCCGCGCGGTCCATCGCCTCCTCGACGGTGAGATACTTCGTGGCATAGCGCTCACGATTGTCCCACAGCTCCTTGCCCAGCTGCTCGGCCAGCGCTTCGGCTTTGGCCATGTCGCCGTCGGCCACGACCAGGGTGCGCGTGCCGACATCCTCCACGTCGGCGAAGGAAAAGCCGTGGCTCAGCGACACCGACAGGATGCCGTCCTTGCCCTCGAGGCTCTTCATGCGGGTGACGAACTCGTTGATCGGCGGCACGGAGGTACGGTACTGCGCGATCATGCGGCAGTCGTAGCGCGCCATCACCGGCTTCACCTTGCCCTCGACCGTGTCGGCGATGATGGCGAACAACTCCGCCGCCCGCTCCATCGTGTCGGTATGCGGGTATTCCTTGTAGCCGACCAGCACGTCGGCGCTGTCGAGCATCAGCGCGCTCAGGTGGCAGTGCAGGTCGAACTCGGCGCCGATCGCGACCTTGGGCCCGACGATGGCGCGGATGCGCGACAGGAGATCGCCCTCGCAGTCGTCATAGCCGTCGGCCACCATCGCGCCGTGGACGTTGATCAGCACGGCGTCGAGCGGCAGGGCGGCCTTCACGCCGTCGAGGATCTCGTCGCGAAAATCCTCATAGACCTTGCGCACGGTCGTGCCCGAGGGGGCGGCAAAGGTCGAGAGCCCCTCGATCACGGTCCAGCCACGCTTCTCGGTCTCCTTGCGCCAGACATGGACGGGCGCCGTGAAGTTGGTCGGCTCGTGCTTCGTGGCGTCGCCGTGCCAGATGCCATGTTCCTGATAGCCGCGCAGGCCGGTCGGGAAGGGGACGAACTGGTTGGTCTCGGTCCCGAGGGCCGCGATGTACACACGCTTGGTCAACGAACTACTCCTTGGCGCAGTGGCAGCCCGCGACATGGTCGTCGACCATGCCGGAGGCTTGCATGAAGGCATAACAGATGGTGGAGCCGACGAACTTGAAGCCGGCCTTCTGAAGGGCTTTCGACAGGGCGTCGCTTTCGGCCGTCCGGGCCGGCACGTCCTTGAGGGTCTTCGGCCGGTTCTTCTTCGGCGTGCCGCCGACGAAGCCCCACAGATACTTCGAGAAGGAGCCCTCGCGTTCCTGCAGCGCGAGATAGGCCTGGGCGTTGCTCACGCTGGCGGCGATCTTGCCCTTGTGGCGGATGATGCCGGGATCGAGCAGCAGCTTCTCCAGCTTCGCAGGGCGATAGCGCGCGATCTTCGCAGGCTCGAACCCGTCATAGACCTTGCGATAGTGCTCGCGCTTGCGCAGCACGGTGATCCACGAGAGGCCGGCCTGGCAGCCTTCCAGGGTCAGGAGTTCGAACAGCGCGCGATCGTCGCGCAGCGGACGTCCCCATTCCGTGTCGTGGTATTCCTGGTAGAGCGGATCGTCGGAAACCCAGCCGCATCTTGGCTTGCCGTCCGCGCCGCTCACTCTATCGTGCTTCCAAACCATGAGAGGAAGCTACCCAATGTCGAACGTCCCCGCCAATCTGAAGGTCTGCATTTTCGATGTCTTCGGCACCGTCGTCGATTGGCGCGGCAGCCTGATCCAGGACCTGCCCGCGCTCGGCAAGAAATACGGCATCGACACCGACTGGACGAGCTTCGCCGACGACTGGCGCGGCCTCTACCAGCCGCAGATGACGCGGGTGCGCAAGGGTGAGTTGCCGTGGACGCGCATCGACGATCTGCACAAGGAAGCCTTCGAGATGCTGCTCCAGAAGCGCGGGCTGAAGCATCCCGGCGAAGAAGGCGCGTGGGAGTTCACGCACCTCTGGCACAAGCTCCGGCCGTGGCCCGATTCGGTCGAGGGCATCGGCATGATGAAGAAGAAGTTCGTCGTGGCGACGCTCAGCAACGGCAACGTCGCGCTGCTGATCAACATGGCCAAGAACGGCGGCATCCCGTGGGATCACTGTTTCTCCGGCGAGACCTTCCATCACTACAAGCCCGACCCCGAAGCCTATCTCGGCGTGGTCGACAGCATGTACGTGAAGCCCGAGCAGGTGATGCTGGTCGCCGCCCACAACGGAGACCTGGCCGCGGCGCAGAAGTGCGGCCTCTCCACCGGCTTCGTGCTCCGCCCCAACGAGCACGGCCCGAACCAGAAGCGCGACCTCAAGGCCGAGGGCGAGTGGAACGCGGTCGGCACCTCGATGATCGATCTTGCGAAGAAACTTGGGTGCTGAGGGGGTCGCATCGACGAGCCGTTCGCCTTCCTTTCTCCCGATCGCCGTGCACGGGCGCGGCAGGCCCTGACCGCCGCCTTCGGCGCCGCGTCCGTCGTGGATGCGCAGCCGATCGTGACGGGCGCCTCGGCCTCGATTCTTCGCATTGAGGTCGGCGGCCGGCGGTGGATTCTGCGCCTCGAATCCTCCCTGCGTGACGAGATTCGCGATCCGCGGCGCGCCTATGCCTGCATGCGCGCAGCGGCGGAGGTTGGTCTCGCACCGCCGGTGCTTTACGACGATCCCGAGGCCGGCGTGGCGATCATGGCTTTCGTAGAGAGTCGGTCGCTCGATGCCTATCCGGGCGGGCCGGAGGCGCTGGCGCATGCACTCGGAAGTCTCGCGGCACGCCTCCAGGCCACTGAGCCCTTCGCGCCCGTGGCCGATTACCCGTCGCTGGTCGGGGGCCTGCTCGACCGCCTGCAGGCGACCGATCTCTACCGGGGTTTGCTCGATCCCCACCGAGACGCCTACAAGCGATTGCGTGCAGCCTATCCGTGGGACGCATCCAGTCTCGTCTCCAGCCACAACGATTCACACCCCGGCAACATCCTGTTCGATGGCGACCGGCTATGGCTGATCGACTGGGAGACGGCGTTTCGGAACGATCCTGCCGTGGACCTCGCGCTCATGACGATGTATCGCGCCGGCACACCCGACCTGCAGGAGGCGCTGCTGACGGCGTGGCGCGGGCGACCCTCCGACACCGTGTTGCGGGCCCGGGTCTTTCTGATGCGGCAATTCGTGAAGCTCTTCCATGGCTGCGCCACCGGCCTGTACGTGCTCGAGACGAAGCCCGATTTCACCGAGACGGACCTGACCGCCCCGTCGCCGGCGGAGTTCAGTGCCGCCTTCCGCGAGGGAAGGCTGAGCTCGAACTCTTTCGAGGCTCAACGTATCGGCGCCAGGGTCGCCCTGCGGAGCTTCCTCGAAGGCGTCAGATCGCCGACCTTCGATGAAGCGGCCGCGACCCTTCGCACCGGCTAAGGCAAACACCCACCGTTGTCAGAGTTTCGGGCGATGCGAACGCCAGGGCGTCGCGCGTTCGTAGGCAGAGCCGGCCGCCAGCACGCTGGCTTCGTCGAAAGGACGGCCGGCGAGTTGGAAGGCGAGCGGGAGGCCGCCGGCATCGAAGCCACAGCACACCGCAGCGGCAGGCTGCCCCGTGACGTTGAAGGGCATGCTGAGCGACGGCTTGCCGAGGAAGTGGAAGATCGGCGCCGGGTCCTCGAAGATTTCCGGCGGCCCCCACTGGTTGGCCGTCATCACGAGATCGTAACCTCGCATCGCCTCGCGCGTGTCCTGCTGCAACTTGCGGCGGAAGCGCAGCGCCGAGAGGTACTGCTCGGCCGACAGGAAGGCGCCGAGCTGGAAGCGGCGGCGTGTCGTGTAGCCGAACTTCTCGGGCCGCTCGATCACGTCGCGGCGATGGATGGCATGCGCCTCGGTCGTGATGATGACCCGGCCGCAGATGTGATAGTCGCGGATGTCGGGGAAGATCACCTCGTCGACGGTGGCGCCGAGATCGCGCATCACGCGCGCGGCCTCTTCCATCCCCGCGGCCATATCCGCCGAGAGCTTGCCGTTGGGTCCCTCGTACCAGCTGCGCGCCAGCGCGATGCGCATGCCCTTGATCGGGCGTTGCGCCGCCGCGCCGTAATCGACCTTGGGCGTGCGCGCCGAGGCCTGGTCGTTGGGATCGTGCCCGGCCAGCACGTCGAGCATCAGCGCGCAGTCCTCGGTCGTCCAGGCCATCGGCCCGGCCGTGTCGAGGCTGAACGAAAGCGGGAAGATGCCGCAGCGGCTCACCAGACCATAGGTCGGCTTGATGCCCGCGATGGCGCAATAGCCTGCCGGATTGCGGATCGAGCCGCCGGTGTCGGAGCCCATGGCGCCCATGCAGAGTGCAGCCGCGATCGCGGCGCCCGAGCCGCTGGAGGAGCCGCCGGGCTGGTAGGCGGTGTTCCACGGATTGCGGACGGGCGGGAACGGCTGGTCCGATGTCATCGCCCCGTTGGCGAACTCGTGCGTGCCGAGCTTGCCCAGAATCACGGCGCCGCCGGCCTTCAGGCGTCGCACCGTCTCGGCGTCGATGGCCGGCACATAGTCGATCTTGAGATGCGAATGGCCCGTCGTCTTGATGCCGGCGGTCTCGTAGATGTCCTTCAGGCCGATCGGGATGCCGTGCATCGGCCCGCGTCGCAGGCCGCCGCGCATTTCCATGTCGGCCTGCCGCGCGGCGTTCAGCGCGATGTCTGCCGTGACCGTGACGTAACTGTTGAGGGTGGGATCGACGGCGGCGATGCGCGCCAGGAAGGCCTCCGTCAGCGCCGTCGAAGTGAGTTCGCCGCGCGCCATCAGGCGGCCGGCCTCGGCAATGCCGAGCGTCGTCAAATCGGTCATGGAGCTCTACTCGTCAGCGCGGAAGACTTGAGGCGGTTCGGCGGCCCAGGCCCATCGCTCGGGGATTCGTTCCATCAGCCCGAGCAGGCCGACATAGCCTTTGTGCAGGTGGCCGATATCTTCCTCGGTCAAGGTGAGACCGGTCTGCGCGGCGCGTATCCGAAACTCCTCGAGCGACAGCGCCCTGGTCGATGATGTCATGACATCCCTCCGCAACGATTGGTGCATGCAATCGACATGCCGCTTCATGCCTAGCGCCTCCATGTTGCGTTGGCTTGGCGCTTGCATGACGGAATGCGACGAGGTCCCCCCGTTGGTGCATCGACGGGATCGCCGAACCCGGGAGTAGTGAATGTTCAAGCGCCTTCGCGTCGCCGTCGCCGGACTGGGCGTCCTTGCCGCAACGACAGCGCCTGCCCTTGCGCAGGGCACTCTGCGCATCGGCATGACAGCCGCGGACATACCCTTGACGACGGGCCAGCCCGACCAGGGGTTCGAGGGTTTCCGGTTCGCCGGCTACACGATCTATGACGCGCTCGTGAACTGGGACCTGTCGAAAGCCGACACGATCGCCGACATCCGTCCCGGTCTCGCTGTGTCGTGGGCGCCGGTCGAGGGCGAACCGACCAAGTGGATTTTCAAGCTGCGCGAGGGCGTGAAGTTCCACGACGGCTCGGACTTCGATGCCGACGCCGTGATCTGGAACCTCGACAAGGTGCTGAACGACAAGTCGCCGCAGTTCGACAGCAAGCAGATGGCGCAGGTGCGGGCGCGCATTCCGACTTTGGTCGGATACAGGAAGATCGACAAGAACACGGTCGAACTCACGACGCGCATCGTCAATTCGCTGTTTCCCTACGACATGTCGTACGTCTTCTATTCGAGTCCGGCGAACTGGGAGAAACAGGGCAAGGACTGGAACAAGGTCGCGCTCAATCCGTCCGGCACCGGCCCGTTCAAGGTCGACCGCGTCGTGCCGCGTGAGCGCATGGAGCTCTCGCGCAACGCGGATTACTGGGAAAAGGCGCGGGTGCCGAAACTCGACAAGGTGATCCTGTTCCCGATGCCGGAGGCGGCCACCCGCACGGCGGCGCTGCTGGCAGGCCAGGTCGACTGGATCGAGGTGCCTGCCCCCGACGCCATTCCGCGCCTCAAGCAGGGCGGCATGACCATCGTCACCAACAAGTATCCGCACAACTGGGCCTATCAGCCGAGCATGGTCGAAGGCTCGCCATGGACCGACATCCGCGTGCGTAAAGCGGCCAACCTCGCCATCGATCGCGCCGGCCTCAACAAGCTGCTGGGCGGGCTGATGATCGAGTCGAAGGGCCATGTCTATCCGGGGCATCCGTGGTTCGGCTCGCCAGCCTTCGACATCAAGTACGATCCGGCGGCCGCGAAGAAGCTGCTGGCCGAAGCGGGCTACAGCGCGACCAAGAAGCCGAAGATCAAGATCGCCATCTCGACCTCGGGCTCGGGCCAGATGCTGCCGCTGCCGATGAACGAATACGTGCAGGAGAACCTGAATGCCGTGGGCTTCGACGCCTCGTTCGAGGTGATGGAGTGGAATGCGCTGGTGAACTTCTCCTTCCAGCCGGTGACGGGCGACAATGCCAAGAAGGCGGGCGTCAACGGCATCAACATCAGCCGCGCCACGGTCGATCCCTACTCGGCCTTCACGCGCCTGATGAACAGCAACTTCGTGCCGCCGGTCGGTGCCAACTGGGGCATCCTGAAGGACGACAAGCTCGATGCCATGATCAACAAGGCGCACACGAGCTTCGACAAGGCCGAACAGACCAAGGCCCTGTCGGACGTCCACACCTACATCGTCGACCAGGCCTACTGGGTCTGGATCGCGCACGATCTCAATCCGCGCGCCATGAGTCCCAAGGTGAAGGGCTTCGTTCAGGCCCAGAGCTGGTTCCAGGACCTGACGCCGGTCGAACTCAAGTAACCACAGCAACGAAGAGAGAGGCGGGCCGCAATGCTCCTCTATGCCCTACGCCGCCTGATCTACCTGGTCCCTGTTGCCTTCGGCGTGTCGCTGCTCGTCTTCGCGCTGGTGCACCTGGCACCGGGAGATCCGATCTCGGCGATCGTGCCGCCCGACGCGCCCAAGGAAGTCGTCGACAAGCTCAAGGAATATTACGGCTTCGACCAGCCGCTGCCGGTTCAGTATCTGCGCTGGCTCGGCGTGACACTGACGGGCGATCTCGGCACCTCGATCGGCACCGGCCGGTCGGTCGCCTCCGAGGTCGGCAGCGCCTTCGGCAACACCATCATCCTGGCGATCGCCGCAACGCTGCTCGCCTTCAGCCTGGCGGTCATCCTGGGCACCGCGGCTGCCTACGCCAAGTCTCGCATCGTCGATCGGCTGGTCACGGTGATCTCGCTGATCGGCGTCAGCGTGCCCCACTTCTGGCTGGCGATCGTGCTGGTCATCATCTTCGCGGTCGAGCTCGGCGTCCTGCCGCCCATGGGCATCGGGCCTGAGAATTCCACCGGCTGGACCTTCGATCGCGCGCACCTCGCCCATATGGTTCTGCCGACCATCGCCCTTTCCGTCATTCCTCTTGGCGTCGTCACCCGCACGGTGCGTTCGACCGTCAAGGAAACGCTGAACATGGAGTTTGTGACGGCGCTGCAGGCCAAGGGCATGCGCGACAGCCGCATCCTGTTCCATGTGCTGAAGAACGCCGCCCCGACCTGCCTCGCCGTCATGGGCCTGCAGGCCGGCAACCTGATCGGCGGCTCGATCCTGATCGAGACGGTGTTCGCCTGGCCAGGCACCGGCTTCCTGCTGAACAGCGCCATCTTCCGTCGCGACCTGCCGATCCTGCAGGGCACGACGTTGGTGCTGGCCGGCTTCTTCATGTTGCTCAACCTGACCGTGGATATCATCCAGACGATGGTCGATCCCCGCATCAAGCGAGGCTGAACCGATGGCCCTGCAAAGTCCCTCCCTCGACGTCGGCGGCGCCATCCTGGTGAAACCGACGCCCACCTCCGCCGGCCGCGGCTACTGGCAGTCGGTCGGACGGCGCCTGCGCCGCGATCCGGTCACCCTGGTCTGCGCGGCGATCCTGATCCTGCTGGTGCTGGCGTCGATCGCCGCGCCCTATCTCTATCTGGCGGATCCCTACAAGACCTCGATGCTGCGCCGCCTCTACCCGCTGGGGTCACCGAACCACTGGCTGGGCACCGACGAGCTGGGGCGCGACATGTTTGCCCGCCTGATCTACGGCGGCCGGCTGTCGCTGTTCATGGGCGTGACGCCGGTTGTGTTCGCCCTGCTGATCGGCGGCAGCCTGGGCATTCTCGCCGGCTTCGTCGGCGGCAAGACCAACATGGCGATCATGCGGGTCATGGACGTCTTCTACGCGTTCCCGTCGGTGCTGCTCGCGATCTCGCTCTCGGGCGCGATGGGGGCCGGCACGGAAAACACGCTGCTGTCGCTCACGCTGGTGTTCATCCCGCCGATTTGCCGCGTCTCGGAGAGCGTCACCACGCAGGTGCGCGGGTTCGACTTCGTCGATGCCGCCAAGGCCAGTGGCGCCTCGGCCTTCACCATCGTGAGGGTCCATGTGCTGGGGAACGTGCTGGGACCCATCCTGGTCTATGCGACGTCGCTGATCAGCGTCGCGATCATCCTGGCCGCGGGTCTAAGCTTCCTCGGCCTCGGCGTGAAGCCGCCGGAACCCGAGTGGGGCCTGATGCTGAACACGCTGCGGCAAGCGATCTACGTCAATCCGGTCCTCGCGGCCCTGCCGGGCGTGATGATCTTCATCACCTCGATCTGCTTCAACCTGATGAGCGATGGCCTGCGCGCGGCCATGGACGTGAAGGCCTGACATGGACACGCTGCTTCCCATCCAGGATCGCGGCGGCCCGGCCCAGCCGCTGCTGCTGGCGACCGGCCTGCGCAAGCATTTCCCGATCCCAGGCGGCCTGCTTGGCCGCACCACCAAGGTCGTGCGCGCGGTCGACGATCTCACCCTCTCGGTCGCCAAGGGTGAGACCCTGGGCGTCGTTGGCGAATCGGGCTGCGGCAAGTCGACGGTGGCGCGGCTGCTGATCCGCCTGATCAAACCGGACAAGGGCACGATGGTGCTGGACGGCGATCCGGTCGACGAGCCGCACGGCATCACGGTGAACGAGTTGCGCCGCCAGGTGCAGATGGTGTTCCAGGATTCCTACGCCTCGCTCAATCCACGCCTGACCATCGCCGAGACCCTGGCCTTCGCGCCGCGCGCGCACGGCCTGCCTGCGGCCGAGGCGCGCGAGCGGGTCCGCGATCTCCTGAGCAAGGTCGGCCTCGATCCGGTGAACTACGCCTCGCGCTATCCGCACGAACTGTCGGGCGGCCAGCGCCAGAGGGTGAACATCGCGCGGGCGCTCGCCTTGCGGCCGCGCCTCATCATTCTCGACGAGGCGGTGTCGGCGCTCGACAAGTCGGTCGAGGCGCAGGTGCTGAACATGCTGGTCGACCTCAAGACCGAGCTCGACCTTACCTACGTGTTCATCAGCCACGATCTCAACGTCGTGCAGTATCTCAGCGATCGCGTGCTGGTCATGTATCTCGGCAAGATCGTCGAGCTGGGGCCGGTCGAGGCGATCTACGGCGATCCGCAGCATCCCTACACACGCGCGCTTCTCTCGGCGCGGCCGTCGATGGATCCGCGCAAGCGCACCCGCGAGGCGCCGATCCAGGGCGATCCGCCCAATCCCATCGATCCGCCCTCGGGCTGCCGGTTCCGCACGCGCTGTCCCTTCGCCGAGGATGTCTGCGCCCGCACCGAGCCACTCCTGGCGGAGTCCGGACACCAGGCCGTGGCCTGCCACATGCGCGTGGCGGGCTCGGGCCATTCCAAGGCGAGGGCTGCATGACCAACCTGCTGCAGGTCCGCGACCTCCACGTCACTTTCGTCACGCCCGACAGGACGGTGCATGCCGTCAACGGCGTCAGCTTCGATCTCGCGCGCGGCGAGACGCTGGGAATCCTGGGCGAATCCGGCTCAGGAAAAAGTGTCACCCTGCGCTCGATCCTGCGGCTACACCCGGAGCATCGCACGCGCTGGTCCGGCAGCATCAAGCTACAGGGCGACGAGGTCCTCGAAATGGAGCCCAGGGCCCTGTCCGATCTGCGCGGCCAGCGGGTCTCGATGATCTTCCAGGAGCCGGCGACGGCCTTCGATCCGGTCTTCACCATCGGCCAGCAGATCGCCGAGACGGTACGCCGCCACACCGGCAAGAGCGAGACCGAGGCCATGAAGCGTGCCAAGGATTTGCTGGAGATGGTGAGGATTCCCTCGCCGGCGCAGCGGCTGAAAGCCTATCCGCACGAGATGTCGGGCGGCATGCGTCAGCGCGCCATGATCGCGCTGGCGCTCTCCTGCAATCCGACGCTGCTGCTGGCGGACGAGCCGACCACGGCGCTCGACGCCACGGTCCAGATTCAGGTGCTGCTGCTGATTCGTGAGCTGCAGCGCGAGTTCAATCTGGGCGTCATCTTCGTTACCCACGATATTGGCGTGGCCGTCGAGGTCTCCGACCGGATCGGGGTCATGTATGCCGGCAAGCTGGTCGAAATGGCCCCGGTCGAGCGCATGGTCGACGCGCCGCAGCACCCCTACAGTCGCGGCCTGCTGGCGTCGACGGTGCATGACGGCATGCGCGGCCAGCGCCTTGAATCAATCCCGGGCGCGCCGCCCGATCTTGCTGCCGTGCCGGACGGCTGCAGCTTCGCGCCACGCTGCAAGTTCGTCCGTCCCGACTGCACGACGGCCGTGCCGTCGCTTCGCGAGGTCGAGGCAGCCCACGCGGTGCGCTGCGTGCTGGCGGCCTAGATCAAGTCGAAGCCTCAGGCTGAATGTCGGCGGCCTCAGCCGCCGAACATCTCCTTGACCTTGCTGAAGAAGCCCTCGGATTCGGGGCTGGTCTTGCCGGCCTTCTCGAATTCCTTGAGCAGTTCCTTCTGCTTGGCCGTGAGATTGGTCGGCGTCTCGACATTGATCTCGATGTACATGTCGCCATGCTGGCTGGAGCGCATGATCGGCATGCCTTTGCCGCGCATACGGAACTGGTGTCCGCCCTGCGCGCCCGCCGGAATGTTGATGCGCGCCATCTTGCCGTCGAGCGTCGGCACCTCGATGTTACCGCCCAAGGTGGCCTGCACCATCGAAATGGGCACGCGACAGTGCACGTCCGGTCCTTCGCGCTCGAACAGCTGGTGGCGGCGCACCGACAGGAAGACGTAGAGATCGCCGGCCGGACCGCCACGGGCACCGGCCTCGCCCTCGCCGCTCAGGCGGATGCGCGTGCCGTCCTCGACCCCCGCCGGAATGTTGACCTTCAGCGTCTTCTCGCGGCGCACGCGACCCTGGCCGCCGCAATTCTTGCACGGCTTGTCGATCACCTGTCCGGCGCCGTGGCAGGTATGGCAGGCGCGCTCGACGGTGAAGAAGCCCTGCTGTGCGCGAATACGGCCGCGGCCCTGGCAGGTCGGGCATTGCTGCGGCTTCGAGCCGGCTTCTGCGCCGCTGCCGTGGCAGACCTCGCAGGTGATGGAACTTGGCACGCGCACCGTCGCTTCGGTGCCCGAATAGGCCTGTTCCAGCGTGATCTCGAGATTGAAACGCAGGTCCTGCCCGCGCATGTCGGCACGTCCGCGTCCGCGCGCGCCGTTGGCGCCGAACATTTCCTCGAAGATATCGCCGAACACCGAGCCGAAATCGAAGCCCTGGCCGCCCTGGAACGGGCCGCCGGGTCCCGCGCCGCCCTCGAACGCGGCCGCGCCGTAGCGGTCGTAGGCGGCACGCTTCTCCGGATCCTTCAGGATGTCGTAGGCGTGGCTGATTTCCTTGAATTTCCGTTCCGCTTCCTTGTCGCCGGGATTGCGGTCCGGATGATGCTGCATCGCGAGCTTGCGATACGCCTTCTTGATGTCGTCGGCGCTGGTCGTCCGGCTCACCCCGAGCAGCTCGTAAAAGTCTTGCGACATAACGCTCTACGCAGCCCCCACTGGCCCCTTACAGGTCGGCCTCCCGCGCGCGCGGGGG
>NZ_JBQVQG010000041.1:0-34257 GCF_052439685.1 Reyranella sp.
CCGCAGGACCGCGCCGGCTGGCTGCGCCTGGCCAATGCCTGGAAGGTGCTGGGCGAGAACGCCAACGCCGCCGACGCCTACGCCCGCGCCGACACGCTGGCCCCCGTCGACGCGCGCATCCTGGCCGACTGGGCCGAGGCGCATGTGCGCCAGCTGGCGCCCGGCGCGGTCCCGTCAGCCCAGGCCGTCGCCGTGCTGGAGCGGCTGGAGAAGGCCGAGCCGCGCAACGCGCTGGCCCTGTTCTACCTGGGCGTCGCCGCCGAGGCCGCGGGCAACAAGCCGGCGGCGCTGCAGCGCTGGAAGACGCTGCTGGCGCTCCTTCCGGCGGATGCCCCGATCCGCGGGATGCTAGAGGAGAGGATCAAGGCGGCGGGGGGATGAGGCTGAAGCCAGCGATAGGATTGCAGGGGACGCAATGCCAGTTGCTGTGTCAGCGAAGCCACCTTCTGGATGCGGAATACAATCCAACAGTGACCCCGCCCGGCTAAAAGCGGCGCGACCGGCGAATGTACGGAAGAAAGCCTGAGGTGCTTCGGTTTGGCTGGTGTTGCACGGCCGCTACAGGCGCCTTGTGAGTGTGGTTTTCGATACGGATAGGCTGGAAGGGCATTGCCTTATGAAGCATCTCCGTGAAGGCGTTGACGGCCACGGGCGTAAGAAGCAATCCCATTTCAGTGTTCGGATGCAACCACCATACGGCTTTATCTCCAAAATCCAGAAACACGTCGACCGGTCGACCGGCCCAATCGCGCAATAGCGCGCAATCTACTGCCTGGCCGGAATAGACTAGCGGATGGTTGGTTCGCCGCAGCGTTTTCTTAAAGCTGGGTAGATCGCGCTTCCGGGCGAGCCCATCTACCACCCAGATCATGTTTTTGTAGAAAAACTCACGCGCGCGGCGTTCATCGTCTTTCAGTCGCGAATGCTGGAATTCGACCACCCGACCATCCGGCGTCTTTACATCAGCGATGTGCTTCTCGCCGTCGTCGGCATGAAGAATGATTTCCTGCCATTCGCTTGGGAATCTACCTTTCCAAGCAACATGCCATTCTGACTCTTCCCACCAAGGATCGCACTGGCGACGACCTTGATGGGCCCAATGCCAGGAGCGCAGCGGTCCGCATTTGGAAATTACTGGGGAGGTGCATGTTTGGCATACACCTGCAAGGGCGGGACTAGCTTTACTGCGCAATCCGTCGATCAGGGCAAACTGCATGTAAACCTCCGAGGCAAAGACAACCACGAGCTACTGCCTGACTGTCGCCAAGCGCGAAGCTACCGAGTGCCGATGGAGGTGCGACCTGCCGCGATTCTTCTTAGGGCCAGCTTTTCCGGCTTCTTCTTGCTTCTCAGTCCATCGAAATCTTGAAACATCAACTCCCGACTTTCGCCGCAAGTTGTGCATGCATATCTTTGCCTGCAATCTCTTTCTCGACAACAACAAAAATGCCCTTGCTGGCGCTAGCTCGCTCCCAAAGCGCACCAATGGTCCGCTTCTCGTTGGTGTCAGCACCCTCGGCTGTGAGCGCGCCCTTGTATTCGACGACCAGTCGGCGGCCGTCCGTTAATTCGGCAATGAAATCGGGATAGAACTTGTCAGTGGCAGTCGGAAGCCAAAACGAGTTGGGATGGCGGGCTATGTTGCGCAGCCAATATTTAACGTTGGGCAATCGCTCCAAGGCCTGAGCGCATTGATACTCTTCGCCGGTTTCATTTCCATCAAAAGCCGGAACGCGATCGGAGCCGAGGAAGTGCTTCTCGAACTTGAAGCGACCGCGATAACGCAGGATTCCTTCATCGGCATACATTTTGTCGTCGAAGGAAAAGCCCTTGTCGAAAGAGATTTCGACCTTTGACTCTGGCGCGAACAAGTAGCGTTGGTATGCACTTGTCCGTTCAGATTGACGCGCGGCAGCGATACGCTCACGCAGTTGCCGCGCCAGCACAAATTTGGTCCGCATAAGCGCGGTCATAGAGATTTTACGAGCGCTAACGAGGTAACCGATGCAATCCCGAAGCCATCGGAGCATCTGGGTTTGCACGATATCCGGCTGGCGCAATTGCCGGTCCAGCCATAGGGTCAGGTTCTCAGGAGTCCAACCTTCCGCCGGCACATCGAGGACAAGTTGTTTCGCCTCGCTAATGAACTGATAAGCGACCCGCTGTCCGTCCAGATCAATCTGAAAGCTGCTTGCCGTCTCCGTGATATTGAATTCGTGCTCTGACATTCGCGCAGGATGGTCAGTTAGTCGCCAGTCCGTGTACTCCATGAGAATATCGGTATCGGCGAATTCCAAACTGCCCTGAACCCAGGTCATGAGCCGAGGTACGACGAAGGGCACTCCCGACTCTGATGCGGGAGCTAGCTCTTTGTTGTCGATGCGAAACTTCTGCACAGCCAGAGAAAAGCCGCTCCGTTCGGACAGAGGGAGAATGGCCGCGATAGTCTTCTCAAGTTGCGCGTCTATCTGTCCGCTAATACGAAGTTCGACAGAGCCGTTGCCGACGTCCCTAATGCTAACGCCCGGAGTGTCGCTCAAGATCTCCAATGAGCCACTCGGAACTGCCATCGTATGGTTGAACTGTTGGGCTGCGCGCTGGCTAGAGCCGAAGAGACTATCCGTGCTGAATTCCGTCTGAACAACGACCGCCTGCTGGGCTTCTTCTTCTTCGAATCCCATATCGATCAGCTTATCGGTTAGCGTTTGGGCGGCTGCCCCGAACTTAGTTTCCGACACATGAGCATACGCACGATTCAGGGCGACAGCTTTACGCCGCTTGGCATATGGCATTCGAAGAACGCGACCCAATAACTGCTCGACATCCGTTGCGTTCTGTATCCGCGCCACGGAACAAAACACATAAGCAAAGGAGCAATCCCAGCCTTCTTTGAGCGCTTCGACAGTGATGATGTATTCGATCGGACATTTGGGATCGAATAAGTCGATACCGTCGAGCTCACGTTGATCGCCGGTGGCGATAGCGATGTGCTTCTCGTCGATCTGTTCGGCATCAATAAGATGCTTCTTCAAGACGTCATAGGTGACTTCTTGATCCTTCGATTGAGCCTGAAAAAGCACGATAGGTCTAATGTAGTCGGCTTCAGTGGAAGCCTCCTTAGCCAGAGCCGCGCGATCCGCCACCGCTCGGCTGACTGCGCTCTGCCAAGTGTCGTGTTCGGCCAGAACGATCGGCAGTTTGATCATCTCCGCGCTCTTCAGCTCCTGGGCGGTGACGCTGTGCAGGATATTGCTGTTCATACGCGGTGTAGCCGTGAACTCAACGACGGCACATGGACTGACACGCGTCTGCATTTCGCGCGTCAGTCCGGTTACTGCGTTGTGCGCTTCGTCGACGATCATTAGAGGCCGATGGATATGAAGCAGGTTCGCAAATGAATACTTGATGCTACCGCTTTCCAGGCGTTCTAAGCCCGGTGCATCGGCACGAATGGCCGAAAAGTGGGTCTCTAAATCTTCGTGATGCGCGTAAACCTTGCGGCCTTCGGTCTTGTCTACTCGCAACGTTTGGATCGTACCCACGATAACGCAGCAGTTATCTGAGATATCTTGCGGGGTGATCAGTGAAAAATCGGCAATGTCGAATACGCGTACTCGGCCTCCAAAGGAATCATCCATGGCTTGCCGGTAAGGGTGTCGTGTATTGCGAAGTGCCTCTACAGTTTGGTGGCGGATCGTGTTCGACGGCACGAGCCAAAGAACAATTGGGTAGTCCTTGCCGATCCAGGCGCGACGGACGATTTCAATGGTGTGGGCGCCGAGGATCGTCTTGCCACCGCCGGTTGGCAGCCGAAGACAAATGTAAGGAACCTGGGGGAGGCCTTCCAGCGGCCGGTAGTCACCTCGATATCGCCCGAGACGACGCGATTGCTCTGGAACATCGGTAACGATTGCATAGGCGTTGCGCGGCCCAGAAAGACTCGCTTCTTCTAAGAAGCAACGAAGCACGTCGAGAGTGTCGACTTGGTATTGCTTTAGCTGCATGGGCCAAACTCCTAGCGCCGCGCTTTCACGTCGTAGGGCGTCTGCTTGAACATGATGCCCTCGCGTTCGAGCGTTGATGGCATTAGGCGCGACTGCTCGCCGTACACTACTAATAGGCCTGAGAAGTCGCGGGCCAACGCGCCGATTTTGCTTCGAATGATTTCGAGTGTCGCTCGGGTCGGCACGTTGCCGCCATCGGGGCGTTTGTCACCAAGGATTCCGTTGTAAAGAAGGGCAAATGCTTGGCCATTGTGAATTCCCAGGAGAGGACCGCCACCAGCGTCATTCCAAGGAGTATTTGTTTCGCTGAACCAAACATGTGCGGCGAGTAGTGGAAAGCGAATGTCCGACCGAATGTGACCTTCTTCATCGAACACAGTTGGGCCTAGCTGGAAGAACCGAAATCCGCCGCCGCCCTTCCACTCAGTAGCTTCGGATATGCCACCTTGTTCGCCGTCTACAACCTTCTTTAGTCTCGGAGCACAATGGGAGACGGCGTGTTCTCCGACTTCGATGCCCACATAGCGTCGCCCCATCTTGTGTGCGACCGCCGCGGTAGTGCCCGATCCGAGGTGACTGTCGAGCACTAAGTCACCAGCGTTTGAGGCAAGAAACATAATGCGTTGAATCAGTCGCTCCGGCTTCGGAGTGAGAAAGACGTCACCACCAAAGAGCTCCACAATTTCTTTTTTCGCTTCCTGCGTGTGCCCAACTTCATCGTAGTGCCAGTACGTCTGAGGGGTTACGCCATCTTTAACTTCGGAGAGGAACCGTTTGATTTGTGGGATTGCGTTGCCGTCCCGGCCCCACCAGATGCGACGATCTTTGTCCATTTCTTTGAAGCGTTCCTCGGATACCCGCCAATAGTTGCCGCCAGGCGGACCGCTGATTGTGCGACCGCCGGGAGTCTGAATGGCGTATTTTCCGAGACTATAGAAGTTGCGAGCAGAGAGGTCGCTTGTCTTCCAAGGGCCGCGAGGATCGTCGTCTAGATTTCTATAGGCTTTGTTCTGCTTCTCGCCGCGAGGGAGTAACTTCGGAGCCCAATCGGCAGCATTTTTTGCGTAGACTAGGATATAGTCATGATCCGAGGAAAAGTGTCGAGCTGAAGACTTGGGAGAATAGTTTTTTCGCCAAATTATCGTTTCGACGAAATTATGCCGGCCAAACACTTCGTCCATTACGACCTTAAGATAGTGTCCCTCGTTGTCGTCAATCGATACCCAAATTGATCCGTCCTCGGAAAGTAGCTCACGCAACAGCTCGAGCCTCGGCCACATCATGGCTAGCCACTGAGTGTGTTCTAGATTGTCATCGTAATGTTCGAACGCAGATTTCGTATTGTAGGGCGGATCGATGTAGATGCACTTTACACGACCGGCGTAGAACGGCAGCAGAGCCTTAAGTGCTTCAAGGTTGTCGCCCTGAATCAGCATATTGCCAGCGTTGAGGTCACCGGCCCCTAGTGTCGGAATTTCCTCAAGCAGCCGATAAGGCACGCTCTTCGCTGCTTGAGTATCTAGATCTCTAGTCAACCAGTGGAGTGTCGGCATCAATTGCTTTCTTAGCCGATTTATCAGGTCTTGGGGCGTTCGAATTTGCCGATTTTTCAACTTCGTTTAGCGCATCTAAACACGGAATAGGATGGGGCTAGTGGCGGTCGCTCCACGTGATGTGTAGGGCGAGTACGAAGTCCAGCTCGCACGCTCTCATTACCTCCCAGACAATCGCCGCCTCGCCTGTGCTGGCCTATCTCCCGCGTGGATCAACCATCCGCAGGAGGAAGCCATGTCCCATCCCACCGCCACGCCGGAGGCCGTCGTCGAGGCCTACGTCGCCACCTGGAACAAGACCGATCCCGCGCGCCGCCGCGCCGGCCTCGCCGTGGCCTGGAGCGAGACGGGGATCTACCGCGATCCGGTGATGGCGGGCGACGGGCCGGCCGGGATCGATGCCATGCTGGCGGGCGTGCAGGCGAAGTTCCCGGGCTTCGTGCTCGCGCGCACCTCGAAGATCGACACGCACGGTGGTTCCCTGGGCGGTTCCCCGGGCGGCCCCTCCGGCAGCGCGGGGGCGCGCTATCTGCGCTTCACCTGGTCGCTGGGTCCGGCCGGCGGGCCCTCGGTCGTCGAGGGCGTCGATTTCTGCACCCTGGCGCCGGACGGGCGGCTCGCCTCCGTGGTCGGCTTCATCGACAAGATGCCGGGGTGAGGCCGCGGGCGGCGGGCGCCGATTCGGGTGCGTAGACGAAATATTCGAAATAAACGAAACAACTGAAACGGATGTCGCACCCCTACGTGCGACTCGGTCGCAATTGGCTATTTCCCGTCGTCCCGAGGCGGGATTTACCCCGCCCGAACCGGAGCGCGCGGCGCGAAGAGACGACAGGTAGATTTTGCAGGCGCTTCCCGGGCCGGCGAGGGCCCGGGGTCGTCTGCCATGCGGCCTAAGCTGCTTTCTTCATCTCGACCCGCGGGGCCCAGATTGATGAGGTTTGTTGCCGGTGTTACAGTGAAAAGCTAGAGCGAGCAGGCAGCCTAGTTCGTTGATTTATCAGGAGGTTTCCCATGAGCGAGAATCTGGAATTTCTCCTGGAGCAGGCCAAGAAAGTGAAGATGACCCCGGCTCAGCAGGAAGAGCAGAGGAGGAGCTTCGCCTATGGCAATACCAAGATCGAAAACGATCTGATCACGCGCCAGATGATCGATGAGGCGGCGGACCGTCTGGCCAAGAAGGGCTGAACGGCGTAGCGCATGAGTGAAGACCGTCACAGCCGGTCGGTCGCCGAACCGCTCATCACCGACAAGCTGGAACGGGCGAAGCGTGAGTCCGAGAATGGACTGCGCCAGATCGACTTGGTTCTGGAGCGGGCCGGGCGGCACATCGGGCCCAACGCCGAGCCCTTCAAGCTCCGCCCGTCGCTGCTTCTCATGTTGAATCGCGCAGCAGTCGAGGGCATCGAAGCGACGGCAGGTGCTTTTCGCACGGGCCGGATGGAGATCTTCGGCAGCAAGCACAAGCCCCCGATCGGTGCGGACGTCCCCGAGCTGGTCGAAGAGCTGTGCCACTATGTCAACGAGCGCTGGTCGACGGCGAGTGCCGCCCATCTGGCGGCTTACGTCATGTGGCGGATCAACTGGATCCACCCCTTCGACGATGGGAACGGGCGTACGGCGCCCGCCGCATCATATCTCGTCCTGCTGGCGAAAACTGGAAGCATTCTGCCCGGTGCAAAGACCATTCCGGCAAGAATCGCGGCTTCGAAGAATTCCTACTACTTCGCGCTCGAGAAGGCCGACAAAGCCTATGCGAAAGACAAGGCGATCGACGTGTCCGAACTCGAAGGGATCGTCGTGTCCGCCCTTGCGGGTCAGCTCGCGGACGTCGTCATGGACGCCCGCGGCGGCTGATTGCGGTGCCTCACCGGGCCGTTGCCGGCCCGGTGGGTTCGCTTCAACTAAGCCGCTTCCTTCACCTCGACCGGCGTGCTGCGGATCAGGTGGTCGAAGGCCGAGAGGGCGGCCTTGGCGCCCTCGCCCATGGCGATGACGATCTGCTTGTAGGGCACGGTCGTGGCGTCGCCGGCGGCGAAGATGCCGGGGACCGAGGTCTGGCCGCGGGCGTCGATCTCGATCTCGCCGCGCGGGCTGAGCTCGATCGCGCCCTTCAGCCACTCGGTGTTGGGCACCAGGCCGATCTGCACGAAGATGCCCTCGAGCTCGATCGTCTTCTGCTCACCGGTGGTGCGGTCCTTGTAGGCGAGGCCGGTCACCTTCGCGCCGTCGCCGTGCACCTCGGTCGATTGCGCCGAGACGATCACCGTGGCGTTGGGCAGCGAGCGCAGCTTGGCCTGCAGCACCGCGTCGGCGCGCAGCTGGCTATCGAACTCGATCAGCGTGACGTGGCTCACCAGGCCGGCGAGGTCGATCGCCGCCTCGACGCCGGAATTGCCGCCGCCGATCACCGCCACCCGCTTGCCCTTGAACAGCGGGCCGTCGCAGTGCGGGCAGTAGGCCACGCCCTTGTTGCGATACTCGGCCTCGCCGGGGACGTTCATCTGCCTCCAGCGCGCGCCGGGCGAGAGCACGATCGTCTTCGCCTTGAGCGTGGCGCCGCTCTGCAGCTCGACCGTGGCCAGGCCGCCCGGCGTGGTCGCGGGGATCAGCTTGGTGGCGGTCTGCAGGTCCATCACGTCGACCTCGTAGTCCTTGACGTGTTGGCTCAGCGCGGCGGCCATCTTCGGGCCCTCGGTGTGCGAGACCGAGATGAAGTTCTCGATGCCCATCGTATCCAGCACCTGGCCGCCGAAGCGCTCGGCGGCAATGCCGGTGCGGATGCCTTTTCGCGCGGCATAGATGGCCGCGGCTGCGCCGGCGGGGCCGCCGCCGACCACCAGCACGTCGTAGGGCTTCTTCGCGGCGATCTCCTCGGCCGCGCGGTCGTTGGCGCCGGTGTCGAGCTTGGCCAGGATCTGCTCCAGGCTCATGCGGCCCTGGCCGAACGGCAGGCTATTGAGGAAGATCGAGGGCACGGCCATCACGCCGCGCTTCTCGACCTCGTCCTGGAACAGGGCGCCGTCGATCGCCGTGTGGCGGATGCGCGGGTTCAGCACGCTCATCAGGTTCAGCGCCTGCACCACGTCGGGGCAGTTCTGGCACGACAGCGAGAAATAGGTCTCGAACGTGTAGTCGCCGTCGAGGTTCTTCACCCGCTCGATCGTCTCCTGCGCTTCCTTGCTCGGATGGCCGCCGACCTGCAGCAGCGCCAGCACCAGCGAGGTGAATTCATGGCCCATCGGGATGCCGGCGAAGCGGACCGAGATGTCGGTGCCGGGCCGCACGATGGCGAAGGAGGGCTTGCGCATGTCCTCGTCGGCCTCGGCGAAGCTCACCTTGTCCGACAGGCTGGCGATCTCCAGCAACAGCTCCCGCAGCTCGGCCGACTTCGCGGAACCGTCGAGCGAGGCCACCAGCTCGACCGGCATGGTCAGGCGCTCGAGATAGCCCTTCAACTGCGTCTTGAGGTTGGCGTCCAACATGGGAGGTACTCCTACTGAAATGTCGCGAAGCGGAGTGGAGGGGCCTCCCGTGAGGCCCCTCCGCCCTTCGTTAGATCTTGCCGACCAGGTCGAGGCTGGGGGCGAGGGTCTTCTCGCCTTCCTTCCAGGCGGCCGGGCAGACTTCGCCCGGATGGGCGGCGACGTACTGGGCGGCCTTGACCTTGCGCAGCAGCTCCGAGGCGTCGCGGCCGATGCCGCCGGCGGTGATCTCGACGATCTGGATCTTGCCGTCCGGGTCGACCACGAAGGTGCCGCGATCGGCCAGGCCGGCTTCCTCGATCATCACGCCGAAGTTGCGGGTGATGGCGCCGGTCGGGTCACCGACCATGACGTAGTCGATCTTCTTGATCGCTTCCGACGTGTCGTGCCACGCCTTGTGGCTGAAGTGGGTGTCGGTCGAGACGCTGTAGATCTCGACGCCCAGCTTCTTGAACTCGGCGTAGCTGTTGGCCAGATCCTCGAGCTCGGTCGGGCACACGAAGGTGAAGTCGGCCGGGTAGAAGAAAACGACCGACCACTTGCCCTTGCCCTTCAGGTCGGCGTCGCTCACGTCGATGAACTTGCCCTTCTGGAAGGCGGTGGCCTTGAACGGCTTGATCTCGGTGTTGATGAGGGACATTGGCTTGAAACTCCTTGGTTTACTCTTGGCAACGGTTACTTAGGGGCATTCTAAGATCGTTTAAAGCGCAAAATACCGAATTGAATAATCGCCAAAAGCGATTATATGCCCGGCATGAAACCTATCCCGACACTGCGACAGCTCCGCTACCTGGTGGCGGTCGTGGATCGCTGCCATTTCGGGCAGGCGGCGGCGGCCTGCACGGTCAGCCAGTCGACCCTGAGCGCCAGCATCCAGGAGCTCGAGGAGCTTCTGGGCGCGCCCCTGCTTGAACGGACCAAGCGCTCGGTGGTGCCGACGGCGCTGGGCCGCAAGGTCGCCGAACGCGCCCGCGGGCTGCTGAAGGGTGCCGAGGATCTGATGGATGTGGCCCAGGCGGCGCGCGACCCGCTGTCGGGGCCGCTGCATCTCGGCGTCATCCCGACGATCGGCCCGTTCCTGCTGCCGCGCGCCATGCCGAAATTGCGTGAAGACTTCCCCAAGCTGCAGCTCTATCTGCGCGAGGATCAGACCGCGCGGCTGCTGGAGCGCCTGGAGTCGGGCGAGCTTGATGCGGTGCTGCTGGCGCTGCCCTATGCGCTGGGCGATCTCGAAGTGATGGATCTCGGCGCCGACCGGTTCTCGATCGTCTATCCCGCGGGACACACCCCGGCGGTCAGCATCGCCGACGAGAATCTGTTGCTGCTGGAGGACGGCCACTGCCTGCGCGACCAGGCGCTGGCGGCCTGCGAACTGGAGGGCGCGCGGCGCAATGCCGGCTTCAACGGCACCAGCCTGCATACGTTGGCGCAGATGGTGGCGAATGGGCTCGGCGTGACGCTGATGCCGCAGATGGCGCTCGACGCCGGCATCCTGCGCGGCCTCGACGTCACGGTGCGGCCGCTGGTCGGCGCCGTCCCGCATCGCCGTATCGGTCTGGTGTGGCGGCGCTCCTCGGCGCGCACCGAAACCTTCCGCGCTTTGGGAGAGGCGCTGAAAGATGAACTCGCGATGTGATGAAGAAGCAGACCAGCTCTGCAGGATTGATTCGCCAGCACCCACAGGCGCTCGTGCTACGTCGGAAATGCAGAGAATAAAGGCCTGTGCGCCCGACCGCGGATCTCGCGGTCGGGCTCTTTTTTGTCCAGGCGCTGCCGCCGTTACGGCTGCTGGCCGGGAGCCGGCGAAACCGGTTCTGGCGTCGGCGTGGCCGGGATCGGCGCCACCCTCGGCACGGTCGGCGTGCGGGTCTCGTTAGTCTGCGCATCGATCGCCGCGGGAGACGGGTTACGCGCCAGATCGGTCCGCTCGGCGCGATCGCCCGAGAAGAACATCAGGCCTGCTGCCGCCACGATCGCGGCCACCACGCCCACCACCAGATAGAGTCCTCGGCTCGGCGAGCGCGGCTCGAAAGCCACGTCGTCTTCCGGGAGGGTTCTGTTGAGCCTTGGTTCATGATCGCTCATCCCGCCTTACTCCTGGGGTGCCGCCGGCGCCGTGGCCGGAGCCGGGGTGGCGGGGTTCGCCGGGAGCGGAATCGAGGCCGGACGATCGGCGTCCGGCGTCAGGCCCGGCCTGTCCGTCACCGTACGCTCGATCGGAGCCGGTGCCTGGGCCTGCTCGGGGCCGATCGTGCCGTTCTGCGGCGTGCCGAAATAGAGGAAGCCGCCGACCAGCGCGACGCCGGCCAGCGCCGCCAGCAGGATATAGCCGGGACGGCCGTTGTTCGGGGCGTCATCGGGGTCGGTCGGATTGTAGCCCGGACGGCCCGGACCCGGATTCGGATCGTAATTGCTCATCTGGTCCTCCTTTTGCTGTGACTGGTGGACCAACGACTTCTCGCTCCAGATGGTTTCGCCGGAGGGGGGTGCCTGCTACCCTGCCTTGCAAATTCCGGAGGTCTAGAAAATGCCCGATTCGCTGCCTTTTTCGGCTCCCCCGACGCAACCGGCGCTGCTCGACGAAGAGGGCGCCCGGGCGCTGGTCGCCTCCTACGCGCCGGTCAGCACGACCGCCGCGGTCAAGGACATCGGCCGCATCGATGCGCATATGGGCCGCTTCATCGTCCTGTCGCCGATCTGCCTGATCGCCACCGCCGATGCCTCGGGCAAGCAGGACGTGACCCCGCGCGGCGATCCGCCGGGTTCGTTCAAGGTGCTCGACGAGAAGACGATCGCGCTGGCCGACCGGCCGGGCAATAACCGGCTCGATACGCTGCGCAATCTGCTGGAGAACCCGGAAGTCGCGCTGATCTTCTTCCTGCCCGGCGTCAACGAGACGGTGCGGGTGGCGGGCACGGCGCGCCTCTCGGTCGATCCGGCGCTGCTCGACTCGATGGCGGTGCAGGGCAAGGCGCCGAAATGCGCCATCGTCGTCTCGGTGCGCCAGGCCTACCTGCACTGCGCCAAGGCGCTGCTGCGCTCGCGCCTGTGGTCGCCGGACTATGTCCAGCCCAAGGGCACCTTCCCCTCGATCTCGCGCATGGTCGGCGACCAGATCGGCTTGAGCGAGGACGAGAAGAAGAAGCGCGAGGCCGCTACCGAGCACGCGTACAAGGAGGGCCTATGGGCGCCTATACAGTAACCGGCCAGCGCGCCCGCCAGATGCGGGTGGTGCCGGCGGAGGTGCTGAAGCGCCTCTATGCCCGCGACGATACCAAGGGCCTGATGCAGACGGCGGCGCATCTCGCGCTGCTGGTGCTGGGCGGCTGGCTGGTGCTGGAGACGCGCGGCACCTGGTGGGTGCTGCCGGCGCTGCTGCTGCAGGGCATCTTCGTCAATTCACTGTTCGGCGCCATGCACGAGTCGGTGCATTACGGCTCGTTCAAGACCCGCTGGATGGCCGACCTGCTGGCCTTCTTCTCGGGCGCGGCGATCCTGAACAATGCCGGCTTCTACCGGCACTATCACCTCGCCCATCACCGCTACACCCAGGATCCCGACCGCGATCCCGAGTTGATCACCTCGGGGACCCCGCGGACCTGGAAGAACTATCTCTTCCGCATCAGCTCGATCCCGTTCCTGATGATCCGCGTGCGCGACATCTTCCTGTTCCCGTTCGGCTTCCGGGGTGACGTCACCTATATCCACGAGGCGGCGTGGCCCGAAGTGCGCCGTTGGGGCCGCTGGCTGCTCGCTCTCTATGCCGTGCTGATCGTGGGCTCGATCCTGCTGCGGACCGACGTGCTGCTCTGGGTCTGGTTCTTTCCGCTGCTGATCGGCCTGCCGCTGCTGCGGCTCTATCTCCTGACCGAGCACACGCTGTGCCCCAACAGCGACGACGGTTTCGCCAACACGCGCACGACGATCTCGAATCCGGCCGTGCGTTTCCTGATGTGGAACCTGCCGTACCACGCCGAGCATCACCTGCTGCCGAACATCCCGTTCCACCATCTGCCCGAGGCGCATCGGCATCTGCGGCCGCACCTGAAATATGTGGCCAGGAGCTATACCCAGACACAGGGAGAGATCATCCGCAGCTTCCGCTAAGGTCGAAGCATGCGGACGAACGAAGGAATCTGGTCGGCCGACAATGTCCGGCTGCAGCGCGGCGGCACCCTGAAGCAGGCCCGCATCGTGTGGAAGACCTACGGCACGCTGTCGCCCAAGCGCGACAACGTGATCCTCTATCCCACCAGCTACGGTGCCCATCACACCGATATCGAATGGCTGGTCGACGTCCGGCGCTGCCTCGATCCGAGCCGCTACTTCATCGTCATTCCCAACATGCTGACCAACGGCCTGTCGTCGTCGCCGTCCAACACGCCGGATTTTCCCGAGGTCACGACCTACGACAACGTCATGCTGCAGCGGCAGATGCTGGTGGAACTGTTCGCCATCGATCGGCTGAAGCTGGTCTATGGCTGGTCGATGGGCGCCCAGCAGGCCTATCACTGGGGCGCGCTGTTCGGCGAGGCGGTCGAGCGCATCGTGGTCAATTGCGGTTCGGCCAAGACCGCGCCGCATAATTTCGTCTTCCTCGAAGGCATCCGCACCACCCTGCAGGCCGCCGCGACGCCGCAGCAGGGGCTGCGGGCCATGGGCCGCATCTATGCCGGCTGGGCGCTCAGCCAGACCTTCTATCGCCGCGAGATGTGGCGCGGCCTGGGCTTCGAGAGCCTCGAGGATTTCCTCGTGCGCTCCTGGGAGGCCAACTTCCTGCGCCGCGACATGCACGACCTGCTGGCCCAGCTCTGGACCTGGCAGCACGGTGATATTTCGGCCAACGATCTCTATCGCGGCGATCTGCAGATGGCGCTGGCCGGCATCAAGGCCAAGGTGCTGCTGATGCCGTCGGCCACGGATCTTTATTTCCAGACCGACGACAACAGGGAAGAGTTGCCGTATCTGAAATACGGGAAGCTGGTGGAGATCCCGTCCGTATGGGGTCATCGCGCCGGCAACCCGCGCGACAATCCCGAGGATGCCGCGTTCATCGATGCCCAGGTGGAGGCTCTGCTGAATGATTGAGGTACTGCCCGCAGACGGGCTGGTGATCGTCGCCAAGCACGAGTGCCATACCTGCGTCCTCGTCGAGCCGGTGATGCAGCGCCTCGACAAAGCCGGCCCGCTCACGGTCATCACCCAGGACGATCCGGAATTTCCGCGTGGCGTCGGCCGCGTGCTCGACGACCAGCAGCTCGAACGGTCGTTTCATCTCAAGGTCGAAGCCGTGCCGACCCTGATCCGCTACGAAGGCGGTCGTGAGGTCGGGCGCACCGTGGGCTGGGATCGTGCCGAATGGACCCGGCTCGCCGGCGAAGCGGCCGCGGGCGAAGGCCTGCCGGCGTGGCAGCCCGGCTGCGGTTCGCGCAGCGTCGAGCCCGGCGTGCAGGAAGCGCTGATCGCGCGCTACGGCGATCCCGGCCTCGCGTCGCGAGAGATTCCGGTGGGCGAATGGGACGATCCCATCGAGGCCTGCTTCGAGCGTGGCTGGAGCGACGGCCTGCCCGTCGTCCCGCCGACCGACGAGCGCATCCTGCGCATGCTGGGCGGCACCGACCGCAAGCCCGACGAGATCGTCGGCCTGATTCCGCCCAACCTCGCGCCGTGTAGCGTCGAGAAGGTGGCGATCAACGCCGTGATGGCGGGCTGCAAGCCGGAATATCTTCCCGTCGTGCTGGGTGTGCTCGAGGCCGCCCTCGATCCCCTGTTCGTGCTGCACGGACTGCTCTGCACCACGCATTTTGCGGGGCCGCTGGTGATCATCAACGGCCCGGCCGCCAAGGCGGTCGGCATGAACTCCGGCATCAATGCGCTGGGCCAGGGCAATCGCGCCAACGCCACGATCGGGCGCGCGCTGCAGCTCATCGTGCGCAACGTGGGCGGCGGCCTGCCCGGCGGCATGGACCGCGCCACGTTGGGCAATCCCGGCAAGTACACGTTCTGCTTCGCCGAGGACGAATCCGATCCCGAGTGGGAGCCGCTGGCGCAACGCCGCGGCATCGCGGCCGGCAAGAGCGCCGTTACACTGTTCCATGCCGAAGGCGTGCACGGCTTCATCGACCAGAAGTCCCGCACGCCGGAAGAGCTCGCGCGCTCGCTGGCGATGGGCCTGTTCGGAGTCGGCCATCCCAAACTCTGCGACTCTGGCAACGCCGTGCTGGTGCTCTCGCCCGAGCACTACAGGATCTTCAAGGAGGGCGGCTGGAACCGCCGTCGCATCGAGGACGAACTCTATCAGGCCCTGAAGCGCCCCGGCCGCGACCTGATCCACGGCGCGCAGGGCGTGGCGGAAGGGCTGCCTGCCTCGATGGCCGACAAGATCGTCGACAAGTTTCCGCCTGACGGTCTGCTGATCGTTCGCGCCGGCGGCCCCGCCGGTCTATTCTCCGCCATCATCGGCGGCTGGCCCGGACAGCGCGTGCGCGAGGAATGCCAGGCCGTCACCCACGAAATTCGCTGAAGGACATCGTTCCATGAACTATTCGAGCAAGCTGCGCGATCCGACGTCCGAGACCTCGCCGACGCGCCGCGCCCGCCTCGCGCCGCCGTCCTCGCTCGACGGCAAGGTCGTGGCGCTGATGGATATCGGCAAGTCGGGTGGCGCGGTGTTCCTCGACCGGCTCGAGGGCCATTTCAGGTCGGCCGGCGTGGCGACCAAGCGTTACCGCAAGCCCACCAACACCAAGGTCGCGCCGACGTCGGTGCTGCAGACGATCGCGGCCGAGGCGCAGCTCGCGGTGATCGCCTTAAGCGATTGAGGCTCCTGTACATCGTGCAGTCTGCACGACCTTCATAGCCTCGACGGCCGCGGCCTCCCCGGCGTCAACATCGTGACCACCGAGTTCGTGGACGGCGTCACCGCGCAAAGCGATGCGCTGGGCTTCGAGCCGGCGGTCGTCTACGTGCCGCATCCGATCCAGAATCGGACGAAGGCCGAAGTCGAAGAAATCGCCGACCGCGCCTTCACCGAGGTGATGGCGCTGCTGAAGAGCGCTTAGGACAAACTGTCGTCCTGAGAGGCTGACCGGAAATGAACTGAATCGATTCAAGCACTTGCCTCATCCTGAGGAGCGCCGCGAAGCGGCGCGTCTCGAAGGATGGGCAACAGGCAAGGTGCGCGTTCCCACCCTTCGAAACACCTCGCTGCGCGAGGCTCCGGTCGAGACGAAGAAGTCTTTGCTAATCCTTCTCCGGCACGACGGCAGGCTGGACGGTCTCCTCGACGGCCGGGTCAGGCTCGGACTCGACGGGCGCGGACGACTGCGGCGGCAGCGGGGCGTTGGCCAGGAAGGCCGCGACGACGGCGGCGGTCGCGCGCGGCGCCTCTTCCATCGGGTTGTGGCCGAGATTCTCGAAGATCTCGAGCTTGGCGCCCTTGATGTCCTCCTGGAAGCGAAAGGCATCGACCACCGGCACCCATCGGTCCTTGGCGCCCCAGATGATCAGGGTCGGCACGTCGAGGCGCTTCAGGATCGTCGGATCGAGCGGTTCCTGGGTGCGGGCGCGCTGCAGGGTCGCTTCGCGATTGCCGGGGAAGCGCTGTAGCTCGGCGTAGCGCTTGACCCTCTCGGCCGTCACCATCGTGGGATCGGCATAGGCGTCGGCGAGCGACCGGCGGACCACGCCCTCCGGCTTGAAATAGATTCCGACGTCGCCGAGCAAGGGCGTGCGGGCCAGGCGGGTCGGCAGCGGGGCCTCGCCATCCTGGCGCGGATAGCCCGCGGCATCGACCAGCACGAGCTGTATGACGCGATCGGGTCGCGTGGCCGCAAAGGTCCAGGCGACGGCGGCGCCCAGCGAATGGCCGGCGACGACGACCTTGTCGAGGTGCAGCGTGTCGATCAGCACTTCGATGAAGTCGGCATAGGCCTCGACGGTATATTCGTCGCGCGGCCAGGTGCCGGTCAGGCCGTGCCCCGGCAGGTCGACGGAAATGACCCGCGCCTCCTTGCCCAGTTCGCGCGCCCAGCCTTCCCACATATGCAGCGAGCCGTTCGAACCGTGGATGAGCAAGATGGGCACGCCCTCGGGATTGCCCTGTTCGCGCACATGGGCGTTCACGCCGCCGACATCGACAAAACGCGACCGATCGTTGGCATAGCGCGCGATCAAGGTTTCGGGCGGCAGCGATGGCGCGTAGGCCCACATCGCCACGCCCGCGAACACCGCCGCCCCGAACAGCGCGTAGAGCGGCCAGCGCCGGGGCGGCGCCTCGTCCCTACGCCGCCGGGGGGCCATCGCCCGGCCTGTCGGTGGCGCCTTCCTTCGTCTCGGAGGAAGGATCTGCGTGCAGGGAGAAGTTCACCTTGTCGAGCCCACGCAGCCTGATCTCGGGAACCGCCGCGGGATTGATGATCTTCTGTCCGATCAGCCTGGCCAGGATGGCGCGGTTGAGGTCGTTGGTCACGATCAGCCTGTCCTCGAGACGGGCGACGAACACGAACAGTTCGAACTCGAGGCCATCGGAACCGACCTTGGCGAAACGCACGATCGGCGCAGGAATACGCAGCACGCGCGCGTGCGCCAGAGCGGCCTCGCGCAGGATCGTCTCCATGGCGTCGACGTCCGAGCCGACCGGCACGGTGAGCTTGATCTCGATGCGGCTCGACGTGTCGGAATAGGTGCGGTTAACGACCGGATTCTGCAGGAACATGCTGTTGGGCACGATGACGTGCGTGCGCTGGAACGTCTCGATCTCGGTGGCCCGGATGTTGATGCGCCGCACGAAGCCCTCGTGGCCGCTCACCGTCACCCAGTCGCCCGCCTTGATCGGCCGTTCGACCAGCAGGATGACGCCGGAAATCACGTTGTTGGCGATGTTCTGGAGTCCGAGGCCGATGCCGACCGACAACGCGCCCAGGACGATGGCCAGATTGGTGAAGTCGACGCCCAGCGCGGCGATGCCCACCAGGATGGCGATCATCACGCCGGCATAGTTGAGGCCGGCATCGATCGACTGGCGCAGCGGCATCGGCGCCTCGACGGTCGGCAGCACGCGGTCGCGCACGACGCTGCGGATCAGGCGCGCCAGCAGCATGCACACGAAGAAGGCGACGATCGCCATGCCGACATTGCCGAGCGAGATGGTGACGCCGCCGACCTTGACGCCCCGCACGAGGTGGCCCAGCCCGTCGAGCATCGCATCGGTGTCGACGTTCCAGGCCGCCGGGATGGCGATCCCCAGCAGCAGGACCAGGGCGGCGTCGAACAGCAGCAGCACCAGATACTGGCCGCGCAGCGTGCTGTCCGGTGCGAGGCCGAAGGCGCTGCGGACGAAGGTGCCGGAGGGCGTGCCTGGGGCGGCTGCCGCGTCGAGGAGATCGGCCACCAGCTTGTGCAGAAGGAAGGCGATCGCGATCAGCAGGCAGGTCGTGGAGATCGCCGTATGCAGATGGGCACCCAGGGTCGCGTAGCCGATCAGTGAACAGACGATCGACGACAGGACGGCGACGACCAGCAGCAGGCGTGTGACCGCCCACCAGGTTCCGCCGATCATCGGCGGCAGTTCGGAGCCTTCGGGGCGGTCGGCGTGCCAGGCGCGGTTCGACAGGGTCGGCAGGCTGAGCATGGCCACGACGGCCGTCAGCACGACGGCGCCGACCGAGGCGACCGCATCGCGACCCTCGCCGCGGCTGAGCGCGAGGTAGACGAATTCGAGCGGCAGGCTGATCGAGTAGAGTCGCCGGAGCGCCCGGGACAGATAATGGGCGCTGTCGTCGCTGAACGGCAGGGCGCGCCATTCGGGGCGTTCCGGCGAGAGGGCTGCGGAGGTCATGCCGAACACCAGCAGCAGCAGAATGAGGCGACCCACGGCGTCGGGGATCAGCGCATCGATCGGCGCGGGCGGATTGCTCGCGAGCAGGAGCTTGCCGATCAGCCAGACCGCCAGGATTGGTACCAGGACGAGCCCGAGGCCGTCGATGGCGCTGATGATGGCCTGGTCGTGCCGGGCGTCGATGTGCGTTCCGCCCCGGCCGAAGCGGCGGCGCAGGGCGCGCCCGACCCACCACAGGATGATCGTGAGCGCGGCCCACAGGCCGAGCGGCACCAGCTCCGGGCTGCCGGCGCTCAGGGTGAGGAAACCCTCATCGCTCCAGTTCGCCATAGCGCCGGTCAATGTCTTCACCGATGCCACGACCTGCGGGCCGATCTTGTGCCACACGCCGGGCGAGAGCGGAGACGGGTCGCGGCGGAGCAGGGTCTGCAGCACCAGTTCGCCGCGCAGCTTGGTCAGCCGCTCCAGCAACTGGTCGGCGCGGGCGATCACCACCTCGCTTTGTTTGACCCGGCTCTCGGCGATCGTGGCCTGTTCGGTCAGCCGCTCGCGATCGGCCTTCACGGCATCGGTCTCCGGCGGTGCGTCGGTGCCGGGCTTCAGGTCGAGGGGCGCCAGGAGTTTCCGCGTGTCGGCAAGGTCGTTGCGGGCGAAGGCGGCGGCGGCCATCGCGGCGGTGCGAACGTCGGTCGCCTGCTCGCGCAAACCGTCGATCTCGACCGGCAACAGATCCGCCTGCTCGGTGCGGGTGGCGATGCGGTCGAGCTGGCGACCCCAGAGTTCGGCGAGCTGACTAAAGGGCCGCTGCGGCTGCGGGACGGTCTGGGCGGAAGCCGCGACGCTTGCGAAGAGCAGCGCGAACCATGCGAGGCGAGCGAGAGACCGCATTCGGTGCGCAAATCCTAGAAACGACGAAAGGCTTTGCATGGTCACTACCACGGGTGGCCCGGAGCAAGCCACGACGCAGACTGTCTGGCTGCGCAGAAGGGCGAAATCAGGGCGCCGCTTCGGCGTTGACAGCGTCGTGGCGACGCGGAACCTTGCCGGCCGCAATATGAAGGGGAGACGAGAAATGGCCGAAGGGCAAGGATCCGTAGGCGAAATCCGCATCGAGCCCGGCCGGCTGCACGCTTTCACCATGGCGATCTGCCGGGCCGACGGCAGCTCCGCCGAAGAGGCGAAGCTGGTCGCCGACCATCTCGTGCTCGCCAACCTGTTCGGGCATGACAGTCACGGCGTCGGCATGATGCCGTCCTATATCCAGAACACGCTGAACGGTGCCTGCAAACGCAACCATCACGCCGCGATCGACCGCGACAACGGCGCGGTGATCGTGGTCGAAGGCGGCGCCGGTTACGGTCAGGTCATCGCCAAGGAGGCGATGGACATCGGCATCGAGCGGGCGAAGAAGCACGGCGTCTGTGTCGTCGGCCTGAAGAACTCCCATCACATCGGCCGGATCGGCCACTGGGGCGAGCAGTGCGCGCGCGCCGGGATGGTGAGCACACACTGGGTGAACGTGCATGGGCACAAGTCGCTGGTCGCGCCGTTCGGCGGCGCCGAGGCGCGCTTCACGACCAATCCCTACTGCACGGCCATCCCGCGCAAGGGACAGGAGCCGATCGTGCTCGACTTCGCGACCAGCCAGGTGGCGATGGGCAAGGTGAGGGTCGCCAACAACAAGAAGATCCAGATGGAGGAAGGCCTCCTGATCGACGCCGCCGGCAAGGCCACGACCGAACCGGGCGTGATGTACAACGCTCCCTACGGCGCCATCCTGCCGTTCGGCCTGCACAAGGGCGGCGGCCTGGCGGTGATCTGCGACCTGCTCGCCGGCGCGCTGACGGGTGGCCGTACGCACAGTCCGCGGACGATCAAGAAGGATGGCACCGACATCATCAACAACATGCTGTCGATCATCATCGATCCCGACTCGATGGGCGGTACCGCCTTCTTCGAGGACGAGGTCGACAATTTCATTGGCTGGGTGAAGTCGGCGAAGCCGCAGCCCGGCGTCGCCGAGGTGCTGGTGCCGGGCGAGCCCGAGCGGGCGCGCAAGCTCGATCGCGAGAAGAACGGCGTGCCGATCGACACGACCACCTGGCAGCAGCTCGTCGATACGGCCCGCAAGGTGCGCCTGAACGATACCGACATCCCGCAGATGGCCGGCGCCTGACGCGACCGGAGCCGACAGGAGAGACGGACCATGGCCAAGATGAAGCTCTACTACTCGCCGGCGTCGCCCTATGCCCGCAAGGTCAGGGTGCTGGCGATCGAGGCCGGCCTCGACAAGAAGATGGACATGGTGAACGTGGCCCTGACGCCGGTCGCGCCCAATGCCGACGTCGACAAGCACAATCCGATCGGCAAGATCCCGGCGCTGTCGATCAAGACCATGGACCTCTTCGATTCGCCCGTGATCTGCGAGTATCTCGACAGCCAGCACAAGGGCCGCAAGCTGTTCCCGCGCAAGGGCCGCGAACGCTGGATGGCGCTGCGCCAGCAGGCGATGGCCGACGGCCTGCTCGATGCCGCGCTGCTCGCCCGCTACGAAGGCTTCCTGCGGCCGGAGGAGAAGCGCTGGCCCGACTGGTCGAAGGGCCAGATGAAGAAGATCGACGGCGTGCTCGACCAGCTGGAGGCCGAATCCAAGGCGCTCAAGGGCAAGCCCACCATCGGCACCGTCTCGATCGGCTGTGCGCTGGGCTATCTCGACTTCCGCTTCGGGCATCACGACTGGCGCGCGAAGCGGCCGAAGCTCGCAAAGTGGTTCGCCGCCTTCGCCAAGACGCCGTCGATGAAGGCCACGGTTCCGCCGCCGGCCTGAGATCATGACCGCCGACCAGATCATCGCCCGCCTCGGCCTGCAGCCGCATCCCGAGGGTGGGCACTACCGGGAGACGTTCCGCGCGCCGGCCGGAAAGGACGGTCGTGGCGCCAGCACCGCGATTTTCTTCCTGCTGAAGGCCGGCGAGCGTTCGCACTGGCACAGGGTCGATGCCGACGAGGTCTGGCATCACTATGACGGCGCGCCGCTCGAGCTTTCGATGAGCGACGAGGGTCGCACGGCCCGGCACCTGCGCCTCGGCCGCGACTTCGGTCTGGGCGAGACACCGCAGATCGTCGTGCCGCGCGGCGTCTGGCAGGCCGCCCGCTCGCTCGGCAACTGGACGCTGGTCGGCTGCACCGTGGCCCCGGCCTTCGACTTCGCGGGCTTCGAGCTTGCCCCGCCCGGTTGGGGGCCCGGTTCCTAACGCTTCCAGAGTTCGCGCGAGGCGAGAATGGCGCCGGCCGTGACCAGCAGGGCTGCCGCGATCAGCGTGCCGGTCGGTTCGGCCAGGCCGAAGGTCACCAGGATCGCCGTCGAGAGAATGGGCGTCGCATAGGAGATCGCCCCCAGCGCGCGGATGTCGCCGCGCTTCACCGCGTGATCCCAGAAATAGAAGGCCGATCCGGCCGGGCCGAGGCCCAGCGCCAGGACCGCGAGCCAGGCCGTGCCGGTGGCGGGCCAGACGGTGCGTTCGAAGGCGAGGTGGCAGGCGAGCGAGAGCAAAGCCGAGGCGGCGCAGAAGGCGGCGATGGCATCGGTCGGCGTTTCCCCGAAGCGGCGCGACAGGACCGAATAGATCGACCAGGCGAAGGCGCAGCCCAGCGCCAGCAGGTAGCCCAGCGCATGGCTGTCGGCGAAGTTCAGTCCGCGGCCGAAGGCCAGCAGGGCGACGCCCGCGAAGCCCAGAGCCGCGCCGGCGAGATGCGGCCAGTGCAGCCGCTCACCGGCCAGCGGCGCCGAGAGCAGCACGATGAGGAGCGGCCACAGGTAGTTTATGAGGTTGGCCTCGGCCGGCGGGGCGAGCTGGAGGGCCGCGAAGTAGAGCGCGTGGTAGCCGAACAGCCCGCCGATGCCGAGCAGCCAGACGCGTGCCGGCCAACCCACGAGGCCGGCCCAGCCGACCCCATTGGCCCGGGCGCGGACGATTCCGATGGCGGCGCCGACCGCGAACGTCATCGCCACCATCTGGAACGGCGGGATCGGTCCGGCCGACACCGAGAGAAGGGCGAGCGAACTCCACAGGCAGATCGAGATCAGGCCCGCCGCCATGGCCCGGCGGCGGACAGTGTCGGCGGTGGTCATCGGGGCCGCTTAGAGAATGAGGTGGGGATTGTCGAGCAGATGCACGGGTGTCGATTCACGGTTACGATACGATTGCAGTGGAGCCTGGATGTTCGTTAGGCCGACCAATCCCATCAGTCATCGACTGGCGCGTATCGCCTTCATCCTAGCGACCGTGGGTGCGCTGATCGTAGCCGTTTCCGGGCCGCTGCACCGCTTTCTCGGCCTCGACATAGAGGCTGCAATCGCGGTCTTCCGCTACGGATTCTATCTGACGGTGGCCGGCGTGATGCTGGGACTGGCCACCATCCTTCCCGCCCGCCCCGGCGATCATCGCCGAGGCAGCGTCGCCGCTTTCCTCGCCATCGTGATCGGCGCCGCCGGCGCCTGGGTCCCCCTGCACTGGTTTCTGCAGGCACAGCACCGGCCCGCCATCAACGACATCACGACCGACACGGCCAACCCGCCGCCGCTCGTGGCCACGGCGCAATTGCGACGCGGCGCGCCCAATCCCCCGACCTATCCGAAGGAAAGCGCCGCGCTCCAGCGCGCCGCCTTTCCCGACATCGAACCGGTCACGCTCGCGGTCCCGCCGGCGGAGGCCTTCAAGCGTGCGGAGCGCGTGGCGGCTGCCCTCAATTGGGAGATCGTGGCGCGCGTGCCGGCGGACGGCCGCCTCGAAGCCATCGCGACCAGCCCCTGGTTCGGCTTTCGCGACGACATCGTCGTCCGGATCCGCCCGCAAGGGGCCGGCAGCCGGGTCGACATCCGCTCGAAGAGCCGCATCGGCGAGGCCGATCTCGGCGGCAATGTCGAGCGCGTCCGGGCCTTCCTTGCACGGCTGAAGAGCGAAGGCTGACGGAAGCCCTCAGGCCATCGGCAGAGTGAAGCCGAAGAGCGTACCCTGCTCGTTCGAGGCGATCAGGGCGATGTCGCCGCCGTGCAGGCGCACCAGATCGCGGGCGATGGCGAGGCCGAGGCCGGTGCCGCCCTGCCGCCCGCCGGTCGTGAAGGGGCGGAAGAGTTGCCCGGTCACCGAGGCGGGGATGCCGGGTCCGTTGTCGGCAACTTCGACCAGCAGGAAGCCGCTGCTGCGCCGCGCGCGGATGGTGACGCTCGTTGCGCCGGCCTCGAAGGCGTTGCGTCCGAGATTGATGAACACCCGGTAGAGCAGGTCGCGGTCGCAGCGCGCGATGCCTCTGCTGCCGATCTCGTTCACCCAGCTGCGCAGGAGGTTGGGATCGTTCTCCTCGCCCTGCTCCTGCAGCGCCACGCCGACCTCGTCGACGAGGTCGGCGAGATCGACCTCGGCCAGCCGGGGCGACGGCTTCTCGCGGACATATTCGATGGCGTCGCTGGCGAGGCGCGCGGCGCGGTCGATCGTGTTGAGGATGGTCGGGGCGAGCGCGCGCGTCCGCTCGTCGTCGCTGCGCGCCAGCCGGTCCGACAGCAGGCGCGCGGTCGAGAGCATGTTGCGCAGGTCGTGGTTGATCTTGTTGGTCGCCGCGCCAACCTCGGCGAGGCGCGATTTCTGACGCAGCGACGCGCGCAGCTCGCGCTGCAGGATCTGGAACTCATGATCGACCACGCCGATCTCGTCGTTGCGCCGCACCGGCGCGCGCCCGGGGCCGCCCTCTTCCGGCGCCCGGCGAAAGGCGACCATCGCAGCCGAGAGGTCCTGCAGCGGGCGGACGACCAGCCAGCGCAGCGCCAGATACAGAAGCGAGGCGGTGAACAAGGCGATGATGATCGAGAGAATCACGATCCGGCTCGTGTAGCCATACATGGCCGCCCGCATCGGCCGTTCGTCGATCACGATCCAGACCATGGCGCCGGGCAGGCGAACCGACTCGCCGCCGACTCGGATGAGATGCGAGCCGTCGCGCGCCATCGCTTCCAGCGCATCCAGGATCAGGCCGAGCGCCCCGCGGTCCTTGAGGTTGAAGCCCTGCATCTCAGGCCGCGGCTCGATGTTCATCAGGGCGCGCTTGGGCTTGTTGGGCTCGAGCAGCACGACCGCCTCGACACGCGCATGGGCGAGCAGCGATCCCTTCACCTGTTCCGTCACCATATTGTCGGGCGTCGCGTCGAGGGCCAGTGCCGCCAGCGTGCCGCTCTCGATCAGCTGTTCGAGGTAGACCAGCCTGAAGCGGGCGATCGAGGGCAGGAAGATCGCCACCTCGGCCGTCATCACGGCGACGATGACGAGGCCCAGGATGCGCCACGACAGGCCGAAGGTCGCGGTCTGCCGCCGCGCGGGGCGGGCGGTCTCGGCCGGCAGGGTGACGTCGGCGCTCATCGCTTGCTTCTACCAGACCGGCCATCGCGCGAGAAACTGCACGAGGAGCCGCATGCGGGGGCCGAACAGGGTTTCGGTATAGTAACTTCCAGCCGCCCGCTTGGCGGTTTCGCCGAGTGTCGGATAGGGCGGCACGAAGCTCGCCAGGGTCGAGATCTTGAGGCGCCCGGAGAGGGCCAGGCACCAGCTCTGGATCAGCTCGCCGGCCTGCGGCCCCGCGATGCCCGCGCCCAGTACACGGCCGCGTCGGTCGGTGACGACCTTCACCAGCCCCTCGGTCTCTCGTTCGGCCTGGGCGCGATCGTTCTCGGCAAACGTCCAGCGCAGCACCCTGATGCCGTCGCCGTGCCTGGCCCGCGCGTCGCGCTCGTTGAGGCCGACCTGCGCCAGTTCGGGATCGGTATAGGTCGTCCAGGGCACGATGGAGGGATCGAGTCTTGCCGGCGCGCGGAACAGCGCACCGCGGATGAACAGCGATGCCTCGTGGCCTGCCATGTGGGTGAAGGCATAGCGGCCGTTGCAGTCGCCGATCGCCCAGACGTTGCGGTTGGACGTGCGCAGGGAATCGCCGACCGTGATGCCGCGCCTGTCGTGGGCGACGCCGGCCTTGTCGAGGTCGAGACCGTCGACCGTCGGGACGCGACCCGTCGCGATGAGGAGATGGGAGCCTTCGATCCGGCGGCCGTCCTCCAGCACCGCCGCGATGCCGCCCGCGGTGCGTTCGATCCTCGCGACCTTCATGTTCTCATGCAGCTGCACACCTTCGCGGCGCAGGCGTGCGACGACGATCGCGGCGAGTTCGGGATCGTCCTTGGCGAGGCAGGTCGATGCTTCCAGCACCGTGACCCGGGCGCCCAGCCGGCAGAAGGCCTGCGCCATCTCCAGTCCGATCGGGCCGCCGCCCAGCACCACGAGATGCGAGGGCAGAACGCGATTGGCGAAGAGCGTCTCGTTGGTGAAGTGCGGCGCGTCGGCCAGACCCGGCAGCGGCGGCAGAGAGGGTCGGGAACCGGTCGCGAGGACGATGCGCTTGCTGCGGATGCGATGGCTGCCGGCCTGCAATTCGGTGCGGCCGGTGAAACGCGCCTCCTCCTGCAGGACGCGCACGCCGAGCTTTTCGAACCGCTCGACCGAATCGTTGGGGGCGATGGCGGCGATCACGCCGGCAACGTGATCCATCACCTTGCCGAAATCGACGGCGGGTTCGACCGGGGCGATGCCGAAGATCGCCCCGTTGCGCTGCGCCTGCGCCGCCTTCGCCGCTGCGATCAATGCCTTCGAAGGGACGCAGCCGTAATTGAGGCAGTCGCCGCCCATCAGCGCGCGCTCGATCAGCACGACGTCGAGGCCGAGCTGCGCGGCGCCCGCCGCCACCACGAGCCCGGCCGAGCCGCCGCCGACGATACAGACGTCGGGGGTGAGCAGGCTCATCTCAGGAAGAGGGTTGCCGGCGGAGCCGGGAGAACAGGACCGGCAGCAGCGCCAGCGCGGCCAGTCCCAGCAGCGGTAACAGGATGTGCCATTCGAAGATGATGCCGAGATCGGGCTGCTCGCCGCGCTTCAGGACCGCCCCGAGGCCCGCCCCGACGCTCGCATAGACGATCGAGGCCGGCACGATGCCCAGCATGGTGGCGAGGACGTAACGCCTGAGCGGCATCCCGAGGAGTGCCGGGACGATGTTGACCAGCCAGAACGGGAATATCGGCACGAGCCTCAGGAAGAGGAGATAGCTGAAGTCATTGTGCCGAAACCCATCCTCGAGACGCGCCAGCATCGCGCCGGCACGGGCCCGGAAGAGGCCGCGGAATGCATAACGTGCGGCGAGGAACACGGCGATCGATCCCAGGGTCGCGGCGATTGCCGACAGGCCGGCACCCGTCCAGGTGCCGAACAGGAAACCGCCCACCGGCGTCGCGACCACGGCGACCGGCAGGGAGAAGGCGACCATGAGTGCATAGGCGAGCACGAAGGTCAGGCCGGCGAGCACACCATGCGCGGCGACCCATGCCGTCAGCGTGGCCTTGTGACGGGCCAGCATCCCGAATGAGAAATAGTGTTCGAGCCCGAACAGCAGGAAAACCGCCAGTCCCGCCAGCAGGATCGCCACTGGCAGCAGCCGGCGCAGTGTCGATTTGTTCATCTGGCCCTTCGTCTCGCCCCGCCGCGATATTGACGCGCTGACGCCGATCCTCAAAGCACATGCTGTCACGCCTGAGTGACCGGCAGGCCCGGATCCGTTGCCGTGACGCTCGGTCGTTCCCGGAATCGCTGCCACCAGGCCGACAGGCGTGGGCGTGCGGCGAGCAGGTCGGCGCCGCGCGCGGATTGGACGAAGTAGGCGACCATTGCCCCGAGATGGAGGTCGGCGAGCGACAGGCCCGGCCCCGCCAGCCAGGCGTCCGGCGCGGCGAGCGTCTCGAGCGCGTCGAGAGCCCTCGTCGCATCGTCCAGGCCCTTTTGCAGCTCTTCCCGGTCGCTGGCTCCGCCCCTGTGCGGTCGAACCACGTCGTGGACGAACACCTGGCGCACCAGCGGCCAATAGCCATAGGCGTCGACCACGGCGATGATCTGGTCCATGCGCGCGAGCTGCTTCGGGTCGGCTGGCTGAAGGGCCGGACCGGGAAAGGCGCGGTCCACGTATCGGATGATGGCGCCCGTCTCATAGAGGGCGAAGTCGTCATGGACGAGAGAAGGCACCCGGCCGAACGGGTGCAGCGCGAGATAGCCGGCCGGAACGTCAGCCGCGAACGGGTTCACGTCCACCCGATCGTAAGCCAGCCCCTTCTCCGCCAGGACCAGGCGGACGATCCGGACATAGACGCTGTAGCGGTAACCATGAAGGACGAGGGCCATGACGTATCCTAGCCCTCGTTGACTCCGAAGGGGCACGCGCTTATTACCCTCGCCCACGGAATTCGCTCCCGGTGCGCCGCGCGGGGAGCTTTGTTGTGTTTTAAGGAGTTGCGTCATGAAACGCACCTATCAACCGAGCAAGCTGGTCCGCGCCCGTCGGCACGGATTCCGGTCCCGTATGGCGACCGTCGGTGGCCGCAAGGTCATCGCCAACCGCCGCCGGTCCGGCCGCAAGCGTCTGTCGGCCTAGTCCTATTGGCTGCGGCGCGCCTCGGGCGTCTGCCGAATCGTAGCGACTTCCTGCGCGTCCAGGCCGGGCGGCGATGCGCCATGCCCGGTTTCGTGCTGCAAACGGCACCCGTGCCCGCTGAGCTCGGCGGTCCCGCGATCCGGGTCGGTTTCACCGTCAGCCGCAAGGTCGGCAATGCGGTGGTGCGCAACCGGGTCCGTCGGCGCCTGCGCGAGATCGCCCGCCAGATTATCCCCGGCTCGGCCCGGGCCGATCATGACTATGTGCTGGTGGGCCGCCAAGGCGCCATCGGCCGCGACTTTCTTGCGATGAAGGCCGAGTTGCAGGAGGCCCTTCGGCGTCTCAAGGCCCTTGCCCCGCCCCTAGCGACGCCATGACGTGCATTGGCAGCTTGCGCCGGAGCGCTTAAGTCGCCAGTTTCCGGGCCGCATGATGTCCTTGGTCCTGCGCGGCGCGATTCGCTTCTATCAACTCACGCTCGCCTACTTCTTCGTCGGTGCCTGCCGCTACGAGCCCTCATGCTCGGCTTACGCGGCCGAGGCGCTGTCGAAGCATGGCGCGCTGCGGGGAAGCTGGCTCGCCGCCCATCGCCTGTGTCGCTGCGGCCCCTGGGGGGCAGGCGGCTATGACCCCGTTCCGCCGGCCGCCGCCCGCTCGCGCGCGCCGCTTTCCTGCCACCCTGCCCGGCGCTCCTGACGCGCCACGAAAGACCGCCGACCAATGGATCAGAAGAATTTTATCGTCGCCATCGTCCTTTCGGTGCTGATCATCGTGGGCTGGCAGGTGGTGTTCCCGCCGTCCAAACAGGCGGCCAACAATGCCCAGCAGCAGGCGGCGACGCAGTCGGGCGCGCCCGTCGCCCCGGCCGGTCAGCCGGGGACTCCCGGCACGCAGCCCGGTCCGGGCGCCGCGCCGACTCAGCAGCCGGTGGTCAGCCGTGGCGAGGCCGTCGCGCTGACGCCGCGCGTCACCTTCAATACCGCCGAGCTCACCGGCTCGCTCTCGCTCAAGGGCGCGCGCATCGACGACGTGCAGCTCGTCAAATACCGCGAGACCATCGATCCCAAGAGCCCGCCGGTACCGGTCCTGTCGCCGGTCGGCAGCGAGCATCCCTACTACGCCGAGTTCGGCTGGTCCTCCTCGGACCCCGCCATCAAGGTGCCGGGTCCGGAGACGGTCTGGACGGCCGAGGCTCCGACGGTGGCGCCCGGCAAACCGGTCAGGCTCACCTGGGACAATGGCGAAGGGTTGGTGTTCGGCCTCACGGTCTCGATCGACGAGTTCTTCATGTTCGACGTGAAGCAGAGCGTCGACAACAAGACCGACAAGCCGGTGACGCTGTTCCCGTGGAGCCTCATCGTGCGCTACGGCGAGCCCAAGTTCGAGGGCATGTACATCCTCCACGAGGGTCCGTACGGCGTCTTCAACGATACGCTGAAAGAGTTCAGCTACTCCGACTTCAAGGGCAACAAACAGCAGAAGATCGCCACCACAGGCGGCTGGGTCGGCATCACCGACAAGTACTGGATGTCGGTGCTGGTGCCCGACCAGAAGTCCAAGGTCGACGTCTCGATCAAGCAGACCGGCGCCGGCGCCGATGTGAAATACCAGGTCGACTATGTCGCGAGCGGAGTCACGGTCGCTCCGGGTGCCAATGCCACGACGGATGCCAAGCTGTTCGCCGGCGCGAAGATCGTGCGGGTGATTTCCGACTATGAAAGCAAGTACGGCATCCAGAAGTTCGATCTCACGATCGACTGGGGCTGGTTCTGGTTCTTCACCAAGCCGCTGTTCTGGCTGCTCGAGTGGCTCTACGTGCATCTCGGCAATTTCGGCCTGTCGATCCTGGTGCTGACCGTGGTCGTGAAGGCCGTGTTCTTCCCGCTGGCCAACAAGTCCTATGCGGCGATGAGCAAGATGAAGCGGCTCCAGCCCGAAATGGAGAAGCTCAAGCAGCGCTACGGCGAGGACCGCCAGCGGATGAACCAGGAGCTGATGCAGCTCTATCGTCGCGAGAAGGTGAATCCCGCGGCGGGCTGCCTGCCGATCGTGGTGCAGATCCCGGTCTTCTTCGCGCTCTACAAGGTGCTCTACACCACCATCGAGATGCGCCATCAGCCGTTCTACGGCTGGATCAAGGATCTGTCCGCGCCCGATCCGCTCACGATTCTAACCGGCTTCGGGCTGTTTCCGTGGGACGTCCCGCACTTCCTGCACTTCTTCAACATCGGCATCTGGCCCATGATCATGGGCGTCACGATGTACCTGCAGCAGAAGCTGAATCCGCAGCCGACCGATCCGGTGCAGGCGCGCGTGTTCCAGTTCCTGCCCATTCTGTTCACCTTCATGCTGGCGCCCTTCGCCGCCGGCCTGGTGATCTACTGGGCGTGGAGCAACACGCTCTCGATCGCGCAGCAGTACATGATCATGCGCCGTCACGGCGCGCCGATCGGCGGCAAGGCGGTGCCTGCGACCCCGGCGCCGGCGGCTCCCTCCAATGAAAAGAAGGGCGGCAAGAGCTCCGGCAAGAAGAGCTGATGCCGGACAAGTCACCCCCCAACTCACCCGCCGCGGCCGAGGAAGGCCGTTCGCCGGAGGAGATCGAGGCGGCCCGCAAGCTGTTTGCGGGCCCCTGCGACTTCGTCTCGGGGGCCGCGTCGATCGAATCGCTGCCCGGCATCTCGCTCCCGGAAGTCGCCTTCGCCGGCCGCTCCAACGTCGGCAAGTCGAGCCTGGTGAATGCGCTCACCGGCCGGCGCACCCTGGCGCGCGTCTCGGCCAATCCCGGCCATACGCGCCAGGTCAATTTCTTCAACCTGGCCGACCGGCTGATGCTGGTCGACCTGCCGGGTTACGGTTTCGCCAAGGTCTCCCGATCGATGAAGGAGACGTGGCAGGACCTCGCCTCGGCCTATCTGCGTGGCCGTCCGACCCTGATGCGCATCTTCGTGCTGATCGACGGCCGTCACGGGGTGAAGGAGAGCGACCGCGAGACGATGCGCAACCTCGACAGCGCCGCCGTCTCCTACCAGCTTCTCCTCACCAAGACCGATTATCTGCGCGCCTCAGACGTGGCCGCTGCCGTGAAGGCCGCCGAGGCCGTGGCCCGCAAGCACGGTGCCGCCCATCCCGAGGTCCTGCCGACGAGCAGCGAAACCGGGTTCGGTATTCCCGAGCTGCGCGCCGAGATCGTCGCCGTCGCGCAGGTTTAGAATCTCCGTCGTCTCGACCGAAGCCTCGCGTAGCGAGGCGTAGCGGAGAGACCTTGCCTCTACGATTTGCCGGCTTTTGGTGGAGAAAAGGTCTCTCCACTCCGCGCTCCGCGCTGCGGTCGAGACGACGGGATCTACATTTAAGCCGCGTCGTGGAAGATCAGCCCGAGCGTGAAACGCTCGCCCTCGCGCAGGCTCGAGACGCCGTGGCGCAGGGCGGTCCGGTGCCATCCGCGCACGCCCTTCGCCGGTCGCTCGTTCACGGCGAAGATCGCGGCGTCCCCCTGCTCCAGCGGCACGACCTCACCGCGTGACTGCATGCGGGCGCGCTGCTCGACCAGCATGAATTCGCCGCCGGTGAAGTCGAGGCCTGGGGCGCTCAGCAGCACCACGACCTGCAGCGGAAAGACCATCTCGCCGTAGAGGTCGCGATGCAGGCAGTTGTAATCGCCCGGCCCGTAGCGCAGCAGGAGCGGCGTCGGCCGCGTCTGGCCGGCCTCATGGCATTCGCGTAGCCAGTCCTTCAGGTCGGCCGGGAAACGCCGGGGCCGTCCCAGCCGTTCGTTCCACTGGTTGGCCACTTTTGCCAGTTCAGGGTACAGCGCCTGGCGCAGCCGCTCGACGGGCGGGGGCAGGTCATAGGCGAAATACTGGTACTCGCCCTGCCCGTAGCCGTGGCGCTGCATGACGATGTGTTTGCGGAACCGCGCCTGTTCGGACCACAGCGCCGCGAGCGCACGGCATTCCTCGGGGCCGATCAGGTTGCGCGTCACGGTGAAGCCGCGATCGGTCAGGATTTCGCTGTCGAGGGAGTGGGAAGCTGCCATGCGGACATCCTGACGCGGCAGGGCCGGTTCTTCTATCCGGGAGCCGCCTAATATATTATGCGCCTCCGCGAATTGCTCGGCCCTCTCCCGACCCGGAGAGGGCTTTCGTTCAACTGGGGATGCTGTGAAATGGCCGAGCCTGTTCAACCCGACAAGGAGCAGAAGCGGCTCATCCGCATGGCGGAGACCATCTCCAAGGCGCTGCCGTACATGCGCCGGCACAACGACGCCACCTTCGTCGTGAAATATGGCGGCCATGCCATGACCGACCCGAAGCTCGGCGATCTGGTCGCCCGCGACATCGTGCTGATGAAGCAGGTCGGCATGAACCCGATCGTGGTCCATGGCGGCGGACCCCAGATCAACAAGATGCTGGAGCGGGTGGGCATCAAGAGCACGTTCGTGAACGGGCTGCGCGTCACCGACGCCGCGACCATGGAGATCGTCGAGATGGTCCTGGCCGGCTCGATCAACAAGGCGATCGTGGCCGATATCAACGAGTGCGGCGGCATCGCCGTCGGCATCTGCGGCAAGGACGGCAACCTGATCCTGGCCAAGAAGATGACGGAAACGCGCGATCCCAAGACTGGCGAGCTGCTCAAGGTCGACCTGAAGCAGGTGGGCGAGCCCGCCAAGATCAACGTGATGGTTCTGGAGCAGCTGCGCCGCGCCGACGTGATCCCGGTGGTCGCCCCGATCGGGTTCGGTGTCGACGACGAGCTGACCTACAACATCAATGCCGACACCTCGGCCGGCGCCATCGCCGGCGCGATGAAGGCCAAGCGCCTGCTGTTCCTGACCGACGTCCCGGGCGTCCTCGACAAGGACGGCAAGGTGATCCCCGACATGACGATCGAGCAGGCGCGCGCCCTGATCGCCGACGGCACGATCTCCGGCGGCATGATCCCCAAGGTCGAGAACTGCATCGATGCCGTGAACTCCGGCGTCGAAGCCGCCGTCATCATGGACGGTCGGGTGCCGCACTGCCTTCTGCTCGAGGTCTTCACGGAAGCGGGCGTCGGCACCATGGTTCGCCGGACCTGATCCGAACGCGACCTTGAAAAGCCCCGTTTCTCTGCATATTTAGGCCCGATGGCTCTCCTGCCCATCCTGACCGCGCCCGATCTGCGCCTGAAGAAGAAGTCCCTGCCCGTCGACACGGTCGACGCCGGCGTGCGCCAGCTCATGGATGACATGCTGGAGACGATGTACGACGCGCCGGGCATTGGTCTCGCCGCGCCGCAGGTCGGCGTCCTGAAGCGCGTCGTCGTGCTCGACATCGACCGGGAAGACACCAAGACCGGCGGCCCGCTCTTCATGGCCAACCCGGAGATCGTCGAGGCGTCGGACGAGGACGTCTCCTACGAGGAAGGCTGCCTCTCGGTGCCGGACCATTATTCCGACGTGGTCCGTCCGGCCAAGGTCACGGTCCGCTACCTCGACCGCGACGGCAAACAACAGGACCTCGCCTGCGACGGCCTGCTCGCGACCTGCGTCCAGCACGAGATCGACCATCTCGACGGCGTGCTGTTCATCGACCACATCTCGGCGCTCAAGCGAAACATGATCCTGCGCAAGCTCCTCAAGGCCCGCAAGGAACAGGAACGCGACGCGGCCGAAGGCCGGCCGGCGAAAGCCCACCCGAAGGAAGACCCCGAGCACGTGATTTAGGCGACTTGAGGTCGGGTCTGCTCTGTCGAAGAATCCGAGCCTAGAGGCCTTCCGTTTTACATTGACCCAGCACCTCATCCTGAGGAGCGCCGAGAAGCGGCGCGTCTCGAAGGATGGGCCACAGGCAAGGTGCGCGTTCCCACCCTTCGAGACG
>NZ_JBQVQG010000042.1:0-31929 GCF_052439685.1 Reyranella sp.
GCACCGGCCAGCGCGCTCGCACCGCCCGTAGCCAGGGCGCCTCCTGCGGCGGCGAGACCACCGGCCGCCAGCCCGGTCCCGACCGCTGCGCCGGCCCCCAGCTGGGGCCCGCCCGAGACGATGCCGTTGGCGATGCCGGGCCCGAAGATTCCGAGGCCCAGCAGGGCCAGGGCGGCCAGCACCAGTGCCATGGCATCTTCGATGGAGGGCTGCGCGCCGGCGCCCGACGTGAATTGAGAGAAGAGCGTCGAGCCGATCCCGACGATGACCGCCAGCACCAGCACCTTCACGCCGGAGGACACGACATTGCCCAGCACCCGCTCGGCCAGGAACGCGGTCTTGCTGAAGAGTCCGAACGGAATGAGCACGAAGCCGGCGAGCGTCGTCAGCTTGAACTCGATCAGGATGATGAAGAGCTGGACGGCGAGGATGAAGAAGGCGAGCAGCACCACGACCCAGGCGAACAGCAGGACCACGATCTGAATGAAGTTCTCGAAGAAGCTGATGTAGCCCATCAGTCCCGAAATCGACTCCAGGAGCGGCCGTCCGGCGTCGAGGCCGACCTGGGCGACCCGCCCGGGCCGCAGAAAATCCGCCGCCGACAGGCCGGTGCCGGAGGCCTTCAGGCCAAGGCCTGCGAAGCTGTCGAATACGATGCGGGCCAGACTGTTCCAGTTACCGATGAGGTAGGCGAAGACACCGATGAACAGAGTCTTCTTGACGAGCCGGGCGACGACATCCTCGTCCCGGCCCCAGGCCCAGAACAGCGCGGCAAGCGTCAGGTCGATCGCGGTCAGGGTGGCTGCGAGGAAGCCCACTTCGCTGCCCAGCAAGCCGAAACCGCTGTCGATATAGCTGGTAAAGACTGCGAGGAATCGGTCGATAACGCCCGTGCCGCCCATCGGTTTTCACTCCGTGCCTTCTGCCCATACGGCAGACTCATTCGTTGAACATGCGGACGGTCGACGGCTGATAGCCCGTGTTCGGCGCGAGGAAGCGGCGAAGCTGCTCCTTCGCCTGATCCTGCGCCGCGACGCGCGCGGCCGCCTCGAGGCTCTGTGCCCGCCCTTGCGCCGCGACCGTCGCCGTGAGATCGGCGAGCTGCTGCGCTTGAAGCGCGATGAGCTGGTTGCCAGCTTGCGCCGCCTCCAGCGCTCCTGCCGCACCCTGGCTGGCATCGATCAAGGCGGACATTTCTTGGCGGTTGGTGCCGAGATTACCCACAACGGTCGCCTGCATACGCAAAGCGTCCTGGAGGCCTGCGACGGAGTTCTGCCATCGGGTCTGCGCATTGGCGATCAGCGATTGGTTCGACTGATTTGCCGACGCCGGCGCATAGGTCGTCGAGAAGGCCCGATCGATCTGCTGGACATCGTAGGCGATATTCTGCGCTTGGCCGAGCAGTTGGCGGGTCCGCCCAATGGATTGCTGAAGCTGTTGCAACGAAGAGTACGGCAGGCTCGCGAGGTTGCGGGCCTGGTTGATCAGCATCTGCGCTTCGTTCTGCAGCGACACGATCTGATTGTTGACCTGCTCGAGCGTGCGGGCCGCCGTTAGCAGGTTCTGCGAATAATTGCTGGGATCGAACACGGTCATCTGCGCCGAGGCCGGCAAAGCACCGCCGGAGAGAGCGAGGACGGCCACAAGCGTGACGCCGCTACGACGGAAAGAAGTCATGACAATTCTCCTGTGCTGAAGTCGGGGATGAGATCGGCAGCCCACGGCGCGCCGCGGGCCTGAAGCCAGCCGGCAAGGAAGCCCTCGCGGCCATGCTCCTCGAGAATCCGTTCGATGAGAGCCTGGTCGGCCTTCGACGAAGCCGCCGTGAGAGCAAGCGCGACCTCGCCAAGGCCGAGTTCGAACAGCCGATTGCCGCGACGGGACTGGCAGTAGTAGTCACGCTTCGGCGTCGCCCGGGCGAGAATCTCGATCTGACGGTCATTAAGACCGAAGCGGCGATAGATCTCCGTGATCTGCGGTTCGATCGCCCGCTCGTTCGGCAGGAAGAGCCGGGTCAGGCAGCTCTCGATGATGGTCGGCGCGATCGCGGAGCCATCGATGTCAGAAAGTGATTGCGTGGCGAAGACCACTGAGGCGTTCTTCTTGCGCAAGGTCTTCAACCATTCGCGCAACTGGCCGGCAAAACCTTCATCGTTCAGGGCGAGCCACCCCTCGTCGACAATCAACAAGGTTGGACTGCCGTCAAGACGCGCCTCAATTCGATGGAATAGATAGGCGAGGACGGCAGCCGTGGCGCCGGTACCGATCAGCCCCTCGGTCTCGAAGACCTGCACCGAGGTCCTGCCGAGCCGTTCGGCTTCTGCATCCAGCAGACGGCCATAGGCGCCTCCCAAGCAATAGCGCTGGAGGGCCCGCTTGAGGGCGGCCGATTGCAACAGTACCGACAGCCCTGTCAGGGTGCGCTCTTCGACGGGCGCCGATGCCAGCGACCCAAGGGCTGACCACACATGGTCCTTCACCTCGGGCGAGAGGACGATCTTTTCACGGGCCAGGAGGGCGGCAATCCAGTCTGTCGCCCAGCCCCGTTCTGCGACATCGTCGATGCCCGCCAGCGGCTGGAGGGCGACGGGCTCCCTCGCCTCTTCGCTGAGCGCGCTGCCGAGGTCGTGCCAATCCCCACCCATCGCAAGCGCCGCGGCACGGATGGAACCGCCGAAGTCGAAGGCGAACACCTGCGCCTTGTCATAGCGCCGGAACTGCAGAGCCATGAGGGCCAGCAGCACGGACTTGCCGGCGCCTGTCGGGCCAACAACCAGCGTATGGCCGACATCGCCGACATGAAGCGAAAACCGGAAGGGTGTCGCCCCCTCAGTCCTGCCGAAAAGCAGCGGCGGCGCATCGAGGTGCTCGTCGGTCGCCGGCCCGGCCCAGACCGCCGAGAGCGGGATCATGTGCGCCAGGTTGAGCGTCGAGACCGGCGGCTGACGCACATTGGCGTAGGCATGCCCGGGAAGAGAGCCGAGCCACGCGTCGACGGCATTGATCCTTTCCGCTATGCACGTGAAGTCGCGGCCCTGGATCACCTTTTCGACGAGACGCAGCCGTTCATCGGCGACGCGCGGGTCGGCGTCCCATACCGTGACGGTCACCGTGCAATAGGCCGCGCCGACCGCGTCCGAGCCGAGCTCCTGCAACGCCGCATCGGCATCGATCGCCTTGTTGTGAGCATCGGTGTCGACCAGTGTCGAGGCCTCGTTGGTCATCACCTCCTTGAGGATGGCCGCGATGGACTTCCTCTTGGCGAACCACTGACGGCGGATGCGCGTCAGCAGGCGCGTGGCGTCGGTCTTGTCGAGCATGATGGCCCGCGTCGACCAGCGATAGGCAAAGGCCAGGCGATTGAGCTCATCGAGCAGTCCCGGCGTGGTCGTGCCGGGGAAGCCGACGATCGTGAGCACCCGCAGATGGCAGTCGCCGAGCTTCGGTTCGAGGCCGCCGGTCAGCGGCTGATCGGCGAGAAGCTCATCGAGATACATGGGCACTTCCGGCACCCTCACGCGCTGGCGCCGGCTGGAGATGCAGGAATGGAGATAGGCCAGGGTCTCGGCGTCATCGAGCCAGCGGCACTCGGGCATGAAGCCATCGAGCAGCTGCAGGACCCTGTCGGTGCGATCGGTGAAGCCGGCCAGGATCTCACGAGCATCCGTCCCCGCGGCGCGGTGGCGGCCTTCGTAAAGAAAGCGCTCGGCGCCCGCCGATTCCCAGGCCGGCGGCAGATAGAGGAAGGTCAGGTTGTAGGCCGACTCATAGTGGGCGCCCTGCTCCTCGAAGGCCGCCTTGCGCTCGGCATCGACCAGTGCCGATGCTGCGTCCGGAAACCTTCCCTCCGGGTAGATGCTGGCAGGCAACCGCTGCGCTTCGACGAAGAGGGCCCAGCCCGATCCAAGGCGCCGCAGGACGTTGTTCAGCCGTCCCGCGACGCCGACGAGCTCTGACGGCACAGCGGAGTCGAGGTCGGGGCCGCGGAAACAGGCTGTTCGCTGGAACGAGCCATCCTTGTTCAGGACGACACCGGGGGCAACCAGTGCTGCCCAAGGAAGGAAATCTGCAAGGCGCGTGGCGGAGTTCCGGTATTCGGCGAGATTCATCATGACAACTTCCTCACACACCTAGCCGGCCGGGAATGCGCACGTGACGGCGCACTACGTCGACGAAGAGCGGATCGCGTTTGGCCGCCCAGACGGCCAGGCCATGACCGATGAGCCAAAGCACGAGGCCAGCCACCCAAAGGCGCAGTCCCAAGCTGATGGCCGCCGCCAGCGTGCCGTTGAGGATCGCGATCGAGCGTGGCGCACCGCCCAGCAGGATCGGCTCGGTCAGGGCGCGGTGGAGCGGCACCACGAAGCCGGCAACGGGCTCGGTCATCAGACCAGGACCCCACCGCCGAAGGAGAAGAACGAGAGGAAGAAGCTCGAGGCGGCAAAGGCGATCGAGATGCCGAACACGATCTGGATCAGCCTCCGGAAGCCACCAGAGCTGTCACCGAACGCCAGGGTGAGACCGGTGACGATGATGATGATCACCGCAACGATCTTGGCGACCGGCCCTTCGACCGATTGCAGAACCTGCTGCAACGGCTGTTCCCAGGGCATGCTGGAACCCGCCGCAAACGCTACCGACGAGTGGACCAAAACACTTGATGACAGAACCCCGGCCGCCGTCACGGCGCGCTGCACTGCAAAACACTTCATTGATGTTCTCCTGCGGGTGAGAGGGCGTAGTCCGAGTCGGCGCCGAGGCCCTCGACGCGGGCCAGTTCCGTCAGCCGCCGGGCGCTCCCCCGACCGGACAACACGGCGATGAGATCGATCGTCTCGGCAATCAGAGCGCGCGGCACCGTGACGACGGCTTCCTGGATGAGCTGCTCGAGGCGTCGCAACGCCCCGATCGCCGTGCCCGCATGGATCGTCCCAATGCCGCCGGGATGGCCGGTTCCCCACGCCTTCAAGAGGTCGAGCGCTTCGGCACCCCGCACTTCACCGATCGGGATTCGGTCAGGCCTCAGCCGAAGCGATGAGCGCACCAGTTCGGACAACGACGCCACGCCATCCTTCGTGCGCAATGCCACGAGGTTGGCGGCGCGGCATTGCAGCTCGCGGGTATCCTCGATCAGCACCACCCGGTCGGCGGTCTTGGCCACCTCGGCCAGGAGCGCGTTGGCGAGCGTCGTCTTGCCTGTCGAGGTGCCCCCGGCCACGAGAATGTTGCGGCGATCGGCAACGGCCTGCCGAAGCGCGCTGGCCTCGCTCATCGTCATGATCCCTGCCCTTGCATAGTCGTCGAGGGTGAAGACGGCGACGGCAGGCTTGCGGATCGCGAAGGTGGGCGCCGCGACGACGGGCGGCAGCAGACCCTCGAACCGTTCGCCCGTCTCCGGCAACTCGGCCGATACACGCGGGCTGCCGGGATGGACCTCGGCGCCGACGTGATGGGCGACCAGCCGCACGATGCGCTCCCCTTCGGCGGCTGCCAGTCTCTCCTGCGTCTCTGCCAGACCGGTCGAAAGCCGGTCTATCCAGAGTCGACCATCGGGATTGAGCATCACTTCGACGACGGATGGGTCTTCGAGCCAGGTCGCGATCGCCGGCCCGAGCGCGTTGCGCAGCATGCGCGCGCCCCGAGAAATGATCTCTGCCTGGAAGGAATGGACCGTCATCGTCACCCCGATTTGCAGCGCCGCAACAGCGGCCGTCGAACGGGGTCGATTAGAAGAAGGAGCGATACGCTCAGCGCAACAACAACCGAGGGGTCGTAGTGCTTTGGCGTAGAAGGTCGTGTGAATGCGCGTGACCGCTCAAACAGGCTCCTGGGGCAGGGCGCTTTCCGTGCCCTCTCCTGGCTCGATGTCCTGTGAGATTTCTTGCGCGAGCGTCCTGCCTTTCGCCAAGCGCCGGCCAAGAGCATCGACGAAGCCTTCATAGCGCTCGCGGCCCTTGGCTTGCGCAGCCTGTTGTGCGCCGTCAGGCAAAGAGGGCGTGGTGGTCAGCCAGAAGCGCACGAACAGCGCAAGCGCCTCATTCGATATCGTGACATTGCGTTCCAGCCTTTCGACCTGTCGAACGAGCCGGTCCAGCCGGCGGCCAAGCGCTCCTTCCAGTCTTTCCGAGGCATCCGGCGACAGGAACGAGGCGAGTGCGGCCTCCACGACATGAGCCTGAGGCACACGTTTGCGCGACGCATAGTCGGCAAGCTTCAACGCCAGATCGGGCGGCAGGCGAAAGGTATGCTTGGTACGCATCTATCGGCTCACAGGTCGATGCCATCGCCAGGGTCCATCGCGGCCTGGCGGGCGAGTCCCCGAACCGTTGCGCGCAAGCGGCGGGCACGCACCACGTCGTCATCCGCCTCGTCTTCGGCGAACTCGAACTCGGGCGAAGGCGTGACCGGCTCGGGCACGATGTCTTCATGCTCGGCAAGCTCCGGCTCCCGCCGAATGCCGCCATTGGCGGGATCGTCACTGGGCTGCCCTTCCTGAAGCCCGTTCGCTGCCTCCCCCGTCGAAGCTGAGGGAACAGGCGCGCCACTCCAGTCATCGTGGGTGAGGCTGGAAGGTCTCAGCCGCTCCAACTGGGGCGGCGGCAGCAGACGCTCTGTCAGCTGCCGGTCTTCGTAGTACCGGGCCTTCCTGGCCCGGATCGGTGGGCAGCCAGAGACCAGGACCAACTCGTCGCTCGCCGGCAGCTGCATGACCTCTCCGGGCGTCAGCAGCGGTCGCGCCGTCTCCTGCCGAGAAACCATGAGATGCCCGAGCCACGGACTGAGCCGATGGCCGGCGTAGTTCCTGGCATCACGAATCTCCGTGGCGGTGCCGAGCGCATCCGAGACGCGCTTGGCGGTACGCTCGTCATTGGTGGCAAAGCACACACGGACATGGCAGTTGTCCAGGATAGCGTTGTTCGGACCGTAGGCCTTCTCGATCTGATTCAGGGACTGGGCGATGAGAAAACTCTTCAATCCGTAACCGGCCATGAAGGCCAGCGCCGATTCAAAGAAGTCCAGGCGCCCAAGAGCCGGAAACTCGTCGAGCATGAGCAGCAGCCTGTGCCGCCGCCCCTTGGCGTGGAGCTCTTCGGTCAGCCGGCGGCCGATCTGGTTCAACACCAACCGCACCAGCGGCTTGGTCCGGCTGATGTCGGAGGGCGGGACCACGAGGTAGAGGGTCGTCGGCCGTTCGTTCTCGACGAGGTCGCGAATGCGCCAGTCGCAGTGACGCGTTACCTGCGCAACGACAGGGTCCCGGTACAGGCCGAGGAAGGACATGGCGGTCGAGAGCACACCCGAGCGCTCGTTCTCGCTCTTGTTCAGCAGTTCTCGCGCCGCCGAGGCGATGACCGGATGGACGCCCGCCTCGCCGAGGTGCGCGGTGGTCATCATCGTCCGAAGCGTCGTATCAATTGGCTGTTTGGGGTCTGACAGGAAAGCCGCCACCCCCGCGAGGGTCTTGTCCTGCCCGGCGTACAGGACATGCAGGATGGCCCCGACCAGAAGCGCGTGACTGGTCTTCTCCCAGTGGTTCCGGCGCTCCAGCGCGCCTTCGGGATCGACCAGGACGTCGGCGATGTTCTGGACGTCCCGGACTTCCCACTCGCCGCGCCGCACCTCGAGGAGCGGATTGTAGGCCGCCGACGCCGCATTGGTCGGATCGAACAGCAGCACGCGGCCATGCCGGGACCGGAATCCCGAGGTCAGCTCCCAGTTCTCTCCCTTGATGTCGTGAACGATCGAGCTGCCCGGCCAGGTCAGCAAGGTCGGCACGACCAGGCCAACGCCCTTGCCGCTACGGGTCGGCGCAAAGCAAAGAACGTGCTCTGGTCCTTCATGGCGCAAATACTCGGCGCCGAGCTTGCCCAGGACCACGCCGTCGGGGCCGATCAGTCCTGCGTGGCGGGCTTCGCCTGCTGTCGCCCAACGTGCCGAACCGTAGGTCGCCACGTTCTTCGCCTCGCGCGCGCGCCAGACCGACATGCCGATCGCGACCCCAATCGAGATGAAGCCGCCCGAGGCCGCGATGCAGGCGCCCTCCACGAAAATCGCAGGGGCATAGGCGTCGAAGGCGTACCACCACCAGAAGAAGGTCGGTGGGAAGTAGATCGGGACCTGGGCGAGCTCAAACCATGGCGGCCCGAGCTGGGGCTGATAACCCAGTCGCCAGGCGGTCCACTGCGTCGACGCCCATATTGCTATGAGCACAATTGCGAAGACGAGGGTGATCTGCCCCCACAGGATCTTCGTCGCGGACATACCGAGGAGATCAAGCAGTCACTTGCCATCATTCAATGCCGACGACGAACAGAGCGCTCACGCGGCGGTTCTGGCGTGCAATCTGGTAGAGTTCCGGAAGGCGTCTGGCAGCATCGTTCTACTTCCCCGCTAAAGCCCCAGTCCTCGACGCCGGCCTAGAGACCAGCTGACATCACCGCCGTGCAAGGCGACCCCAGAAACCAATCGTCCCACATGCTGTTCGAGCACGGGCCGCCACGGAACCAGGCTGAAGCCGAGCCCGTCGTCGAGCATGGCGAACCGTCCACTCGAAAGCTGCGTGGATCCGACCAGCGTCCCGGCAACGTGGCGCCCTGGAATGGCGGGCTGCCATTCCCGCCCCCGTTCGGCGGCGAGCGCGCGGCCGACGCGCGCGACCTCGCGAGCCTCAAGCCGCTGCACCACGTCGCGAGAAACCCGGATCCGCCCGTCGCCGACGTCCGTGGCATAACCCCTGTCGGCCAACCATCGCCGGCGCCTGGCAAGCGCGGCGGTCACGTCCCGGCCGAATCCGTCTTCGGCCAGAACGGTGCGCTGCCGAGACGCCAGCTCCCGGTCGAGCCACGTCGCGCCATCATGACGGACCTGCTGCTCGAGCCCCGTCGCCGAGAGCACGGTCACCCGACCGGACGCGCCCGCCCGTGCGAGGTCGTAGGCCTGTCCGCGCTCGGCCAGGTCGGCGGGGATGCGCCAGTGGTCGGCGTCGATCCGCTCGACATGGCCGGCCCGTCGCAGTGCCTCCAGGCGCCGGACGTGGGATCGGACATAGGCCGCGGGATCGCCGCCGATACGCTCGACGGTCCCGACGGCCTGCTCCAGATGTGCGGCCGGCCGATAGATCCTCTCCTCCCCCGCCATTGCGAGGATATTGCGGTCCGATGCGCGCGGTCCCGCCTCGGCGGCCCCAGCGGTCACGATCATGCCGCGCTGAATATTCTCTACGCGGGCCGGATCCATCTCGAGATGATGGACATGCCCGTCCACGCCGTCGACGACCAGCCGCATCCGCTCGCCCATCTCGTCGCCCGCCAGCCCCTTGTCGAGCACCCGGCCAACGATCGGCGCCGTGATCTCCTCATGATGAAGGATATAGCCCGCGACGGAGCGGGCGTCGGCTAACCCTTCGCGATCCAGTGCCCGGTGCATGGTCTTGATGATGTCGCCGCGCTCGCCCAGATCTCGCAGGACGGGTTCGGCCCTGGGCGATACCGTCCACCGGCCTGGCTCGACCTCGGCGGCCAAGCCCATGCGCTCCAGCTTGCGCGCCCGCCGGATCAGCAGCGCCCGATTCTGTCGCAGGCTCTCGAGCATGTCCCGGTCCGGCCTTAGGTCGGCGAACTCGGTTCGGCTCCTCTGCTCGGCAAGCAGCATGCGGTCGAGGCGCGTGAACCGATCCGCATCGACCTCCCGCTCCAGGCCACGGGACACCTCCTGCTCGGTCTGGCGGCCGAGCTCCCGCATTACGATTTCGCTAGCCCGCTCCCGGATGCCATAAGCGATGTAATCGCCAGCGATGTTGAGAGTCTTGTCATCGTCGGTCACTCCCCGAACGATGATGTGAGTATGAGGGTGGCCGGTGTTGTGGTGATCGACCGCGATCCAGTCGAGGCCGGTGCCAAGGTCGGCCTCCATCTGCTTCATGAGTTCGCGGGTGGTCGCGCGATGATCAGAGAGCTCGACACCCTCCTCGGACGACACGATGAAGCGGAACTGGTGGCGGTCTTCCCGACCCCGTTCCACGAATGCACGACCATCCTCGACATCCTGGCTGGCCGAGTAGACTTGGCCTTTTTCTCCGTCCTTCGTTACACCATCGCGCTGGAGATACCGCAGATGGGCATCGACGGCTTTGGCGCTGACGAAATGGCGTCCGCCTGCCGCGCCTCGCTGCGGATTGAGCTTCACGATGCGAGCCTTGACCGCCACCCGACGTGAGCGGGTGCGGATGCCATCGACTCGGCTCCAGGCATTCCGGTTTTTCAACGCCGCGGCCACCGAGGCACCGCGCCCCCGTTCGTTGTACCGGCCGCGTCCCTTCCCGGCCTCGCCCAACCGGGAGGGATTGCCGCCGGCCCGTCGAATAGCCTGCTGAACTTGCCCGTTGAAGGTCGACGCACGGCTGCGCCCGGCACGGCGCTTGCCGATCCGCGCGTCGACGCGGTTCCGGATCCTTCCGGGCCGGAGACGTAAGTCGTCATCGTCGCGTGCCATGGCATAACGATTGGCAGCAACGCGAACGTCTGCAAGCTCCAGAACACAAGTGTCGTTGCAGGGCGTAGTAAAGGTGGTTCCAGCGCAGCGTCGGAAGGGTTACCTAAGGAGCGACGGCGCCAAGCGCCTTGAAAACAAAGACAAAAATGCTTCAGGAGCCATATGCTCGTCGCCGAGAGCCGGCGCGTCGCGCTCGAAAAACAACGTGCAGACAAAACTTTAGGAGCACAGCGACGGCGGCGGGGCCACCCGCTTTATCTTGCCGTCCATGATCTGGGTCTCTGAGCCGATGAACCTCATGAGCACTCTCACGAGCACAGCTTGATGATCCACTCGTCTGCTCTCCACGTCAGGGCAAACGCATTGCGCTTCCATTGCGAGCAAACAAGCTGTCAGTCCGTGCTTCTAACCGCGATAAGCTCTCGGCGGACCGGCCGCGTGACGGCCGCTCAGTCGTCGTCTTGGGCACTGACGGCGTGAGTGCGGAATTCTCCTCATCCCTCGTTACGAATAGCGGCGCTTCCTGCCAGGGAACGGTGCGACGGCTGGCGGTAACAATGTCATCGGCCTGCCGTTCTTCGATCAGCGGCGCGAGAGTAGCCAGGTAGAGTTGCGTCTCATACGGCAACGCTCGTCCTGTGGCCAAGTGCTCGTCGTAACGTCCGGGACCTGCATTATAGGCGGCCAGAAAACCAGGTGAGCCATAGCGCTCATGAAGTTCGCGCAAGTAGGCCGCGCCAGCGCGGATGTTGTCGCGCGGATCATACGGATCGTCACCGAGACCATGCCGGACACGCAAACCAGCCCAGGTTTCGGGCATGACCTGCATCAAGCCCATGGCCCCTTTTGGCGAAAGAGCCCGCACATCACCACCACTTTCAATGGTCATCACCGCTCCTATCCAGGATGCCGGTACGCCAAATCGCTGGGCCGCTTCGCGTACGAAGTCTGCATAGGGAGCGTCGTCCGGCGCGGTCTTTGATATGAATGCAGTGGCTGGCTCGGCACGGGCCACACCACCAGATGAAACGGCGGCCGACATGAGCAGGAGGGCAGCCAGCGACACGATCAACGCGACGGTCTTGTGACGGACCCTGACCGGGAAGGAGGAGGGATTGCGACGCCGTGTAGACAGGCTTGCGAGAAGCTCAGAGCGGGGGCACTGCATGGTCAATCATCCTTTGTCCAAATGCGATGCGCGCGACCGAGGACGGCTGATGTCGGCAGCGGACCGAAATACCGCCCGTCCAGCGAGTCGGCCGATTGCGGATTCATCAGGAAGAGCGCGTCCTGCGAGATGACGCGGCAGCCCTGCCAGACTGGCAAAGAGCGCCCGCGCCGATCGCGTTCGCGCACCATTCCAACAGGAACCTTATCGATGGTAATGACGAGACCCTTTCGACAGACAGTCTGACCCGGAAGCGCCAGGACATGCTTTAACATGGGAACGCCGCGTGGCAGGTAGTTGCCGGCTTCAAGGTAGCGGGCGAGCGGGTCCGGCGGCAGGACAGCAACCAGTTCAGAAACATACCGCGTGTCGGTGGTCTCGAGTAAGTAAAGCCCGACGGGCACGCTGGCCGACGCGTTCCACAGAAGCACGCGATGCGACTGAAAGAGCGCCGACACCGTCAGGCTGACCACACCCGTCCCAAGCAGCAGAATGCACACACGGCGCGTCACGGCTCGAGTCTCTGCCGCAGCAGCCAGGCCTTGTGGCGTGCCAGCGTGTAGGGCCTCAGCGCTTCCCCGACCGCCAGACGACTGTGGACATGGCGCCAATAATCCGGTGCTGCGTCAGAGGGATCGACGTCCAGCGCTTCGACAATATCGATCATCTGCAACACATGCTTGACCTTCGGCCAGCCGGAAGCGCGCAACAGGATGTCCGCACCCGGCCGCACGTATGGGATGGTCGAGCAGGCTTCGCTCGGGCGCACGGCACGAAGGATGTCGATACGGGAAGCGATCGTGCCGTAGTCGTTGGCAGCCCACCGGACGAAGCCGAAGACACTGCCGGGTGTAAACGAGAGGATCCGCCGTCGCCGATCGAGGATCTGTTCGTCTGCCGGCCGGCCGAAGCGTATCCATCGTTCAATCTGCTTCTCGAGCCACAGCAGTTCGACATGCGTGAGATCGGTCATGCGCGACCTCGTGGCCGAATCGGACCCGCGCCTTTTTGCCCGTCCCTTCCCGGCGAGGCTGCTATCCCCAGCGGTGGACAACTCTGGTCCGTTAGACAGATTCCGAAGGAATCTGGGTTAGGGAAGTTAAGGAAGCGCGAAGCCGTTGAGGGCGAAAGGAAATCCGGCGATTCTGGTCCCCGATAGCACGAGGATCGGGTCCCCGATGGCACGATGGCCCACGTCCCCGATAGCACGAGGCGAGTCACAGCTTGTCCCCAGAAGGACCCACCGGCCGATGGACGAACGGATCGCGCGGGATGGCCATGAACTCAAGCCGTTCAGCACCGCGCAAACCACGTTGGATGCAAAGCCGATAGCCGGGAAGCGCCTGCCGGCGGACGATCTCGCGCACATCGTAAGCAAAGTGCTTGAGCGGTGAGAGGCTGCCGGACTTAGCGTGGAGATGCGAAAAATCGAAGCTCCACCCGTCAGCCTGACGGCCGCCGTGCTTGCGGACGATGCGATAGAGCCAGCGCTCCAGACCACCCGTCAGATCGAAGTACGCACGGTCGATTGTGAGCACCAGCGCGTCGTCCAGAACGCCGGCATAGAACCAGTCCGGCAGGATGAGCTCCAGCCCGAGCGGGCGACCGTGGGCGTCGGCCGTCTCTTTCCATTCATTGATCCAGGAGAAGCGGTGGCGCCGCCGCTCTGCAGGTTGACGGATGGAAGTCAGCACGGTGGTGGACTGGAGACGGTCGAATGCCGCCTTCAGGCGGTCATAATCACGGGCGCCGGTGCCTCGGCCGACGAACGTCAAGATCTCATAAGGTGTGGCAGCCATCAGACGCGAGGTCTTCAAGCCGGCGTCTCTGGCCTCGACGATCTGCGAGGCGGCCCAGATCAGCACATCGGCGTCCCAGATGGTCGCCATACCGTGATCCGGCACGGCCTCGACCCGTATGGCGACCGTGCGGGTGCGGTAGTCGATGGGCTGTACACGCTTCGACTTGGCGAGTGAGAAGAACGGGTAGGCCATGAGGTCCTGGGCGTCACGCGGTGCGAGATCGCCCCGCAACGCCCTGAACAGGTCGAGCTGGTCTCGCTCGCTGATGCGCTTGTGTTTGAGGGTCACGTTTTGCCTCCGCTCAGCGCCGAACACGAGGGGCGTTGGTGAGCGGGTTCATGTGCGGCTTTGCAGGAAGCACAGTCCCTGTCCCGGGATCGGAGGTCGACGTCTTGGCTCCGCGGTCGGCCCAGGCCTTGAGATCGTCGACCGCGTACACGACTCGACCGCCGATCTTCCGATAGGTTGGGCCTGTACCGTAGGTCCGGTGTTTCTCGAGGGTACGTCCGGAGAGGCTGAGAAAACGTGCGGCTTCCGGCGTTCGCAAAAAGCGCGGCGGCAGGCCGGCGGCAGGATCGGGCATGCGGGTGACTCCGTGGTTGTGACGAGAGCCGTCGAGAGGCGACGGCGTAACGACGGTCACGGTGGCGGAGATTCGCGGGCCGGGAGGATGACGAACTGGCCGCGGAGGTTGGCGATACCCCCCTGCCCTGATGTCGGAAGAGGCTAGCGGCTGGCGCGCAGCAGCTTTCGATAGCCGCCGTCCATCATGGCGAGGGCATCGGCGACCAATCGGATCGTCTGGCCCCTGACCGATGAGGTCTTCCAGGGGAATCGCCCTACCGCTTCGGGGCCATAGAGCGCCCGTGCCACCTCGCGATAACTTGCGCCCTCCAGGTGACCATCCAACGCACGGATCATGGTTAGAAGCCGTCTGCGGAGACGCGCCGTGATCTGCCAAGCGGACGGAAGCGGACCTGCCGGGTGGCGATCGAGGCGGCGCTTGAGGCGCACCAGACCGGCGAGGCGAAGGAGAACGGTCTCATCCAGGGGGACGAGCGCCGCCATTGGTAATCCTGGACGCTCACCCTCGATCCACAAGGAATGTGGGCCATCGGCATCGTTCACGATGCAGCGCCGCTCTCCGCCGCGCCGTAGGTCTACCGATGACGGCAAGCGGTCCAGTGCTTCGAAGCGGTAGGCGTCCTCGAAACTCTTAGGGGCGGGAACGAGCAGCACGGCATGGGGAAGCAGCTCAGGCCGCCATAGAATCCGCGTGGCAGTCGCATCGAGTGAGGGGTCCCGGGCGAAAGGAAAGCCCCCAGTTCCTTCCCACCGTCTCGGGGCTCAATGCCGATTCCTCTGGATCGTCGTCAATCCGGTCGTAGTCCTCTTGGTATGCTGGATTGCGTCGTAGGAACTCCCACGCGAACCCGGCACGATCGAGATCCTTCAGCGCTTCAACGTACTGGGGCGACCTCCAATCGGGTCTCTTGGTCATCAAAGACTCCGTTACGCGAACTCAGGGCTAACGGGCCAACCCTTTCATGCGACCAAGGGCTGTTGAAGAGCCCGAACGCCGAACGCGCGATGTCATGCGAAGACGCCCCCAGGCGGGTATCTAAAAGTCCATTCTCGGTGCCCTGCCCGTCAGTTGCGCGATGCGCGCAAGAGATCACGGAAACCCTTCTCGGTCATCCACCGAGCCCGGGACAAATGTGTGTCGTAGACCAAGCGTGCGCGGCCGGGCTCCAACTGCGGATCAAGCTGGAAGACAATACGCACGACTTCTCGCCAGTCTGCGGCCTCGGCCGCCGAATCCAGCAAACGTAGATAGGTCACGAAGTGCCGCTCGTCGTACGACGTGACCCCGTCGCTTTCAGGAGGGCAGTCGTCAAAAGGAGGCGTCGTCATCTCAGGAATCGCAGCGAGAGAAGAACATTCGTCAGAACTCCAACCACCGCATAGTCACAGCCCAACGCCAATTGGCGATGCAAGCCGCGCATCACATCGACCAACTTCGATGCTCACCCGGCGGACAGTGAAGGCTATTGCAGCCTGATCTGCATAAAAGCATAGAGACGCCGCCGCGCCATCAGATTGCGCCGCGTATTATAGTACGTAGCGTCAGAATACGCGATTGCCTCCTATCCTGCGGATGGACATTCGCAAGGTGTTCGGCGCCAACGTCCGTGCCTATCGACTGGCAGCGGGCCTCAGTCAGGAGGCCGTCGCCGTCCGGATGGGTGTGGACCGGGCCCACGTCAGTGCGATCGAGCGAGGGCTGCAGAACGTCACTCTCCTGACGATCTGGCAACTGGCAGAGGCCTTGAAGGTGCGTCCGGCCGACCTGTTTGTGGACTCGGTTCAAAAGTCACGGTCGTGAGCGCAAGGGATCGTAACCGTCAGGCGAAGACACCCTTCCCTCGCTTCAACCGAAGCGTGGCTTCGTGCGGCCGCTTCCCCTCTATTCGGCCGCATAGAGCCCGGTCCGGCGAAGCCGGATGCGCACCGTCCCATCAGTCCTAGAAGCCGAACGAAAAAGAACGATCGAGGGCTGACAGGCGCTACCCCATGGCGAGCCTTCTGGCTTTCAGAAATCACGGCGGCCCGAGCATAGAGAAGCCCCGCCCGGCGAACCGGGCGGGGCCTCGGGGACAGCGACTTACTCGCCGTTCTTCTTGCGGTTGCGCGACCAGATCAGGCTGAAGCCCTCGCCGTCCTCGTCGTCGAACAGGTTGGCGAAGATCGGCGCATTGAAGCTCGGATCGTCGAGCTTGAGCGAGAGGTAGTCGCGGCCCTCGTTGGAGCGCTTCGACCAGGCGGCCCCGATCTCGGCCCGGCCGACGAATACCCGGTGGCTCGGGGCGTTGTCATTGCTACGGTTGGCCTCGGGGACGATGCGGACGCCCCTCGCCTGGACGCTCAAGGTGACGATCTCGCCCTGGTACTCGTTGCCGATCTTCTTGAAGGAACCGATGTTGGCCATGTGACTTCTCCTGTGCTGTTTCGAGCCCCGCGACCATCGCGGCCTCGATGGCGATCTGCAGGCCGGAGGCGATCGACGCCGCACCCGTTCACGGGCCGGAGCAGAGCGGAGGATGGCGGCGGGCGACTTTCTTGCCGCGCGAGGAATGGGCGAAGCCCAGGGGAAGAAAGTCGAACCGCCGCCGTTGCGGCTCAGGCGATCGAGGCGCAGCCGTCCTCTGGCCAGATCAGCCAAAAGAGAGGCCGTGGTCGCGCGCCGAACAGCATCCTCGGGAGAAGTCGTGGCCAACCTGAAGTCCTGCGCAAGAGGATCGGCATGCCGGGCGAAGAGACGGCGACCCTAGCGTAGAAAAACGACGGCATCGTCTCACCCAACCGGTCGTCGATAGAGCATCTCACCTGCACTCAGTCGGCTCGCCAGAGGGTCGCCTCCTCGAAGTGTTCACGGAGGGCTGCGTTCGCCTGCCGGGTCCAGGTGGCGTTCACCGTCCTGATCTTTGCCAACCTATCCGATGAGGAAGACGAAAAAGCGTCAGCGGCCCTGGCCGTGCAGCCGCCCATCAGCAGGCGAGCAAGCGCTTCCCGTGCCTCGCCCGTCCAACGGCGGGGCTAACAGGGCCAGACGCGAAAAGGCCGTCCAGCCAGAGACGACGGCGCCGATTACGGCGAATGCCCCCTGCCATACGCTGCCGGGCATGACGAGGCTCGCCAAGGCAAACGACACCTGATAGCCGGCGATGGCAGCCGGAACGGCATAGACCAGACCGACGATGACACGGAGCGGCGTGGGCGTGGCCGCGAAAACGAACTGTCCAAGCGCCAAGACTGCCCCGCCCACCAACAATCCGACAGTGATCGCGCCCACGACGCCGGTCCCACTGTGAAACGCCGCCAATCCCACGGCGAGTCCGGCGAAGGTGGGGAGCGCATAGATGGCCAGCGTGAACAGCAGCCAGCAGAAGAAGCCGAGGCCGACGATGCTGAAAACAATGCCGGTAGCAAGCATGGTGGGTCTCCGTGACCAGGTTCGAACGGTCGCGCTTTCCACCACCACCTTGGCGCCGGCGGATCTTATCAGGATTGAATGTGGCAGAAGAGAGACTTTGGGTTGCAAATGAGAGACGCTGGACCTCGATGAATTCGAGGAACGTCATTCCAGACAAGGGAGGAAAGATGGCGCGCCGCCACCGCAAGATAGACCTGCCGGTCTCCGAAATCCGGCGCTGCCTGGAACCCGGAACGATCGTGCTCGTCACCTCGGCGCATGGCGACCAGCGCAACATCATGACCATGGGCTGGCATACGGTAATGGAGTTCACGCCGTCCCTGGTCGGCTGCGTGATCGCCGGCGGCAATCACGGCTTCGGCCTGATCCGGCGCAGCAAGGAATGCGTCATCAACCTTCCGACGACGGCGCTCACGGATCAGGTGATCGGGGTTGGCAACACATCCGGGGCGGAGATCGACAAGTTCGAGACGTTCAAGCTGACCCCGCATAAGGCGCAGGAAGTCAGCGCCCCGCTGATCGCCGAATGCCATGCCAGCTTCGAAAGCCGGCTGGCGGATGGCAGCCTCATCTCCAAGTACAACTTCTTCATCTTCGAGGTCGTAAAGGCGCGCGTCGCGGCCTCGCCCAAGCATCCCGAGACGATGCATTACACCGGTGACGGCGTGTTCATGATCGCCGGCAAGGTCATCAGCCGGCGATCGCAGTTCAGACCGGGCATGTTGCAGGAGACGGCGATTCTACAGCAATCCAAGCGACCGGAACGAAGCATGAGTGCCATGACCGATCACGACGTGGTCGTGCAGCTCGATCTCGAGAGACTTGGCAGCTGCTTTCAATTCCCGCGTCATCTCGATGTCGTCCCGCGACGGCTTGGGATCGCCAGATGGATGATTATGGACAACGATCAAAGCGGAGGCGTTTAGAGTTAATGCTCGTTTGATGACCTCCCGCGGGTAGACAGGCGTGTGATTGACGGTGCCCCGCTGCTGCACCTCGTCAGCGATGAGATTGTTCTTGGTATCGAGAAACAGGATTCGGAACTGCTCGACCTGCTCGCCGGCCATTGCCATCTGCAGGTAGGCGATCAGCGCCTGCCAGTTGGTGAGCACGGGACGCCTACGCACCTCGGATCTGGCCATGCGGCACGCGATCTCGCGGACAAGCCGTAACGCAGCAATGTCACGGCCCGTCAATCCGAAGGCGCGAAGCTGCGCCGCTTCGGCTGCGATGACATGGCCAATGCTCGGAAAGTGCTGCAAGAGAGCAGAAGCTTGTTCGCTCCCTTGCGCTGAAGCCAGCAATCCGGCGAGCAGGTCCTGCTCCGTCGTCTCTGCAGACGGCAGAACGGCAAGAGCGCCCCTCATGACGGGACCTTGGCGCCGCGACGCGGATGCAGAAGTCAAAGTTGAAGCAGACATCGATCATGTCCCGGAGAGCAGGAAGGGGCGAGCCGCCGCCCGCTCTCTCTGAAGGCCCGGCGGCTCACCCGCTCCCGGCCTTCCTCTCGCTCTCACCAGGTCCGGCTATCACCGCAGACGGGAGAAGAGAGGTGGCGCTCACGCGCCACCCGAACCGAACCGCCACACGGGAATGCCGAGCTTGCGCGCCTTGTCGGCCAGGTTCTCCTGGATGCCCGACCCAGGGAACACGATGACGCCGATCGGCAGGACCTCCAGGATCTGGTCGTTGCGCTTGAAGGGTGCGGCCTTGGCGTGACGGGTCCAGTCCGGCTTGAACGGGACGTGCGTTACCTTGCGGCTATCGGCCCAGCGGGCGGCGATGCGTTCGGCGCCGGTCGGCGAACCACCGTGCAGCAGCACCATGTCGGGATGCTTGCCGCGGACCTTGTCGAGCGTGCTCCAGATGAGCGGGTGGTCGTTGAAGTCGGCACCGCCGGTGAAGGCGATCTTCGGTCCGGCCGGCACCAGCAGCTCGGTCTCGGCGCGACGACGAGCGGCCAGGAACTCGCGGCTGTCGATCATGGCGGCGGTGAGAGCCCGGTGGTTGACCATCGAACCGGTGCGTGGCCGCCAGGTCGAGCCGGTGTGGAACTCGAAGCGTTCGGCGGCCTGGTCGCGGAAGAGTTCCAGTGCATTGCGGCGCTCGATCAAGGTCAAGCCCTCGGCGACAAGACGTTCCAACTCGACCGAGCGGATTTCCGAGCCGTTCTGCTCCTTCTGGCTGCGCCGCTGCGCCTGCTCATTGCCGTCGAGCTCGCGTTCGATCCGGTCGACGCCGCGATGGAACAGGTTGACGGTCGACCACAGCAGGTCCTCGAGATCGGGCTCGAGACGGGTGTCGGTGAGGGTCGAGACCAGCGCATCGAAGATGTCGACGACGGCGCCGGTGATGACGTTGGCTTCCGGCAACGGCCGCGGGTCGGGCTCGTCCTGGAAGGGACGGTGGCCATGCAGCTGCAGCTCTGCGAGGACGTGATCGGTCGGGGATGACGCGTGCACGGGCTCGAAGTCGGGATCGTCGTTGGTCGCCATGATGCTGTCCTTTGTCGAATCGACCGCGCCCATCGCGGCCTTCGTGGGCGTCGAAAGACGGCGGGCGGAACGGGCCCGCACCGCGCTTGCGGCCGGAGCGCAGCGGAGGACGGCGGGCCGAGGCTTTCTTGCCTCGCGAGGAATGCCGGCGCAGCCGGCAGGGGAAGAAAGCCGAAAGACCGCCGTTGTGGGACCGGGCTGCCTGCCGTCCGATCGCCCCTCTAGAAGGCCGGGGCGCGCTTCGGTCCGATCCGAAGGGCAGCAGAGCGACCAATGACGAAGAGTTTCATGTGCCCGTGCTCATCCCCTCACGGACCAAAGCCTAGAAACGCACCACGTCCGGCGGGGCGAGCTGCCGGCGGACTGATGCCCGGAGCCATTCGATTCCCCGGTATCGGAGATCGTCATTGAAGTCGTCGAGGCAGGGCGACAGGACGAACGGCTCGATCCCGGCGGCCTCCGCGCGGGTGCACAGGCTGGCCGTCGCGGCGTCACCGGCCGGGTCGGTATCGCGAGCGACATAGAGACGGCGCAGGGTCGGTGAAAGCAGCAAGGCGGCGAGATGATTGGCCGAGAGCGCGGCGACCATCGGCAGAGTCGGCAGGATCATGCGCAGGGACAGCATGGTCTCGATCCCTTCTCCGACGGCCATCACGTCGTGGGCCGCGCCGAAGCGGACACCGTGCCCGAGAAGATGGCCCATGGCCCGTCGCGGGGAAGCGATCGGCGCCTTGTTACGGCCGGAGGGATCGAGCCAGGTACGGTGTGCGCCGGTGATCGTGCCGTCCAGATCGGTGACAGCGGCGATCAGAGCCGGCCAGGTCTCGGTCGGGCTGTCCTCGTCGGGCCGGTAGTAGCAGCGCGGATGAAAGCGCAGCGGATCGCCGTGAAGTACGGTCGTAATTCCCCGGCCGTGCAGATAAGCCTGAGCCAAGGTGCCGCTTATCGGCCGAGACATCGCATAGAGACGCCGCGCAGATTCGGGCGAACCTCGCGGCGCCGGCGGCCGCCCCTGCAATGGTGGGAGCGGGTCCGGCGGCAAGGCCAGGAACACGCGTGCCTCATCGAGGATATCGCGCAGGCGATCGAACCCGCGATTGAGGCCGATCAGGTCGAGAAGATCGCCATGCTGCCCCGAGGCGGCATCCGTCCACTTTCCAGCAGCGCCCTTGCCGTGATCCGGACCGCTCAACCGGACGAACAGGCTGCGGCCCTTGGTGTTGGCGACATCGCCGACCAGCCAGTAGCGGCCCTCGCGACGGCCGTTGGAGAGATAATGACGACATACCGCCTCGGCGTCGCGCGCGAGGCGGCGAGCCAAATCCGCGGCAGGCGACAACATGGCCGCCCCCTCACGCTGCGGCTCGATCGGCGATTCGCACGATCGGATAGCGGTCCATCAAGGCCGCCAGTATTCGAGGGCCGACGGTGCCGGTCGGCACGAAGAGACGGAGCTTCCAGGCGATGATCTCGGAGATCAGCCCCATCGCCTTCAGGCGATCGACCATGCCCTCGGTGAAGCCGCAGAGTTCCACCCGGAACAGGCCCATCACCTTGGAGCGGCGCACGCTCAGCCCGTCCTGCAGCTCGAGTATGATCCGACCATCGAGCACGGCGCTCCAGGCGCTCGCCGGAGAAATACTGATGGCATCGGCGCTGACGGCTTGCGCCACCCAGGCTGGCGAGACCAGCCGGCCAATGACGCGCTCTCCCGCATCGGTTTGCAGGCGGTAGACCCGCATGGATTCCTCCGGCAGACGCTTCCAGATGGGCAGCAGCAGGCCCGTGACAATATGGAGCTCGCTCTCGGTGAACGGAGGTATCTCGGCGAGTTCCCGTGCCCAGGCCTGGGCAAAGGCCGCTTGATCCGCCCGCCGCCAGTGCGACTGCTCAAGGGCTGCTACCGAAAGGGCTGTCCTCTCCATCGGACGCACGAGCCGGACGCGGCGCTCGACCTCGCCATCGTCCAGCATGACGCTGGGCGCCGGCACCTGTAACGCCGCCCGGCCCGACTGCGCATTGACAAGCAGGACCGCGCGAGGATCGCCGGCCCGGTCCAATGCTTCGCTCAGGGCAAGAGGCTGGTTGCGCTCCCGACGGCGGACAGTGAATACCTGCGTCTCGGCTCCGGTCGTGGGATGGACATAGACCACTTGGCGCTGAGTCACCGTCAGGCTCTCGGCCGTCAAAGTCTCGACGCCGACGTCGTACGTGCCTGAGGCCCGCGCCCCTTCGATCTTCGCGTGCAGCAGGTCCTCGAACACGCCGAACAGCGTGTTCTGAAGACCGATGGTGAGCGCCAGCAGCCGATTGAGGAACGTCGTGATCGGCGGCAGCTCTTCACGCAGGCTGCCGTCCTGGTCGGTCAGATGCAGTCCTGTCGCCGCCTGGAAAACCTCCAGCGAACAGCCTTCGACCTTGCCGGCGAACAGCAACATATAGAGCTGACGCAGCGCCGCCCGGCCGTAGGGCGATTCGAGATTGTCGTCGGCGCGGAACAGGCCCTGGCCGCCGGTCTGGCGCTGGCCCTTGGTGATGGCACCCAGCGTGTCGAGGCGCCGAGCGATGGTCGAGAGAAAGCGCTTCTCGGCCTTCACGTCGGTGGCGATCGGCCGGAACAGTGGCGGCTGGGCCTGGTTGGTGCGATTGCTACGGCCCAGCCCCTGAATGGCCGTGTCCGCCTTCCAGCCAGCCTCCAGCAGGTAATGCACGCGCAGGCGCTGATTCCGGGCTGAAAGGTCGGCATGGTAGGAGCGGCCGGTGCCGCCGGCATCGCTGAACACCAGGATGCGCTTGTCGTCGTCCATGAAGGCCTGCGCTTCGGCGAGATTCGCGGAGGCGGGACGGCTCTCAACGCACAGCCGTTCACCCTTGCGCACGATCCTCCGGGATCGCCCGGTCACCTCGGCGACCAGGTCGGTCCCGAAACGCTGCACGATCTGATCGAGCGCACCCTGGACCGGCGCGAGCGACGCCAGCCGCTCGATCAGCCGGTCGCGGCGCTCGACGGCGTCGCGGCACTGCACCGGCTGACCGTCACGATAAACCGGCCGCGAGGAGAGATTGCCGTCGCCATCGGTGAAGGGCTCGAACAGCTGGGTCGGGAAGCTGTGCGCGAGGTAGTCGAGCACGTACTCGCGCGGGGTGATGTCGACCTGCACGTCACCCCACTCTTCGGTCGGGATGTCGGCCAAGCGACGCTCCAACAGGGCCTCGCCGGTCGACACGATCTGGATGATCGCGGCATGCCCGGCTGCCAGATCGCGCTCTATCGACTGAATCAGGGTCGGCGTCTTCATCGAGGTGATCAGGTGGGAAAAGAAGCGCTGTTTGGCGGACTCGAAGGCCGAGCGTGCCGCGGACTTCGCCTGCGCATTGAGTGTGCCGCGCTCGCCGGAGACGTTGGCAGCCTGCAGGGCAGCGTCGAGATTGTTGTGGATGACCTGGAAGGCGCCGGCATAGGCATCGTAGACGCGGACCTGCTCCGATGTGAGCGCGTGCTCGACCAGCTCGTACTGCACTCCTTCGTAGGACAGGGAGCGGGCCGCATACAGGCCGAACGCCTTGAGGTCCCGGGCCAGTACTTCCATGGCGGCTACACCGCCCGCCTCGATGGCCTGCACGAATTCGGCGCGCGTGGCGAAAGGAAAGTCCTCGCTGCCCCACAGACCGAGCCGCTGGGCGTAGGCGAGGTTGTGCACCGTCGTGGCGCCCGTCGCGGACACGTAAACGACGCGAGCGTTGGGCAATGCATGCTGCAGACGCAGGCCGGCCCTGCCCTGTTGCGACGGCGCCTGGTCGCCCCTCTCGCCCTTGCCGCCGGCCGCATTGGCCATCGCATGGCTTTCGTCGAACACGATCGCTCCATCGAAGTCCGATCCCAGCCAATCGACGATCTGCCGGACCCGCGAAACCCTTTCCTCGCGCGCGTCGGTCCGCAGCGTGGCGTAGGTGGCAAAAAGGATGCCCTGCTCCAGCCGAATCGGCGTGCCCTGGCGGAAGCGCGCCAGTGGCGTGACCAGCAGGCGCTCCATGCCGAGCGCCGACCAGTCGCGCTGGGCGTCGTCGATCAGCTTGTCGGACTTCGACACCCACACCGCCCGTCGCCGGCCCTGCAGCCAGTTGTCGAGCAGAATGCCGGCGACCTGACGGCCCTTGCCGGCGCCGGTGCCATCGCCCAGCATCCAGCCGCGCCGAAAGCGCACGGCGTTCTGAGCGTCGTCGGATGCGGCCGCGACGACATCGAAGGTCTCGTCGACCGTCCACGACCCGGCGAGATGGCCGCCATGGGCCTCGCCCGCATAGATGACGCTCTCGAGCTGGGCATCGGACAGCAGCCCATCGCTGACGACCTTCGGCGGCAAGCTCGGTCTGTAACTGGGCTTGGGCGGCGCGACCGATGCCATCGCTGTCGACTGCACGAGCCGCGTCGGATGCGGCCGCGCGCCGGGGATCCGGATCGACTGGAGGTCGTATCCTTCATACAGGGCCTCGGTGAAGCTGCCGCCCTCCGCCGGCGTCCAGCCAGCTGTCTCGTAGGCGAGCTGGGTGCCCACCGGTTCAAACGCATCGCGGGCAACGGCGCGCGGTTGCCGTGCAGGCCTCCGGCTCGACGTGACCGTAAAGAGAGGAGCGGATGCAGGAGCCGCCGTCGTGCCAGGAACAGGCGGGCGCGATGGAACATGCGACGTGACCCACTGAAGCAGCGTGGCGACATCGAGCGCCATGCCTTGTGATGCCGGAAGCGCCCTCGGATCATCGGCAGGTACGCGATCGATGACCGTCAGCCGAGTCTCGACCGCGGTACCGTGGCGGGCATACACGCGACCATCGACAGCAGCGCTGAACACGACGCGGCCGCGTTCCTGGAGGCGGATGAAGGCCTCGCGCCACGATGGATGGTCCGGAGAGACGCCGGCGCCGGTGATCGCGACCAGGCGCCCACCCTCGGCGAGGCGGGCAAGCGCCGAGGAGACATGGCGCAGGGCGGCGTCCGGGACAGCCCCGTCGACATGCGCCGCGACCGAGAAAGGCGGGTTCATCAGCACGACGCTCGGGCGCACGGCATCGTCGAGATGGTCGTGGATGTGAGCCGCGTCGTAGCGTGTCGTCGCGACATCGGGAAACAGCCGCCCGAGCAAGGCCGCGCGGGTCTCCGCCAGCTCGTTGAGGGCCATCCCGCTGCTCGCGAGTTCGGCAAAGATCGCGAGCAGGCCCGTGCCGGCCGAAGGCTCGAGCACCAAATCGGTCGGCCCGATCGCAGCGGCGGTAGCGGCGACAAACCCGAGCGCCAGCGGCGTCGAGAATTGCTGCAGCGCCTGGCTCTCTTCGGATCGGCGGGTCTGGGTTGGAAGAAGTGCCGCGATCCTGCCTAGCATAGGCAGTTCGGCAGCCGGCGCGCCCGCCCGTGCCTGAATGGCCGGGCCGAACTTGCGCATGAACAGCACGGTCGCCACTTCGCAGGCCTCGTAGGCGGTCTTCCAGTCCCAGGCGCCGGCCGCATCGGAGCCGCCGAAGGCGTGCTCCATAGCGGCGCGCAGGATGACCGCATCGATGCGACTACCACGCTCGAGGTGAAGGAGAATAAGCTGCGCTGCCGCGGCAATGCCGGCAGAAGCGTCCGCAGAAGTTCGGGCGAGCGGGCGTAGCAGCGTGGGCGCCGCCGCCGAGAGGGATACATTCGACATGGAAGAGACCTCGGGAGAGCGGGAACGGTCCGAACCGGAAGGCGCTCTCTCTGAACCTGGCCGGCTCAAACCCGTCCCGGCCGTCCTCTCCCTCTCCCCTTGCGCCTCGAATGCGAGGAATCCCTCAAAGGAAAAAGCCCGGCACGGCGGCCGGGCTTTTCCAACGATTGGCGAAGACACCGCGGAGGACCGAGGCCACCCGCGGTGTTCACACTATTCCGCAGCGATGGGAAGCGGCTCCGACTCGTCGGCCGTTACACCCCCTTCTCCGCCGGCGAGGAAAGCAGGAAGCTCCTCGGCCGGGTCCGCGGGTGTGTCTGGCATGTCCGCGCTGTCAGCGAGCCGCAGCGGCTCGGGCAGCCAGCCGGTGCCGTCGAGCAACCGCTCGGCCTCCTTCGCCATTTCGGTCTTCTTGAGATGGTCGATGAGCTGTGCTGCCTGGTCGCCCTTGGCCTCGCGCACCGCTTCCAGAATGCGGGGCTTGGTGACGCGGCCGAGATAGTTGTCAACGGTGGGCCGCCAGCCGGCCTCGACCATGTCGAGACCGACGGCGCGGGCCAGCCGGTCGGCCTGGGCGATGCGCTGCTGCACGCCGTGGGCGGACACGCCCGGTCCGCCGTAACCGTCGCCCTTCTCGTAAAGAGCGTTCACTCCGAATGACACGCAATGTGCCAGCAGCGCGACACGACGGCTGTCGTCGAGGGCAGCGAGCCAATCCCACAGCCCGTCCTCCTCCTTGGGCAGCTCGGCCTTCCAGGCTTCGTGCCGGTCGGCGACCGCTTTGGCCGAGGAGCTGTCCTTCAAATCGGCCGACTGGGCCGGGAAGAACACATGCCGCACCGAGGCTTCCAAACACGCGCCGGGGACACTGTGCCGGAAGGTGTCGAGGCAGAGCTTGTGCAGCAGCGCCGTGAAGGCGACCTGGGGGTTGTTCGCCACCGCGTCCCGCAGCGCGAGGGTGCGATGGGCCGTCAGCTCGCTCACGAGCCGCTCCGGCAGCGGCTTGATCGCCTCGTCGTCGCCGTCGTCTTCCGGCTGGTCGCCTCCGATGGTGATGACGGTGCGCTGGGCGAAAGCGGCAGGAGCCGCCTCACCCACCCCGCCGATCTCGTCTGCTGCCGGATCTTCGCTGCCCGCTGGTACCGGCTCATCTTCCGGCCTCACATAGCCGCGGTCGGCGGCGAGGCGTCCGTTCGCATCGATGCTGACGAACACGCCGGCCCGCGCGATCTCGGCCGGCTCGTAGTGGACCGGACGGCTCTCCAAGGCTGCAAGCGCTTCCTCGATCTCGCCCAGCCGTGCGTCGATTTCGTCCGGCAGCTCATCGGCGCCCTCGTACTCGCCCTCGAACTTGGCCTGCTCGGCGGTTAGGGCATCGAACGTTGCCTGCTCCTCGGGCGTGAGCTCGACCTCCACGCCGTCGAGCCGCCGAAGATGGTGCGCATGGCCGTACCGGAAGTCGACGGCCACCTCGATCCACTTCCAGCCTTCACCGGCGATCTTCTCGGCCTCGGCCGCCAGTTTCTCGGTCGCCAGGCGATCGAGCAGTGCCATGTCCTGGAGCCAGCCGCCGTTGTCCTCCTCGAACAGGTCGCGGAGGACCGCCCCGCCCGCTGCCTTATAAGCGTCGAGCCCTACGAACCGTGCCCGTCGGTCCGACGCGCGCACGGCGCTCTCGGTGAGCTGGCGGCGGATCAGGTAAGGCTCCTTGTCGTAGGACTGCTGCAATGCCTCCCAGACCTGTTCCTGCCGGGCATGGTCGGTGGTGACCGTGAAAGCCATGAGCTGATCCAGGGTCATGCCGTCCTCGGCATAGATCCCGAGCAGCTTCTCGGAGACCGATGCCAGGCGCAGCCGCTGCTTCACCACGGCAGGCGCGACGAAGAACCGGGCAGCGATCTCTTCTTCGCCGGCGCCCTGGTCGCGCAGAACCTTGAAGGCGCGGAACTGATCCAGTGGATGCAGGGCGACGCGCTGGATGTTCTCAGCCAGAGAATCCTCCTCAGCCGAGATCTCGACCGTGGGGTCGCGCACGATGCATGGGATCGGCGCCGTCCTGGCAAGACGCTTCTGCTTCACCAGCCGTTCGAGGGCCCGGTAACGGCGCCCGCCGGCCGGGATCTCGAACATGCCGGTCTCGGCGCCCTCGGCATCGAGCACCGGCCGGACGTTGAGGCTCTGCAGGAGCCCGCGCCGGGCGATGTCCCCGGCCAGGTCCTCGATCGAGACGCCCGCCTTCAGGCGCCGGACGTTGGACTGGCTAAGCACCAGCTTGCTGAAGGGAATGTCGCGCGAGGCACTGAGAATGATCTTCTGAATGGCCTTTGCCATGAGGGATACTCCGCGACGGACGGCCGAGAGACTCTCTCTTGACCTCCAATCCGCCACGGAGTCCGGCGCAGCCCTCTCACTCTTTTTCCGCGATCTTCCAAGGCCCTCCAGGCCTCCAGTTCTTGTTGAACGTGGCACCTGCCCGCAATGCCTCAAGCGGGGGCATTACAAAATCTCCGATGCGATGAAGGAGGTCTGGCAAGGGAGCTGGCGCAAGAGCGATGGAGGTTCGCCGCAGGAAACCGCGCCACTGGGCTTGCTTCGCAGGGTCGTTGGAGAAAGTCGCTGTCAGGGCGGCGGGAGTTTCCGGTGGAATTGCTGTCGCGCGTCGCTCGAACGTCGCCTGAATGGCCTGGACGAAAGTCGACCCGGCAAAGGCGAAGGTCTGCGAGATGGCCCAGAGATCGAAGAAGTCCTTCATGCGGCTATTGAGCAACCCAAGAGCCGCCAGCGCTTGAAGCTTCTCGGCGACCACGGTCTCCGGCGGATAGGCACGCAGATGCGGCAGGGGCATGTCGAGCAGCGATGGGTAGTCGATGTCCTGGATGCCCGGGGTGACGACGTCGCCGAAGCCGATGTCGATCTGAAGCGGTAATCGCGCTCTAGCAATTTCCGCGTCCAGCGTCAAACGAATGCCGCTGTATTCTTCCTCCAGGCGCGCCGCTTGTGCCCGGATCGTCTCTGGCCTGAAGGCTACGCCATCATCGGCGGCGGTGAGCGAGCAGATTTCGCGAAACACCGACACGATGCGCTCGGGCGCCGGATCGCCGAATCCGAGAAGATCAAGATCGCCGGTCGAGCGATAGGGCGTCGGCGCCCAGAGGCTGAAGAGCATGGCCCCCTTGAGGACGAACTCTTCACGATGGGAAGAAAGACCGAGCCGGTACAGCAGCCGCTCGATCGCATAGCGGATCAGCGCCAACTGGACGTTCTCTTGCCTGTCGCGGGCGCGCTGCGTCAGCCGCGCCCTCACCGATGCGGCAATATTCCGGGGGCGCCCCTTTCGGTTCACAGGAGGGCCTCGAGATATGGCCGCATCACGTTCTGCACGCGATCGATGGTGGCGTACTTCCAGAGGTCGTCAGCGGTGGCTCGGCGATTGCGAAGACAGCTGCGCAGGGCTTCGATAGCGACGTCCAGTCCAATCTTGTTTCGGTATTTGAAGCAATCGGCGACCGTCTTCGCCGGGACGGTGATCGGAACCGGGACCTGCTCGATCTTGTGAACCTCAATGCCGGCGGTGAGCGACTTGCCGGTGGCCCGAATGATCCGGAGCGAGACGGGTGGTCGCGTCGGAGCCCATTTCTTCCATCCGATAAGCATCCAGACTTCGTGAGGCGTTTGAGTCGTCAGCTCATGAAACTGCAGCGCCGAAAGAAGGCATATGACGCCGTGGGGGACGATCCGGGCAGCTTCGGCTAGGCTGTGTGCGGGCGAGAGCTTAGCGTCGGCGAGTTGGTAGAGGCCTCGCCCCCGTTGAATCAGGAGTCCCTCATCCTGCATCCGCTTCAGATAGACCCGGGGAACCCCAACGGCGTTGAAATCGCGGGCACGGGCAATCCCCTTCTTCCGGACAAGGGTAAGAGCGCGAGTCTTCAGCTTTGAAGGGCTAGCAGACATGTTACATATACTAGGCGTATATTGACTTTAGCCCTGTAAAGGTATCATCATTCCTAGCGTGGGAACACCTCGATCCTGCTCAGCGAGCTTTCGCGGGGACGAAACGCATAGGTCATTGTGCGACGCTGCTTTGCGAAAGGCTTGGCGTCCCTGCGAAAACCTGCGCAATCGCCTGCCGCGCGCCGCCGATCTTACGCCTCACAACCGAATTGCCTGGGCTCGCATCGCCTCTGATCTTGGCACCGAAGCTAGTGATTTTCGTCACGGAAGGCGCCATGCTGCAGAGACCGCCCAATGGAGAACGCCCGGTCGTGCCGCCGGTCACGGAGCCGAACGCCGTGCCGGGCGGCGGTGGCCCCGACCCACGGCTGGTCGAGTTGGTACGACTGCTCGCGCGCCGCGCGGCGCGGCAATGGTACGAAAAGATGATGGAGGAGCGCCGCGCGGGTCGCTCCTGACCCTTCCGAGGAGTGCCGTGCGATGAAGGTCGCCCTCTACGCCCGCTATTCCTCCGACAATCAGCGTGACGCTTCGATCGTCGACCAGTTCCGCATTTGCCGAATCCATGCCGAGAAGCAGGGTTGGCAGGTCGTCGAGGAATACTCCGACCAAGCAATCTCCGGCGCTTCTCTGCTGCGGCCCGGCATCCAATCGCTGATCGCAGACGCGCTTCGTGGACGCTTCAACGTCGTTCTCGCGGAAGCGATGGATCGGCTGTCGCGCGACCAGGAAGACATTGCCGGCCTCTTCAAGCGCCTTGCCTTTGCCAACGTGAGGATGGTCACGCTCTCCGAAGGAGACGTGACGCATTTGCATGTCGGGCTGAAAGGCACAATGAATGCCCTGTTTCTCAAGGATCTCGCCGACAAGGTTCGCCGCGGCCTGCGCGGAAGGGTGGAGGAAGGCAAGTCCGGCGGCGGCAACTCCTACGGATATGACGTGGTGAAGAAATTCGACGAGAAGGGCGAACTGATCCGGGGCGACCGCTCGATCAATCAGGCGGAAGCGGAGGTCGTGCGCCGGATCTTTCGCGAGTACGTCTCCGGGGTTTCGCCGAAGCAGATCGCCGTAGGGCTCAATCGCGACGGGATTGCCGGGCCAGCAGCCCGCGATTGGGGCTTTACTACGATCTACGGCAGCCCGAAGCGCGGCAACGGCATCCTGAACAACGAAATGTATATCGGCCGGATCGTCTGGAATCGGCAGCGCTTCATCAAGGATCCAGATAGCGGCAAGCGTGTGTCACGGCTCAACTCTCGAGACGAATGGATAATCCAGGAAGCCCCGGAGCTGCGCATCGTGGAGCAGGAACTTTGGGATGCTGCGAAGGTGCGCCAGCTGACCGTCAAGCAGAACACCGAGACCGGCGAGGCAAATGGCATCTGGGAGCGGCGCCGGGCACGCTATCTCCTGTCGGGCCTGACACGCTGCGGCGTATGCGGCGGCGGTTACTCGATGATCTCGGCAACCCACGTCGGCTGCTCGACCGCCCGGAACAAGGGCACGTGCGACAATCGGTTGGCGATCAAGCGGGCGGATCTCGAGGAGCGGGTCCTCGGCGCGCTCAAGAGCGAGCTCATGGACCCAGCTCTGTTTAGGGAGTTTTGCGACGAGTTCACTCGCGAAATGAACCGGCTGCGGATGGAGGGACGCGCCTCACTTGACGCAGCCAAGTCGGAGCTCGGCCGCATCGACAGGCAGATCAAAGCCACAGTCGACGCCATCGCTGACGGTATGTACCACCCGTCGATGAAGGCGAAGATGGACGGGCTCGAAGCTCGCAAGGCGCAGCTCGAGTCCGAACTCGCCCGCGCAGAAGAGCCACCGCCGCTTCTTCATCCCAAGATGGCGGGCTTCTATCGGGAACAGGTGGCCGGCCTGGCCGCCGCGCTTGGCGGCGACGAAGACGCGTTGCGGACCGAAGCGGCCGAGCGCCTACGATCGCTGGTCAGCAAAATCGTGCTGACGCCGGCGGACGGCAAGCTGACGATCGATGTGCACGGCGATCTGGCCGGTATCCTGACGATCGCCCAAGCAAGTGCCCTGTCGAGGGAGGGGAGCGACGGCGCAGATGCTAGGAATCAGCTTCGCATGCCCCAAAACAGCAACGGCCGCCCCCGTGAAGGGGCGGCCGTTGTCGCCGAACTTGCCAAGCAAGTTAAGCTGGTTGCGGGGGCAGGATTTGAACCTACGACCTTCAGGTTATGAGCCTGACGAGCTACCGGGCTGCTCCACCCCGCGTTAAATCCAGCGCGTTCAGATTTCGTTTTGTCGGAATGTGTACCTTAGCGTTCGGAAGATCCGGCAGCGACCTACTCTCCCGTGCCTTGAGACACAGTAC
>NZ_JBQVQG010000043.1:0-31367 GCF_052439685.1 Reyranella sp.
GCTCGTCGTCGGGAGCCGGGCTTATATGGGTACCCCCGATGACCGTCAACGGGAATCTTGGGGAAAACGCTGCCCTCCTCGGAGGACGGCGTCTTCCGACGGGTAGCGGGGCTCGTATCCACCGAGACCGGCGCCTCTAATGTAGGCACTCACATGCGCCTCGCAAGGCCACAAAACCGCAGAGGCATGCGCGGCAACCGATTGATTTACCGACATTTTGTCGAGAAGCCGCCTGGGCAGGCGCTCACGCTTCGAAACGCGCGCCGGCGTTTACCCCGGGGGTGCGACTCTCACTTCGATTATTTCGTTTATTTCGGTTGTTTCGTTTATTCGCCGGGATCCCGGCTTTTCGACGGCCCGCCAGCTTCAGGCCATCACACTCGCAGATGCTTTACAGCGCGGCCTCGATCGCCGCGGTGATCTCGCTGGAAACCGGCCGAACGCGGCTCGGCCAGGCACCTTGCAGGCTGCCATCCTTGCCGATCAGGTATTTGTGGAAGTTCCACTTGGGCGCCGCACCCTCGCCCGCCTCGGCCGCGATCCACTTGTAGAGGTCGTGGGCTTCGGGACCGATCACCCTCTGCTTGGCGGTCATCGGGAACGTGACGTCGTACATCGATTGGCAGAAGGTCGCGATCTCGCCTTCGCCGCGCGGCTCCTGCGCGCCGAAGTCGTTGCAGGGCACGCCCAGCACCACGAGGCCGCGCGGACCGTAGGTCTCATGCAGGGCCTGGAGGTCGGTGTATTGCGGCGTGAACCCGCAATAGGAGGCGACGTTCACGAGCAGGATCGGCTTGCCGGCCAAGGTCTTCAGATCGAGCGGCTTGCCGTCGATCGCGGTGAAGCTGAAATCGTGCGCGCCCATGTCAGGCCTCCCTCTCAAGGTTCGTCGTCGTAACGCTGCTCGCGCCACGGATCGCCATAGTTGTGATAGCCGCGAATCTCCCAGAATCCCGGTTTGTCGAACACCGAAAACTCGATGCGCTTGATCCACTTGGCACTCTTCCAGAAGTAGAGCTTCGGAAGCACCATGCGCAGCGGCCCGCCATGCTCGCGGCTGATCGGCTCGCCGTTCCAGTTCCACGCCAGCATGACGTCGTCCGCGGCGAAATCGGCCAGCGGGACATTGGTCTTGTAGGTGTCGTAGGAATGGAAAATCACGTGCTGCGCCGACGCCTTGGGCTTCACCAGGGCGATCAGGTCGCGGGCGCTCACGCCCTCCCACCTGTTGTCGTAGCGCGACCAGGCGGTGACGCAGTGGATGTCGGTCGTCAGCTCGGTCTTCGGCAGGGACTTGAACTCGTCCCAACTGAGGGTTGCAGGAGTTTCGACCTCGCCGTCGACGAACAGGCGCCAGGCGTGCGTGGGAATTTCGGGCTTGATGCCGAGGTCGAGCACCGGCCAGGTCTCGACCAGGCGCTGGCCGGGCGGCAGGCGTTCGGACGGCGCCGCGGTCTTGCCGGTCAGCAGGCGGCCTTCCTCGGCCCACTTCTGCTTGCTGTCGACCAGCTTGCCCTTGATCCCGCCGGACAGGGTGACGTCGTCATCGGCCATGGAACCCCTCAGATGCTGCGGCCCGCTTTCTCCCAATATGGCGCGCGCAGCTTGCGTTTGAAGATCTTGCCGGAATCCTCACGGGGAAGTGCGGCGGTGAGCTCGACCACCCGGGGCACCTTGTAGCGGGCGAGATGCTCGGCGAGATAGGCTCGCACGGATGCGGCATCGAGGGCCGCGCCAGCGGCCGGTTCGACATGGGCGCAGATCTGCTCGCCGAACTCCTCGTCGGGGATGCCGAACACGGCGCAGTCGCGCACGCCCGGCATCTGGATCAGCGCCCCCTCGATCTCCGCCGGGTAGATGTTCACCCCGCCCGAGATGATCATGTCGCGCTTGCGGTCGCACAGGAACAGGTACCCGTCGGCATCGACGTAGCCCACGTCGCCCACCGTGACGAGATCGCCCAGCGCAATCTCTCGGCGCTTGGCGTCGTCGTTGTTGTAGGTGAACTCCGAAAGATGGGGACCACGCAGGTAGATCTCGCCAACCTCGCCCTGTTTCACGTCCTGCCCCTCCTCGTCGACGATCCGCAGGATGCCGCCGGGCACCGGGCGGCCGACCGTTCCGGGCTTGCGCAACGCCTCCTCCGAGCCGTGCCAGACGACGACGCCCGTTTCCGTCGCACCGTAGTACTCGTTGATGACCGGCCCCCACCACTCGATCATCTGGCGTTTCACGGCCGGCGCGCAGGGCGCAGCGCCATGGCTGACGAACCCCAGCGACGACACGTCATGGCGCGCCCGGACCTCCGCTGGCAGCCGCAGGAGGCGGACGAACATGGTCGGCACGATGTGCATGTGCGTGATGCCGTGCCGTGAGATCAGGCGCAGCATGTCCTCGGCCTCGAAGCGCGGCTGCAGCACCATGTGCAGGCCAAGCCTTGCGCTCGCCATGCCGTAGGCCGCCGGGGCGGAATGGTACATCGGACCGTTCATCAGCACGACGATCGACGGATCGGGCTTCAGCCCCCAGAACAAGGCGGCTTCCTGGGCACCGGCCGCCTGCTGCTCAGGCGTGCTCGGCTGGCGCCGCACGCCCTTGGGCCGTCCCGTCGTCCCGGAGGTGTAGATCATGCTGCCACGCGCCGCCCGCGGCGGGCCGGTCCGCGGGGCGGACGCCGCGACGAATGCGTCCCAGGATTCGGCCCCCGCCGGCACGCGACGCTTGTCGTCCGGCACCGCGTAGGCGGCGGCGATCTCGTCCGGTGTCGAAACGGCGAAGACCTTCACGCCCTCGGGCACGCCACCGGCGATCTGCGCCAGCAGGTCGGTATGCGCCACCAGCACGCTCGCGCCGCTGTCGCGCAGGATGTAGTTGGCCTCCTCGGGCGTGAAGTGCCAGTTGATCGGCACCGCATAGGCGCCGAGCTGGCTCGCCGCCATGTTGACCTCGAAGGTCGCGAAGTCGTTGCGCAGCATCAGCGCGACGCTGCCATTCTCGCCGACGCCCAGCGCCTCGAGACCGCCCGCCGCCCGGGCGGCATTGGCCTGGATCTCGGCCCAGCTTCGGAACCGTTCGCCCGCCGTCACGCCTGGAGTCATCGTTTCTTCCCCGTCTTCCCCGTCTTCCCGTCTTGCCCGGTACGGCCAGGGCGCCCTTGAACATGAGCGTGCCGTGGTAGCCGGCGAGCGTCCGGATATCCGGCCCATGATCGAGCATGCCCGCCTGCTTCAGCATGACCAGCCCATGCGTCGCGGCCCACATCGACCAGCCGAACAGCAGCGGATCGGCGTCGATCAACCCGGCCTTCACCATGTCCTCGGCCTGGCGGGTCACGAAGCTGCGGGCGCGCTTCGACTGGCGCAGCAGCTCGGGATGCTCGTCGCTGATCGGCTGGTCGATCTCGAACATGATGCGATAGGCATGCGGTTGCTCGTCTGCGAAGCGCAGATAGGCATCGCCCACGCGGCGCGCCCTCTCGAGCGGCTCCTCGCCTCCGGCCGCCGCGGCCTCGAGCGTGTCGGCGAACCGGGAGAAGGCCTCGGCCCGCACCGTTGCGAGGATATCGGCCTTGTCCTTGAAGTAACGATAGGGCGTCTTGGGACTGCAGCCCAACGCCTCGGCCAGCTGGCGCATGGTGACGCCCTCGTAGCCGAAACGGGCGAACCGCCCGGTGGCGACCCGGCACATCTCGGCACGGAAGTCGGCGATATCCTGCTCGGTCAGATAGCGCGGCATCGAAGGCCTTTCATTCACACCGTGTACGAAAAAGCCTTCGCGCGGTCAAATTCAGTGCTCCGTCAGGCGGTTTCGGCGAACAGTTCGCGGCCGATCAGCATGCGGCGGATCTCGCTGGTGCCGGCACCGATCTCGTAGAGCTTGGCGTCCCGCAGCAGGCGACCGGTCGGGTAGTCGTTGATGTAGCCGTTGCCGCCCAGCAGCTGGATGGCGTCGAGCGCCACCATCGTCGCCTTCTCCGCGGCATAGAGGATCGCGCCGGCCGAATCCTTGCGCGTGGTCTGGCCGCGGTCGCAGGCCCTCGCGACGGCGTACACATAGGCCTTGCAGGCGTTCATCGTGGTGTACATGTCGGCGAGCTTGCCCTGCACCAGCTGGAACTCGCCGATCGCCTGGCCGAACTGCTTGCGCTCGTGGACATAGGGCACAACGATGTCCATCGCCGCCTGCATGATGCCGATCGGGCCCGCCGCCAGGACGGCGCGCTCGTAGTCGAGCCCGCTCATCAGCACGTTGACGCCCTTGCCCACCGCGCCCAGCACGTTCTCCTCGGGGATCTCGCAATCCTCGAACACGAGCTCGCCGGTCGAGGAGCCGCGCATGCCCATCTTGTCGAGCTTCTGGGCGACCTTGAAGCCCTTGCGGTCGGTCTCGACGATGAAGGTGGTGATGCCGCGCGACCCGGCCGCCGGATCGGTCTTGGCATAGACCACGACCAGCTGCGCGTCCGGACTGTTGGTGATCCACATCTTGGTGCCGTTCAGCACGTAGCGGTCGCCCTTCTTTTCGGCCCGCAGCTTCATCGACACGACGTCTGAGCCGGCGCCCGTTTCGCTCATCGCGAGGCTGCCGACATGCTCGCCGGAGATCAGCTTGGGCAGGAAGCGCTTCTTCTGCTCGTCCGTGCCGGTCCGGCGGATCTGGTTGATGCAGAGGTTGGAGTGGGCGCCGTAGCTCAGCCCGACCGCTGCCGAGGCGCGGCTGATCTCTTCGACCGCAATGACATGCTCGAGATAGCCTAGGCCCGATCCGCCGAACTCTTCCTCGACGGTGATGCCGTGCAGCCCGAGCTCGCCCATCTTCGGCCACAGCTCGCGCGGGAACCGGTCGGTCTTGTCGATCTCGGCGGCGATCGGCGCGACCTCGGTCGAGGCAAAGCGCTGGACCTGGTCTCGCAGCGCATCGGCGGTCTCGCCCAGGCCGAAATCGAACGGCGGCATCGCATTCGGGATCATGATCTGTCTTACCTATCGAGGGACATCAGGATTTCGGGTCAACCTTGACGTAGATTCGGATCAGCTTCCACTCGCCGTCCGAGGGAATGAACTCCAGCTCGAAGCGCAGGCGCGACGGCTCGGTGGGAAAGCTGCCCTTCACGACCAGCTTCCCGTCCTCGTCGACGACGGGCGCGGGATCGTAGGCCGGCGGCATGGCTGCGATGATGTCGAAGTCAGCACCGTTCGTCTGGAACTCCCGGAACGTGGCCTTGAGTTTCTCGGGCGGGAACTGCTCGCGGAACGGCTTGGAAAGTTTGGCGTGCAGCACGGCATAGTTGCCGGTCACGTTGGCGTCGTTGAGGCTGAGCAACGAACTCTTGACCAGCGCCTCCAGCACGCGGTCGGATGGCACCTTGTTCTGTGCCTGGGCCGCGGAAGCGCCCAGCATCAGGACCAATGCGGCCACGAGACGAAGGACTGTCGACACGGTTACCTCCGCCGCCAACAATAGTTCAAAGCAGGAAGATCGTCGCCAGTCCGAGGAAGGTCAGGAAGCCGGTCACGTCGGTGACCATCGTCAGGAACACCGTGGATGAAACGGCGGGATCGACGCCGATCTTCTGCAGGCCGAGAGGGATCAGCGAGCCGGCCAGCGCCGCCGCCATGAGATTGCAGACCATCGACGCGGCAATGACCGCCCCCAGCCGCCAGTCGTGGAACACGAGGATGACGCCCACCGCGAGCAGGGTGGCAAACAACAGCCCGTTCAGGCTGCCGACCATCGCCTCCTTGCCGATGAAGCGCAGCGCGTTGGCGGCCGTCAGCTCGCCCATTGCCAGCGCGCGCACCGTCACGGTGACGGTCTGGATGCCGGCATTGCCGCCCATCGAGGCGACGATCGGCATCAGGGCCGCCAGGACCACGATCTTCTCGATCGTATCCTCGAACTGTCCGATCACCACAGCGGCGACCAGCGCCGTGGCGACGTTGACCAGCAGCCACGGCGCCCGCAGGCGCGCCGTGCGCACGGTGTCGGCGTGCATGTCGTCGGAGCCGACGCCGCCCATCTTGAGGAGGTCTTCCTCCGCCTCCTCGTCGATCACGTCGACCACGTCGTCGACCATGATCACGCCCAGCAGCCTTCCGTCATCGTCGACAACCGGGCAAGAGACCAGGTTCTTGTCGCGGAAGACGTGCGCCACCTCGGCCTGGTCGGCCATGACCGGCAGCGACGGGATGTCGGGATCGACGATCTCCAGGATCGGCACGGGACGCTTGGTGCGCAGCATGCGGCCGAGCGGCACGGAGCCGCGCAGGTGGCCGTCCGCGTCGACGACGAAGATGTCATAGACGTCGTCGGGCAGATCGGTCGCCTCGCGGCAATGGTCGATCACCTCGCCCACGGTCCAGGTATCGGCCACCTTCACCAGCGACCGCTGCATCAGGCGTCCGGCCGCGTCCTCGGGATAGGCGAGCGCGCGCTCGATGTCGACGCGCTCGTCGGCGGGAATCTCCGCCAGGACTTCCTGCCGTTCCTCTTCCGTCAGGTCCTCGAGGATCGTGGCCGCATCGTCGGCCTCCAGCTCGCGGGCCGCGGCCGCGATCTCCTTGCTGTCGAGCTGCTGGAGAACGTCCTCCAGGACCTCCTCGTCGAGCTCGGTCAGGGCCTCGGGATCGAGGTCGCCCTTGAGGATGCCGACCAGCTTGTCGCGTTGATCCTCGGATATCTGCTCGAGGATGGAGGCCTGACCGGTGGCGCTGAGATTGCTCAGCAGCCCCCGCGCATCCTCCGGCCTGTCTTCGGTGAGCGCCGCCTCGACGCGCCGGACCAGGTCCGGCGTCACTTCGTCGAGATGGTCGATCTCCCCGCTCATCCACGCGCCTCGGCGAGGCGCTGCGCTTCGACCACGGCCAGGGCGGTCATGTTGAGGATGCCACGGGCGGTCACCGAGGGGGTGAGCACGTGCGCCGGCAGATCGGTGCCCAGCAGGATCGGGCCGATATGCAGCCCGTCCGCCGCCTCCTTCAAAAGGTTGAAGGATATGTTGGCGGCATCGAGCGACGGGCAGACCACGAGGTTCGCCGCTTCCTTGAGTCTCGATCGCGGAAAGACGCTGTTGCGGATGTCGACGTTCAATGCGGCGTCACCGTGCATCTCACCGTCGACCTCCAGGGTCGGCGCCCGCTGGTGCAAGATCTTCACCGCAGCGGCCATCTTCTTGGCCGAGGCATGCTCGGAGCCGCCGAAGCTCGAATGCGAGATCAGCGCGACCTTGGGCTGGAGGCCGAAGCGCAGCACCTCGTCCGCGGCCAGCAGGGTGATCTCGGCCAAAGTCTCGGGATCGGGATCGTAGTTCACGTAGGTGTCGGCGATGAACAGCGCGCGGGTCGGCATGACCAGCAGGCTGAGCGCCGCCATGTTCTTGGCCCCCTCGCGCAGGCCGATGACGTCGCGCACATGGGCGAGATGCGTGCGGAAGCGGCCATAGGCGCCGGCGATCATCGCATCGGCGTCGCCGAGCTTCACCGCCAGGGCGGCGATCAGGGTCGGGCTCGAGCGCACGAGGTTGCGCGCCGTCGGCTCGGTGACCCCTCGCCGCTCCATCAGCTCGAGATAAGCGCCCCAGTACTTGTCGTAGCGCGGGTCACTTGACGGATCGACCAGCTCGACATCGACGCCCGGCTGGAAGCGCAGGCCGAGCCGCTCGGCACGGCGGCGCACGATCTCCGGCCGGCCGATCAGGATCGGCTTGGCGATGCCCTCGTCGAGAATGATCTGCGCGGCGCGCAGGACACGATCGTCCTCGCCGGCGCTGAAGATCACGCGCTTGGGATCGGAGCGCGCCTGCGCGAACACCGGCCGCATGACCAGACCGGACTTGAAGACGAACTGGTTGAGCTGCTGGCGATAGGCGTCGAAGTCGGTAATCGGCCGCGTCGCCACGCCGCTGTCCATGGCGGCCTTCGCGACGGCCGGCGCCAGTTCGACGATCAGGCGCGGATCGAAGGGCTTGGGAATGATCTGGGTGGGGCCGAAGCCGCCGGCCTGCTCGCCAAAGGCGCGCGCCACGACCTCGGAAGGTTCCTTCCTCGCCAGCGCCGCCAGCGCCCGCACGCAGGCGATCTTCATCTCGTCGTTGACGGTCGTGGCGCCCACGTCGAGCGCACCGCGGAAGATGTACGGGAAGCAGAGGACGTTGTTGACCTGGTTGGGATAGTCGCTGCGGCCGGTCGCCATGATGGCGTCGTCGCGCACGCCCGCGACGTCTTCCGGCGAAATCTCGGGATTGGGATTGGCCAGCGCGAAGATCAGCGGCCGGGCCGCCATCCGGGCCACCATCTCGGGCTTCAGGACGCCGGCGGCCGAAAGGCCGAGGAACACGTCGGCGTCGCCGATCACCTCGCCCAGGGTGCGGGCCTGGGTGTCGCGGGCGTAACGTTCCTTCCACGGGTCCATCTGCTCGTTGCGGCCCTTCCAGACCACACCGGCGATGTCGGTGACCCACATGTTCTCGCGCGGCAGGCCGAGCTTCTCGAGCACGCCGAGGCACGACAGGGCCGCCGCGCCCGCGCCGGACACGACCAGCTTCACCTTGGTGATGTCCTTGCCGACCAGCGACAGCGCGTTGAACAGTGCGGCGCCGACGATGATGGCGGTGCCGTGCTGGTCGTCGTGGAACACCGGGATCTTCATGCGCTCGCGCAGCTTCTGCTCGACGTAGAAGCACTCCGGCGCCTTGATGTCCTCGAGGTTGATGCCGCCGAAGGTCGGCTCGAGGGCCGCGACGATGTCCACCAGCTTGTCCTGGTCGAGTTCGGCCAGTTCGAGGTCGAAGACGTCGATGCCGGCGAATTTCTTGAAGAGGACGCCCTTGCCCTCCATCACCGGCTTGGCCGCCAGCGGCCCGATCGCCCCCAGCCCCAGCACGGCGGTGCCGTTGGTGACGACGGCGACCAGATTGGCACGGGAGGTGAGTTCGGCGGCCGTTGCGGGGTCACGAACGATCTCGTTGCAGGCGGCGGCTACGCCGGGCGAGTAGGCGAGCGACAGGTCGCGCTGCGTCGCCAGCGGCTTGGTCGGAACGACCTCGATCTTTCCGGGCCGCGGCAGGCGATGGTAACGGAGGGCGCTTTCGCTGAGTTCATCCGCCAAAGCTCATCTCCTCGCCTGAAAAACAAAAGGGCCGCCAGTTGGGATTTACCAACAGGCGGCGACCTCTCGTCTACCTTATTCGATCCGGCGATGGTGCGGCCAAGAAGACTCGAACTTCCACGCCTCGCGGCACTAGCACCTCAAGCTAGCGCGTCTACCAATTCCGCCATGGCCGCGCCGGTCGATGGCGCGGGGGATACCAAATCGTCCCTCCAGTGGCAAGGCAGGCTTGCACAAAGGTCGGGAACTGCCGATTTTGCCACAATGAACAGGCTCGAATGGCGTATCTCCGACGATGCCGTCCCCTATGACGAGGCTCTGGCCACCATGGAAGCGCGGGTCGCGGACATTCGCGCCGGACGGGCGGGCGAAATGGTCTGGCTGCTGGAGCACCCGCCGCTCTACACGGCGGGCACCAGTGCCCGGACCCAGGACCTGCTGCAGCCCGCGCGCTTTCCGGTCCATGTCGCGGGCCGCGGCGGCCAGTACACCTATCACGGCCCCGGCCAGCGGGTGGCCTATGTGATGCTCGACCTCAGGGCGCGCCGCCAGGACGTGCGCCGCTACGTCGCCGACCTCGAGGAATGGACGATCCGCACGCTCGGCCGCTTCAACGTCAAGGCGGAGCGCCGGGAGGGTCGCGTCGGCGTCTGGGTCGTGCGCCCGGACAAGCCGCCCCTGCCCGACGGCAGCCCGCGCGAGGACAAGATCGCCGCCATCGGCGTGCGCATTCGTCACTGGGTGGCGTTCCACGGCATCTCGATCAACGTCGAGCCCGACTTATCGCACTATGCAGGAATCGTTCCCTGCGGCATCGCCGACCACGGGGTCACGTCGCTGGTCGACCTCGGCCTGCCGGTGACCCTTGCCGACCTCGACGCGGCCCTGGCCGAGACCTTCCAGGAAGTGTTCGGCGAAATCAGGCCGTCGGCCGCCGCGTAAAGCCCGACGGCAGGACATCGAGGTCGACCGGTTCGACATCGACGGCGTCGACCCGCGCGAGGGTCGGGCCGCGGCGGCAGGCTTCGATCATCCGGCCCACCGCCTCGTCGTCACCGACGACGAGCGCCTCGACCGAACCATCGGTGCGGTTGCGGACCCAGCCGCTCAGGCCGAGCCGCTGCCCCGTGGCCACCGCCCAGTCGCGATAACCCACGCCCTGGACCCGGCCGGTGATCGCCAGACGCGCCTGCAGCGCCATGACGTCAGGCGAACTCGATGATCTTCTGGTCGACCCTCAGACTGTCGCCGGCCTTGGCGTGCAGCGTCTTGACCGTGCCGTCGCGCGTGGCGCGCAGCACGTTCTCCATCTTCATCGCCTCGACCACGGCCAGCGCCTCGCCCGCCTTGATCTCCTGGCCTTCGCTCACAGCGACCGAGGCCAGCAGGCCCGGCATCGGCGAGAGCAGGAACTTCGAGGTATCGGGCGCCGCCTTGACCGGCATCAGCGCGTAGAGCTCGGCCTGGCGCGGCGTCAGCACCAGCACGTCCGCCTGCCCGCCTTCATGCGTCAGGCGCCAGCCGGAGCCCAGTGCATCGACCTGCACCACCACCGTGTGCTGGTCGACCTTGGCCCGCATCAGCGGCTCGCCGGGTGACCAGCCGGACTCGATCTCGATCCGGCGGGCGTCGATGTCGACGGCGAATTCGAGGCCGCCGCCGCTCACGGACACCGGCATTGCCGTGCGATTGAGCATGACGACCCGCTCGGACTGCGGCGCGCCGGAGCGATGGGCATGGATGCGATCCACGACCGCCGCGACCGCCGCCAGAACTGCCGGGTCCTTCGGCGGCAAATGCTCGGCCGTGAAGCCGCCCTTGAATTCCTCGGCGATGAAATTGGTCGTGAGCTTGCCCGCCCGGAACCTCGGATGCGCCATCAGTGCGGCGAGGAACGGCACGTTGTGCGAGACGCCGCGGACGTAGAACTCGTCCAGCGCCCGGCGCATGCGGTCGATTGCTTCGTCGCGAGTCTTCCCGTGCGTGCACAGCTTGGCGATCATCGGATCGTAGAACATCGAGATCTCGCCGCCCTCGTAGACGCCGGTATCGACGCGCACGTCGGGTCCCGCCTCGGGCTCGCGGTACTTCACGAGGCGTCCCGTGGAGGGCAGGAAGTTACGGAACGGGTCCTCGGCGTAGAGACGCGCCTCGACGGCCCAGCCCTGCAGCTTCACGTCCTTCTGCTGGAACGGCAGCTTAGCCCCCGCCGCCACGCGGATCATCAGCTCGACCAGGTCGAGGCCGGTGATCAGCTCGGTCACCGGATGCTCGACCTGCAGGCGCGTGTTCATCTCGAGGAAGTAGAACTTGCGATTCTTGTCGACGATGAACTCGACGGTGCCGGCGCTCTTGTATTTTACCGCCTTGGCGAGCGCCACGGCCTGCTCGCCCATCGCCTTGCGCGTCTTGGCGTCGAGGAACGGGCTCGGCGCCTCCTCGATCACCTTCTGGTGGCGACGCTGGATCGAGCACTCGCGCTCCCAGAGATAGACGCAGTTGCCGTGGCCGTCGGCGATCAGCTGGATCTCGATATGGCGCGGCTCCTCGACATACTTCTCGATGAACACGCGATCGTCGGCGAACGAGGCCTTGGCCTCGTTGGTCGCCGAGCCGAACCCTTCATGCGCCTCGGCGTCGTTGTACGCGATGCGCATGCCCTTGCCGCCGCCGCCGGCCGAGGCCTTGATCATGACCGGATAGCCGATCTTCTGGGCGATCTTCACCGCCTCGTCGGCATTGGGAATCGCCGCGAGATAGCCGGGGACCGTGCTGACGCCGGCCTTCTGCGCGAGCTTCTTGGACTCGATCTTATCGCCCATGGCGTAGATGGCATGAGCGTCGGGACCGATGAAGGCGATGCCGGCTTCGGCAAGCGCCTTCTGGAAGGCTTCCTTCTCGGACAGGAACCCGTAGCCCGGATGCACCGCCTGCGCGCCCGTCGCCTTGCAGGCCTCGACGATCTTGTCGATCAGCAGGTAGGACTGCGCCGAGGGCGGCGGTCCGATCAGCACCGCCTCGTCGGCCTCGCGTACATGCAGCGCGTCGGCATCGGCCTCCGAGTAGACCGCGACGGTCTTAATACCGAGCCGCTTGCAGGTGCGGATGACCCGGCAGGCGATCTCGCCGCGGTTGGCGATCAGGATCTTGTCGAACAACGGTGCCTCGGCAACGGGCTTCGCGGCCGGCGCCTTCTTCGCTACCGCGACGCTCTTGGACGCTTTCTGGGGCGCGCTCTTGGCGGCGACCTTGGCGACCTTCTTCTTGGCGGCCATGCTCACATTCCTTCTTTTCTGCGATCGAAGAAGCCCTTGGCCCACATTGAGTGCGCGCCGATCAGGGGCAACCAGACGATGAGGACCCAGAGCCACCACGGATACTGGCGACTCACGATGAAGTTCAGCGGGATGATCACGAGCAGCGCGAGAAGCCCGACCATCAGGTGCTTGCGCACGATCCGGCCGCGCCTCATGCGCTCCTCGGGAGAGAGATGCACGCGGCGTCCGTCACAGAGGCAGGTTGCCGTGCTTGCGCCAGGGATTCTCGAGCTTCTTGGTCTCGAGCGTGGCCAGCGCCCTGCAGATACGACGGCGCGTGCCGTGCGGCATGATCACGTCGTCGATGAAGCCCCGATTGGCCGCCACGAACGGATTGGCGAACTTCTGGCGGTATTCCTCGGTGCGCGCCGCGATCTTGTCGGCATCGCCGACATCGGACCGGAAGATGATCTCGACCGCGCCCTTGGCGCCCATCACCGCGATCTCGGCGCCGGGCCAGGCATAGTTAACGTCGCCGCGCAGGTGCTTCGACGCCATCACGTCATAGGCGCCACCATAGGCCTTGCGGGTGATCACCGTGACCTTCGGCACGGTGGCCTCGGCATAGGCGTAGAGCAGTTTGGCGCCGTGCTTGATGATGCCGCCGAACTCCTGCGTCGTACCCGGCAGGAAGCCCGGCACGTCGACGAAGGTCACGATCGGGATGTTGAAGGCGTCGCAGAAGCGCACGAAGCGCGCCGCCTTGCGCGAGCTGTCGATGTCGAGGCAGCCGGCCAGCACCATCGGCTGATTGGCCACGAAGCCCACCGGACGGCCGGCCATGCGGCCGAAGCCCACCACCATGTTGGCAGCCCATTCCGGCGACAGTTCGAAGAAGTCGCCTTCGTCCACGACCTTCAGGATCAGCTCCTTGATGTCGTAGGGCTTGTTGGGGTTCTCCGGCACCAGCGTGTCGAGCGAGAAGTCGTCGCGATCGATCGGGTCGAGCGTCGCGCGGACCGGCGGCTTCTCGCGGTTGTTCGAGGGCAGGAAGTCGACGAAGCGGCGAAGCTGCAGCAGCGCCTCGATGTCGTTCTCGAAGGCGAGGTCGGCTACGCCCGACTTCTGCGTGTGCGTGAGCGCGCCACCCAGCTCCTCCTGGGTCACCGTCTCATGCGTGACGGTCTTGACCACGTCGGGGCCGGTGACGAACATGTAGGAACTGTCCTTCACCATGAAGATGAAGTCGGTCATCGCCGGCGAATAGACGGCACCGCCGGCACAGGGCCCCATGACCATCGAAACCTGCGGGATCACGCCGGACGCCAGCACGTTGCGCTGGAACACGTCGGCATAGCCGGCGAGCGAATCGACGCCCTCCTGAATGCGCGCGCCGCCCGAATCGTTCAGGCCGAGCACCGGTGCGCCGACCTTCATCGCCATGTCCATGATCTTGCAGATCTTGGTGGCGTGCATGCCGGACAAAGCACCGCCGAAGACCGTGAAATCCTGGCTGAAAACGTAGACCAGCCGGCCGTTGATGGTGCCATGGCCGGTGACCACGCCGTCGCCCGGGATCTTCTGATTCTCCATGCCGAAATCGATCGAGCGGTGCTCGACGAACATGTCGTATTCCTCGAACGATCCCGTATCGAGAAGTGCATCGATCCTCTCGCGGGCCGTCAGCTTGCCCTTGGCATGCTGCGCCTCGACGCGGCGCTCGCCGCCGCCGAGACGCGCGGCTGCCCGCCTGCGCTCGAGTTCTTCCAACATTTTCTGCATCAAAATCTCCGGCCCTCGGTCAGTTTTCGGCCAATAACGCCATCACGTCTAGCGGAGGAATCGCTTCTCGTTGTCCTTCACCGTTCCCATTCCCTGCAAATCGAATACCGCGTCGACCGAGGCAATACTCGCCTCGACACCGTGAATGCCGCCGTCGCGGCGGATCTGCGCGAAGGTCGTACGCATCGCCGCGACCGCGGCACGAATCGCGTGGTTGCCCCAGATCAGCAGGCCGACCTTCTTCAGTTCCTTCACCCGCGCCACCGTCATCTGCGGATAAGCGGTCGGCACCAGTGCGATCGGAACCTTGCCGTCCCACGCCTTGATGAAGGCCTCGATCTCGTCCGGTGTCTTCTGCTTGGAATGGACCAGGATCAGGTCGGCACCCGCAGCCTCATAGGCCCGCGCCCGCTTCAGCGCCTCCTCCTGCCCGAGGCCGGCGATCAGCGCCTCGGTGCGGGCCACGAGAACGAGATCGGGATCGCGCCGCGCCGAGCGCGCCGCCTCGATCTTGCCCTGGAACTCCTCGATGCGGACCATGTCCTGGCGGCCGCCGGCGATCAGGCTGGTGACCTTGGGGAAGCTCTTGTCCTCCATCACGATCGCACCGACGCCGGCGCGCTCGTACTGCTCGACGGCGTAGAGGACGTTGATGGCGTTGCCGAAGCCGGTGTCGATGTCGGCCACCACCGGCAGGCCCGAGCGGTCGGCCATCGCGCGGGTCATATCGAGATGCTGGGTCATCGAGACGATGCTGACGTCCGGCACGCCGTACATGGCCGACAGTTCGAAGCCGGAGGCCCAGATCGCGTCGAAGCCCGCCTCCGCCGCCAGCATCGCCGAGAGCGGGCTGTGCGCCGCCATCGCCTCGACCAGGCCCTTCTCGGCCATCACCTTCCGCAGCCTGGTGCCCGCTCCCATGATCCCCCTCAGCCGCGCAGACGCGCGTTTTCCAGAAGTGAAAGAAAGCGCGCGCACGCCTCGATGTCCCGGCGCACACCCTCGCGCTGTTTTTCCGCGATCGGATCGTCGCCCCAGCGATCCACCTGGTAGAGTTCGTCCATCTGGGCGGCGGCAAAGGCGCCGGCCGCATCGAGGCGCCCCTCAGACACCGCCAGCGCGATGACCACCGATCCCGCCGTGTGGGTGAGATTGTAGAGCGCCGACAGGGCCAGGTCGCCGTGCGACGCTACTGCCTCGTGGAGCCGCGCCATGGCCTCGGCCGCCTGTTCGACGAAGCCGATCCCTTCCGCGGTCACCAGGCGGGCGCCGTGGCGCTCGGCCGCCCAGAGGAGCAGCGGGTCCCAGCGCTCGCACTGCAACCCGACCAGGCTGTCCGGCGCGGCGGCGCGATAGCAGAGCAGGTCGGAAGACGCGTACTTGGAGGTGTCGGCGATCACCTCGTCGCGACGCGCCATGACCCTGTCGATGCCGGTCGCGGCGAGGCGCGTGAGCGGCAGATGCGCGGCATTGATCTCGGCCTTGTCGGGCACCGCCGCCCATTCGGCGGCGATCGCCTCGGCGAGCACCCGCGTCGGGACCACGAGAACTGCTTTGGCGGGCGTCCGCATCGGTTTGCCGTCGAGCAGGACGCGAAAACCGCCCTCGCCCTCGTCTACGCCCGTATCCTTGTAGAACCGCTTCATTCAGCTCCTGAACAGCACTGGTGTCCACGATACGAAACTGCCGCATCACACCTTACGACCGCGCGAGGGGCTTACATGGGAGGTGGGCCTGACGACAAGGCCCCCGCTTCGGCCCGTTTCGCCTCCGAAAAATACAGCCGGATGACCCGCAGGAGCTCCGCCGGGTCCGCTTGAAGCGACCCGCTTGTGAAAGTCACGGGGCTTCCGGCCAGGCGCCAGTTGATGGACTTCGCCAGCCGCTGAAGGCCATTTCCGCGCGCAATGTACTTTTGAGGATCGCGCAGCCGGATCGAGAGGAAGGCTCCGCCCCTCCCCAAACCTTCCCTGATTTCGCTCACGTCCGCCCAATCGACCCAGCCAAAGGCCAGGCCCGTCGGGCGAAAGAGGAATCCCTGGCGATTGATCACGAGCCCCGGCTCTTTCCCGCTCAGGGTTCTCAGGTGCGCCCATCCCAGCAACAGGAAGAAGAAGACGCCAAATCCCAGCACGAGCTGGTGAAACGAGTTCGATCCGACACCCGGTGCGGCCAGGAGCATCCAGCCGGCCGCCACCGCCATCGCGAGGCTGGCGATCGCGAGAAAGCCGACCTTCGAACGACTGATGGGCACCGAGAGTTCGGGCGTCATCTCTCCCGTCACGGCCTGCCTTGGCTGCGCTGCGGACCGGGGGTCTTCGCTTGCGGCCGCGACGCCCGCTGGCGGACGTCCGACGTGGGTGCCGGCAGCTGCGCCCGCAGCCCGGGCCGAAGCGCCTCGACCCGGGGCGCCAGGACGGCGCAGGCATTGGCGCCGGCCTGCCGGCCGGCCTGCGCCAACTGCGCGACCAGGCTCGGAATCGGGCCGCCGCCGACCAGCAGCTTGGAGAGGTTGGGATCGACGGCGCTCGCCGTGGCCTTGCCGGGGCCGCCCTTGATGCGCATCGGCACGGCCAGCGCGGCGTTCTGATGGTCGCGCGCCTCGGGCGCCAGCATGAATTCCCAGTTATCGGTGCGCAGATGCAGATAGCCGCCGCCCACCAGCACGCCGCGGGGCGTGTCGACGACCAGACGCCGGAGGTTGGCGACGCCGCCGCTCACCTCGAAACGGCCGGCGATGCAGTTGAACGGTATGCCGGCATCGCTGCCGCCCACGAGCCTCTGGGTCTCCGGCGGCCAGTTGACGAGCTGATTGTGCGGCCACAACCCCTTGCCCATGGCGATATCGATCGAGCCGTTGGCCGAGTTCAGCGCGTCGCGCGTCGTGCGCCCACCACCGCGCAGGCGCAGGTCAACGTCGGCGACGCCGTCACGCAGCCCAAGATCGAGGCCGAGCAGGGGCGACAACTCGCCGAGGGAGACACGGTTCGCCGTCGCCGTCAGCGTGGTCTGGCCCATCCGTCCGGCCGGGTCGTAGACGAGATCGACACCCGCCGAGCCGCCGCCGACGGTCGCGGCCGCGCGGAAGGTGAAGCGCGTCTCGCCGGAAGCCAGCGTCACCGAGGCGTTCTGCATCTTGGCGCCCAGCCCCACGACTTCGCCCAGCCTCACCGTCACCGACAGGCTCGAGCGGCCAAGCCAGTTGGCGGAGAACGGCAGGGTCGGAATGAGCCGCGGCGGTGGCGCGGACACCTGAGCCGGTGCGGCGGGCGCGGCGATGGCGGGCGGTGCCTTGAGTTCCGACACGTCGAGGCGGGTCACGTCGGCATTGACGATGACGGTGGGCGTGCCCTTGCGGTCGACGCGGAACAGCGCCTCGCCGGCCGCCTCGCTCGAGCCGACCTTCAGTGACGTCACCTCGACCTTGAAGCCGTTGCGCTGGGTCGAGGCCTTGGCGTTCATCACGTAGGGACCGCCCACCGGGACGGGAAGGCGAATGTAGGGCCCGAGGACCGAGACGTCGCTACCTTCGGAATTGATCTGAAGCGACGTGCCTTTGGCGTTGATGCTGCCCTTGATCGAGATTCTGCCGTCGCCGAATCCCCCCTGAAGGTCGATGTTGCCCGGGAGCCCGGCCATCCAGCCGTTGAACGAGCCGGCGGTGCCGGTGAGGTCCATCGGCACGCCCTGCGCCACGCCGAACCTCCCCTCGACCTGCAAGGTCTGGTTAGGGGCCTGCGCCTTGAAGGTCGCGTTCTGCACGTCGATCACCACCGGCGGCCGGCCCGCTCCTTCCGACACGGTCAGGACGGAATCGCGGACTTCGACGGTATTGATCCAGGGAAAGGCCGCGGACGTGCGGAGCCGGAGCGACCGGTTCTCGCCGGGATGCGGTCCCGACCCATCGGGCGGCGGCAGCATCTCGAGGCTGCTGTCGCCCACCTCGTTGCGCTCGACCGAGATATCGGCGCCCTCAAGCAGGATCCGCCCGATCTTGACATCGCCAAGGAAGAGCGAAAACGGATCGAGGAACAGCGTCATGCGGCGCACGCGCGCCAGGTCGGGCCGTGACCCCCACGCGGCATTGGAGAGCGTGACGCCTTCGGCGACCATCGCGGGCTCGCTGCCCAGCCGGACGGAAAGCGGCACGCGGGCCGCCAGTTCGCGCCCCGTGACCTTGCGCACTTGCTCGGTCAGCCGCGCCTGATAGCGCGACAGGTCGCGCGTGGCGGCCCAGACGACGCCGACGACGGCGGCGATCGGCACCGCCACCGCCGTGATCACCGCCACGCGCCTCCAGGGTATCCGCATTATGGTGGATTCTCTCTCAAACACCGTCCGTCGAGAAGCCAAATGCCTCGACGGTGCGGCGGAAGTGAGGAGGCAGCTCGGCCACCGCCGTCAGCTCGCCCTTGCCCGACGGGTGCGGCAGCGCCAGGCGGCGGGCATGCAGATGCAGCCGGCGCCCCTCGGCGACCGCCGCCAGCAGAGCTTCCTCGCCGCCATACTTGCGATCGCCCAGGATCGGGCATCCCATCTCCGCGCAATGAACGCGCAGCTGGTGCGTGCGACCGGTGCGCGGCCAAAGCGCCAGCAGCGCGGCGCGCCGGCCGGCGCGATCGATCTCGCGGAAGTGAGTGAGCGCCTTCTGCCCGTTTTCCTCGTCGACCTGCATTAGCTCGCGGTCGCGTGCCCCGGGGCGCTTGGCCAGCGGCAGGTCGATGGTGCCCTCCTTCTTCGGCGGCACGCCGACGACGATCGCCCAGTAGAGCTTCTCGGTCTCGCGGTCCCGGAAGGATTCCGCGAGGCGCTTGGCGGCCTGACTGGTGCGCGCGATCAGCAGCAGGCCGCTCGTATCCTTGTCGAGCCGATGGACCAGGCGCGGCCGCTGTTCGAAGCCGAAACGCAGCGCATCCAGCATGCCGTCGATGTGCTTTTCGGTGCCGCTGCCGCCCTGGACGGCCAGCCCCGGCGGTTTGTTCAGCACGATTACGTGCTCGTCGCGATGGATCACCATCCGCTGGATCTCGGCGGCGTCGCGGTCGGAAACCGTCGGCTTCGCCTCCGTTCGCGGCTTGGGCACTGGCGTATTCGTGACCCCGGGCGGCAGACGGATCGACTGGCCGGGCTCGACCCTGTCCTTGCCCTCGGCCCGCTTGCCGTCGATCCGGACCTGGCCGGTACGCAGGAGCTTTTGCAGCGCGCCGTGGCTCAGCTCGGGGAAATGACGCTGGAACCAGCGGTCGAGGCGCATGCCGGCCTCGTCGTCGATCACGGCGCGATTCTGGACCTTGGTCTGTTGGCTACCACCACTGGCGGGGCTGTCACTCATGGCGCACAAACTACGGGACAAGCTACACAGGGTCCATGGAATCGGTGTCCTTCGACACGCTGACGTTCGACCATCCGACGGCCTGCCGTCCGGCGCGAATCTCCGCGACCCTGCACATTCCGGCCGACCGTCCGGAGCCGCTGCCCTGCATGGTCATCCTGACCAGCAGCGCCGGCGTCCAGCGCCATCGCGAGCACTATTATGCCGACCTGCTGAACGCGGCCGGCGCCGCGGCGCTGATCGTCGACAGTTTCCGAAGCCGCGGGGTGCGGCGCACCGTGGCCGACCAGAGCCTGGTCTCGGCGGCGCAGATGGAGGGCGACGCCTTCGCAGCCCTCGCCCTGCTGCGCGCCGATCGCCGCTTCGATCCGGAGCGCATCGGCATCATGGGCGTCTCCAAGGGCGGCGTGGCCACGCTCAACACGGCCCTCGCCGTCCGCCAGCGGTGGCGTCGCGGCTTCCCGCACCTCTTCGACATCCATGTCGCCCTCTGCCCGGGCGCGACGGCCCAGCATCGCGACGCCGCCACCCACGGACGGCCGATGTTCTTCATGCTGGCCGCCCGGGACGACTACACGCCGGCCGAACTGGCGATCGAATATGCCGAACGCATGCGGGCGGCCGGCAACGACCGGATCCGGGTGAAGGTCTATGGCGGCGCCCATCACGGCTGGGAATCGCTCGGCCCGGTCTTCGACATCAAGGACGCCGAGAACTGGTCGTGCTGCCGCAACATCATCGAGGATGACGGGCGTCACTTCGTGCCCTCGCTCGGGCTGGCGATGGACGAGCCCGAATTCCAGGCCTGGGCGCGACAGCATTGCGTCACCCGCGGCGCGCGGGCGGGCGGAGGAACGGCCGATCTGAAACAGCGCGCCAGTGCCGACCTCGTGGCCTTCCTCGCCGTTCACGGATTCGTGCGCTGATGGACGAATCGGGCGATTCTGCGTATACTTCAGGTGTGAATCGATCGCATTTTTTCGCCGCTCTCTTGGCGTTCGCGCTCTCCTTTTCGGGAGCATCCTCGTCCTACGCTTCAGGCGTCCTGTGGACCGGATCCGGCCCTGCCTCGGCACGTGCCGAGGCCTTGCTGAAGGCGCTGCAAAGCGCCGGCGAGCATGGGCTGGATCCCGCATGGTACAATCTCACCGAAGTCGAGAAGGCCATGGCCCCGGGTGCCGACCCGGCCGCTGCCGAAGCCCTGCTGTCGGCGGTCTTCGTCGCCTACGCGAGCGACGTCTCGACCGGCCGCGTCCGCGCGAACCGGGTCGACAAGGAAATCGACATCATCCAGCGCAAGGCCGACAAGGCGGCGTTGCTGCAGGCGGCGGCCGATGCCCCTGACTTCGCGGCCTACCTGGCTTCGCTGCCGCCGAAGGGAGATTACCCTGCGCTGCAGAAGGCTCTGGCGACCTGGCGCGAGAAGAAGACCCGCACGACCTACACCGCCATGCCCGACGGCAGCGCGCTCAAGCCCAACATGATCGACACCCGGGTGCCGGCCTTGCGCAAGCGCCTGGTCGAGCTCGACTTCACGGTGCCGCCCGCAGGTCCGATCGTCGACCTCTACGACGAGCCGCTGGTCGGCGTGGTGAAGTCTTACCAGGAGATGAAGGGCCTGACCGTCGATGGCGTCATCGGCGCCAAGACCGTGCGCTCGCTCAACACCACGATCGACGAACGCATAGACCAGATCGTTGCCAACCTGGAGCGCCGCCGCTGGCTGCCGGAGGATCTCGGCAGCCGCTTCGTCTACGTGAACACCGGCGACTACTCGATGGTGTTCGTGAACGAAGGCAAGATCGCCTTCCAGAGCCAGGTCATCGTCGGCACACCGAAGGACCCGACGCCCGAGATCCAGTCGACCATGCGCGGCTTCCAGACCAACCCGTACTGGACGGTGCCGCCGTCGATCGCCGGCGAGGAGTATCTGCCGATCCTGCGCCGCGATCCCAACGCTCTCTCCGGCAGTGGGTTCAAGATCTTCGCGAGCTGGAGCAACGACGACGAGATCGACCCCAACACGATCGACTGGAGTTCGATCCATCCCAAGGCCTTCCCGTATCGCATCCGTCAGGATTCGGGCGCGTCGAACGCGCTGGGCTACATCTTCTTCCCGTTCAACAACAAGTACGGGATCTACATGCACGACACGGCCAGCCGCTGGCTGTTCACCGAGGGCAGCCGCAACTTCAGCCATGGCTGCATCCGCCTGCAGAACCCGCTGGACTTCGTCGAGAAGGTCTTCAACGGCAAGAACGGCTTCAACAAGGACCGGGTCCAGCAGGTGATCAGGGACGGCCAGCAGGCCCACTACACCTTTCCCGAACCGATCACGCTCTACGTGACCTACCGCACCGTCAGCGCCAACGCCGACGGCGTGCCGACCTTCCGCGACGACGTGTACGGTCGTGACCGCAGGGTCGTGCGGGCGATGGCCAAGCCCTGAGGTTCGGCGCGATCATTCGTCCTTCGGCGCTCCCGGACATTGCTTCGCAATGTCCTGACGCTCGATGGCCGAGCTTCGCTCGGCCCTCTACCGCTTCTTTTCCCTGAGCTTCTTCCAGTAATCGAGCCGCTTCACGATCTCGCGCTCGAAGCCGCGCTCGACCGGCTGGTAGAACTCTTCGCGGTTCATGTTGTCGGGAAAGTAGTTCTGGCCGGAGAAGCCGTCGGCGGCATTGTGGTCGTACTCGTAGCCCTTGCCGTAGCCGATCTCCCTCATGAGCTTGGTCGGTGCATTGAGGATGTGCATCGGCGGCGTCAGCGACCCGTGCGTCTTGGCGGCGCGCTTGGCGGCCCCGAAAGCGACATAGGCGGCGTTCGATTTCGGCGCAGTGCCGAGATAGATCACCGCCTGCGCGATCGCCAGCTCGCCTTCCGGTGAGCCCAGGCGCTCGTAGGTCTCCCACGCCGCCAGCGTCTGGGTCAGCGCCTGCGGATCGGCCATGCCGATATCCTCGACGGCGAAGCGCACCAGGCGACGGGCGATATACTTGGGATCCTCGCCGCCATCGAGCATGCGCGCGAACCAGTAGAGCGCGGCATCGACGTCCGAACCGCGCAACGACTTGTGCAGGGCGCTGATCAGGTTGTAGTGCGCTTCCTGTCCCTTGTCGTAGAGCGGCGCGCGCTTCTGCAGGAGCGTCGCCAGCCGCGACGGCGGGACCGGCCCCTTGTCCTTCAATTGCGAGAGCTGCTCGGCCAGGCCGATCATGTAACGCCCGTCGCCGTCGGCCATGGCGAACAGGGCCTGCCGCCCCTCCTCGTCGACCGGCAGCTTGCGGCCGATCGCCTCCTCCACCCGCGCCAGCAGAGTCGACAGCGCGCCGTCGTCGAGACGGCGCAGCACCAGCACCTGGCAGCGCGACAGAAGCGCGGCGTTCAGTTCGAAGGACGGGTTCTCCGTGGTGGCGCCGATCAGCGTCACGGTCCCATCCTCGACATAGGGCAGGAAGCCGTCCTGCTGGGCCCGGTTGAAGCGATGGATCTCGTCGACGAACAGGAGCGTGCCCTTGCCGTCCTTGCGGCGCTGGCGGGCGGCCTCGAACACGCGGCGCAGGTCGGCCACGCCCGAGAACACCGCCGACAGCGGCTCGAAATGCAGGTCGACAGCCTCGGCGAGAAGTCTGGCGATGGTTGTCTTGCCGCAGCCCGGCGGTCCCCACAGGATCAGCGAGCCGAGCTTGCGGGCCTCCAGCATGCGGCCGAGCGGCCCCTCCGGACCGAGCAGGTGATCCTGGCCCAGGATCTCGCCCAGCGCCTTGGGACGCAGGCGTTCGGCGAGCGGCGTCGGGGCGAGCGAGGCGAAGAGTTCAGCCGGCACGGCCCGACACTTTCATGGGATCAGCGGAACTGGACGGGAAACACCACGCCGTCGCGGCCCACGCTGATGCTGTTGATGCCGCTGGCCACGCGCTTCTTGAGTTCGGCCACGTTCTTCACTTCCTGACCGTTGACCGCCAGGATCATGTCTCCGGGGCGCACGAAGCGGCTGGCATAGGCGCCGTTCTTCACCTCGACGATGATGATGCCAGGACGCCACTCTGCCAGCCCCATCTCCTCGGCGACGGCCGGCGACATGTTGACCACGGAGGCCCCCGACAAAGGCTGGCGGCCCTCGAGCAGCGACAGCTCGCGCGGCGGGTCCTCGGGCGGGGCCGCGAGCTTCAGGTCCACGACCACTTCCTTGCCGCCGCGCATGACCTTCACCGGCACGACCGTGCCGACGTTGAGCGTCGAAAGCCTGAAGCGCAGTGCCGCCTCGTCGTCGATCATCTGTTCCCGAATGCCGACGATCACGTCGTTGCGCTTCAGCCCGGCAGCCGCACCCGGGCCGCCCGCGAACACGTCCTTCACGACCAGGCCCGCAGGCCGCGTCAGGCCGAAGCCCGAGGCGAGGTCGGGCGTCACGCGTTGCATGCTGACGCCCAGCCACGGCCGCACGATCCGCCCGCCCTTCGTGCCGGTCGAGATCATGCGCTCGACGATGTTGGAGGGCGTCGCGAATCCGATGCCCACCGAGCCGCCGCTCTGCGAGTAGATCGCCGTGTTGATGCCGATCAGCCTGCCGTCGAGAGCGACCAGCGCGCCGCCCGAGTTGCCCGGATTGATGGCCGCATCGGTCTGCAGGAAGAAGTTGGAGTCGTTGATGCCGCCGGCGCTACGCGCCACGGCCGACACGATGCCGCTGGTCACGGTCTGGTTCAGGCCGAACGGATTGCCGATCGCCAGCACCATGTCGCCCACTTCGATCGAATCGGAATCGCGCAATTCCAGGAACGGGAACTTCTCGTCGGAGCCCTCGATGCGCAGCAGCGCCAGGTCGTAGCGCTCGTCCTGCGTGATGAGCTTGGCCTCGTACTCGCGACGATCAGCCAGCACGACGCGGATCTCGTCGGCGCCCTTCACGACGTGGGCATTGGTGACGATCAGGCCGTCGGCACCCACCAGCACGCCGGAACCCAGCGAGTTCTGCACCCGCTCGCTGCCCTGCTGGGGCATGCCGGGAAACGGGAACGGCAGGCGGCGCTGCACGCGGGCGGTCGTGGTCGTGTAGATGTTGACCACGGCCGGCGACACGCGCTTGACCAGCGGCGCGAACGAATAGGCGAGCTCGCTGCGCGAGTTCGGGAGCCCCTGCGCCACGGCAGCCGGGGCCATGGAAGTCACCGCACCGCATCCCACGAGAACCGCCGCCAGAACCAGCCGCCGCATCATACAGACATCTCCTTGGTCGGCCCGGATTTGCGGATTCTCTTGCGGCAAATCAAGGGCGGATATGTGCTGGCATATCGATTGCACCGCTCCGGCACAACACGCCAGCCCATCGGCGAGAGAGGAAAACGGAGCGATTCATGAAACTGACCCGCCGTACCGTCCTGGCCGCATCGGCCGCAACCCTGGGCTCTTCGCTGGCCGCACCCGCCGTCAAGGCGAGCCCCGGCTGGCCGGCCAGGCAGCCGATCAAGCTGATCGCCACCTTCCCACCCGGCGGCACCGCCGACACGATTTCCCGCATTCTGGCGCCCAAGCTTTCGGCCGCCCTCGGCACCCAGGTCGTGGTCGAGAACCGGCCGGGCGCCGGCGGCACGATCGGCTCCGACCTGGCGGCCAAGGCGGCGCCGGACGGCTACACGCTCGTCATTTCGCACGCCTCGCCGCTCGGCATCGCGCCCGGCATCTACCCCAAGCTGCCCTACAACGTGATCACCGACTTCACCCATGTGACCCTGATCGGCCATACCCCCAACGTCCTGATCGTGCCGGGCGATTCGCCCTACAAGACGCTGGCCGACTACATCGCCGCCGCCAAGGCCAGGCCCGACGCGATCGCCTTCGGCAGCTCGGGCATTGGCTCCAACACCCACCTGATGGGCGAACTGCTGGGCAGTCTTGCCGCCATCAAGCTGAAGCACGTCCCCTATCGCGGCTCCGCACCGTCGCTGCAGGACATGCTGGCCGGCGTCATTCCCTCGATGTTCGACCCGATCACGACCAACGTGCCGCACATCAACACGGGTAAGGTCCGCCTGCTGGCGGTCAGCTCCGACAAGCGCCTCGACATGTATCCCAACGCCCCGACCTTCGCCGAGCAGGGCTTCCCCAAGCTCACCACCTCGACCTGGGTCGGCGTCTCCGGTCCCAAGGGCATGTCGCCCGACGTGGTGGCGCGGCTCTACGACGAGCTGCAGAAGGCTTACAAGGCGCCCGAAGTGGTTGAGCGCTTCAAGGAAGTGGTGCTGCTGCCTGGCGACAAGCCGATGACGCCGGCCGAATACACGGCGTTCGTCGGCGACTTCGCGGCCCTGTGGGCCGGCGTCAGCAAGTCGGCCGGCATCGAACTCGAGCTGGGCTGAGCAGGTTGCAGGTGACTTGGTCACCCGCAGCGCGAATAGCCACAGTTCAGGCACACGTCACAGCCCTCCTGGTGCGTGAGGGCTGCGGCGCCGCATTGGGGGCATTGCCCCATCGATTTGGCTGAATCGCCGCCGGCCGCCGGCTCCTTCGCGCCGGTGGCGAGGCGCATGCGCTCCTCGATCGCGTCGATCAGGCTGGGCGATTCGGTCGGCGCCAGGAAGCCGATCTCGACAAGATGGCGCTCGATCACGCCGCCGATCGCGGCCAGCAGCGACGGCACGTAGCGGCCGCCCATCCACTGCCCGCCACGCGGGTCGAACACCGCCTTCAACTCCTCGACGACGAACGAAACGTCGCCGCCGCGACGGAACACCGCCGAGATCATGCGCGTCAGCGCCACCGTCCAGGCGTAGTGCTCCATGTTCTTGGAGTTGATGAAGATTTCGAAGGGCCGGCGGCGCCCCTCCTGCACCACGTCGTTGACGGTGATGTAGATGGCGTGGTCGCTGCCCGGCCATTTGATCTTGTAAGTCCGGCCCGGCAGCTCCTCCGGCCGGTCGAGCGGCGGGGCGAGATAGACGACGTCGCTGTCGCGCGGCGCCACCGCCGGCACGGGCGTCTCGGTCTTCGCCGGCTTCACCTCGAGCACGGCGCCGGTCACGTCGTTGGGTCGGTAGGTCGTGCAGCCCTTGCAGTTCTGCGCATAGGCCTCCTCGTAGACGCCCTTGAAGGCCTCGAAGGAGATGTCGCGCGGCAGGTTGATGGTCTTGGAGATCGAGCTGTCGACATGGTCCTGCGCCGCGGCCTGCATCGCCAGATGATCGGCGGGCGACAGCGTCTGGGCATCGACGAAGATATCCGGCGGCGGCGCCTCGTTGCCCTTCAGCTCGCGCCACACGCGGAAGGCGTAATCGTCCACGCTCTCCTCGCGCTTGGACCCGTCCGGTTGCAGGACATGCCGCACGTAGCTGAAGGCGAAGACCGGCTCGATGCCGGAAGAGACATTGTCCGCCAGCAGCGAGATCGTGCCGGTGGGGGCGATCGAGTTCAGCAGCGCGTTGCGGATACCGTAGCGGCCGATCGCCGTGCGGGCTTCCTCGGGCAAGGCCTTGATCGTCTCGCCGGCGAGATACTTCCCACGATCATAGAGGGGAAAGCTGCCCTTCTCGGCGGCAATGTCGGCCGACGCCATGTAGGACAGACGCTGCACCGCGCCCAGCCATTCGCGCGTGAGCCGTACCGCCTCGGGCGAGCCGTAGCGCACGCCGCAGAAGATCAGCGCGTCGGCGAGCCCGGTCACGCCGAGCCCGATGCGGCGCTTGGCCTGGGCCTCCTTCTCCTGCTGCGGCAGCGGGAAGCGCGAGACGTCGATAACATTGTCGAGCATGCGCACGGCCAACGGCACCAGCCGCTCCAGCGCGTCGTCGTCGAGCGCCGCCTCGGGCGTGAACGGCGCCTTCACCAACGCCGCGAGATTGATCGATCCGAGCAGACACGCGCCGTAGGGCGGCAGCGGTTGCTCGCCGCACGGGTTCGTCGCCTGGATGGACTCGCAATAACGCAGGTTGTTCCGGCGGTTCACCCGATCGATGAAGATGACGCCAGGTTCGGCCACGTCGTAGGTCGCGCGCATGATGCGCTCCCACAGCGCCTTTGCTTTCACCGTCCGGAAGGTCCTGCCGCCGAACATCAGCGGCCAGTCGGCATCGTCCTCGACCGCCTTCATGAAGGCGTCGGTGACCAAAACCGAGACGTTGAACATGCGCAGCCGCTTCGGGTCGCGCTTGGCGTCGACGAAGGCCTCGATGTCGGGATGGTCGCAGCGCAGCGTCGCCATCATGGCGCCGCGTCGCGAGCCCGCGCTCATGATCGTGCGGCACATCGAGTCCCACACATCCATGAAAGAGAGCGGTCCCGACGCATCGGCGCCAACGCCCACCACCGGCGCCCCCTGCGGGCGGAGGGTCGAGAAATCGTGGCCGATCCCACCCCCCTGCTGCATCGTGAGGGCGGCCTCGCGCAGGTTCTCGAAGATGCCCGACATGTCGTCGGAAATCGTGCCCATCACGAAGCAGTTGAAGAGTGTTACCGTCCGCCCCGTGCCGGCGCCCGCGATCACTCGGCCTGCGGGCAGAAACTTGAATCCCGACAGCGCCTCGTGGAAACGGCCGGCCCACAACTCCGGGTCGCGTTCCGGCGCCGCCAGAGCGCGGGCGACACGCCACCAGGTCGCGTCGAGATCGGCGTCCGGCGTCGCTGCCGTGCTGGCCCCCGGCGCGGTCTTGAAGCGGTATTTCATGTCCCAGATCCGCTGGGAGACGGGTGCCCATTCCATCGGGAAAAAGTAGGCCGACGGCCGGTCGATATCAACAGATCGTTCTATTTTTGTTCGCGCCTGCAGGCTGCGGCAACGAGCCCGTCCGTGGCGCCCTCGATGCGCTCGCGCAGGGTCGTCATGAACACCTCGCGGCCCAGGCCCGGTGGAATGGCGGGCAGGATCTCGACATCGATGATTCCCGGCCACTTGATGAACTTGCGGCGCCCCCAGAACACGCCGGAATTCAGCGCGACCGGAACGACGGGAACGCCGAGCTGCCGGTAGAGCGCTGCCGTTCCCACCTGGTAGGGCTTCTCGTCGCCGACGGCGACCCGCGTGCCCTCGGGGAAGATCAGGATCGACCGCCCCTCGGCCAAGGTCGCCTTGGCCTGCTTCACCAGCCCGCGCAGCGCCTTCGCGCCATCGCCGCGTTCAACGGCGATGTTGCCGGCCCGCGCCATCGCCCAGCCGACGATCGGGATCAGTACGAGTTCGCGCTTCATCACGGTGGCGGCGCCGGGAAACAGGCGGGAGAAAGCCAGCGTCTCCCACGAGGACTGGTGCTTGCACGCGAAGATGACCGGCCCGGTCGGCAGGTTTTCCTGCCCCCTCACGCGATGCGTCAGCCGGCAGGTGACCCGCAGCCACCACAGGCAGAAGTCGATCCACACCAGCGACCAGGCGACCACGAAGCGCCGCGGCATCAGCAGAATCGGCGAACCGGCGATGGCAAGGATCGTGGTGCCGGCATACCAGCCGACATTGAAGAAGAACGAGCGCAGCCGGAGGCCAAACATTTCAAAAGTATTCGCGAGCGACGTGTTGCTTGTATGCCAACTTGTAGTGGCCTAGTGTCGCCGCGCAAAGGACATCTGGTGGGGCACCCCCCGCTCTCATCATGCAGCTTACCTGTTCCAACTGCGGCGCCCGATACGCCGTCGATCCCGTGGCGATCGGCCCGACAGGTCGCACTGTACAGTGTGTGCGCTGCAGCCATCGCTGGTTCCAGAAACCCGACGCACCGCCACCTCCCGACACTCCGCCGGAAGCACAGCCTGCGCCAGCTGCTCCTGCCGTACCCGATGTCGTCATCCGGCCGTCGACGCCGGGCGCCGGCCTACCGGCCCTCACCACGCCGCCGCCGAAACGGAAGACGAACTGGGGCACCTTGATTGCTTATGCGATCGTCCTGATCGTGCTGCTGGGGGGCGCGGGTTATGCCTATCGCGACCAGATCAAGGCCCGGCTTCCTGCCTCCTGGCGTGCCATCCTTCATCTCGACACCGCGCGGGCGGCGCCCGACGCGCCTCGGATGGCGCGTGCCCATGTCGGGCTCGACATGGCGACGACCAAGATCGATCTCATCGACGGCCGCTACGTGGTGCTCGGCGAACTAATCAATACCGGCACCGCCCCCGGCTCGACCCAGCGTCTCAAAGTCGTCTTCCGTGCCGGCGAGCAGGTCCTGGCCGAACGCGCGATGCCACTGATCGAGGGGCCGATCCAGCCGGGCGCGCGCCGGAGTTTCAGCCTGCCGCTTGACGAGCCCCCCTCGGGTGCGACCAACATCGTGCCGACCGTCGACTAGCGCCTCCGCTTTACGAGAGTTCCCGTTGCCCGATCGCACCACCTCCGACCGTCCGGTCGTCTCCATCCGCTTCTCCGCCGCCGAGATCGCCGCGCGCGTCGAGGAGATGGCGACCGACCTCTCCGAGAAGCTCGCTTCCGACACACTCGTGGTCTCTGTGCTGAAGGGCAGCTTTGTCTTCGCCGCCGATCTGATCCGGGCGCTGAGCCGTGCCGGCGCCGACTGGTCGATGGATTTCGTCACCCTGTCGAGCTACGGCAGCGGCACCGAGACGAGCGGCACCGTCCGGATCGTGCGCGACATCGTCGACGACGTGCGCGACCGCGACGTGCTGCTGGTCGACGACATTCTGGAATCAGGTTTCACTCTGAGTTTCGCCAAGAAGCTCCTGGAGGAGCGCGGCGCCCGCCGCGTGTCGATCTGCACCCTGCTCGACAAGCCCGCCAAGCGGCGCACGGACCTGAAGGCCGACTTCGTGGGCTTCGAGGCGGGCGACGAGTTCCTGGTCGGCTACGGCCTCGACTGGGCTCACCGTTTCCGCGGCCTTCCCTATATCGGTGTGGTCGAGAAGACGGCGGAGTAGAAAGCGCGCTCTCGTCATCCTGAGCGGGGTACCCTCCGCCCTGGAGCGCAGCGAAGGATCTCCCGCCAGCTAGGGAGTCCTCTGGTCGATCTGTGAGGTCCTTCGCCGCGCTCAGGACGACAGATTCGCCTCAGACTGACTTGTCGCTCGGCCCCTAATAAGTCTTCAGCAGCCGGTCGATGTAGTCGAGTTCTTCCTTGGGGCGCAGCTGCTCGCCGGCGCGGCGGCGCAGTTCGTCGAGGATCTCGCGGCTGCGCTGGCGGTCGAGTTCGAGCGGGACCTTGTCGGAGCCGGAGTCGATCGCATCGCCATAGTTGCCGTCGGAGCGGCCCAGCGGATCGCGGTCCTCGCTGCGGCGCTCGCGTTCCTCGATCTCGGCGATGTCCTGGTTGTTGCCCGGGCCGCGCTGCTGGCGCAGCTGCTCGGCCATGTCGCCCATGCCCTGCTGGAGGTTGTCGAGCGCCCGGCGCTGGGCGCGGGACGCCTCGCGCGGGTCGCCGCGACGCAGCGCCTCCTCGGCCTCGCGCATCGAGCGCTCGGCGCGGCCCAGCGATTCCGGCATCTGCAGGCCGTTTTCGTCGAGCTTCTGCATGAACTCGCCCAGCCGGCCACGCAGCCCTTCCTGCTGGCCGCGCTGCTGGTCACCCCACTGGCCCTGCCCCTGCCCCGGCTGGCCCTGTCCCGGCTGGCCCTGACCCTGCTGACCTCGTCCCTGCTGTCCTTGCTGGCCCTGTTGTCCTTGCTGACCGCGCTGACCTTGCTGTCCCTGCTGGCCACGCTGGCCCTGCTGCTGACGGCCCTCGCGCTCGGACTCGCCCAGCAGCTGGTTCTGCCGGCGCGACAGCTGGTCGAGCTGGTTCATCATCTCGCGACCCTGCTGGTTGCCCTGGCCCTGCTGGCCGCGCTGCCCCTGCTGCTGACGCTGCTGGCCGTTGGGGTTCGCCATCATCGGGGTGGCGTTCTCCATCATCTTGCGCAGCTCCTCGAGCATGCGCTTGGCCTCTTCGCGCTGGCCGTTCTTGGCCATCTCGCGAATCTTGTCG
>NZ_JBQVQG010000044.1:0-267 GCF_052439685.1 Reyranella sp.
GCATTGCGCCCACCGCCCGACGCGTCGTTGTCGCTCCCATCCTTGCGTCGGAAGCTCTTGATCGACGCCCACGCTTCCAGCAGCGTCCCGTCCACCGAGAAGTGCTCGCTCGCCAGAAGTCGCTTCACCCTCGGCTGAGACACGACCGCCGCCAGGAACTTCGCCGCGATTTCGCCCTCCAGCAGCCGGTCCCGGTTCTTCGAGAAACACGAAAGGTCCCACCCCGGATCGTCCACTACCAGCCCCACGAACCCGCGGAACAGAAGG
>NZ_JBQVQG010000044.1:277-28287 GCF_052439685.1 Reyranella sp.
CTCCATTCGCTCCATCAGTTGCCGTTCCGACCGGATGCCATAGAACGCCTGCAGCAGCATCGCCCGCAACAGACGCTCCGGCGCAATCGACGGCCGACCCAGGCGAGCCGGATACAGCGCCGCGAACTCCCCCGTCAGATCGGCCAACGCCGCATTCGCTATCTCCCGGACCGTCCGCAGTGGATGATCCACGCGAACCCGAGCCTCCAGATCCACATAGCTGAACAGCGATCCTAGACGCTCATCCGATCCGCGCATCATCGCCCCGTCTGAACTCTCAGATCAGTGAATCATCTTCCAATGATCGCTGCGATGTCTTTTTCAACAGCCTGCTAGACCACGTCCAAGCATCGCGCGACAGCAACACCTTTCTGGCCCGCAAGATGCGGCCGATCGATGGCAGAGAACTGTCGGAAAGATCGCCTGTTGCCGCACGTAGTGCAGCTTCATGAGACTGTTATCAATTTGGGGGTATACGGTGAGCAAAGAGGAACAAGTCGAACTCGGCAAGCAATTGATCGGCGAACTTCGTCAGTCGTTTGCTCGCGGCGATTGGGACGAGACGACGCGAACCTACGAACAGATCGCGACCATGAAGACCGACCGCGCCGTTCGGCTCGAGGCAACTTGTCTCGCGGTTCGGGCTCTCGTCGCAGTCCAGCAGCGTTCGGCGGCCCGCCACCTGCTGAGGATCGTCGCCAAGGGCGACTACAGGAAGCCGGCACACTATGAATTTCTGGCGCGAGCCTATCTCGATCTGAAGCAATACAAGGGCGCAGCAGAAGCCTGTGCTCGCGCCGAAGAGCTGCGCGTTGCGGAAATGAAATGAAGAAGCCCCGCCGTTTTCAGGTCGGAAGACTGTTCAAGCGGACGTCTGCCGAAAAAGCTCCCGCCAGAACATCGTCTGAACCCGTGTCCGGCGAAAAGCCTTTTGAGCCCGTTGAAAAGCAACAAGTGGAGATGAAGATGGCAGACCAGCCCGTCAAGAAACCCGATATCGACATTGCCGCACTTCGTGGGGAGGTCGAGCTGCTGGAGTTGCAAGTACGCAAACTGCAGGCGCGTGATTACCTTCAAAACTATAGGGTCAAGCGGGCAACGGCCAAGAAGGGCTGATCCGCCACCAAAGCACATCGCGCCGCCAGCATAGAGCTGGCGGCGCGATCCTGACAGACACTCTCGTCTACTCCGCCATCGATGCGCATCGCGGCTTCAGCGGCAATCCCGTGGCGCGCAAGCCCATAAGCTTCATTCTCATGCGATGAAGGGGATGGTCGCCGTAAGGCTGGTCCTGATCCTCGCATACAGTTTGCCGCGCCGCCCCAAGACTGGAGACTCCCTTCCCCCGCTCGCGATCATGTTCACATGATGCGGAAGGTGCACCATCTCGCGATGCCTCGCGCGAGATCCGGTCGCATGTGAAGCGCAAATACTCGATGCGGCGCTACACGAGACATCTGGCCCGGTGATTGAAGTTGCGCGCCGTTCGACGAGCGGGCTTCACCACGGTTCTACAGCAGCTCCTTGCGGGCCATCTCGGCGCGTGAGGCGCCGATCGCGGTCTTGACGTCCTTCTGCTCTTCCGGCGGCGGAAGGACGGCCTTCATGCCAAGCGAAGCAATCGCCAGCTCACGGCACCATCCCTTGGAATGGTAGAGGTGCTCGTCCTCCTCATCCTCGACCTCGTCGAGCGCCGCCTGGATCGCCTTCTTCTCCGTGCCGCGCGCGGCCTCGGCAAAGAGGGTCAGCAGTTCCCAGTTCGAATGATCCTTGGTCTCGGCGTGGACCACGCACTCGCAGGCCACGATCTCCGCCGCTTCCGGCGGTGCCGTCCCCTTGGCGAGCTTCATCGCGGCCACCAGCGAACCGCCGATGTGTCGGACGACCTCGCGGCCGGGCGTCTCCGCCGGAGGGACGCCCAGTTCGGACATCAGCGTCGTCACGATCTCGACGTGCCGCTTCGTCTGATCGAGATACTTCTGCCACTCTTCCTTCAACTCGTCGTTGAGCACGCAGGTCAAGGCCGTCTCATAGACCTTGACCCCGCCCATCTCGGTTTCGAGCATCTGCTGAAGCAGTTCGTTGCGCTGTTCGATATTCATCTCACGCCTCCATCCTGGCTTGTGGCGGCGTAATGGCTCGGGCGCTCCAACGTTGCATGGCGCAGGCGATGGCCGTCAGGGCACCTGCATCATCGATTTGAACAGCGCCGCGGCCTGCTCCTCCAGCGACATGCGCTGCAGCCGCGATTTCGCCTCGACGACCGGGTCCTGTCGCGGCACAACTACCTCGTTCGGCTGCGGCGCCTCGTGCGACAGGGTGGCCCCCTGCTTCAGCAGCTGCCGCAGCGTCCGCTCGTCGGCGACGAGTCTGCGCGCGGTGGCCCAACCCGGCACCCCGTCTGCCGGCTCGGCGCCCATCTCATGCGCAAGTGCGTCCGCCACAGCGGCGGATTCGAAAACGCATTCGATGATCGTGGGGCCGGTCGCGAAGGAGCGACGGAGCGCGAACCGCTCGGCGTCCAGTTTCGAACGAATGAGCCGGAGTACCCTCTTCTCAGCGGTTACCGCCGCCGGCGACGACGCATCGGCCGTGGCGAGGCGGATGCGGATGCCGTGCGGCTCCGGAACGGACTGGAAGAAGGCCGACCAGTCGAGCCGCCGGCCACGGGCGCCGCTCATCGGCCGCCTCTCGCGGAACGACACAGGGATACGAGTGTAACGGGCCCTTTCATCCTTCTCCCCTTTTCGAGCCGACCGGGAAAACGTGGGACCGGAGAAAAGGTTGCAGCCGAATTAAACTGGCCGCAGGTGACGCGACACCCGGGCCAGGCGCAGCGAGTCCTCGAGCTTCTCCCGCTCGCGTCGCCAGCGCTCTGCTTCTCTCTCGGCCTTTGCGTCCAGCGCCGCGCGGGCGCGCTCGATCTCCGAGACGGCGGCTCCGTGGCGCGCCTCGGCCTTTTCGAGCCCCGCCGTCGCAGTCGCAATGGCGCGATCCCGCCGCGCCGCTTCCGTGCGACGGGCCGTCGCCTCCTTCCGTTCCCGGCGTTCGCGACGCTCGCGTTCCCTCTCGAAGGCGCGCGCGGCTTCACGCTCTTCCTTGCGGCTGGCCGGCGTCTCCGCGACGGGGCCGCGCTTCGGCGCCGCAGCCTTGGTTTTCCCGGCCTTGGGCTTCTTCGCGACCTCGCCCTCGAACGGCTCCTCCGACGCTTCGGCCCCCTCCCGGAAGGGCTGATCGGTGCCGACCGGCCGCCGCAGAACGACGCCCGGCCGCGCCATCGTCGCCTTCACGATGGCCGCATCGTCCGTCTGTTGGGCAAAACCCTGGTGAAACAGGTTGGCTCCGGCGCCCCACGCTTCGAGCGCCGCTTTCATCGACGGCGCCGACACCGCAAGATCGAAGAAGCCCGCCGACGTCGTGAAGGCCTTCAGCTTCCGTGCCATCCGCTCGTCCCCCGTGGAGCCGCAGAAAACGCTCCGGGTTCGCGCCGGTTGCCGGCCGGCGGGCCGCGCCGGTCCTATGCCGGGCGCGGGCTCACGGCATAGATGGCGACGGGCCGGGTCTTGCCCTTCACGACCACCACGTCGACCGGACGGATCGCGCTGGCCTCCGGGTCCGACAGTTCCCGGTAGGTGAATTCCGAGATCAGCATCGGCGCGGCATAGTCCTTGGTCAGGCCCTCGATCCGTGCCGCAAGGTTCACGGCATCGGATATGACGGTCCCGTCCATGCGATGCTTCTCGCCGATCGTACCCAGCATCAGCGAACCGGTGTTGATACCGATGCCGATCTCGATCGGCTCGAGGCCGGCGGCGCGCCGTTCGGCATTGAAGCCGTCGAGCGCCGCCAGCATGGCGAGCCCGGCCCGCAACGCATCGTCGGCATTGGTGAACAGAGCCATGATGGCGTCGCCGATATACTTGTCTATGAAGCCATGGTGGTCGCGGATGACCGGACCCATGCGCTCCAGATATGTGTTGATGAAGGCGAAGGTCTCGTCGGGCGTCATCCGTTCCGACAGGGTGGTGAAGCCGCGAATATCCGAGAACAGGATGCTCATGGTGCGCCGCCGGTTGTCGCCCAGCTCGACATCGGCGACGGACGGCTTGCCGACGATCGACAGGAAGGCCTGCGGCACGAAGCGCTCGATCGAGACGTTGGTATGCTTGAGATCGAGGATCGTGCGCCGCACCGCATCGCGCATCGAGGCGAAGCTGCTGGCGAGCTGACCGATCTCGTCGACGCGGCCGGTGTTGGCGATGGCCTGGTCGAGGTCGCCGGCCGCGATGGCGCCGGCCTCGCCGCGCAGGCTGAACAGCGGATCGAGAAGCTGCCTCTGCAGGAGGCGCGAGGCGATCCAGAACACGAGCGGCAGCATGATCGCGAGCACGACGATCGAACTCAGCAGCACCTGCAGGACAGCCTGCCGCGCGAGGCCGGTGTCGTAGGTGATCTTGCGGATGACGAACTTGGAAGACACCGGATGACCGGCCTGCGTGCCGGCCGCGGTCTCCTCGCCGCTGTAGACGGTGAGATAGCGGCCGCCGCCGGCGGGCACTTCCTCGCGACGCACCTCCATCAGGCGCTCGACCAGAGCCGGGTCGAGCTTCTGGCCGATATGCAGCAGCGACCACGCGCCCGCCGGCGTGACGAGAAACACGTCGACTTCCTTCAGGTAGGGATTGGAGTGCAACGCGTCGGCGAACAGATCCTGGAAGAAGTAGGTGCCCATCCAGCCGAAATTTCCCTCCGCCAGGCTGGCGCGCACCTCCGTCGAGGTCTCGATGATGTAGTCCTTTCCGGCGGGGCCGAAGTAGCTGTAGGTGCGCAGGGTGCCGGTCAGGCTGGACAGGTCGATGCCGTCGCTCATCACCTTGTTCGAGCCGTAGACCGTATCGAGGAAGCGCGTGAAGCTGCTTTCGGGAAAGGTCAGGTTCATGTCGCTCGCAAGGTTGGTCTGGAAGACCCTGTGCGAGCGATCGACGAAGTAGATGTGCTGCACGCCGTACTTGCGGGTCAGCGCATCGAGGTCGGCGACGGTGAGCTCGGCGGGCGTCCGGCCGGTGCGGTCGAGCTCGGCCGCGATCTCCGGCAGCACCTTCTCCATGTGCGCGACGATCTCCGCGTGCTGCGAACGCAGCAGCCGCTCGAAGACGGCGAAGCGGTCCGAGAGGCTCGCCTCCAACCGGTGAATCTCGGCGTCCTGCTTCTGCGAGACCAGCCGGTACATCGCGACCGAAGCCACCACCGTCGCGCCGAGGCTCACCGCCACCATGACGGCGAACAGGAAGACGCCGACCTTGCGCTTCAATCCCATCGACTACCCCCTGCCCCGAGCCCCGGAGAGCGGGTACGCGGCCCCTATTTCGACACGCCGAAGAACATATTGGGAAAGTACAGCGCGATGTCGGGGAAGGCGATCAGGATCAGCACGCCGACGAAGGTCACCAGCACGTAAGGGATGACCGACCAGTAGATGTCGCTCATCGTCACGTCCGGCGGCGCCACCGCCTTCAGGTAGAACAGGTTGAAGCCGAAAGGCGGCGTCATGTAGCCGATTTCCATCATGATGATGAAGATCACGCCGAACCAGATCGGATCCCAGCCGTAGGATTCCACCACGGGCAGGAAGACCGGCAGGGTGATCAGCATGATGCCGACGGGATCGAGCACCATGCCGAGCAGCAGCAGCACGAGGAGCATGAAGGCCAGCGCCCCCCACTGGCCGCCCGGGATGAGCGACATCAAGTGGTTCATCAGCTCGTTCGCGCCCAGCGTCGTATAGGCCGTCGAGAAGGCATGGGCGGCGAACAGAATCCACATGATCAGCGCCGTGAGACGCAGCGTCTGCATCGCCGCATCCGTCAGAACCGGGATCGACAGCTTGCGATGGACCGCAGAGGCGACCAGCGCGCCGAACACGCCGAGCGCCGCCGCTTCGGTCGGCGTCGCGAAGCCGCCGAAGATCGCGCCCAGCACCAGGACAACGATCAGCAGTGGCAGGAAAACCGCCTTCAGCGAAGCGATCTTGAGCCCCCAATCGCCGCGGTCCTCGACCGGCAGCGCCGGCGCCAGCGACGGCTGCAGCCAGGCGCGCACGGCAATGTAGATCGTCACCAGCACGAACAGCAGGATGCCGGGCCCGATGCCGGAGGCGAACAGCCGGCCCACCGAGACCTCGGTCAGCAGCGCATAGAGCACCATCAGGATGGACGGCGGAATGAGGATGCCCCAGCCACCGCCGCAGTTGATCGCACCGATGGCCAGCCGCTTGTCGTAGCCGCGCTCCAGCATGCGCGGCAGGGCGATCGTGCCCATGGTCACGACGGCGGCGCCGCTGATGCCGCTCATGGCCGCGAAGATGGCGCAGATCGCCACCGTGCCGATCGCCAGGCCGCCGCGCATCGCCCCGAACCAGACGTGCATCATGCGGTAGAGGTCCTGCGCCACACCGGATTTCTCCAGCAGCATCGCCATGTACACGTACATGGGAATGGCGATCAGCGTGAAGCTCATCATGGAGTCCCAGAACTTGGACGCCACGATGTAGAAGCCGACCGACCCCATGGTGAAATAGAGGAAGATGCAGGAGATGCCGCCGAGGGTGAAGACGAGCGGCGTTCCGATGAACAGGAACAGCAGCAGCGACCCGAAGAACAGCAGGGTGACGAGTTCGACAGACACGGGGCTCGTTCCGATCAGTGAGAGGATTCGTCGGTGGCTTGCTTGCCGAAGATCGCGGGATCGTTCTCGAGCCCCATGACCGTGCGGATGTCGGAGGCGATGCGTACCAGCCCCTGCAGAAGCAGCAGAATTCCGGCAATCGGGATCGCGAGCTTGACTGGCCAGATGTGCGGATTCCAGATGCTGCTCGACCGTTCGAGCTTCTCCGCCGACTCCCACGCCATGTCGGCGCTCTGCCAGATGAGGACACCGAGGAACAGGAAGAACAGGAACGAGGTGGCAAGGTCGACCTTGGCCTTCGCCACCCGGCTGAACCGGCCGTAGATGATGTCGACGTTGACGTGCCCGCGCTCAACCAGCAGGTAGCCGCCGCAGATCACGGCATAAACGCCAAAGATCAACTGGGCGAACTCGGCGGTCCAGATCTCGGCGCTGCCGACCACGTATCGCATGATCACGTCGGCCATCAGCAGGAGGAACATCGGGATGATCAGCCAGGCGGCGACCCTAGCGATCCAGACGTTGAGGCGGGTGATCGCGCCGGCGATCTTGAGCATCCTGACACCTGTCGGTTCAACGGCCACGACACGGCGGCACCCGCACGGATGCCGCCGCTCCACGAGTTCGAGGCTCAGACGTAACCTAGGTCGGTCATCAGCTTGATCAGGGCCTTGGCACCCTTGGCGGAGATCTCGCCCTTCGCCTCTTCCTTCTTCAGGATGCCGGTCGAGGCGTCGGCGAATCTCTTCAGCACGTCGTCGGGCCAGCGCACGACCTCGACGTTCATCTTCGCCTTGCCGGTGTTCAGGGCGATCGCCTCCTGCTGGAGGTATTCGACCGAGCGCAGGAAGTAGCGCTCCTCGAGCAGCGAGAGGAACTGCAGCTTGAGGTCGGCGGGCAGCTTGTCGAGCGCCGCCTTGTTCACGATCCAGGCGTCGTTGGTGATACCGAGCGCCGGCTTCATGTGGAAGCGCGCGACTTCCCAGAACTTCATCGACAGGGCGCCGATTGCCGCGCCCCAGTGGGCGCCGTCGACGACGCCGGTCGAGATGGCCTGGTAGATTTCCGGGCCAGCGATCTGCTGCGGCGACGCGCCCGCCGCCGCGAGATATTCCAGCATCGAGCCGGTCGAACGGACCTTGAGCGAGCCGAGGTCGGCCGCGGAGGCAATCTTCCGCCGCAGTACCACCTCGGTCGGATAGGCCTTCTCGGCCTTGATCAGTACGCCCTTCGGCACCAGCTCGTCGTTGACCAGCTTCTCGATGCCGAGATTCTTGGTCAGCTGCAGCATCTCCCAGGTCTCGCGCAGCGTGCCGGGCACGCCGTAGAACAGGCCCATCGCCTGGGCTTCGCCCAGGATGTAGGACGGCGAGATCGTGCCCATCGGCACGACGCCGCGGCGGACGATGTTGTAGATCTCGCGATCCTTCGCGATCTCGCCGGCGCCGAACGTCTCGAGTTTGAAGCGCCCGCCGGTGCGCGTGTCGAGTTCCTTGCCGAGCGCCACGAGACTGTCGTTGAACGAGCCCGATGCCTTCGGCCAGTGCGATTGCACCTTCCACGTCACCTTGTCCTGCGCGAGCGCCGGACCGACGATCGCCGGCGCCGCCAGCACCGCAGCCGAACCCGCAAGCAGGTTTCGACGAAGGACCTTTCTGTCTTCGTTGGTCATTCTTGCCTCCACTGTTGTTGTGCTTTTTTTCGATGAGACACGCCTCGCACCATCGAGTCAATCGATGTGAATCGACGCGGGATGGCGAACCCGGCGAACGATCACCACCGATACGCGCATGCCATTTTTTCGCCACGTCCGCCGAAACGCACGTATGTTGCCGATGGCGGCCGCCAGCGATCGTCGACGGGCAACCCTCGGTCGCAGCATCGGACGCGGGAGCGCACGCAAGAACGCGCGGTCATCCCAACGCGGCAACGGACCTCCTGAGTGCCAGGCGTTCAAGCCGGTCGACCGCGCCGATCGCCCGCTGTCGTCCTGTCCGACCGATCAGAGGTGGACAGAAGCTGGCCTCCTCCCGCCTCTGCCGCCAGCCGGTATCCGCACGGTCTTCCTTGGACGATCGGGCCCGATTCAGGGGGTGCGACGTTGGCTTCGTTTGATTCGTTTATTTCGCTTGTTTCGTTTATCCGCCAGGAATCCGGCACGCGGCCTGCCCGGGGTCGGCAATCGCGTGCAGGATCGGCGGTTGCCCCAGACGCATCAGGTCGACGCTCGGGTGCGGCGTCAGCACCGTGACCTCGCTCGCCGAGCCGGACGGGCTTGAAAGTGGACCGCATACGTAACATATGAAGTTTCATGAGAAGAGACAGCCGACTTTCGGGCGTGCTCCACGTCCTGCTGCACATGGCCGAGCACCCGGATCCGATGACCTCGGAGATGCTGGCGCGCGCGATGGGCACCAATCCGGTGGTGATCCGCCGACTCATGGCGGGCTTGCGGGAGCGCGGCTTCGTTCAGTCCGAGAAGGGGCATGGCGGCGGCTGGACGATCGCGTGCGATCTTCGCGCCGTGACCCTGCGCGACGTTTACGAAGCGCTCGGCCGGCCCGCGCTGCTGGCCATGGGCAACCGCACGGAGGCGCCCGGCTGCCTCGTTGAGCAGGCGGTGAACGCGGCCCTCGGCGACGCCTTCGACGAAGCCGAAGCGCTGCTTCTGCGCCGCTTCGGCGCGCTCACCCTCGCGGCGCTGAGCGCCGACTTTCACAAACGACTCGCCCGACGCGGCGGATCGACCGACCTGGAGAAAAACCATGCAGCATGACGCCGTCATCATCGGAGGCGCCTTCGCCGGCCTCGCCGCCGCCACCTACCTCGCCCGCGCGCGGCGGCGCGTGTGCGTCATCGATGCTGGACGACCGCGCAACCGTTTCGCCGAAGCGTCGCACGGTTTCCTCGGGTCGGACGGCAGCGATCCGTCATCGATCCTCGCCCGGGCGCGCGCGCAGCTCGCCGCCTATCCCGGCGTCACCTTCATCGAGGGCGAAGCCTCGGATGCAAGCGTCCGCGACGACGGATTCGCGGTCTCGCTCGCGGCGGGTGGGGAGATCGCCGCGCACAAGGCGATCCTTGCCTTCGGGCTGCGCGACGAGCTGCAGCCGATCCCCGGTCTGCAGGAACGCTGGGGCCGGACGGTGCTGCATTGCCCCTACTGCCACGGGTTCGAATTCAGCGACCGCCCGCTCGGGGTGCTCTTTCGCACGCCGATGTCGGTCCACCAGGCCTGCCTGGTCGCCGAATGGGGGCCGACGACGCTGTTCCTGAACGGCGCGGACCTCGTGCCCGAAAGCATGGAGATGCTCGCGCGCCACGGCGTGACGGTCGAACGTGACAGGGTGAACCGTCTGGTCGGCGAGGGCAGCGCCCTGTCCGGGGCCGAGTTCGAGGATGGCCGGGTGGCTGACCTCGCCGCGCTCTATGTCGCGCCGCAATCCTGTCTGGCCAGCCCGATCGCCGAACAGCTCAGTGTCGCGATCGACGAAGGACCGATGGGCCCGATCATCCGCACCGATGCCGACAGGATGACCAGCGTGCCTGGCCTCTACGCCGCGGGCGACATCGCCCGCGCGCCGCACAGTGTCAGCTGGGCAGTGGCCGACGGCGTCACCGCCGGCACGTCGCTCCACCGCGCACTGGTGTTCGGCGGATGAACGCGGCGCAGTCCTTCGCCGCGCCGGCCATGATCGCGAACTATGTCGCAAGCACGCCGCACAAGGTGCCGGGCTATGCCGACCTGCATCGCATGGCGATGCTGCTGCTGGCCGAGCGTGCGCCTGCGCAGGCGGACATGCTCGTCGTCGGCGCCGGTGGCGGTCTCGAACTCAAGGCCTTCGCCGAGGCGCAGGCGGGCTGGCGTTTCGTCGGCGTCGATCCTTCGGCCGGCATGATCGAGCTGGCACGTCGCGTGCTGGGACCGCTGGGCGCGCGCGTCGATCTCCGGCAGGGCTTGGTCGACAGTGCGCCGCCGGGGCCGTTCGACGGCGCGACCTGTCTGCTGACCCTGCACTTCCTGCGACGGGAAGAGCGGCTGCATACGCTGCGGGAGACCCACCGGCGCTTGAAGCCCGGGGCGCCGCTCGTGGTCGCGCACCATAGTATCCCGGACGGAGGCGAGGCATCCGCGTGGCTGGCGCGATCAGCGGCCTTCGCGGGCGAACCGGGCACCGGTTTCGAAAGGGCGTGGATTTCGGCCGCGATGATGGAAGAGCACCTGCCTCTGCTGTCCGGCGAGGAAGAGGCCGCGATCCAGCGCGAAGCGGGCTTCTCCGACGTGGCTCTCTTCTACGCCGGCTTCTCGTTCAGGGGCTGGGTCTCGCGGGCGTGATCGCGCTCACGCGCCCGGCGTGTTGCTCGCGTTCAGGAGCTGCGAAACCGCAGTGATGACCTGTGCCGGCGCGAAGGGCTTCGGCACCAGGATGCTGTTGGGCACGCCGAGCGAGGGCCAGTCATTGCTTTCGGAGCCCGTCATGTAGACCACCGGCATCTCGGGCTTCAGCTCGCGCGCGTGCCGCGCCACGTCCCAGCCGGTGGTACTCGATCCCAGCTTGATGTCGGTGACGAGGGCCCGCACTTCCTGGCCCCGGGCGTCGAGCGCGGCCAGCGCCTCTTCCGCCGTCGCGGCGAGCAGCACGTCGTAGCCGCCATCCTTGAACGAATCACTCAAGATGTCGCCAATTTCCGCCTGATCCTCAGCGATCAGCACGAGCACCGCTGTCTTTTCCACAACGCCCCCCCAATGACCGGCGCTCCCAACGTCCGGATGCCGCCAGCTTACCCAACACGGCACTAGAACGACGGGAAGGTTCTGTTAGTTCCCGTACGCAAAAATGTAAGCCGAAACGCCGCAGGCACGCCCGCCTCACCCGATGACGGGGAACGTCACGGAGGTCGACGTGCCCTTCTTCGAACTCTCGATCGACACCTGGCCGCCGATCTGCCGCGCCAGCGATTCGATCAGCTTGAGACCCGAACCGCTGGAATCCCCCTTCTCGAAGCCGTTGCCGTCGTCGGCGACGACCAAGCGACCTTCGCCGAACCCGATACCGGCCTGCAGGCGCACGACGATCCGGCCGGATCTTCCGGGGAAGGCGTGCTTCACGCTGTTGGTCACCGCCTCGTTCACGATCAAGCCGAGCGGCACGGCACGCTCGATCGAAAGGGCGACGTCGTCGGCCTCGATCTCGATCGCGACATTCTCCACCTGCTGCTCCATCGAGGCGCACAGTGCGCGAAGATAACCGGCCACCTCGACGATCTGCGCATCCTGGCGCGCCGAGAGCTGGTCGTGCGCGAGCGAAATGGCATGGATACGGTTGGCGATGTGATCGAGCGCGCGATGGGTCTCGCCGGTCCCGAAGCGCCGCTTCTGCAGGCTGATCGAGGCAAGGATGAGCTGGAAGTTGTTCTTCACGCGGTGCTGCAGCTCGCGCAGCAGGGTCTCGCGCCGCCGCGCCTCCGCCGCCGCCTCTGCCAGCGCGGCAGCCTCGCTGCCCACCGCGGTCCGCCGCTCCAGAGTGGAGCCGATGATGGCTCCGGCCGCGATCAGGAAGGCCAGCGTGTCGGAACTGAAGTCGCGCGGCACCGTGCTATCGACCTCGAGCACGCCCCAGGCGGCGCCGTCGGTGAGAATCGGCACGTTCGCCAGCGAGACGATGCCATGCTCCCGCAGCGTCTCGGACAGCACGAATTCCGGCGCATTCGCGCAGTCGGGGATGCTGACCGGGTCGGCCGTCAGGTAGGCCCGGCCCGGCGGCGAGCGCAGGTCGGAGGGAAACGTCGCCACCCTCACCACGCCCTTCCTCCAGCCCGTGCCCGCGACCATCAGCAGGTCGGCCATTGCCGGACGGTACTGCAGGATCTTGACGTGATGGATCTCCACCGCGCGCCCGACCTGCACCACCGCCTGGTCGAGGAAGCGCTCCGCCGTCCAGGGCTGGCCGGCGAGCCTTCCCAGTTCGACGAGGATACGAACGTGCCGGCGGAGCTTCGCGACATCGGCCGCCATGCTGGCCGGAGGTGACTTGTCGGGCATGGGTCCTGAACGCTCGATACACGCAAAGGTGCCCGGCGTCGCGCCGGAGCAACGGTTCCGCGCTTCCCCGGATTTTTCTTACGAGCCCCTTGACGCGCGGAAAGGCATTTCTAGATCGATCCGTTGCCGGTAGCTGAACCGGCTCGCACAAATCGGCCGCCTTTCGGGGGCCGGGTCGCAACCATCGCTCAACGGAGGATGCTTCATGCGCAGCACCATCGATTTCGCACCCTTTTATCGCGGCACCGTCGGCTTCGACCGGGTCTTCGACCTGCTCGATTCGGTCGCCAGCCGCTCCGGCACGAACGGCTACCCGCCCTATGACATCGAGAAGACCGGTGACGATTCCTATCGGATCGTCATGGCGGTGGCCGGCTTCACCGAGGCCGAGCTCAACGTCATGCAGAAGGAGAACGAGCTGCTGATCGGCGGCAAGTCGTCTGGCGGCGAGGACAAGCGGGAGTATCTCCATCGCGGCATCGCATCCCGTGACTTCGAGCGCACCTTCCAGCTCGCCGACCATGTCAGGGTCGTGGACGCGCGGCTGGCCAACGGCCTGCTGACCGTCGACCTGCGGCGCGAAGTGCCGGAGGAGAAGAAGCCGCGCGTCATTGCGATCGAAAAGGCGGCGCCGCGGGCGTCGATCGCCCGGCAGTAGCGTCCGCCCCTTCCATCGTTTCGTTCAACAGGAGGACAGGCATGACTGGCTCAGCTGCTTCCACGAACACCCAGTGGAAGCCCCTTCACTCGCTCCCCCTGGCGGCTCCGCCGTCTCACCTCGTGGCAGAGACGCCACGCGGGCGCATCCTCGTGGTCGAAGACCAGGCGGTGGTGGCGCTCGACCTGCAGCGGACCCTGCGCGAGGCGGGCTATCGCGTCATCGGACCGGCCACCAGCTTGCCCGCCGTCGAGGGATTGCTGGCCCGCGGCAGGATCAATGCCGCCATCGTCGACGCCGATGTCGGGCGGCTCGCCTTCGTGCTGGCGGACCGGCTGGCCGATGCAAGCGTGCCGGTGCTGTTCCTGGCGGATGGCACCAACCCGCTGCCCGCCCGCCATGCCGGCGCGCCGATCCTGGAGAAGCCCTTCTCCCGGCCGCGCCTGCTCGAGGCGTTGGAGAACGTGCTCACCGCCCGGCGTCTCGCCGACGAGGAGCTGACCTACGCCATCTCCCCGCCACCGGCGAGCTGGCCGCGTGTGTTCCCGCAACTCTGACGGTCGGTCAAGAACGGCGCGGCGAAGGACGCATCTCCTTCGCCGCGCGATCACGCGAATGTTTTCGTTTCGCGTGGGCAGCCGGCGATTTCGCGGCTTGTCCAACCCGGGATGCTCCGACCTATGATACCCGGTGGAGTAACCAGCCGGGTCACGAAGAGCTGGACTTCGATGTCGCCTGCAGATGCCACAGCGTCGATGGTCACATGGGAGGAACAAGGATGACCGACGAACGGACTCAACGTCTCGTCCACTCGCGTCACTACTGCACCGACCGGCTCGTCGAAGTGAAGGGCGAGATCGCCCGCTTCCAGGATGAAAGCCACGCCCTCAAGGCAAAACTGGAAATCGCCGCCAACGAGGCGGCGCTGAGCCTGATCCGCCGGCGCCGGCGTTTCCTCGGTCGCCGCCTCGAAGAATTGAAAGCCGAACGGGCGGCGCTCGCCTCGGAGCTGGAGGCGTCGACGCATGAGTTGAACGCACCGCTGGCAATGCCCGAGCCTACCGCCATGCACCAGTAGCCAGCTATCGCGACCGCGGCGTACGCGGCTTCTTCGGTTCGGGCGCGGAGGTCCAGTTCGGGCCCTCATCGTCTCGAGCAGCGCCCTGGCCGACGCGGACGACGCGCCGTCCTCGCCGAGCCAGACGGTCCAGGCATCGTCGTCGAAGATCGCGGGCATGCGCGGCTCCTCCTCGCCGCTTTCGATCGTGCGCCGAATGAGGTCGTCGGCCAGTACGATCACCATCACGCAGAACGGCAGCGGCGCCGGCTGGCCCTCGATCGCAGAGCGCGGCCACACGACGGCGAAGCCGCGCCACGGCGCCTTGGAAGTCCCCAATCCGCAGGGTGTCAAACCATTCACAGGCCGCGCGGAATGGTCGAAAATCATTACAAAACAATGACTTGGGTGGTGATTTTTACTGTGGCAAAATTACAACATTTGTTGGACGGGCCGCCCTCCGTCGGCCATTATCCCGGCAGGCCGCAGGCCGCCACCTTTGGTTCCACACGGAGAAAAGATAATGGCGTTGGAAGCCGGTCACCTGATCCCCTCACGCTCCCGCCTCCTCTCCCGGGCCACGGCCTGGTCGGTGGCGATGCTGGCCACCGCGGCCCTGATCGGAACGACCGGTGTCGTTTCGCCCGCGATGGCCCAGGCCAAGGTTCCGGCAAAGTCCAAGCTCAAGCCCGCCGTCAAGGCCGTCAAGGCGGCGCCGACCGATCCGACCGACCGGATGGCCGACGAGCTGAACGCCAGGTGGCAGCAGCAGAACAGCAATTTCGCCGGCTTCAATTCCGCAGCGCCCGCCGCGGCCGTGACCCCGGCCGCTTTCTCGGCCGGACCCGCCGCAGCCCCGGCCGCTGCGAGCCCCGCCACCAGCGAATGGGGCGATCGCCTCGTGTCACGCGCGATGAACTATCTCGGCACGCCCTATCGCTACGGAGGCACCTCGCCCAAGACCGGCTTCGACTGCAGCGGCTTCGTCTACTATCTCTACGGCGCCGTCTTCGGACAGCGTATCCCGCGCATGCCGCACGACATGGTGCGCGAGGCGACACCGGTCGCGCGCAGCGACCTGCAGAAGGGTGACCTGGTGATGTTCGGCTATCGCGGCGCCATCACCCATGTCGGCATCTACAGCGGCAACGGCCAGTTCGTGCACGCCACACATCGCGGCTCGCCGGTCATGGTGACCTCGCTCGACGCCGACTACTACAACACGCGCTACCTGAAGGCCGTGCGACTCACGCCGCAATAGGCCTGCGAAACGCGACTCGCGCCGGGGGATTGCCCGGCGGGCGGGTGGATGGAATAGTCCGCGGCGATCCTGCGACCGTACCGCCCGGAACCGCTCTCTCACATGCACATCGACCTCGAAATCGACCACGACCGGCGACTGGTCGTTGCCCGCGCGCAAGGCGCTCTGCAGCTCACCGACATCGGCAGCTATTTCGCGCGGCTCGTCTTCGAGAAGACGCTCGGCTACCGGAAAATCTTCGACGGGCGCAACGCCTGGCTCGACCTGGCGGATCACCATATCGGGATGCTCAAGGGCCATGTGCGGGCGATGGGCAACCGCGGCTCGCGCGGTCCGGTGGCGATCGTCGCGACGACCCCGCGCGGCATCGAGGGCGCCCGTCTCTTCATGCAGTTGCCGGCGGCCGACCGCGTCGCACAGCTCTTCGACTCGATCGACGCGGCGCGGAACTGGCTCGGCCCGCAGGACGCGGTGCCAGTCGAGGCGCCAGTCGATCGCCCGCCCGCCGGAAGCCCCCTCGTCGCCCGCCCCGCCCTCACCGCCGCCAGCGCGCGCGAGCGCGCCGAGAAAGCGCGCCGGCTAGCCTGGGAATTGTCGAAGATCGAGGATCGCGACCGTCTGCTCGATTATGCGCGCGAACTCGACGAGCAGGCGCGGATGCTCGAAGGAGCGGTCGCTAGGTCAGCATGAGCGCCTTGCGCACCCGCTCCGCGACCTGCGGCGAGAATTCGAACTCCTGCTGCGTGGCCCAGCCGACGTAGCGGCGTACCGGCTTCGCGCCAAGCACCTCGGTGAGGCGCAACGCATCGTTCTCTTCCTCGAAGGCGGCCTGCACGAGCAGGCGGCCGCGGTCGCGCCCGACCCGGATCGCCCAGTCGCCCTTTACGCGCAGCGCCACGATGAGACGCGCGAGCAGCTTCGGCCGTTCGATCCGGTCGACCTCATGCTCGCCGGTCACCAGATGGCAGCCGGGATGCCAGCTCATCAGGCGCTCCCACGGCACCGGTTTGCCGCCGGACGATCCCCGGCCAACGGTCCGCGCCTTCGCACCCGCCTTGACTGCCGCCATTCTCCGCTTCCCTCGCGCATCACGTCTTGACCGACGCTTTGTGGATCGTCGCGATCGAACGCTCAAGCGCGGCGTCGAATTCGGGGTCACTCATCGTGACCTTGAGGCCCTCGGTCAGCGCGCGCGAGAAGCTCGCGATCATGCCCGGCGTCGCGGCGAGGCGGCGGCAGGCCTCTTCGCGCGAGTAGCCGCCCGACAAAGCCAGCAGCCGCGCCACGCCTTCGTGCTCCAGCAGATCGACATACCGGCCGGGATCGCTGGGCAGGGTCAGCTTGAGAATGACCCGGCTGCCTCCGGGCAGATCGTCGAGACGGCGCCGCAGCTCCTCGTGCAGCATCGTCTCGGCGGCTTCCTTGTCGGGACTGTCGATCAGGACCTCGGGCTCGACGATCGGCATCAACCCGTGGCCTGCGATCCGCTCAGCGATCTCGAACTGCTGATCGACCACGGCCGCGATGCCTTCGCGCGACGCGTGCCGGATGGTCGAGCGCATCTTGGTACCGAAGACGCCGAGCCGCCCCGCCTCCACCAGCCGCGCCTCGAGACCGGACATCTCCTTCATCAGGCTCACCCCGCCCCGCTCGGCCTGCAGTCCCTCATCGACCTTGAGGAACGCAACGATCCCGCGCCCCCAGAGGAACGCCGGCACCGGCGTGCCGCCAGCCGTGCCCTGCATCGTACCCTCAAACAGGATGGCGCCAAGGACGCGCTCGCCGGTGAACGAGGGCGCGGTCATGATCCGCACGCGCATCTCATGCATCAGCGCGAACATCTGCGTCTCATTCCCATATGCGCTCGCCGCGATGCCGTACTGGGCCAGCGCTTTGGGCGTGGAGCCGCCGCTCTGGTCGAGCGCGGCGAAGAAACCGGCGCCATGCGCGACCTTGTCCTGCATCTTTTCCCGATCGTCCGCCATCCCGCCCTCGCTTCGCTGCCGATGCCCTGTTCACGTCACGATCCGGTGAGGGCGGTACCGGGCGTGAAACCGACTCTGACGTTCGAACGTAGAGAAGGTTGCAGGGCTGTTCACAGGCGCTGCTTGTTCAACTGCGGAGTGCCGAGTGGATAGATCGAGCGCCGAGATCCTTAAGCAACTCCTCGTCGACAACTGGCGCGACTGTGGGCTGGTCCTGCTCGACACGGAGGGCAAGGTGCTGAGCTGGAATGCCGGTGCCAAGGGCTTGCTGGGATACGAGGAAGCCGATGCGGTGGGCCAACCCTTCGCCCATATCGTCCCGCCCGAGAGCCTCGACGAAGGCGGCGCGCCGCTGTCGCTGTCCAAGGCGCGGCGGTTCGGGCGGCACGAGGAGATCTGCCGGCGGACGCGCCGCGACGGGGCCGGTCTCGAAGTGCGCGAGGTGGTGATCCCGTTGCGCGACCCGCAGCACAATCTGGTGGCCTTCGGCCTCATGATGCAGGCACTCGAGGCCACGAGAGCCGGCGCGACGGCGCCCGCAGTGCAGCCGGCGACCCGGTCACCCAAAGTGCTGCTGGTCGACGACGAGGAGATCGTGCGGGTGATGGCCGTTCACCAGCTCGAGGACCTGGGCTACGAGGTGCTCCACGCCGCGAGCGGCCCGGAAGCGCTGGACATACTGAAGCGCGACGAGAGCATCGACGTGCTCTTCACCGACGTCATCATGCCCGGCATGGACGGCGGCCGGCTCGCCGAAGAGGCGCGCACCATCCGGCCCGACATCCGCATCCTCTTCACGTCCGGCTACTTCGAGCACGCGCTGGTCGAGCGGGGCAACATCAAGCCGAATGCGAACCTGCTGGTGAAGCCTTATCAACGACGCGATCTCGCCCGCATGATGAACAGGATTCTCGCGAGGGACGTCGTCGATACGCAGGAACGGGCGTGGCTTTCCAAGGGCGGGGCGCCGTCGCCCGAAGAGGCGAGGGTCGATCTTGCGCGCGTCTGACCTTGTCCTCGCCGCCACGCTCTGCCTGTCGCTGCTGATCGCGGGAACCGCTCCGCCCGCGAAGGCGATGACCTTCTCGGTCCTGACCGAGCCCGACGGCACGCGCATCGTTCTGGCGCAGGGGCCGGTGGCCGACGGCGACGCCGCGCGGCTCGGCGTTGCCCTGCAATCGGCCGATCGCGACGCTGCGGGCTACAAAGTGCTGGCGCTCGACAGTCCGGGCGGCGCGATCGTCGAGGCCTTCGCCATGGTCGGCGTGATGGACCGCGAAAAGGTCGCCACCGTGGTGCGGACGAATGCCACCTGCGCCTCGGCCTGCGCCCAGATCCTGTTCCTGTCGGGTGCGCACCGCACGATCGAGGGCAATGGCCGGCTCGGCCTGCATTCCTGTCACACCGCGGGCGACCGCAGCCGGTCGGTGGCCTGCAACGAGCTGATCGCGCAGAACGCGATGGCGCGCGGCACGCCCTACACCTCGATCATGGTGTTCCTGCATCTGACGAGCCCGACGCAGATGAAGTGGCTGGGCGCCGCCGAGGCCGGCCCCCTCGGCTTCACCCGCAAGCCGTCCGACGTTCCCCAGGTTACAAGCGCCTATCGCATGTGAGCGGCCGAGAGCGGCTCCTCGACCGGGTCGAGCGGCCAGATCGGGCGGCGCAGCTTGGCGTAGGTGAAGCGCGAAGCGTCGGTCGAGCAAAGGCCGCCGGCATCGACCAGCATCACCTCCCGCGCGATCGGTTCGAAGGCGGCGCGGAAATGCTGCGAGCTCTTCACCACGAGCACGTTGCGACCGAGCGGATCGATGCCCTGGCTGAGGAAGACCTGGAGGTCGATCGTGTGCATACGCGTCGAGGTCGCCACGACGTCGATGCTTTCGCCAAGGCGCAGCACGGCGGTCGCGCCCAGCGCCACCTGGACACCCGCATTCATCGGCCCGTCGTTGCGGAAGTTGCCGTCAGAGAGATGACGCACCTCGGCCGTCGCCTGCACCGGCGCGCCGAGCGAGGGATCGGTATGGCCGCCCAGCGCCACCTCGATGTGCGCGCCGACGCCCGCCTTCAGCGCCTGCCGTACCGTGCCGGGATCGTAGATCGTGCCGACCGCCACGTTGGGGATGCCGGCGTCGAGCAGCGCGCGCAGCAGATTGGGCGCGTCGTTGTAGCCGCCGCCGCCGGGATTGTCGGTGCCCTCGGCCAGCACCAGCGGCCGATCTCCGCCGCGCCGCGCGGCCGCCACCGCCTCGTCGATCGAGCGATAGGACGAGGAGAACTCGGTGCGGCGCGCCCACATCTCGGCGATCAGCGCCTCAGCGGCCTGCCGCGCGGCGTCTTCCGCGCCCGGCTCATGGCTGACGGCGATCGACGGACCGGCCCACGGAATATCCGACCAGGTGAAGCCCACCTGGATCGACACCACGTTCAGTCCCGGCTGCTTCTCGAAGGCTTCGGCGCGGGCCAGCAGGTCGCGCATGATGCCAGGCTGCGTGGTGCGGCCGTGGTCGGCGCCCTTCAGCATCGCCGGCTGGACCAGCAGGCAGCGCGGGCTCTTGCGTCCCTGCAGCGCATCCTCGACGAGCTGGGCGGCCTGCTGCGCGCGCTCGTAGCCGTCGACATGCGGATAGGTGCGATAGCTCACCAGCGCATTGGCATGGCGCGCCATCCGCGCCGTGGCGTTGGCGTGCAGGTCGAGCGTCGCGACCACCGGCACGTCGGGCCCGACCACACCGCGCAGCGCCTCGAGCAGCGCGCCCTCGGCATCGTCCTCGCTCTCGCTTACCATGGCGCCGTGCAGCGACAGGCAGACGGCATCGACACCGCCCTTGCCGTCACGGCGGCCGCGCGCCGCGTCGAGGATCCGGTCGCGAATATGCTCCCAGGCCTCCCGCGTGAGCGGCCCCGAGGGAATGGTGTTGGCGGCCACGCCCCACACCGGCTCCCAGCCATGGGTCTTCGCGGCGTCGATGAAGCCGCCCAGCTCGTTCCGCGTGCCGGTGAAGTTGGGCACGATCGCCGCGCCCTCGACGAGGCGCTGGCGGCGATAATCCTCCAGCGTGGTTGGCAGCTTCGAGAAGGTGTTGGTCTCGTGCATGAACTGCGCGATCAGGACCCGGCTCGCCATGTCGGAACGCTCCCGCCTTACCGCTTCTCGACGTTCCAGAAGACCGTCACCGGCGAGGTGACGTTGCCGGTGACGACCTTACGTCGTGCCATGGCGCTGGTGTACTGGCCGAGGAAGGCATGGGTCGGCACCTCGGCGGCGCGCAGCTGGATCTTCTCCACGATCTCCTTGCGCCTGGCCTCGTCGGGCTCGTCGGCGAAAGCGCTGCGCAACCGCACGAGTTCTTCGTCGCAGGGCCAGCCGAACGGGGCCTTGTCGCAGGTCGCCACGATGAAGCCCAGCGCCAGCGGATCGAGCGCATCGGGCGCCGAGGTCGAGGTGATCAGCACGTTCCAGCCGCCTTTGTCCGGCGGATCCTTCCTGGCGCGGCGGGCGACCAGGGTCTGCCAGTCCATCGACTGCATGTCGACCTTCATCCCGGCCTTCTCCATCAGCGACTTGGCGATCGGCGCCATGTTCGCGAGCGCATAGAGGTCGGTCGAATGCAGCAGCACGACCGGCGTATTGTCGTAGCCGCCCTCGGCCAGAAGCTGCCGGGCCTTGGCGAAGTTGCTTTCATACTTGTCGGCAAAGCCCGCCGTCGTCTCGTAGGGCCCGCCGCAGATGAACATCGCCTTGCAGACCTGGTAGAATTCCGGATCGCCGATCACGCCGTCGAGAAAGTCCTTCTGGTTCAGCGCGTACAGCATCGCCTGCCGGTTCTTCGCATTGTCGAACGGCTTGTGCAGCTGGTTGAAGCGATAGATGTACTGGTTGCCCCACTTGCTGGGATTGATCAGCTCGGCGTTGCGGTCCTGCTTCAGCAGCGGATAGAGGTCGTGCTGCGGCGCCTCGATGATGTCGATCTCGCCGGTCTGCAACGCGTTCACCGCGGTTTGCTGGTCGGGCATGGCGATCCACTCGACGCGATCGACCTTCGCGACCTTGCCCCCGGCGAGGCCGGAGGCGGGCTCGGAACGCGGCTTGTACTTCGGGTTCTTCACGTAGACCGTCTTGTCGCCGGGCTTCCATTCGTCTGCCTTGAAGATGAAGGGGCCGGAGCCGATGAATTCCTTGATCTGGTCGTTGGGCGAGGTCTCGGCGACTCGCTTCGGCATAATGAAGGGATTGCCCGAGGGCTTGGACAGCGCCTGCAGCACGACGCCCGTGGGCGACTTCAGCACAAGCTGGAAGGTCTTGGCATCGACCGCCCTCGCCTCGGCGAGCTTGCCCCACAGGATCTGCCCCACCGAGTCGCGCGCCGCCCAGCGCTTGAGCGAGGCCAGCACGTCCTCGGTCGTGACCGGCTGGCCGTCATGGAATTCGAGCCCGTCGCGCAGGGTGAAGGTCCAGGTGAGATTGTCGGGCGTGACGCTCCACGTCTCGACCATCTGCGGCTTGATCCTGAGGTCGCCGTCGAGCGCGAACAGCGTGTCGTAGACCATGTAGCCGTGGTTGCGGACGATGAAGGCCGAGGTCCAGATCGGATCGAGGATCTTGAGGTCGGAATGCATCACCACCCGCAGCGTCTTCGGCTGCTGCGCCAGGCCTGCCATCGGCATCATCAGCGCCACGGCGGCCGCCGCCAGCCACCCGCTCGCCCGACGCTTCGCCATCCCCGCCTCCAGGTTCATTTCCGGTGCCGGAGGCTAGGGCGGCCTTTCGTCCGCTGGAAATTCATTCGGCCTGAAGGTTCATTCCTTCACCTCATGGGCGACGTGCGGCCGGGCAGCGATTGCCACGCCCCCGGCAGACGGCGCATTGTGGTCGCGACGCTGCGGGCAGCGGCAGGGGGAGAGCGACATTGAGGACCTTGGGCAACATTCTGTGGCACATCCCGTTCCTCGGGTTCCTCACCGCAGCCTTCTACTGGCTGCTCGGCCTGCTGCTCACCCTGCTGGTCGTCACGGCACCGCTGGGGCTCGGGCTGATGGAGTTCGGCAAGTTCCTGCTGGCGCCATTCGGCAACGAGATGGTGAGCAAGTCGGATCTCGACATGCCGCAGAACCCTCTGTGGCGCGCCTATTCGACTCTGGTGATGCTGGTCTACCTGCCGTTCGGCGTAGTGTTCGTGATCCTGAACGCGATCCAGGTGTTCGCGCTATGCTTCTCGATCGTCGGCATCCCGGTCGCCCTGGTGATCGCCAAGTCGCTGGGCACGGTGCTCAATCCCGTGAACAAGGTCTGCGTGCCCACGGAAGTGGCCGAGGAGATGGCGCGCCGAAACGCCCGTGCCGAGATCGACCGCCGTCGCGGCTGAGACCGGCTCCTGGCGAAGCGCCGCTCAGCAGGAGGCGGCATGGCCGCCGCCGTCTCCGTCCGGCGGTAACGGAACGACGTCCGCGGCGGCCCTCTCCTCTGCGAGTTCCTCGGCGAGCTTCTGTTCGGCGTAGCGACGCTGCGCCTCGTCGAGCTGGCCGCCCGCAAGCTGCTTCGTCAGATTTGCGATGTTCTTGCGGCGGATGAAGTCGAGCATGGCCATGCGCCCCTCCGGCGTTCGACTGCAGACTCATGCAACACCCAAAGCCCGCGGGGCGCAACCGGCAGGCGCATAACATTTGATATGCGAATCGCGGAAGTAGCGGAGGCCGCCCGGCCCGTCAGCCCCCGAAGGCGGCACCCAGAGTGCCGATCAGGCCGCCCATGAAGACGAGATAGGCGAAGGTCGCGAGGAGGAGTTGGCGAGAGCTGTCGTCCATTCTGGTATCCCATGTCCCGTTCATTGTGTGTCGTCTCGACGGCAGAGCGAACGACGGACGCGCGCGACGAGTTCCGGCACCGCTGGCGTACCGATGAACGATGCCCGTGGAGCGTGGCGGCGCGGCAACACTTGCGCGGGCTCTCGCTTATGATTGACGGGTCTCTTTTTCCAAAGGCCCCTACCATCCCGGCAGATAGGCGCGCAGGTACTGGACCAGGCGGATGTCGGGGAAGCCGACGAAGGCGCGGCGGCCGATCGGGCATTCGGGGAGGCCCGCTGTATCGGTGATCTCGACGAGTGCCTGGGCGCTCCAGCTCTTGTGGCCGCGGCTGAGGCTCGCGAGATCGTCGCCGCCGATGCGCGAGGAGGCGCCGCGGGTCAGCAGGACGGTCCCGGCATGGCTGCGCGAATCGCCTTCCAGCAGCACGGTGGCCTTCATGCCCTCCTGGAGCAGCGCTGCCAGCGTCTCGGTCACCGGCACGTCGACCAGCAGCACTTTGCAGTCGATCCACGAGAACAGCTTCTCGCCCTGCCGCACCGTGGCGCCGTCGCTCACCGGCGCCGACCACAGGGTCATCAGCGGCGGAATGCGGATCGTCGCAGTCGACAGGGCTTCGAGGTTGCGGCGCTCGTCGGCCAGGATGGAGCGCGCGGTGCTGAGTTCCTCCTGCGCATCCGAGAGCGAGCGGTTGGCGCGCGCCGCCTCGAGGTTGATTTCGTCGAGGCTGCGCCAAGACCATTCCGGCTCCTTGGCATCGGCTTGCAGGTAGACGCCCTCGCCCGCCAGCCGGCGGCGCTCGCGCACACGGGCCAGCGCGCTCTCCATCTGGGTCATCGCCACCTGCAGCTCGCGATGGCTGGACGTGGCGACGTCCTCGTCGGCCTGCGAACCGGTGCCGGTGGCGCGCAGCGAGCGCCGGCGTTGTGCCGAGGCATCGGCCAGCGCCACCCGCTCTTTCAGCAGCACCAGCCGCTTGTCGAGATCCTGGATGTCGATGTCGAGGTCGCGCCGGAAGCCCTCGGCATAGCGCGAACGGCGCTCTGCCCATTCCTTTGCAAGCAGCGTCACGCGCTCCTGGTAGAGCCGCAGCTGGACCAGCCGGGCCTCGGCGCGGCGCTCGTTGCCCTCGGCGCGGATGACGCCGCTGCGGTCGACGCTGCGATTGACGATGGTGGTGACGTCGCCGCTGGCACCGACCTGCTGGCCGATGCGCGTCTCGAAGCCTCCGAGCGTGCCGCCGATCGGCGCGGTGGCGAGGCTGAGCCACGAGGTCACCGCCGCATCGCGATCGAGCATGATGTAGAGCGGCTGGAACACCGCGACACAGATGGGGATGAGGCCGAGCCCGACCACCAGCGCGATCCGGCTCTTGCGCCCCAAGCGCTGCGCCAGCGGGCGACGGGCCGCACCCGGCCCCGAAGCGGCCGCCGCGGCGCCCGACTCCTCGACCGCCACCATCGGCTCGTCGCGCAGTCCGGCGTTCTGCAGCATGCGGGCGGTGATGATGCGCAAAAGGTGAATGCCGAGCTGCGGGCTCTGCAGCAAGGCCGCCAGCACCGCCTTCTTGCTCAAGCACATGACGATGCCGTTGCCGCGGGCGATGGCGGTCGCGGTGCGGCGGCCCGAGGCGGAGAACAGCGCGATCTCGCCGAAGAAGGCGCCGGGCCCGACCGACTGCTGGACTTCGGGCAGGAAGACCTCGCCCTCCAGCACGTAGAACAGCTCCTCGGCGAGGTCGCCCGACGAGAACAGCACCTCGTTGGCGCGCACGACGCGCTTCTTCATGAACGGCAGGATGGCCGCCGCCGAGAACTCGTGGCTCGACGCGCGCTCGACCTGCGCGCCCAGCTCGCGGATCTGCATGAGGCGCAGCAGGTTCAGTGGCAGCAGCGCCGAGTGCAAGATCAGAATGGGCGTCAGCCCGTCGATCGCGGCGTAGGTGATGAAGGCGAGGTTGCTGGCGACCGCCACGATGCGCAGCGGCAGCATGGTGCGCATGTAGAAGGTGGCGAAGACCAAGAGGGACGCGATGTAGCCGAAGATCTCGCCGGTATTCATTTGCCCCGCTGCACCCTGCTCACGCCACGGCCTTTCCTATGGCGCATCCGGCGGGACGCAACAATTGCGCGGTGCGTTCGATGCCGAACACCGAGAATTTGCTCCGCATAGACTCCACAGGACAGGTAACGCGCGCGGCTGTAGGGCCGCTCGAACCGGAGTGCGGGCGTGCCGAGCGTCGTCACCCCATCGATCCGCATGCTGTAAGCCCTCATACCAAGGTAGGGGCGGGCCATACAAAGTGCCGGTCCGGACCAAACGCCTGAGGAATGGCCGCGATAGCGGCACGGCGCGAGACTTCATGCCGTCGAAGTCACGCCGCGGGAGCCCGCCGGCCCCGCGTCCCAACAGCCGGAGTCGATCGTCATGAGCACCTATCTCATCAACCATCTGCGTATCCCCGCCGACATGCCCAACGCCGAGGGGCTGGATTACCTGGAGCAGGTCGAGGCGACCGTGCAGCCCTATGGCGGCAAGTGGCTCGCCCAAGGACAGGGAGACGTCATCGAAGGTGCGTGGCCGGGTTCCGTCGTACTCATGGAGTTCCCCGACCGGGCCGCGGCGACGGCGTGGTATGACTCCGCTGCCTATCGTGCGATCCGGCCGCTGCGCATTCGCAACGCCATCTCCGACATCATCCTGATCGATCAGATTCCTGAGGGCTTCACGATCAAGAGATTCGCCGCTGGACTACGCGACGCCATTCGAAAAGGCTGAGAGCGCGGACCTCTCTTTCTCCGCATGTTCTGCGGCGAAAATTGCCCTTGCGGCGAATAGAGACCATAATCGCCGCACCGAAAGCGGAGATTATGCCCCACTACATTCACCAGCACCCGGACTGGCCTCGCTTCACATGGCGGCGGGACGAGCTGGCCACGCTGCTGGCGCGTGTCCGCCATCATCAGGGCCGGCTCATCGGTCAGATGCTGGGGCTGGGTTTCCGGTTGAGGGAAGAGGCCGTCCTCCACACGCTGACCGAGGACGTCCTCAAGTCGAGCGAGATCGAAGGCGAGGTGCTCGACAAGGACCTGGTCCGGTCCTCGATCGCGCGCCGCCTCGGCCTCGAGATCGGGGCGCTCGCCCCCACCGACCGGCATGTCGAGGGCGTGGTCGAGATGATGCTCGACGCCACGCAGAATTTCGACGCGCCGCTGACCGCCCCGCGCCTCTCGGCTGGCACGCCTCCCTCTTCCCGACCGACTATAGCGGCATCAACCGGATCGATGTCGGCCGCTGGCGCGGCGACGGCAGCGGCCCGATGCAGGTCGTCTCCGGCCCCATCGGCCGCGAGCGCGCCTACTACGAAGCCCCGGCGGACCCGCGCCTCGACGCCGAGATGCAGTCCTTGCTCGACTGGTTCGACGCGCCCCATGACGACGACCCGGTCATCAAGGCCGCCGTCGCGCATCTGTGGTTCGTCACCATCCACCCGTTCGACGACGGCAACGGCCGCATCGCACGCGCCGTCGCCGACATGGCACTGGCGCGTTCCGAGCAGAGCCCGCAGCGCTTCTACAGCATGTCCGCCCAGATCCGCCTCGAACGGAACGCCTACTACGACCAGCTGGAAGCCACCCCGAAAGGCACGCTCGACATCACCGGCTGGATCCGCTGGTTCCTCGAATGCCTCGAGCGCGCCTTCGAGGGCGCCGACCGGGTTCTCGCCAAGGTCCTTGCGAAGGCCGCGTTCTGGCGCAAACACGCCGACGCCGCGTTCAACGCGCGCCAGCACGACATGCTGAACCGGCTGCTGGACGGCTTCACCGGCAAGCTGACGTCGAGCAAATGGGCCAAGATCGAAAAATGCTCGCCCGACACCGCGCTGCGCGACATCACCGATCTGATGTCACGCGGGATCCTGGAGCGCGAGGACGCGGGCGGGCGGAGTACGAGTTACCGGCTGGCGGGATGAACAATAGGCGACCATGCCGACCAGAGGCTCTTTAAGGCAGAGCGATGGTCGAACCTGATGAATCCCTCCGCGGCGCACCTAACGGCGAGGCAACCTCTACCACCTATGAATCGTGAGAAACGCGGCGCACCTCAGTCTTGTGCATTGCGACTCCAGCGCTAGCTAAACCACAGCGGCTTTCAGTGCTGGGGCTTCATCGCAACATTCCAGTCGATATCGAAACCTGCCGCCTCTAACTCGCGGCTCAACGCCTGCTTCCAAGATCCACCGGCATCAAACGGCTCGTACACAACCCCGCCGAAATCCGAAGGCACCTCAATGTCACCGCGCTTTAGCGCACAGACCCGTGATCGCCCGAGCCTTCCGACAAAGTAACCCAGTTCAAGAAGGACATTCTGCCGCGCTCTCGGCAGCGGCTCCCCACCCTTGACGGCACCGACGTCATCAGGCGTGAGCAGGATTACAGCAAATCCCACATCCCCATGAGCCTCGATTTTCTCAATGATCGTACGTCCTTGATTGGCCTGTTCATGCAGAATTATCG
>NZ_JBQVQG010000045.1:0-27457 GCF_052439685.1 Reyranella sp.
CTTGAAGGGACAATCGAACGACCAGGAGACGCCGGTTCCTCCAACTTAACCGTGGTCCGAAGAATCAGGGCAGGTCAAGATGGTCGACTACGGCCCCCCTTGATGTTCGGAAGAAGAACGGCCAGCGCCTGAAGGGTAAGATTACTGCCAAGGTATGGGGCGACCCTTCCATCAATACGTCGCCACCCCACCCCAGCGGCTGCAAGTGCACCGACGTCTCGATGCCGGCGAGATCGAGCGCGGCCTCGGTATTGCTGTGACCGGAGAGGGATGGGTAGCGGGCGGATGCCAAGCATAAGAGCCGCCTCTCGGAGTGATCGTTAGGGTTGGGGGGCGTCTCTCCGGTCAGGCTTCCAGGCGCCGAGCCGGGCTCGATTGCTTCAGGGGCGCGACGCACGAGCCCCTCCCTACGGTCGCTTAAGACGGATCCTGTCCCTTAGATTCCTCCAGCTCGGCACCAGAGAAGGCGCCGGCCGATCGGGTTGCCACCGTCCTCCCAATCAGAGAGCCGAGCACCTGCCCCACATCCGCGGCAAAGCACGACGGGCCGAGAGGCAAACAGGCCCACCTTGCACTTGTGACAATCGCCTCTCACTGTCCAAGAAGGCCGCAAATGGTTGTGGGTTTGCGGCTCCCGGGAATCTCTCGATGCCTCAGTAGCTCTTGTACCCCAGGAACTTGCCCGACATGGCGATCTTCACCCGGTCGCCCTTCTGGTCGGGCTGGCGTTCCATCGTCATGTCGAAGTCGATGGCGCTCATGATGCCGTCGCCGAATTCCTCCTGGATCAGTTCCTTCCAGGTGGTGCCATAGACCTGCACCAGCTCGTAGAAGCGGTAGATCAGCGGATCGGTCGGCGGGATGGTCGGCAGCGAGCCGCGATAGGGCACCTCCTGGAGCAGCAGGACTTCTTCCTTGCCCAGCCCGAACAGCTTGCCGGCCTTGGTGGCCTGTTCCTTGGTCATCGTCATCTGGCCCATGCAGGCCGCGGTGACCATGATCTTCGAGGCGCCGCCGATCTTCTTGGCGATCTCCTCCCAGGTCAGTTCCTTCAGCCGCTTGGCCGTCAGGATCTTCTCGGTCACTTCAGCCCGCTTCATTGCCGTCTCCCGGTTGTTAAAGGCACGATTTCGGCCGGCGGATTGACCGCCGACAATTTCATGGACATGAGGCCAGGTTTCACGAGCTTCGGCCGACGCGGATCGAAGCCATGCTCCGCGACCTCGCGATCGAACGCCTTCGAGCGATTCACCAGGAACTCCACGAGGTGGTTGCGGATGGCGTAGTATTGCGGATGGCGGTGCAGGTCGTTCCGGTGCCGCTCGTTCTTCGGCATCGTGTTGACCACGATCTCGGCGATGCGCGCGCCGGGGCCGTTGGTCATCAGCACGATCTTGTCGGCGAGCAGGATCGCCTCGTCGACATCGTGGGTGATCATGAACACGGTCTGCTGGGTGTCGGCGCAGATGCGCAGCACCTCGTCCTGCAGCATGCCGCGCGTCAGCGCGTCGAGGGCGCTGAACGGCTCGTCCATCAGCAGCATCTTGGGCTGGATGGAGAGCGCGCGGGCGATGCCGACCCGCTGCTTCATGCCGCCGGAGAGCTGGGCCGGCCGCTTGCTCTCGGCGCCCGCGAGTCCGACCAGCTCGATGAAGCGCAACGCATGCTCACGCACCTTGGCGCGGTCCCAGGTCGGCCAGCGCGACGAGACGGCGAAGGCGATGTTGCCCATCACCGTCATCCACGGCAGCAGCGCATGACCCTGGAAGATGACGGCGCGGTCGAGGCTCGGCCCGTCGATCTCGCGGTTGTCGACGATGACGGCGCCACCGCTCGGACTGTCGAGGCCGGCCAGCACGTTCAGGATCGTGGTCTTGCCGCAGCCCGAATGGCCGATCAGGCAGCAGAACTCGCCCTTGTCGACGCCGAACCAGATGTCCTCGAACACGGCGGGCTGACCGGTCTCGCCGAAGCGGCGCGCGAGCCCTTCGACGCTGATGAGCGGACGGTTCTCCATGGCGCGCCTATTCCGGATAGGTGACGAGCTTGGCCAGCCAGGCCAGGCCCTGATCGAGCAGGAGACCGACCAGGCCGATCAGCAGGATCGCGGTCACGATGTTGGCGATCGAGAGGTTGTTCCACTCGTTCCACACGAAGTAGCCGATGCCGGTGCCGCCCACGAGCATCTCGGCCGCCACGATCACCAGCCAGGCGATGCCCACGGAGATGCGCATGCCGGTCATGATGGTGGGCGCCGCGGCGGGCAGGATCACCTTGAAGGCCGTGCGGAAGGGGCCGACCTCGAGGGTGCGCGCCACGTTCAGCCATTCCTTGCGCACGCTGCCGACGCCGAAGGCGGTGTTGATCAGCATCGGCCAGATCGAGCAGATGAAGATCACGAAGATCGACGAGATGGCGCTGTCCTTGATCGTGTAGAGCGCGAGCGGCATCCAGGCGAGCGGCGAGACCGGCTTCAGGATCTGGATGAAGGGATCGAGCGCGCGATAGACCAAGGGCGACATGCCGATCAGGAAGCCGAGCGGAATGGCGACGAGGGCAGCGAGGCCGAAGCCCAGCAGCACACGGCCGAGCGAATAGGCGAGCTGGATGCCGATGCCCTTGTCGTTGCTGCCGCGCACGTAGAACGGATCGGCGAGGTGCTTCCAGATCGTGGCGGCGATGTCGGCCGGCGTCGGCATCGCCGACTTCGATCCGGTGGCCGCCGCGGCGCCCACCAGCTTGGCATATTCCGGATCCATCGCCGGGCCGCTGGCGGCCGTCGGCATGGTGGCGACCTGCCAGATGCCGACGATCGCCACGAAGATCAGCAGCGACAGCAGGCCGGCCCGCAAGCGGAGCGAGGTCTTCAGCATCAGCGCCGACCATCCACAGAAAGCAGAGTCCTCATCCTGAGGAGGGTTCTTGGTCCCGGCGACAGCGTCACGGCGTCAGGTCCGCTTGATGGCGAAGCTGTTCACGTAGTCGGCGGGCTTGGCCGGATCGAAGGGCTTGCCCATCACGACGATCGTCTTGTTCGAGGGATTGGGCGGCGTGAGGCCCATCTCCTTCATCATGTTCGCGGTATCGGTGGCGAGGAACACTTCCTGCGCGACCTTGGCATAGTCGACATCCGCCTTGAGCTGTCCCCAGCGCTTCATCTGGGTCAGGATCCAGATGGCGAACTGGTTCCACGGGAAGGGATCGAAGCCGATACGGTTGGGGTCCTTCTTCACCCCACCCAGCCCGTCGGCATAGGTGCCGGTGAGGATCTGCTCCAGCACCGTCTCGGGCTGGTTCAGATAGTTCTGCGGCGCGATCGCCTTGGCGATCTCCTTGCGGTTCTCCTGCTTCTGGGCGTAGGCGGTGGCATCGATGATCGCCTTGAGGAGGGCGCGATAGGAGTTCGGGTTCTGGGTGGCGAATTCCTTGCTGACGGCGAAGGCGCAGCACGGATGGCCGTCCCACATTTCCTTCGTCAGGAGATGGATGAAGCCCACACCGTCGTAGACGGCGCGCTGGTTGAACGGATCGGGGCCGAGATAGCCGTCGAGATTGTCGGCGCGCAGGTTGGCCACCATCTCGGGCGGCGGCACCGAGCGGATCGAAATGTCCTTGTCGGGATCGAGGCCCGCCTCCGCCACGTAGTAGCGCAGCAGGTAGTTGTGCATCGAGTAGTCGAACGGAACGGCGAAGCGGAAGCCCTTCCAGTCCTTCGGATTGCGCTTGTCCTTGTGCTTGTTCGCCAGGGTGATCGCCTGGCCGTTGATGTTCTCGATCGCCGGCATCGTCCACGGCACCGGGTTCGAGCCGACCCCCAGCGAGATCGCGAGCGGCATCGGCGAGAGCATGTGCGAGGCGTCGTATTCCTTGGCCAGTGACTTGTCGCGGATTACCGTCCAGCCGGCCGTCTTCACGACTTCGACGTTCAGCCCCTGCTTCGAATAGAAACCCATCGGATGGGCCATGATGATCGGCGTGGCGCAGGTGATGGGGATGAATCCGACCTTGAGGTCTTTCTTTTCCGGCGTCCCACCCTGGGCAAACGCCTCGCGCGCGGCGCCGAGCGGCAGGACGGATGAGATGGCGGCCATCGCCGTGGCCGCGCCCACGGTCTTCAGGAACTGGCGGCGCTGGGCATCGACCGGGAAAACGGCGCGCAAGACGGCGGCATCGACGACCCGGTTCCAGCGATCCTCTTCCCCGGCCGGCACGGCGGACGCCGTCAGACGGGCATGGTCGGCCTGGCTGTGGTTACCGCCGCAGCTGCAGCCGCCGCGGCCCAGCAGAGCCTTCGGGTCGAACGGGTCCTTGAACATCGAAGCCTCCTGCAGATCCTGGTGCCGACATCGATACGGCTCCGCTTGGAAGCTGAAAACGCAAGGCCTGTGCCAATCGCCTAGAACGTGCAGAAAGCCGGGACGCACCGCCTTTCCGCATCCATATTTGCCCAAGAAACAGGCAAATAACCCCGACTCGTTCTGCGGAATCGCCGGATTCGAATCTTAACGTTGGGGATTAAATTCATGGAATCCCTGACTCTTTCCCCGTTTTACACGGCCATTTCTTATTGCGGAGGGGGGCGTCCTTTGGCAGGCTACGGTTAGTGGGTTGTTGGGTGCCCACCACGAAATGTCGACCACCCGTCTCAAGAATGGCTCAGTGCAGCCGCACGGCGGAATGGTTGGGGAGTAGCTCTATGGCGTTATCTCGACATGAGCGGACACGTTTGAAGTCTGACCTCAATCCGCTCGAAATGATCGAGAAGGTCGTGTCTGCCAACGACTGGCCGTTCGACCGTACTTCGGATCGGGAGATCGCGGTCGAGGTCGCGGGCCGCTGGTGCGACTACCGCATGTTCTTCAGCTGGCGCGACGATGTCGAGGCGCTGCACTTCACCTGCGCCTACGACGTCCGTATTCCGACCGAACGGCATTCCGACATTCATGGCCTGCTGGCCCTGATCAACGAAAAGATGTGGCTGGGTCACTTCGATCTGTGGACCGAGGAAGGCCTGCCGATGTTCCGCCACGCCATCCCGCTGCGCGGGACCAAGGGCTTGATGGCAGAGCAGCTGAACGACCTCGTCGAGGTGGCGATCACCGAAAGCGAGCGTTTCTATCCCGCCTTTCAGTACGTCATATGGGCCGGCAAGAGCCCCGCCGACGCGTTGACCGCCTCCATCCTGGAGACGGTCGGCGAAGCCTGAGCCGACAAGGACTCATCCGACGCCCCCTCTCGCTAAAAACTCAAAAACACTCTCGTTCGGAAAGTCCCCAGCGGCGCCGATCCCCCCGGATAGGCGCCGCGACGATTTCAGGGACGCGATTCCCCGGCTATAAGGGTCGCCTTCATGAGCACCCTCCCCGCGATTCTGCTGGCGATCCCGTATCCCGAGATCGATCCCGTCCTGGTCCAGCTCGGACCCTTCGCCATCCGCTGGTATGCGCTCGCCTATATCGCGGGCCTGGTGATCGGCTGGCAGGTCATGCGCCGCGTCTGCGAGCAGCCACCCAAGGTCCTGTCGCCGCTCAAGATCGACGACTTCCTGCTGTGGGCGGCGCTCGGCGTCATCCTGGGCGGACGGCTGGGCTACGTGCTGTTCTACAAGCCGGGTTTCTACATCGAGCATCCCCTGTCCGCGCTCACCCTGTGGGAAGGCGGCATGTCGTTCCATGGCGGGCTGCTGGGCGTCGTCGTCGCCATTCTTCTCTTCGCGAGACGCAACCAGACCAACCCCTTCATGCTGTCGGACCTGGTGGCGCTCGTGGCGCCGCTCGGCCTGTTCTTCGGCCGCCTCGCCAACTTCATCAACGGCGAGCTGTGGGGCAGGATCAGCGACGTGCCGTGGGCGATGGTCTTCCCACGCGGCGGACCGCTGCCGCGCCATCCCAGCCAGCTCTACCAGGCCTTCTTCGAGGGCGTGCTGCTGACCCTCGTCGTCGTGGCGGTGTGGAAGCTCACCGAGGGTCGCCGCCGTCCCGGCCTGCTGACCGGGGTTTTCTGCGCGGGCTATGGCCTCGCCCGGATCGTGGGCGAACTCTTCCGCGAGCCCGACGCCCATCTCGGCTACCTGTGGGGACCGATCACCATGGGCATGCTGCTGTCGCTGCCGGTGCTGCTGTTCGGTCTCTGGATGATCGTGCGCTCTTACCGCAAGCCTGCCCTCCCGTGACGGAAGCGCCGTGAGCGAGCCCTCTTGACTGAATTGGGCGGGCTGATCGCGCGCCGCATCGCGCTCACCGGGCCGATCTCCCTCGCCGACTTCATGGCCGAAGCGATGGGACATCCCCGGCTGGGCTACTATCGCCGCGCCCTTCCTGTCGGCGCCGCCGGCGACTTCACCACCGCGCCCGAAATCTCGCAGATGTTCGGCGAGCTGACGGGCGCCTGGCTGGCCGAGCGCTGGCTGGCGATGGGCCGGCCGTCACCCGTGCGGCTGGTCGAACTCGGCCCCGGCCGCGGCACCCTGATGGCCGATGCGCTGCGCGCGACGCGCGGCGTGCCGGGCTTCCATGCCGCGATCGACCTGCATCTGGTCGATATCAACGCGCTGCTGCGCGAGGCCCAGCGCTCCATGCTGCAGGCCCACCGGCCCGCCTGGCACGAGCGCTTCGACGAGGTGCCGGCGGGACCGCTGCTGCTGGTCGCCAACGAATTCTTCGACGCGCTGCCGGTGCGCCAGTTCCATCGCACGGCCAGGGGCTGGCGCGAGCGCATGGTCGGTCTCGACGAGTCGGGTGGGCTGCGGCTGGCGCTGGCGCCGGGCAGCACGCCCTTCGCATCCCTGCTGCCGGAGGCGCCGGAAGGCGCGGAGGCTGAGTTGAGCGAAGCCGGACGGACGCTGGCCAGCGCCCTCGGGGCACGCATCGCCCGTGACGGCGGCTGGGCGCTCATCATCGACTACGGGCTGGAGAGTGCGGGCCGGGCGGCCTCGCTTCAGGCGGTGCGCGGCCACCAGGGAGCGGACATTCTCGACCGTCCCGGCGAGACCGATCTCAGCGCCCATGTCGACTTCCCGGCGCTCGCCGCCGCGTCCGGCGTCCCCGCCTTCGGGCCGGTCGACCAGGGCGAGTTCCTGCGGCGGCTCGGTCTCCCCGACCGCGCGCAAACCCTGAAGCGCAATGCAACGCCTGTGCAGGCTCAAGCCATCGATGCGGCATCGGCCCGCTTGATCGCGCCCGACCAAATGGGCACCCTCTTTCGCGTGCTGGCTCTCGGCGACGGCAGAAATGCCCCGCCCGCCGGCTTCACGGACACCCCCACGGACGACACTCCTCGGACGCCCCCATGATCCAGGCCCAGACGCTTGCCGCCCTCGACGGCGTGCGACATCGATTCTTCACCCGCCAGGGCGGCGTGAGCACCGGTCTCTATTCCTCGCTGAACTGCGGTTACGGATCCGGCGACTCGCCCGACAATGTGCGCGAGAATCGCCGGCGCGTGGCCGAACAGTTCGGTCTCGACGAGCCCGACCTGCAGACCGTGCACCAGACCCATTCGACCGACGTGCTCACCATTGCAGAGGAGCGCTGGAGTTCGCCGGGAGCGCCGAAGGCCGATGGCCTCGTGACCGACCGGCCGGGCGTGGTGCTGGGCGTCATGGCGGCCGATTGCGCGCCGGTGCTGCTGGCCGACGGCGACGCCTCGGTGATCGGCGCCGCGCATGCCGGCTGGAAGGGTGCGCTGGGCGGCATTGTCGATGCCACCATTACGGCGATGGAGAAGCTTGGTGCCCGGCGCGAGCGCATCCGGGTCGTGGTCGGCCCCTGCATCGGGCCGGCGTCGTACGAGGTCGGACCCGAATTCCCCGCGCCGTTCCTGGCGCAGGACGAGGCGAACGCTGCGTTCTTCCGGACCGCGACGCGCGCCGGCCACTTCATGTTCGACCTGCCGGGCTATCTCGTGCACCGCATTGCACGCAACGGCGTGGCCGTCTCCGCCACCGGCCACGACACACTCACGGGCACCGAGGATTTCTTCAGTTACCGGCGCAATACGCTGCAGGGTGTGCGCGATTACGGGCGTGGCCTGTCCGCGATCGCCCTCGCGGCCTGACGTGCCCTACTTCATCATCCTGATGGTCTGCTGCCTGCTCGGGGTCATCGCGACATGCGCCATGTTGTGATGCTGCTGTGCCTGTTCGCCCTCGCGGCGTGCGGTGGCTCTCCCAGACCCTTCGAGCACGATCCCTCCCAGATTTCCTACGCCCGCCCGATACGGGACAAGGCCGAGGTCGCGATCAGCCCGCCGCGCAACATGCCGCCGGAAATGGGTGAGCGCGTCGCGGCCGCCCTCGCCATTGAACTCCAGTCCTATGGGATCGTGGCCACCGTGGCGCCGGCCGAGGCGCCGATCCAGGTCGATGGCGTGATGAGCACGCGCGACGCCGGCATGTCGATCGAGGTCCAGACGGACTGGCGCGTGCGCGGCCGGCCGCGCACGGATGAGCCGGCGACCGTCAAGACCCGCGCGCCGCCGGAAGACTATGCCGAGCAGGCCGAGCGGCTGATTTCGCGCATCGCGCAACAAGCCGCCCCCAGGGTCGCGACCCTGATCGGCAAGCCGCCCAACTTCATTCCCCGCGCCCCGGGCCAGGTCGCCGCGGGGATCACGATCCCCTACGAATACCCGCAGGATCCCGCGGCGGCCCCGCCCGCCGATGGCACGGTGCCGAGTTCGACGACGGTTCCGACGCCGGTCGCCGCCAAGCCGGCGGAGCCGCAGCTGAAGGTGTTCGTCGCAGCGGTGACCGGCGCGCCATCGGACGGCAATCGCCAGCTGACGTCGGGGATGCGGCGTGCGCTGGGATCGAGCAAGCTCGTGATCGTGGACCAGGCAGAGGGCGACGCCTTCAGCGTCGTCGGCACGGTGAACATGACACCGATCGACGACCGCATGGCCCGACTCGTCGTCAAATGGATCGTCAAGGATCCGGCCGGCAAGAATGTCGGCGATATCGATCAGTCCAATCCCGTGCCGTTGGCGGCCGCGAAGGGCTCCTGGGCGGGATTCGGCGACATTGTCGCCTCCGCCGCCTCCGAAGGGGTGCTCGAACTTCTCGAGAAAGCGATCAACAAGCCGCGCTGAGCCTGCGCGGCCTGTGAATCGGCTTGTCAGAGGGGGGCTCCCGGCTGCTACTGTTCCGGGGGGCGGCGCGATTCTTGCTAGCTTTACGCAAGGCAAGAACGACCGCGAGACAGGGAGTCAAAAAAATCATGTTGTCATTCAGGAAATCGGCTTTGGCCGTCATCGCTGCAGCAAGCTTCAGCGGCCTCATGGCCGCGGCGCCGGTGCAAGCGCAGACGCTCAAGGTCGTGATGCATTCGGACGTGAAGATTCTCGATCCGATCTGGACCACGGCCTACATCCAGCGCAACCACGGCTACATGGTGTGGGACACGCTGTTCGCGGTCGACGAGAAGTTCAACGTCAAGCCGCAGATGGTCGACAAGTACGAGAACTCCGCCGACAAGCTGACCTGGACCTTCACGCTGCGCGACGGTCTCGAGTGGCACAACGGCACGCCGGTCACCGCCGAGGATTGCGTCGCGTCCATCAAGCGCTGGGCCGCCCGCGATTCGATGGGCCAGAAGATGATGGGATCTGTCGCAGGCTTCGAGATCGTCGATGCCAAGACCTTCAAGATGAAGATGAAGGAGCCGTACGGCCTGGTGCTCGAGTCGCTCGGCAAGCCGTCGTCGAACGTGCCCTTCATGATGCCGAAGAAGACGGCCGAAACCGATCCGATGCAGCAGATCAAGCTCGAGGACGTGATCGGCTCCGGCCCGTTCGTCTTCAAGGGCGACGAATGGAAGCCGGGCGAGAAAATCGTCTACGTCAAGAACACCAAGTACAAGCCGCGCGCCGAGCCGGCCAACGGCCTCTCCGGCGGCAAGGTCGTCAAGGTCGACCGTGTCGAGTGGCTCGCCATGCCGGACATCCAGACCCAGGTGGGCGCGCTGCAGAGCGGCGAGATCGACATGATCGAATCGCCCGGCCACGACCTGCTGCCGTTGCTGGCGAAGGACAAGAACATCGAGCTGGTCAGCTTCAACCCGACCGGCAACCAGTACGCCTTCCGCTTCAACAGCCTGGCCAAGCCGTTCGACAACGCGAAGATCCGGCATGCCGTGTTCGTTGCCTTCGGCCAGGAGGACTTCCTCAAGGCCACGATCGGCGATCCGCAATGGTACAAGGTCTGCAAGGCACCGTTCGTGTGCGGCACCCCGCTCGCGACCGACGCCGGCATGGCCGACGTGCTGAACGGCAACGCCGCCAAGGCCAAGCAGATCCTCACCGAGGCCGGCTATGACGGCACGCCGATCGTGCTGATGCAGTCGACCGACCTGCAGGTTCTGACGAACCTCGCCCCGGTCGCCAAGGCGCAGATGGAGCGGGCCGGCTTCAAGGTCGACATGGTGTCGATGGACTGGCAGACGCTGGTCGCGCGCCGCGTCAAGAAGGATCCGCCGAGCCAGGGCGGCTGGCACGCCTTCCTCACCTCCTGGGTGGCGGCCGACATCCTCAATCCGGTAATGGCCGGGTACTTCAATGCGGCATGCGACAAGGCCATGTTCGGCTGGCCGTGCGACGCGACGATCGAGAAGTATCGCGACCAGTTCGCCAAGGAGACGGACCCGGCGAAGCAGAAGCAGATCGTCGAGGACCTGCAGAAGTACTGGGTCGACCACCCGACGCACATCAATGTCGGACAGTGGTACGCGCCGCTGGCGCGCCGCAAGAACGTCACGGGCAACCTGACCGCGCCCGTCCCGGTGTTCTGGAACGTCACCAAGAAGTAGCTCGATCCGCGCGCGGGGCTGGTCCCCGCGCGCTCATCGATGAAGGCGGGCGATCCTGCCTTCTTCGATGGGGAAGAAACCCGGAGGGGGCACTATGAAAAAAGTAATGAAGCGTACGCTTGCGGCAATGGTTGCCGGCGCGATCCTGTCCACTGCCGGGCCGGTGCTGGCCCAAGGCAAGGTCGTCAAGTTCGTGCAGAACGGCAACCTGACGATCCTCGATCCGATCTGGACCACGGCCTACGTCACCCGCAACCACGGCTACTTCGTCTACGACACGCTGTTTGCCTCCGACGAGAACAACGTCGTGAAGCCGCAGATGGTCGACAAGTACGAAGTCTCCGCCGACAAGACGGTCTGGACCTTCACCCTGCGCGACGGCCTCGAGTGGCACGACGGCAAGCCGGTGACCTCCGAGGACTGCATCGCCTCGATCAAGCGCTGGGGCGCACGCGACGCGATGGGCCAGAAGCTCATGGACTTCGTGAAGGAGTTCAAGGAGGTCAATCCCAAGACCTTCCAGATGGTGCTGAAGGAGCCTTACGGCCTGGTGCTCGATTCGCTCGGCAAGCCGTCGTCCCAGGTTCCCTTCATGATGCCGAAGCGGGTGGCCGACACCGACCCGTTCAAGCAGATCGACAGCCAGATCGGTTCGGGCCCGTTCATCTACGTGAATGCCGAATCCAAGCCCGGCGAGAAGCACGTCTATACCAAGAACGCCAAGTACAAGCCGCGCGCCGAGCCCGCCTCGGGTCTCGCCGGCGGCAAGGTCGTGAAGGTCGACAGGGTCGAGATCATCGAGATGCCCGACCCGCAACAGCAGGTGAACGCGCTCGCGGCGGGTGAGATCGACATCATCGAGCAGCCGCCGCACGACCTGATCCCGATCCTGAAAAAGGAAAAGGGCGTCACGCTCTACAACTGGAACCCGCTCGGCCACCAGTTCATCTACCGCATGAACTGGCTGCAACCGCCGTTCAACAATCCCAAAATCCGCGAGGCCGCGCTGCTCACCATCCGCCAGGAGGATTACCTCAAGGCGACCGTCGGCGAGCCGGAGTTCTACAAGGTCTGCACGGCCGCCTTCATCTGCGGCACCCCCAACGCGGTCAATGCGCCGGGCGATCTTCTCGTGAAGCCGAACTTCGAAAAGGCGAAGGCCCTGCTCAAGGAGGCGGGCTATGACGGCACGCCGATCGTGCTGCTGCAGTCGACGACGCTGCCGGTCCTCACCAACGTCGCCCCTGTGACAAAGGCGCTGCTCGAACAGGGCGGCTTCAAGGTCGACATGCAGTCGATGGACTGGCAAACCGTCGTCACACGTCGAACCAACAAGGGTCCCGTGAATCAGGGCGGCTGGAACCTCTTCCACACGTTCTCGGTCGCGGCCGATATCCTGAACCCGATCTCGACCTCCTACATGGTGGCGAACGGCGACAAGGCGTGGTTCGGCTGGCCGAACGATCCGGAGATGGAGAAGCTGCGCGACGCATACGCCAAGGAAACCGACCCCGCGAAGAACAAGGCGCTCGCCGCCGCCGTTCAGGCCCGGGCTTTGCAAACCGCCCAGTATGGCTGGATCGGCCAGTGGTACGGCCCGGGCGCCATGCGCTCCAACATCTCGGGCTGGCTCAAGGCGCCGGTCCCTGTGATGTGGAACATCGAGAAGAAGTGAAACTGATCTCCAGTCCGATCCTCTACCCGCCAGGGCGGAGGGTCGGAATGGAGACGGTCAGATAAGGTAAACTGCATACAATGATCGATTTTATCGCTCGTCGCCTCATAGCCATCATCCCCGTGCTGGCGGTGGTGGCCATCTTCGTCTTCCTCATGCTGCGACTGACGCCGGGCGATCCCGCCGCGGTCATCGCGGGCGACAACGCCACGTCAGACCAGATCGCCGACATTCGCAACAAGCTCGGGCTCGACGAGCCGATCTGGTCGCAGTTCGCCATCTGGATCGGCAACGTGCTGCAGGGCAATTTCGGCGAGAGCTTCTTCTTCAAGAAGACCGTCGCCGAGCTGATCGCCCAGCGCGTCGAGCCGACGCTCGCCCTCGCGATCTGCACCCTGCTCTTCGCCGTCACCGTTTCCGTGCCGATCGGCGTCATGGCCGCCTACCGCCAGGGCTCGCTGCTCGATCGCGCGGTCATGGGCTTTTCGGTGCTGGGATTCTCCGTGCCCGGCTTCGTCATCGGCTACTGCCTGATCTATGTCTTCGCCATCGAACTCGGCTGGCTGCCGGTGCAGGGCTATGTCCGGATCGGGGTCAACTTCTGGCAGTTCCTCGAACGCATGGTCCTGCCGTCGCTCACCCTGTCGGTCGGCTTCGTGGCACTGATCTCGCGCATCACGCGCGCCTCGGTGCTCGAGGTGCTGAACGAGGACTATATTCGCACCGCCCGTGCCAAGGGCCTGTCCAACCGTGTGGTGCTGATGCGGCACGCGCTGCGCAACGCCGCCGTGCCGATCCTCACCGTGATCGGCCTCGGCATCGCCATCCTGATCGGCGGCGCGGTGGTGACGGAAAGCGTCTTCGGCCTGCCGGGTCTCGGCCGTCTCACGGTCGAAGCGGTGCTCAGCCGCGACTTCCCGACCATCCAGACCGTCATTCTTCTTTTCTCCGTGGTCTATGTCGTGATCAACCTGCTCATCGACATCAGCTACACCCTTTTCGATCCGAGGATCCGGTATTGAGCGCGATCACCGAAGAAGTCGTCGACTCCGCCTCCATCGCGGCGGCGTCGACCAAGCGCAAGAGCCTCTGGCTCGTTGCCCTGCGTAACCCCAACGTCATCATCGGCGGCGTAATCCTGCTGACGATGCTGGTGATCGCCATTCTGGCGCCGTTCCTCGGCACGGTTGACCCGACGCGCATCGATCCAGCGGCCCGCAACAAGAAGCCCGGCACCGAGATCACCTATCGCCTCGATGACGGCACGACCATGAAGCGCGTCGCCATCATGGGTACGGACAGCCTCGGCCGCGACGTCTACAGCCGCGTCCTCTACGGCGCGCGCGTGTCGCTGGCCGTCGGCGTCGCCGTGTCCATCATCTCGGTCCTCATCGGCATGGTGATCGGCCTGGTGTCCGGCTACATCCGGTGGGCCGACGGGATCATCATGCGCATCATGGATGGATTGATGGCGATCCCGGGCATCCTGCTCGCGATCGCCCTCGTCTCGATCTGGCGCGCCGGCCTGATCACCGTGGTCTTCGCCATCGTCGTTCCCGACGTCCCGCGCGTGGTGCGCCTGGTGCGTTCGATCGTGCTGACGGTACGCGAGGAACCCTATGTCGAAGGCGCGATCTCGGTCGGCACGCCGACCTGGATCCTGATGTTCCGCCACATCCTGCCCAACACCGTGGCGCCGCTGATCGTGCAGGGTACCTTCCTCGCCGCCGCCGCGATCCTGACCGAAGCCGCTCTGTCCTTCCTCGGCATCGGCATCCCGCCGGAAATCCCGAGCTGGGGCAACATCATGGCCGAGGGCCGCACGCTGTTCCGCGTGTTCCCGCACAACATCCTGTATCCCGGCATCTTCCTTGCCTTGACGGTGCTGGCCATCAACATCATGGGCGACGGTCTGCGCGACACGCTCGATCCCAAAATGAGCAAGAAAGTCTGATGTCGACTGAAGCAAAGAGGCCCGTCCTCGAAGTCCGCAACCTGAGCGTCTCCCTGCCCAAGGGCGGTGACCGGGTCCATGCCGTCGAAAAGGTGAGCTTCACGGTCAATCCCGGCGAGATCGTCTGCCTGGTGGGCGAATCCGGATCGGGCAAGTCCGTGATCGCCTTCACCGTTATGGGTCTTCTCGCCAAGGCGCTGAAGCCGACCTCGGGCGAAATCCTGCTCGAGGGCGAGAACATCCTGACCGCGACCGAAAGCCGGCTGCGCGAACTGCGCTGCACGCGCATGTCGATGATCTTCCAGGAACCGATGACGGCACTCAATCCCGTCATGACCTGCGGCGATCAGATCGACGAGGTGCTGAACACCCACACCAACCTCGATGCCGCGACACGCAAGGCCAAGATCATCGCCATCCTGGCTCGCGTGAAGCTGCCGGAGCCGGAGCGTATCTACGCGTCGTTCCCGCACCAGCTCTCGGGCGGCCAGCGCCAGCGCATCATGATCGCCATGGCGCTGGTGCTCGATCCGGTCCTGCTGATCGCCGACGAGCCGACCACCGCGCTCGACGTCACCACCCAGGCCGAGATCCTGAAGCTCATCGCCGAGTTGCAGGACGGTCAGGGCACGGGCGTGCTGTTCATCACCCACGATTTCGGTGTCGTGGCCGAGATCGCCCATCGCGTCGCGGTGCTGCGTTGGGGCGAGCTGGTGGAGATGGGCCCGACCGAGCAGATCCTGTCTCGGCCGGTTCAGAACTACACCAAGATGCTGATCTCCTCCGTCCCGTCGATCACGCCCGTCCATCGCGGCGTGCGGCGCGACGGCACGACCATCCTGCGCACCGAGAAGCTCGGCAAGGTCTATACGAGCAACGCCTTCTTCCAGAAGGCGCGGGTCGTGAAGGCCGCGGTCGACGTCGACCTCGACATCCGCCGCGGCGAGACGCTGGGCATCGTGGGCGAATCCGGCTCGGGCAAGTCGACCGTGGCGCGCTGCATCGCCCGCCTGATCGATCCGACCGAGGGCAAGGTCTATATCGGCGACACCGAGATCGCGACCATGTCGGCGCGCAAGCTGCGCCCGCATCGCCGCCGCGTGCAGATCGTCTTCCAGGATCCCTACCGCTCGATGAACCCGCGCATCACCGTGGGCGACTTCATCATCGAGGGTCCGATGAATTTCGGCATCGGGCGCGAGGAGGCGATGGCCCGGGCGCGCAAGCTGATGGAAACGGTGCGGCTCGATCCCAACGCGCTCGACCGCTTCCCCCACCAGTTCTCGGGCGGCCAGCGCCAGCGCATCTGCATCGCGCGCGCGCTCGCCATGGAGCCGGAACTGCTGATCGCCGACGAGGCCGTCTCGGCACTCGACGTGTCGGTGCAGAAGCAGGTGCTCGAACTTCTGGACGAGATCCGCGTCCGGCTTAACCTTGCCGTGCTGTTCATCACCCACGATCTGCGCGTTGCCGCCCAGATCTGCGACTACGTGGCCGTGATGAGCAAGGGCCGGGTCGTCGAATACGGCTCCGCCGAGCAGGTCTTCGGTTCGCCCAAGGCCGAGTACACCAAGGCCCTGTTCGCCGCCGCCCCCGGCCGCGAGTGGCAGTTTGGCAAGTTCGCCGCCTGAGTCAGCCGTAACGCTCGCGCACGCGCTTTTCGACCCAGCCCGCCAGCAGGAAGGCGGTCGCCGAAATCACTGTGGCGACCGCGCTGGCGCCGAACGCCTGTTCGGTCTGGAAATCCGACTTGGTCTTGGCGAAGAGATAGCCTAGGCCCGACGTCCCCATCAGGAACTCCGCCACCATGGCGGCCAGGATGGCGTGAGCCGCCGCGAGCTTGAAGGCGATCGCGAGGTTGGGCATCGCGGCCGGCAAAGCGAGCCGCCACAGCACGGAAAGACGCGAGGCGCCAAGCACGCGAAACAGGTCCTCGCTGCCCGGCGGCGGTGAGCGCAGGCCCGACGAGGCGAAGACGAAGCTGGGGAAGAAGGTGATGATGACCACGATCGCCAGCACGGTCGAAGTGTCGTAGCCCAACAGGCGGGCAATCACGGGGATCAGCGCCACCACCGGCACCGAACTGAACAGAATGGTGAGCGGATTGAGCAGGCCCGACGCGACGGCCGAGAACCACGCCGCGACGGCGAGCCCCGTTCCCACCGCCATGCCCGCGATCAGGCCGAAGACGGCGACGGCCAGGGTGATGCCGACGCTCTGCACATAGACCATGGGATAGGCGACGAGATCGCCCAGCACGGCGACCGGCGTCGGCATGACGATGGGATTGAAGCGGTTGAGCACGACCCAGAGCTGCCAGCCCAGCAGCAGGAGCAGGATCCCCCAATAGTCCTCGACGAGACGCAGCAGCAGGGGGCGCCCGGAAGCCCTTTCCATCAGCCGAACCTCGCATAGGCGCCGCGCTCCAGCAGCGTGAGCAGACCGTAGAACAGCAACGAAGCGCCGACGGCCAGCAGCACGGCACACCACAGCAGCACGATCTGGAAGTTCTGCATGGCATTGATGATCAGGATACCGATGCCGCGCGAGGCGCCGAACCACTCGCCAATGATCGCGCCGATCAGGGCGGCCGGCCAGGCGAGCCGCAATCCCGACGCCAGCGCCGGCAGCGCCGCCGGCAGTTCGAGGCGCCGGAAGCGCTTCAGCCGGTCGGCGCCGAGCACGGCGAAGAGATCGCGGTGAGCCGGTGTCGCCCGCTGCAGGCCTGAACTCACCGATACGAAGACGATGAAGAAGACATGAATCGACGAGACCGCTGCCGGCGTACTGTCACGGCTGAGCAGCACCAGGAAGATCGGCCCCAGTGCGATCGACGGGACCGAATTCAGCACCGCCGCCAGACGGTCCGAGCCGCGCCGCAGAGGCGGCACCAGATGGGCCACCGTCGCCAGCCCGAGGCCCGCCGCCGTGCCCCAAATGTAGCCCAAAGCCGTCTCTTGCAGTGTGGCCGCCAGCGCCCGCTGGAACAGAGCCCACTTGCTGTCGTCGGCCAACATCTCGAACACGGCACTGAGCGGCGGCCAGCTTATCCCGCCCAGCCCCAGCCGGCCGATGACCTCCCACAGCACCAGGAACAGCGCGATGCCCAGTGCGCCCAGCAAGACGTTCCAGCGTCCCGCGCTCATGACGGAGAGGGGGCCATAGGCGAGCGCCCTACCCTGCCGAAGGAGAAGAATCCGGATCCGGCATCTCCAACGCTGCGGTGAGGTCGTCGACCAGATGGTGGAATGCCTCGCTGCGCATCACGGCGGGCGCGCGCGGACGGGCGAAGGGCACCGTCACTTCGCGCACGATGCGGCCGGGCCGCCCGCTCATCACCACCACGCGGTCGGCCAGGAACAGCGCCTCGTCGACCGAATGGGTGATCAGCATGGTGGTGATCTGGCGTTCCGACCAGATGCGCTGCAACTCGACGTTCATCTGCCGGCGCGTCACCGCGTCGAGGGCGCCGAACGGCTCGTCGAGCAGCAGCACCTCGGGGTCCAGCACCAGCGCGCGAGCGATCGAAGCGCGTTGGCGCATGCCGCCGGAGAGCTGTCGCGGACGCGCCGTGGCGAAGCGGGCGAGGCCAACCAACTCGATCAGGCGGGCGATCGCCGCCTCGCCGACGCGCCGGCCGGCGATCCTGAAGGGCAGCGCGATGTTGTCGTGGATGCTGAGCCAGGGCAGCAGCGCATGGTCCTGAAAGGCGACGCCCAGCGCGTGCCGGCCCGACACCAACCCCGGCGCCGCGCCGCCGATGCTGACCGAGCCGCCGCTCGGCTGGTCGAGCGAGGCGACCAGCCGCAGCAACGTGCTCTTGCCGCAGCCGCTCGGGCCGAGGATGGCCACGAACTCGCCCGGCGCGATCTCGAGTGACAGTTCCGAGAGCGCGAGCACGCCTTCGCTGCTGCCGGCCAGCGCGAAACGCTTGCTGGCCCGGTCGATGGAAATGGTAGCGCTCGCCGACATTCCTCAGGCGACCATGGCGTCGAAACGCTCCATCAGCCGGGGCAGCCGCTCGGCCAGACGCCGTTCGATCTCGGCGCGGTCCACCGTCAGCAGCTCGCGATCCTTCATCACCAGCTTGCCGTCGACCACGACGCTGCGCACGTCGCGGCCGACCACTGAATTTGCGGCGACGAAATAGGGGTCGTAGAGCGGCAGGTGATCGAGCTGACTGCGATCGACCAGCAGGATGTCGGCCTTCTTGCCCACTTCGAGGCTGCCGATCTCCTTCTCGATGCCGAGCGCCCGCGCCCCGCCGTTGGTCGCGACCTTGAGGATCTCCTCGCTCGGCGTGACATTGCGATAGGCGAGGGGCGTTCCCATCACCGCCTGCTGACCAACCCTCGTCATGTGCGCAACCTGGAAGATGTCGAGCGAGCCCCACGACGCCGCGCCATCGGTGCCGAGCCCAATATCGATGCCGCGCTTCCACATCTCGCTCAGACGGTGCGGGCCGATGTGATAATTGTTGAAGGCACAGTGGCAGGCCGACGGCCGGTGCTTGACGTAGAGGTCCATCTCCTCGGCCGACAGCAGCACCGAATGTGCGCAATGCATGTGGCGGTCGAGCGCACCGAGGTCGTGCAGATATTCCGCCGGCCGCTTGCCGAACTTCTCCAGCGCGTAGTCGATCTCGTAGACGCCTTCGCAGAGATGGGTGTGGATCTTGACATCGAGCGCCCGGGCCGCCTCCGCCATCGCCTTGATCAGCTCGGGCGAGCAGACGATGATCTGGCGCAGCGACAGCCAAGCCTGCACGCGGTCGGTCCCCTGCGCTGTGCCCTTCCACCGCTTCACCAGCGCTACGTTGCGGTCGTAGGCCTGCGCCGTGGTGGCGATCATGGTCCGGGGCGTCTTGACGCCCTGGTCGATCGTGCTGAGCGCGACGAAGCCGCGGATGCCGACGTCGACGGCGGCGCGCCCCATGGCGTCGGGATGCGGGCCACCGGCCTCGGCGAAGCAGGTCGTGCCGACCGAGAGCATGTTGGTGTAACAGAGCAGCCCGCTCAGATAGACATCCTCGTCCGTGAGCATGCCCTCGAACGGAATGTAATAGTTCTTCCACGGCGGGTTCTTGACCTGCTGGCGCCGTCCGATCTCGGCCAGCTTGCCGCGCAGCAGGGTCTGGGCGGTGTGGACATGGGCATCGATCAGCCCCGGCATGGCGATCTGCCCGCAACCGTCGACGGTCGACGTCGCGACAACCTCGCGGGCGGCGGCGCTCGCCTTGCCGATCCAGACGATCCTGTTGCCCGCGACCGCGACGGCGCCGTCGCGGATCACCCGGTTCTTGCCGTCGACGGTGACGACGTCGCAGCCCTTCAGCAGCAGGTCGACCTTCCGCGGCCCCATATGGCGTGCCTTGGCCACGGCGCTCATTTCTTCTTCAGCGAGTCGTGGACTTCCTGCATCACCGAGAAATCGGCGAGCTTGTCGACGTCCGGTAGCTTGTCGCGGCCCGACGCGCGGGCCGCGTCATACATCGGCCCGGCGATGGTGTCGCGATCAAGCACCAGCAATGGCTGGTCGGGCTTGGCGGGATTCTTCAGCATGGCGAATTGCAACTCGTTCTGCCGCGTCTGCTGCTTGAGATCGAGGCCGAGGTCGGCGCCGTATTTGGAAACGGCGAGCCGGGCCGCAACCGCCGGATCCTTGAGATCTTCGATCCAGCCGCGCGTCAGGCCGCGCAGGAACTTCACCACGGTCGGCCGGTTCGCCTGGAGATAGGCGCGCGTACAGAAGACCAGGTTGGCGTAGGACTTGAAGCCCATCGAGTCGAAGGAAGTGAAGAAGAAGTCCTTGTCGCGCACCATGTTCATCTTGAGTTCGAGCGTGACCGCCTGGTTGGTGCCGTAGGCGGTGTAGCCATCGCCGGCCTTGGACAGCAGCGGCTCGGGCGAGAAGCCCGCCGGCACGAACTCCCAGGTCTTGGGCAACTTGTTCAGCGCCAGCGTGGCGTCGATCGCCGTGCGCTCGTTGGGCCCCTGCGCCAGGATCTTCTTGCCGACCATGTCGGCGGCGCTGCGGATCGGCTTGGCCGCCAGCGACAGGATACCGAGCGGCGACACCGGAAAGGTGCCGGCCAGCAGAACGAAATCGTTGCCGCGGGCGACGGCATCCAGATAGGGCAACCAGGTGCCGAAGCCGAACTCGGCGCCACCCGAAGCCACCGTCACCGGCGGCGGCGGCGCGTTCGGCCCGCCCGGCAGGGTCTTCACTTCGAGCCCTTCTTCTTTGAAGTAGCCGTTCTCCAGGGCCAGCCACATGCCGGCGTACTCGACGTTATTGATCCAGCCCAGCGCCACCCGCACCGTCGTCATCTGGGCGTGCGCGGAAATCGGCCCCATCGAACCCGCGAACGCGGCGGCCCCCGCACCCTGCAATAGTGTCCTGCGATGCATCGATTCCCCCCATTCTTGCCGGCACCTCGGTATCGCTTGCAAAGGCCGGGCCAGCGCCCCTTGCTGCGGCGCCCCGCCGGGAACAGACTTGAGTCCATGTCGCCAAGCCCCAACCCTTCCGGCTTCCTCGAAGACGCTTCGTTCAACCAGTCGCCGGCCTTCGGCGACATCGACCTGTTCTCTGCCGACCGGCCGCTGGCCGATGCAGCGGCGCGCGCGAGCCTCGACCTCGCGGCCCTCTCCGCCTGCGGCAGGGATTACGGCGCGGCCGAGACCCTCGATCTCGGGCGGCTCGCCAACGAAAACCCGCCAAAGCTGCGCACCATGGACGGCAAGGGCAACCGGCTCGACCTGGTCGAATTCCATCCCGCCTATCACGCGCTGATGCGCAAGAGCATTGGCCACGGCATCCACGCCTCGGCGCATGACGGCAGCGACCGGCCGGCGCCGATGGCGGCGCGCGCCGTCCGGCTCTATCTCGCGACCCAGGCCGAGAGCGGCCACATGTGCCCGATCACCATGACGCATGCCTGCGTGGGCGCACTGCGGTCCGAGCCGGCGCTGCTCGAGAAATGGCTGCCGAAGATCCAGACCCGCACCTACGATCCGCGCCCGCTGCCGTGGTGGGAGAAGAACGGCGTGACACTGGGCATGGGCATGACCGAGCGCCAGGGCGGTACCGACGTTCGTGCCAACATCACGTGCGCCACCGCGCACGGCGACCATGTCGAGATCACCGGCCACAAATGGTTCATGTCGGCGCCGATGTGCGACGCCTTCCTGGTGCTGGCGCAAGCTGAAGGCGGCCTCACCTGTTACCTGATGCCGCGTTACCGGCCCGACGGCTCGCAGAACGCCGTCCGCTTCCAGCGGCTGAAGGACAAGCTCGGCAACAAGTCGAATGCCTCCTCCGAGGTCGAGTTCCACGGCGCCTGGGCCGAACGGGTCGGCGCGGAGGGCGCGGGCGTCCGCACCATCATCGAGATGGTGAACCTGACGCGCCTCGACTGTGCCATCGCCTCGGCCGGGCAGTCGCGCATCGCGCTCAGCCAGGCGCTGCACCACATCCGCAACCGTTCGGTCTTCCAGCGACGGCTGGCCGACCAGCCGGCGATGCGCGCGGTCGCTTCCGACATGGCGCTGGAGCTCGAGGCGCAGGTGGCGCTGGTGTTCCGCCTGATCCGCGCCGCCGAGCACGCCGCCCACGATCTGCGCGAAGCGGCGTATGCGCGCCTGCTCACTCCGGCCGTGAAGTTCCTGGTGTGCAAGAGCACGCCGCAGCTCGTCTACGAATCGCTCGAGTGCCTGGGCGGCAACGGCTACACCGAGGACCTGCCGATGGCGCGCTACTTCCGCGAATCGCCGCTCAACGCGATCTGGGAGGGCTCGGGCAACGTCATGGCGCTCGACGTGCTGCGCGCGGCCGGCCGTCATCCCGAAGCTGCGACGGACACGCTGTCACGCCTCGTGCGCACGGCAGACCAGGCCTTCAAGGCCGGGCCGCTGGCGCAGTCGCTGGAGCAGATCCTGAAGTCGGGCGCCGCCGAACGCCGCGCGCGCTTCGTCTGCGAGGGCTTGGCCAAGCTGGCCGCCGTGGCCGCGCTGGTCGAAGCGGACTCGCCCTTCGCCGCGCTCTATGCCGAGACGCGGCTGGGCGGCTCGCCCTTCGCCCAGTTCGGCAGCGCCGACCTCGGCTCCAGCGAAACCGCACTGATGGACCGCGCGCTGGCGGTCTAGCGCGTCAAGGGAAGACGCGCCTGCCAGGGCCGCAGCAGCAGCATGCCGCCCATCACGAGACCATAGACGGCGAGCCCGATCCCCATCGCCCAGAACAGCGCATCGAGCCCCTGCCCCAGTTCGATCGCGAGCCAGCCGCCGCCGACGGTGACGACCAGCCGCACCAGCACGGCCGCGACCGGCACACCCATGCGGCCGGCGCCCTGGCTGCCGAAGTGCAGCGTCAGGCCGAGGCCGTAGAGGATGTAGAACGGGGCAGCCCGCGTGAGATAGCCGACACAGGCAGCGATCGTCGCGGGATCGCTGGTGAACAGAAGCGACCATTGCTCCGGCAGGAAGGCGATCGCGCCGCCGATCGTGCCAATCACCGCCGCGGCAAACAGGCTGCCGGTCCAGGCGACGCGACGTGCGCGCGCCCAGCCGTCGGCGCCGGCCGCGACGCCGATCAGGGTCAGCATGCCGGTGCCGATACCGTAGGAAATCGCGCCCATCAGATTCTCGAGCCGCGAGCCGATGGCGTAACCCGCCAGCGCCGACGTACCGAAGCGGCCGACCAGTCCGGTCAGCACCATCGTTCCGATGCCGCCGACCACGGTGACGGCCGACGAAGCGAGGCCAACACCCATGATCTCCGCAAACAGGCGGCCCTGCAGGCCGCGCCCGCCGAGCGAGGGAACGAAGCCCAGCCTGCCACCCCAGATCGCGCGCGCCGTCAACGCGAGCGATAGGCCGGAGGCCGCAATGCCGGCGGCCGCGAAGCCCGGCACGCCCCAGCCTGGCCAGCCGCCGATACCCAGCCCCAGCAATGCCGCCAACGGCACGTAGACCGCCGAGCCCACGACACCGAACCGCGCCGCCAAAGCCGCGCTGCCCACGCCCCGCAGGATGGCCGACGCAAAGTTGGTCGCCCACACCAGCACGCCGCAACTGAACCAGACGTCGCTGTAGGCCCGTGCCTGTCGCAGCACCGCGCCCTCGCCGCCCATCATGCGGTAAAGGAGCGGCGCCGCCGTCCACGCAAACAGCGCGCAGAGCGCGGCGAAGGCGAACGCCAGCACCATCGCGTGGATCACCAGCGCCTGGGCGTCCTCGCGCCGCCCGCCGCCCAAGGCCCGTGCCATGGACGCGGCGACGGCGCCGCCCAGCCCGCCCGAGGAGACGTTCATCACCATCACGACGAAGGGATAGACGAGTGCGAATGCGGCTAGCGCGCCGCTACCCAGCCGGCCGACCAGCCAGATCTCGGCCAGCACGACGGCGATCTGCACCACCATGAATGCGGTCGTGGGCCCCGCGAGCCGCAGCAAGGAACGCCCGATGGGCGCGACGAGGAGAGGATGGGACACGAAGGGATTCCGGCGGGAGCGACAACGACTGTAACGACGCGCCCGGTCCCTGGCGGGATGGGCGGAGAAGGATCGTTAACGTCGCGAACTCATGTGCGGAGTCTCCAGGGCAGCCGGCACTATGGCCTCGCCTGCAGCCGCCGACAACCTGTTCGCTTTGCCGGCCGGCGCCGCGCCGCTACACTCCGGCCCAGCGTCCAGCCAATGTTCAGCGAGTAACTCTTTCCAATGAAGAAGATCTTCACGGCGTGCCTCGGCACGGAGACCAACACTTTTGCCTCGATTCCGACCGGGCACGGCCTGTTCGAGGAGACCTGCCTGTTCCGTAAGGGCAGCTACGGCGACAAGGTACCGATGTTCGGTGCGCCGCTCGCCGTCTGGCGCGCCCGCTCCGAGGCCAAGGGCTGGCAGGTGGTCGAGAGTCTCTGCGCGTTTGCGCAGCCGGCCGGCAAGACGGTGAAGAAGGTCTACGAGGCGTTCCGTGACGAGATCGTCACCGACCTGAAGGCGGCGATGCCCGTCGATGCGGTGTTCCTCTCGATGCACGGCGCCATGGTGGCCGAGGGCTATGACGACTGTGAAAGCGACCTGCTCGCCCATGTGCGCAAGGTCGTCGGACCGGACGTTCCCGTGGGCGTCGAACTCGACCTCCACTGCAATATCGGCGAAGGCACGATGCGTGATGCCACGGTGCTGGTCCTGTTCAAGGAATATCCGCACGTCGACGTCTCTGACCGCGCCGAAGACCTGTTCAACGTCATGGAAGGCGCCATCGAGGGTCGCACCAAGCCGGTGATGGCCACCTGGGACTGCCGCATGATCGGCGTGTTCCATACGACGCGCGAGCCGATGCGCGGCTTCGTCGACAAGCTGATGGCGATGGAAGGCAAGGACGGCGTGCTCTCGCTCTCCGTCGCCCACGGCTTCCCGTGGTCCGACATCAAGGAGATGAGCAGCCGCATCATCGCCGTCACCGACGGCGACAAGGCCAAGGCCGAGAAGATCGCCAGGGAGCTGGGCCAGGAATTCTTCGCCATGCGCCAGGCCACCCAGCCGCCCTATGTGACCTTGGACGCCGCCATGGCGCGGGTCAGCTCGCACAACCTGCCCAAGCCGATGGTGCTGGCCGACGTGTCGGACAATGCCGGCGGCGGTGCGGCCTCGGATTCGACTTTCGTCCTGAAGGCGCTGCTCGACGGCAAGGTGAAGGACGCGGCCGTCGCCATGTTCTGGGATCCCGGCGCCGTGAAGCTCGCCTTCGAGGTCGGCGAGGGCGCCGAGCTCGACATCCGCCTCGGCGGCAAGCTCGGCCCGCAATCGGGCGCGCCGGTCGATGCGCGCGCCAAGGTGCTGAAGCTCGAGAAGAACGTGTTCATCCAGTTCGGCGGCGCCCGCAAGGGCACCAGCCCGATCGGCGATGCCGCCGCCCTGCAGATCGAGGGGGTGACGGTGATCGTCAACTCCACGCGCTCGCAGTGCCACAGCCTCGACTGCTTCACCAAACTCGGCATCGATCCCTCGACCAAGAAGGTCGTCGTCGTGAAGTCGATGCAGCACTTCCACGCCGCCTATGCGCCGATCGCCAGCGAGGTGGTCTATGTCGCAGCGCCGGGCGCGCTGGTGCCGGACTGGTCGCTGCTGCCCTACACCAAGGCCGACAAGACGCAGTGGCCGTTCGTCGCCAACCCGCACGCCTGAGGGAAGGCGCGGGCGCGCTTGCGTCCGTGACCTCGGGAGCCGGTCGCGCAACGAGGCGCACCGGCACGCGGCAAGGGGCGGCGAAAAGTCCTGTATTTCAGGGCGTTTACAGGGCTTCGACTCATTGGTATGTTCCGCCCCGTCGCGGCCCGGGATGGCCGTTTTGTCGTTTTAGAACAACGGCTTAATAGCATCCCGCCCCGGCGCGAGGGCAGCGATACATGAAGATTCTCACCGGCAACAGCAACAAACCGCTGGCCGAAGCCATTTCCGCCAAACTGGCCTTGCCGCTGGTCAAGGCCAATATACGCCGTTTCTCCGACAACGAGATCTTCGTCGAGATCCTGGAGAATGTTCGCGGCGAGGACGTTTTCGTCATCCAGTCGACGAGCTTTCCGGCCAACGACCATCTGATGGAACTGCTGATCACCATCGATGCCTTGCGCCGCAGCTCGGCTCGCCGCATCACCGCGGTGATTCCCTATTACGGCTATGCCCGCCAGGACCGCAGGGTCGGCTCGCGCACGCCGATCTCGGCCAAGCTGGTCGCCAACCTGATCACCCATGCCGGCGCCAATCGCGTGCTCACGCTCGACCTGCATGCCGGCCAGATTCAGGGCTTCTTCGACATCCCGCTCGACAATCTCTACGCCGGTCCGGTCTTCTCCAAGGACATCAAGGAGACGCTGAGCAACCGCAATCTCACCGTCGTGTCGCCCGACACCGGCGGCGTTGCCCGTGCCCGCGCCATCGCCAAGCGCATCGACGCCGACCTCGCGATCATCGACAAGCGCCGCGAGGCCGCTGGTATCAGCGAAGTCATGAACGTGATCGGCGACGTGAAGAACCGCGACTGCATCCTGATCGACGACATCGTCGATTCGGGCGGTACGCTGTGCAATGCCGCGGTCGCCTTGATGGACCAGGGCGCCACCTCGGTCTCGGCCTATATCACCCACGGCGTGCTGTCCGGGGGCGCGGTCGCCCGCATCGCGGCCTCGCCGATCGAGAAGATGGTCATCACCGATTCGATCATGCCCACCGAGGCGGTGCGCGTATCGCCCAACATCAAGCCGCTCAGCATCGCCACGCTGATGGCCGAGGCGATGAAGCGCATCACCGACGAGGCCTCTGTTTCGAGCCTTTTCGACTAGTAATTTCAAGAGATCCGGCGATGGGCACCCCTGGAGGCCACGCCGCGATGAGAGAGCAACCCAAGGAGATATCAGATGGCAGAGACGACCAAAGTCGTCGCGAAGATGAGGGACCGGGCCGGTAAAGGGGGCGCCCGTTCCAGTCGTCGCGAAGGACTGATTCCCGCCGTGATCTACGGCGACAAGCAGCCGCCCGTGATGATCGCCGTCGAGCCGAAGACGATCGAGCGCGAAATTCACAAGGAAGGCTACTTCAATCACCGCATGAAGATCGCCGTCGATGGTACGGACTACGACGTCCTGCCGCGCGACGTGCAGGTCGATCCGGTGACGGACAAGCCTCTGCATCTCGACTTCCTGCGCATCGGCCCCGACTCGATCATCACCGTGCAGGTGCCCGTGCGCTTCCGCAATGAGCTGGCCTCGCCCGGCATCAAGCGCGGCGGCGTGCTGAACGTGGTGATGCACGAGATCACGCTGCGCACCCGCGCCGATTCGATTCCGGAGATCTTCGAGGTCGACCTGACCGGCCTCGAGATCGGCCACTCGATCCACATGTCGACGCTCAACATTCCCGAGAGCGCGCGCGTGGTGACCCGCGACAAGAACGCCACCGTGGCGTCGATCGCCGCGCCGACCGTGGCGCGCGAAGCGGCCGCGACGGATGCGACGGCCGACGGC
>NZ_JBQVQG010000046.1:0-24837 GCF_052439685.1 Reyranella sp.
GGCCCTCGATGATGCGGGTGATGACGTCGGCGAGGTATCGATAAGGCTCGATGTCGATCAGCTTGCAGGTCGCGATCAGCGAGGCGATGACGACCCAATGCTCGGCACCGGCGTCGGAGCCTGCGAACAGGGCGTTCTTGCGGGTCAAGGCGAGCGGTCGGATGGTGCGTTTGACGACGTTGTTGTCTATCTCGATGCGGCCATCATCGAGGAGCAGGCATAGCCCGAGCCAGCGCGATAGCGTGTAGCGGATCGCCTCGGCAAGCTTGGTCTTCTGGCTGATGAGCTGGAGTTTGGCCCGCAGCCAGGGCTCGAGAGCTTCGACCAGTGGGCGGGTTCGCTCCTGGCGCACGATACGGCGCTCCTCGGCAGAACGACCTCGGATCTCGCCTTCTATGCGGTAGAGCTCGGCGATGCGCGTCAGCGCCTCGCTGGCGATCGGAGCCGGACCAGGCGTGGCGAGTTCGTAGAACTTGCGGCGCACGTGGCTCCAGCAGAAGGCGAGCTGCACGTCGTTGTGCCTGGCCAGTACCCTGTAGCCGCCGTAGCCGTCGACCCTTCGGCTTCGCTCAGGGCAGGCCTGAAGAATGCCCGTGAAGCCGCTCAGGTGCGCGATCGGCTGCTCGGCCTTGCGATCCGGTGCATAGACGTAGGCCACGCCGGGCGGATCGCTGCCGCCCCAGGGTCGATCGTCCCTGGCGTTGGCAAAGAGCTGGCCGGTCTTGGTCCGGCCACGGCCCGGATCGAGCACCGGTGCCGTCGTCTCGTCGGCGAACAGCTTGGGCGAGGCCTTCAACTTGTCGAGCAGCCGCTCGTGCACGGGCCGCAGCAGGAAGGCCGCGCGTCCCACCCAGTCGGCCAAGGTCGAGCGATCGAGGACAATGCCCCGGCGGGCATAGATATGGGCCTGTCGATAGAGCGGAAGATGGTCGGCGAACTTCGAGACCGGCACCTGGGCGACGGTTGCCTCGGTGGGCAGTCCGCCTTCGATCAATCGGGCCGGCGTCGGCGCCTGCACGACCACGTCGGTGCAAGCCCGGCAGGCATACTTTGGGCGATGCACCACCAGCACCCGGAACTGCGTCGGCACGATGTCGAGGCGTTCCGACACGTCCTCGCCGATCCGATGCACCCTGCCCGCACTGCACGGGCAGATGGTGCTCTCCACATCGACCACCGTCTCAATGCGCGGCAGATGCGTCGGCAGCTTGCCGCGGTTGCTCCGCCGGCGGACGGCGCGCACCTTGCGCTCGGCGGGATTGTGCTGCTCGGACACGGCCTGATCCGCTGCCGCTGACTGCTCGGCGTCCTCCAGTGCAAGCTCAAGCTGATCCTCGGGCAGGCTCTCGGCCCGCCGACCGAAGCGATGACGCTGGAACTCGCGAATGATCTGACGCAGCCGCTCGCTCGACAGTGGATCACAGACATTCTCAGCTTGCGACTGCTTTGCGCCTACCGAGTCAACTCGTCGCTGTCGGCACCACCGTCTGCCGCGGCTCATGAACACGTCGCCAGTCGAGCCCTTCGAGCAAGGCCTGCAGCTCAGCCGCGCTTAGCCGCAGGATCGCGTCCTGCACGCCGGGCCAGCGGAACTTGCCGTCCTCCAGCCGCTTGGCCACCAGCACCATGCCCGTGCCGTCCCAGAAGATCAGCTTCACCCGATCGGCACGCTTGGCCCGAAACACGAAGATCGCCCCGCTGAACGGGTCGCCTCCCATCGCCTCGCGCACCAGCGCCGCCAGACCCTCGAGGCCTTTGCGGAAGTCCACTGGCTTGGTCGCCACCAGCACGCGCACCCCGCCCGAAGGGATAATCACGCCAACGCCTTCACGGCTTGCAGCACCGCCCGCACCGTCGCCGCATCACTCCCCGCCGGCACCCGGATCACAGCCCCGCCATACTCGATCTCGATCACCGCCGAGTTCACCACCACCGACGCGAAGCTCAGCCGCTCCTTGGCCATCACAGATCGTCCGCGCGCCTGCCGACGCCAGGCGAACAACTGGGTCGGTGTCGGCCCATGGCGGCGTGCTACCGCGCTCACTGACCATTGCCGTCGACGCTCTCGGCCACGATCGCCGCCTTTTGCACGGCGCTCCACCGTTCGTTCCACCGCCGGCAACGCCCGCCTGTCACGCACATCCGTGACACCCGTCGCTTCCGATCTCTCCATCCTGTCATTGTGCGTCAGAACGCCCGAGCGACTAGGCGGCTCTTACCGGATGCGTACGCTCCATCTGCAAAACGCGCTCTGCGCTACTGTCTGCCCTATGAGTTCAATAGCTCTTCGGCAGCCCCAGCACGCGCTCCGCCACGTAGCAGAGAATGAGCTGCTCGCTGACCGGCGCGATGCGGGCGATCATCACTTCGCGCAGGAAGCGCTCGACGTGGAACTCCTTGGCATAGCCATAGCCGCCATGGGTCAGGATCGCGCGTTCGCAGGCATCGTAGGCCGAGCGCGCGCCGAGATACTTGGCCGAGTTGGCCTCGGCGCCGCACTCCTTGCCGTTGTCGTACAGCCAGGCTGCCTTGAAGGTCAGCAGGTTGGCCGCCTCGAGCTGCATCCAGCTCTCGGCGAGCGGATGCTGGATCGCCTGGTTCTTGCCGATCGGCCGGCCGAACACGACCCGCTCCTTGGCGTACTGTGTTGCGCGCGCCAGTGCCGCCTTGCCGATGCCGATCGCCTCGGCGGCGATCAGGATGCGCTCGGGATTGAGCCCGTGCAGCAGGTAGTGGAAGCCCTTGCCCTCCTCGCCGATCCGGTCCTCGAGCGGTACCTTCAGCCCGTCGATGAAGACCTGATTGGTGTCGATCGCCTTGCGCCCCATCTTCTCGATCTCGCGCACCTCGATCTTGCTGCGGTCGAAGTCGGTGTAGAACAGCGACAGCCCGTCGGTCGGCCGCTTGCACTTTTCCTTCGGGGTCGTGCGGGCGATCAGCAGCATCTTGTCCGCGACCTGCGCCGTGGTGGTCCAGGTCTTCTTGCCGTGCACGACGTAGCCGTTGCCGTCACGCTCGGCCCGCGTCTCCAGCGCCGTCGTGTTTAGGCCAGCATCGGGCTCGGTGACGGCGAAGCAGCCCTTCACCTTGCCCTTGATGATGTCGGGCAGGATGCGCTTCTTCTGCTCCTCGGTGCCGAACACCACGATCGGGTTGGGACCGAACACGTTCAGATGGATCGCCGAGGCGCCCTGCAGCGCCGCGCCCGATTCGGCCACCGCCTGCATCATGATGGAGGCCTCGGTGATGCCGAGACCGGATCCGCCGAACTCCTCGGGCATCGCGATTCCCAGCCATCCGGCATCGGCCATCGCCCGGTAGAAATCTTCCGGAAAGCCGCCTTCCTTGTCCTTCTTCAGCCAGTATCTCTCGTCAAAGCCGGCGCAGAGTTTCGCGACGCTGTCCTTGATGGCGAGCTGATCTTCGGAGAAGGCGAAATCCATTTCAATCCAATCTTTCTGCCATGACGAGTCGAAGGCGAGGGACCTTTGGAAAGGCGAACAGTCGCTCGCTATATCTAGGATGACAACATTGTCGATTCAAACCAAGTAGCGCATGTCGGTCGGCGTGCCACCGGCAGGCCCGAAGCCGAGCTGCAACAGACCCTGTCTCTGCGAAACTTCCCATCTGGTTGGCCGATGCGGCCCGCTTCGCTACGGCGCGCCCACCGACAATCCATCGCATCGCCGGGTCGCCCCCAGGCGGTCGGCGTCGTTGGCCTCCTCGTAGCCACTAAGACGGCCGAAGACGGACTGAAGAAACAATACCGTCAGCGTGTGCCGGCCGTTCTTGCCGGCGCAGATCACGAGTTCATTTCCAACCATGCCCGTCAAACCGAGTGCGTCATCGAGTTCATGGTAGACAAGCAATCTGTCGGCGGTGGTGATATGTGAATCATGGAATTGCGCCTCCAAGCGGCGCTCAAAATCAAGGCGCAATGGCTCGTCTCCAGAGTCATTCGTCGGGTTCACTGTTGGCCACAACTCCAGACGCCCTAAAGTATTGAACCTTACACAAGAATCAGCCTTGCTAGGCCCCAATTGGAAAAGCCCTCCGGAAATTCGGGGTCAAGAACGATTACGCCGCTTTCTGGTAAAACTCGCCGGTAGACTGCTGTCTAGCTCGACGCCCCTCAGCACGATATCGCAAAACTTCTGAGCCAGCTCGGAAATGGGCATCCGATCAGCAAGGTACCATGTGACGGCCCAGTTCATTGCCCCTAGAATCATCAGGCGCAGAACGGTCAGGTCGACATTCTTGCGAATCTCGCCTGAACGTTGTCCCTCTGACAGCAGGCGACTCCAGTACTCACCATATGACGCGCGAAGCTTTCGATTCTGCCGTTTGACGGCCGGGGGTGCCTGTTCGAATACCCGAATGTTCGCGGATGTATAGTCGCCCTGCTGCAAAAGCATCGTGAGGTGGGCCGTCACTGCGGCCTCGAGCTTTTCGCTGAACGTGGAGGAAGCGGGTAAGGACCCGATGGTGAGACGGACAGCGGAGAATACTCGAGTTATGCCTACATCGAGTACTTCTTGTAGGATGTGGTCTTTCGACTCGAAATAGTAATAGATGCTGCCGCCCTGCATTTCCGCAGTCATCGCGATGTCATTAATGGTCGTCGCGGCATATCCTTTAAGACTGAATGCACGTGCTGCTGCATCAAGAATGCGCTGCCTGGTGATCGCCGATTTCGGATTGGATGTGCGACGTGAATGGGTCGACAGTCCTTCACTCACTGGAATTCCCCCATATGGAGCCGACATGGGCTTAGCTCAACCACACCGAGACTAGGTCGTTCGCCAGCGGGCTCATCTGGCGACGTGCAATTCTAGAGGCGACATAATATCCATGTGTGAACTAAATGGTAGGATTGTCATTGTCACAGGCCGCTGGACCAGGTAGCGCTAATTGACTGTGCAGTGATGACCTGCGCGGGAACGGTGTTCCGAACCGCAAAAGTCGAACTTAGATCGACGGTCGCGGTGATTGGCTCCGTGGCGTAGGCCTATCGGCCGTCGAGCAGGCGTTCCGAATGCTGCGACGTGGAGGCACCGCGACCGTCATCGGCATGATGCCGCTCGGCACCCGTTTCGAGGTCTCGCGTGCGGAGCTACTCGGCGAGAAGCGCATCCAAGGCTCCACAATGGGAACCAATAAGTTTCGTATTGAATCGTCTGGTCGACTTCTATTTGCATGGCGATCTGAAGCTAGACAGGCTCATCTTGGGACGCATCCAGCTCGCCGGCATCAACGATGCTTTTGACCTGAGCCCCAGGTTTCATCCAGTCGAGTGTGGAATCCGTTCGTCATTGCTCCGCTCCCCAACGTTGGATCACGCGGGGTTAGAGTTTCCGGGCTTCGTCACGATGGCGGGCTGGGTGTGCCATGCGACGAAAGCAATGTAATCGGGGTCTTCTGCCCGATCGCGCCATGCGGGCGCTCCTCATTGGAGTACCTGCGCCAAGCCTCCATCTTTTGCCGGGCATCTTCAAGGCTCATGAACCAATGGGCGTTCAAGCATTCCGCACGAAAGCGGCCGTTGAACGCTTCGATGAACGCATTGTCGGTCGGTTTGCCGGGCCGTGAGAAGTCGAGTGTCACGCCCCTGGCGTATGCCCACAGTTCGAGATCGCGCGAGACGAACTCGCTTCCCTGATCGACCGGATCGTCGGCGGATAACCGACTCCGGCGCAAACCTGAGCCAGGATCCGGACCACGTCCTCGCCGCGATACGTGAAGCGCGGATCGATCGCCGGTGAGAAGCGCGAGAAGATATCGACCACCGTCAGCACCCGCAGCTTCCGCCCGGTCGCCAGCTGATCGTGGACGAAGTCCATCGCCCAGGTCTGGTTCGGTCCGGTGGCAGCCTTGCGGTCTTCCCGCAGCCTCGCCTTGACCCTCCGCTTGGGCGTCTTGTTGCGCAATTGCAGGGCCATCTCGCGATAAATCCGATAGGCCTTCTTGTGGTTGATGCGCCAACCCTCCCGGCGCAGCAGCACGTGCACGCGGCGGTTCCCACAGCGCACCCGCGTTTGGCAGATCTCCTTGATCCGCCCCTCCAGAACGGCCTGTCCGGGGGAGCCGCGATTTGTAGTGATAGGTCGATGTGTCGACCTCCAGGACCCGGCAGGTCCGACGGATCGACACGCCCCATTCGCCACGCACCTCGTCGACCAGCTTGCGCTTCCGGCCAGGCCTCAGAGTTTTCGGCGGATCACGTCCTGCAGCATCGCCTTGTCGAGGCTGAGGTCGGCCACGACCTTGCGCAGCTTGCTGTTCCTCGAGCTGCTTCAGCCGCCGCATCTCCGTCGGCAGCAACCCGTCGTACTTCTTCTTCCAGTTGAAATACGTCGCCTGGCTGATCCCAGCCTTCCGGCAGAGATCCGCAACCGGCAGGCCGTCCTTGCCCTGCTTCAGGATGAACGCCTTCTGTGCTTCCGAAAACTTCGATACCTTCATCGTCTTCCGCTCCTTCCCAGCCCTGGGAAACGACCGGAAAACTCTAGCTCACAACGGTCCAGTTTTAAGGGATCAGAGCACTTTCAAACAGCTCGAGACCGGCGAAGTGGCCCTGACCGTCATCGCATTCTGGGGCGGCACGCGCCGAAGCGATCTTTCGAACGCGGCCGTTGTGTACTGAGACAGTAATCGGCTGACAGTTACCGCGCCCGCGCCGGTGATCAGGCGGCTTCAGTCTGGTCGATGTTCTGCTGGTTGTCCTTCTGTGGATTGTCGTTTGCGGGGATGCGGTCGAGGAAGGCGCGGCCGGGCGTGCGGCCGTTCATGCCACGGCCCTGATGGGGCCGCGCGATGTTGTATGTGACGAGGTAGGCGTCGAGCGCCTACTGCATCTGCTCGACGGTCTCGAACCAGGTCCTGCGGCCTTCGACACGAAAGTGCTCGTCGAGCAGCGTGCGATGGAAGCGCTCGACGATGCCATTCGATTGCGGGCATCGCGCCTTGGTCTTGCGATGCTCGATGCCTTCGAGCTGGAGGAACAGCTCGTAGGGATGGCGGTCGGGCCGGCCGCAGAACTCGCGGCCATTGTCTGACAACACGGTCTTGATGGGCACGCCGTGTTCCTCGAAGAAGGGCACGACATCGGTGTTGAGCAGATGCACGGCGGTCAGCGGCATCTTGTTGGTGTAGAGGCGGCCCCAGGCGAAGCGCGAGCAGCTGTCGATGGCGGTCTGCAGGTAGACCTTGCCGATCGCCTTGAGGTGGCCGACGAAGAAGGTATCGACGGCCAGCAGATCGCCGGTGTAATGGGCCTCGATGTGGCGTTCGCGGAACTCCGGGCTGAAGCGTTCGAGTGCCGCGACCTGTTCCTCATTGAGCTGCACGACGCGGTCGGCTGAGGCCTTCTCCAGTCGCATCAGCCGCTCATGCCTGCCGAGCAGGCCGTGGCGGCTCCACACGCCGCGCACTCCGCTCGACGAGACCTGGATGCCTGCCAGCGCCAGCTCGCCGGCAACCCGCAGGGCGCCATGGCAGGGGTGGGCCAGGCAATGGTCGAGGAGCGCCTTCTCGACGTCCTCGCCGACCCGGTTGGGGTGCGGGTTGCGCGGTCCGGCAATCCTGTCGAGCAGGCCGTCGGCGCCGTAGGTCTGGAAGTTGCGCCGGATCATGTAGAACTGCTGGCGACTGTAGCCGACGATGCGGCAGGCCCTGCTGACGTTGCCGAATTGGCCGGCCAGCTCGAGCAAAGTGAGCTTGCGCCGTGCTACCTTCTTCTCCGTGGTCATGTCGTTTTCCGTTCGAGGTTGGATGTGCTTCACAACACCATCCTAACCTCGGCCGGGAGCGGCGTGGCCACACCGGGCATCGCTACGCTCGGGACCTGCGGCCCCTCCCTTCGCGACAACCGGTGTGGCGCAAACTGTCAGGTCAATATCGTCTCAGTTCAGCCGTTGGGCGTGCGTGATCCGCGATTTGTCACTTGGGTGGGTAGCGGGTTTCCAAGAACCCAAGAACTGCTTGTGAGAAATGATCATTCTGGTCGCCGACGACCATATGTCCTGCATCTACGACATTCGAATAGCTTGCATGTGGAACAAGCTCCAGAAATGCTTTGGTGACCTCTTCGCTTACGAGGTCGCTCATTCCTCCCCGGACCAGATGGACCGGGCAGCCAACGCGCCGAGCGGCATTTTCCAATCGGTCAAATCGCCGCTCTTGCTCCGGCGGCTGCACATTCGTGATGAAACGTGGATCCCAATGCCATCGGTAGCGACCATCGGATCCGAGCCGTAAATTCTTGGCGAGACCGCTCAGGTTGCGCCGCCGCTCACGATTCGGCAGGTAGGCGGCAATGACATCCGCTGCCTCGTCGATTGATTTGAAGCCCTTCTGGACATGAGCAGTCATGAAGCCCACGATGCGATTTATCCCTGCCATCTCCATTCTTGGCGTAACATCAACCAACGTCAGACAGGAAAATGTTCCAGCCGCTTTCTCGCCCTCAGCAATAAGAGCGGCGAGTCCGCCAAGGGACGCGCCGACTACCGCCGGCGGTTGGCCGAGACATCGGGCAACTGTGATTAGATCGTCAGCGAATGCGTCTAGTTCGTAGCGTCCATGTTCCGACCAATCGCTGTCACCATGCCCACGCAGGTCAAGAGCAATCGCCCGATAGCCTCGGTTGCACAGCGCTTTCATAGTGTTACCCCAAGCATGTCGCGTCTGGCCGCCGCCGTGTGCGAGCAGGATCGCCGGCCGCTCAATGCTGCCGGCAACGCTGGCGACAAGCCGAATTCCATCGGCGCCCACCAAACTCAATTCGTCCATTAACGTCTCCTGCACACACGGAACCAGATCAACGCCAGAGCGACATGCTGGGCGGAGCATGCGTATGGGGCAGCCAGGAAATACCGCCTAGTCTCAAGCGTCGCCACCTTCGGGGATTCGGCCATCCGGCGGCCAGTCCATGACGCCTTCCTCCAGTGGGATCCCGATGCTTCGAAGTAGTTGTGAAAACATGTTCCAGTTTCCGATCGCAATCACCATCTCAAGCAACTGCTCCGGACTTCCAATATGCTGCACGCACTCAGCCCAAACGGAATCCGAGATCTTTCCTTGCTCCAGCGTGTCATCGACTGCGGCTAGCACCGCCCGATCCGTGGCACTCAGGCGCGTCGATGAACGCCAGTCGCGCACTGCGATGACGTCTTCCGGCGGCAGTCCAACGCGTTCTGCGAAATGCCAATGCTGCGTCCATTCGTACTTGGCGCCCGTAGTCCACCCGATACGCATGATCAGGAGTTCGCGCAGCCGGATATCGAGTTTGTTGCCGGTGAAGAGCAGCGTGGTTAGCAAGTGGTTGACGGCAGACGCGAGCTGCGGATGACGCAACAGTGTCCGGTAAACGTTGAGGCCGGCCATCGACTCCCGAATACCGCACTCTCTGGCGGCAGTCTTAGCTTGTTCGATTGACAACATCTCAATGCGCGTGACCATTTACCTTTTCCCTTCAGTTTCGAATTCTCGCGTCGACCACGAAAACGCCCGAAAAGACCTTGCCGATTCTCTCCTTCAGAACCTTGGAAAGGATGGCATCCAATCCTGCATCATCCCCCCCCAACTGCGACGGCCCCGCTTCAGCCGCGCGCCAGTTGCCTCTGTGATCGCGCAGGCTACCGGTGCCTAGAGCCGTTATCGAAGGGGCGTGCATGCGGAGGGGCCAGCGCGGTCTCGCACCAGAAGCCTTCGGGCAGAACCAATGCGGTCGAGAAGTGTTCGGCGTCGCACAAAGCGCAGGCGTCAAGGGACGTGCAAGACCGACAACGCTGTCATCGGAAGACCACTGGAAGCTTCCGAGGACCGCGTACCGGGCCGTGCGACCAGGTCACGGAGGCGGGGTCGGCGAGCTCGAAGTCGGGAATACGCGCCAGCCACTCCTCCAGTGCAACCGTAATCTCCATGCGGGCGAGATTTGAGCCGATGCAACGATGAATCCCCAGTCCGAAGGCGGCATGTCGATTTTCGGCCCGATCGATCAGGACACGATCAGCCTGCGGAAAGATCTCCGGATCACGGTTCGCTGCCGGGAAGGACAGCAACACCATTTCACGCTCCTTGAACAGGCAACCGCCGACCGTGGTCTCCTTGGCGACTTGGCGGGCCATGGTCACCGGCGCATACGCCCGCAGAAACTCCTCCACCGCAAGCGGCATGAGCTCCGGCTCGCTGACCAACCGGCGTCGGTCATCGCGATTCTGAGCCAGATGCCAGAGGCAGGAGCCAATGGCACTCCAGGTTGTATCGATCCCTGCGATCAGCAAGAGACGGAGCGTACCGATTATGTGCTCATCGGAAAGGGGCTGATCCTCCATTCGTGCGCCAAGCAGGAAAGTGATCAGGTCCTCTCCGGGGACCGAACGACGGTTTGCGATCTGCACCCTGAAATAGTCATCCATCTCTGCCAGCGCCTGAGCGAAGGAGGCGTTCTCCGCGATTCCTTCGTGTAGAAGAAGGTGAATCCAACGTCGGAATCTGTCGCCGTCTCCCTCCGGCAGTCCAAGCATATGTGCAATGACGACTACGGGAACATGCTGGGCGTAGTCGATCGCCGCATCGCAATTGCCGTCCGATGCAAAGCGATCAACCAGGTCGCCGCATATCTTGCGCGCTCTCGTCTCCAGGCGGCTGATGGCGTCCGGGGTGAAAGCGGGCAGCAAGACCATTCGCGCCGGTCGATGATGCGGTGGATCCGAGGTGATCGGCGGCGAAGCCAGCGTCGACGCTGCCGGCGAGGATTTCGGCTTCTCGGAACCCGACGGTGCGCGGGGCGGCACTTCGCGAACGACCACGCGGCGTGAAGAAAAGTGCTCGGTATCGTACGCGATCGCCCGGACATCGGCGTACCGACTAGGGAAGTAAACGCCGTTGTATCGTTCGGAATGCGCGACTGGACATTGTCGCCGCAACTCATCCCAGATCCGATAGGGTTCGGTCACCCAGCGTGGGTCCAGGTGGTCGAAGTCTGTGGCCCAATCAGAAACAGGTGGGCGATCCGTCATTGTGACCTCCTTCAGTTAGGCTTGCGCCACCTTGATCGCGAATTCAGGGCAGTTTGCTTCGGCAAGCCGCGCCTTGCCCTCGAGGCCGGGAGGGACCGTGCCGTCGCCAACTGCATGCGCGTGCCCGAATTCGTCGAGTTCAAACAATTCCGGCGCGATCGCCTTGCATCGATTGTGTCCCTGGCATAGCTCTGGGTCGACGATGACTTGAAGGTCTTTCTGCTCGGACATCTCGAGAGCGCTCCCTGCGCGTTTTCCGGACGTGTTAGCTGCCCGTTTGATAGAAGTTCATTATCCGCGAAATTGAACGAGCACCCGTCAGCATGTCAGGCGATTAGCAAGCAATCACTATAGGCGGCCACAGTTCTCTAATGGACGTTAGAAGTTTGAAGTTGGGCAGTCAATCGCCGCGATTGGCGCTGAAGATGCGATTTTTCTGGCAGTCGCACCCTGATTGCAATGGCGCTTCGTCGTCGTTGCGGCATATCGGTAATGAATGGCGGGTGCGCGCAGAGGCGGCCGGCTATTGCGCTCCCGCACGCCCGCGATTTCGGGTCGCGAGTGGACAGACATTGCTTGACTCGTCGGTGTCAGCTGCCTACGTTTCTAATGGCGATTTGAAAGTCGGTTCAAGTAAATGCGCTCGACTTTCCAAGAACGTGAAGGAGATGTGCGCTGATGCCCGGCGATCCCAATCGCCTTTCTTGGTGGATGTGCAGTCCGGGAGGATCATAGTCGCGATGCGTGGATTGAAGAGCAAGCCTGTCATCGTCACGGGCGGCGCCAGCGGCATCGGCCACGCAATCGCCGGGCGTCTGGCGATGGAAGGAGCCGTGGTCGGCATCTTTGACATCAACGGACAGGCGGCCGAGGCCACGGCGAGTGCGCTTCGCGAGGGTGGTGGTCGAGCATTCGCTTACGAGGTCGACATCGTTGACTACGACGCGGTCGCGCGGGCCGTCGATGCGTTTGAGCAGGCCGCTGGACCAATCGGCGGTCTGGTCAACAACGCGGGTTGGGACAAGGCCGTGCGCTTCGTGGACAGCGATCGGGATCTCTGGCGAAAAGTGATCGACATCAATCTCTGGGGCCCGCTCAACGTCACGCATGTCGTGCTGAAGAAGATGGTCAAGCACGGCAAAGGCCATGTCGTCAGTATTGCCTCCGACGCGGGCCGGGTCGGTTCCTCCGGCGAAGCTGTCTACTCGGCCTGCAAGGGCGGGATTGCAGCATTCGGCAAGACATTGGCGCGGGAAGTGGCACGTCAGGGGATCGTGATGAACACAGTCTGTCCTGGGCCGACCGACACGCCCCTGTTCGCGACCGTCAGCGAATCTGCGGCGGGGCTCGCCGAGGCTCTCAAGAAGGCGATTCCGCTCCGTCGCTTGGGGCAGCCGGATGACTACCCCGGCATCGTCTGTTTTCTGCTCAGCGACGACGCCAGCTTCATTACCGGCCAGACCGTCAGCGTCTCCGGTGGCCTCACGATGCATGGGTAACTCGATGGACTATCAGGACATCCTCTACGCCCAGGCCGACCACGTCGCCACGATCACGATCAACCGGCCAAAGGTCTACAATGCGTTCCGTCCGCGCACCGTGGTGGAACTCCTCGACGCCTTTCTCAAGGCGGGATGGGATGGCGATGTCGGCGCCATCGTCCTGACGGGAGCCGGCGACAAGGCGTTCTGCACCGGTGGCGATCAGTCCGATCACAGCGGCCAGTACGGCGACGGATCGACGCGCGGCTCGGTCGGAATGCCGGTCGAGGAACTGCACAGCGTCATCCGCGACGTCCCCAAGCCGGTGATCGCCAAGGTGCGTGGCTACGCCATCGGCGGCGGCAACGTCCTGGCAACGATCTGTGACCTTACCATCGCCGGTGAAAGCGCCATCTTCGGTCAAGTCGGGCCAAAGATGGGCTCGGTCGATCCCGGGTTCGGCACCGCCTATCTGGCGCGCGTGGTCGGCGAGAAGAAGGCGCGCGAGATCTGGTACATGTGCCGGCGCTACACGGCCCGCCAGGCGATGGATATGGGGCTGGTCAACGCCGTGGTGCCTGACGACAAACTCGATGCCGAAGTCGAGACTTGGTGCGCCGAACTGGTGCAGCGCAGCCCTACAGCTATCGCCATTGCCAAGAAGTCGTTCAACGCCGACAGCGAAAACATTCGCGGCATCGGTGGTCTGGGTATGCAGGCGCTGCGCCTCTACTACGCGAGTGCCGAATCCCAGGAAGGGGTCAAAGCGCTCAACGAGAAGCGCCTACCGCGCTTCCGGGACTTCGTGAAGTAGGAGCCGGCGGTTGGACTTTTCCCTGACGCCCGAGCAGCAGCAGATCGGTGAGACCGCTCGGCGCTTCGCCGCCGAGAAACTAGCGCCGGGATACATTTCGCGCGAACAGGAACGCCGCATAGCGCCATCGCTGGTGCGGGAGATGGGTGCAGTCGGCTTGATCGGGGTCGATCTGCCGGAGGCGTTCGGCGGGCTCGGCGCGGACGGCGTCACGGCCGGGCTGGTGGTCGAAGGCATTGCCGGCGCCGATCTGGGCGTCGCCTATGTGCAGCTTCTCGGGTCCCTGATGGGTTCGATCCTGGCGCGCCATGGACCGTCGGAGATCGCGAGTGACGTCGTGCCGAGGATTTGCCGCGGCGAGACGCTGGTGGCGCTGGGACTGACCGAGCCGCGCGGCGGCTCCGACGCCGCGAATCTGCAGCTCAAGGCGCGCCGCGACAACGAAGGCTACGTGCTCGACGGCGAAAAGACTTCGATTTCGATGATCGAACAGGCGGAATCCATCGTCATCTTCGCCCGTACCGGCGAGGCCGACGCGGGGGCTCGCGGCGTGACGGCCTTCCACGTGCCACTCGACCTTCCCGGCATCAGCCGTTCCAGCTTCAACGACGTGGGTTCCAAGATCGTCGGCCGCGGCTCCGTCTTCTTCCAGGACGTGAAGGTGCCGGACGAATGGCGCATCGGCGGCGAAGGCGAGGGCTTTCGCACGGTCATGCAAGGGTTCGACTACAGCCGCGCGCTGATCGGACTGCAGGTGCTGGCGCCGGCCCGCGCGTCGCTCGAGGAAACCTGGCAGTATGTCACTGCACGTCAGGCCTTCGGTCATCCGCTGGCGCGCTACCAAGGCGTGACGGAGCCGCTGGCCGAGGCGGAAACGCTGCTCACAGCCGCGCGACTCCTGTGCTATCGGACGCTGTGGCTGCGCGACCAGGGCATGCCTCACACGTCGGAGGCGGCCATGTGCAAATGGTGGGCGCCGAAGACTGCCTTTCAGACTATTCATCGGTGCCTTCTGACGCACGGTCATTCCGGCTACACGATGGACCTGCCGCACCAACAGCGCCTCCGCGACGTGATGGGCCTGCAAATCGGTGATGGCACGGAACAGATCCAGAAGATGATCATCGCGCGCGAGAAGATCGGGCGCGTCGCGGTGCCGTACTAGCTGGAGGGTGCCGATGACCATTGTCCCACCTGTCCTCGTAGAGCTGCAAGCTCAGGTCGGTGTGATCACATTGAACCGGCCCGAGAAGTTCAATTGCATTTCACGCGGTCTAGCGGACGGCCTGTGTGCCGCCGTGCGGTCCTTGGAGGTGAACCCGGCATGCCGGGTCGTGCTGCTGAAGGCCAATGGCAAGCATTTCTGCACCGGCGCCGATCTCGACGAGGTTCTCGAGGCGCGCACGTCGCGAGCCTCGCTCGAGAGCTTCCTGTCGGCAGGACACGAAGCCCTCATGGCCCTTGAACGCTCGCGCCTGCCGGTCGTCGCCGCCGTGCATGGGCTGTGCCTTGCCGGCGGCCTCGAACTCTCGATGGCATGCGATGTCGTGTTCGCCGCCAGTTCGGCACGCTTTGGTGACCAACATTCGCGGTACGGGCTCATTCCCGGATGGGGCGGCACGCAGCGCCTGCCGCGCCTTGTCGGCCTGCGTCGGGCACTTCATCTAATGTACAGCGCGGAGTGGCTGGATGCGGTCGCGGCGCGCGAATGGGGGCTTGTGAATCTCGTGGTCGACGACGACGCAGCCCTCGCTGACCGTGCTATTGCGTATGCGCAGGCGCTGGCGACCCGCAATCCCGAATCCGTAGCGGCAATGAAGTCGCTCGCCCGTTCCGGCCTTGACGAGGCGTTGTCGGACGGGCTGGCGCATGAGGCCAGCTGTGTTGTCGACGTGCTTCGCTCAGAGAACGTCTCCGAAGGATTGACGGCTTTCCATGCCCGTCGAGAACCAAGATTTGTATAGCCATGCGCTATTTGGCGGATAGGAGGATCGACCATGGAACAAGCAGAGCAAGTCAAGCTTGGTCGTATACTGCTCGAATACATCGACAAAGATGAAAGGGCGCGTAGCGAGGCGCCCTTCGCCAATCCGGTTCGTGACTACATTTGTCGGGATCAAGCGGACCGCGAACGCGAATTGCTGTTCCGCGACCATCCGCTCATCCTTGGCATGACGGGCGACCTGCCGAATCCCGGCGATTTCTTCACCAACGACTTTGCCGGCCGCCCTATTCTTGTGGTCCGCGGAAAGGACGGCAAAGTAAACGCGTTTCTCAACGTGTGCCGCCATCGCGGCGCCAAGCTGGCGACAGCGGATCTTGCCCAAGGCTGCGCCCGAACCGGAGGATCCTTCAACTGTCCTTATCATGGATGGGCCTATGGCCTCGACGGGCGGCTCCTCGGCATTCTGGATGCCGACGCGTTCGGCGAAGTCGACCGGCCGACGCTCAGTCTTCGACGATTGGCGGCCGTCGAACGCAACGGCTTCATCTGGGTGCGACCAGGTAGCGAGAAGCCTTTCGATCCCGACACGCTGCTGGGCGCTCTCGCGCCGGAGATGGCGGCATATGGGTTCGAGCGCTACAGCCACTACCAGACGCGTACGCTGCGGCGAGCGATGAACTGGAAGCTCGTGATCGGCACATTCCTGGAGGGTTACCATATCAAGATCCTTCATCGGAATTCGATCGCCTCGATGATTCTGGGTGCGCACACGTCCTTCGATCCCTATGGCCGGCACGTTCGAATGGCGGTGCCACGCACCGGCTTCCGGACACTGCGCGAAGCGCCGGAGGGCGAGTGGGACGTGCTGAAGCACACGGCCGTCGTCTACGCGCTGTTCCCGAATACCGTGCTGGTTTGGCAGGGTGACCATATGGAGACGTGGCGCGTTTTCCCGGGGGCAACTCCGGACGAGAGCGTAATGCACGCGTCCCTTTACATCCCCGAGCCGGCCCTAACCGACAAGGCGACGCGCCATTGGGATCGCAACATGAAGATCCTGCTCGATACGGTGGAACATGAGGATTTCCCGCTTGGGGAGGACATGCAGCGTGGCTTCCATTCCGGCGCGCAAGACCACCTGCTGTTCGGCCGCAACGAGCCTGCGCTGGCGCATTTCCATCGCTCGGTCCACGAGGCGCTCTGCCTCCAGGAAGCATGAGTCCTGATCAACTGAATCACATGAGGAGACGACCATGAAGCAGCTGCCGATTTCCGCAGATTCGCATATCACTGAGCCTCCGGATTGCTATCGCGAGCATATAGAGGCAGCCTATCGCGACCGCGCGCCCCACATAGTCCGCGATCCCAAGTACGGCGACGTTTACGTCGTTGAAGGCATGAAGCAGACCGTCCCGATGGGCTTGGTGGCGGCAGCAGGCGTCGAGCCCAGTAGTATCCGTGTCGGAGGGGCGCTTTTCGAGGACCTCCATCGCGGCGGTTGGGATCCGGCCGCCCGCCTCGCCGATCAGGACCGGGATGGCATCGGCGCGGAGATCATTTATCCGACCGTCGGCATGGTTCTCTGCAACCATCCTGATCAGGATTACAAGAAGGCTTGCTTTGATGCGTACAATCGCTGGCTCCAGCAGTACACGATGCATGCCCCCGACCGGCTGATCGGCATTGGTCAAACGGGAATCCGCACCATCAAGGAAGGTGTTGCCGATCTCGAGCGCATCAAGGCCATGGGATTCAAGGGCGTCATGATGCCGGGCAATCCCGGCGAATTGGACTACGACAACCCGGCCTACGATGCCCTTTGGGAAGCCGCCGTCGCCCTCGACATGCCCTTGTCTTTCCACATCCTCACGTCGAGCAGCGACAGTATAAATCAGCACCGCGGCCCGCGGATCAACGGGTTCCTGTCGATCATTCGTGGCTGTCAGGACATCATGGGTATGCTGATATTCAGCGGCGTGTTCGCTCGCCACCCGAAACTCAAAGTGGTGTGCGTCGAAGCCGACGCCGGCTGGGCGCCGCATTTCATGTACCGCATGGATCACGCCTACAAGCGCCACCGCTACTGGATGAAGGGACAGGAGCTGCCGCGCCTGCCGTCGGAGTATTTCCGCGACAACATCAGCCTGACCTTCCAGGACGATTACATCGCCTTCAAGCTTGTCGACATGCTGGCGCCGCATCAGCTGATGTGGGCCAACGACTTCCCGCACAGCGACTCGACCTGGCCCTGGAGCCAGGACGTGATCGCCGAACAGGCCGCCCATCTCGCCGCGGGACAGCGTCAGCGGATCCTACACGACAACGTCGCGACGCTTTACCGCTTGGCGGCCTAGCCGGCCCTGGCATCATGTCCTGAGATTCGGCATCAACTGCCGGCAAGCCGCCTTCGAGCCGTGAGGGATCGTCATGAAGTTCAGCCTCTTCGTCTATTGCACGATTGGCCGGCGGGCTGAACTCGAAGGCGGGATGGCCGGCCGCAAACCGGAGCTTTACCAGCGCATGCTCGACGAGATCGCCGAGTACGCCCGGTTCGCCGACGATGCCGGGTATTTCGGCTTTGGCCATCCAGAACACCATCTGCAGATCGAGGGCTTCGAGATCTCGAACGACCCGCGGCTGATGGGAATGTGGATCGGCAAGCACACGAAGAGGCTGCGGGTCATCACCTGCGGCTTCGTATCGACCACACACAATCCGCTGCGCGTCGCCGAGGACATCGCTACCATGGATCACATGCTGGGCGGCCGCTTCGGCGTCGGCCTGGTGCGTGGCTATCAGGCCCGCTGGGTCGAAAATTTCAAGGTGCGGGACGATCTCCACGCCGTCGGTCCATGGAACAAGGATTCGCCGACTGACGAAGCCAACCGGGAATATTTCAGCGAGTTCGTCGACGTCGTCGTCAAGGCTTTGACGCACGATACCTTCAGCCATCGCGGCCGGTACTGGAACTTCCCGCCCGTCGGCATGGTCAACCCGCATCCGCACGGCGTCTACACGACGTACGGGCAGGGCGTCGCCCTGGACATGCGCATCAACGAAGTCGGCATCGCGCCGCGTCCGCTGCAGACACCGCACCCGCCGCTCTATGGCGGCTTCGCCGCCTCGATGCGCACGGCGTTGTTCTGGGCGAAGTACGGCGGCAAGCCGATCGTCTTGACGGACAAACTCGATTTCTACGGCCAACTCAATCGCGCCTATCACGAAGAAGCCGCGAAGCACGGCCAGGCCGTCAAACCCGGCCACGCGACGGCCTGGGGCGGCATCTTCATCTGCGCGCCGACCGATGCCGAAGCGCAAGAGCAGCTGAAGGACATGCGGTGGTTTTGGCGCCAATGGGCCACCCCGTTCGGCCAAGGCCTGCCCGAGCTCTTGGTCGGGTCGCCCGATACCATCTCGCGGCGGCTGGAAGCAGTTCAGAAGGCCGTACCCGGCCAGGACGAGATCGTGCTGTTGATACCGCAAGGCCTGCACGACCGCGGCCAGATCCTGCGATCGCTGGAGCTGATGGCGACGAAGGTCATGCCGCGCTTCCAGGCCCCCACTTGATCATGCTGGCGAAACGTCGGCACTCATGACCGATTCAGTATCCGCCGGCGAACGCCGGTTCGGCTTCAGCGACGCCGAGCTCCTCGCGCATCCCACCGTATTCGGGCCCGACCTGTTCAAGGGCAAGGTGATCGTGGTTTCGGGCGGGGGTAGCGGCATTGGCAAGGCGATCGCCATTCTTTTCGCGAGGCTCGGCGCACGTCTCGTTCTGTGCGGTCGCAAGCCGGAGAAGCTCGAAGCCACGGTCGCCTTGCTGCGCGGCCTTGGCACCGACGTCGACGCCATGGCGATGAACATTCGCGAACCGGACGAGGTCGAATCCTTCATCGAACGCGTATGGTCGACCCATGGCCGACTTGACGTGCTCGTCAACAACGCCGGCGGGCAATTCGCACAGCCGGCGATCGATTTCAGCGTCAAAGGCTGGAGGGCCGTGATCGACACGAACCTCAACGGCACGTGGTACATGATGCAGGCCGCTGCCCGGCGCTGGCGCGATCATGCCCAAATGGGCAATATCGTCAATATAACGGCTACTATCAGACGCGGATTACCGCACATGGCGCATTCGACCGCGGCGCGCGCTGGTGTAATCTATCTGTCGAAGACGGTCGCGGTGGAATGGGCGCCTTTGGGCATCCGGGTCAATTGCCTCGGGGTCGGTGCCGTGGAGAGCAGTGGCTTCGAGCAATACTCCAACGAGGGCCGGAAGACCTTTTACGAGAGCAATCCTATGCGTCGCCCGGGCGATGTCTGGGATGTCGTCGAAGGCTGCGTCTATCTGGCCGGTTCCTCGGGCAAGTTCATAACCGGCGAGGTCCTTACCATCGACGGTGGTCAGCAGATGTGGGGCGACTTCTGGTCGGCTGGCCGGCCGGATTACTTCAAGATCGGCTAGTCACCGGTCAATTACCCGCCGGTCTTGCCCGGCAATGCACCTAGGGGGCCGTCATGAGTCAGATCATCGTCAACGAACCCAACCGCTGGCGTCTGGACACGCCCGGCGCCGCCGGTTGGGCGCGCAGCGCGCGCCCCGATGCTGCGCGGAAGTACTTCATGGTTTCCGCCGATGGCCACGCCAATGAACCGGCAACCCTGTGGCTCGACCGCATGGACAAGAAATATCACGAGCGCCTGCCGCGCGTGGTCACCGACAAGGACGGCGTGCAGTGGCGGTACTGCGAAGGCTATCGCCCCGACCGCCTGCGCCTGTCGACATTGGAAGGCGAGGACATGGCGCGCAATAAAGCGGGCGCCGATCCGCTTGGGCGGCTGGCAGATCACGATCGCGACGGCATCGACGTCGAGCTGATTTTCCCTAACAAGGGCTTGGCCATGTGGGCCACGCCCGATCCGCAGTTCGCGATGGCGCAGTGCCGGGTGTGGAACGACTGGGCATGGGAGCAGTTCGGCACGTATCAGGACCGCATGATCCCCGCCGGCTCGATCGCCACGGGCGATTTGGAAGGATCGATTTCTGAGGTGCGGCGCCTGGCCAAGCTCGGCTTCAAGTGCCTGACCTTGCCGTGCAAGCCGATCTGGGGCGGCTACGACAGCAATCATGTGAACTACAACCTGCCGCACTTCGATCCGCTGTGGGCGGTAATCCAGGACGCCAACCTGCCGATCACCTTCCACGTTTCGACCGGCCGCGATCCGCGTGCCGCGCGCGGCAACGGGGGGGCCGTCGTGAATTACGTCTCGCACTCGCTGTCGCCCACCATCGAGCCGGTGGCCAATCTCTGCGCCTCGGGCGTGCTCGAGCGCTTCCCCAAGCTGCGCTTCGCCACCATCGAAGCCGGCATCGGCTGGGTGCCCTGGCTGCTCGACGCCATGGACGAGGCCTACAAGAAACATCACTTCTGGGTGCGGCCCAAGCTGCAGGGCCTGCCCAGCGACTATTACCGTGCGCACGGCTTCTCCTCCTTCCAGGAGGACAAGGCGGGCCTCGACCTTGCCGAAACGCACGGTCTCGCCGGCAACTTCATGTGGGCCAACGACTACCCCCACCACGAAGGCACCTGGCCGCATTCGGCCGAAGCCATCGAGCGCACCATGGGCCAGCTCGCGGACGGCGCGCGCGCCAAGGTGCTGGGGCTGAACTGCGCTCGCTTCCTGGGGATCGAGGTCCCGGCGCGCTATCGCACGAACTGACGGAAGCGGACATGAGCAAGCGTACGCTTCGCGGCAAGGCGGCGATCGCCGGTGTCGGCGAGACTCCCTACTACAAACACGGCAAGGCGCCGGTCTCCGAGTTCAAGCTCGCCCTGCAGGCAATCCTCGCTGCCTGCGAGGACGCCGGCATCGATCCGCGCCGGATCGACGGCTTCGCCTCCTATTCCAACGACCGCAACGATCCGTCGCGTCTCGCGGCGGCACTCGGCCTGCCGGCGCTGCGTTTCTCCAACATGAACTGGGGCGGCGGCGGGGGCGGCGGATCGGCCGCCGTGGGCAACGCGGCGGCGGCGGTTGCTTGTGGCATGGCCAACTGCGTCGTCGTGTTTCGTGCGCTGGCGCAGGGTCAGTTCCAGCGCTTCGGCGCGGCACCGCCGGGCGGTGCCGCCGCCGGCGAGGCCGCACTCAATGCGCCCTATGGCGTGATGTCGCCGGCGCAACGCTACGCCATGCGGGCGATGCGCTTCCTGCACGAGAACCACATCGAGCCTTCGGCGCAACGCGCCATCGCGCTCGCCTCGTACCGCCACGCCCAGGCCAATCCGCGTGCGGTGATGCACGGCCGGCCGCTGACCGCCGAGGCCTACGACGCCTCGCGCTGGATCGTCGAGCCCTGGCGCCTGTTCGATTGCTGCCAGGAGAACGACGGCGCGGCAGCGCTGATCGTAGTACCGGCGGAGGAGGCGCGCGATTTCCGCCAGCCGCCGGCTTACCTGCTGGGCTCGGCGCAGGGTTCCGAGTACCGCAACGGCGCGCGCGGCCACAACGCGCCGCTATACGCCACTTCGAGCTTCACCACCGTGGCGCCGCAGCTCTACGATATGGCGGGCGTGAAGCCGGCCGACGTCGACGTGGTGCAGAGCTACGAGAACTTCACCGGTGGCGTGCTGATGAGCCTGGTCGAGCACGGCTTCTTCACGGCCGAGCAGGCCAACGACTTCCTCACGCCGGAGAATCTGACGGCGCCCGGCGGCAAGCTGCCGCTCAACACCTCGGGCGGCAACCTGGCGGAATGCTACATGCACGGCCTCGAGCTGCAGGTCGAAGCGGTGCGCCAGTTGCGCGGCCAGTCGACCGCGCAGGTGCCCGACGCGGAAGTGTCGATGGTGATTTCCGGCCCGATGGTGACGCCGGTCTCGAGCATGATCCTGGGCACGGAGGCTGTGCTGTGAGCTACCTGCCGACTTACTTACCGGCTGGACTGCCGATCCCGGTGCCGGAGAACGACGGCTTGGACAAGCCGTACTGGGACGCTGCCCGCAAGGGCGAGCTTTTGGTGCAGCGCTGCAAGGCCTGCGGCACCTTCCAGTGGGGTCCGGAATGGATTTGCCACAAGTGCCTGTCGTTCGACATCGACTGGCACAAGGTCTCGGGCAAGGGCCGCATCTACAGCTGGGAGCGGCCTTGGCATCCGGTGCATCCGGCGCTGAAAGGGCACGGTCCCTACATCGTCGTCCTGGTCGAGCTGCCCGACGCCGGCAATGTGCGCATGCTGGGCAACCTGGTCGGAGACCCACGCCAGGAGGTCCATATCGGCGCCGAGGTCGAGGTCGTATTCGAGCCGCACGACGATGCCAAGCCGCCCTTCACCCTGGTTCACTGGACGGTCGTCGGGCCAAATCGATACGGCTCCACGCCGGAGAAGAGGTGACGCGATGCTGCCCAGGAAAACGATGGCCATGGTTCAAACGGGTCCGCGCCAGTTGGAGCGTCGCGATCTGCCGATCCCGCCGATCAGCGCCGACAGCGCCATTCTCAGGATCGAGGCTTGCGGCATCTGCGGCAGCGATCACGAGCAATACGAGGGCGCGCTGAACACGCCTTATCCGGTCGTCCCCGGCCATGAGCCGTTGGGTATCATTGCGGCCATCGGCGATGTTGCCGCGAAGCGCTGGCGCGTCGATGTCGGCGACCGTGTCTGCGTCGAGACGATGCTGTCCTGCCACTGTTGCAACACGTGTCTCGGCGGGCACTACCATCTGTGCGACCGGCGGCAGATCTATTCCTACATCCCGCTCACCGTGGCGCCGGGAATCTGGGGTGCGTACTCGCAGTACATGTATCTCGCGCCCAACGCGATCGTTCACCGGATCGACAAGTCCTTGCCGCCGGAGATCGCGGTCATGTTCAATCCGCTCGGCGCCGGTTTTCGTTGGGCGGTTGAGCTTCCCGAGACAAGCCCGGGCGATACGGTGATGATCCTGGGCCCGGGTCAGCGCGGATTGGCCAGCGTGGTTGCGGCACGCCACGCCGGAGCGGGCACGATCATCGTTACCGGGTTGGCCTCGGACGCCAAGAAGCTGGCCGTCGCGCGTGCCCTCGGCGCGGACTACACGATCGACGTAGACAACGAGGATCCCAGGGAGCGTGTCCGAGAGATCACGGCCGGAAGAGGCGTGGATGTAGTTGTCGATGTCACCTCCTACGCCACGCAACCCGTACGAGGGGCCCTCGACTACGTGCGCCGCGGCGGCACGATCGTCCTGGCCGGCGTGAAGGGGTTCACCATGCAGGACGGGAAGAGGCGTCAAAAGACAGTACCCGACTTCGTTTCCGACATTGTTGTCTGGAAGGAAATCACCATTAAGGGTGCCATCGGCGTTCTCAGCTCGGGCTACGGCAAGGCGATCGATCTTATCGAAAGCCGGAAGGTTCCGCTTGCGCTGATGCACACGCATGATTTCGCGTTGGAAGAGGCGGATTTGGCGATCCGAACGCTCGCCGGCCAGGTCGATGGCGAACGGTCGATCCACTCTTGCCTTATCCCACCCTCGTGACGCTAAGGAAGAACCAGGTCCGGAAAGACAACACCATGAACATTCCGCCACGGCTTCCGCCCTTCAATCAGGAAGTGGCTCACCGTTTCCTCGAATCGACCATACCTTCATCCGGCCTTCCGGAATTCCTTGGCCTACGCACCACGCTCGTCGAGCCCGGGCGTCTGCGCATCGAGATGGAAGCAGATACCAGGCTGCTGACGCGTTTCGGCAATCTGCATGGTGGCGTGCTCGCTGCTTTGTGCGACCATGCGCTTGGACTCGTATGCTACCCACACATGCAGGCGGGCCAATGGGCAGCCACGATGGAGTTCAAGCTGAACCTCCTCGCGCCAGTATCTTCTGGCAAGGTGATTGCCGAGGCACGCATTGTCGGCATGACGCGCTCGACCGCAGTGGTGCGTATCGACGTGGAGAACCACGGCCGGACCTGCGGCGCTGCTCAAGGCACGGTTTTGATCATGCAACCAAAGCTACCGAAGTCCCGTGACTAGGGTCAAAACCCAATAGAAGTCTTGCGCGATGAATCGGTTGTCGATTCTCTAGGTGGGCAGAGGTGAGCCCATGCGGAACAACTTATTTTGGCTGAGCGACGCGCAGTGGCGAAGAATTGAACCGCTGCTGCCAACGGACGTGCGCGGCAAGGATCGCGTGGATGATCGGCGTGTGATCAACGGCATCCTGCATTTGCTGAAGATCGGCTGCCGATGGTGCGATTGCCCGCCGGAATACGGCCCACCGACGACGATCTACAATCGCTTCGTGCGCTGGGCCAGGCGCGGTGTGTGGGAACGGCTGTTCCGCGAGCTCGCCGTTCGTGGCCGCTCGACTGAGACGCAGATAATCGATTCGATGCATATCAAAGCGCATCGTTCGGCATCGGGCGGAGAAGGGGGGAGCAGAAACAGGCGATTGGCCGCTCACGTGGCGGGCGCAATACGAAGATCCACGCAATCGCAGATGCTAAAGGCCGTCTTCTTTCGTAAGGGTCGTTTTCAGGCCACGGCCTTGAGCACTTGCGGAGTGGCGTAGGCCCATGGCAGCAGGTCGTCGAGAC
>NZ_JBQVQG010000047.1:0-22094 GCF_052439685.1 Reyranella sp.
GGAACGCGCACCTTGCCTGTTGCCCATCCTTCGAGACGCGCCGCTTCGCGGCGCTCCTCAGGATGTGGTAAAAGGGTCAAAGTAAAATGGACTAACAGGTCATACGGCGGCCCGCCGAGCCCTTGGCGAAAGAGGAAATCTCGACATGGCAGTGACGGGCCCCCTGGGCTGCTCTCCCCGGTCGCTTCGGTGTGCGGGGCGGCCATGAGCGGCGGTCTCGTGGCGCTGCTCGACGACATCGCGTCCCTGGCGAAGCTCGCCGCCGCCTCGATCGACGACATCGCCGGACAGTCGGCAAAGGCCGGCGTCAAGGCGGCCGGCGTGGTCATCGACGACACGGCCGTCACCCCCCGCTACGTCACCGACTTCAGCCCGGCGCGCGAACTGCCGATCATCGGCCGGATCGCGCTCGGCTCGCTGCGCAACAAGCTCCTGATCCTCCTCCCCGCGGCCCTGGCGCTGAGCCTCCTGCTGCCCGGGGCGATCACGCCGCTTCTGATGATGGGCGGCGCGTACCTCTGCTACGAGGGCGCGGAGAAGCTGTACGAAGTCGTTTTCCCGCACGAGTCGCCGGCACACGAGGCGACGACCGAGCCGCTCGCCCTCGATGCGAAGACCCTCGAGGACCAGAAGATCGCGAGCGCCATCAAGACCGACTTCATCCTCTCGGCCGAGATCATGGCGATCACGCTGGCCGCCCTGCCCGCGGACAGCTGGCTGAAACAGGCGATCATCCTCGCCATCGTGGCCGTCGGCATCACCGCGGCCGTCTACGGCGCCGTGGCCCTGATCGTCAAAGCGGACGATGTAGGCCTGGCGCTGGCCCGGCTGTCGCCGGCATCGGCGCTTGCCGCGCCGTTGCGCGTCACCGGCCGCGCGATCGTGCGGGCCATGCCGCATCTCCTGAAGGCGCTCGCGGCCATCGGCACGGCGGCGATGATCTGGGTCGGCGGCGGCATCATCCTTCACGGCCTCGACGCCTACGGCCTTGGCGCACCGACGCATATGCTGCACGACGCCGGCGCCGCCGTCGCGCGCGCCGTTCCCGTGGCCAAGCCGCTCGTCGCCTGGGCGGCGGAAGCCGCCGGCTTCGGCGTGGCGGGACTTGTCATCGGGCTGCTGGCGATCCCCTTGACCAGCCGCGTGCTGTCCCCGCTCTGGCGCCAGATCAAACCGCTGGGCCGCCGAATCCTGTCGAGAGGCCGGGCCTGAGAAACTGGCGCTGCGACCCGCGCCGGCAGCGGTCGTCGAGCGAAGGATGGAGGCGCAGATCGGGTACGACGCCGGCGCCGTCTAGGCCGACGGACGCCTCTCCTCCCATTCCGCTCAGTCCCGGTTGCCCGCGCCCTCCTATTCCGGTCTCGGTGAAACTACCGCCTCGCAGCAGTTGCGAGACGTCTGAATTCCGGCGAATCGGCAAGGGCTTGAGCGCATGAGCCAGCAACAGGCGCTCTGGGATGCCGACCGAGTCAGGGCCAAGTGAAATAATGCGATCTTCGGTAGATGAACGACTCGTAGCCATTACCTCTTATTTGTCCATCTAGCCTATTGGGACCGCAAGTTGAATCCGAACCAGAGATGTGGAACGGGGTCGAACATTCTTTCAGTCCCACTCGGTCGTTGCCGGGACATACTCGTGATCCCGTGCGCCAGCCGGTTCACACGGAACGACTAGTCTATCGTGCGATTGGCGTGGCCCGCGAATACGTACTCGTCCCGGTGGTAGCCAACGATTATGCAGCCGGTCGAGGTCAATCGAAGCGAATGCGCTTGGAGGGGCACCAACGACGTCGGCAGGCTTGAAGTTGGCCGTCTGGTCGCCGGCGACGTCAGGGTTGGCAGGCGAGTTGCAGCTTGCGGGCACCGCTGCCTTCACTGAAGTCGAGCTTCTTCATGTCGGCCCAGACGATGCCGGGGCTCCCGGTGTCCTGGTAGAAACAGACCCTGGTCTTCTGGTCGGCGACGGTCAGCCAGAGCGTGTCGCCCGATGTTGGGGTGGCGCGAAATCTTGCTACCGATCGGCACACTGACGGTGCGCTTGACGCTGAAAACCGAAGCGACGGCGGTACGCGAGTCGGCTGACGGTCTAGCCTCTTTGGCTCCTCTGACGTTCAGAACCTCAACTGCAGGTCCGCAGCGAACAGATTGTAAGACTGGCGCCCCAGGCTCACCGTCCAGGAGTCCGTCGGCAAGTGAGGGGAAGCGTTTCGCCAAACGTGTAGCGCGTGGGATTGAGGGAGAGGTGCCTGTATTCGGCGAACAGGAGCAGGTTCCGGGCCACCTCCCCTTTCACGCCCGCCTTGAATTGCATGGCAAAGGCCGTCGCCGACGCGTCCGGTCCTGAGTCGAAGTGATTGATGCCGGGCTCGCTGGGGTTCGTGGAATTGGCCCCCTGGATGGACAGGCGCGCCACGCCCGCGCCCACGCCGAGATAGGGGAAGTTCCTGTGGACCAGGGCGTCTGGACGGTGAAGACCGCGTTCGCGAGCACCACGCCGACGGTCGTGGGGAGGGTGACGTACTGCGTTCCCAAGACGCTGGGGGTGATGGGCATGTCGCCGACCGGCGATTGCTGCCCGATGTAGAGGCCCTCCAGCTCGGCGGCGGGCTTCAGGGCCCATTCCGATGGTCCGAAGGTCTGACGCTTCCCTTCGTAGCCCCCCTGGAGGCCCAGCACGCCGACGGGCTCGCCGCCGGTCTTGCCCTGCGCATCGACGCCGACCCGCGTGTTCAGGGGGCCGGGAAGGTAAAAGCCCCCTTGCTGCCGTACCCGGCTCGCAGGTCGGGTGCCGAGTCGAGGCCTATCCAAGCCCACCGGAATAAACCCACGGATTTAAGGGAAATAGGCCATGAAGGCCTTCGTACGACTAATAATCGAAATATACGAAATAAACGAAACAATCGAAGCGGATGTCGCACCCTTTAGACGCGAATCGTTCTCACTTCGGGCGTGCGCCGCCGAGGGGGAATTTTAGTGGCGGGCGGCTCCAACCCGACACTTCTGGCTGGGCACGGGTTTGCGTTGGCGTCCCGGGGATGGCGGCACGTTCGAGGCAGCTATGCTTGTGGCGATCGGTCGTGGGCGGAAGCCACCTCACCCGGAGGAGCGCTCCCCGAGAGGGCGGCTCGTCGCGCGGGGTGACCTCTGCGCGGGGGGTGGGTACGGGCACCGGGTCTGTTGCCCATCCTTCGAGACGGTCGCTGCGCGACCTCCTCAGGATGAGGTCATGGGAAGGATGGAAATCGAAGCGGGAAGAGAGATCCCTCGCAAAGGCTCGGGATGACGCGCGCGGCGCGTCACTCCCACTCGATCGTGCCCGGCGGCTTGCTGGTGATGTCGTAGGTCACCCGGTTCACGCCGCGGCATTCGTTGATGATGCGGTTGGCGACCCGGCCCAGGAAGGCGTGGTCGAACGGGTAGTAGTCGGCGGTCATGCCGTCGGTCGAGTTGACGGCGCGCAGCGCGCAGGCCTGGTCGTAGGTGCGGCCGTCGCCCATCACGCCGACGGTGCGGACGGGCAGCAGCACGGCGAAGGCCTGCCAGATCTCGTCGTAGAGGCCGGCCTTGCGGATCTCGTCGAGATAGACGGCGTCGACCTCGCGCAGCAGGTCAAGCTTCTCCTTCGTGATGTCGCCGGGGATGCGGATGGCGAGGCCGGGTCCGGGGAACGGGTGGCGGTTCACCAGGTCGGCCGGCAGGCCCAGCTCGCGGCCGAGCGCCCTCACCTCGTCCTTGAACAGCTCTCTGAGCGGCTCGACCAGCTTCATGTTCATGCGCTCGGGCAGACCGCCGACATTGTGATGGCTCTTGATCGTCACCGACGGGCCGCCGGTGAAGGACACCGATTCGATCACGTCGGGATAGAGCGTGCCCTGGGCCAGGAACTGCGCGCCGCCGATCTTCTTCGCCTCGGCCTCGAACACGTCGATGAACAGCGCGCCGATGGTCTTGCGCTTCTTCTCCGGGTCGGTGACGCCGGCCAGCGCCTTCAGGAAGGTCTCCGAGGCGTCGGCGTGGATCAGCGGGATGTTGTAGTGGTCGCGGAACAGGCGGACGACCTGCTCGCCCTCGTCCTTGCGCAGGAGGCCGTGGTCGACGAACACGCATTGCAGCTGGTCGCCGATCGCCTCGTGCAGCAGCACGGCCACGACGCTGGAGTCGACCCCGCCGCTGAGGCCGCAGATCACCCGGCCCTTGCCCACCTGGGCGCGGACCTGCTCGATGGCGCGCTCGCGGAATGCGGCCATGGTCCAGTCGCCCTTGGCGCCCGCGATGTTGAGCGCGAAGTTGCGCAACAGCTTGGCGCCGTCGGGCGTGTGCATCACCTCGGGGTGGAACTGCACGCCGTAATAGCCGCGGCTCTCGTCGGCGATGGCGGCGAACGGTGCGTTCTCGCTGGTGGCGACGACCGAGAAGCCGGCCGGTAGCTTCGTCACGCGGTCGCCGTGGCTCATCCAGACCTGCTTGCGGTCGCCCGGCTGCCACACGCCGTCGAACAGGCGGGTCGAGGCCTTGATCTCGACCTCGGCGCGGCCGAACTCGCGGTGATGGCCGCTCTCGACCGAGCCGCCCAGCTCCTTGGCCATGGTCTGCTCGCCGTAGCAGATGCCCAGCACCGGCACGTCGGCTTTGAAGATGGCGGGATGGGCGGTGGGCGACTGGCCCTCGGTCACCGAGGCCGGGCCGCCGGAGAGGATGATCCCCCGTGGATCGAACGCTTTTATCCTCGCGTCATCGACGGACTGGAAGGGCAGGATTTCACAGTAAACCCCGGCCTCGCGCACGCGGCGGGCGATCAGCTGGGTAACCTGGGAACCGAAATCGACGATCAGCAAACGGTCGGTCATGGGGCGATATAAGCGTGCCGGGCCGGGGCATCAACCGCAAAGACCACTCCGAATTCATACCAACAACCTCATCGCTGAGGAGCATTGCGCAGCGATGCGTCTCGAAGGATGGGCGACAGGCACGGTGCGCGATCCCACCCTTCGAGACGGCTGCTGCGCAGCCTCCTCAGGATGAGGTGGTGCGGGTGGAAGAGTTTAGCCCTCCGCCGCCAACCGCCGCCGGATCAGCGGGGCGCGGAGGTCGCGCCAGGCGTAGGCGATCTCGTCGACGTCGGTGCCGCCCAGCGTGTCGACCCGCTCGCCCACCCGCTCGCCGCCCAGCCCCTCGTAGAAGAAGCGGGTCGGGTTCTCGGCCAGCATCCACAGGACGGCGGTGTCGCAGCGGTCGGCCTGGAGCTGGCGGAACAGCGCGCCCAGCAGCTTGCGGCCTAGGCCGAGGTTCTGGAAATCGGGCTCGACGTAGAGCGTGTAGACCTCGCCGACCTTGATCTCGCGGCCGTCGAGCCCCACGGGCATCCCTTCTGGCGGATCGCGCACCGGACCGCAGCTGCCGAAGCCCACCACGCCCATGTCGCGGTCGTCGGCCACGAAGACGCCGCGCGCCTCGGCCGGGTCCTTCAGGAGCTGCGACCACCAGGCCGACTGGCGCACGTCCGACATGGCGACCAGCATCGCGTCGGGCAGCAGGCCGGCATAGGTCGCCTGCCAGGTCTCGACATGGACCCGGCCGATCGCCGCGGCGTCGTGGCGGGAGGCGCGACGGATGCGGATCATGCCGTCTCCTCGCCCGGCTCCTCCGGCGCTTCCTGAGCCGCCTGAGGCGCCGCCTTGTCGTCCGGCTTGCGCATCGCCTTCCGGACGAGGGCCGCGGCAAAGAAGCCGTCGGTGCCGTGCTTCAGGGGCGACAGCCGCAGGTACGGCCCGTTCTCGACCTCGGGCGGCGGCTCGCTGGCGATGACGTCGCGCCAGACGGCGCCGACCGGCACGACCTCGAACCCGTCGTTGCGCTCCAGGAAGGCTCCGATCTGGTGCTCGTTCTCGGCCGGCAGGACCGAGCAGGTGGCGTAGATCAGTCCCCCGCCCGGCTTCACCAGCTTCGACGCCGCGTCGAGGATGGCGGCCTGCTTCGGCAGCAGCTCCTCGAGATCCTTCGGCTCGAGCGTCCAGCGGCCGTCGGGATTGCGCCGCCAGGTGCCGGTGCCGGTGCAGGGCGCGTCGACCAGCACGCGGTCGAAGGCGCCGGCCTGGCGCTTCAGCCACTTGCGGCTGTCGGCATCGATGGTCCGGCGCTCGACATTGTGCGCCCCGGCACGACGCAGCCGCTGGGCCGAGCGGTCGAGGCGGGACTCATAGACGTCCATCGCCACGACGCGGCCCTTGTTGTTCATGCAGGCGGCCATCGCCAGGGTCTTGCCGCCAGCGCCGGCGCAATAATCGGCGATCTGCATGCCGGGCTGGGCATCGACCAGGGCGGCCACGAGCTGCGAGCCCTCGTCCTGGATCTCGACCAGGCCGTTCTGGAAGGCATTGCCCTTCACCACCGAGAGCCGCCGCCGCAGGCGCAGGCCGTCGGGGGCGTAGCGCATCGGCTCGGTCTCGATGCCGTCGCGGGCCAGCGCCTCGCGCGCCTGCTCGACCGTGGCCTTGAGGCGATTGACGCGCAGGTCGACCGGCGGCGGCGTGTCGAGGGCGGCGATCTCACGGCCCCAGGCCTCGCCATAGGCTTCCTTGAAGTGCGGCGCGACCCATTCCTGGATGTTGAGGCGGACCCAGTCGGGCTGCTCGGGATGGGGCAGCGAATGGCCCTCCATCTGGCGCAGCGCGCGATACTCGGCCTCGTCGAGCCGCGACGGGCGATAGGTGCCGCCGTCGAACATGGCTTCGAGCCCGGCCATGTCGAGCCCCTCGACCAGCATCAGGTCGGCGGCCACGATGGCGCGCGCCCCGCGATCGGTATGGCGCGTGCGCTCCAGCCACCAGGCGAGCTGCCCGTAGCGGCGCAGGATGCTCCACACCCGATCGGACACGGCCCGGCGGTCGCCGCCGCCGATGAAGCGGCGCGAACGGAAATAGGCATTGGCGACGAGATCGGCCGGCCGTTCGCTATGGCTGACGATGTCGTCGAGGAGTTCTATGGTGGCGGCCACCCGCGCGCCCGGTGTCACGTCTGTCTCCTTCTCAAAGCATGCCGCTACGATGAATACGCCCGATGCGCAACGTCCGCGCTCCGAGCTTCTCCGCCGCACCATCCTCGTCCTCGTCTCCGTGGTGATCGGCCTCGGCCTGATCGAGATCGGCGTGCGCGCCTCGACCTGGACCTGGCTCTTCGCCTGGCCGAACTACGTGCTCGATGCGCGCAAGGTTCTGGCCGAGACGGACAATGGCCGCTCGGTGCATGACGACCGCCTGGGCTACCGCCCGCGCCCCGGCTACGCGGCGCCTGGCGTCACGATCGACCCGGATGGCTTGCGCGACAGCGGGCCTGCGCGCGCGCGCGACAAGCCGCCGATCCTCGCCGTGGGCGATTCCTTCACCTTCGGCGAGGAAGTGAGCGACGGCGAGAGCTGGCCCGCCGACCTGCAGCGCCTCACCGGCCGGCGCGTGCTGAACGGCGGCGTCAGCGGCTACGGCCTCGACCAGGTCGTGCTGCGCGCCGAAGCGCTGGCGCCGCTCTACCGGCCGGGCGCCATCGTCGTGGCCTTCATCGCCGACGACATCCGCCGCACCGAGATGCGGCGCCTGTGGAGCGCCGACAAGCCCTACTTCGATCCCGAGGGCGACGGGCTCGCGCTGCGCAACGTGCCGGTGCCGCCGCGCGCGCCCGCCGAGACAACGCTGACCTTCTGGCAGCGCACCCTGGGCTATTCCTATGCCTTCGACTTCCTGATGCGCCGGCTTGGCCTGCTGCACGACTGGTTCGGCGACCATATCCGGGTCCACAAGGAAGGCACGGGCGAACAGATCGCCTGCCGGCTCACCGCACGGCTGGCGGGGCTGCAGAAGGAGAGCGGCGCACCGGTGCTGCTGGTCGCCGAATACGATCCGGTCGTCTGGGACGATCCGAAATTCGCCGCCGAGCAGCGCCGCCTGACGGCCGGCCTGCTGGACTGCGCCCGCCGCGAGGGCCTGGCCACGCTCGACACCTACGAGGCGCTGGCCGCGACGCCCCGGCCGCGCGATCTCTACGTGCTGTGGCACATGAACGCCGCCGGCAATGCGCTGATCGCCCGGCTGGTCGCCGGCGCCCTGGGCGACAAGGGCCACTGACGTGATCGGACGGGCCGCGCTGGTCCTCGGCTCGGTGCTGGTGACGCTGCTGGTGCTCGAACTCGGCTGCCGGCTGTGGCGCGGCCCGTCCGCCCTGCTCGACTGGTCCAACATCATCCTGCGGGAACGCCAGGCCACCCTGAACGCCGGCGCCGGGCGGCTGAAGCGCGACAGCGACCTGGGCTTCGTCCTGCGGCCAGGCTACGCCGCGGACGGCGTCACCTACGACATCTTTGGGCGCCGCCTCACCCCGGCGCCGGCGGGCACGATGCTGGCCGAGCCGCCGGTGCTGGTGGTGGGCGATTCCTACGCCCACGGCGACGAGGTGAGCGACGGGGAGACCTGGGCGGCCTTGCTGCAGCCGCTGATCGGCCGCCGCACCGTCAATGCGGGCGTGAGCGGCTATGGGCTCGACCAGATTGTCCTGCGCGCCGAGCAGCAGGTGCCCGAGGTCAAGCCGGCCGCCTTGGTGCTGGTGTTCATCGCCGACGATCTGCGGCGGAGCGAGATGAAGCGCGTGTGGGGCGCGGAGAAACCCTATTTCGACCCGTCGGGCGGCACGCTGACCTTGCGCAACGTCCCCGTCCCGCCCTCGCCCGCCCCGGCCACGACGCTCGACCTCTGGCAGAGCCTGTTCGGCTGGTCGGTGCTGGTCGACACGATCCTGCGCCACAAGGGCTGGCAGTACGAATGGTCGATCGACCATGTCCGCGTGCTGCCGCGCGGCGCCGGCGAGGCCATGGCCTGCCCCCTGCTGAAGCGGCTGGCCGGCCTCGGCGTGCCGACGCTCGTGGTGGCGGAATACGATCCGTATGTCTGGAAGAACGCGGAGTATGCAACCGAGCAGCGCCGCCTCTCGCGCAGCGTGCTCGACTGTGCGCGCGCCGCAGGATTAGGGGTGCTCGACCTGTTCGAGGCGATCGACGACGGCGTGAAGCGCGACGGCCATGCCGCGATGTTCCGGACCTCGCACCCCGGCCCGCTCGGCCACCGGATCGCGGCGGAGCAGATCGCGGCGGCGCTGAAAGAGGGTTACATGCCGCCGCGGTAGTTCGGGGCCTCGCGCATGATCTCGACGTCGTGCACGTGGCTCTCGCGCAGGCCCGAGCCGGTGATGCGCAGGAACTGGCAATTGCTCTGCATCTCGCGGATCGTGCCGTTGCCGGTGTAGCCCATCGCCGCCCGCAGGCCGCCGACCAGCTGGTGCAGAATGCTGCCCACGCCGCCCTTGTAGGGCACGCGGCCCTCGATGCCCTCGGGCACCAGCTTGAGCGTGCTCTGCACTTCCTGCTGGAAGTAGCGGTCAGCCGAACCGCGCGCCATAGCGCCGATCGAGCCCATGCCGCGGTACGACTTGTAGGAGCGGCCCTGGTAGAGGATCACTTCGCCCGGCGCCTCGTCGGTGCCGGCCAGCAGCGAGCCGATCATGGCGCAGTCGGCGCCGGCGGCAATCGCCTTGGCGAGATCGCCGGAATATTTGATGCCGCCGTCGCCGATCGCCGGAACGCCCGCGGCGTGGCAGGCGTCGGCCGCTTCCATGATGGCGGTGAGCTGCGGCACGCCGACCCCAGCCACCATGCGGGTGGTGCAGATCGAGCCCGGGCCGATGCCGATCTTGACGGCGTCGGCGCCGGCGTCGATCAGCGCCTGGGCGCCCTCGCGGGTGGCGACGTTGCCCGCCATCACCTGGGTGTAGTTACTGAGCTTCTTCACCCGCGTCACGGCCTCGAGCACGCCGCGCGAATGACCGTGCGCAGTGTCGACCACGATGACGTCGACATCGGCATCAATCAGCAGCTGGGCGCGGATCAGCCCGTCCTCGCCGACGCCGGTCGCCGCGGCGGTGCGCAGGCGGCCCTTCTCGTCCTTGCTCGCGCCGGGGAACTTGTTGGCCTTCTCGATGTCCTTGACGGTGATCAGGCCGATGCAGCGATAGTTGGCGTCAACCACCAGCAGCTTCTCGATCCGGAACTGGTGGAGCAGCCGCTTGGCCTCTTCCTTGGTCGCGCCTTCGGTCACGGTGACGAGGCGTTCCTTGGTCATGAGGGTGCTGACCGGCGTGCCGCTCTCCGTGGCGAAGCGGACGTCGCGGTTGGTCAGGATGCCGGCCAGTTTGCCGCTGCCACGCTCGACCACCGGAATGCCCGAGATCTGGTTGGCCTCCATCAGCGCCAGCGCCTCGGCCAGCGTCTGGTCGGGATGGATGGTGACGGGGTTCACGACCATGCCGCTTTCGAACTTCTTGACCCGGCGGACCTCGTTGGCCTGCGCCTCGGCATCGAGGTTCTTGTGGATCACGCCGATGCCGCCGGCCTGGGCCATGGCGATTGCCATCCCCGATTCGGTGACGGTGTCCATCGCCGCCGACATCAGCGGGATGTTGAGTTCGATGGTGCGCGTGAGGCGTGTGCGGGTGTCGGTCTGTCCGGGCAGGACCGACGACGCCGCAGGCTTCAGGAGGACGTCATCGAAGGTGAGCGCTTCCTGAATCTGCATACCAACCTCCAGTGAGGAGAAATAAAAACGGCGGCCCTCGGAGAGGGCCGCCGGGTTGGCGAGCCTTTATACACACCGCCGCGCACAAGCCAAGTGCGCTGGCGCGTGTCCGTTATGCACAGGTACCCCTACACGGCACCCAGGAAATCGCGTTTCCCGATTTCCACGCCGGACTGGCGCAAGAGTGCGTAGGCCGTAGTGCAGTGGAAATAGAAGTTCGGCAGCGCGAAGTGCAGGAGATACTGCTCGCCGGTAAGCTTGAGCGGCGTGCCGGCGACCGTCAGGACGACCTCGTGGCCCTCGCTGCCGTCGATCTGTTCGGCCTTGAAACCCTCGAGATAGGCCAGCACTGCGGCGATGCGCTTCTGCAGCTCGCCCAGCGTCTTCTCCGAATTGTCATGCGCTGGCGGCACCTCGACGCCGGCGAGCCGGGCCGCGCTCTCCTCGGCGAAGCGGCAGGCGATCTGCACCTGGCGGGTCAAGGGCAGCATGTCCGGTGTCAGCCGGGTCGCACCCAGTACGGCCTCGTCAACCTTTTTCGCAACAGCCCAGGCTGAGCCCTTCTCGAGGACCTTGGCGAGCGCGCCGAGCTGGCGCTGATAGACGGGGATCGAGGCGCCGTACATGCCGAGGGACATTGGAATTCTCCGGGTTGGCCGAGGCGGCGGACTCTATCCGCGGAAACCCGTCCCGACGACGTACATTTCAGCCGAATCGGCCCGGCTGGCCTCCGGCTTGAAATGGCGTACTTTCTCGAAGTCCTTCTTCAGCCGGTCGAGCAAGGTCCGCTCGGTGCCGCCGCGCAGCACCTTGGCGACGAAGGCACCGCCGGGCTTCAGGATCTCGCGGGCAAAGTCGTGGGCGGCCTCGGCAAGCCCCATGATGCGCATGTGGTCGACCTGGGTCTCGCCAGTCGCCGCCGCCGCCATGTCGCTCAGCACGACGTCGGCTGGCCCGCCCAGCAGCTCCGTGAGCAGCGCGGGCGCATCGTCGTCATAGAAGTCCTTGGCCAGGACGGTGGCCCCGGCGACGGGCTCGACCGGCGTGAGATCGATGCCAATCACCACGCCCTTGTTCTTGCCCGAGCTCACCCGCTCGACCGAAACCTGCGTCCACCCTCCCGGCGCCGCGCCCAGATCGATGATGCGGCCGCCCGGCTTCAGGAAATGGAACTGGTCGTCGATCTGCAGCAGCTTGAAGGCCGCGCGCGAGCGATAGCCGCGTTTCTTGGCCTCCTCGACATAGGGATCGTTGAGCTGACGCTGCAACCAGCGCTGTGAGGAGACGGTCCGGCCGCGCGCCGTCTTGACGCGAACCGTAGCGCGCCGGCCCGTCGGGACGCTGCCCTTGGTACCTTTTGCCATGGTCAGTTGCCCCGGCGGCAGAGCTGGTCGGCCTCACGATCGGCCTGGCGCATCAGGTCCATCAGCACGCCCTCGCGCAGGCCGCGGTCGGCCACGCGCACGACCGGTGCCGCCCATTGCCGGCAAACGGCTTCGAGAATCGCCCCGCCCGCCAGCGCCAGATCGGCGCGATCGTCGCCGATGCACGGCAAATGGGTAAGCTGGTCGACCGACATCGTGGAAAGTTCTTCACAGATACGCAAAATTTCCTCTCGGCCGATCCTCGAACCGTCGACCAGGGTGCGGTTATAGCGCTTCAGACCCTGATGGTGTGCGCTGATCGTCGTCACGGTGCCTGAGGCGCCGATCATCTGCACCTCACCGCGCGCGATCGTCGGTCCGATCGCGTGAAGCGCGCAGAAAGGCCTGAGATCCGCCCGGATCCGTTCCACCATGTCATCGTAACAGGCCCTGGTCAGCGCCCGCTCGCGCGGCTGGCCGCGCGTACAGGATTCGGTGAGCGTAACGACGCCCCATGGCACCGAGGTCATGCCGATCAGCTCGGTGGTCGCGCAGCCTGGGCGGCCTGGACGCGGTCGGACCCGGATCCAGCTCACCTCGGTCGAACCGCCACCGATGTCAACCAGCAGGGCATAAGGGATGTCGGGGTCCAGCAGGTTCTCGCAGCTCGCGAGAGCAAGCCTCGCCTCCTCCGGTGGCTGTATCAGGTCGAAGCTGAGGCCGGTGCGTGCCTTCACCAGCCCGAGGAAATCCCCGGCGTTGCCGGCGCGGCGGCAGGCCTCGGTCGCGATGTGACGGGCGCGGGTCACGCGATTGCGTTCGATTTTGGACGCGCAGACGCCAAGCGCATGCAGCGTGCGTTCGATAGCTTCGCCACACAGCGAACCGCTCAGCGCCACCCCCTCGCCCAACCGTACCGGACGAGAATAGGCATCGATCACCTCAAAACCCTCGACCGATGCCTTAGCCACCAGGAGCCGGCAATTATTGGTGCCGAGATCGATGGCGGCGAAAGTGTGCGCAAATCGACCGCTGTGCCAGCCTCCCTTGGGCGTGGATTCCCCGGTCATTCACAACTCTTCCTTGGGAAGATCGTACCCGAGGAAACAGTCCACGGCGAGGCCCCGCTTGCCAATCGGTTCCGTCATCGCTAAATCGTGCGCCGACGAGGTCCGCAGGGTCCTTGGGGGATAGTTTAACGGTAGAACAACTGGCTCTGACCCGGTTAGTCTTGGTTCGAATCCAGGTCCCCCAGCCACCCTGCCTTGCAGATGGCTCCGACGTTTCCTCAGTCAGATTAGTCCGCCGCGGACTCGCCACTCGTAGGAAAGTCCTGACTTGGCCCCGAAAACGCGCATCGTCGTGATTGGCGCGACCTCGGCCATTGCCGAGCATTGTTGCCGGCTTTGGGTGGAGGCCGGCTCCGTCGAACTGATCCTGGTGGCGCGAAATGGGGCGCGGGCGGAGCGTATCGCAAGCGACCTGCGTGGACCCAGCGCCGAGGCGGAGATCTCGGTGGAAACGATGGACTTCCTATCGGCACCCGCCATCGCGGCGACGGTGGCACGTTGGACGGCCGAGCGGCCGCTCGACACGGCTCTGATCGCCCATGGCATTTTCTCGCCCCAGCAGCCCTGTTAGGACGACATCGAGCAGACGCGCCAATCGATCGAGATCAACGGGCTCTCGCCGGTGCTGTTCGCCGAGGCCCTGGCGGGCGCCATGGCGCGGGGGGCTGAGGAACAATCGGCCTGATCGGATCGATCGCAGGCGACCGCGGCAGTCGCGCCAACTACGTCCATGGCGCCTCGAAGGCTTTGATCGACCGCTATTCCGAGGGATTGCGCCACCTGTTCGCCGGCTCCGACGTCAGGATCGTGATTATCAAGCCCGGCCCGACCGATACGCCCATGGCGTCGCCGTACAAGGCGCAAGGATGGCGCCTCGCCCCGGTCGAGGAAGTAGCCCACGGTGCGGTCGAGGCGATGAGGCGCGGCACGCCGGTCGCCTACCTGCCAAGGCGCTGGAAGTTCATCATGCTGGTGGCGCGAGCCCTGCCCGACTTTCTATTCAACAGAAACGATTTCTGACACGCATCCCGTAAATCGCGTTGGGAGGGCTCCGGCGCCCCAATATAGTAATTGTCGATGCAGCCCTTCTCACCGACGGTTTCGATCGTCGTCCCAACCTTCAACGAATCACGAAACCTGCGGCGACTCGTGCATCTGCTCGACAGGGCGATGGGCACAATCCCATGGGAAGTCGTCTTCGTGGACGATGACAGCCCCGACGGGACCTGGAAAGTGGCGAAGGACCTCGCTCGAACGGATGCCCGCGTGCGCTGCATCCGTCGGATCGGCCGGCGTGGCCTGGCGGGCGCATGCATCGAGGGTGCCCTGAGCTCTGCCGCGCCGTACGTCGCGGTCATGGATGCCGACCTTCAGCACGATGAGACGATTCTGCCCGCCATGGTGGCAAAGCTTGTGAGTGGCGAAGCGGAGATCGTCATCGGGAGCCGGTTCGTCGGCGACGGCAGCAGCACGCTCGGATTCACCACCGGGCGCGCCTTCGCGAGCCGTGTCGCGACCCGCCTCGCCGCCATCCTCATTGGCCGGCAGGTCTCCGATCCAATGAGCGGCTTCTTCGCCTTGAAGCGCCAGGTCTTCGAGACCGTGGCGCCGCGCCTCGTCCCATCGGGCTTCAAGATTCTGGTCGACATCCTGGCCAGCAGCCGGGGCCAGGTTCGAGTCACCGAGGTCGCGTATCGCTTCCGCTCGCGCCAGGAAGGCCGGTCCAAGTTCGACGCGCGTGCCATTCTCGACTTCTTTGGCCTCCTGCTGCATCGGATGACCGGCGGCATGGTCTCGGTCCGATTCCTGTTCTTCATGATCGTTGGCTCGACGGGCATCGCGATCCACCTCCTCGCCCTGCGCGGGGGATTGCTGGCCGGACTGGGGTTCGACACGGCGCAGTCGCTGGCGACCGTTGCCGCAATGACGTCGAACTTCCTGGTGAACAACCAGCTCACCTATAGCGACATGAAACTGAGCGGAGCCGCAGCCTTGGCGGGCCTGCTGAAATTCTACGTCGTCTGCGGCGTAGGCGCGCTCGCCAATATCGGCGTGGCGTCGTGGCTCTTCCTCTCGAACGAGGACTGGTGGGTTGCCGGGATCGCCGGCGTTATCGTCGGCGCCACATTCAACTACACGATGAGTTCGATCATCGTCTGGCGGCAGCAGCAGAACTGAGGCGGCACCCTTCGGCGCCGCCCCTCGTCCCTCAGCGGGCGTTCTCTTTTTCGAAGTCCGGCACCGCCGCCGATGCGGCCGCGAAGCGCGGCGCCTTGGTGGCCTTCAGGGCCTCGGCGCCACCGTCGGTCTGCATGATCTTCGCCATGATCGCCTGCTGCGCACGCTCGAAGACGCCGCGATTCTCGATCAGGAACTTCTGCGATTCGCGCAACTTGGTCACGTAGCCATTGATCTCGGGAATGACGTAGCGTGCGACCATATCCCAGCTGCGGCGCGTGTTCTCCGGGTTGGCCCAGTCATGGACAAAGCCCACGACCGTGCCGAAGCCGCCGCTCTTGGCATAGACGTCCTTGATGACCTTCACCAGATCGTCCGGCGTGCCGATCGTGGCGGCGGAGCCCGGCGTGAAGGCGGTCTTATCCACTGCATCGTCGGGATCAGTGAAGGGTGCCGCACCCGGCCGCTGCAGGGTGCCGACGATGTACTCGTTATGCCACCGCATCAGGCCGTGACGGGCTTCCTCGCGCGCCTTCTCCCGCGTCTCCGCCACGTGCCAGCTCAGCAGCACGCGCCAGTTCCGGCGATCGACCGTCTGGCCGTGCTTCTTCGCGGCGTCCTCGGCGAACTTCCACTGCGTCGGCAGCGCCAGTAGCCCCTCGTTCGACATCGAGCCGATGGAGATGATGCCGATCCCATGCTTGCCCGCCAGGGTCATGCCCGAGGGGCTGACCTGCGAGGCGACGACGAACGGCATGTCCTCCTGCAACGGCAGGAGCTGCAGCGCGGCGTCCTGCATCGTGTACCAGTCGGTCTTGTCGGTGACCCTCTCGCCCTTGAACAGGCGGCGGATAATGCCGATGGCATGATCCTGGCGGTCACGCTGGAGCATAGGGTCGATGCCGAGCGTGTGCGCGTCGGACGCCAGTGCGCCGGGACCGGAGCCAAAGATCGCCCGGCCGCCGGTCATGTGATCGAGCTGCACCATGCGCTGGGCGACGTTGTAGGGATGGTGGTAGGGCAGCGAGATCACGCCGGTCCCGAGCTTGATGCGCTTGCTGCGCTCGCCCGCCGCCGCCAGGAACATTTCGGGCGAGGCGATCATCTCCCAACCGCTGGAATGATGTTCGCCGCACCAGAATTCGTCGTAGCCCAGCCCGTCCAGCTGCTCGACGAGGTCGAGATCCCGCCGGAACTGCAGCATGGGGCTCTCGCCGATCGGATGGTGCGGCGCGAGAAAGGCGCCGAATTTGAGCCGCTGCATGGTTCGCTCTCCCGATACTATTGGTGTGCAATGGGCGACGATCATGCCGCGATCTGACTCCTCGCAGGAAGCCCTACGAGTGCGCTATTTCGGTGGGCGGACGAACTTGGCTAGCGCCGCTGCGCGCGACGCGGGGTCGTGCCGCCCGGTGGTGATGTAGCTGGTCGGAGCAAGGCCGCGAGCGAGCGCGCCCTTCGGGTGCGCTGAGAGCGCGGCCTTGCGGCGGTCACCGGCGATTTCTCGGGTAGAGCGGGTTGCGAAGATCAACTCATGACCAAGGAAGCCACGATGGACCGCCGAGATGATCAACCTGCGTTCGCTCGTGGAGAAGCTCCCGGACGCCGATATTCTGCGCGATATGATCTCGTTTGCCACCGAGCAGCTGATGGAGATCGAGATCGGTGCGCTGACCGGCGCCGGCCATGGCGAGAAGGGTGCGGCCCGCCTGGGCGCAGCGCCACTGTTACCGCGAGCGAGTTTGCGAGATGCGGGCCGGCACTGTCGAGTTGCGTTTCGCGCGGCTGCGCAAGGATAGCTACTTCACCGGCCTCCTCGAACCGGGTCGAATAGCCGAGAAGGCGCTGACCGCCTTCATCCAGGAAGCCTACAGGATAAACGATGTTCGCCTGCGCGCGAGGTCCGCGGCACCGATGTTATTACCGGTGCAGGCGGTCGTCGTCGTTGGACGATGGACGCCAAGGCGCGGGTCGTCGAGGCGACGCTGGAGCCGGGAGCACCGGTGTCAGTGGTCGCGCGCCGCCATGGGCTGGCGCCGCAGCAGGTGCTCGCCTGGCGTCGCGAATCGCGCCAGCGGAGCGAGGAAGCAGGACCGCAGTTTGTGCCGGTGGTCGAGATGCCATCAACGCATCAACGACGTCGGCAGCAAGCCGCGCCCATGGCGCCGATCGAACTCGAGATCGGAAGTGTGAGGGTGCGGATCGGCGACGGCGCCACAGCCTCGATCGTATCGGCGGTGATCCGGGTGTTGAAGGCGATCTCGTGATCGGGCCGACCGGGACGGTCCGCGTCATGGTGGCGACTACGCCGGTCGACTTCTGCAAGGGCATGAAGGGGCTGGCCGCCTTGGTGCGCGAGGCGATGGGAGCCGACCTTTTCTGCGAGACGATTTACGTGTTCCGAGCCAAGCGTGCCGATCGGGTCAAGTTGATCTTCTGGGATGGCAAGGGCATGGTGCTGATGGCCGAGCGTCTGGAGGATGGCAAGTTCCGCTGGCCGGGCGTACAGGATGCGATCCTGCGGCTGAGCGCGGCCGAACTGCAGGCGCTGGTCGAAGGACTCGACTGGCGACCGTGCCGACGGCAGCGAGTTGATCGCGGCGCACATCGCCAAATCGTTCGCAAGTTGCGCGCGGCTGTGATTCACTTGCCTTGTGCTCCCGCCCGCTGATGCTCGTCCTGACGATGCTGGCCTGCTCAAGGCGCTGCTGATCGCCGAGCGGCTCGAGAGCGAGCGGTTGCGCCAGATCGTCCGGGGAGTTCCAGCGTCATCGCTTCGGGCGGCGAGCCGAGAGCCTGTCGGAGGATCAGCTTCAGCTTGCGCTGGAGGATACCGAGCAGGAAGCGGCGTCGGGCCTGGCCGAGTCCGAGCAGAAGCCCCTCGCCGAGTGCAAGGCGCGCGCCACGCGCCGGCGGAGCAACCGCAGTGCACTGCCGGCGCACCTGCCGCGGATCGAGATGGTGGTCGATGTGACGAGCACGGTATGCCCGTGTTGTGCCGGGACACTGCACCGCCTCGGTGAGGGCGTCTCGGAGCGCCTTGACATCGTGCCGGCGCAGTTCCGAGGCTGGTGGTGCGTCGCCCGAAGTATGCCTGCCGGTGTTGCACCGATGTGGTCGTGCAGACGCCGGCGCCGGCCCGACTGATCTAAGGCGGACTGCCCACCGAGGCGACCGTCGCCCAGGTGCTGGTCTCGAGGGTCGGCGACCGTCTTCCGCTCTATCGACCGGCGCAGATCTATGCCCGCCAGGGCGTTGCTCTGGATCGCTCGCCCTGGCCGACTGGGTGGGGCGCGCGTCCTTCCTGCTGCGGCCAGTGCACGAACGGCTGCTCGACAGGTTGAAAGCCTCGGCCAAGCTGTTCGCCGACGAGACGACGGCCCCGGTGCTCGATCCAGGGCGTATACGGACCAAGACCGGCCAGCTCTTCGCCTATGTCCGGGACGACCGACCGTGGGGCGGCACCGATCCGCCGGGCGTTGCCTACGTCTACGCGCCGGATCGCAAGGCCGAGCGACCGATCGCTCATCTCGCCGGCTTCAAGGGCATTCTGCAGGTCGACGGCTACGGCGGTTACAAGGCGCTGGCCAGGCAGGGCGACGTGCAGCTCGCCTTCTGCTGGAGCCAGGTGCGCCGGCACTTCTACGAACTCGCTACACCCGGGCCCGCGCCGATCGCCAGCGAAGCGCTGACGCGCATCGCCGAGCTCTACCGCACCGAGGCCGAGATCCGCGGCCGTTCCGCCGAGGAGCGTCACCGGGTCCGCCAGCAGCGCACCCGGCCGCTGGTCGCAGCGCTCGAGCCGTGGCTCCGCGCCAAGCTTCAACTCATCAGCCAGAAGACCAAGCTCGCCGAGGCGATCTGCTACGCACTGTCACGCTGGCAGGGGCTGTACCTGTTCCTCGACGATGGTCGCATCGAGATCGACAACAAAGTCGTCGAGTGCAGCATCCGTCCCCTCGCTCTGACCCGAAAAAATGCTCTGTTCGCCGGCTCCGACGGTGGCGTCGAACACTGGGCGGTGATCGCCTCGCTTATCCAGACCTGCAAGCTGATTGGCGTCGGCCCGTACCGCTACCTGGCCGAAATCATCACCCGCATCGTCGACGGTCACCCAAATAGCCGCCTCGACGAGCTCCTTCCATGGACATATTCCCACTACGCCAAATCTCTTGGCCGTGGCCCGAAAACGACGCTTACCATCCAGGGTATCTCGCCCCGTTCTTTCGACGCCTTGGTCAAGGCCATGGGCATGAGCGGGATATGAAAGAACCTAATGAGTAGATTGTGCGAGGACATCGACCAGAGGATGAAGGCTTTCCACGACCGCCCCATCGAGGCTGTGACCTGCCCGCGATAATCGACCGTGGGGCGGTGCCGATCCGCCCGCGGTCGCCTACGTCTACGCACCCGACCGCAAGGCCGAGCGTCCGATTGCCCATCTCCAGGGGTTCCGGGGCGTCCTCCAGGTCGACGGCTATGCTGGCTATCGTGCTTTGGCCAAGGCTGGAGACGTGCAGCTTGCCTTCTGTTGGGCGCACGTCCGCCGGCGCTTCTACGAGATCGCCAAGGGCGGCAATGCGCCGATCGGGACGGAGGCACTGGCGCGCATCGCCCGGATTTACGAGATCGAGGCCGCGATCCGAGGCACCAGCGCCGACGCCCGCCGCGCCGTTCGTCAAGCCACCACGGCGCCTGTGGTCGAGGCGCCGAGGACCTGGTTCGATATCCAGCTCGCCGCCGTCTGCCGGAAGAGCGACACCGCCGAGGCGCTGCATCACGCCATCGCGCACTGGCCGGGCTTGACCCGCTTCCTCGACGGCGGACGCGTCGAGGCCGACTCCAACATCGTCGAGCGTGCCATCGGCCGATCGCACTAAACCGCAAGAACGCCCTGTTCGCCGGTTCCGACGGTGGCGGCGAGCATTGGGCTATCCTCGCCTCGCTGATCGAGATCTGTAAGCTGATAGACGTCGAGCCCCACGCCTATCTCACCGACATCACTATTCGCATCGTCGATGGCCACTGCCAAAGCCGCCTCAACGAGCTTCTGCCTTGGGCCTATCCCGCGACTCTCAACTTCAAGGCGGTGGCCTAAAAGCGCTGCTTACGAGGATCTTGGCTCCCGTTGCTTTAGAGTCCCATGTCGGAACCGTCGCCCTATCAGCCGGGTCGGCGCTGCCAGACATTGAGCGTGACTCGGACCGGGCTCGACCGTCCACAATGGACCCCCGTCAGAAACTCAAGTACCCACAATGTCCGTAGTACCTTGGGGAACTTGTCCACGAACAGACCCCGAGCGGGATCGCCCACTTTCTCGATCAGCCAGCCGCCCATCCTACAACGCAGCCGGGTGGACCTGCGGATGATCCGAAAGGTAATGTTCCCCATCTCGAATTCGTAACCAGTGATCTGGTTCCGTTCGAACGCAGGGATTGCACTAGCCCGGAGTTGACGCGCTTCGATCCGGACGGAGGGAACGAATCGTTCTTGTTCGAGTAAGACATCGAAGGATTTTTCGATCGCCTCTTGTAGCCTCGGCCGGAAATCACCCTCAGTCTGAGTTGGCGGGAAGCTGGCCGGGACGGAACGACCAGACTTGTGGTCGAGCTTGGGTTGAATCTCTATAGGCATAACTTAACTTTCTTCGGCGCGCAGCCGACACCCACCTGGACGGAATTTTCCAGGAGATCACTGAGAACATTGCCCAGAATCGGAGAGTTGAAGGCCCTTGCCGGCGACGATCCCGCGCCGAAGCGCGTATCGATCAACTCTGGTGTCGCTCGACGCACGAGGCGCGAAGCGGCGAAGTCATCATAAGACTAAATAGGCGCAGAAATTCGGAAGTCAAGGGTGATATGCTGACGATAATGATCCCCTCTGGACGCTGATCGCGGTCGAGCCGCTCCGTTACCTGGCCGAAATCATAACCCGCATCGTCAATAGCCATCGCCAAAGCCGTCTCGACGAGCTTCTACCCTGGATCTACTCCACTACACCACCTCAGGGCCGCGGCCTGAGAACAGCACTTACGGGCGGGAAATGCCCAAGGCATAAGCATCGTCAATGCGGCTTTGGGGATGGCTATTGACGATGCGGGTTATGATTTCGGCCAGGTAGCGGTACGGCTCGACCTGATCAACTTGCAGGTCTCGATGCCGGAGGCTGTTTGGCGATTGTTGAACCAGTCGACCCATTCCAGCGTCGCGAAGTCGACGGCTTCGAATGATCGCTACGCCCGCGCCGATGAATGACCTCGGCCTTGTAAAGTCCGTCGATGGTCTCGGCCAGAGCATTGTCGTAGCTGTCGCCAACGCTGCCCAGCGACGGCCCAATACCAGCGTCGGCCAGGCGTTCGGCATACTTGATCGAGACGTACTGGCTGTGATGGACAGCCCGCCGCAATGAAGGGGCCGTCGGTTGTGCAGAGCCTGCTCCAGTGCATCGAGCACTAAGCCGGCGTGTGCCGTCCTGCCGACTCGCTAGCCGACGATGCGGTGAGCATAGGCATTGATCACGAAGGCCACGTAGACGAAGTCGGCCCAGGTCGCCACATAGGTGAAGTCGGACAGCCACAACGCGTTCGGGTGCTCCTCCCAGAACTGCCGATTGACGTGGTCCAACGGGTATGGTGCTGCCTTGTCGCCGATGACGTGCTCCCCGTTTTTCACACGTCGGCAGGTTGAGTCTGTTCCTCTTTTGCTCTGGTGGTTGATGGTGCGACGGGGCGGGGCGCGAAGCCCCCGATCGAGCGCAGCGTTCCGCCCTGTTGCTCTTCGGGTCTGCGCGTAGCGCCGAACACCGCCGGAGGCAACCGCCCCAGACGGCCATGCGGCCTGATCGTGTTGTAGTCGATGCGCCAAGCCTCGACG
>NZ_JBQVQG010000048.1:0-18182 GCF_052439685.1 Reyranella sp.
GCGGCTGGAGGACGGCAAGTTCCGCTGGCCCGGCGTGCAGGACGCGATCCTGCGGCTAAGCGCGGCTGAGCTGCAGGATCGCGACCTGCAAGCTGATCGACATCGAGCCTTATCGATACCTCGCCGACGTCATCACCCGCATCATCGAGGGCCATCCCAACCGCCGTCTCGACGACCTGCTGCCATGGGCCTACGCCACTCCGCAAGTGCTCAAGGCCGTGGCCTGAAAACGACCCTTACGATTCAGGCGCCCCCACCTAATCGAGATTCAGTATATACGCCTTTTCAGGGTGAACCCTGTGGAGGCCTCGCACTACGACAGCCAGCGCTTGCGTCGTTTGTAGTGCTTGGTGTCGCGGTAAGACTTGCGCGCGCCGCCCTCGTTGAGGCCGAGGTAGAATTCCTTGATGTCGGAGTTATCGCGCAGTTTGTCGGCCGGCCCTTCGAGCACGATGCGACCGTTCTCCATGACGTAGCCGTGATCGGCGACCGCGAGCGCCATGGTGGCATTCTGCTCAACCAAGAGGACCGAAAGTTTCTCCTGCTGGACCAAGCGACTGACGATGCCAAAGATCTCTTCGACCAGCATGGGCGCAAGGCCGAGCGACGGCTCGTCCAGCAGCACGACCTTGGGTCGGCTCATCAATGCCCGGCCGATCGCCAGCATCTGCTGTTCGCCGCCCGAAAGGTAGCCGGATTGCTGATTCCGCCGCTCCTTGAGCCGCGGGAAATACGTATAGACCAGTTCGATTCCCTGCTTCACCGCACTGCCGTCCTTCCGGACGTGGCCGCCGGCAATCAGGTTCTCCTCCGTGGTCAGATGTTCGAACACGCGCCGGCCCTCGAAAACCTGGGCGAGACCGAGCCGCGTGACATCGTGCGCACGCATGCCGTCAATGCGACGGTCGCCGATCTGGATCGTACCCTTGGTGACCTCGCCGCGCTCACTGTGCAGCACGCCGGAGATCGCCTTCAGCGTCGTCGTCTTGCCGGCGCCATTGGCGCCCAGCAGGGTCGTGATGGCACCTTCGCGCACGTCGATCGACACGCCCTTGAGGACGAGAATGACGCGGTCGTAGACGACTTCGATGTTGTTGATTGCCAGCATGGGGTGTCGGGCAGCGGTTTCCCGCCGCCCGCGCGCTCCTTCGTTCAGGACTTTGAGGCTTCTGCCGCGAGATGCTTCTGGATGATCTCGCGATACCCCTGAAACCAGTCCTTAGTCCGGACGAGCTTTCCGCCCTTGACTGTCCAAATCTGGACCCATCCGCCACCTTCGTGATCAGCGGGCGTGATCTCCATCGGCGGCACCAGGCCGCCCAGGGTGAAGCCCTTGATCGCTTCCATGCCCTTCTTGACCTCTTCCGAGTTCGGCACCGCGCCAGACTTGGCCTTGATCGCATTGCGGGCCGCCTCGACGTGCAAGGCTGCAACGAAGACGCCGCGGTTGTAGTACACTGTCGAGTCCATTTCCTTCGGCACAGGCTTACCCTGCGCCTTGTACATGGCCTCGATGTCTTTGATAACTTGGAAGTCCTTGCCGACGCCAGCGAACTGGATGCCATTGTAGCCTTCAGCGACGCCCATGCCGCCGGCCGCGATGATGTCGGCCTCGGCGCTACCCCACACGAAGGCGACGACTTTACTCAGCGGATAGCCCTTGCCCTTCAGCTCCTTGATGGAGACCGACGGCGAGCGGCCGAACAGGTGGGTGATGACGAAGTCCGGCTTGAAGCGGCTGGTGATATCAAGGACTTGCGCCCCCATCTCTAGACCTGGTGCGGGCACCGCGAAGGTCCGCAATTCGAACCCCTCGGACTTAGCGAGTTCCTCGAAGATCGGCATCGGCTCCTTGCCCGCTGGGTTGTCAAAGAAAAGGTAAGCGATCTTCTTACCCTTGAGACTCCCGCCCAGCTTCTCCTTGGCGAATGCCACCGCAGCACCGGCTTGCGACCAGTAGCTGGCGGCGATCGGGAAGGAATAAGGGAAGCGCTTGCCGTCCGCAGCCGAGGCGGATCCGAAGCCCGGAGACGTACCGAGAATCTTGTCCTCCTCTAGCTTCTTGGTCAAAGCCATCGTCGACGCGGTTCCGAAGAGCCCCTCGAGGACCGCACCCTCTTTCTTGAAGCGCTCGTGCGCTTCCATGGCGGGCGGCACCTTATACTCGTTGTCGACCTCGAGAACCTTGATCTTGTAACCCTCGACCCCGCCCTTGCTGTTCACCAGGGCAATGTAGTCGTGATAACCTGGGCAAAGGTTGACGCCCACTGTGGCCGTCACACCAGTTCGATCGCACTGGAGACCGAACACCAGTTCCTTCTGCGCGAAGGCTTGGCCTCCGCCGAACATCAGGGAGCCAGCTATCGCCGACATTCCCAGCCAACTCCTAGCGAACCTCGTCATGGGTTTCTCCCTTCGCTTCGCCGTAACGCCCCGCTCTAGTAGGAGAAGGGCCAAACCCGGAAGTAGCTCCGGATATTCCGCCACAATCTATTGAGCCCTTCAGGCTCGACGATCAGGAAAAGGATAATCAGGCCGCCGAACACGCCTAGCCGCACTCCGGAGATGACGTTCGCCATCTCAGACTCAGTGAAGAACAGCGAGCCAAAATTCTCAAGTACGATACGAAGTACAATCGGCAATAAGGTTACGAACAGTGCCCCGAAAATCGACCCCAAAACTGAGCCCAGCCCGCCGATGATGATCATGGCGAGGTAGTCGATCGAGACGATGAGCTGGAACTGCTCGTAATTGGCGATGCCGAAATAGTAGGTGTAGAGCACGCCGCAGACCCCGGCATAGAAGGAAGAGATCGCGAACGCCATCAGCTTGTAGCGATAGATGTCGATGCCGATGATCTCGGCCGCGATGTCCTGGTCGCGCACCGCCACGAACGCCCGGCCGATGCGGCTGCGCACCAGGTTGAGCGTCGCCACGATAGCCAGCACGGCGAAGAACAGCAGGAAGAAATAGAGGCTGCCTTGGGTATTGAAGCTAAAGCCGAACAGACTAGGCCGGTCGATCTGGATCGAAGCCTGCGCGCCGCCCGAGATCGCCGGCACGTGGTTGATAGTCCACTCGATGATGAGCTGCCCCGCTAGCGTAGCGATGGCGAGGTAGAGGCCCTTGATGCGTAAGCTCGGCATGCCGACGACGACGCCGATCGCCGCCGCCATCAGCCCCCCCGCCGGCAGCGTGATCCAGAACGGCAGATCTAGCTTCACCGCAAGGTTGGCTGCGGTGTAAGCGCCGACCGACATGAAGGCGCCATGCCCCAATGAAATCTGGCCGGTGTAACCCACGAGAATGTTCAGCCCGAGCGCGCCCACGATGGCGATGAAGATCAGATTGAGGATAGAGAGGTAGTATTCGTGGACTGTGAGCGGCACGATCACCACAAAGAGCAGCGCAAGCACGGCGACAGTCCACTTGGCGATCGGCAGCGGATAGAGCGCCATGTCGGCGCGATAGGTCGTCTTGAAGACTCCGGATTCACGGTGAAACATGGAACTACACGCGCTCTATCTTGCGTTTACCGAAGATGCCGTAGGGCCGGATCATCAGTACAAGGATCATCAGCACATAAGGCGCGAAGTCCTTGGTTCCGCCGCCGACATAGGGATCTAGGTATCCGGCGGCCAAGCTCTCAACGATGCCGATGATCAGGCCGCCGACCAGCGCACCGCCGATCGAATCGAGACCGCCCAGGATCACCACTGGGAACACCTTTAGCCCGACCAATGCCAAGTGCACATCGACACCCAGCATGCTGCCCCAGACGATGCCGCCCAAGGCCGACACGACGCCAGCCATCGCCCAGGCGAGCGCGAAATAGCGCTCGACGTTAATGCCCATCGCCTGAGCCACCTGCTGGTTGTCGGCCACCGCCCGCATGGCGACGCCCATCCGGCTCCTCTTGAAAAACCAACTGAATGCCACGAAGAAAAAAATCGCCACCACCGCGCCCGCGACCTGGATCGGCGGCAGGCTGGCAGGGCCGAAGACAATCGGCTCGTCACCGATCGGCAGCGACACCGCCCTAGTCTCGCTGCCGAAGATCACCGGCCCCAGGCCGCGCAACATGGCGGCCAAACCGATAGTCGCCATGATTACCGCCACGACGGGTCGACCGAGTAGCGGCCGCAACACGACGCGTTCGAGACCAAAGCCGAAGGCGATCATCGTCGCCAGTGTGATCCCAATAGCACCGATCAGCGGCATTCCTGCATAGGAGAGTGCCAGTGCCACGATGAGCCCAGCCAGCATGACGAACTCGCCCTGGGCGAAATTGATCGCGTCGGTCGCCTTGTAGACCAGCACAAATCCCAGCGCGATCAACGAATACATCAATCCGATCGAGACGCCGTTCAGCAGCAGCGCGAAAGCGAAACCCAGATCCTCAGACATCCCCACTCCTCAGACGGCCGGACGCCTCGGCGCACCCGTTCATATCGTGGACTGCGATAGTCGAATTGATCGTCGAGCGGCGGCCATCTTCGAAAGTAATGTCCATGGTCAAGTCGACCTGGTCCTGGCCGCCATAGAATGCTTCGATGACGGCGACATATTTCTCGGCGACGAACTTGCGCCGCACCTTGCGTGTGCGCGTCATCTCGGCGTCGTCGGCTTCGAGTTCTTTGTTCAACAGCAGATAGCGTTTTACCTGCTGGATATCGGGCAGGGTCGCATTGGCCTTGGCGATCTCGGCGCCGATCAGCGCGGCGACCTCGGGCTTACGGCTGAGGTCGATGTAGCTCGTATAGGCGAGGCCCTTCTTCTCAGCCCACGAGCCCACTGTTTGGATGTCGATGGCGATCATCGCCGCCACGAATGGCCGCCGATCGCCAAAGGCGACGGCCTCGCGGATGAACGGGCTAAACTTCAGCTTGTTCTCGATGAACTGCGGAGCGAACGCCGAGCCGTCGGAGAGCTTTCCCACATCCTTGGCCCGGTCGACAATGACGAGGTGGCCCTGCTTGTCGAAGAACCCGGCATCGCCTGTCTTCAGCCAGCCATCGAGCGTAAGCGTGTCCCGCGTCGCTTCCTCCTGCTTGAAGTAGCCGACGAACACGTTCGGGCCCTTCAGCATGACCTCGCCTCGGTCGTCAATCTTTATCTCGATGCGGGGTATGGGGCGACCGACCGTATTGGGATTGGTCTCCGCATCAGCCTGGCAAGCGATCAGCGCCGTCGCTTCGGTGGCGCCGTAGACCTGCTTCAAGTTGACGCCGAATGAACGGAAGAAGCGATACGTGTCGGGACCGAGCGGCGCACCGCCGGTGTAGCACCAGCGTGCGTTGCGCAGCCCCAGTTGGTCGCGCACCGGGCCATAGACCAGCACTTCGCCCAGCGCCAGCCCCAGTCGGTCTGCGAGCGACGGCGACTTGCCGTCGGAGCGGTCCAATTCGCAGCGCTCGGCCAAGCCCCGGAAATAATCGAAGATGCGACGCTTGAAGGGCGTGGCATCGACACTCTTGACCTGCATCTGCGTTAGCATGCTCTCCCAGATACGAGGCGGTGCTAGCATGACGTTGGGCCCGAGCTCACGCAGGTCGCGCTGCACAGTCTCGGGATTCTCGGGGCAATTGGCGGTGAGCCGCGCCACGAGGGCCATGCCCAAGGTGAAGGTCGTATCGCCCACCCAAGCCATAGGCAGGTAGGAGAGCCAATTGTCGCCGTACTTTACGTCGTTCACCTCGATGAACGCTTCAGCCGTGGCGATCATGTTGTGGTGAGTGAGCATGGCGCCCTTGGGAGTTCCTGTCGTGCCCGACGTGTAGGCAATCATCGCCGTATCGTCGGCTTTTCCCTTTGTCAGCTCGGCCTCATAGAAGCTCGGATTCGCAGCGCCAAAAACACGCCCGGCTTCGAGCACGCTCTCGAACGAGCGCAGGATCGGATCGTCGTAAGCCCACAGGCCGCGCGGATCGTCGAACACAATCAAGCGCAGTAGCGGCAGCTTGTCTTTCAACGACAGCGCCTTGTCGACCTGCTCCTGGTCCTCGGCGACGATCACCGACGTTTCAGCGTGGTTGAGAACAAAGGCGAGTTCCGACGCGATCGAGTCTTGGTAAACCGGCACCGATACGCCACCCAAGACCTGGGCAGCGAGTTGCGCAAAGTAGAGCTGCGGCCGGTTGTCGCCGATCACCGAAAGCCTGTCGCCGCGCCCGAAGCCGTGCGACGCCAACCCAAGTGCGAAGTCGCGCACCTGGTCGCGATACTCGGCCCAGCTATAAGTCTGCCAGACGCCGCGGGTCTTCTCTCGCATGCCGGCGCCAAGCGGGGTGGTCGCGGCGTTGTACTTGACCAGCTTGGGGAGAGTATCGGTTTGAGATGAGTTGACCAGGCTCATGTCCTTCCGCCACCCTTGCTCGTGCCCAGATAGGCTTTGATCACCTGAGAATCGCGCTGCACCTCGTCAGGCGTACCAGAGGCAATACGCCGCCCGCGGTCGAGCACCACAACCTTGTCAGAAATATCCATCACTACGCCCATATCGTGTTCGATCAGGACGACGGTCACGCCGCGTTCCTGGTTCACATCCAGGACATAACGGGCCATGTCCTCCTTCTCATCCTGATTCATGCCGCCCATCGGCTCATCGAGCAGCAACACCTTGGGTTCAGACGCCAGTGCCCGGCCCAACTCGACACGCTTGCGCAGCCCATAAGCCAAAGCCGAGGTCGGCTGCTTGCGCAAGTCCTGCAGCTTCAGGAACTCGATGATTTCCTCGATCGCCTCGCGATGGGCGATGTCCTCCTTCTGCGCCATACCCCAATAGATGACGCTCGACAGCACACCCGCTTTCATCCGCACGTGGCGGCCCAGCATCAGATTGTCGAGAACGGTCAAGCCGCTGAATAAGGCGATGTTTTGGAAGGTCCTAGCGATACCCAAGGAAGCAATATCGCTGGGCTTCTTCTGAGTAATGTCCCGGCCTTCTAGGAGGACCCGGCCGGTGTCGGGCTTGTAGAAACCCGAGATCATGTTGAGCAAAGATGTCTTGCCCGCGCCGTTGGGGCCGATGATGGAAACGATACCGCCGCGCGGCACCTCAACCGAAACGTCCTCGACGGCGATGACGCCGCCAAACCGCTTGGACAAATCAGCAATGCCTAGGATCGAAATGTCGTCCACCTTATCATACCTCTCGACGCCTTCACCGCAGATCAGCTATCTTCAGGTCTATGTGGCCGTAGACGTGCCCACTGAGCAGCGGGACACAACACTTCACAATGGTACGCTTGCCGCCAAACCCAGCACGACCACGCATGCATCGAATGAGTAACCGCGTCCGAAGCGCCATCCCTGAGCATCGATTTCACTTTTTCTAGTGACTGTTTGATTTTCGGGGAGCCTACTGGCGATAAACAAGGGCCGTCAACAAGATAAATATGAATCCCAAGCTTGGACCGGCTCCGCTCTCGGACGATGCAAGCGACACTGGCCGCCTGCTCGCTGAAAGCGATCACATCATCCTCTATGCATCCGCTCGACCATGCCGCAAGAGACGTCCTGGCATTACTGATGCCGAGGAGTTGAAGGTGTCATGGTTGGATTGCCTCACCACTTTACCATTCACAACCACGGCCTCGACGCCTACCGCGTCGGCAACAAGACGGTCTGCACCACTGGGAAGGTCAAAGATCCGGCGAATCTTGCCACTGCCGATCGTCGTCGGGTCAAACACTACAATATCCGCAGGCCGGCCCAAGGCAATCAAGCCGCGATCCGAAAGTCCAAAAACCTCGGCCGGACGGCTGCTTAGCTTACGAACCGCCTCTTCGAGCGGCAGTGCGCCCTTCTCACGAACCCAATGGCCAAGCAGATAAGTCGGCAAGCACGCATCGCAGAGTTGACTTGCATGGGCACCGGCGTCTGACAAACCGATCACCGTGCACGCACTCTTCAGCAATCGTTCAACTTCGGCTTCGTCATGGTTTGCCACCGGCATACGGAACCGCGCCTCCAGGTTTGTCGCCAAGGCGAGATCGAGTGCCATATCGGTCGGTTTGACCTTTCGCTCCCGCGAAACATCAATCAGCAATCGCTCCTCCAACTTTGGATCGGGACCGAACTGCGAGATAATCGTCTTTGCGAAAGCGGACCGAAAAGACTCTCTTGCGCCCCGCTCCATCAGTTCGGCGAATCCAGCTCGAAAGCTAGGATCGGCATAGATGCGACGTTTGGCGTCCAGATCTGCTGCAGCAACCGGCTTGAACAAGGACATCGGTTCGAAGAGAAAAGGTTGTTTGAACTGGTAGTCAAACATGAGAGCACGCGGCGTTACTTGTGGAAAGATTGGCAATCCCTCCGCCGCCAACTCCTCGGATCGCCGAAGCTGCTCCCGGTGATCACCGGATCCAAGTGAAAGGCCTGTAAGCATTGCTGTCCAAGTCACGGGGCGACCAGTTGCTCGTGCGATTTGCGCGAACTCGTCCAAGAACAGCTCTTTACCGACAGTCGCCTGGAAAATTCCGCTGCCGACCTCGCCCAACACCCCGGCCAGCGCGAAAATTTCCGACACTTCCGCAGCCCGACTCGGCACCGGCCTGCCGCCGTAGCCGACGTGGGTTGCAGCCTTCGATGTGGCAAATCCGATCGCGCCGGCGGTTAGGGCCTCCCGGACAAGTTCCCGCATGCGCGCCAGCTCATCCGGGCGCGCATGTCTTTCGGTCGCCTCCTCGCCCATGACGTAGAAGCGCACCGGCGTGTGGCCGACAAGAACGGCAACATTGATCGCACTGCCTTGCCGTTCAATCGCGTCGAGGTACTGAGGAAACGATTCGAAAGGCCAAGTCTTCCCAAGCCCCGCTTCCAGCGCCTCGACGCTCATGCCCTCGACCTTTTCCAGGGTCCGGAGAATCAGACCGCGATGCTCCGGCCGCGTCGGCGCAACGCCGAAACCACAATTCCCCATCACGGCCGTCGTGACGCCATGCCAAGGCGAGATGCTAAGCATCCGATCCCACATGATCTGGGCATCGTAGTGGGTGTGAATGTCGACGAATCCCGGCGCTACAATCAATCCGCCAGCGTCGATCGTTTGTGCGCCTTTGCCGGAAATCTCGCCAATGGCGGCGATCCGCCCATCCTTTATGGCAATGTCACCACGGAATCGCTCGCGCCCCGTGCCGTCTACAATGCAGCCACCGACAATCTTCAGGTCGTAGTCCATATTGTGCACTCCTCGCCGTACTGGTCTTAGCTGGAACGCGCCGATCGGGCAGCGCAGGACTGTTGGGACATAAACCGTTGCCTAGCCTCCAAATCCTTCCGCGCCAGCGAAGGACCGCAGCATTCGCTCTGGCGTACCGGAATTGGCGTTGCGGCCTCCATCAATTCTAACTAATACTAGAAATTGCCAAGAGTCTAGTCAGTGCATCCTCGTCACCTTCTTGGAAATGAACTGTCGACAGAGCTTCAGAGAGAGCGTGTATTTTCTTGTTTGACCAGCGACCCACGGCCGAGGAAACGCCAAGATGCATGTAGGGATGAGTACATTCTTCCAAAACCTGTCTGGTTTGTCCGATCGTCAGGTCTATCGTCATGAGCTGGCCATGGCAGATCTCGCCGAACCTCTTGGCTTCGATTCGATCTGGGCCGCCGAGCACCACTTCGACGACTACACAATGTGCCCGAATGTTGCGCAGTTCCTGACGTATATGGCTGGCCGCACCAAGCGAGTTCGACTCGGATCCATGGTCATGGTGCTTCCATGGCACGATCCGGTTCGTCTGGCAGAGGAAGTGGCCGTACTCGATCACGTCTCCGATGGCCGGGCGATCCTCGGTATCGGACGTGGGCTTGGGCGTATTGAATTCGATGGCTTTCGAGCGACCATGGGGGAGTCCCGACAGCGCTTCGTGGAATACTCCGAGGCGATCCTTGGTGCCCTCGAAACAGGGTGGATTGAAAGTGCCGGCAACTACTACCGGCAGCCGAAGACCGCCATTCGCCCCTCCCCTCACTCCACCTTCAAGGGACGGGTCTACGCTTCCGCGGTGTCACCTGAATCCGCTCGAATCATGGCGCAGCTAGGTGTCGGTCTGTTAATTATTGCGCAGAAGCCTTGGGATAAGACGATTGCAGAGCTCAATGCATATCGGGAAATCTATCGCGAAATCCATAATGGCGCTGAACCCCCCAAGCCGATTTTGGCGTGCTTCATCTGTTGCAATGAGGACGCGAAAGTGGCCGACGCGATGCATGAAGAGTATGCGCGAGGCTATAGCCGCTCAGCGCTCGAACATTACGAGTTCCACAACGAGGGCCTCGCCGACATCAAGGGGTATGAGTATTACGGCGCTCTGGCGCAAAACATAAAAAAACATGGCGTCGATGCTTTTGTGAATTTCCTTGCTGACCTACAGGTGCGCGGAACACCACACCAAGTCTACGAGCAGATGCTAAACTATCAACGGTTAACCGATTGTGGCGGATTCATTGGGATTTTCAGTTTCGGCGGAATGCCGCACGACATAGCTCAGGCGAATATGCGCCTGTTCGCAAAGGAGGTTCTTCCGCGTCTTCAGGCCTTGGACGTGGGTGCATCCGTTGGGATGCCCTTGGCTATCGCGGCTGACTAGCCAATGGTCGACATCGGTCTTGGCGGCAAATCCGTACTGGTAACCGGCGGCGCGTCCAATATTGGACGCGCTATCGTATTTGCCTTCGCTCGAGAAAACGCCAATGTCGTTTTCGGCGACATCGATGAAGAGCAGGCACAGCGAACACTGAAAGACGCCACCAAGCAGGGTAAAGGGCGGGTCATCTTCCAAGCAGCGGATGTGACTAAGGAAGAAGACGTAAACGCGCTCATCGGGCGCGCCATGACCGAACACGGACGCCTGGATGTCCTGATCAACAACGTCGGTTGGGATCGTCCGTCAGTTTTCGCTCGGCAGTCGACGAAACACTGGCGGCGGCTGATCGAGGTCAACTTGGTTTCGACAATCCTGTGCACCCAAGCCGCGTTGCCTCGGCTTGTCGATGCCGGTGGAGGCACGATTGTTTCTGTCAGCTCGGATGCCAGCTTTGGCGAGGCTCGGGAAACGGTTTATGGAGCAGCAAAGGCCGGCATAAACACTTTCATGAAGGCAATTGCAAAGGAGTACGGCCGCCATGGCATCCGGTGCAATGTCGTGGCTCCAGGCCTAGTCTTGCCGGCGGCGTCGAAAGAGATTGGCACCAACAGCCTGTGGATCGGCCGCGACGCCTTCTTTTCCGATGAACAAGTGGAGAAAGCCAGAAGGGTGATCCCGCTCGGCAAGATTGGTCGGGCTGAGGACATTGCCAACGCGGTGCTGTTCTTCGCCTCGCCCAGCATGGCGGGACATGTTTCTGGGCAAGTACTGAGCGTGAGCGGTGGGTATGCGACGCCCGGCTGAATGAAAGGTGACAGCATGCGCAAGCGTTTTGCGATCATCGGCGCGGGCATGTCCGGCATGCTCGCGGCCATCAAGCTCAAGCAACGTGGCATCGAGGATTTCACGATCTACGAAAAGGCCGCCGGTCTGGGCGGCACTTGGCGCGACAATACCTATCCCGGCCTGTCCTGCGATGTGCCCTCCCACGTCTATGCCTACTCCTTTGAACTCAAGGGCGACTGGACGTGCCGCTTCTCGCCGGGCGCAGAGATCCAGGGATATTTCGAGGGCGTCGCCGCGAAGTATGGACTGACCAAACACTTCCGCTTCAACAGCGAGATCGCGCGCGCCGAGTATCGCGACCGGCGCTGGCATCTTTCGGTTCAGGACGGCACGACCGACACGGTCGATTTCGTCATCGCGGCCACCGGCGTGCTGCATCACCCGGCCTATCCCGACATCGCAGGCCTCAAGGACTTCGAGGGCCCTTGTTTCCATTCCGCGCGCTGGGATCATTCGGTCGCGCTCGAAGGCAAGCGGGTCGGCATCGTCGGCACTGGCTCGACGGGCCTCCAGATCGTGCCGGCCATCGTCGACAGCGTAGCCAAAGTGAAGCTATTTCAGCGCACCGCGCAGTGGGTGCTGCCGCTCGCCAATCCGGCCTACAGCGAGGACGAGAAGGCGATGTATCTCGGCTCGCCCGAGAGGCTGCGGCAATCCTACGATTTCTGGGCGCAGCGTTTCGTCGACACCTTCGCCCGCGCCGTGGTGGGTGACCAGAATGAGCTGCAGAAGATCGAGGATGCCTGCCGCGCCAACCTTGAGGAGAACGTCCCCGACCTCAAGCTGCGACGGAAGCTGACGCCCAACTATCGAGCGGCCTGCAAGCGCCTCATCATGTCCGACACGTTCTACCCGGCGATGCAGAAACCCAACGCCGAGCTATTGACCGACGGTATCGGGCGGATCGAGGCGGCCGGCGTGCGGACCAAGGATGGCATGCTGCACGAGCTCGACGTGCTGGTGCTGGCGACCGGGTTCGACGGCCATGCCTTCGTGCGGCCGATGGAGGTCGTGGGCGAGGGCGGTCGGCGGCTGGCCGACGCCTGGGCTGTCGCCAACGAGGCCTACCGCTCGGTCGCGGTGCCGAGCTTCCCCAACTTCTTCATGCTGGTCGGACCCAACAGCCCGATCGGCAATTTCTCGGTAATCATGATCTCCGAGCTGCAGATCGATTACATCCTGCAGCTCGTTGACCTGGTATGCGACGGTAAGTGCCGCGCCGTGGCACCCAACGCAGCGGCGTCCGCACGCTTCAATGCTGCCCTGCGCGAGGCCATGAAAGGCACGGTCTGGGTGTCCGGCTGCAAGAGCTGGTATCTCGACCGCAACGGCAACCCCGCGCTCTGGCCGTGGAGCTTCGACCGCTTTCGCGCCGAAATGCAGAAGCCCGATCTCGAAGATTTCGACCTCGCGGCTTGAATTTGACCAACGGCCGAAAGGTGACCTGGCCGCAGAAGCACAGGCCCACCCGCATCGAAACTTCCCAAGGAGGTTAAGCGATGGATGATGATTTGACAGCATTGATGTCGTTCCTTCGCAAGCAGCCGTCAATGTCTAGCGCGACCGTGGCGGAACGGCGCGCGGCCTACGACCGCGCCGAGCGAGCCTTTGCCCTGCCGGTTGGCGCGACGATTCGACTCTGGGAGCGCAATGGATTGATCGGAGAGCTGGTCGAACCGGAGCATCCAGTCGACGGCCGCACTATTCTATATCTACACGGCGGCGGATATGTGATCGGATCTCCTCGATCGCACAGACATCTGGCCGCCGCGATAGCGATTGCAGCAAGTGCCAATGTACTATTGCTTGATTATCGCCTCGCCCCCGAGCACCCGTTCCCCGCCGCGGTCGACGACGCCGTCGCCGCGTATCGCCTGCTTCTCCAGGACATCGGATCTCAGCGATTGGCCGTCGTGGGCGACTCGGCCGGAGGCGGCCTTACTGTGGCGACACTAGTCGCCGCTCTTGGTGCCGGTGATGCCATGCCTGCGGCCGCGGTTTGTTTATCTCCCTGGGTTGATTTGACGTGCAACACCATTGCAGCGTCCGCCGCTACAATCAGCGATCCACTCGTAAAGACTGAAGACATCGTAGCCTACGCGTCGTCCTATCTTGGAGCCAATCCGGCAACCCATCCCTTGGCATCACCACGGTTCGCGGATCTTCGCGGCCTGCCTCCAATGTTGATACACGCAAGCACTTCCGAAATGCTGGCGTCTGATTCGCTGGGGCTCGCCGACGCAGCGCGGGCAGCAGGTGTGGATGTCACTCTGGAAATGTTTGAGAGGGTCCCTCACGTTTGGCACTGGTTCTGGCCACGTCTCGAAATAGCCAAAGCTGCCATTGCGCAGGTCGGCGCGTTTCTCAAGACCGTCTGGATGGAGCAACAGGCGCCAACGAAAGCTGAAAATAGGAGGAGGACGTCATGACGCTGCCGGCCGAGACCGATGCCACCAGCCCGAAGCATCTGCGCGACAAGTACGCCATCGTCGGTGTCGGCGAGACGACCTACACGCGAGGCTCGGGCAAGACGACGCGCGCGCTGGGGACGTGGGCGGTGCGCAACGCGATAGAGGATGCCGGCCTGAAACCATCCGACGTCGATGGCATGCTGTCCTACCAGTCGGGCGATTCAACCTTCTCGACCTTCATCGCCGGCGACCTCGGCATCCGCGCCAACTTCTACATGGACGTGTTCGGCGGCGGCTCCTCCACGGAAGCCTTGGTCGGCATGGCGATGGGCCTGATAGAAGCCGGCATGTGCAAGGTCGTGGTGATCTTTCGCGCCATGAACGGTTTCTCGCAGGTGCGCATCGGCGGCACCGGCGCGCGTGCCGCGGCACCCGTCTCGGGTGACATGCTGCATAGTCGCAGCTATGGCTGGCAGAGCGCAGGTCAGATGTTCAGCCCGACGTTCATGCGCCATATGCACGACTACGGCACACGGCCTGAGCAGGTCGCCGCCGTCAAGGCGATCCACAGCGAACACGCTTCGAACAACCCAAAGGCCTTCTACAGGGAGCGGGTCAGTGTCGCCGACGTGCTTGCCAGCCGTATCATCTGCAAGCCGCTCCATTTGCTGGATTGCTGCGTCGAGACCGACAACGGCACGGCTCTCGTGGTAGCCAGCGCGGAGCGGGCGCGCGACTGCCGCCATCCGCGTACGTTGATCCGCGGCGTCGTCGGCCGCTGCAGCAAGCCGCGCCTCGACATGCACTACCAGCACGGACCGATCTCGACCGTCGCCGGTCGCTATGCCCGCGAGATCCTGTGGCCCAACGCCGGGGTTGGACCGGAGGATGTCGACGTCACCGGCTCGTACGACGCCTTCACCTTCACAACCATGCTGCAACTCGAGGATTACGGCTTCTGCAAGAAGGGTGAAGGCGGCGCCTATGTCAGCGACGGGACGATCCGGCTCGGCGGGCGGCGGCCCAACAACACCAGCGGCGGCCATCTGTGCGAGGGCTATACGCACGGCCTGAACATGGTGATCGAGAACGTGCGCCAGCTGCGCCACGATGCCGACGATTCATGTCCCGTGGGCCCCGACGGCAAGCGCCAGCATACCTACGACTACAGCGAGGGCGGTTGCCGGCAGGTCAAGAAGTGCGAAGTGACGGCCAATATGGGCTGGGCGAATCCGGGGACGGGCTCGGCCATGGTGATGCGGCGCGACTGAGGGAATGGGACACGACCATGGCGATCCAAGCCAAATATCTCGGCATGCCGCTCGACATCAACGACCTCGATGTCGAGAACCTTGCGTATTTCAAGCACTGTGCGGCGCATGACTTCCATCTCCAGAAATGCGGAGCCTGCGGCCTGCTGCGCTATCCGCCAACCACGGCCTGTCCGTGGTGCGCCAGCCCGAAATCGGAGTGGGTGCCGGTCGAGGGTCGCGGCGCCGTCCACTCCTACACCGAGGTCCATCACGCCATTCAGCCGGCCTTCAAGGCCCACACGCCCTATCTCATCCTCTTGGTCGACCTCGATACGCAGAAGTGCCAACCCAGCGAGCACGAAGCCTTGCGCGTCGTCGGCAACCTCGCGACGCCGGATGGCACGCTCGCGACGCCGGAGATGGTGCGTCGCGTCGGCATCGGCACGCGGGTCCGAATGGTCTTTGCCGATGCGGGCCCGGGCCTCGCTCTGCCGCAATGGACCATCGACGAGGCTGCATTTCACCCCCCCATGCCGTGGCGTTATCCGCAGGAGTGACGATAGGCAGAAATGGAATAGGAAGCTATGTTCGGCGGTCGCCGGAGTGGTCCGGAGGTCTTCGAGGTCGAGAATTTTATCCGTGCCGCCTTTGCCGTCAGAGCACGTATGGATCGCCGTCCGCGCGCAGGCGTTGCCTTCCAGGACACGCGGTCGATCGGGGGCAAGTTCCAAACGATACCATGACCGCGCGTACTGGCGGCTCGGCATTTGGCATGAGCACCCCACGGATCGTGCGGGTTCGATTGCTGTTGTTCCGTGACCGCAGCGCCTACACTTTCGCTCAGAACGAAGACACCTCGGCAGTGACGCTTGTAAGCATGGGATAATCCAATGGACGGGACTGCGACGGAAACTTTGGCAAAGTCGGCGGCCCAGCGTTGGCTTGGCGATTTCGCGACGGCACTAGCCTGCCGCGATGGCGCTCGCATCGCGGCGCTCTTCGCCAACGAGTGCCACTGGCGCGACATCCTCGCTTTCACTTGGAATCTGCATACGACGTCAAGCCCGGGCGCAATCGCACACAGAATGCTTCCCTCATTGGCCCGCACGGCGCCACATGGCCTGGAGCTCGCAAAGGGCCGCACGCCGCCGCGGTACATCGAGCGTGCGGGGACTAAGGCCATCGAGGCCATCTTTACTTTCGAGACCGTCATCGGTCCATGCAATGGCGTCGTGCGCCTGGTTTCCGAGGGAGGCGCGCCGCGTGCCTGGACGTTGATGACCGCGCTCGACGAGATACGCGGCCACGAAGACCCGGCAAATGGCAAGCGCTGGCAGGACGTCGACTGGAAGCGCAATTTCGGCGGCGAGAACTGGGCCGACCGCCGCCGACGAGCCGTCGCCTATGCTGACCGCGACCCTGCCGTCCTGGTGGTGGGCGCAGCGCAGGCGGGGCTGATGGTTTCGGCACGCCTGGGCATGCTTGGTGTCGACACGCTTGCGATCGACCGCGAGAAAAGGCTGGGCGACTCCTGGCGGCGGCGCTATCACGCGCTGACCTTGCACAACGAGACGCGCGTGAATCACTTTCCGTACATGCCGTTCCCACGCTCCTGGCCGGTCTTCGTGCCGAAGGACATGCTGGCCAACTGGTTCGAGATCTATGCCGAGGCCATGGAGCTCAACGTCTGGAGCGGCACGGAACTCACTGCCGCCCGCTATGACGACGCGGCCAAGCGCTGGACCATTACTCTGAGGCGGGCTGACGGCGGCGAACGCGTCATGCACCCGCGCCATGTCATATTCTGCAATGGCGTCAGTACGATCCCCAAGTGGCCAGACCTTCCGGGCCTCAACGAGTTCCGCGGCGCCGTGCGCCATTCGGGCGACTACGGCAGCGGGCTGGATTGGAAGGGCAAGCGCGCGCTGGTGCTGGGCACCGGCACGTCGGGCCACGACGTCGCCCAGGACCTCTCCGTGTCCGGTGCCACCGAGGTCTCGATCATCCAGAACGGTCCGACCCTGGTCGTCAGCCTCAAGGAGGCGCAGGCGCCCTATGCCCTCTACGACGAGAACATCTCTTTCGAGGACTGCGACCTCCTCGCCACCTCCTTCCCGTACCCGATCTACAGTCGCTCGCACCAACGGCTTACGGAGAAGAACGCGGTTGCCGACAAAGTGTTGCTAGAGGGGCTCAAGAGGCGCGGCTTCAAGCTTACCTCAGGCCCGGACGGCACGGGCTGGCAGATCATGTACGGAAACCGCGGAGGCGGTTACTACTTCGACGCTGGCTGCTCGCAGATGATCGTCGAAGGTCGAGTCGGCCTGATCCAGTTCGCGGACATCGAGCGTTTCTGCGCTAAAGGCGCGCTCATGAGGGATGGCTCCGTGCGGGCCGCCGACTTGATCGTGCTCGCCACCGGTTACGAGGGGCAGAGGGAAGCAGTACGCCACGTCCTTGGCGACGCGATCACTGACCGCATCGGCCCAGTCTGGGGCTTCGACGCGGAAGGTGAACTCGCCGGCATGTGGCGGCCTACCGGCCAGCCCGGCCTGTGGTTCCTGGCCGGCGGCCTGGCACAGTGCCGCATCTTCTCGAAGGTGCTGGCGCTGCAGATCAAGGCGAGAGAGCTGGGCATTGCCACCACGTGATACTGACCTTTGGACTGGCCGTTCGAGTTCGAAGCCGATTCGGACGGCACGATGCGAGCGCCGGGGCGCTCACCGCTGAGGCCAGGTCGAGTATGAGGGAACGGAACAGCGCGATCGTCATCCCACTCCGCGAGGGCGTCGGGATGATTGTCACGCAAACGCGGATCGTCCTCGACGAGGATGACGCTGGGTAGTGCCAAAGACGGCGCTCTTCTGGACACCCCGAACATGTGCTTGAGCAGCAGCAGGCCGATCACGAATCCTTTCGATCCTTAGGCACCCCTTGTCGCTGTAGAGCGACGCCATCTTGTCATCGATCCACGTCCGGTGGACCTTGCCGGCGAGCTGCACCAGCGTAAGCGGTGTTTTCAGGCCACATTGCTCTGAGGTGAGGCGCTGAGGCGAGTTTCCGACAGCGAGGTCAAGGGAGCT
>NZ_JBQVQG010000049.1:0-17729 GCF_052439685.1 Reyranella sp.
CCTTCACCCCGCCGCTCATCATCACCGAGGAGCAGATCGGCGAGATGTGCAAGCGCTTCAAGCTCGCGCTCGACGACACGAAGAAGGACCTCGGTATCTAGTCGAGCGGCGCCCCTGACACACACTCGGCCGACGCCCGGGGAGTGGCCTTCAGTCTAGCTTCGCCACTCCCCGAACGACAAAAGGTACGAGGGTCAGAATTCCAGCAGGTTGTCGCGCAGGTGCTTGTGCGCATAGGCCTTGCGGGTCAGGCCCTGGCGCTGCAGCTCCGGCACCAGCCCGTCGCAGACCTCCATCACGCCGCGACGGTCGATGGGGGTATCGGAAATCAGGAAGCCGTCGCCACCCACTTCCTCCATGACCTCCCGCATGACGCCCGCCACGTGCTCGGGCGTACCGGTATAGTCGAGGCTGCCCTTGCTGGCGTAACCGCGCACGATCTCCCGCAGGGGCTTGCCGAGCCAGCGGGCAAGGGAGGACTGGTGGCCGTTGGTCTTCAGGTCCATCGGCAGATTTTCGTCGAGATCGAACTTGGAGAAGTCGATGCCGGTCAGCCGCGACATGCCGGCGAGCTGCATGTCGACGTACTTCAGCGAGTCCTCCTGTTGCAGCCGCCGCCGCTCGCGCGCCGCTTCCATTGTCGTGTCGACGATCGGAGAGCACAGGAACAGGAGCTTGATGTCGTCGGGATTGCGCCCCATGGCGGCGGCGTTGGTGCGCACCTCCTCGCGATAGGCCTTCATCTTCTCGATGTTGGCGCCTTCCGTGATGATGGTGTCGGCCCACTTCGACGCGAACATCTTGCCCGCGGCGGAGCCGCCCGCTTGCACGATCGGCACGCGCCCCTGGGGGGAACGCGGCGCGTTGATCGGGCCGCGCACCTTGAAGTACTTGCCCTCGTGATTGATCGGCCGGACCTTCTTGCCGTCGGCGAACATCGGCGTGACGGGGTCGAGCACCACAGCGTCCGCGTCCCACGCTTCCCACAGCCTGGTCACGACGTCGGCGAATTCGTCGGCCACCTCGTAGCGCTCATCGTGTGGCCGGTGCTTCTCATTGCCGTAGTTCTGCGCGGTGCCGTCATTGCTTCCCGTCACGCAGTTCCAGCCGATACGGCCCTCGGTGACATGGTCGAGCGAATTGATGAGGCGCGCCGCGAGATAGGGCGGGTATTCGGAGATCGAAAGCGTCGGGACGAGGCCGAGATGCGTGGTGTGCTGTGCCAGGTACGGCACGAGGACCGGCGGATCGAGCTTGGGCGTGCCCTGGGCATACTGCAGGTAGGTGTCGTGATTGCCCTTGTAGGTATAGGGAACGTTCGAGGAGTCCTCGATGATCATGTAATCGAAGCAGGCGCGTTCCATCCCCTTGGCAAGGTCGATGAAGATATCGGGCATCATCCAGCGCTGGACGTCGGAGGCACTGCCGGCCCACATCGAGCGCCAGTTCTTGGACGCAAAGCTCTGGCCCAGGAACCAGGCGAGATGAAACGGCTTAGACATGCGGGTTTACTCCTGTGAGACGGATGCATTTGGCCCAGTGACCGTCGCCCAGCGGATACTGCGGCGGGTCTACGGCGGCGCACTCGGGGACGGCGACGGGGCAGCGCGTACGGAAGCGGCAGCCTGACGGCGGGTCGGCCGGATTGGGCAGGTCGCCCTTCAGGATGATGCGCTGACGGTGGGTTTCGACGTCGGGATCCGGCACCGGCACCGCCGACATCAGCGACTTTGTGTAGGGATGCGCCGGTGCGCCGTAAATTTCGGTCTTGCCGGCCATCTCGACGATCTTGCCGAGATACATCACGGCCACCTGGTCGCTGATGTGCCGGACGACACTGAGATCGTGACTGATGAAGATGTAGGTGAGGCCGAGGCTCTCCTGCAGATCCTGCAGCAGGTTCACGATCTGCGCCTGGATCGAGACGTCGAGAGCCGACACCGGCTCGTCGCAGATGATCAGCTCGGGCTCGACCGCGAGGGCGCGGCAGATCGCAACCCGCTGGGCCTGGCCGCCGCTGAGCTCGTGCGGGTAGCGTTCGAAGAACGATCCCGAGAGACCGACCATGTCGAGCAGCTCGCGGATGCGGCGCGCGCGCGCGGCGCCCCGGAACAGGCCATGGATGTCGAGTGCCTCGCCCACGAGATCGCCGATCGGCATGCGCGGATTGAGCGAGGCGTGCGCGTCCTGGAAGATGATCTGCAGCTTCCGCCGCATCCGGCGCAGGTCACGTCGGCCCAGCTGGCGGAGATCCGTCCCGTCGAACAGCACCCGGCCCGAGGTCGCGCGCACGAGCTGCAGGATCGCATAACCGGTCGTCGACTTGCCGCAGCCCGACTCGCCCACGAGGCCCAGCGTTCGGCCCTTCTCGACCTTGAACGAGACGCCGTCGACGGCCTTCACGGTGCCCGGTGCGTCGGGTCGGCCGAAATGGACATCGAGGTCTTCGACTTCGAGCAGCGTACTCATGGCGCCCGATCTCCAGGCTTGAGATCCGCGAGGCAGCGGGCCCAGTGATCACTGCCGAAATCGCGGCGCTCCGGTGACACAGTCTGGCAGGCGGGAATGGAAACCCGGCAGCGCGGCAGGAACGGACAGAGCGGGATTGGTTCGATCAGGCTGGGCGGCATACCCTCGATGGGAGTGAGGCGGCGCACGCCCGTGCCGTCGACCCTCGGCGTCGAGCCCATCAGACCGAGCGTGTAGCCGTGACTCGGGCGATGGAACAGTTCGCGGATCGGCCCGGATTCGACCACGTTGCCCGCGTACATGACGTTGACCTTGTCGCACAGGCCCGCGACGACGCCGAGATCGTGGCTGATCCAGATCACCGAGGTGCCGCGCTCGCGCGTCAGGCGCTTCACGAGGTCGACGATCTGCGCCTGGATGGTGACGTCGAGCGCCGTCGTCGCCTCGTCGGCGATCAACAGGCGTGGATTGCAGGACAGCGCGATGGCGATCATCACCCTCTGGCGCATGCCGCCGGAGAACTGGTGCGGATAGGCGCCCAGACGCTTTTCCGCCGAGGGAATTCCCACTGTCTCGAGCAGCTCGATCGCCCGGCGTTTCGCGGCGGAACCGTCGAGCTTCTGGTGCCGGCGCAGCACTTCGGTCATCTGCCGGCCGATGGTGAGCACAGGATTGAGCGAGCGCATGGGATCCTGGAAGATCATCGCCATGCTCGAGCCGCGCTCCTCGCGCATCTCGGCTTCGCTGAGAGCCAGCAGTTCGCGGCCGTCGAAGGCCAGGCTGTCGGCGGAGATGCTTCCGGGCGGCTCGGGCACGAGGCGCATGATCGAGAGCGCCGTCACGCTCTTGCCGCTGCCGCTTTCGCCCACCAGCCCCAGAATTTCACCCTCTTCGAGATCGAACGACACGCCATTGACCGCGCGCACGTCGCCGCGATCGGTGGCGAAGCGGGTGTGGAGGTTGCGGACGCGCAACAGGCTCATGCGTCGGCTCCCACGCTGCGGCGCGTGCGCCAGGCGCGCGGGTCGAGCGCATCGCGCAGACCGTCGCCCATGAAGTTGATGCTGAGGACGCAGACCGCGATGATCGAGGTCGGCGCCAGGAACATCCACGGCGCGTCGGCCAAGAAGCGACGGGCCTCGCTCATGTCGCGGCCCCAGCTGGGCGCCGGGGGCTGAGTGCCGAAGCCCAGGAAGCTGAGCGATGCCTCCGACACGACGGCGGCCGCGAAGACGACGGTGAGCTGGACGACGATCGGCGATACCATGTTGCGCAACAGGTGCGAGAGCACGATGCGCAGCGGACTGGCGCCCAGCGCACGGGCGGCGGTCACATAGACGTCTTCACGGACGGCCAGGGTGCTGCCGCGGACCATGCGCGCCAGGATCGGCGCCTGCACCAGCCCGAGCGCCAGCATCACGTTCTTGATGTCCGGTCCGAGCAGGCCGACCAGCGCCACCGCCAGCAGCAGGGGCGGGAAGGTGAGGAAGGCGTCGACCAGCCGCATCAACGCATTGTCGACCTTGCCGCCGAAATAGCCCGACGCAAGGCCAAGCGGCACGCCCAGCATGAAGGCGAAGCCGACGACCAGCAGGCCGACCGAGAGGGAAGTCCGTCCGCCCCACAGCATGCGCGAGAAGACATCGCGGCCGAAATGATCCGTGCCCATCAGGTGCTCGAACGACGGCGGCTTCAGCTTCATCGAGAGTTTGATCTGGATCGGATCGTAGGGAGCGACCCAGGGCGCAAAGGCGGCCGCGAAGCAGATCGCGAACAGGATGACAAAGCCGACGGTGGCGGCGCGGTTGCGCGGGAACTGCTGGACGGCCAGCGCCAGCGAGCCGCGGAATTGCAGGGGAAGGGTGCGCGTGTTGGTCATCTTGGTCGGCATCAGTACCGGATGCGCGGATCGAGCAGCGCGTACATCATGTCCGCGAGGATGTTCATCAGCAGGAAGAAGACCGCGATCACCAGCGTGAAGCCCTGGATCACCGGGAAGTCCCGGTTGACCACGGCGTTCAGCACCGCCGATCCCATACCGGGCACCGCGAAGATGTATTCGATCGTCACCTGGACTCCGATCATGTAGCCGAACTGGACGGCGGCCATGGTGACGAAAGGGATCATCGCGTTCTTGAGGGCATGGACGATCACGATGGTGGACGGCAGCAGGCCTTTGGCCCGTGCGGTGCGCATATAGTCCTGCGACAGCACGTCGATCATGCTGGAGCGCAGCAGGCGTGTCAGCATCGCGGTCTGCAGGGAGCCGAGTGCGACGGCGGGAATGATGAAGGGACTGTAGTGCTTCCACAGTCCGCCCTGCTCGGCCTCGGACGAACCGATACCCGTGATCGGCAGCCAGTCGAGTTTGATCGAGAAGACATAGATCAGGATCAAGGCCAGGCCGAAGTTTGGCAGCGCAAAGCCCATCACCGTGTAGCCGGTGCAGAAGTAATCGATCCAGCTGTTGCGCCGGAGTGCCGCGATCACGCCGAGCGGAATGGAGACCACCAGCGCGAACAGCATGCCGGCGAAGGCGAGCTGCAGGCTGATCGGCAGCCGCTCCGCGATCAGCGTGGTGACCGGATCGTTGAGACGCATCGAGCGGCCGAGATCGCCTGTCAGGACCTTGCCGATCCACAGCCCGTACTGCTCGGGCAGGGTGCGGTCGAGGTTGAACTCCTCGCGCATCGCCTTCGCCGCCTCGGGCGAAGTCTGCATGCCGAGCATGATCGTCACCGGATCGCCCGGCGTCGCGCGCGTGATGGCGAATGTCATCAGCGACACGACCAGCAGGACCAGCGGCACCTGGATCAGGCGACGCCCCAGATACGACCACATCAGCCGAGACTATCGCTTGAGCGGATCAAGACCATGAAACCGTGTCGAGTTTCTCGGTATATTCCTGCGGCGCCGGTTCGAAGCCGATCAGCTTGCTGTTGTAGATCTGAATGTTGTTCGAGTTGCAGTGATAGATGATCGGGCATTCCTCGAGCGTCGTGTCGACGATCTTGTGATACATGGCCTCGCGCTTGGCCGAATCGAGCTCGCTGCGCGCGCCGTCGAGCATCGCGTCCATCGACGGCACTTCGTAGGCCGATGCATTGCCCTTGCTGTGCAGGAACCACCAGGACGTCGCGTCGGGGTCCGGCGCGACCAGGGTGATGTCCTCGAGATGCTGCTCGAATTTCTTGTTGAGCCACAGGCTGTTGAATCCGCCCATGTCCATGTTCTTGATCTTGTAGGTGATGCCGATCTGGCTGACCATCGCGGCCACGAGTTCGAGCTCCTTGCGCAGCCAGTCCTTGTCGGAGGTGATGACCTCGACCTCGTAGCCCTTCACGCCGGCCTGGGCCATCAGCTCCTTCGCCTTCTTGAGGTCGCCGTTCTTCGGGTACTTCAGCATCGGCTGACGATGGGCCATGTAGCCGGCCGGAATCTGGTTATCCGTGGCGATCGCCTCGCCGTAGTAGATCTCGTTCACGATCGCCTCGCGGTCGATCGCGTAGGAGATCGCCTGGCGCACCAACTTGTTCTGATAGGGCGCGTCCGGCTTGGCCTTGAGGTTGAACTGCTGGTAGTCCCATGCCCAGCCCGGCGTCGACTTGATCGTGTACTTGGCCTCCTTGCGCAGGGCCTTCATGTCCTTGGGATCGGGATGGGTCACGAAGTCCAGTTCACCCTTCTGCAGCGCCTGCAGGCGGGTGGTGGAGTCGGGGATGGCGCGATAGACGACCCTGTCGAGCTTGGGGAAGCCCGGGCGCCAGTAGTCGGGATTCTTCGCCAGGACGATCTCTGTGCCCTTCTTGCTCTCGATCTGGAAGGGGCCGTTGCCGACGGGCGTGGCGCTATAGGCGTCGTTGCCCATCTCCTTGTGCGCCTTTGCCGAGATGATCGTGCCGCCGTAGCCCATGGTGACGCCGGGGAAGGCGCCGAACGGCTGCTTGGTCTTCATCTCGACCACGTACTTGCCGTCGCTCTTCACCGTGTCGATCGGGAACAGCGCCGTTCCCATCTGGAAGCTCTTCGACGACATGTGAAACTGGAAGGTGTAGACCACGTCTTCGGCGGTGAACTCGCCAAAGCCCTTCTGCCACTTCACGCCTTCGCGAATCTTGATGCGCCAGGTCAGCGGGTCGGGATTGCTCCACTCCAGTGCCATCAAAGGTTCGACTGCGCGGTCCTTGAAGTTGATCTTCACCAGCCCGTCGAACACGTTGTACATGACCAGGCTGCCCTGGATGTCCGAGCGAATCACGGGGCTGAGATTGCCGAACTCGCCGCCCCATGTGCCGACACGGAGGTCGCGCCTGCCCTGTGCGAGGGCTGGCGCCCGTCCGGTCCCCAAAATCAGGCCTGTGCCGAGCGCGCCCGCTCCGAAGGCGCGACGACTAATGCCTCGGCCCGTTCCCTGGCCGCTCGTCATCCGGAATCCTTTGGTCATAGCCGCCCCCAATATTGAACTCAGAACCCGCGATCGTATTCCTTCAGCCCGTTCTCGATGATCTGATGAAGCATCGTGATCAACGCGGCCTGCATCTTGTCCGACGTGCCATCGACGTAGGGGATGAGGCGGGAATAGGCCCCGTCCATCGCGCCACCATCGACACTCGCCTGCACGATCCGGAGCTCCGTTGCTTCGTCGTGCAGGATCTCACGGTCCCCCAAGTGACCCGCCAACGCTGCTGCGATGCCGTAGGCACCCCAGTTCGAGACCGCGGCGAAGACCAGCACGTCACATTCAGTAACCGTGCCAACGCCGCCATGGCAGGGACAGCCGCAGTCCTTGCCGAACGGCTGTATCTCCGACACCGCTTCCTTGATGACACCGCAGCCGATCTCGTTGCCGCCATCGCCAATGCCGATCGTGGGAACGCCTGCCGTCTTCGCCTGCTCTGCCAGATGGTAGGCGCTGGCGATCTTGTCCGGCGTACGAGGCGTGCCCATGATCGAGTGGTAGATACCCTTGGTGTTGGGCCCGACCTTCTCGATGAACACCATGGCGGCCGGCTTGTACTTCTTGATGAGCGCGGCGGCGGCTTTCTTGCCCGCGGCATCGCCCAGCGGGAAGTTGATCGCCATGGCGCAGGAGCGGCGCTGCTTGAACAGTGCCTCGTCGTAGACGGCGAGGCCGGCTGCCTCGGTCGACTTGATGACCGCGGGCATGTTGCGCTCTTCGCTGATCAGGATCGGCTTGCCGCCGAGCCCGAACTCGATCGCCCGCGCGATCGCCGCTGCACCCGGCGGGCCGTCGGTCTCGCCGGCGGGCAGGCCGGGCGGTGTCCCCGCACCGGTGATGACGAACACGTTGTCGCCGGGCTTGATCGAGTCCTTCAGCAGCTTTGCCGCCAGCCAGGTGAGCGGCTTCTTCTGCTTCTTGCGAGCCGCCTCGTAGAGCGGATAGGTGACGCCGCGCGGCAGTCCGACGCGGAAGCGCATTTCGACATTGATGGCGCGGTCGATCGAATCGCCTACGATCTCGTCGATTGCCATGATTTACCTCTGCACGTTCAGTTGGAAGTTTTCGATCAGTGGGTCAGGCCCGCGTCGGGTGGCTCGAGATTCTTGCGCACGATGTTGGACAGGAACTGCATGCAGGCCATCGATGTCTCGCCGTCGAGCCCATCGACCAGGAACTCGGTCGTGCAGTACATCGCCTCGAGGCCGCCGGCGTCGAGGCAGGCCTGGACGATGCGCTTCTCCATATCTGGCGAATGAATGAGCTGCGGCTTCTTCAAGAGGTACGCGAGGCAGGCCTCGACGCCGTAGCAGCCCCAGTTCGACATCATCGCCGGGATCACGACGTCGGTCTTCACGACGGTGGCGAGCGCCTTGCCCTTGGGCATGGTCTCCACGACGGTGTCGTAGATCGTGCCGAAGCCCAGCTCGTTGCCATGATCGCCGATGCCCACCGAGAAGATCTTGCGCTTGTTGGCTTCGGTGACGACGCCGCCAATGTCGATGCAGCCCTGGAATTGGGAGTGCAGGCCCGTGAGCGGCAAGCCGGTCGCGGTGTGCACGTTGCCGTCGGCCCCGGCGCCGAGGCGTTCCGCGGCAACGACCGCCTTGGGCTGGTACTTCGCATAAATCTCGGAAATCCACGCGTCGATCTTCGACTGGTCATCCGGTGCGTTCTCGAGGGCGGCGCCGAGGTGACGATCGCGCGCCTGCTCGAACGGTTTCACCATCAGGCCGGCGGCTTCGCTGGACGCAACGATCGGATCGGCGTGGCAAGCCTCGTTCACGAAAACCGGAACGGCGCCGAGGCCACGGTAGAGGATGCGGGCGAGAGATGCGGCACCCGGCGGCCCGTCGCTCTCACCCTTGGGCATGGTGGGCTCGTAGCCCGCGCCGGTCATGATGAAGACGACGTCGCCCTTGCCGAGCACCTGCTGCAGGCCTTTGGCGGCGGCCATGGTGACCGGCCTGTCGCCCGCGGCCTTGCGCGCCGCGAGGTACATCGGCAGCAGGATGCCATGCGGCATGCCGTGATTCTTGGCTTCGATCGTGATCAACCGGTCGACGGCTTCCCCAACCATATCGAGCATAGCGGTGTCTCCTCGGTGCCCATATGCCAGACCGAATTGGGGGCGCGGCGGGTGATCGGACAAGCGCAATTTCAGCGTTGAAGTGATGCCGGTTCGGCATCAGGGTCGAGGCAGGAGAGACCAAGAAATGATCAATCAGCCTTTGCGCTCTTTTTCCGCGATTGCCCGGCTCGGATCGATACGGGAGGCCGCGGAGGAATTGCACATTGCCCAGTCCGCGCTCAGTCGACAGATCCAGAAACTAGAGGAAGAGCTGGGCGTTCCGCTGTTTCATCGCCATGCGCGCGGCGTAAAGCTCACCTCGGCGGGTGAGATCTTCCTGCGCCACGCCCAGACCAACCTGCGCCAGATCGAGAGGGTGCGCTCTGAAATTGACGCGCTGAAAGGGCTGCGCCGCGGCACCGTCAACATCCGCTCGATCGAATCGCTGGTCCCGCACCTGCTGCCGCGCGCGATGACCCGGTTCAGCCAGCGATATCCGGGCATCCAGTTCGAGATCACGATCGACGGTTCAGACCAGGTGGTGGCTGCCGTTCGTGAAGGCCGCACCGACATCGGTCTCGCCTTCTATCCGCCCGCCGAGGCCGAGCTGGAGACCGCGTTCAAGATGCGCGAGCCCCTGGTTGCGGTCATGTCGGCGCATCATCCACTCGCCGGCCGGCCTAAAGTCTCGCTGGCCGATTGTGCGGCCTATCCGATCGCCTTGCCGATGAAGCATACCGGCAGTCACATCCTGATCGAAGTGGCCTGCACCGCGGCGGGCATTCACATTTCGCCGACCCTGGAGACCAACGCGATCCAGCTGCGGGTCGAGTTCGTCAGGGTCAATCACGGCATCACTTTCCTCTCGCGCCTCTCGGCCTGGGACAGTCTTCGCTCGGGTGAACTGGTTGCCGTTCCGATCCGCGATCGGCTGGTGAACAATGCGACGATCGATGCGATCACGCATTCGGCCCGACAGCTGCCGGTGGCGGCCGAGGAATTCCTTCGTTTCCTTCAAGGCGAGTTCCAGGATCTCCACGAGATCGCCTACGCTCCCCTGAAGCGCGAGCCCGCGGCGGCTGGTTCGGCACGTTCCATGCGTACGGTGGTGAAGGCATCGACGGGAGACAGACGCTCATGACCTTCACTCTGCTCGCGCGCTGTCCGACGACCGGGCAGGTTGGCATCGGCATCGCGACCTACTCGATCACCGTGGGTCTCTACTGCACCGGTCTGCGCGGCAATACCGGCGCGACCATGACCCAGGCCTTCGTCAACCAGGACAACAATCCGCTGGCGCTCCGGCTGCTGGCGCAGGGGTTCGCGCCCGAGCACGTGCTGGCCGAACTGAAAGCCAACGATGCCAACCACGAATTCCGTCAGATCGCGGTGATTGACCGTCTGGGCCGGCTCGCGGCCTATAGCGGTTCGAAGAACCGCGGCTGGGCGGGCCACGTCACGGGCGACGGCTATGTCGCCATGGGCAACGTGCTGGCGGGCAGGCCGGTCATCGATGCCATGGCGAAGGCCTATGAAGGCGCGGCCGGGATCTCCTTCGAACGCCGGCTCCTCGCGGCGATCGAAGCGGGCCGCGATGCCGGCGGGCAGGTCGGCAACGACGGCCATCTCCCCGAAAGATCGGCTGCCGTGATGGTCTATGGCGACTACGATCATGCCGAGCTCGACCTGCGCGTCGATCTGCATGACGAAGCGGTCGCGGAGCTGCGCCGCGCCTTCGAGCAGTACGAGCTCTATCGCGGCTACTACAAGGAGCGAGCGCGGAATCCGAAGGATGCAATTCCGCAGTTCGCCTTCGCCCAGACGCTCGCCCAGGCGCAGGAGGCCACGCGATGACTTATTCTGTGATCGGGCGTTGCCGGCGCACGGGTCGTCTCGGCCTCGGCATCGCCACCTATTCGCTGGCCGTGGGCGGACGTTGCGAGGGCGTCGCGGCCAATGTGGGTGTCTGCAAGACGCAGGCGTTTCCCAACCGCACCAACGATCCGCTCGGCATCAAGCTCCTGGCGCAGGGCTACGGGCCCACGCGGGTGATGGAGATCTTCGCCGGTAACGACGCCGAGCACGGCTTCCGCCAGGTTGCGATCATGGACCGCGACGGCAGGGTCGCCGCCCATACCGGCCCCGGCTGCCGCGGCTGGGCGGGCCACAAGGAGGCAGCCGATTGCGTCGTGTTCGGCAACGGCCTGCTCGGTCCGCAGGTGCTCGACGCGATGGTCGCGGGTTTCCTCGTGAATCCCGACGATGCGCTGGAATATCGCCTGCTGCGCGCCATCGAAGGCGGCCGCGATGCCGGCGGCCAGGGGCCGGCCGACGCCCACCGCACCGAGCGTTCGGCCGCGATCAAGGTGGTGGACCGGCGCGATTTCCCCGATGTCGACGTCCGCGTCGACGTGCACGAAACGGCGGTCGACGAGTTGCGGCGCGTGCTGGAGGAATTCAAGCTCTACGAGGAATTCTATCGGGGCCGGGATACCGACCCGTCGAAAGCCATCCCGCAGGACGTTTTCGCAAAGCAGCTCGACGCCAGACGCGTCAAGGAGCCGGCATGACCTACACGATTCTCGGACGCTGCGCGAAGACCGGCCGACTCGGCATCGGCATCGCAACCTATTCGGTCACGGTGGGCCGCTACGCCCATTCGACCAGATCGAATGCCGGGGTCACGGTGAGCCAGGCCAATGCCAACGAGAACAACAACGCGATCGCGTTGCGCCTTCTTGCACAGGGTCTGGGCGCCCAGGCGGTGCTCGACCATCTCAAGGCCAACGACGCCTGGCACAGCTATCGCCAGATCGGCGTGATCGACCGCGACGGCGCGGTGGCGGCCTATACCGGTGCGAACGTGCGCGGCTGGGCGGGTGAAGTGACGGGCGAAAACTACGTCTCCACCGGCAACGGCTTGCGTGGCCAGCACGTCGCGGAAGCGATCGCCGAGGGGTTCCTCGCGGAACCCGAGGCCGACCTGGAACATCGCCTGCTGATGGCCCTGGAATATGGCCGCGACGCGGGCGGGCAGGGCAATGCGACGGCCCATCGGACGGAGCGGTCGGCTGCCCTTCAAGTCTCCTCGCGCCATATTCATCCGGATATCGACCTGCGCGTCGACCTGCACGACAAGGCGGTCGACGAGCTGCGGCGCGTCTGGACGGTCTACAAGCAGTACGAGGGCTACTACGCCGACCGCGGGCGCAACCCGCGCGGGGCGGTCGGGCAGGAGGCGTTCATGGCCTCGATGAAGGGAGCCTAGGCCATGACCTTCTCGATCATTGCACGCTGTCCCGACACCGGCCGCCTCGGCCTCGGCATCACCACCTTCTCGATCGCCGCCGGCGGTCGCTGCGAGGGCATCCGCTTCGGTGCGGGAGTCTGCAAGACGCAGGCCTACGTGAAGCGGGACAACGACCTGATCGCGCTCGAACTGCTCGAGCAGGGCATGACGCCAGCCGGCGTGATGGCCGCGCTCAAGGCCGACGATCCCGACCATGACTGGCGCCAGATCGCCATCATCGACCGCGAGGGCAGGACCTGCGCGCATACCGGTCCGGGCTGCCGGCCATGGGCGGGGCACCATGAGGGCGACGGCTTCGTGGCATTCGGCAATGTGCTGGCGGGACAGGAGGTGCTCGACGGTATCGTTGCGGGCTTTCTGGCCGATCCCGGCGCCGCGCTCGAATTCCGACTGCTGGCCGCACTCGAAGGCGGACGTGATGCCGGCGGACAGGTCGGCAACGATGGGCACCTCACCGAAAGGTCGGCCGCGATCTTCGTGGCGTCCGAGCCCGATCACTTCGACATCGACGTGCGCGTCGACCTCCATGACGATGCCGTTACTGAGCTGCGTCGTGTGCTCGAGGAATTCAAGATCTACGAGACGTTCTATCGCGATCGCGGCCATCGTCCGGACCTCGCCATGAGCCAGGTCGAGTTCGTCGCGAGCCTGGCGAAAAAGGCGGTCGCCTGAGCATGGCAAAGGATCATTTCCATCTCGCCTGGTTCCTGTCGCAGGGCTATGGCCCGAAGGCGTGGCGCTCGATGTGGCCCGGGACCGACTACGACAAGCATCGCTGGATGATGCCTGACATCTTCGTCGACCTGGCCAAGGGGCTTGAGCGCGGCTGCTTCGACTACATGATCATCGAGGACTCCTCGATGGTGCCCTATACCTACCAGGGCAGCCACGACACCTATCTCAAGTATGGCGCCAGCGCGCCCAAGCTGGATCCCGCCGTGCTGGTCCCCTGGCTGGCGATGGCGACCAAACATCTCGGCCTCGTGCCGACGCTCTCGACTTCGGAATATCCACCCTACCTGCTGGCGCGCCTCGTCAACTCGCTGGACCATGTCACCGAAGGTCGGATCGGCTGGAATTGCGTCACCGGCAGCAATGACGGCGCCGCCGAAAACTACGGTAATGCCGGCCAGCGGCCGCATGACGAGCGATACGACGTCGCCGGCGAATTCGCTGAGGTGGTCACGCGCTTGTGGGAGGCGTGGGATGAGGATGCGGTCGTGCTCGATCGTACCATTCCCATGTTCGCCGACGGCAAGAAGGTCCGTCCGATCAACCACGAGGGCAAGTACTTCAAGGTGCGCGGGCCGATCAACGCGCCGCGTTCACCTCAGGGAAGGGTGCCGATCTGCCAGGCCGGCGGCTCGGCGCGGGGCCAGGCCTTTGCGTCCCGATGGGCCGACACGATCATCACCAACGCCGTCACCGTCGAAGGCATGAAGAGCTTCCGCGAGGACATCCGCCGCCAGGCCGCGGGCTGGGGTCGCAATCCGGACGATATCAAGGTGCTGTTTCTCGCCTATCCGATCGTCGACACGACGATGGAGGCCGCCCGCGAACGCCGACGGCTCGAGCAGGAGGATTTCGGCAAGCATCTCGACCTGCAGCTGTCGGGCATGTCGCGCCTCACCAACATCGACTTCGCGCAATTCGATCCCGACGAGCCGCTGCCGGAGCATCTGCGGACCAACGGGCACCAGTCATCGCTTGCCAAGTGGATCGGCAAGACGCCGCGCTCGCTGGCAAGCGGGCTCAACAGCCGGCAGGGCATCGACCTGGTGGGCACGCCCGATCACGTCGCGGGCCTGATGCAGGAGATCATGCAGGAGGTGGGCGGCGACGGCTTCCTGCTGTTCAATGCTCACTTCGATCGCCGCTACATCATGGAAATCTGCGACGGCCTCGTGCCCGAACTGCAGCGCCGCGGCGCGACGCGTAAGGCTTATGCGCACAGGCACTTCCGCGACAATCTGATGGAATTCTAGCGTAGAGCGACGCGACGATCAGGCCCCGAGGCCCCGAGGCCTCGCGGCCCAGGGCCTCTCGGGCCGCCGCCTCTGTCCGGCGCGACCCTTTCTCCAGGCTATTCAGTAAGCGGCCTCCAGCAGCCGCTCTGCCGCGGCAATGCGTTCGCCATCCGAGCGGACGCCTGCGTTGGCATTGAAGTTCTTCACCGTCAGCCCTGCGATCAGGGGGATCGCCGATCGTGGGATGTTCAGCTCGCTGAGACGAACCGGCATTCCCACGCAGCGGTACAGTCGTTCCAGCTCATCGGCGATGACCGTCCTGATCGGCCCGGTGCTGCGACCGAGACCGAGGGCTTCGGCGACGACCTGTGCCGCGGCGGTGTCGTCATCTTGCGACAACCGGATCTTGGTGGCGTGGATGGTGGAGATCGACTCGCCCTGACCGACATGGGGGAACTGGACATGCAGGGCGGTGGAGACGGCGTAATCTCCACCAAAGGAAGAACTGGCGCCCATACGGGCTCCATCGTCCTCGGCCCGGTTCTGAAGGAATGCCGCTATGCAGAGATCGGCACGCGAGGCGGCATTGTCGCGATCCTGAGCAAGGGCCGAATAGGCGCGAAAGGCGAGACGGAAAGCCTGGAGGCGATCACCTTCGACCAGCGGATTGGATTCGGGAGCCGCGATCGCTCCCACGAGACCGGAGAAGACCGTGGTGGCGGTCGACCGGTGGGATGAAGACGGTGTCGTCATCAAGACATCGTCGTCCAGCAGGATTGCCTGCGGCCGGGTCTTGGGATCGAAGAACTCCATTCGATGATCCAGATCGGCATTCTTCAGTCCCGTTCCAGCGCGATTCATGGCGCTGGTGGGAGTCGTCGGGATGTTGACGATGGGGATCTTCGGTGCCGCCAGGCGCGGGCTGTAGGCCGGTTTGTCGGCCGGGTACTGCGTCATGAGCTCGAATGGATCGCGATCTTCTCCGAGGAAGATCGCGACCGCGCGCGTGGCGACCAGCACGCTTCCGCCCCCGACGGCGATGAGGAGATCGGCTTTGGCCTCGCGAGCGGCATCCCTGGCGGCGCAGACGTTCGGGTAGGGGCAATCCTTTTCGATCTGATCGAAGACGCCGGCGAAGGTCGGCCCCAGCGTCTTTTCGAGGCGGCGAACGATGTCGGTCCGCTTGTTGATGGACGGCGAGCAGATAACGAAGGGGCGCTTGGCGCCGGCGCGAGAAACGACTTCATTGAGATGTTTCTCGAGGACGTTCGATCCGCAGTGCAAACGCCAGCTAAAGCCCGAAGCACGAAAGCTCACTCGATTCCTCCTGATTTGTGGGATGTACGATCCATGAGGCCTTCATGCCCGTTCGCGGAGGCCGGCTCCAGATCAACTTTTGCCGCCGTCCCTCAGCGGCATCGCGGTATAGTGGCGACGTCCGTTGTGCGAGGAGTGAAGTCCAGTGGCATCGCCGTCGTCCGTTACCGTCATGAGCGGTCTCGCCCTCGAGGTCGCCGTCAATCGCTGGCTGAAGCCGGCCTTCGAGGCCGCATCGCCCTATCGCCTGGCAATCGACTGGCGTCCGACCACGGCCCTCATGAAGTCGATTGCCGAAGGACAGCGCGCCGACGTGATCATCGCCATCGACGGCGCCATGGACAGGCTCTGCGCCGACCGCATCGTGCGGCCCGAGACCCGCGTCTGTCTCGCCGATTCGATCCTGGGCGTCGGCGTCCGCGAGGGCGCGCCGAAACCCGACGTCTCGACGGTCGAAGCGTTCAAGCGGACGCTGGTCGGCGCTCGGGCGGTGGCTTACTCCCAGGCGGGTGCGAGCGGCATCTACTTCACCGGGCTGGTCGAGCGGCTGGGGATTGCCGCCGAGGTCCTCGCGCGCGCCGTCGCGATCCCGATGGGCTTCACCGGCGAGAAGGTCGCGAGCGGCGAGGCCGATATAGCGATCCAGCAGGTGAGCGAACTGATGTCGGTCCCCGGCGTCGCCGTCGCCGGTCCGTTCCCGCAGGAGGTCCAGACCGTCTCCACCTTCGATGCCGCCATCTTTGCCGATGCGGCGAACGCCGAGGGTGCCGCCGCATGGATGGCGCTGCTCGCCTCGCCCGAAGCGGCGAAGGCCTATGGCGATGGTGGCCTGGTCTCCCGTCTGAAGCACTCTTAATTCCTGAAAACGCAGTCCTTTCGAAAGACCGCCGCATGTCGAAGAAGCCCCGCATCGTCCTCCTGCACGGGACACCCGTCGCCATGGAACCCATCCAGCGCGCGTTCGCCACGCGGTGGCCCGAGGCCGAGCCTATCGACCTGCTTGACTCCTCTCTGTCGGTCGATCGCGCCAAGGACCACGACCTGACGCCGCGCATGTTCGAGCGCTTCGTCGAGCTCGGCAGCTACGCGCATCGCATCGGCGCCGAGGCGATCCTCGTCACCTGCTCGGCCTTCGGGCCGGCGATCGAGCGCATGGCAAAGGAACTGCCGGTGCCCGTGCTGAAGCCCAACGAGGCGATGTTCCGGGAGGCGATCGGCCGGGGCCGGCGGATCGGCATGCTCGCGACCTTCGCGCCATCGGTGCTGACCATGACGGAGGAGTTCGAGCAGTTCGTCGCCGAGGCGGGGGCTAAGGCGTCGCTCGAGACGATCGTCGTCGAGGGTGCCATGGACGCGCTGCGCAAGGGCGACGCCGACCGGCACAACGCGCTGATCGCCGCGCGGGCGCCCGAGCTCGCACACTGCGACGCGATCATGCTCGCGCATTTCTCGACGTCGCGGGCGCTGGCGGCCGTTACCGCCGCGGTCGCGACGCCCGTGCTCACCGCGCCCGATGCCGCGGTCGACCGCATCCGCGCCGCCATTAGCGGCTAATGAAGGAGGACATCATGGCAAAGCGAATCGTCGAGAGCCCGCAGGCGATGAAGGCGCTGGTCGGTCAGGAGCTGGGGGTCAGCGACTGGCTGGTGATGACGCAGGAGCGCATCAATACGTTCGCCGAAGCCAGCGGCGACCATCAGTGGATCCATGTCGATGTCGAGCGCTGCAAGACCGACATGCCGGATGGCAAGACCATCGCGCACGGCAATCTCACCTTCTCCGTGATCTCCACCTTCGCCCGCGATGTGCTGAAGATCGACAACATGCGGAACGGCATCAACTACGGCTCGAACAAGGTGCGCTACACCAGCCCCGTGCAGGTCGGTGCGCGCATTCGCGGCCGCCAGAAGCTGCTCGCCGCCGACGACATGCCCAACGGCGGCATTCGCATGACCTACCAATGGACCGTCGAGATCGAGGGCCAGGAGCGCCCGGCCTGTGTCGCCGAGACCATGAGCATCGCTTACGGCAAGGCGTAGAGTCTTCCGTCACTGAATTGAATCGATTCAATCCCTTGCATCATCCTGAGGAGCCGTGCGCAGCACGGCGTCTCGAAGGATGGACACAGGCACGGTG
>NZ_JBQVQG010000050.1:0-17287 GCF_052439685.1 Reyranella sp.
CGACAGCGAGGCCGGATGCGCCGTCACATCCTTCTCGGCTTCCAACTTGGCCGACAGTTCCGGCATCGTGATGTCCGACTCGGCCTCGACCCACTCGAGCAGAACCGTCAGGTACGGCGCCAGCTTGCCGCCGCCGGGCGGTCGACCTTGCCGCGCCGGCTCCGCCGAGCCCGTTCGCGATACCCGTTCCGCCAGCTTCACCGCAAGCTCGCACTGACATCGTAGCGCCGAGCCGCGCCTCGCCGCGACACCCCGCTCGCAACTGCTGCCTGAACACGATCCCGAAGGTCAATCGAATAAGGCTTCCCCATCCATACCTGGCCTCCACGCCCAGCCAGCATCTTGAATCAGACTTCCGATTCCCTGGGAATTCCCTTTCGATTCTTATTTCAAGCTCGGTGCTCTAGTTTGGTTTATCTATCCCGGATCAGCGGCAATCTGCATGGTAGAAACATAATGCAACCATTCACCTGCGTTGGCCATGCATATCGATCGCTCCACCATACGCAAATCCGCCCGCCAGCCGTGAGGCCAGCGGGCGCAAGTTCAGGGAGGAAACGCCCGTCGGGCATGTCGGCTCCGGACGGATCCAGCCCCCGACTCGTGTGCGCCTTAGCGCATGTTCGGTGGTTCGCTCTTCAGGGGCACGCCGCCTCGAATCGGGCATTGAGCGAGCGGGCCCGAGTGTTGGCGGCGCACGCCTCGGTCACGGTCTGCGGCGTGTCGGCCTTCCCGTCATAGGTGATTTCCCGCACGGGGAAGCCCGGCCGCAGCGCCTCATATGCCGGGGCAGAGGTTGGCATGGCGGTCGCCGGTGGCGGGGCTTCATCGCCAAGGCAGCCGCCCAGCGCCAGGCTAACGGCGCAGACTGCGATCGTTCGGATCATGTTCAGGCTCCGGTCTGGATTCAGAATCACGGGCGGCATCGGTCGCGGCGCGGATGGTCGCCGCGCCGGTCTTGAGGTCGATGTTCTGCTGTTCCGCACGGCCGAGTTCGCGGCTGAGATCGGGCGCCGGCGGCTTCTTGACGAAGAGGCCGACCAGCAACTCGTGCGCTTTCGGCAGCAGCGCCAGCAGCCAGGCCGGCATCAGCCGGCCCTTCCCCGGACCTGCGTCACCCCGAACGCGGTGAGGTTGCGCAGCAGCTCGGCGATGACGGTCTGTGCGACCTTGGCCGCCTTGAGGCGCGCTTCCTCGACGGTGTTCGTGGCGGCGAAGATAGCCTCGCTGGACTGGATGGCCGAGGCCGCTGCCGCGAGGCCCTTGTTAAGGATATTGCTGACCGACTCGCTGTAGCAGAGCGGCGGCGGCAGGCTCTCCGCGCTGCACACCGGCATCAGGTTGTAGATGCCGACCAGCCCAAAGGCCACCACGAGGCCCATCTTGGCGTCGCCGAACACCTGGTCGGCACTCGCCTGCTTGTCCTGCACGGTGCCGCTACAGGCCGTCACGGTCGCCATCAGGCCAAGCATCATCGCGGCCGCCAGGCCGTTGCCATCTTCTTCATCGCTCTCTCCTGGGTTGAAAGCGGGACAGGCTTTCGGCTGGGAAGCGAAAGCACTCTTTGACGATCGGTCTCGGGGCGCCGCGCTGTTTCGGGCTAGCTTTCGCTCAGCCGCGACGCTCGCGCCGGCTTCGTCGGTTAGGCCCCGTGTCATTCGCTCCCCGCAGTGACCGGGGCCGCTCTCTCCTATTTCTTCGACTTCTCGACGAGCACGTCGCCTTCGGGATGACCGCCACGACCGTCACGTCGGGGATGCTCTCGACCTTGCGGATCTGAGCCGTGGGGCTGGCGCTCTTGCCGGCGAACAAGGCGCTGATGATCGGCAGCAGGACTCCCAACGCGCCGACGATCACGGCAACGCCCTCCCCGATCTGGCGGACCATCTCGACGGCCCTGTCGGCATCGTCCTGCCCCATGAGGCCCAGCGCGACAGCGACGGGCATACCCGAGGCAACAGCGGTCACGACATGCAGCGAAACCGCGACGACCTGGTCCTTGGTAAACCGTCCTCCGAAGAGACGGCGCAGGAGCTGGATCATCGGACGTGCCTTTCGTAGGCGGCTGCTATTTTCGGGGCGTAGACATCCACAGCGGCGGGCCCGTTGTAGCCAGCGGCGAAGGCGTGCCAGTCCTTGCGCTGCAGGGCGTCCTGCAGGGGGCCGGTTGGCGAGGATGAACCGCACGAAGAGATCGAGCTGGCCGGCTTCCGTGAACGCAGCAGCCTGAATTCATAGGGCGTCGGGAAGCCCAGCGCCGCGAAGTGGAAGTCCATGATCTGGAAGAGCCCCCAGCTGGTCGCCTGGATGGCGGCGCGCTCGTCTAGCGCCGAGGCTTCCTCGAATTGCGCCCACGCCTCCAGCTTCGTGTTGGCCGCAACAGACGGCGTCCACTGCTGGCGCGAGATGTGCGGGTGCGAGTCGTTGAACCGGTAGTCGGTCATCCTGCCGAACCAGTGCGCCCTCGAGCCGGATCGGCGGGCGCATCTAGCCAGCGATATTCCACATTCCCTGCCCGCTGGCCTCGACCTCCGCCACAGCTATGACGGCCGCGACGTCGGCGCCGAGCTTGTCGGCCGCCGCCTGATAGTCGGATTCTGTCATAATGAACCAACTTGGTTGGTATCTTCGTCGAGACGAACAGGACCAGCGCGCCGATCAGCACCAGCGCGATCCCCTGCCCGATCTGCTTCAGCGCGCCGTTGCGGACCACGCGGTACATCGCGAAGAGATCGCGCAGGCCGCGAATATGCTCGGGCGCTTCCTCGTCGCCGAGGCCCACGGTCGAGAGCGCCTTCTTGGCGCCCCGCTCCGCGGCATCCTCGAGCAGCGCTTCCAGCGCCTCGCGCGGCATGACGACGGGTTCGGTCATCCACTCCTCCGGGTACACATGAAAATGCCGCCCGGAGCCGACAAGCCCTGTCGAGCAGGAATTCAGCTGAAACTGAGCGCCCGCCTTTCGGCGGTTCGGCTTCCTTGCCGGCCTGATGAGACGGGCCCACTATTCGGACCCATGCAATCGAACCGACGAGCTGCTGCGTGGCGTTGGAAGCGCGTTTTGCGATGGAGCCAATGGGGCTTGCTGATCGGAGCGCTTTTATCGCGACGACTGGTGTGGGGAGACCGAGATACCGCTGAGGCAGTCGGTACGGTCGTCCTGATTCTGTTTGTCATCGTCCTGGTTCTGAACGCGACGTTTCGCTGTCCGGTCTGCAGAAAATTCTTCTACTGGAGCACCCGGAGGGTCGACCCCTTTAGTCGGAGTTGCTTGCACTGCGGCGCCCGCTCAGCCACTTAAATCGTGACGATAAATGCCACGCCCGACGATTGCCCCATGCGTTTCCCGCGTACAGGGCAGCCTCAGGCGAACACGGCGCGCGCCTCGGCGACCAGATAGCCGTCCTCAGTCCAGCGCGTACCCGCGATGGTCACAGCGTCGGTGAATTTCATCGGGTGGCCTCAAAGAAAAGCCGCCCGGAGGCGGCTGGGGGCGAAGTACCTCCGCCTCATCACGCCCAAACCACCGGCGAGCTCTCAAGCTTGCGAACGGCGCCCGTCGCCTGGATAGCCGCCCAAGCTGCAGCATATCCGGGCCACTCGGTGTGGAGGCGCAGCATCGCCCAGTATCCGGGCTCGACGGCACCGGGCGTCGTTACCTCTCCCGCGTCTGGGTCAACGACCGGCTCTGTTATCCACGGCGCCTGCATCGGCGCGTGCATGGCGTAGTTGCGATTGCCGGTCGGGACCGATCCGTCCTCCGGGAAATCGACGCCGATTGCGGCCGCCGCCACGCGCGACGTTGCTTCGTCCGGGAATTGCACATAGATGGCCGACGACCAGGTCATGCAACTCTCCTCGCCACAACGCTCTGCAGAGGGGACGGGTCCGTCGGCACGGGGTAGGAACCGCCAGACACGACGACCCCAACGACATTTGTCATGCCGCTTAGTCTCGTAATGTCGATGTCGTAAGTGCCGTCGGTCATCGTCATGGACAGCACGTCGGCAGCGCGAGTGACAGCCGCAGGGGTGCTGAATATCTGAGAAGATAAAGCCCCCTGCTCGAGTTGCGGCAGACCGATGCGCAAAGTTAGATCAATCGTGACGCCGCTCGCGTACCCGACGTACATTTCGCCCCGCACGAAGCGACCAGCGCTGCTAAACGTCCCGATTTGCGAGTAACGCAGGCTTCGCAGCGGCGCTGTTGTTGGCGCTATCGACCCAAAAAGCCCTTGCGCGGCTCCGCCGCCGCTGGTCCGACCGCTGACGTACAATTGCAAATCGGAGATGTTAGCAAGGCTGCCACCTACAACGCGGGCAAAGACACTTGATGCCCAAGTTTGACCGTTGGCAGCCGCAATTTGGGTGCTGCCCTCGAACAGTATGGATTTGCCTGCATTGCCGGATGACGTGCCAGCGTAGCGAAAGTCTATGAATGGAACTCCGTCTTCAGTCCCTGTCCCGACAATCGTGCGCATGACGCCTTTCCGCGGTGCCAGTGACAGCCCAATTTGTCGGCACGGTTCCGGGTGTTCCCGGTGAAGCGCCTACCATTGTGCTATTTCGGAGACTGTTGTTCGCGCTGGCTCGTTCAGTAGCCCTTGAAGCGCGAGCGTGCTTGGGCCGTAGGTGAAGCGCGGCGCGTCGTTCGCTGCAGACTGAAGCACGCCCGCGCTGTCGAAGTACCAACCGGTTGATGCACGGGTTAGCGGGGCGCCAGGTGGCAGTGCGCCATTTAGGAACGAGTACGTGCGCGGCCCCGTCCGCCGCCCCATCAGCATCAACCGCTGCGGAGCGCGCATGTCAGGTCCCCGTGCCGGAGAGCCGGACCTGCAGGTCGCTCGTCGACGTGAGCGTGACGCCAGTGACGTCGACCAGCAGGCCATAGATTTGCGCGTGCTGGCGGCGGGTAGCATCGGGATCGCGAGGTTGCCCAAGCGGATCGTGTTCGGCGTCCCGTGATCAGTGAGGTAACCACCAATCGCAGTGATGGGCAGCGCGATGACCTTGAAGGCATCGGCGGCGGCCAGCGAATAGACCGCGTTGTCGGTCTTGGTCGTGCCGGACGGGCCGGCGTTGAACAGGACCAGTAGAAGTGACGGCGTGACCGCCGACTTCAGTGCAATCCGCACGTCCTGAAGGATGATTGGCATATCGTCGGCCGGAGCGACGACGTCGAACTCGAGTAGCCCGCCCATGATGTCGCCGGCCGAATAGGCACCTGCGGTGACCGCAGGCACCACGGGAACGCTGAAGCCCCAGCCATCCACCCGTTCGGCGCCACCGGTATCCTCCCATGCCTCGATTTCAAGGCCGGCCGGGCCTTTGATCGTGATCGCACCGACGGGAACATCCCCATGAATTTCGATCGGATTGTTCTTCGTGACCGCCAGGTTCCCGGTGACGCCCTCCGCGGCATCGACGGCGCCGTCGAGAGAAACGCCGGCAACTGCGCGGCCCGGGAAGTAGGTATCCTTCACGCCGATTCGAACATAGGACCGGCCGACATTCGCGGGCATCAGGGTCTGGGTCGAGCTGTTGCAGGTCAGATGCCGTGCGGTGCGTGCCATGTCGGTGTCTCCGTTGAAAGGAAGGGCCGCGAGACGGCTGGATGATCAGAAGGCGGGAGCCGGATCGAAGCTCACGTCGCTCGGGCCTTATCAATCGCCGCAGTCGCGGCGTTGGCGGTGGCCTGATGCGGATTGGCTGGAGAGAGCATGAAGCCCGTCACACTCAATATGACGTGGCGCGGCGAGCGCCCGACCGTCGGATGCTTCCTGCGCACGGCGTGCGGCCGGACTGCCTACGAAATCACCGGCATTCGTGGATGGGGTGCCGGCGGCTGATGCTGACCTGTAGGCGCTGGGAGCCCAAGGAAGTGCCGGCCGAGGCGACCGTGCTCGAGTTCCTGGAACCGGCGGACGAGGTCGCGCGCATGACCCGCCGCAACATGATTGTCTGCGATCGCTGCGGCACGGAGGTCGCAGAACGCGACATCAAGAAGAAGCCGTGTCACTCCGGTCTCGTCGAGCTGTTCCCGGAAGGGCCGGCCAGCTCGAGCCTCGAATTCGACCTCTGCCTGAAGTACATGGCCGCGCTGAAGACGTGGCTGGCGAAGGGCCGGAAGATGGCGGCATGAACAGGCCACCCCTCTCCCCCGCTGCCTGGCGGGCCGCGCATGAAGCGGCTGAGCGCTGCATCCCCAGGCTGATCGCGCGAGGGCTTTTCGCGGCCGCCGCCAATCTTGCCCCGGCGGTCGAAGCAGTTCGCCGAACGCGCCGCTGCGCCCGACCAGGCGCCGCGGGTGCGGTCGTTGCCGGACATCATCGAGTCAAAGGAGGGCCGATGCCATGACAGCGATGCCACGCGACCTGAAGGCTCACGCGCCGGATCACGACCCGTGGCTCACCGAGCGCGAAGCAGCCGAGGAGCTTCGTGTCTCAATCTCCGTCATTAGGGCCGAGCGCCGTGACGGTCGCCTCGGTTTCGCGCGGATCCGAGGCCGCGTGTTCTACCCGCTCTCGCTCATCAAGGAATACAAGGCCAGCATCACATGCCCAGCGAAGTCAAAACTCTGGGCCACCCCGACAACGGACGCTACTACGTCATCTGCACCGAGAAGCGGCGCTCTTTCCGTGTTTCAACGCGCACGACAGACGGTGAAGAGGCAGAAAGATTTAGGAAGGCTTTCGAGCTAGAGCGGAACGACGGCGAGCCCAAGAAGGCTGCCGAAGTCGAGGTCGGTCTGCTGCTGGATTCGTACTACGAGCGTCATGCGAAGGCTCTGCCCAGCGCCCAACGCATCGACATCGCCATCGCCATCGAGCACCTGAAGAAGTTCATCGGTGCCGGCGCCGCTTCCACCGTGAACGCCAGGAACCTCGAGCGCTACATCTAGCAGTGCCGCGACGAAGGCAAGGCCGATGACACCATCAATCGGCACCTCCGCTCCCTCCGCGCCGGACTCCGCTTCGCCGTGAAGTCCGGCGACCTCCGTGCAGCACCGTTCGTGCCGAGCCTCAAGGAGCCACCACCGCGTCCGCGCGTCCCGACGCGAGCCGAGGTCGACAAGCTGCTCAAGGCTGCCCGAGCCAGCGAGGACTATCGCCACGTTGAGACCTTCATCCTCATAGCCAGCAATACTGGCGCACGGCGATCGGCAATCTTGCAGCTGACATGGGATCGCGTGGACCTGAAGGCCGCCACGATCGACTTCCGCAAGCCGGGCGTCGCCCAGACCCGGAAGCGGCGCGCGATCACAGGCATCGCCGCTGCGCTGGTCAGGCACCTCGCCCAGTTGAAGAAGCGCACTGAGAGAGACAAGGTCGTCCAGTTCCGAGGGAAGCCCGTCAAGGCCATCCGCAGGGCCTTCAGGAGCGGCGCGGCGGATGCCGGGCTGCCGCAGGTCACGCCGCACGTCCTGAAGCATACCTTTGTGTCGCAGGCCCTTCAGGTCACCTCGCCATGGGTCGTTTCCGGCATGACAGCGACGAGCATCCGCACCCTGCAGTCGGTCTACGGCAAGCACACGGTTGCTGATCAGAAGCGGGCCGCCGAGGCGATGGCGGCACTTGCGCGCAAACCAGCGCCCGAAGACGAAGGTCGCGCCGAAGCGTCGACCTCGCAAAAAGCCCGCGAAATAAGGAAGAAAGCGATGGTGGGCGCGACAGGGATCGAACCTGTGGCCACTGCCATGTCAAGACAGTGCTCTACCGCTGAGCTACGCGCCCATCGCCTGTGCTGCGGGGTTTCGAAACGCCCCGTAGCGCGGAAGCCCGGTCGTCTACATTGCCCGAACAGGATTGGCAAGAGCGCGAAGCGTGACGCGACCGAATTCGCGGGCTATGACCACAAAATGGATTTCGCCCCGGTCCTGACCGATCACGAGGCCCTGGATTGCCGGCTGCCGGCGCGGCAGAGCGTCCCGGTGGTCGTCGCGTCGCCGCACAGCGGCTCGACCTATCCCGCCTCGTTCCTCGAGCAGGCCGCGGTGCCGCTTTCCGCGCTCCGCCGGGCGGAAGACGCGTTCGTCGACGAGCTGTTCGCGGCCGCTCCCTCGCTCGGCATGCCCTTCCTGGCGGCCCGCTTTCCGCGATCCTACGTCGACGCCAATCGTGAGCCCTACGAACTCGATCCCGCCATGTTCGAAGGTCCCCTGCCGCGGCCGCTGAACCATCGCACGACGCGGGTGGCCGCCGGCCTCGGCATGATCCCCCGGGTCGCAGCCAATGGCGAGGCGATCTACCGGGGCCGCGTTCCATCCCAGACCATAGAGCATAGGCTCGAGACCTGCTGGCGCCCCTATCACCAGACCCTCTCGCTGCTGGTCGAGAACACCTACAGCAGCTTCGGCGGCGCCCTGTTGATCGATGCGCATTCGATGCCCTCTTCCGCTTCGACGCTCGGATCGCGCGACCGTGACCAGCGGGTCGATATCGTACTGGGCGACAATCACGGCGAAGCCTGTGCGCCCGAGTTCACATCCGCCGCCGAGCGCTGGTTCCGCGCGCGAGGCCTGCGCGTTCTGCGCAATCAGCCCTATGCGGGCGGCTTCACGACCCAGAGATATGGACGACCTTCCCTCGCTCGTCACACGCTGCAGATCGAGATCAACCGGTCGCTCTACATGGACGAGGCGCGGCACGAGCGGCTTCCGGTCGTGGGAGTCGTCGCGCGGCTGATGACCGGGCTGCTGGAGACGATGGCCGAGCAGGCACGGGAGACCCTGCTGCCGCCGCAGCCCCTGGCGGCCGAATAATCACCCGACCAGACGACCGCAAAAGAAAAGTAGGCAAAAAAAGGGGCCGCGACTAGCGCGGCCCGAGTTTAGGGAGGAAACGCCCAAGACGGGCATACAGCAAACAATGCGGCTACCGAGGTAGCGTTTGCTGCCCGCTAAGAATGGTGCACCTGCGAAGGGAATGCAAGAGCGAAAAAGAGCCCTGAATTCACATATTTAGCGTTCGTTGATGTCTGATCGGGGGTGTGGCGTTTTTGCAACGCACAAGAATAGTGCGACGCAGCTATGCAGGGAGAGCATTGCTTCAGCAAACGCGCGGGGTGTCCGATTTATGTAAGCTGCTCAAATACTTAAGCCCAGTATGGAGGGGTTGTTGGCCCAGAAGTTCGTAGTCGCAATGATGATGCACGAGACCAATACGTTCTCGCCCCTGCCCACCCCGATCGACTCCTTCGCCCGGGCGGGCTCGCTGAGCGGCCCGATCGCAATCAAGGAGGCCGAGGGCACGAACACGTCCCTGGGCGGCTTCATCGAGGTGGCCCGCAAAGCTGGCGCCGAGTTCACCGTGCCCATGGCCGCCTCTGCCCATCCGTCGGGCCTGGTCACCAAAGCGGCATACGAGCAGATGACCACCGCGATCGTGGACGAGGTCAGGAAGGGCTGCGACGCCGTCCTGCTGGCCCTGCATGGCGCGATGGTGGCCGAGCATTACGACGATGGCGAAGGCGAGCTCCTGAACCGCATTCGGAAGATCGCGCCGGACGTGCCGATCGCCGTGGCGCTCGATTTCCATACCCAGATGACGGACGCCATGGTGAACGGCGCCACCATCATGACCGGCTACCGCACCTACCCCCATATCGACATGGCCGATACGGCCCGCCGCGCCGGCCGCACCCTGATGCGGACCCTGGCCGGCGAGATCGAACCGAAGATGGTGTGGGGCAACCGCCCGATCATGAGCAGCTCGCTGGTCCACACCCCGTCGCGCGAGCCGATGAAGACGCTGATGGGCATGGCCAACCAGGCCGAGGACACCGGCGAGGTCCTGAACGCCTCGGTGTTCGGCGGCTTCCCGCAGGCCGACATCCCCCATCTCGCCCTTTCCTCGGTCATCGTTTGCGACAAGCGGACGGCCGAAGGCGAGATCCTGCTCAACCGCATCCTCGATACGGCCTGGGAGAAGCGCGAAGGCTTCCTGTTCCATCCCGAGCCGCTCTCGGTCCAGGTCGGCCGCGCCAAGGGCTACACCGATTATCCGGTCGTCATGGCAGACCATGGCGACAACACCGCCTCGGGCGGCACCCAGGACGTGATGAGCGTCATCGAAGAAGCGATGAAACAGGAGCTCGAGGATGCCTGCGCCGGCCCGATCTGCGATCCGGCCTGCGTCGAGCAGATGATCGAGGCCGGTGTCGGCGCCGAGGTGACGCTCGAACTGGGCGGCAAGATCGACATGCCGGCCATGGGCCTCAAGGGCAAGCCACTCAAGGTCACCGGCAAGGTCAAGGCCATCACCGACGGCCAATTCACCGTAACCGGCCCGATGGCGACCGGCACCACGGTGCGCATGGGCCGCACTGCCGTGCTCGACACCGGCAAGATGCAGATCGTCGTCTCGGAAAAGCGCGCCGAGCCCTACGATCTCGGCGTCTTCACCCACTGCGGCATCGATCCGCGGCGCAAGAAGTACGTGCTCATCAAGTCGCGCCAGCATTTCCGCGCTGGCTTCGAGCCGATCGCCAAGCACATCGTGATGTGCGACGGCGACGGCTGCACCGCCTCCGACCTCAAGCTCTTCAAGTACGAGCGGGTGAAGCGCCCGCTCTACCCGTTCGACCTCGACATGCGGCTCGGCCGCAACGAAGCCTAGGAGCCCCCATGGCCACTTACGACATCGTCATCCGCAACGGCCAGGTGGCCGACGGAACGGGCAGGAAGCTCTTCGCCGCCGACGTGGCGGTGAAGGGCGATCGCATCGCCGCCGTCGAGGCGCCGGGCACGTTGCGCGGCGACAACGAGATCGATGCCACAGGCAAGGTCGTGGCGCCGGGCTTCATCGACGTGCACACGCACGACGACACCGCGCTGATCGACAATCCTTCCATGGCAATGAAGGCCAGCCAGGGCGTCACGACCGTGGTCTGCGGCAATTGCGGCGTCTCCGCCGCGCCGTACGTCAGGCCCGATGTCGGCCACTGGATGTCGCTGATCATCAAGAAGAAGGAAAACCTGTCGAAGGACTTCGCGTCCTTCGCGGGCAAGGTCGATGCCGCGAAGCCCGCCATCAACGGCGCCTTTCTGATCGGCCACGGCACCCTCCGCATCAACTCGATGGGCGACGACCTCAACCGGGTCGCGACGGCGGGCGAGATCAAGCAGATGCGCGAGCTGCTCGACCAGAGCCTCGAACAGGGCGCGATCGGCATGTCGAGCGGCCTGTTCTATGCGGTGTCCAGCCACGCCTCGACCGACGAGGTCGCGGACGTGGCTGCGCCGCTCGGCAAATGGGGCGGCGTCTACACCGCCCACATGCGCGACGAGGGTGACCATATCCTGAAGGCGATGGACGAGACCTTCGAGATCGGCCGACGCGTCGGCGCCGAGATCATCGTCTCTCACCACAAGTGCTCGGGCCGCTCCAACTTCGGCCGCATGAAGGAGACGCTGCCCCACTTCAACGAAGCGATGAAGAAGCAGCAGATATCCTTCGACGTTTATCCCTATGTCGCGGGCTCGACGATCCTGCGCAGCGACATGCTGGAGCGGGCCGACAAGGTGCTGATCACCTGGTCCGACAAGGTCGAGGGCATGAGCGGGCGCGATCTCAGGGAGATCGCCGAGGAGATGGGCTGCTCGATGAAGGAAGCGGCCGACCGCATCCAGCCGGCCGGCGCCATCTACTTCATGATGGACGAGAAGGACGTGCAGGCCGCGATGTCCCATCCCGGCGCCATGATCGGCTCTGATGGCATCCCCTTCGACGCCCATCCGCATCCGCGCCTGTGGGGCACCTTCCCGAGGGTGCTCGGCCACTATTCGCGCGACCTCGGGCTGTTCCCGCTCGAAGATGCCGTGCGACGCATGACGTCCTATTCGGCGCAGCGTTTCCACCTGGCCAAGCGCGGCGAGGTGAAACCCGGCTTCTATGCCGATCTCTGCATCTTCGATCCGGCGACGGTGATCGACACGGCCACCTTCGAGAAGCCGATCTCGCCGGCCAGGGGCATCGACACGGTGATCTGCAACGGCGCCTTCGCGTGGCGCGACGGCAAGCCCGGCGGCGGCCAGGCCGGCCGCGCGCTCAACCGCCAGGCCATGCAGGACGAAGCCAGGGCCTGATCGCCACGTCGACGCCACCCAGGAAAGAAAAGGCCCGCTTCATGCGGGCCTTTTTATTTCCTCAGTCGTTGCCTTCGTCTCGGCGGGTGCGCTCCATGCGTTCGTGGCGCTCCTGCGCCTCGACCGACAGGGTCGCGATCGGTCGCGCCTCCAGACGCTTCAGCGAGATCGGCTCGCCGGTCTCCTCGCAATAGCCGTAGGTCCCTTCCTCGATCGACTTGATCGCCTGGTCGATCTTGGAGATCAGCTTGCGGAAACGATCCCTCGTCCGCAACTCCAGCGAGCGGTCTGTCTCGGCGGTCGCGCGATCGGCAAGATCGGGCTGCGCGAGACTTTCTTCCTGCATGTTCTGGAGCGTCTGATTCGATTCCTCGATCAGCTCGTCCTTCCACTTCAGCAGCTTCTGCCGGAAGTACTCCTGCTGCATCGGATTCATGAAAGCTTCACGTTCTGACGGCCGATAATTCTGCGGCAACGTAATCGACATCGTCGGCAACTCCACTCGAAGCCACGACGGTCCGCCCGGGAAGGGCCGACCCTTTCGAAGCGCGCGGAGTATAGGGATGGGCCTTTCCGGAGCAAGAACGTTTCGGGGCCGCCGCCCGATTCAGCCGTGCGGTGCAACAATTACATCGGTTGTAATAATCCACGACTTTCGAGGCATTTGAAGCTTGAAGTCAGACTCCTTGCTGCAACGCAGCAAATGCCTGCAAAGACAGCAGTCTGGCGAAGGTCGTGGACGGATCGAAGGCAGGTTCGCCGGAGAACGCTCGCTCGCCCGCCTCTCCCAGACTGGCACCCGCGGCCAGCGCTGCAACGAAGGCCGCTTCGGCCGGGTCGAGGCACGCGAAGGCCGCATCCTCCGGCCGACGCAGGACGAGCACCGAGGCCGATCCCTCGTCCAGGGAAACGGTTCCCGCGGGCGCCCCGGGCTGGGCGGCGTGCCAGATCCGATCGATCGGCCAGGGCGAGCGGACCAGGGTCGCCCCGGCGGCCAGAGCCAACTCCAGTTCGAACAGCCGCTCGCCGGGCAGGCCGGCTAGGTCGGAAGCCTCGAGCCTCGGTTCGATCGGCGCGTGGTAAGCGAGGTTCAGGGCCCAGTCGAGCCGCGACACGTCGGCCAGATAAGGCAGCGTTGCGGCGGGACCGTAGCCTGACACGAAAGCCGGGAACGCCGCGCCATACTCCGCCAGTACCGGTTGCCCAGGGAAATCCTGCAGGACGAATCCCGCCGCCATGGTTGCGAAGAATGTCTCGCCGACGATCGCCTGTACGGTCGGGAACGTGGCCGCGAGCGCCCCGATCAGGCTGTGGCGGACATGATGGCGATGGATGCGCAGGCGTGCGGTGGCCGAGACCGCGTCGCCGACGACGGCATGGGCAAGATCGGGCCTGTCCTCACCCCCGAGATGCGCCGCGAACGCGGCCTGCAGATCACGCAGCGCGAGCATCGGCCACGATGCCAAGCGCTCGCCCCGCCCGCCGCGCCTCGTCGAGCAGCACGGCGAGAGCCGGAAGATCGGTGTCCCATTCGACCAGCGTCGGCCGTGGCCCGTAGCGCCGCACGATCTCGTCGAACAGCGCCCACACGCCCTCGCCCACCCGGCTGCCATGATCGTCGATCAGGACTGGCTCGCCGTCGGCGTCGTTCACCGCATGGCCGGCGAGATGATACTGGCCGACGGCCGAGACCGGCAGCCCGTCGAGCCATGCTCCGGGATCGAGCCGCAGATTGTGCGCCGTCACTACGATATTGTTGGCGTCGAGCAGCACTCCGCAACCGGTTCGGCGAACGAGTTCCGCCAGGAACTCCGGCTCGGACAAGGTCGAGTGCGCGAAGGCGAGATAGCAGGACGGGTTCTCGACCAGGACCTGCCGCCCGAGCCGCTCCTGCAGCCGGTGGACGTTGCGCTCGACGACCCCGAGTGCCTCTTCGGTATAGGGCAAGGGCAGCAGATCGTTGAAATAACGGCCGGCCAATCCACTCCAGGCGAGATGGTCCGATACGAGCGCGGGCTCGAGCCGACGGATCAGTGTCGCGACACGATCGAGATGCGCCTCGTCCACCCCGTCGACCGAACCGAGCGACAGGCCGACGGCGTGGATGGAGAACTCATAGTCCTCGCGCAGGCGCTCGGCGGTTCCCAGCGCCGGCGAGTGCGCCAGATAATTTTCAGCGTGGATTTCGAGAAAGCCGGTCGCCGGCCGGTCGCGCGCGATTTCCGCGAGATGCGGCGAACGCAGCCCGATGCCCGCGACCGGCTTCATGCTCAGCTGGGCGTGAGCTTGCCGCCGACGATCTTCTCGCAGGCGCCCTTAGGCACCGACACCCAGGCATCGGCCTGCGCATCCTTCTTCGATGTGCCGGCACAGGACGATTTCGCCGTCTGGCAGTCGTTCTTGCCGGCCTTCGAGATGCCGTAGCACTTCTCCATGTTGCCCTGCGCCTGGCTGGTGGCAGCCGGCAGCACGAGCGCGGCGGCGAGAGCCGAGGCGATGGCGACGCGAGTCGAGTTCATTGTGTCCTCCATGACATGACGAAGCCCAGTCTATACTGCAGATTGCGGCAGCAGGGGGTCGCCCCCGATAACGTACCCACAGTGGCGGAGTAACGGAAACTTGTTCGACAAGCCCGGCAATGGCCTGCTGAGCCCCGGCGACTTCGTGCGGCACCCCGACCGACAGGACTGGGGCCTCGGCCAGATCCAGTCGATGATCGGCCATCGCATCACCGTCAATTTCGAGAATGCCGGCAAGGTCGTGATCGACGGTAACGTCATCGAACTCGCTCCAGACGACGCATCGCCTCGCTGAGTTCGACCGGCGTGTTGACGTTCAGGAACGGCGCGGCGTTGCCCGGCCAGACGAGCTCCTCGAACACGTAGCGCTGGGCGAAGGTTTCGACCCGCCGCATGCCCTCCTCGAGGATGGCGCGGCGCAGGTCGGCCGCGAGTTTCACCGACCAGATGGCCAGCGTGTGTTCGCGGCGTTTGCCGTGACGCACCATCAGCACGTCCGGCTCGGGAACGTGCATCAGGCCGCACAGCCGGACGGTAAGATCGAGCGGCAGGAACGGCACGTCGGCGGGCGCCGTGAGGATCCAGCCGGAATGCGGGTGATGCCGGCGGGCCCAATCCATGCCGGCGAGGATTCCCGCCAGCGGTCCGAGCCGCCGTCCCTCGCGTTGTGCCGCCTCCTGGATATCGGCCGGATCGGCGATCACCGGGACGCCGAGCGCGCGGAACTCAGGCGCGGGGTCGTTTGCCACGATCACCAGATCCATGACCTGGGGCCGCAGCCGCTCCACGACATGCGCCACCATGGGCCGGCCGTCGAGCACGCGCAGCGGCTTCAGGACGCCCGGTCCCATCCGCCGTCCCTCGCCGCCGGCCAGCACGACACCCACGACGGCGCCGCTGCGGACGGGCCCGAATTTCTGCAACGTTTTCATCGCCATGGTGGCACTATGCGACGACCAACGAATCAAGCAAGGGGGAGCCTCCAATGACGTTCAGCATCGCCAAGGTCGCCACGTGGCTGCATCAGGTCGACAGAGCGCGCGCCGTGGTCGGATGGTGGCCCGAACGGTTCGCGACGGACGACGAACGCCTCGCCTACAAGGTCCAGGACGCCTTTCTCAAGAAGCAGGTCGTCAAGCAGGGCCCGCTGGTCGGCTACAAGATCGCGCTGACCTCGCCGCAGATCCTGGCGCAGACTGGTCTGAAGGGGCCGGCCTATGGACCCATCCGCAAGAAGCGCGTGTTCGAGCACAAGGCCACCGTCCGCGCCGATCGCTGGACGCGACTGGGCGCCGAACTCGAGATCATCCTGGTCGTGAATGCCGACGTGCCACCGCCGAAGGGCAAGCCGTACGACCGCGAGTCGATTGCGCAATATGTCGGCGAAGCGCGCGCCGGTTTCGAATTGATCGAGGACCGGGGTGCCGACTACAGCCGCCTCGCGGTCAATCCGCTGATCATGGATGCCGGCTGGAACGGCGGCTCGCTGCTGGCGAAACCGAACAAGGACTGGGCGAAGCTCGATCTGGGCAACCTGCACGGCTCCGTCTCCTTCGACGGCAAGGTCGTGCGCGAGGGTCATTCGGGCGACGTGCTGGGTCACTGCTACAATGCGCTGGCCTGGCTGGCGAACAAGCTCGGTGAGCACGGCAAGCGCCTGAAGAAGGGCATGATCGTGTCGTCGGGCAGCATGGTCGCCTGCCAGTTCGTACCACCGGGAAGTACTGCCACCGGCCGGATTGAAGGCCTCGGCGAGGTGACGCTGAAGTACGAGCTGCCGAAGTAGCTCCTACGCGAAGGTCGCGTCGGGGCGGAGCTGGCGCCACGACAGGCGGTGCACCGCCTCCTTTCCGACGACGAGCGCGTGGTAGTCGTCGGGAAAGAGCTGCGCGATTGCCGGGTCAAGCGCATTTAGGCCCCCGGCATAGGCGCCGAACGCAGGCAGGATCAGCCGCCGTCCGTCCGTCAGGAAGCAGCGCCGCCGCAACCCGCGCCCCCTCACGGTAAGCGCCGCGACCGGATGGTAATGCCCCGAGACTTCGCCGTCGGCCGGTCCGAACAACGCCTCGTGCCGGAACACAAGCGGCCCCGCCTTGATCTCCTCCGCGACCTCGCCCCAGCCCGAGGGCGGCGGCGCCGGATCGTGGTTGCCGGCAATCCAGACAAAGCGCGTCCGCGACGTCAGCCGCTCGATCTCGACCCGCTCCGAATCCGGCATGCGCTCGATGGCGGCGCGATCGTGGAACGAGTCGCCCAGGCAAACGACCGTGCGCGGTTGTACGGCATCGATCAGCGCCGCCAGGGCGCCCAGCGTCTGACGCGTGTCGTAGCGCGGCAGGAGCTTGCGAGCGTTGACGGCATAGGACGAGCCCTTCTCCAGATGGAGATCGGCCACCGCCAGCAGCCGCTCCGTCGGCCAGTGCAGGGCGCCCATCGGCAGCGCCTCGAGCACCTGTCCCGCGCAGATGAATTCAAGTGCGTTCATGGAAGTCCTGGCCCCGAAGTCCGCCGGAATACCGCCACGATCTCACGCAATCTCATGCGAAGCACGATTGACCCCATCCAGGGCCGTGCGCAAGGTGACTTGATGCATCGTTTCGTGTGTTTCGTCCTCGTCGCCTTTCTCGGCGGATCGCCGATGGCCTTTGCCCAGATGCAGCCGCATCGTGCAGAGTATGTGCTGAGAC
>NZ_JBQVQG010000051.1:0-15485 GCF_052439685.1 Reyranella sp.
AGCCGCAGCAGGCCGCGCGTCCGGCACCACCACCGCCAGCCCCTCGGGCGGCACCGCCGCTAACGCCCGCCCCACGCCCGGCAACGCCGCCCGCGCCTCCCCAGCAGCTCCGCCCGTCTCCGCTGGCGCAGCAGCCGCGATCCTCACAAGGTTCGCAGGCCGCCGCGCCCTCGTCGCCGACCTTTCGCAACCCGGCCGACAATTACGGCGAGAAGCGAGCGCAGGAGCAGTATCTCTGGCAGGTCATGCGGCGGATCGCGCAGTTCCCCTATGTGCCGAAGAGTACCGGGGTCATCCGCGAGGAGGGCACGGTGCTGACGCGGGTGACGATCTCGCGCCAGGGACAGCTGCTCAACGTGGTCATGGAGAAATCGAGCGGTCTTCCCTCGCTCGATGCCGGCGTCATGGACACGATCCGGCGGGCCAGCCCCTATCCACCCCTGCCTGCAGAGATCACGGGCGCCAGCCACACGTTCCAGCTTCCCGTCAGCTTCCGTTACAACGAGCAGCGGTAGCGGCGTCCGCGCCGTCGTCGATCCGGCTGGCCGCGGGTGCCGGGCGGACGTAGAACTTGGCTGCCGTGACACACGACAGTCTCATCCGGTCGCAATCCGGGCGCATGTCGCCGGCGGCGCTCGCCCTGGCGATCGGCCTGCACGGGCTCGCCGCCGCGGCGCTGTGGTGGGCCGCGCCGTTGCGCAGCCTCGACCATGCCGAAACGCCGATCATGGTCTCGGTCGAGGCGGAGCCGCTGTCGGCGGGTAATCTCGCGGCCGCCGGCCCGGTTGCGGCCGAGTCGGTGCAAGCCGAGACAGGTCCGTCACCGACGGCTCCCGCCGAAGCCGAGAAGACACCCGCACCATCGCAGCAGGCCGCCCTGGCACCGGCTGCGCCCGTCCCGCCTGAACCGCCTCTCCGCGAGCCTGTGCCCGTGGAAAATCCGACGGCCGCTGAAACGCTACAGCCACCTCTGAGCAATCCGTCCGCCTCGTCGGCCGCTCCACCTGCGCCCTCGAACGAGCCGATCGCGCAGCCTGCACCGCCGCACTCTCCGCAGTCCTCACCGGCCGAGGCGGCGGCGGCCGCATCGGAACCCCTCGCCGAAGCGGAAACGGAGACGGCGTGGCAGACCGACGTCTCGTCATGGAAGCCGCAGGTAACCGTGGAACCATCCCTCGCTGCGCCACCCCCGCGTCCCGTGCGACCGGCTGCCCGTCCGCCAACCGCGCCGCGCACGGCCCAGGCACCCGGGCAGAGGCTCCAGGATTATCCGCCGCAGACCTCGAGCCTCGGCGGCCCCTCGATCAGTTCCTTCGATCAGGCGATGGGCGACGGTGGTGCCCGCAACGACTATCTGTCGCGCGTCTATCGCCACATCGATCCCCATCGCGACTATCCCGCGGCGGCGCGTGCCGCGCGCCAGCATGGCCGCGTCGTCACCCGCGTCACCATCAACCGCTCCGGCGAACTCCTCGACATGAGGCTCGACCGGTCGAGCGGCTGGCCGCTGCTCGACAATGCCGAGATGGCGGCGATCCGGCGCGCCATGCCGCTGCCGCCGGTGCCGGCGGGCATGCGGGGCGATCCGATCGTGCTGGTGCTGCCGATGAACTACTGACGAGGGGCGTCGGCGTTCAGGCGAAGTCGGCCGACAGCGCCTGACGCACGGACGCCGACATCACGGCCATGTGGCCGTAGTTGGCGTGATCGAAGCCGACCACCACGTCGCCCGCGCCACCCTTGAAGGCGGCGACCTGCGCGGGCGTGAAGGGAAAGCGGATGAACTGCACGGACGAGGCCTTGCCATCGTCGCGCGACCGTTCCTGGTCGTCTTCCGGCACCCCGCGGATCGTCTCGCCGTCCACCCGGATGAAGGCCTTGTGCTCGACGCCGCCCAGCATGCCGAGCACGCGCGCGCGCCGCAGCGGATCGTCGATCTCGAACATCACGGTGGCGACCAGCTCGCTGCCGGTGGGGATCAGCGGATTGTAGGCTGCGAGCTCGTCCGGGAGCTGCTCGGCCCCGCCCTTTTCGATGAACAGCATCTCGAGCACCTGGTGCAGCATCGTGTCGAAGGATTCGAAATAGAACGTCGCGAACGGGCCGACTTCGAGCCTGCGGTTCTTCTTGATCTCCGAGATGTGCTTGCGGCGCTCGGCCCGCAGCTTCGCGTATTCCGCGATCGGGATGATGTCGGAGGCGTCGATCTTGCGCGGCATCACTTGTCCGTCCCGGCAAGCCCGTAGGCCTGCGCCAGAAGTTCGATCGGGTGGCTGGCTCGCGAGGGCTTCGGCACCTGCTCGCCTGCCGTCATCTCCATCACCTGCATCAGATGATCGGCCGCCAGCGGGCATTCCGACGCAACGAAGCTGGTGTCGTTCTTGAGCGCCGCCTGTGCGGCCGGCTTGCCGACCTTCACCGCGGTCTCGAAGTTCTCCGTCCGAGCCCCCCAGATACCGCCATGGCCGCTGCAGCGCTCGATCACCGCCACGCGGGTGCCGGGCACCAGACGCAGCATCTCGGCGGCTTTCGCGCCCATGTTCTGCGCCCGCGCATGGCAGGCGAGATGGACACTGACGCCGCCCTCCAGCGGCTCCAGGCCCGGCGCCAGCCCGTGCTTCTTGGCGATGTCGACGACGTATTCGGAAAGGTCGAAGGTGGCGTTCGACAGGCGCTCGATCGCCGGATCCTTCGGGCAGATCAACGGCCATTCGAACTTCAGCATCAGGGCGCAGGACGGCGTCAGCGCGATGATGTCGTAGCCCTTGTCGACCCACGGCAGCAGGGCGGCCGTTACTTCCTTGGCCGCGTTGGCCACCGATTCGATGTCGCCGAGTTCGAGCTTGGGCATGCCGCAGCAGGCCGGATGCACCACCTCGGTCTCCACGCCGTTCTTCGCCAGGACGGCCCGCGCGGCGGCGCCGATGTCGGTGTTGTTGAAGTTCACGAAGCAGGTCGCATAGAGCACGGCCTTGCGCTTGCCGAAGGCCGGCGCGGCCTCGTTGAGCACGGCGCCCTCGCGGCGCGCCCGGATCTCGAACGTCTCACCCGCATAGCGCGGCAGTCGCGCGCCGTGATGGATGCCGGCCAGGCGCTCCATGCTCTGGCGCGTCGTCGTGTTGTGTTCGTCGGTCGCCCAGTTCGCGGCCGAGGCGAGAAACGTGCCCAGCCGGCCGGTGCGATCGGTATCGGCAAGCTGCCGATCGACGAACTTCACGCCGTTCTTGCGGGCCATCACGGCGCGGTGGCGCAGCATGAGATGCGGGAAATCCAGCGCCCATTCGTGCGGCGGCACATAGGGGCACTTGGTCATGAAGCACATGTCGCAGAGCGTGCAGGCTTCCTCGACCTGCGCGTAATCCTCCTTCTTCACCCCGTCGAGTTCGCCGGTCGGGCCGTTGTCGATCAGGTCGAACAGACGCGGGAAGGAGTCGCACAGGTTGAAGCAGCGGCGGCAGCCGTGACAGATGTCGAAGACGCGCTCCATCTCCTTCTCGAGTGCCTTCTCGTCCCAGAACCAGGGATTCTGCCAGTCGAGGTCGTGCCGGATCGGTGCTTCGAGACTGCCTTCGCGCATGGTCGCTCGCTTCGTGGGAGGGGAGCGGGAAGAAAAAGGGGACCCGCGCGGGGTCCCCCTTCGAAAGAGCCGGAGGGGCTCAGCCCATCGTGTCGAGGGCCTTCTGGAAGCGGCCGGCGTGGCTCTTCTCAGCCTTCGCCAGCGTCTCGAACCAGTCGGCGACCTCGGCGAAACCTTCCTCGCGCGCGGTGCGCGCCATGCCCGGGTACATGTCGGTGTACTCGTGCGTCTCGCCAGCGATCGCGGCCTTGAGGTTGCTGTCGGTCGGGCCGATCGGCAGGCCGGTGGCCGGATCGCCGCTCACCTCGAGGAATTCGAGATGGCCGTGCGCATGGCCGGTCTCACCCTCGGCGGTCGAACGGAAGACGACGGCGACATCGTTGTAGCCTTCGACGTCCGCCTTCTGGGCGAAATACAGGTAGCGGCGATTGGCCTGGCTCTCGCCGGCGAAAGCCGCCTTCAGATTGTCTTCGGTCTTGGAGCCCTTCAGATTCGCCATGGTTCTTCTCCCTTTGCGATCGGCCCATCCGCCAATCTCACGACAAGGATTTAGGGGGCCGTGCACGACGGCGTCAAGAACCTTAGAACCGTTCTAAGTTATTGCAAACGCTTCGCAATCGCCCTTAGCGGCGCACACGGACGATGACGTCCACCCGGGCGAGCGTCGTGCCCTCGGGCGGCGCCGGCAGGCCGGCGATGGTCACATCGTCGGACGGAAAATCGTGCAATTCGCCGTCGGTCTCGACGAAGAAGTGATGGTGATGTCCGGTATTGGTGTCGAAATAGGACCGGCCGGGCGCAACCACGACCTCGCGCAGCAACCCGGCGTCGCGAAACTGGTTCAGCGTATTGTAGACGGTGGCCAGCGAAACCGACATGCGGGTCGCCTTGACCTCGGCGTGCAGGCTCTCTGCAGTGACATGGCGATGGCCACCCTCGAAGAGCACCCGTGCCAGGGCCACGCGCTGGCGCGTCGGTCGCAGACCTGCGGCACGCAGGCTGACGGTATGGTCGGGGCCATTGTCTGACATGATTGCAATCTTATGTACGCAGGTGAAAGAGACAAGAGAAGGGCGTGTTTTGCCGGTGCGGCCCGTTTGCGCCCGGCGTCCGGCATCCTTATTCTGGCCCCGAAGCCCCTTCGGGGCGGCCTGTGGGACGGTGAATGTGAGCGAGCACGAGCAGAAGAATAGCTATACTTTTGAAGACTTGATCGAATGCGCCAAGGGCAACCTTTTCGGCCCCGGGAATGCACAGCTGCCGCTGCCGCCCATGCTGATGTTCGACCGCATCGTCAAAATCGATTCGACCGGGGGCAAGTACGGCAAGGGCGAGATCATTGCCGAGCTGGACGTGAAGCCCGACCTCTGGTTCTTCGCCTGCCACTTCAAGGGCGATCCGGTGATGCCGGGCTGCCTGGGTCTCGATGCTCTGTGGCAGATGCTGGGTTTCTTCCTGGGCTGGATGAAGGCGCCGGGCCGCGGCCGCGCGATCGGTGTGGGCGAGGTCAAGCTCACCGGCATGATCGTGCCGACGGTCAAGAAACTCACCTATCACGTCCATCCCAAGCGTCTGATCCTGCGTCGCCTCGTCATGGGCGTCGGCGACGGTTTCGTGACGGCCGACGGCAACCCCGTCTATGAAGCAATCGACATGAAGGTCGGGCTGGTCAAGGACGGCCCGATGCCGGCGGGAGCGGCAGTCTGATGAAGCGCGTCGTCGTCACGGGTCTCGGGATCGTCTCGCCGATCGGCAACAATGCCGCCGAGGTCACGCAGTCGCTCAAGGAAGGCAAATCCGGCATCGAATTCATGCCGGAGTACCGGGAGCTGGGCTTTCGCAGCCAAGTCGCCGGCACCCTGAAGCTCAATGTCGAGGAGCTGGTCGACCGGCGCCTCATGCGCTTCATGGGCAACGGCGCGGCCTATGCCTATCTGTCGATGAAGCAGGCGATCGAGGATGCGGGCCTGTCGGAAGCCGAAGTCTCGAACGACCGGACCGGTCTGGTGGCCGGCTCGGGCGGACCGACGACCGGCGCCATCGTCCAGGCGGCCGCCACCGCCAAGGAAAAGGGACCCAAGCGCGTCGGTCCGTTCCAGGTACCGCGCGCCATGTCGAGCACCGTCTCCGCGAACCTCGCCACGGCCTACAAGATCAAGGGCCCGAGCTATTCGATCAGCTCGGCCTGCTCGACCTCGGCCCACTGTATCGGCAACGCCGTGGAGAGCATCCAGCTCGGCAAGGCCGATCGCATGTTCGCCGGCGGCGGCGAGGAGCTGGAATGGACCCTCTCGGTGCTGTTCGATGCCATGGGCGCCATGTCGTCCAAGTTCAACGACACGCCGCAGCGCGCGAGCCGCGCCTATGACAAGGACCGCGACGGTTTCGTCATCGCGGGCGGCGGCGGCATCGTGGTGCTGGAGGAACTCGAGACGGCAAAGGCGCGCGGCGCCAAGATCTACGCCGAGGTGGTCGGCTATGGCGCCACGTCCGACGGCGCCGACATGGTCGCCCCCTCCGGCGAGGGCGCGCTGCGCTGCATGAAGCTGGCGCTCGAGGGCTTCCCGGGCGCCCCGCGCCGCAACAGCCCGGTGGACTACATCAACACGCACGGCACGGCGACGCCGGTCGGCGACATCACCGAACTCGACGCGATCCGCGCCGTGTTCGGCGACCGGCAGCCCGACAAACTGCCGACCGTCAGCTCGACCAAGTCGTTGACCGGCCACAGCCAGGGTGCGACCGGCGCCCATGAGGCGATCTATTCGCTACTGATGATGAAGCACGACTTCATCGCCGCCTCGGCCAACATCGAAAATCTCGATCCCGGGGCCGAGGGCTATCCCATCGCCCGCGAGCGCATCGACAACGCCGGTCTTCAGACCGTCATGTCGAACAGCTTCGGCTTCGGCGGCACCAACGCCTGCCTCCTGTTCTCCCGCTACGATCACTGAGGCGGATTACATGCCCAACGATCCCGTCGCCAGGTCGCTGCCTGACGTTCCCAAACTCATGGCCGGCAAACGCGGCCTGATCATGGGCGTGGCCAACAGCCATTCGATCGCCTGGGGCATCACCCAGGCGCTGCATGCCGCGGGCGCCGAGATGGCCTTCACCTATCAGGGGGCGGCCTTCGGCAAACGCGTGCTGCCGATGGTCCAGAAGCTCGGCTCGAAAGTGGTGATCGAGGCCGATGTCGAGGACGAGGCGAGCCTCGACCGGCTGTTCGAGACGCTGAAGAAGGAATGGGGCCGGCTCGATTTCGTCGTGCATGCCATCGCTTTCTCCGACAAGGAGGAGCTGAAGGGCCGATACGTCGACACGAGCAAGGCCAACTTCCAGCGCAGCCTCACCATCTCCTGCTACTCCTTCACCGAGATCGCGCGCCGCGCGTTGCCGCTGATGACCGAGGGCGGCAGCATGATCACGCTGACCTACGAAGGCTCGACGCGGGTGATGCCATCCTACAACGTGATGGGCGTCGCCAAGGCCGCGCTCGAGGCGAGCGTGCGCTATCTCGCGGCCGATCTCGGCCCGCAGGGCGTGAGGGTGAACGCGATCTCGCCCGGCCCGATGCGCACCCTGGCCGGCGCGGTGATCGGCGGCGCGCGCTACGTCTATCGCGTGTCGCGCGACGCGGCACCGCTCCGCCGCAACGTCGAGCTGACCGATGTCGGCGGCGCCGCGCTCTACTACCTGTCGGACCTCAGCGCCGGCGTGACCGGCACGGTCCATTTCGTCGATTCCGGCTATCACGCGATCGGCCTGCCGCACGACGGCAGCGCCACACCGAGCGCCGTCGGCGAACAGTAAAGTCGCTTTCAGGCGATCACGATATCCATCGTGGTCGCCATCGCGCCGGGCTCCAGGCCCGATGCCCGTTCCAGCTTCATCTCGATGCGCTCGCGCTGGCCCGGGGAGCGTACCGCCCGTCTGAACACACCGTCGCGCTCGTTCTGCGGATCTCCCGCGACGTATAACTGGCTGGTCAGCATCCGCCCATCAGCGGTCGCGACCTTGAGATGGATGTGCGGCGTGCGGCCGGGATAGGCGACCGGCTTCAGGGTGCGGAAGTTGTAGCGGCCCTCGGCATCGACCAACATGCGGCCATAGCCCTGGAACGCCGTATCGCGCCGGTCGCGGCCCTGCTGGCGCGGATGGTCGTAAATGCCTTGCGCGTCGCACTGCCAGATCTCGATGATCCCGCCACCACGGGCCCCACCGCTCAAGTCGATCACCCGTCCCTGCAGATGCAGCACCTGCCCCATCGCCTGCGCCGCCTGCCCGCGCACCTGCACGAGGTCGTTGTCGCTGTCGGCCGGGAAACCCGCCGGATAGAACGGCCCCTCGGTCTGCTCGGGCGTCGGCACGAGGCCGGCGGCGAACACGGGCAGGCCGGGCACGAGGCCGAGACCAGCGCCCGCCAGGAGCGTGCGGCGGGCGAGTCGATAGGGGTTCGTCATGTCGTCAGATGAGCAAACAAAAACGGCGGCCCGAAGGCCGCGCTTCCCGCCCCGCCTTTAGTCGAACCACACCCCTCATCCTGAGAGGCTGGCCGGAAATGAATGCCGCTAAAACAAGAGGCTATGAACAGCCCTGATAGCCTCACCCCGAGGAGCGAACGCAGTGAGCGTCTCGGGGCGAAGTCCTTGTCGGAAAGCTTCGATCCCTACTGGTCGAGCTCGAGCTTGTTCTCCTTGATGAGCTGCGCCCATCGCGCGGTCTCCTCGGCGATGCGCGCCTGGAACTGCGCCGTCGTATTAGGCAGGTAGATGAGGCCCTGGTCGGACAGCAGTTTCTGCACCTCGGCGGTCTGCGCAGCGGCGGTGTATTCCTTGTAGAGCCGGTCGACGATCGGCTGCGGCGTGCCCGCCGGCGCGATCAGCGCGTACCAGGAGACCACCTCGGAATCGGCCAGCGACAGTTCCTTGAGCGACGGCACGTCGGGCAGCTGCGGCACGCGCTGCAGGGTCGTCACCGCGAGTGCCCGCAACTTGCCCGCCCGGATGTGCGGCAACAGGCTCGGCAGCGTATCGAAGGTCGTCTGGATGTCGCCGGCGAACAGCGCCGGCAACGATTCGTTGGTGCCCTTGAAGGGGACGTGCACGACGTCGATGCCGGTGCGCTTCTTCAGGAGTTCGAAAGTGAGATGCGCCGGGCTGCCCGGGCCGACCGAGGCGAAGTTCATCACGCCGGGCTTGGCCTTGGCGGCATCGATGAGTTCCTGCGCCGTCTTGATGGCTGAATTGCCCGCGACCACCAGCACCAGCGGCGAGGCGGCGAACATCGTGATGGGGATCAGGTCGTCCTTCACGCTGTAGGGCATCTGCTTGTACAGCGACGGGAAGATCGTGAGCGGACCCAGGTTGCCCATGCCGATCGTGTAGCCGTCGGGCCTGGCCTTGGCGATCTCGGTGACGCCGATGCGGCCGGCGGCGCCGGCCTTGAAGTCGGTGATCACCGTCTGGCCGAGCGACTTCGAGACCTTGTCGTTGAACGAGCGGGCAATGACGTCGTTCAGGCCGCCCGCCGGCCACGGAACGAGGAACCGCACCGGCCGCGTCGGCCATTCATTCTGGGACTGCGCCCGGGCCTGGACCGCAGCCGCCAGAGGCGCGGCGCACAGGAGGTTCGTCAGCAGACGTCGCGTGATTTTCATGGTTCATCCCAAGCAATAGTCGGACCGCACGATTAGGGCGCACAGGTAAGTGCAAACAAAAACGGCGGCCCGTGGGCCGCCGTTTCCGTTATCGATCGACCGACGATTACTCGCCCGCGGGAGCCTCGTCGACCGGCTTGTTCGAGATGTCCTCGCCGGTCTCCTGGTCGACCACCTTCATCGAGAGGCGGACCTTGCCGCGATCGTCGACGCCCAGGACCTTGACCTTGACCTGGTCGCCTTCCTTGATGACGTCCGTCACCTTGGCGACGCGGCGCGGCGCCAGCTCCGAGATGTGCACGAGGCCGTCGCGCGCACCGAGGAAGTTCACGAAGGCGCCGAACTCGACGGTCTTCACGACCTTGCCGGTGTAGATCACGCCGATTTCCGGCTCGGCCACGATGCCCTTGATCCAGTCGATGGCGCGCTGGCCGGCCTTGGCGTCCACCGCCGCGACCTTGATCGTGCCGTCGTCCTCGATGTCGATCTTGGTGCCGGTCTGCTCGGTGATCTCGCGGATCACCTTGCCGCCCGTGCCGATCACTTCACGGATCTTGTCCTTGGGGATCGTGAACTGGGTGATGCGCGGCGCGGTCGAAGCGACGCCCTCACGCGCGCCGCCCAGACCCTTGGCCATTTCGCCGAGGATGTGGATGCGGCCGTCCTTCGCCTGGCCCAGAGCGACCTTCATGATCTCCTCGGTGATCGAGGTGATCTTGATGTCCATCTGCAGCGAGGTGATGCCGCGCTCCGTGCCGGCCACCTTGAAGTCCATGTCGCCGAGGTGATCCTCGTCGCCCAAGATGTCCGACAGGACGGCGAAGCGCTCGCCTTCCTTGATCAGGCCCATGGCGATGCCCGCCACCGGACGCTCCATCGGCACGCCGGCATCCATCAGCGACAGCGAGCCGCCGCAGACCGTTGCCATCGAGGAGGAGCCGTTCGACTCGGTGATCTCCGACACGATGCGGATCGTGTAGGGGAACTTGTCCTTGGACGGCAGCATCGGACGCAGCGCGCGGAAGGCGAGCTTGCCATGGCCGATTTCGCGGCGGCCGGGCGAGCCCATGCGGCGCACTTCACCCACCGAGTAGGGAGGGAAGTTGTAGTGCAGCATGAAGTGCTCGCGGTACTCGCCCTCGAGCGCGTCGATGATCTGCTCGTCCTGGCCGGTGCCCAGCGTGGCCACCACCAGCGCCTGGGTCTCGCCACGCGTGAACAGCGACGAGCCGTGGGCGCGCGGCAGGATGCCGACTTCGGCCACGATCGGACGGACGGTCTTGGTGTCGCGGCCGTCGATGCGCTTGCCGGTGTCGAGGATGGCGGTGCGAACGACGTCGGCCTCGAGATTGCCGAACTGCTCGCCGAACGCGGCCAGTGCAGCCTCGTCGCCTTCGAACAGCTTCTTGGCTTCGGTCTTCACCGCGCCGATCTTGGCCTGGCGGGCCTGCTTCTGGGTCTCGGCGAAAGCCTCGACCAGCTTGCCGTGCATCTCGGCCTTGAGCTTGGCCGCCACGGTCTTCGACGCTTCCGACGGATCGGTGAGCGGCAGCGGCTCCTTGGCGCAGTGCTCGGCGAGCTGGATGATCGCGTCGATCACCGGCTGGAACGAACGATGCGCTTCCATGACGGCGCCCAGCATGACGTCCTCGGAAAGCTCCTTGGCTTCCGACTCGACCATCAGCACGCCTTCCTTGGTGCCGGCGACGACGAGGTCCAGCGTGCTCTTCTCGAGCTGGACCTTGGTCGGATTCACGACGTACTCGCCATCGATGTAGCCGACGCGGGCCGCGCCGATCGGACCCATGAAGGGCACGCCCGAGATCGTCAGCGCCGCGGAGGTCGCGACCATCGCCAGGATGTCCGGATCGTTCTCGAGATCGTGGGCCAGCGTCGTGACGACGACCAGCGTCTCGTTGCGGTAGCTCTCGTGGAACAGCGGGCGGATCGGGCGATCGATCAGGCGCGAGGTGAGGATTTCCTTCTCGCTGGGACGGCCCTCACGCTTGAAGAAGCCGCCGGGGATCTTGCCCGCGGCAAAGGCCTTCTCCTGGTAGTTCACGGTCAGCGGGAAGAAATCGAGGCCGGGCTTCGGCTTCTTCTCGAACACGACGGCGGCCAGCACGGTGGTGCCGCCGTAGGTCGCCATGACGGCGCCGTCGGCCTGGCGCGCGATCTTGCCGGTCTCGAGCACGAGCTTGCGCCCAGCCCACTCGACTTCCTTGCGAAAAACTTCAAACATCTCATTCATCCTTTCCATCACGGTCGCCTGCCCCCGTTTGGCTGCGACCGCCCATCGGCGCCCTTGCGCCGACAGGACCGGGCCAGGCGTTTGCTCTCGCCCCTGCCTTCCCGGTTACTGCGAAGTCGCGTCAGCCGGCCGAACTCACGGGGACCGGGCGACGCGACGCGAAAAGGCCCCATCCGAGGATGGGGCCGTTGGATCAGCGACGCAGACCCAGACGCTCGATCAACGTGGCGTAGCGCTTGGTGTCGCGCGACTTGAGATAGTCGAGCAGGCGGCGGCGCTGGCCGACCATCTTCAGCAGACCGCGGCGCGAATGGTGGTCCTTCGCGTGGCCCTTGAAGTGCTCGGTGAGGTTGGAAATACGCTCGCTGAGGATCGCGACCTGGACTTCCGGCGAACCCGTGTCGCCTTCGGCCTGGGCATACGTCTTGATCAGCTCCGCCTTGCGGTCGGCTGTAATCGACATCGGTCATCTCCTGAAACTAAAGGTTGAACACGCGCACCGGCTGGAGAGCGGCGCCGTCCGAACGGACCAGTGCCACGAGCCTGCTGCCGACCTCGGCGCGTACGAGTGCGCCGGACGGAGGTGCGTCCCGGGTCAAGAGCACCGGCTGGCCTTGGCACAACCGGTCCGCTTGGGCTTCCGTCATGGCCAGCGCCGGGATGTCGTCCAGCGCGGTCGCAACGGGAGCCAAGGCCCCGAAGAGCGCGGGAATATGCCCGAGGGCCTCCAGTTTGGAAAGCGAAATGGACCCTTCTTCCCGGAACGGTCCTACAACCGTCCGGCGCAGCGCCGAGAGGTGCCCGACGGTCCCGAGCGCCAGCGCCAGGTCACGCCCGAGGGACCGGATATAGGTGCCCTTGCCACACTGGACCACGAAATCTGCGTGGTCGGCGTCCGGTCGGCCGACCATCTCCAGGCGCTCGATCAGGACCCGGCGTAATTTCAGTTCGACTGATTCACCGGCCCGGGCGAGATCGTAGGCCCGCTTGCCGTCGATTTTCAGCGCCGAGAAGGCCGGCGGCCGCTGTTCGATCTCCCCCAGGAAGGCCGGCAGGGCGGCTTCGATGGCAGCGTCGGTGGGCCGGACATCGCTGGTTGCCGTGACCTCGCCTTCGGCGTCCTCCGTCGCGCGGGCTTCGCCGAAGCGCAGGGTGAACCGGTATTCCTTCCGGGCGTCCATGATGAAGGGGACCGTCTTGGTCGCCTCGCCAAGCGCGATCGGCAGGATTCCGCTGGCCAGCGGATCGAGGGTGCCGCCGTGTCCGGCCTTCTGGGCGCCGAACAGCCGTCGCACGCGGCTGACGGCCGGCGTCGAGCCCAGCCCGACCGGCTTGTCGAGCACGATCCAGCCGTCGACCTTCTCGCCCTTTTTCCTGCGGCTCATGGGAGCGCGCCGCTCTTGGCTTCCATCGCGCTCGTTTAGGGCGTCACGGCGTCAGGCGCCAGCCGGCGATCAGACCGGCTGAACTCACTCGTCGTCTTTGATGTCGCGCGCGACGTCGGGCCGGCGCAGGAGCTGGCCGATCTTGTCGGCTTCGTCGAAGGTGCGGTCGATGTCGAACCGAATCTCGGGTGCACTGCGCAGGCCCGCCTTCTCGCTGACCCGGCCGCGGAACCACGGCGCAGCACGGCGCAGCGCGCCCAGCAGCCGTTCCTGGTCGCCGCCACCCAGCGGCATCACGTAGGCCGTGGCATTGCGCAGGTCGGGGCTGACGTCGACCGACGTCACGGTGATCGTGGCGTCGCGCAGATCGGGATCACGCATGTTGCCGCGCTCGAGGAGATCGGCCAGCAGATGGCGGATCTCCTCGCCGACGCGCAGCTGACGCTGCCCGGGAGCACGATTTTCTTTGTCGGACGAGCGACGCCGCGACATGGCGGTTCCTTTATTCTCTCTTCCTCCCCATTCACACGGGGAGGTGTCGGCGTAAGAAGGCGCCACCTCCCCCGCTGACGGGGGAGGAAACTTTACTACAAGGTCGCCTGGACCTGCTCGACGTCGAAGCATTCGACGATGTCGCCGACCTTCATGTCTTCGTAATTCTCGAAGGCCATGCCGCATTCGAAGCCATGCTGCACTTCCTTCACTTCGTCCTTGAAGCGACGCAGGCTCTTCAGCGTGCCTTCGTGGATCACGACATTGTCGCGCAACAGGCGAACCTTGTTGCCACGCGTGACCTTGCCGTCGGTGACCATGCAGCCGGCGACGTTGCCGGACTTGGTGACCTTGAAGACTTCGCGGATCTGTGCGTTGCCGACCAGCGTCTCCTTGTAGGTCGGGTCGAGCAGGCCGACCATCAGGGCCTGCATGTCCTCGGTCACCTTGTAGATGATCGAGTAGTAGCGGATGTCGACCTTGTCGCGCTTGGCGATCTCGCGCGCCTGCGGGTTCGCACGCACGTTGAAGCCGATGATCAGCGCGCCCGACGCCTTGGCCAGCGTCATGTCGGCTTCACTGATGCCGCCAACGCCACTGTAGACGACGCGCGTGATGACCTTCTCGGTGCCGAGCCGCGACAGCGCGCCGGCCAGCGCTTCCGCCGAGCCCTGCACGTCCGCCTTGATCAGCACCGGCAGCTCCTTGGCGGTGCCCTCGCGGATGCCCTTGATCATCTCCTCGAGGGTGCCGCGGCCGCCTGCGGCACGCGCCAGCTCGAGCTGGCGATCGCGGCGGACGCGGAAGTCGGCGATCTCGCGCGCACGGGCTTCGCTCTCCACGACGTGGAACTCGTCGCCCGCCTGCGGCGTGCCGGCGAGACCCAGGACCTCGACCGGGAAGGCCGGACCGGCATCCTCGACGGCCTGACCGCGATCGTCGACGAGCCGGCGAACGCGGCCCCAGACGGAGCCCGCCACCAGGATGTCGCCGACCATCAGCGTGCCGCGCTGGACCAGCACCGTGGCGACCGAGCCGCGACCCGGATCGAGCTTGGCTTCGATCACGACGCCGTCGGCGTCGCGGTCGGGGTTGGCCTTGAGTTCGAGCACTTCGGCCTGCAGCAGGATGGCTTCCTCGAGCTTGTCGAGGTTCATCCGCTTGGTCGCCGAGACCTCGATCGACTGGACTTCACCGCCCAGCGCCTCGACCTGGATCTCCTCGCGCAGCAGTTCGTTATGGACACGGCTCGCGTCCGCGCCCGGCTTGTCCATCTTGTTGACGGCCACGATGATCGGCACGCCCGCCGCTTTGGCGTGGGCGATCGCTTCCTTGGTCTGCGGCATGACGCCATCGTCGCCGGCCACCACCAGCACGACGATGTCCGTCACCTTGGCGCCGCGGGCGCGCATGGCGGTGAACGCCTCGTGGCCCGGCGTGTCGAGGAAGGTGATCTTCTGCTGCGACGGCAGGGTCACCTGATAGGCGCCGATATGCTGGGTGATGCCGCCCGCTTCGTGGGCCGCCACATCGGTGGCCCGCAGCGCGTCGAGCAGCGAGGTCTTGCCGTGATCGACATGGCCCATGATCGTCACCACCGGCGGACGCGGCATCAGCGAGTCTTCGGAATCCGGGACATCGGCGAGGCCCGTCTCGACGTCGCCTTCGGTGACGCGCTTGTAGCGGTGGCCCATTTCCGTCACGACCAGTTCGGCCGTGTCGGCATCGATCGCCTGGTTGATGGTCGCCATCACGCCCATGCGCATCATCGTCTTGATGACGTCGGCTCCGCGCTCCGACATACGCACGGCGAGTTCCTGAACCGTGATCGACTCAGGGATCGTGACTTCGCGATAGACCTTCTGCTGCGGCTCGCTGCCGAACTGCTGACGACGTTCGCGCTCCAGACGACGGCGCTGCTGCGCCACCGACCGGCTGCGGAAATCGTTCTCGCCGGCGACGGCGCGGCCGACGTCGACCTTGTCGTTGCGGCGCTTGGGCGCCTCGCGACGAGCACCCGTCGGCTGTGCGGGGCGCTTGACGACCAGCGGCGGACGCGGCGGCGGGCGGCGAAGCGCCTCGCTGGTGGAGGGACCGACGGGACGGCGCACGGGGGCGGCC
>NZ_JBQVQG010000052.1:0-15437 GCF_052439685.1 Reyranella sp.
GACCTATGTGCGGTTCACGATGAGCCGCGACGGGCGCATCCTCGCTGCGCGCATCGAGCGGCCGTCGGGGCATGCCGCGCTCGACCAGGAAGGACTCGACCTGCTGCAGCGGGCACAGCCACTGCCGCCGTTGCCCCAGGACCAGCCCGGCGAAAGCCTGGAGATCGTCGTCCCCGTACAGTTCTTCCTCAGGAGGTGAGCGGATGGAGCGGCTGGAAGAACTCTGCCGCGAGCGCGGACTGCGGCTCACCGAGCAGCGGCGCATCGTGCTGGAAGTCCTCGAGGCCGCGACCGATCATCCCTGCACCTTCGAGATTCATCGCCGCGCCTCCGTCGGACGCCGGATCGGCGTCGCCACGGTCTATCGCGCGCTGAACAGCCTCGCCTCGGCCGGGCTCGTCACCCGTCACGTGTTCCGTGACGGCAAGGCGCGCTACGAACGCACCGGTGGCGCGCCGCATCCGCACCTGATCGACACGGCGACCGGCGAGATCGTCGAGATCGAAGAAGATGGCAGCCTCGCGCGCCTGGTAGAGGAAGAAGCCGGTCGCATGGGTTTCCGGCTCGTCGAGTTCAGGCTGAAACTATTGGGCGAGAAGATCTGAACCGCCTCAGCGCCTCTGACCTCAGCGGATCGGACCGCTCACCCGCACCAGCATGACGGTCGTGATCAAGGCCACCATGGCGACGATGAAGGTGAGGGCGAGTACGCCCTCGGCGCCGTAGCTCGCCATCACCGCGGCCAGGATGGGCGGCGCGGAGGCCGAGACGATGCCTTGAGGCAGCGCCAGACGGCCGAGATAGGTGCCGAACTGGGCGCGTCCGAACAAAGCGAGCGGCAAGGTGGCGCGCAGGACCGCCTTCAGCCCGTTGGCGATGCCGTAGGCCATCACGCAGACCAGCGCGACGACGAAGTTGCCGCCGGCCAGCAGCGCCAGGCCCAGCCCGAACGGCAGTACGGCGCTGGAGAACAGTGTCGAGGCGGTGATCGTGTAGCGGTGACCGAACCCCAGCTCGAACACCCGCACCGCCACCTGCGCCGGGCCGATCAGCGAGGCCAGCAGCAGGGCCGTCGCGGGATCGTAGCCAAGGCCGCGCAGCACACCGATGGCATGCACGATGAAGCCGGTGAAGATGAAGGCGCCGCACGCAAGCGAGATCGATAGCAGAAGGAAGATCCGTCTGGTGTGCGCGGAGGGCGGCACGGGCGCCGTCGCAGTGGCTGCGGCCTGTGTGCCGACCAGCGGCCGGCCGGGCAGCACCCATAGATGGACCGGCGCGCAGATCGCGAGATGAATCGCGGCATAGATCAGCACCACGCCGCGCCAGCCGACGAGGAGTTCGAGCGCCTCCGAGACCGGCCAGAACACGGTCGAGGCAAAGCCACCGATGATGGCCAGGATGGCGATCGCCTGCCGCGCCCGGGCGCCTGCGATCTGGGCGATGGCGATGCTCGACGGCGTGTTCAGCGCCAGGGTCGAGGCGACGCCCATCGCAGCCCAGCACAGGAGATAGCTCACGAGCCCTTGCGAGAAGGAGAGCGCGGCGAGCGACAGGGCATAGACGATCGAGCCCAGGGTCATGACGGAGCGCGCGCCGGTCCTGTCGAGCAGGCGGCCCACACGCGGCGCGAACAGGGCGCCGACGCCGAACATCACGGTGATGCCGCCGTAGACGACCTCGCTTGGCAGGCCAAGGTCGTGCTGGATATGCCGGCCCAGCACCGAGGGCATCAGGAAGGTCGTGCCCCAGCCCACGATCTGGGTGAGGCCAAGCCCGGCCGTGGCCTTGGCCGCTGGCGTAACCTTCACGCCGCCCGGTTCTGTCGTTCGGGATAGAGAGAAAGAAGCCCTGCTTCGCTGGCGTCGCATACGCCGCGTTCGGTGATCAGGGCCGTGACCAGCCGCGCCGGCGTGACGTCGAAGGCCGGATTGGCGCCGGCGGTGCCCTCAGGGAGGATCTGCACCGTCGCGAGTTCTCCGGTTTCGGTGCCATCCTTCACCAGACGTCCCGTGACGTGCGACAGCTCGCGGGCGCTGCGCTCCTCGATCGGGATGTTGCGCACGCCATCGAGCAGCGTCCAGTCGATGGTCGTGTGGGGCAGGCCGACATAGAAGGGAATGCCGTTGTCGTGGGCGGCCAGTGCCTTCAGGTAGGTGCCGATCTTGTTGCAGACGTCGCCGCCGCGCGTCGTGCGGTCGGTGCCGGTGATGACGAAGTCGACCTCGCCATGCTGCATCAGGTGGCCGCCGGCATTGTCGGCGATCACCGTGTGCGGCACGCCATGCTTGCCCAGCTCCCATGCCGTCAGGCTGGCGCCTTGATTCCTGGGCCGCGTCTCGTCGACCCAGACATGGATGGGGATGCCGGCATTGTGCGCCCGGTAGATCGGCGCCAGCGCCGTGCCCCAGTCGACGGTGGCCAGCCAGCCGGCGTTGCAATGGGTGAGGGCGTTGATGCGTCCGCTCTTGTCGCGAGGTTTCAGATTGCGGATGAGGCCCAGCCCGTTCTCGCCGATGCGGCGGCCGATCTCGGCATCCTCGTCGCAGATCTCGGCAGCCCGCCGGTAGGCGGCCTCGCGGCGCTTCGCGGGCGGCAGCGGCGCCAGCAGCGCGCGCTGGTCGTCGAGCGCCCAGCGCAGATTCACCGCGGTCGGCCGCGACTCCAGCAGGACCGTGTAGGCGCGGGCCAGCATGGCTTCGGAAGGATCGCTCGCCATGGCGAGCGCCATGCCATAGGCGGCGGCGGCGCCGATGAGCGGTGCGCCGCGCACGATCATGGTGCGGATCGCCGCTTCCGCATCCTCCATCGTGCGCAGGTCGCGCACGACGAAGCGGTGGGGCAGCAGGGTCTGGTCGATCGCCTGGACGGTCGTGCCGTCGGGGCCAAGCCAGATGGTTCGGTAGGGGGTGCCGTCTACTTTCACGCCGCCAGTTTAGACGGCGCGCGCCACCGCGTCGATTATCGCCGCCGAATCGAGCCCATAGGTTCGATAGAGATCGGGAATGTCGCCGGACTGGCCGAACTTCTCGATGCCGAGCGGCACCACCCGCTGGCCGCGCACCGATCCCAGCCAGGACAGCGCCAGCGGATGGCCATCCATGACCGTCACGATGCGTGCATCGCGCGACAAGGGCGCGAGCAGGCGTTCGATCGGGCTCGGCGAGCGGTCGACCTGACCGGTCGTGCGGCCGCGGTTCCGCTGCGCGGCGAGCCAGTCGGTATGGAGCCGGTCGGGCGAGGTCAGCACCAGCAGGCCAGCGCCTGCGAAGTCGCGGACGACGCTCTCGTGGGCGGCGACTGCCTCGGGCGTCACCGCGCCCATGGCGACGATGGCTACGTCCGTGCCCTCTTCAGGCAGCGCGTACCAGTAGCCGCCGGACACGATGTCGTTCTGCTGATCCTGCGTCAGCGTGCGCTCGGGCTGCGCCAGGCTGCGCGTCGACAGGCGCAGATAGACCGAGCCGCCGTCGGGCTGCTGCATGTAGTCGAAGCCGTGGCGCATCAGCACCGCCAGTTCGTCGACATAGGCCGGCTCGTAGGAGACGAGACCAGGCTGGCCGATGCCGATCAGCGGCGTGTGGATGCTCTGATGCGCACCGCCTTCCGGTGCAAGCGTCACGCCCGAGGGCGTTGCCACCAGCATGAAGCGCGAATCCTGGTAGCAGGCATAGTTCAGCGCATCGAGACCGCGTGCGATGAACGGATCGTAGAGCGTGCCGATCGGCAGCAGGCGCGCGCCGAACAGCTGGTGGCTGAGGCCGAGCGCGGCGAGCTGGATGAACAGGTTGTTCTCGGCGATCCCCAGCTCGACATGCTGGCCCTTGGGCGTCTGGCGCCACAGCTGGGCCGACACGACCTTGAGCTCGCGGAACACGTCCTCGGCTTCGGTGTGGCCGAACAGGCCGCGCCGGTTCACCCAGGCGCCGAGATTGGTCGAGACCGTGACGTCGGGCGAGGTCGTGACGATGTGGCGGGCCAGCTCGCCGTCTTCCGAGGCGATGGCGTTCAGGATCTTGCCGAACCCTTCCTGCGTGCTCGACTTCCTGTCATTGGGCTTGGTGAGCTGCGCCGGAATGGCGACGACCGGCGCGTCGGTGCGGCGGCGGCCTTCGGCGTTGAAGGGGGCGGCGTCGAGGAAGGCCTGCAGATCGGTCGGCGATGCGGTGAGGCCCGCGAACTTGTCCCACTCGTGGCCGTCGGCGATGCCCATGCCCTTCTTGAAGCCCGCCATCTGGTCGAGCGTCATCAGGCCGGAGTGATTGTCCTTGTGGCCAGCGAAGGGCAGGCCCTGGCCCTTGATCGTGTAGGCGATGAAGCAGGTCGGCCTGTCGTCGTTCACGCCTTCGAAGGCGTCGATCACGGCCTGCATGTCGTTGCCGGCCAGGTTGGTCATCAGCCTGTGCAGCGCTGCGTCGTCATGCTGTTCGAGGATGCGGCGCACGCCGGGATACTGGTTGAGGTCGCGCGTCAGCGCCTCGCGCCAACCGGCGCCGCCCTTGAACACCAGCGCCGAGTAGAGCGAGTTGGGGCAGGCATCGATCCAGTCGCGCAGATGCGCGCCATCGGGCTGCGCAAAGGCGGTCTCCAGCAGCTTGCCGTACTTCAGGGTGACGACGCGCCAGCCGACCAGTTCGAACATCTCGGCGACCCGGCCGAACAGCCGGTCGTTCACGACGCCGTCGAGGCTCTGGCGATTGTAGTCGATCACCCACCACAGGTTCCGCACGTCGTGCTTCCAGCCTTCGAGCAGCGCCTCGAAGATGTTGCCCTCGTCGAGCTCGGCGTCGCCGACCAGCGCAATCATGCGGCCGGTGGGCCGCTTGCCGTCGCCCAGGTTCTTGAGCCGCACATAGTCCTGCACGATCGACGAGAACAGCGTCATGGCGACGCCGAGGCCCACCGAGCCGGTCGAGAAGTCGACGTCGTCGGTGTCCTTGGTGCGCGACGGATAGGATTGCGCGCCGCCCAGGGCGCGGAAGCGTTCGAGCTTGTCGCGGGTCTGATGGCCGAACAGATACTGGATGGCGTGGAACACCGGCGACGCGTGCGGCTTCACCGCGACGCGATCTTCCGGCCGCAGCACCGAGAAATAGAGCGCCGAGAGCACCGTCGCCAGCGAGGCGCAGGAGGCCTGATGGCCGCCGACCTTGAGCCCGTCGCGGTTGGGACGGATGTGATTGGCGTGATGGATCGTCCAGGCGCTGAGCCACAGCACCTTGCGTTCCAGTTCACGGAGGAGGCGGAGACGCTGGATGGGGGCGAGGGTGGTCATGGATATCGACATACGCCTGCTCCGCTGGAAGGTCCTTGCGTTCAGGTCGCTGGACGGGCTGTATAGGGCAGGATTTCCCTGGATTGTGGCGATTTAAGCAATGATCTCCCTGGACGCGATCGACCGGCGCATTCTCGAACGGCTGCAGCATGACGGCCGGCTCAGCAACGCCGACCTCGCCGAGCAGGTCGGGCTGTCCTCCTCGCCGTGCTGGCGGCGGGTCAAGGCCCTGGAGGAGGCGGGTGTCATCAAGGGCTATGCCGCCCAGGTCGATGCCAAGTCGGTCGGCCTGTCGGTCAATGTCTTCGTCAGCGTGTCGCTCACGACGCAGAACGAGAAGGCCCTGAAGGATTTCGAACGTGCCGCGGCGGAGCGTCCCGAGGTCATGGAATGCTACCTGATGACCGGCGACAGCGACTACCTGCTGAGGGTCGTGGTGCCCGACCTCGAAGCCTATGAGCGCTTCGTGATGGACTTCACCAAGATCCAGGGCATTGCCCAGATCCGCAGCTCCTTCGCGCTGCGCCCCGTGAAACAGGGCGCGGCGTTGCCGTTAGCCCCTCATGTTCCTCTCCACCGTTAGGGGTAGAGGAGTCTGAAAGAGGGTTACTGCTACTCCAGCTCGATCACCCCACTCATCATCGGCTTGCAGCGGCCGCCGATATAGGTCGCGACGACCGTGCCGTCCTTCTTCTCGGCGCAGGCCTGCAGCACACTGGGCCGGCCCATGTCGAAGCCCTGGGCGATCGTCTTCACCAGGGTGATGTCGGCCTCGGGTCGGTGATGCGCCAGCACGCCGATCAGGGCCACGTTGGCGGCCCCGGTGGCGGGATCCTCGGGGATGCCGTGCTCGGGGGCGAACATGCGGGTGTGGACATCGATCTCGCCGTCCTTGGCCTGCACGTAGAGATGGATGCCGACGATCCGGTTGCGCGGCAGGTCGCGGGCGAAGATCTCGGCGCGCGGCGCGGCCCGGCGCAGGGCCTCGCGCGACTTCAGTTCGACGAACAGCAACGGTGCGCCGCAGGAGGCGACACGCGGCGGGTGGATGTCGAGCTTCAGATCGTCGGTCGTCAGCGAGCAGGCCTCCGCCACCAGGGCAGGATCGATCTCCTCGCCGAAGCTGAGCGGCACCGGCGCGGCGAGGCGGGTGGCCACGACCGCGCCGGCCTCGCGCACGATGTCCATGGCCACCAGGCCCGCTTTCTCCTCGAAGACCAGCCGGTCTCCCGTCACGGGCCGGCCGTAAGTGGTGCCGGCGCGGGCCAGGACGAAGGCGGTCCCGACATTGGGATGGCCGGCGAACGGCATCTCGGCCCTGGGGGTGAAGATGCGGACCTCGGCCGTGTGGGCCGGGTCCTTCGGCGGCAGCACGAACGTCGTCTCGGCCAGGTTGAACTCGGCCGCGATGGCCTGCATCCGCTCGCCCGACAGGCCCTGTGCATCGGTGATGACGGCCAGCGGGTTGCCCCCGAACTGGCGGTCGGTGAAGACGTCGACGGTGACGAAATTGAGTTTCATGATTCCAAATCTGGCATGGCGCGCTAATCTCGACGCATGACCAAAGCTCAGGCCGCTCCCAAAATCTCCTACGATCATGGCGTCTCGGACAAGAAGCTGATCGGCGAGACGATCGGCGTCTTCTTCGACCGCACCGTCGAGACCCATCGCGACCGCGAGGCGCTGGTGGTCCGCCACCAGAACGTGCGCTGGAGCTGGGGGGAGCTTGGCCGCCGGGTCGACGATCTCGCGGCCGGTCTCCTGACGCTGGGGCTGGAGCGCGGCGACCGGGTCGGCATCTGGTCGCCGAACACCTCGGAATGGACCCTCGCACAGTTCGCGACCGCCAAGGCGGGCCTCGTGCTGGTGAACGTCAATCCGGCCTACCGGCGTGCCGAGCTCGAATACGCGATGAACAAGGTCGAGTGCAAAGCGCTGATCCTTGCGCCGGCGCTCAAGACCTCGAACTATCTCGAGATCGTCGACGACCTCGTGAAGGCGAACAAGCTGCCGCACCTGAAGCACGTCATCCGGCTCGGGCCTGAGAAGACGCCGGGCATGTTGAATTTCGACGATGTGGCGACCGCGGGCGGCAACGCGGAGAAGACGCGCATCGCCGAGCTGGCGCCGAAGCTGCAGTTCGACGACGCGATCAACATCCAGTTCACCTCGGGCACCACGGGCTTTCCCAAGGGCGCGACGCTCAGCCACCACAATATCCTGAACAACGGCTACTTCGTCGGCGAGGGGTTGAAGCTCACGCCGGACGACCGGCTCTGCATTCCCGTGCCGCTCTATCACTGCTTCGGCATGGTCATGGGCAATCTCGGTTGCCTGACGCACGGCTCGACGATGATCTATCCGTCCGAGGCCTTCGATCCGTTGGCAACCCTGCAGGCCGTGGCCGAGGAGCGCTGCACGGCGCTCTATGGCGTGCCCACGATGTTCATCGCCCAGCTCGACCATCCCGACTTCGCGAAGTTCGATCTCAAGAGCTTGCGCACCGGCATCATGGCCGGCTCGCCCTGTCCTATCGAGGTGATGAAGAAGGTGCAGAGCCACATGCACATGGGCGAGGTCACCATCGCCTACGGCATGACCGAGACCTCGCCGGTGTCGACCCAGTGCGCCACCGACGATCCGGTCGAGCGCCGCGTCTCGACGGTGGGCCAGGTGCTGCCGCACATCGAGATCAAGATCGTCGACACCGAGGGCAGGGCGGTGCCGCGCGGCGAGACCGGCGAGTTCTGCACGCGCGGCTACTCGGTGATGAAGGGCTACTGGAACGACGAGGCCAAGACCAAGGAGGCCGTCGACGAGGCCGGCTGGATGCGCACCGGCGACCTCGCGACGATGGATGAGGAGGGCTACGTCAACATCGTCGGCCGCCTCAAGGACATGATCATCCGCGGCGGCGAGAACGTCTATCCGCGCGAGATCGAGGAGTTCCTCTACCGGCACCCGAAGGTGCAGGACGTGCAGGTGATCGGCGTGCCCGATCCGCGCTACGGCGAGGCGGTGTGCGCCTGGATCAAGCTGCATGCCGGTCAGACCGCGACCGACGAGGAGATCCGCACCTTCTGCCAGGGCCAGATCGCCCACTACAAGATCCCGCGCTACATCGAGTTCGTGCCGGAATTCCCGATGACCATCACCGGCAAGATCCAGAAGTTCGTGATGCGCGAACAGACGATCGAGAAGCTCGGGCTCACGGCGCAGAAGACGGCTTGAGACGTTGCGAGTTCACCAACTGTGAGTCGATTGCGGGCATTATTGTGACCCTTTGAGGGGAGGCGCAACGCGTCCGGCGGCCCGTCGTTGTCGGCGGGTCCGACATCAACCGGGGCGTGTTGCTCGTGAAGTCCGTCGCTGTCGCATCCACCGATCCGTTTGCCCGCTCGCACGACAGATACCGCTCCCTTCGCAAGGCGCCGCTCGTTCGCGTCGCGCAGCCGGCGAGCCGGTTTGCCGCGTTCGATCATCTCCGTGTCTTCGTGATCGCGCTCGTGGTCCTGCAGCACGTTGCGCTGGGCTACATGGCCGGCGGTCAGGCTGTCTCTGGCGGTTCCTACACCAACGGCAGCGCCCCGGTCGTGGACATGGCGCAATGGTCCGGTTTCAACGTCATCGTCACCTGGACCAATGGCTTCTTCATGCCGCTGATGTTCCTGCTGTCGGGCCTGTTCGTGCGGCCCTCGCTGGCGCGCAAGGGGCTGCGGCAGTATCTGCTCGATCGTGCCGTGCGTCTGGGCGTGCCGTTGCTGGTGGGCGTCGTGACGATCGTGCCGCTCTCCTACTACGCCGCCCACCTGTTGAGCGGTGGTGGCGAGAGCTTCGTGACCTTCTGGAAACACATGGTGACGGTCGGGCCTTGGCCGAGCGGGCCGCTGTGGTTCGTGGGCGCCCTGCTGGTGTTCGACGCCGTGCTGGCCATGCTGCTGGCCCAGAACAGGGTGTGGCAGTTCGCGCGCCGCTTCGGCCAGACCCTGGACCGGGTCCCCGACGGCGCCTGGCTGATGCTGTTCATCGTGGTCTGCGCGGTGGCCTACCTGCCGTTCCATCTCGCCTTCGGCAAGTCGCACTGGCTGACGGCCGGTCCCTTCGGCATCCAATCGAGCCGCATCGGCCTCTACTTCCTGTCGTTTGTCGCGGGCGCGCTGATCGGTCCGGAGCGGCTGGCGCGCGCTTTCGAACGGCAGTGGGTGAGGTGGCCGCTGTTGGCCGTGATCGCGACGGCCGCGTTCTTCGCGCTCGACGGGCGCCAGGTTCCCGCCTGGGTCGATGGCGTGATGCTGGTGCTGTTCTCGACGATCACGGCGTTTGCCCTGCTGGCGCTCGCCGTCCGGTTCTCTCGCATGTCGGGCGCCACTGGAAGCAGCCTCAGCGCCAATGCCTACGGGATTTATCTCGTTCATTGGCCGATCGTGCTGTGGCTGCAGTTGGGCCTTCTCTGGATCCCGCTTTCGCCGCTGACCAAGGGAGCGCTCGCCCTGACGCTGGGCTTCACGTTGAGCTGGGCCGCCTCGAGCCTGCTTCGCCGGCTGCCGGGTGTGGCGAGAGCCGTCTAGCCGGCCCTCCGTAAGCGGTACCATGGTACCTGTTTCTGGGTGCGACTCCGGCTTCGATTGTTTCGTTTATTTCGGTGGTTTCGTTTACTGGTCAGGGCGGCGCCGGTTTCACGGGCAATCCGGCAACTTTTCTGTTGCGAAGGATTCGCAATTGCGGTAGGGAGGTCTCGTCTTCGAAGGAAGATCGTAAGCGTCTCACGTGAGGCAACGCAGTCAATCGTCGCGCGCCTGTCCTTTGGCCGCGACCCTGCGTGAGACAACCATCTTGTTTTCATATCTTGGATTGCGCCGTCTGCCGGCGCGTTATGCTGCGATCGTCCTTCCCCTCGTCCTGTCGCTCATCATGACCTTCGTCGTTTCGGGCATTTCCACCGCGCGCAGTGCCGGGCTGTCGCCCGGCTTCGTCGCGACCTGGATGAGCGCCTGGGGCCTGTCCTGGCTGGTCGCGTTTCCCGTCCTTCTGGCCGTCATGCCGGTCGTCCGGCGGATCGTCGGCCTGATCGTGGAAACACGGCCAGGCTGACGATCGGCCGCCTCAGGGCCGGTGCGCCTCCAGGAACATCCGGATGTGGCGCACCGCAAGAGGGACCCGCTCGGGCGTGTCCTTCCACGGATAGAGCGTGACCTGCGCGTTGGGCGACAGCATCGCCACTTCCATCGCGACCTTGTAAGGGTGCGGCGGGCTGTCGTCGGGCGCGACCAGGATCGGCGTCCTGCAGGCCTTCACGAACTCGCGCGGTACGGTGAACACGAAGTCGGATTTCTTCGTGTACATGTTCGTGAGGAACTGGCTCACCTGATCCATCGTGTAGTCGGGCCGCTTGGCCACGAAGTCCGGGCCCCAACCCTTCATGTTGTTGTCGTAGAACTGGTTCGGCAGTTCGGGACGGAAGCCCGAGGGCTGCGTCAGCACGGCGGCGATCACGCGATCGCCGACCCGCTTGATCAGGTTCCAGATCAGCGGCTGGCCGATGCAGTAGCCCAGCACCATGAACCGCTCGGCGCCGAGATGGTCCATTAGGCCGACATGGTCGTCGGTGAAGGAATCCCAGGTGCGCTCGATGTCGAGCGGACCGGTCGACTGGCCGCCATTGGCGTTGCGCAGGTCGGCGCAGATGCAGCGGAAGCGGTCGCTGAACTCCTTCATCGCGCTGAACGGATGTGTCCTGTCGAGGCCGGCGATCGTCGAGTTGAGGCCGCCGCCCGGAATGATCAGCAGCGGCAGGCCCGAGCCGGCCTCTTCGTAGTGAATGCGGACGTCGCCTTTTTCGTAGAACGGCATGGTGATTTCTCCCTGCCGCCAGCGTGCCATGCGCGGCGGCAGGGCGCAAAGCGGGCCGCGCTCAGCCCAGCAGCCGCTTCACCACGTCGAGCTGGATGTGAGCGGCGTCGACCATCTCGGCGATCGGCACGCTCTCGTTGGCGGCATGGCCTTGGGCACCCGAGCCGGGGCCGAAGTTGATGATCTCGATGCCGTCGTCGGCATAGTAGCGGCCGTCGCTCACGCCGGTGGCGTTGAGGAACTTCACCTTGCGGCGGCTGTGAGCCTTCACCGCGGCCTCGAAGGCGCCGACCGCCGCGCCGTTCTCCGGCGCGAAGAAGCCGTTGGTGCCGGTCAGGAATTCGACGGCATACATGGACTTCGGCTCGCCGACGCCGTCGACCACCTTCTTCAGCTCCTTGAACGCGTCCTTCACCTTCTCGTTGGGCAGCAGGCGGCGGTCGATCTCGACGGTGCAGGCCGACGGCACGACGTTGGTGTTGTGGCCGCCATGGAACATGCCGATGTTCACCGTCGACTTCATCGCGCCCGAGACGCGATCGGCCAGCGCCTTGTCGTAGTAGGAGCTGAGCGCGCCCACGAGCCGCATCATGCGCAGGATGGCGTTGTCGCCGGCGGCCGGGTTGCCGGCATGGGCGGCGCGGCCCTTGGTGGTGAGGCGCGCCCACATCACGCCGCGCTCGGCCACGATCAGGTTGTTCTCGGTCTGCGCGCCCAGGATCAGCGCATCCGGCCGCACCTTGCCGCTCTTGCGCAGGTACTCCATGCCCTCGGGTCCGAGATTCTCCTCGTCGGCCACGAAGGTGAAGATGAGTTCGCCCGAGGCCGGACCGCCACGGCGCGCGATCTCTTCGGCGATCCAGATCTGCACGGCCATGCTGCCCTTGCAGTTGCCGGCGCCCAGCCCGTAGACGAGGCCGCCCTTGACCAGCGCCTTGTAGGGATCGCTCTTCCAGTTGGCGCGCTCACCGACGCCGACCGTGTCGACATGGGCGTTGAAGGCGATGACGGGCCCGCCATTTTTTCCCTTGGCGCTCTTGCCCTTCATCCGCGCCACGACATTGTCGACGCCCTTCTTGCTGGTCGCGATCTCGACCTTGTAGCCCGCCTTCTTCAGGCGCTTGGCCGTATAGGCGCAGATCTCGACCGAGGTGCCGGGCGGGTAGGGGCTCGGCAGCGCGATCAGGTCGGACAGGATCGCTACGAGTTCGGACTGCATCTTCTTCGACATGGCGCGATGACTTTCTTCAACAACGTGCGTGTGGCGACAATGGTGCGTTAGCGATTCGCTAATTCGACCAGCACCTCGACCAGGACGCGGGCGCCGGCGGCGAGGTCCTGCGGGGTGGCGTTCTCGATTTCGTTGTGGCTGATGCCGCGCTCGCAGGGAACGAAGATCATGCCGGCGGGGCAGAGATGGGCGATGTGCATGGCGTCGTGGCCGGCGCCCGAGGGCATGTCCATGTTGGAAAGCTTCAGCGCGTTGGTCTTGGCGCGCACGAGGTCGACCACCATCGGATCGAAGTTGGTCGGCGGCACGGCGGTCACGCGCTCGATGCCGGCGGTGCAGGGCGCGGCCTTTGCCGCCAAGATCTCCTTCAGCTTCTTCTCGTGCGCCTCCAGCACGGCATCGTCGGGGTGACGCATGTCGATGGTGAAGGTGGTCTGGCCCGGCACGGTGTTGGGCGAGCCCGGCGCCACATCGACCCGGCCGATGGTGAAGCGCAGCATGTCGTCCTTGTCGGTCGTGGCCTCGTACATCGCCTGCGCGATGCGAAGGGCCGCCGCAAAGGCGTCCTTGCGGGCGGCGCGTGGCGTGGTGCCGGCATGTGCTTCCTCGCCATGCGTGGTGACGATGTAGCGGCGGCTGCCCTGGATGGCGGTCACGACGCCGATCGTCTTGCGTTCGTTCTCCAGGCGCGGGCCCTGCTCGATATGGGCTTCCACATACCCGTCGAGCGGGAAACCAGGCTTGCCGTCGCGCATCGGGGCGGGCGCGGCCTTCAACGTCTCGGCGAGGGCATCCTCGAGTACGACGCCTTTCCAGTCCTTCGCCTGGAGCATCTCGTCGAGGTCGTTATGGCCGGCGAACACCGCCGAGCCCATGGCGCCGGGCTGGAAGCGTGAACCCTCCTCGTTGGTCCAGGCGACGGCGACGACGGGACGGCGTGTCTTGAGGCCGGCATCCTCCAGCGCTTCCAGCGCCTCGAAGGCCGCCAGCACGCCGTACATGCCATCGAATCGGCCACCGGTCGGCTGGCTGTCCATGTGCGAGCCGCTCATCACCGGCCGGGCCGAGGGGTCGGTCCCCTCGCGGCGCACGAAGAGATTGCCGATGGCGTCGGTCGAAACCGCGAAGCCGCGCGCCTTGGCCCAGGAGCCCAGCAGGTTCCGGGCCGCGGCGTCCTCGGCCGACAGCGCCTGCCGGTTCACGCCGCCCTTGGGCGTCCCGCCCAGCGTCGCCATTTCGGCGTGCCGTTGCCACAGACGGTCTTCCCGGATCGCGTCGGCTGCGCCCATTTGGCCTCCCCAAGCTTGTCGCGCGAGCTATAGCCGCGCCATAGTCGGGCTTCAATCTGGCGTATCCGGGGGCCTCATGCACGACCATCTCGACCGCAACCTGATCGGCTACGGCCCCAATCCCCCGGATGCCCAGTGGCCGGGCGACGCCCGCATCGCGGTGAGCTTCGTGCTGAATTACGAGGAGGGCGGGGAGAATACGATCCTCAACGGCGATCCGGCTTCCGAGGTCTTCCTCACCGAGACGCCGGGCGGTACGCCGATCGCCGGCGGCCGCGACCTCTCGACCGAATCGATGTACGAATACGGCAGCCGCGCCGGTTTCTGGCGCATCCTGCGGCTCTTCCAGGAGCGCAACATGCGCTTCACCTCCTGGGCGATCGGCCGCGCGCTGGAGCTCAATCCCGCCGCCGGCAAGGCGATGGCCGAGGCGGGCCACGAGGTGGCGAGCCATGGCTGGCGCTGGATCAACTACAAGGACTTCACGCTCGAGCAGGAGCTCGACCATATGCGCAAGGCCGTGAAGGTGATCGAGCAGACGGCCGGCCGCGCGCCGGTCGGCTGGTACACCGGCCGCTTCGGCATGCACACGCTCGAAGCGGTCATCAAGCATGGCGGCTTTCTCTATTCGAGCGATTCCTATTCGGATGACCTGCCTTATTGGGTGAAGGTCGGAAGCGAGCCGCACCTGATCATTCCCTACACGCTCGAAGTGAACGACATGAAGTTCGGGGTGGCGCCGGGTTTCACCGCGGGCGACGGCTGGCTTCAGGCGATGAAGGACAGTTTCGACGTGCTCTATGCCGAGGGCGCGCGCACCCCGAAGATGATGTCGATTGGCCTGCACTGCCGCCTCGCCGGGCGGCCGAGCCGGGCCGCGACCCTGGCGCGCTTTCTGGATTATGTGGCGTCGAAGCCCAAGGTCTGGGTCGCCACGCGCGAGGAGATCGCACGGCACTGGATCGAGACGCATCCGGCCGCGAAAGCCTGATTCGACCCTGCGCCGTTACAATTGAAACCCGAAAGGACTCGCGGTCCCGCTGCGCCGTGAAGCGCACTGGCCACGCCTTTCGGGGACGTCGAAGCCGCATAACCCCGGCCGGCCGCCATTTTATCGACATGGGAGCGGGCTAGTCCGCGCCCCTAGAACGGCGGCAACGTCATCCGGGCCTGCTGCCGGCCGGGGTTTACCCTGGGGATAAACTCGTGTGAACAATGTCGGGTCGTGAACGCTCTTCAGCCAACCCTCCTGCCGATCCTGCTCGCCGCGCTCTGCGTCGGGCCGGGATGCGCCAAGAATCCTCCTGCGGCGGCTGCCGTGCCGCAAGGCCCGACGGAGCATGAGATCTTCGTCCAGGCCCGCAAGGACGAGGTCGTTCAGGCGCTCGCGGTCTGCGAAAGCGGAAGCTGGGGCCCGCATGCGAGTCGCATCAGCGGCGGACGTGGTTCCTATCACGGCCGCTTCCAGTACACGGCGCGCACCTACATCACCCTGCAGCAGCGCCGTGACGGCACGGTGCTGACGACGCAGGAAGCGATCGAGGCGGCGCAGGATTACGAGAAGGCCGCCGCTCTCACCTCATGGGTGATATTCGACCAGGGCGAGACCTGGCACTGGCCCCTTTGCAACCGCAAGCTCGGCCTCGCCGCCAAGGTCAGCGAAATCCACGCCCTCTAATTCCAGGGCCGTCGTCTCGACCGAAGCCCCGAAGGGGCGTAGCGGAGAGACCTTCTCTCCACCAAAAGCCGGCTAATCGTCGAGAGAAGGTCTCTTGTGTCTTTGAGATTGGGT
>NZ_JBQVQG010000053.1:0-14451 GCF_052439685.1 Reyranella sp.
CTCTACTCCCAGCACGAGTGCTGGAACTTCCTCAAAGACGCTGGATATGCTCCCGATTAAGCGCTCGATGCTCTAGCCGGCCTTGATGGTATCCTCGAGATCGTCCACTGTAATCGCTACGAGTATTCCGAGCCGGTGACGCTGGGAGACAATCGGCTGATGTTCCGGCCGCGCGACCGAGACCGCCTTCTTCAGCCGCTGGTTCTCCCGCTCGAGATCCTTCAAGCGCCGCGCCTGGCCGACCTTCAACTCACCGCACTGGCGACGCCACCGATAAAAGCTCTGCTCCGAGATCTCCAGTCCACGACAGATCTTGCCGATCTCTCCCTTGGCTCAGCCGAACCTCGGCTTCCCGCAACATCCCTAATCCTTCCCTGCCATTCTCAGCTCCTGCGAAGCTCAAAATAGCCGGTTCTCCAACTCTCAATCTGGATCAGTTTTCCGGAAGCAGGCCAAGCAGGCGGACATAAACCGAGCCCGATGATGGAGATATGCCGCTTCATTTCGTCGATCTCTGACAGGTCACGCCGCCTCTGACATCCATTTTTAGAAGTCCTTCCCGGCGGGTGGCTCGTCTCTGGCGAGCTGGCCCAGTTCCCTGACCATGCCCACCGCGTAGAGGCCGAGGTTCGCGACGATCCACGCCATACCCAACAGATCGCCATATCCGAGCCTCACGCCGGCGATGTAGAACGGCTCCGGTGGCTTCAGATAGAACGCAACGTTGACCGCTAGAAAGAGGCAGCGCACCTCCGTCAGGCCGAACCCAGCGCTGGCGAGGTGGAAGGTTCGGGAGATCTCTGCCCGCAGCAGCGATTGGACGGTCATCATGAAATAGGTTGCAAGCCCGATGGCCGCAATTTCCATAGAGACGAATCCCGACAGGCCGAAACCGATCGCGAACAGGAACTGGCTCAGGACGTCGATCGACTGGTCGAGGAAGAAGCCGTAGCGGGCCCGTTCGATGCCGCGTCGTCGGGCGACGGCCCCATCAAGCGAATCACCGAACCAGTTCACAATCAGAGCGGCATTCACCACCCAGAGCCATGCGGGATTTCCAGGTGCCAGTGCGTAGGCTACGATGGCCACAACGGACGCCGCGAAGCCAAGAATCGTCAGAAAATCGGGCGACATCCAGCGCGGCAATCCGGGGGCAATCCACGCGATGAGTCGCTGCTCCGGTGCCGACAGCCAGCCTCGGTTGGAGCGTGTGAGTGGGATTTCGCGGTCCGTTGGCATGGTATGCTGGCACTAGTCTACCTCATGCGGAGCATCTGTGCCTCGCTTAAGGGCCCACATGGAAACGGGTGTTTCTCATGCCGCGGCGGCGGATCGCCTCGGGGACGAGTTGGCTGAGCCGCGAAAGCCAGTAGGGGACGAGAGGAAAGCCGATCACCGCCTTGTTGTGCTGCAGCCCGGTCAGGATCCGCTTCGCCGCGTCGTCTGCGGAAATTTCGCCGGGGCGCGGCCCGAGATGCCGGCCGGCCATCGCGGTGGCGACGAAGCCGGGGCAGGCGACGACGACCCGGATTCCTTCCGCCGCGACGGCGTCCCGCAGCGCCAACCCGTATGACAGCAGGCCCGCCTTGGAAGCCGAATAGGCGGGGGCGTCGGGCAAGGGAACGAGTGAGGCAAGCGAGGCCACGAAGACGATGCTCCCGCGCCCTTTTCGTCGCATGGCTGGTAGCACGAGATGGATGAGATCGACGGTCGCCAGCAGATTCGTCTCGAGTACCTGCCGCGCAACGCCCGCCGTCTCGACAGCGTCGTCCGCCGATCGCCCGGCGAGGATTCCGGCATTCGCAATCACTAGGTCGATCGAGGAGACTCGCTCGACCTCCTCGAGGACGGTCGCAAGTCGAGCGGCATCCGACAGGTCAAGGGTTGCGGTGCTGCAGGTCGCGCACTTCGCGCGACAGGCGCCTGCGACCGCCTCGAGGCGTTCGGTATTGCGCCCCAGCAATGCCAATGTTCGACCGGGTGCTGCGAGCGCGCGTGCGAGCGCTGCGCCAATCCCGCTGGACGCGCCGGTGATGACGATCGTCTTGAATTCCATCCTGCGTCAGCGACCGGCAATGGTGCTTACGAATGAGGAGCCGCTGAGAATCTTCGGCAGTTCCTCGGCCACGGCGTCGATGACCGCATCGATCTGCTCCAGCGTATGCTGCGATGTGATGAAGAAGCGAAGCCGCGCCTGGTTCTCTGCAACTCCGGGGAAGACCGCCGGGACGACGTTGAAGCCGCGTCCGAGCAGGCGCTCCGACAGCATGATTGTCTGCGGCGAATTGCCGACGATGACGGGGACGACGGAGGCGCCGATACTGAGGCCCGTATCCAGGCCCCGCGCCCGGGCTCTTTCCAGCAGGGCCCGGCCATTGCGGCGGAGCGCCGCCACGCGCCAAGGCTCACGCATCATGACGTCGACCGCCGCCGCTGCAGCGGCGGCTACCGGTGGCGAGAGGCCGACACTGTAGACGAACCCCGGCGACGTGTACCTGATCAGTTCGATGAGCGGGCGGCTTCCGGCGATGTAGCCGCCCGCGGCCGCCAGCGTCTTGCTGAGCGTGCCCATCCAGATTTCGACCTCCGCAGGATCGATGCCCTGTTCCTCGGCAACGCCTCGCCCGGTGCGGCCAAGGGCGCCGGTCGCATGCGCCTCGTCGACCATGAGCCAAGCATTGTATCGGCGCTTGAGCTTGATCAAGCCGGCCAGATCCGGCACGTCGCCGTCCATCCCGTAGAGTCCTTCCACCACGATCAGGGCACGACGATAGCGCGCACGGTTGAGCCGCAAGGCACGCTCGAATGCGTCGAGGTCGTTGTGCGGGCAGAGAATTCTCTTGGCGCCCGACAGTTTAGCACCCTCGACGATGCTGTTGTGGATGACCGCGTCGGCGACAATCAGGTCTTCCGGTCCCAGCAATTCGCCTATCACCGACACGTTGGTCCCGTGGCCGCTCACGAACGCGATCGCGTCTTCGGTTCCACTCAGGCGCGCCAGGGCAGACTCGAGGTCGCGATGCACCTGGCGTTCGCCGGCCGACAGCCGGCTTGCCGAGACCGACGTGCCGAAGCGGTCGATCGCGGTCTTTGCCGCGGCGGAGACGTCGGGATGTCCGTTCAGGCCAAGATAGTCGTAGGATGAGAAATTCGCAATCGTACGTCTGTCGATCGACGTCGTGTTGCCGGCGCGTCCGTCGTGCAGGCGATAGAATGGATTTCCGATCCGGGTGAGATTGCCCACGGCCTTCCATATTTTCAGAGTTTCGTACTCGGGCAGCGTGGTGAAGTCGAATTCACATCGTTCGCCCGTGGTCGCATGCGCTGACGGCTTGCCCTGGGGGGCGGTGGGCTGGCCGAGGGCCTGCCGCACCCGATCGAGAGTTTCCTGGGCGGCTTTCGATGGCGGCCGACTCATAGCGGTCCGTCGATCTGCTTGACCCGCTGCATCACGGCGATGATCGCGGCGCGCTGCTCCGAGGCATCCGCGGTTGCTGCTTCTTCGGCAAAGTGGCTCGAAGACAGGGTCGCCAGCGTGCTCGGAACAGGCTCACGCGGAGTCTCTCCAGTCACGAGCGGGGTGACGCGCCGCGCGACATCGGCGGGCGTGATGCCGCTGGCCAGCGACATCATCGGCAACTCGATCTGCAGTGTCGCTTCCACCGTCGTGCGCAGCTCGAGCATCATCAGCGAATCCATGCCGATTTCCGCAAGCGGCCGGTGACGGTCAATTTCCTTGGAAGGCAGGCGGAGCACCCTTGCTATTTCCTCAACGAGAATGTCGAGGAGAGCCGCGGTCGCCTCTTCAGGAGGCAAGGAGCGCAGTCGCTCAAGAGCGACGGCTACCTGCCCACCCTCTCCCGAGGTGTTGCCCGTGGCAACGGCATTGAAGGTCGGAGCACGTAGTGCTGCGAGTTCGCGCTTGGCCCTGCTCCACTCGATGCGCGCGATCGCAAATGCGTCTACAAGCTGTGATCCATCGGCTTCGAAAGCCCAATCCAATCCATTCAGCGCTGTGCAGGCTGGCATCAAAGTTGAGCCGAAGCGTCGTTTCAGGCTCGAGTTCGCCTCCATATGCCGGTCAAGATAGCCTGTATCTCCGATTGCGCCCCACGCGACGGCGAGAGCCGGCAGACCTTGGGCACGCAGCCTGCGGGCGATTCCTTCGACATAGGCATTGGCAGCCACATAGTTGAATTGCCCAGGATTGCCGAACAGGGTAGTGGCCGACGAGAAAAGGAGGAGATAGTCGAGGGCCAGCCTGCCGGCGATACGTTCTAGATGCAGAGCGCCGCTGACCTTCGGTCGTAGGACGGTCTCGATGGACATCCGATCGACCCCCTGCATCAATTTGTCGTCGAGAACCATTGCGGCGTGGGCAATACCCTTAATCGGCCGCTGGTGGCCAAGCCGGTCGATGAAAGAGTGGAGGGCCGCGGCGTCGGTTACGTCGATAGCCGCGATCTCCACCGTCACGCCCTTCTCGCGCAATGCCTCGACCTGCGTCGCTACCGCTTCGGACAGGTGACCAGATCGGCTGATTAGTGCAAGGTGCCTGGCGCCGCGGTGGGCCAGCCATTGGGCCGTTGCAAAGCCGAAGCCCCTGGTGCCGCCGATCACGACGTGCCAGCCCTCGGCATCCACGGGAAAGGTATTGACGGGTGCACCGGGCACGCTGGGCTCGCGAGCAGGGGTCACGACGATCTTTCCGATATGGCCGGCACGCTGCATCAGGCGGAACGCCTCCGCGACATGTGCGCCATCGAAGACACGGAGCGGAATCGGCGAATACTTGCCCTCGGCGAAGAAGCCGATCACGTCGGTGAACAGCCGCTGGGACAACCCCTTGTGAACGCCGATGAGCTGGTCGATGTCGACGCCGAAGTAGCTCAGATTGCGGCGCAACGGCCTCAGTCCGAGATGAGTGTTGGCATAGAAGTCACGCTTGCCGAGCTCGATGAAGCGACCGAACGGCTTGAGGCAATCCATCGAACGGATCATCGCTTCGCCGGCCAGCGAGTTGAGGACGACATCGACGCCCCTGCCCGCGGTGAAACTCATCACGTCTTCGGCAAACGCCACGGTGCGGGAATCGCAAACGAAGTCGGCGCCGAGGCTGCGCAGGAGGGCGCGCTTCTCTTCACTGCCGGCCGTCGCGATTACGGTCACGCCACGATGCTTTGCGATCTGCATGGCAGCCAGACCGACGGCGCCGGCACCACCATGGATCAGGACGGATTCGCCCGGCTCCAGCCGGGCAAGGTGCACGAGTGAATAATAGGCAGTGAGGAACGCGACGGGCAAAGTTGTCGCTTCCTCGAACGACAGCTGAGCCGGTAATTTTCTGACGGCGAAGCTCTTCGCAATCAGGTGGCTGGCAAAGGCGCCAGCTGCAAAGGCGAGGACGCGATCTCCAACGGCGAGGCCTTCGACATCGGGTCCCGTCCGAACCACCGTGCCGGCACACTCCATTCCGAGACCGGGACCGGCAAAGCCATCTTCCAGCGCCTCTTCGGGCAGCAGGCGCAGGTTCCACATCACGTCGCGGAAGTTGAGGCCAGTGGTCGCAACTTCGATCTCGACCTCGCCAGCCTGAGGTATCAGGCGCGGCTCCGGAATCCAGCCGAGTACGCCCCGGCCGGGACCCTGACGTGTCGCCAGACGCAGTGCCATGTCGTTGGCCAGGGGCTTGGGCGGACGCGGCGCGGCGGGCCCTCGTTCGACGCGGAAGGCGACGCGATTGTCGCCCAGGAAGAAGACATCCCGTTCCTCGTCGGGCGAAAGCATTTCGGCGGTGGCTCGCCTGGTGACACCAAGACGCGGTTGGCCGGCCAGGCCGACACAGCGTATATGCAGGCCAGGATACTCGTTGCGGGCAACACGAGCGGCCGCCATCAGCGCGCACCAGAGCGGCTGTTCGAGAGGCACCAGCCCCTCCACCTCGCCGAAATCGACGATGATCCAGAGGCGGGCCGGCGTATCGGCCAACTGCCGGCATTGTTCGGCGATCGCATTGAGATGCTCAGCGAGAGTCGCCACGGGATCAACTGACGAGTCGTCGGGTGAGATTGACAGCACGTAGTCGGTCGCCGCGCCTTGATCCAATCGCGCGGGCTCGGGATCGTCATGGCCGACGAGGGCCCGAAGGTCGGCTGCAGAGGCGCCTCGCCAAGAGAACAAGGCCGGCTCGATCGCGGCCGTGGCGTTACGATCGGTGCTGCTGCCCGCCAGGCCTCGGACAACCACGCCGATACGTGCTTCGCCGAAGGCAGGGGACACCGATATACCTCTGAAGCCGGCAGTCTCGAGTTCGTCGATCCATTCCTGCTCGGTCAGCAGTGCACCGACCGGGAACTCGGCATTCGCCGAGCGCGCCCACCAACGCCCCCGGCTGCCGCGGACGATGTCCCAGAAGGCGCTGGGCGCCAGCTCGCCCGCGATGAGCGGCGCGTCGGGGCGCAGCAATCTGGTAATGACTGTTACGCCGTCATTGTTGCCGGCGACGACCTCGCTCAGGGCGTCGACTGCGAAGGCGAGATCCAGCGAGGCAGGATGCAATGACCCTAGCTGTGACCAGCTCACGCACCGCACCAGTGGTGCGCTGTCGCCGATAGTCGCCCGCGCCTGTTCGAGGCGGTCGTCGTCCAGGTCGGTCAGGTTGATTTCGATATTGGCAAAACGCGCGCTGAGATCAGCGGCCGTGGCGAAGTGATCGGCACCCACCATCAGCAGCCGCACCAGCCGGCTGCCGTCGAGACGCGCCATTGAAGCCGTGACCTCGCTGACGACGGCGTCGCGCAGCCAGCCAATCTGATTGGAGGCCAGGCCCAGATTGCGCCAGTGCGGCGAGGCGAGCTCACTCACTGCGGTCGGATCCCCGGCGCTCAATCGACCGATGATGCTCTCGAGTCGCGAGACGCTGGCCGCTTCTGCGCCCATTGTGGGATGGCGAACCAGCAGCGTGCTGACGATCGAGTCGATTTCGGGAAGCTCACATGAGTGAGCCAGCCTGGCGGCGCCATCAACGTCGACAGCGAGATTCTTTGCCTCGAGATGCCAGAGCAGGGCTGCCAGGAGGAAAGAGGCCCATGATGCGCCATCCTCTGCGCCGGCCGGCTCGTGGCGGTCGGGCGACACGGCGGGCGAGTGGCTCCGGAATGCAGACCAGGCCGCGCGCAGCGTTCCGGCCTCGAGCAGAAGCAAGGCTTCGGAGAGGGCGGCTGAATTGCCGGCAGGCCGTTCCTCGTCGCCAGGACGGAACGCCAGCATTGACGGCTTGCCGGCGGGGTCGAGATGCCAAGCGGCGGTGCGGTAGGTGAGTGACTTGGGATCCACGGCCAGCTCAGCCGGGGCTTCGACAAGTCGCACGTTCTGGACCGCCACGACGGTATTTCCGTGTTCGTCCAGGAGATCGATGTCGACGACCATCGAGCTTGGCGACTGCCTGACCGTCCGGGCCGTGACCCTTGAGACGATGGCGCCAGACTGGAACACGCGGACGCAGCCGAAGCGGACGGGCAACATGCGCTTCATCGGCATGTCGGCGACACCTGCTTCCTCGGACGCGAAGAGGGCATGGAACGCAGCATCCAATGCCGCGAGATCGATGATACGCGTGCCGTGTACCAGCGTGTCCGGCCGGTCGAGCTTGGCGACTGCAAACTTCGGCTCAGGAAAAACGACCTGTCGAATGCGCTGGAATGTAGGACCGTAGTCGAAGCCAAGGGCGCTGGCCGCGGCATAGACGCGGCTCTTGTTAACGATGACGGCATCGTCCGGGATCGCCGGCGGCACGGTCGTCCTCCCCGTGATCGGGGATCGGTTGATGATTCCCCGCGCATTGAGCGTCCACCCCGCACCGCCGCCGCGCTGGCGCGAGAGCAATTCGACGGTGCCCGTCTCGTGAGCGAGCCGGACGGAGACTTCGAAAGAGGTTCTGCCTTCGAACACGAGCGGCCGAAGGATGTCGAGATCGCGAAGTTCCAAGGCGCCTTCCGGGTGAACCTCGCGCGCTGCTGCCAGCATGGTCTCGACGTAGCCGGTCGCCGGAAAGACCGGGACATGGCCGACCTTGTGGTCGTCTATCCAAGGATAGAGTGCAGGATCCACCGTCGAAAACCATTCGGCGCTGTCCTTGCGCAGCCGCCCGCCGAGCAATGGATGTGCATGGAACTGCAGGACAGTGCCGGCCTCATCGGTCGGTGTTACTTTGAACTGAGTATGCTGCCAGGGGTAGAGCGGCAGCACGACGACAGCCGTGGGCGCAGGACCGAAGAAGCGCTGCATCTCGATTTTGCCGCCGGCCAGCGCAACCTTCGACGCCGCTCGCTCGATCTGATCGAAGGTGGACTGTCCCTCGCCCTCGGTCAGGGTCTCGATGACGACGCCGCGCGTTCCGGCTTCCCTGAGCACGTCGCGCACGTAACTACCCAGAATCGGCCGAGGACCCACTTCCAAGAATACGCGCATGCCGTCAGTCAACAGGCCGTTCAACGCCGGCTCGAACTGGACCGGGTCTCGCACGTTGCGCCACCAGTGGTCTGCGCCGAGCGCCTCTGAGGCAACGGGCCCCCCGGTCACGGATGACACGAAAGTCTTGTGAGGGGGCATCGGACGGAGGCCCTGCAGTTCACGCAACAGCGGGCCGCGAACCGGCTCGATCAATGCGGAGTGGAATGGATAGTCCAGGTCGAGCCGCCGTGCACTTATTCGCATTTCGGCCGCTGCCCGAAGCACGCAGTCGATGTCCGCGATGGTTCCCGAGGCCGTAACGCTGCGGCAACTGTTGATCGCCGCGATCTCGACACGGGGCGCGCCGCCAGTCTTGAGAAAGCGCTCAGCCTCGCGATCGCTCAGCATTAGCGCTGCCATGCCCCCGCTACCGCGCACGCTTTCTTGATTGCGGCTGCGGGCAATCACTACATCGATGGCCTGGTCGAGGCTGAGAGCACCAGCACACCAGGCAGCGGCAATCTCGCCGACACTGTGGCCCAAGGTAGCTGTGGCCACGATGCCGCGTTCTTCGAGGGAGCGCACCATGGCGACTTGAAGGGCCAGAAGGAGGGGCTGTGAATAGGTGGCTCGCCGCAGGCGCGGCGCCAGATCGTCAGCGAATAGGCAATCGACGATCGACCATTTCTGGATCTTCGCGAAGCGGCCGTCGATGTCCTTCAGCGCATTGCGGAAGACCGGATTGGTCTTCCACGCGTCACGGCCCATGCCGGCCCATTGGGAGCCGTTGCCGGAGAAAAGGAAGGTGAGCGGCTGGTCGATTCCCAGCGCCTGGCCGGTGAGGATCGCGGCGGACTCTTCGCCCTTTGCGAAGACGTTGAGATGATGACAAACCTCGTCGGCCGTCTCGCCCGTTGCGACCAGGCGGTACGGCAGCGCATCACGCAGATAGGCGCTCGCCGCTATGAAGGAGACGGCTTCGCCTGTGGTGGCGGGCCACGTCTTGACATAGCGCTTTGCCAGGACCCGCAGGGCATCTCCGGTGTGGGCCGACAACAGCAGCGGCGGCGGCGTGGTCGTGTTGACCTGAACGAGATGCGCAACTGCCCTCTCGCTGCGCAGGATCACGTGCGCGTTGGTGCCGCCAAATCCAAAGGAATTGACGCCGACCAGCTGAGGGCCCCGATGATCCCCAAGGCGGCGATTCTGTGAGACGACGTCGAGATTGAGGTCCGCGAACGGAATGTCGGGATTCGGCGCGTTGTGGTGCAGGGTCGCCGGCACGAGGCCCCGGTCGAGGACCATGATGGACTTGAGGAGGCCAGCCAGCCCCGACACCGGCTCGAGGTGGCCTATATTCGACTTTACCGAGCCAATGGGAAGTGGCCGGGTTCGCTTCTGGGCAAGACCTTTGCCGAGCGCGTCGGCCTCGATGGGGTCACCGACCCGCGTGCCGGTACCGTGCGCTTCGACGTAGCTCAGGTCGGCGGGATCGACCCTGAAATCTCCGTAGACCTGCTCCAGAAGCCGTCGCTGAGATTCGGCGGAAGGCAGCGACATGCCGGTTGTGCGTCCGTCCTGGTTAATGCCCGAACCGACGATCACCGCATGGATTCGATTACGCGCCTTCAGTGCCGACGACATCGAGCGAAGCACCACGACGATCGCGCCCTCGGACCGGACGTACCCATCCGCCGACGCGTCGAACGGGCGGCAAAGCCCAGTGGGCGACAGCATGGAAGCGCGGGAGAATCCGACGTAGGAAAACGGCGACAGGAGCAGATTGACGCCGCCCACGATCGCCGTCTCGATAGCGCCGCTGCGGATCGCCTCTGTCGCGAGATCCAGTGCGACCAGGGAGGACGAGCAAGCCGTATCGACCGTGAGGCTCGGACCTCGCAGGTCGAACGTATAGGAGATACGATTGGCCATGATGCTGAGCGAGTTGCCCGTCATCATGTGCATGTCCGCGGCGGACGGATCGGCAAAGAAGCGCGCCGCGTGGTCGACGGAGGAGGCGCCCACATAGACGCCCACGGGGCTGCCGGTGAGGAGCGAGGGGCGCATGCCAGCATGTGCGAGCGCGTCGTAGGTAACTTCCAGAAGATGACGATGCTGGGGGTCGACCTGTTCGGCCTCCCGCGGACTCATGCCGAACGCGGTAGCATCGAAGCCCCACACGTCGTCGATTACCCCGGCGGCGAAGGAATAGCTGCGGCCGATCTGGTCGGGGGAAGGGTGATAGAAGGACTGGGTCGGGAAACGATCAGGAGTAATTTCTGTGACACTGCAAAGATTGCGGCGCAGGATGTTCCAAAGTCCGTCACTGTCCCTCGCACCGGGCAGACGACAAGCATAACCGACAATTGCAACTTCGTCTCGACGCGTCATCCTGCGCACATATCCCTAGAGCCTCGCTCTCTTGATCAAATTCTTACCCGTAATTGCAAATCACACACTTAAAGTGTGGCTTCTGCATGGAAGAGGTCCGCCGTCCAAGGGCAGATCAAGAGTTTTCATTATGTACCAGAATAAGTAAAAATAGAGGGCGATGGTTTGCATAAGACAGTGACAAAATAGGTGAGACTACCGTCGATTTCACAGACGGGCTCAGCCACTGATCGTATGGAACATGTTGTTTTATTTCAAAGGGGTATCTTGCGCGACAGAACTACGGTGAACGCGCAGCTCGCCCATGCCTTTGCGCACAAGGCGCCGGCGGCCCGGCGGATCTTGGCGCGGTTCCGAACGAACCTCTCAGCTTTGCTGGCCGTCCGACGATCCGTTTCGAGTGACCTGCATCCTGTTTTTTATACGCCGGTAGGTTGAGTCTGTTCCTCTTCTGCTCTGGTGGTTGATGGTGCGACGGGGCGGGGCGCGAAGCCCCCGATCGAGCGCAGCGCCCCGTCCTCTTGCTTTCCGGGTCTGCGCGTAGCGCCGAACACCGCCGGAGGGAATCTGCCGAGGCGGCCATGCGGCCATTGAAGCTCTCGACGAAGCCGTTCTGCATCGGCGTGCCTGGCGCGATGTAGGTACCCATCAGAGGAATGCCGCCTGTTGAGCGAGAAGAGTTAGTGAGAGTGTAGGTGTCCACATGATGGAGATGGACACTTGTGATGACAGGAGGATCGACGTCGGAATTTGGCACTATCCGGCGGCGCCGGAGGTCTGAGGAAGAGCGGCGGCGAATCGTTGCCGAGAGCTTCGAGCCCGGAGCGTCGGTGTCGATGGTGGCCAGACGACACGACGTCAATACGAACCTGCTGTTCACGTGGCGGCGCCGGTACGGAACTGAGGTCCAAGGCTCTGGCGGGTCGGCGATGTTCGTGCCGGCGGTGATAGCGAACGATGCGATGGCGCAAGTCTCCGCGCCGGCGCCGGCCGTTGCGGCATCGATTGCGGGCCGGGTGGAGATCGAGCTGCCCGGTGGCTGTCGATTGATCGTCGGCAATGACGTGGACACGGCCGTGCTGGGGCGCGTTATCAGGGCGCTGCTGCATCGATGATCCCGTTACCGTCTGGCGTTCGAGTGTGGCTGGCGACAGGCTATACGGATATGCGCAAGGGCTTTCCGTCACTGGCACTGCAGGCGCAGGAGGTGTTGCGGGGCGATCCCCTGGGCGGTCGGCTGTTCTGCTTCCGCGGGCGGCGAGGCGATCTGTTGAAGGTGATCTGGCACGACGGGCAAGGCGCCTGCCTGTTCACGAAGCGACTGGAGCGCGGGCGCTTTCTATGGCCGAGCGTGGCCGACGGCGTGGTGACGATCTCGCCGGCACAGCTTGGCTACCTTCTGTCCAGCATCGACTGGCGTCATCCCCAGGAGACGTGGCGGCCGAGCTCGGTGGGTTGAGGTTTAGTCTTTGAGGCGACGAGAGAATGTGATTCTGTTGTCGCGTGACCACGGCGTCCGACGCTCTTCCCTCCGACCTTGCGACGGCCCACACGATGCTGGTGGCGGAACGCGCCGCCGCCCGTCAGCAGGCTGAGGCGGCGGCCGCGCACGCCCAAGCCGAGGCGGCCAACGCCACGGCAGATCGGTCCAGCAATAAAGCGCTGATCGCTCATCTGAAGCTGGAGATCGAGAAGTTGCGCCGCCAGCTTTACGGCCAGCGCTCGGAGCGCAAGGAGCGGCTGCTCGGTCAACTCGAGCTGCAGCTGGAGGAGGCGGAAGCGTCGGCGACCGAGGACGAGCTGGCGGCCGAGGAAGCGGCCAGGAAGACGCCGACGGTTCGGTCCTTCACGCGTCGGCGGCTGGTCCGCCAGCCCTACCCCGAGGATATCGAACGCGAGCGGGTCGTCATTGCCGCGCCAACGAGCTGCCCCTGTTGCGGATCGGCCAAGTTGTCGAAGCTGGGCGAGGATGTGACCAAGACCTTGGAGATCGTCCCGCGGCATTGGAAGCTGATCGAGACGGTGCGCGAGAAGTTCTCGTGCCGTGCCTGCCAGACCATCAGCCAGCAGCCGGCGCCGTTCCACACCACGCCGCGCGGCTTCATCGGGCCCAGGCTGCTGGCGACGATCCTGTTCGACAAGTTCGGACAGCATATCCCCTTGAACCGGCAAAGTGAGCGCTTCCGATGCGAGGGTATCGATCTCAGCCTCTCAACGCTGGCCGACCAGGTGGGCGTCGGGGTGTTCGTCGGCTTGCCCCTGTAACACCTGATGGAGGCCCATGTTCTGGCGTCCGAGCGCCTGCATGGCGACGACACTACGGTGCCGATCCTGGCCAAAGGCAAGACGGTCACGGGCCACATCTGGGGCTACGTGCGAGACGATCGACCGTTCGCCGGCCTCGCCCCACCGGCCGCTGTCTATTACGCCTCGCGAGACCGGCGCGGGGAGCATCCGGTCCGCCATCTGGCGAACTTTACCGGCATCCTTCAGGCCGATGCCTATAGCGGCTTCAACGGCCTGTACGAGGCGGCGCGCAAACCGGCGCCCATCACAGCGGCGCTCTGTTGGGCGCATGCCCGACGGCAGTTCTTCGAGTTGGCAGATATCGCCAAGAACGCCCGACGAGGACGGTCGGCGACGGCGATCTCGCCAATCGCGCTGGCTGCCGTCCAACGCATCGACGCGCTGTTCGACATCGAGCGCACGATCAATGGGCTGAATGCCGACCAGCGTCGACGCGTTCACCAGGAAAAGAGTGCGCCCCTCGTGGCGGAACTCGAGACCTGGCTGCGTGATCAGCGATCCAGGCTGTCGCGCTCGGCCCCCGTGATCAAGCCGATCGACTACATGCTCAAGCGCTGGGCCGCCTTCACTTGCTTCCTCGGCGACGGCCGGATCTGCCTGACGAACAACGCGGCGGAACGTGCTCTGAGAGGCCTGGCCCTGGGCAGGAAAGCGTGGCTGTTCGCCGGTTCCGATCGCGGTGCCGATCGGGCAGCCGTCATGTTCACGTTGATCATGACGGCAAAGCTCAACGATGTTGATCCGCAAGCTTGGCTGGCCGATGTCTTTGCCCGCATCGCCTCGCTGCCGCAGAGCCGCTTGCACGAGCTGCTGCCCTGGGAGTGGAAGAAGCTCCGTCCGCAGGTTGCGGCCTGATCGTGGCCGCCACCACTCGCGTCCATACGATCCGAAGGGCTGCCGAGATCCTCGGTCGGACCGAAGACTTGCTGTGGGATCTCTCCGATCAGCTCGACCTGGAAGACGGCAAGCTGTGGATCTACGACGTCGACGGCATCGAGACCATGGCCTTCACCGACTTCGGTCTGGAAAACCTGCGCCAGATCATTAACGATTAGATCGATCGAGCGCCCTGAAAGCGCACCGTCGGTCCAAGCCGCTCGCTCTCCCCGCGGCCTACCTCGTATGCTTACCGATGTAGTGCCATTCGATGTCCTGGTCGGCCGCCCAGCGCAGCACGAGGTTACGGGTCGCTCCGTGCCGTTGTCCGAGACGATCGTCACCGGCTTGCCGCGGACCGCGATGATGGCCTCGAGCTCGCGGATCACCCGCAGGCCCGATAGCGAGAAGTCCGGCACGGACGCC
>NZ_JBQVQG010000054.1:0-14389 GCF_052439685.1 Reyranella sp.
ACGCCCTTGACGTCAGCCACGTCGTCCGGCGCCGGCAGATAATTGACGACCGCGTCGAGCATGGGCTGCACGCCCTTGTTCTTGAACGCCGAGCCGCACAGAATCGGCACGAACGCGTAGTTGATCGTGCCCTTGCGGATGCACTTGATCAGCGTGTCGTAGTCCGGCTCTTCACCATCGAGGAATTTCTCCATGGCGGCGTCGTCCTGCTCGACGGCCATGTCGAGCAGCTTGGCGCGGTACTCCGCCGCCTTCTCCTGCATGTCGGCCGGGATCTCGACGACCTCAAACTTGGCGCCCAGCGTCTCTTCCAGCCAGATGATCGCCTTGTTCGAAACCAGATCGACCAGGCCCTTGTACTCGGCCTCGGACCCGATCGGGAGCTGCGTCACCAGCGGCTTGGCGCCGAGGCGATCGACGATCATGTCGACGGTGCGATAGAAATTCGCGCCGGTGCGGTCCATCTTGTTGACGAAGCAGATGCGCGGCACGCCGTACTTGTCGGCCTGGCGCCACACCGTCTCGGACTGCGGCTCGACGCCGGCCACCGAGTCGAACACGCAAACGGCACCGTCAAGCACACGCAACGAACGCTCGACCTCGATCGTGAAGTCGACATGGCCAGGCGTGTCAATGATGTTGACGCGATAGTTGATGCCGGCGTTCGGGCCGGACTCGACCGTCCAGAAGCAGGTCGTCGCGGCGGACGTGATCGTGATGCCGCGCTCCTGCTCCTGCTCCATCCAGTCCATCGTCGCGGCGCCGTCATGGACTTCGCCGATCTTATGCGACTTGCCGGTGTAGTACAGGATGCGCTCAGTCGTCGTGGTCTTGCCGGCATCGATGTGCGCCATGATGCCGATATTGCGGTAGTGCGCGATGGGGGTCGTGCGAGCCATGGAGAGGGGCTTTCTAGGAAAAGGCCTGGAGGTCGCTTACCAGCGGTAGTGAGCGAACGCCTTGTTGGCGTCGGCCATCTTGTGGGTGTCCTCGCGCTTCTTCACCGCGTTGCCGCGACGATTGAAGGCGTCGAGCAGCTCGGCGGAGAGCTTCTCGGTCATGCTGTGGCCCGAACGGTCGCGGGCGGCCTGGATGATCCAGCGGATCGCCAGCGCCTGGCGGCGCTCCGGGCGGACCTCGACGGGCACCTGATAGGTGGCGCCGCCAACGCGACGCGACCGGACTTCGACCGCCGGCTTCACGTTCTCGAGCGCCTCGTGGAAGGCGGGAACGGGATCCTGCTTGAGCTTGGCTTCGACCTCATCAAGGGCACCGTACACGATGTGCTCGGCGACCGACTTCTTGCCACGCTCCATCAGCGTGTTCATGAACTTGCTGAGGACGATATCACCGAACTTGGCATCCGGGAGAACAACACGCTTTTCAGCTGCGCGACGACGGGACATTTCTTCCTCTCCGTCTTACTTCGGACGCTTCGCGCCGTACTTCGAACGGCGCTGCTTACGATCTTTGACACCCTGCGTATCGAGGGTGCCGCGAATGATGTGGTAGCGAACGCCCGGAAGGTCCTTCACGCGACCACCGCGGATCATGACCACCGAATGTTCCTGCAGATTGTGACCCTCGCCCGGGATGTAGCTCACCACCTCATAGGCGTTGGTGAGACGCACCTTGGCGACCTTGCGCAGCGCCGAGTTCGGCTTCTTCGGCGTCGTGGTGTACACGCGGGTGCAGACACCGCGCTTCTGCGGGCAAGCCTCGAGCGCCGGCACCTTGTTGTGGGCCTTCAGGCCGTGGCGCTGCTTGCGGATCAACTGGTTAATAGTCGGCATTGATTTCCGGTTTCCTTAACGCCGTCTCGGGTCCGCCCAACATCGACGCAAAGACACAAAGCAATTGCGCGGGCATAGCGGCTAAAGCGCAGCCCCGCGCGTAAAAGTTAGCTTTGTGGCCTACAGGCCTGACTTGTAGCGGTCCTCGGCGTCAGGCTGCGTTTTGGCTCACGCCAACCACCAGCCCCTCCGACGAGGTGGCGCGCTTATATGACCGTGGTTCCTATGCGTCAAGCAGACTCCGCTGCTTTTCACCTTGATATCGTTGGATATTTCCGGCCTTCGCCCACCTGACTCGTTCCTGACTCGCGAGGGGCAAACGGCGCAAGATTCTGACAACCACATCTGGTAGGTTTGGCGACCCAAGACTCACAAATGGGAAGGGCCGCCCCGGCTGGGGCGGCCCTCCCGATCTTCTATACGTGCGACCCGACTCAGTCGGCCGCCCGCTCCTCCTCGAGCGTCGGGACGGACTGGTCCTCGCCCTCGACGCCCGCGGCCAGGATCGCCCGGTCGCGCTGGGCGGCAATGGCCTTGAGGCGGTTCACGACTCCGCCGGTACCCGCCGGGATCAGGCGGCCGACGATGACGTTCTCCTTCAGGCCCTGCAGGGTGTCGACACGGCCACTGACCGCCGCCTCCGTCAGCACACGGGTGGTCTCCTGGAAGGAGGCCGCCGAGATGAATGACTTGGTCTGCAGCGACGCCTTGGTGATGCCGAGCAGGACCGGATCGGCCTTGGCCGGCTTTAGCTTTTCAGCCAGGGCCTTGGCGTTTTCCACCTCGAACTCCGCCTTGTCGACCTGTTCGCCGATCAGGAAGGTCGTATCGCCGGCTTCGGTGATCTCGACCTTCTGCAGCATCTGACGCGCGATCGTCTCGATGTGCTTGTCGTTGATCTTCACGCCCTGCAGTCGATAGACCTCCTGAATCTCGTTCACGAGGTACTCGGCCAGCTTCTCGATGCCCAGCACGCGCAGAATGTCGTGCGGGACCGGGTTGCCGTCGATCAGCAGGTCGCCACGCTCCACATAGTCGCCCTCCTGGACGGCAATGCGCTTACCCTTCGGGATCAGGTACTCGACCGGCTCTGCGCCCTCGCCTTCCGGCACGATCAGGACGCGACGCTTGCTCTTGTAGTCCTTGCCGAACTCGATGCGGCCCGAGATGTCGCAGATGATCGCGAAATCCTTGGGCTTGCGCGCCTCGAACAGCTCCGCCACGCGCGGCAGACCGCCCGTGATGTCGCGGTTCTTGCCGCCCTCGCGCGGGATACGCGCGAGAATGTCGCCGGCGTTGACGTCCTGGCCGTTCTCGACCGACAGAACCGAGTCGAGCGACAGCAGGTACCGAGCCTCCTGGCCATTGGCCAGCATGATCGGGTTGCCGTCGGCACCGTGGATGGCGATGCGCGGACGCAAATCACCACCGCGCGGCTGTCCCTTCCAGTCCACGACGACCCGGTTGGAAATACCCGTCGAGTCGTCGATCACCTCGCGCATCGACACGCCCTCGACGAGATCGACATAGACCGCCTTACCCGCCTTCTCGGTGATGATCGGCAGGGTGTACGGATCCCATTCGGCGAGCTTCTGCCCCTTCGTGACCTGCGTCTCGCTGTCGACCAGCAGGCGCGCGCCATACGGCACGCGATGCTTGGCCCGCTCGCGCTGGGCACCGTCGATCAGCACCAGCTCGGTGTTACGGCCCATGACGACCGGAACGCCCGAACTGTTGATGACGACGTTGCGGTTGCGCACCTGGACGGTGCCGTCGTGACTGGCTTCGATGTTCGACTGCTCCGCACCACGCTGCGCGGCGCCGCCGATGTGGAAGGTGCGCATCGTGAGCTGCGTTCCCGGCTCGCCGATCGACTGGGCGGCGATGACGCCCACCGCCTCGCCGATGTTGACCGGGGTGCCGCGGGCCAGGTCACGACCGTAGCACTTGCCGCACACGCCGATCTTGGTATCGCAGGTCAGCACCGAGCGGATGCGAAGCTCCTCGATGCCGGCCTTGTCGATCTGCTCGACCTTGACCTCGTCGATGAGCTCGCCGGCCTTGCTGATCACGACGCCCGTCAGAGGATCGACGATGTCGTCCAGCGCGGTACGGCCGAGGACTCGTTCCGAGAGCGGCTCGATCACGTCGCCGCCGTCGACGACCGCCCGCATCGTGAGCCCGCGTTCGGTGCCGCAATCCTCCTCGATGATGATGCAGTCCTGCGCCACGTCGACCAGACGGCGGGTCAGGTATCCCGAGTTCGCCGTCTTGAGCGCCGTGTCGGCCAGTCCCTTGCGGGCGCCGTGGGTGGAGTTGAAGTACTCCAGCACGGACAGGCCTTCCTTGAAGTTCGACAGGATCGGCGTCTCGATGATCTCGCCCGAGGGCTTGGTCATAAGACCGCGCATGCCCGCCAGCTGCTTCATCTGCGTCGCCGAACCGCGCGCTCCGGAATGGGCCATCATCCACACCGCGTTGACCGGCTTGCCCGGCAGCGGCGTCGAGATGCCCTTCATCATTTCCTCGGCAACCCGGTCCGAGCAACGCGACCAGGCGTCGACGACCTTGTTGTACTTCTCACCCGAGGTGATGAGGCCGTCCTGGTACTGCTGCTCGTATTCCTTCACTTCCTTGTTGGTCTGGGCGACCAGCTTGACCTTTGCCGACGGGATGACGAGGTCGTCCTTGCCGAACGAGATGCCGGCGCGGCAGGCGTGGTAGAAGCCGAGACCCATCAGGCGATCGGCGAAGATCACCGTCTCCTTCTGGCCGCAGTGGCGGTAGACGGAGTCGATGACGTTCTGCAGATCCTTCTTGGTCAGCAGGCGGTTGATCAGCGAGAACGGCAGGTTCTCGTGCTTGGGCAGGATCTGCGCCAGCAGGATGCGGCCCGGCGTGGTCTCGACGACGCGGCTGGCGAACACGCCCTTGTCGTCGTAGGCCTCGAGACGCATCTTGATGCGCGCATGCATGGAGAGCGTGCGGCTGTGCAGGGCATGCTCCAGCTCGCCGATCTGGGAGAACAGCGAGCCTTCGCCCGGCTCGCCCTCGCGCTCCAGCGTGATGTAGTAGATGCCGAGAACGATGTCCTGCGACGGCACGATGATCGGCTTGCCCGATGCCGGCGACAGGATGTTGTTGGTCGACATCATCAGCACGCGCGCCTCGAGCTGGGCTTCCAGGGACAGCGGCACGTGGACCGCCATCTGGTCACCGTCGAAGTCGGCGTTGAAGGCCGTGCAGACCAGCGGATGCAGCTGGATCGCCTTGCCCTCGATCAGCACCGGCTCGAACGCCTGGATGCCCAGACGATGCAGCGTCGGCGCTCGGTTCAGCAGGACGGGATGCTCGCGGATGACCTCCTCGAGGATGTCCCACACTTCCGGCCGCTCCTTCTCGACCATGCGCTTGGCGGCCTTGATCGTGTTGGCCATGCCGTAGTTCTGCAGGCGCGAGTAGATGAACGGCTTGAACAGTTCGAGCGCCATCTTCTTCGGCAAGCCGCACTGGTGCAGCTTGAGTTCCGGACCGACCACGATGACGGAACGGCCCGAATAGTCGACGCGCTTGCCGAGCAGATTCTGGCGGAAGCGTCCCTGCTTGCCCTTCAGCATGTCGCTGAGAGACTTCAGCGGACGCTTGTTGGCACCGGTGATGACGCGGCCGCGACGGCCATTGTCGAACAGGGCGTCGACCGACTCCTGCAGCATGCGCTTCTCATTGCGCACGATGATGTCGGGCGCGCGCAGTTCCATCAGCCGCTTGAGGCGGTTGTTGCGGTTGATGACGCGACGATAGAGGTCGTTCAGGTCCGAGGTCGCGAAGCGGCCGCCGTCGAGCGGCACCAGCGGGCGCAGCTCCGGCGGGATCACCGGCACCAGCTCGAGGATCATCCATTCCGGTCGGGCGCCGGACTCGATGAAGTTCTCGCAGAGCTTGAGGCGCTTCACGAGCTTCTTGCGCTTGGCCTCCGACGTCGTCTCGCGCAGCTCCTCGCGCAGGCGCGGACGCTCCTCGTTGAGGTCGATCGCCTGCAGCATGCCGCGAATTGCCTCGGCGCCGATCTCGGCCTCGAAAGAACCCTCGCCGTACTCGTCGAGCGCGTTCAGATACTGCTCCTCGTTCAGCAGCTCGCGGTACTTGAGCGGGGTCAGGCCGGGATTGCTGACGACATAGTTCTCGAAATAAAGGATGCGCTCGAGGTCGCGCAGCGTCATGTCGAGCAGCAGGCCGATGCGGCTCGGCAGCGACTTCAGGAACCAGATGTGCGCCACCGGCGAGGCCAGCTCGATGTGGCCCATGCGCTCGCGGCGCACCTTCGTGAGGGTCACCTCGACGCCGCACTTTTCGCAGGTGATGCCGCGGAACTTCATGCGCTTGTACTTGCCGCACAGGCACTCGTAGTCCTTGATCGGCCCGAAAATGCGGGCGCAGAACAGGCCGTCACGCTCCGGCTTGAACGTGCGGTAATTGATGGTCTCCGGCTTCTTGATCTCGCCGTGGCTCCAGGTGCGGATGCGCTCCGGGCTGGCGATCGAGATCCGGATCTCGTCGAAGGTCGGGGTACCCTGCGGCTGGCCCAGTACGTTGATAAGGTCGGTCATTGTTGTCCTACTGTTCTGTGGACGTAATTCTCGAAGTCGGGAGGTCGATCACCCTCAGGTGATCGACTGGTTCAATTCGACGTTGAGGCCGAGGGAACGCAGTTCCTTGACCAGCACGTTGAAGGATTCGGGGATGCCCGCCTCGAACGTGTCGTCGCCGCGCACGATGGCCTCGTAGACCTTGGTGCGGCCGGCCACGTCGTCCGACTTGACGGTGAGGATCTCCTGCAGCGTGTAGGCGGCGCCATAGGCCTCGAGCGCCCACACCTCCATCTCGCCGAAACGCTGTCCGCCGAACTGGGCCTTGCCGCCCAGCGGCTGCTGGGTGACCAGGCTGTACGGTCCGATCGAACGCGCGTGGATCTTGTCGTCCACGAGATGATGCAGCTTCAGCATGTAGATGTAGCCGACGGTCACCTTGCGGTCGAACGGCTCGCCGGTGCGGCCGTCGACCAGCGTGACCTGGCCGGACCGGTCGAGACCGGCCATTTCCAGCATCTCGACGATGTCGGGCTCGTGCGCGCCGTCGAAGACCGGCGACGCGAAGGGCACGCCCTTGCTGAGGTTGCGGGCAAGCTCGATCGTCTGCTCGTCGCTGAGGTCGGCGATGTCGGCCTTGAAGGCCTTTTCGCTGTAGATCTCGCGCAGCTGCTTCTTGATCTGCGAGACGGAGACCTCGCGAGCATCCTCCAGCATCTTGCCGATCTTCTTGCCGAGACCCGACGCGGCCCAGCCGAGGTGGGTCTCGAGGATCTGACCGACGTTCATGCGCGACGGCACGCCGAGCGGGTTGAGCACGATGTCGACCGGGCCACCCTCCTCGAGGTACGGCATGTCCTCGAGCGGCATGATGCGCGAGATGACGCCCTTGTTGCCGTGACGGCCTGCCATCTTGTCGCCCGGCTGCAGCTTGCGCTTGGTCGCGACGAAGACCTTGACCATCTTCATCACGCCCGGCGGCAGCTCATCGCCGCGCTGCAGCTTGTCGACCTTGCTGTCGAACCGGTCCTGCAGGCGCTTCATCGATTCGTCGAACTGCTTGTTCAGCGCCTCGATCTCGGCCTGCTTCTTGTCGGCCTTGACGGCGATCTGCCGCCACTGGCCCGGCGTGTACTCGCCCAGCACGCTGTCGATGATCTTGGTGCCCGGCTTCAGGCCCTTGAGCCCGCCGGCGACCACCTGGTTCATCAGCATTTCCTGGAGCTGGCTGTAGAAGCTGCGCTCGAGGATTGCCTTTTCGTCGTCACGGTCCTTGGCGAGACGCTCGATCTCGTCACGCTCGATGGCCAGCGCGCGCTCGTCCTTGTCGACGCCGCGGCGGTTGAACACGCGAACCTCGACGACGGTGCCTTCGACGCCCGGCGGCACCTTCAGCGACGTGTCGCGGACATCCGCCGCCTTCTCACCGAAGATGGCGCGCAGCAGCTTCTCTTCCGGGGTCATCGGGCTCTCGCCCTTGGGCGTCACCTTGCCGACCAGGATGTCGCCCGCCTTCACCTCGGCGCCGATATAGACGATGCCCGCCTCGTCGAGGTTCTTGAGAGCCTCCTCGCCGACGTTCGGAATGTCGCGGCTGATTTCCTCCTGGCCGAGCTTGGTGTCGCGCGCCATGACCTCGAATTCCTCGATGTGGATCGAGGTGAAGACGTCATCGCGCACGATGCGCTCGGACAGAAGGATCGAGTCCTCGAAGTTGTAGCCATTCCACGGCATGAACGCGACGAGCACATTGCGGCCGAGCGCGAGCTCGCCGTTCTGTGTCGACGGGCCGTCGGCCACGATGTCACCCTTCTTCACATGGTCGCCGACCCTGACGAGCGGCTTCTGGGTGATGCAGGTGCTCTGGTTGGACCGCTGGAACTTCAGCAGGTTGTAGATGTCGACCGCCGGCCGGTTCGGGCCGATATCGTCCGTCGCGCGCACCACGATACGCATCGCATCGACCTGGTCGACGATGCCCGTGCGCCGTGCGGAGATGGCGACGCCCGAGTCGCGGGCCACCACCTCTTCCATGCCGGTGCCGACCAGCGGCGACTCGGCCTGGATCAGCGGCACCGCCTGGCGCTGCATGTTCGAACCCATCAGCGCGCGGTTCGCGTCGTCGTTCTCGAGGAACGGGATCAGCGCCGCGGCGACCGACACGATCTGCTTGGGCGAGACGTCGACGAAATCGATCGTCTCGGGCCGGCCGAGAATGTACTCGCCGCCCTTGCGGCACTGCACCAGCTCGGACACGAACTTGCCCTTGGCGTCGATCTCGGCATTGGCCTGGGCGACCGTGTAGCGGCCCTCCTCCATCGCCGAGAGATAGACGACCTCGTCGGTCACGCGACCGCCCACGACCTTGCGGTACGGGCTTTCGATGAAGCCGTACTGGTTCACGCGGGCATAGGTCGCCAGCGAGTTGATCAGACCGATATTCGGGCCTTCCGGCGTCTCGATCGGGCAGATGCGGCCATAGTGCGTCGGATGCACGTCACGCACCTCGAAGCCGGCACGCTCGCGCGTCAGGCCGCCCGGTCCAAGCGCCGACAGGCGGCGCTTGTGGGTGACTTCCGACAGCGGGTTGGTCTGGTCCATGAACTGCGAGAGCTGCGACGAGCCGAAGAACTCGCGCACCGCAGCCGCCGCCGGCTTGGCGTTGATCAGGTCGTGCGGCATCACCGTGTCGATGTCGATCGAGCTCATGCGCTCGCGGATCGCCCGCTCCATGCGCAGGAGGCCGACACGGTACTGGTTCTCCATCAACTCACCGACCGAGCGGACGCGGCGGTTGCCGAGATGGTCGATGTCGTCGATCTCACCACGGCCGTCCTTGAGGCCGTGCAGCACCTTGACGACCGCGAGGATGTCCTCGCGACGCAGCGTACGCTGCGTGTCGGGCACGTTCTCGAAGTCGAGGCGCATGTTCATCTTCACGCGGCCGACCGGCGACAGGTCATAGCGGTCGATGTCGAACAGCAGGCCCTGGAACAGGGTCTCGGCCTGCTCGAGCGTCGGCGGCTCACCCGGGCGCATGACGCGGTAGATATCGAGCAGCGCTTCTTCGCGGTTCGAGTTCTTGTCGGCCGCGAGCGTGTTGCGGATGTAAGGGCCGACGTTGACGTGGTCGATGGCGAGGGTCGGGAGCACGTCGACCCCGTTCTCGTCGAACATCTCGAGCACGGCCTCGGTGATTTCCTGGCCGGCTTCAACGTAGATCTCGCCCGTCTTCTCGTTGATGACGTCGACTGCGGCGTAGCGCCCGATCAGCTCCTCGGGCAGAACGCGAATGTCGGTGAGCCCCGCTTCCTTGAGCTTGTTGAGCAGGCGCGGCGTCATCTTGGTGCCGGCATCAGCAACGGACTTGCCGGTCTTGCCGTTCACCAGATCGTGCGTCAGCTTCACGCCACGCATCGACTCGGCGTCGAACGGCGTGCTCCAGCCGTCTTCGCCGCGCGTGTAGACGACCTGGCCGTAGAAAGCCGCCAGGATCTCTTCCGGCGAAAGGCCGTGAGCTTCCGACGGGTCGAGCGTCTGTCCCTTGGCCAGGGCGGCGGTGCGCTTCTTCCACGTGGTGTCGTTGTCGAGCGCCAGCAGCAGCGTCGTCACCGGAATCTTGCGGCGACGGTCGATGCGGACGTGGATCAGGTCCTTGGCGTCGAACTCGAAGTCGAGCCACGAACCGCGATAGGGGATGATGCGGGCAGCGAACAGGTACTTGCCCGAGCTGTGGGTCTTGCCCTTGTCATGGTCGAAGAAGACGCCCGGCGAGCGGTGCATCTGCGAGACGATCACGCGCTCCGTACCGTTCACGATGAAGGTGCCGTTGTCGGTCATGAGCGGCATGTCGCCCATGTAGACGTCCTGCTCCTTGATATCGCGAATCGAGCGCGAGCCGGCCTCCTCGTCGATGTCCCACACCACGAGCTGCAGCGTGACCTTCAGCGGGGCGGCATAGGTGATGCCGCGCTGCTGGCACTCCTCGACGTCGTACTTGGGCTCCTCGAACTCGTACTTCACGAACTCGAGGCTGGCGCGCTCGGCGAAGTCCTTGATCGGGAACACGCCGCGGAAAACTTCCTGGAGACCCGACTGGGTGCGCTTGGCCGCCGGCGTGACGCGCTGCAGGAAGCTCTCGTAGGAGCTCTTCTGGACCTCGATGAGGTTCGGCATCGGCGCCACCGATTCGATGTGGCCGAAGAAACGACGAATCCGTTTGCGCGTGTTGAAGGCCGTGGCCATCCTGCGTCCTCGAAGGTTCAAGGGCGGTGATAAACACCCGCTGCTTTCTCGGAGCTCCCGGCCCGCCAGCCGTTCGCCCCATCCGTTGCAGAGGGCCACTTTTCGGAACGGACCCCACAGGGAAGTCCGTTCGGAGAAGAGGCCCGAACGGGCCGGCCTCCCGAAGGAAGCCGGCCCGAACGGTAAAACGTCCTACTTGAGCTCGACCTTGGCGCCTTCGGCCTCGAGCTTCGCCTTGAGCTTCTCGGCATCGGCCTTCGGCACGCCTTCCTTGACCGCCTTCGGCGCGGCTTCGACCAGGTCCTTGGCTTCCTTGAGGCCGAGACCGGTGATCTCGCGGACAGCCTTGATGACGTTGATCTTCTTGTCGCCAGCGGCGGCGAGAACGACGGTGAACTCGTCCTTCACTTCGACCGGAGCGGCAGCCGCGCCACCGGCGGCGGCGACCGCGACCGGAGCGGCGGCGCTGACGCCCCACTTCTCTTCCAGCAGCTTGCTGAGCTGAGCGGCCTCGAGGACCGTCAGGGCCGACAACTCTTCGACCAACTTCTCGAGATTAGCCATTTTAGTCTCCTAATTACCCGAACTTCGATTTCGTGACGTCGATTTGATAGCGACTTACGCCGCCTTCGCGCCGTCTTCCGTGGCTCCATACGCACCGAACACACGAGCGAGCTGACCGGCGGGCGCCACGAGCACACCAGCGACCTTGGTCGCCGGGGCCTGCAGGAGACCGATGATCTTGCCGCGCAGAGCATCGAGGGACGGCAGGGTGGCGAGGGCCTGGACGCCAGCGACGTCCAATGTCTCACCATCCAGAGAACCGCCGACGATGGTCAGCTTTTCGTTGCCCTTGGCATAGGTCGCGACGACTTTCGCCGCTGCAACCGGATCCTTGGAATAGGCGATGGCAGTCGGTCCCGTGAACATGGGGCCGAGCGCCGTGAAGGGCGTGCCCTCGAGGGCACGCAGCGTGAGCCGATTCTTCGTGACCTTGTAGCTTGCGCCGGCTGCCCTGATCTTGCGACGCAGGTCCGTCACTTCCTGGACGGTCAGACCGGACTGGCGGGTAACCACCATCAGGTTGGCGTCCTTGAAGATCTGGTTCAGCTCGACGATCGCTTCGGCCTTTTCCGAACGATTCACGGCTTTCTCCAACTATGGTCCAATCCGGAGGATCCGGATCGGACCGGCTGCGTTACAGACTGCGCAGCCTCCGTTAGCGGGTTAGCGCGACACGGAGACCTCGCGGTCCGGTTCGCCTGCCCCGGAAGTTCGGGCGCGTGCACGCACCTGGGTGCGCGCCGATTCCCTTGCCCCCGTCTGCACTGGCGGGTTGCCCCATTAAGCCCGGCCCGTGAGGGTCGAGTACCGGTGGTCTCGGACAGGTGGAGTTGGAAACCTTGCGGCTTCTTCGCTCCTCCCGCCGTCGGCCTCGCGGCCCACGGCGGAATCTCTCAAAATCTCTCGACCGCGTTCAGGCGATCGCCGTGGCCAGGTCGAGCTTGATGCCCGGACCCATCGTCGAGCTCAACGACACCTTCTTGATGAAGGTGCCCTTGGCGCCGCTGGGCTTGGCGCGGTTGATGGCCGCGATCAGCGCCTTAACGTTGGCGGTGATCGCCTCCTCGCTGAACGAGGCCTTGCCCACCCCAGCATGAACGATGCCAGCCTTCTCCGCGCGGAACTCGATCGAGCCGGCCTTGGCGGCCTTGACCGCGGCGGCCACGTCCTGCGTCACCGTGCCGAGCTTCGGGTTCGGCATCAGGCCGCGCGGGCCGAGGACCTTACCCAGCCGTCCCACCACGCCCATCATGTCGGGGGTGGCGATGCAGCGCTCGAAATTCATCTCGCCCGCGCTGATCTTCTCGGCCAGATCCTCTGCGCCGACGATGTCGGCGCCCGCCGCCTTGGCTTCTTCAGCCTTGGGACCACGGGCGAACACCGCCACGCGCACCGACTTGCCGGTACCGTTCGGGAGCTCGATCATGCCGCGGACCGCCTGATCGGCGTGACGCGGATCGATGCCGAGGTTCATCGCGACCTCGATGGTCTCGTCGAACTTCGCCTTGGCATTGGCCTTGACGATCTTCACCGCCTCTTCGAGCGGGTACATCTTCTCGCGGTCGACCGTGGCGGACGCCGTCTTGTAACGCTTGCCCTGGGCCATGGTCCTACTCCACCACCTGGAGGCCCATCGAGCGGGCCGAACCCACCACCTGGGCCATCGCCGACTCGACGGTATCGCAGTTGAGATCGGGCATCTTCTGCTCGGCGATCTCGCGAACCTGCTGCGTCGTCACCTTGCCGACGATCTGGGTGCCGACCGTCTTGGCGCCCGCCTCGATGCCGGCCGCCTTCTTCAGGAAGTAGGTCACCGGCGGCGTCTTGGTGACGAAGGTGAAGCTGCGGTCCTGGAACACGGTGATGACCACCGGGATCGGCATTCCCGGCTCCATCTTCTGCGTCTTCGCGTTGAACTGCTTGCAGAATTCCATGATGTTGACGCCCTGCTGACCGAGCGCAGGCCCGATCGGCGGAGACGGATTGGCCTTGCCAGCCGGCACTTGCAGCTTGACGTAGGCTTGGATCTTTTTAGCCATGCATGCCCCTTTCCTGTGGGCGGCGCGGTCCGGCTATGGCAGGCCTCCCGCACCAGAAAATGGTCAAGCCCTTGATCCGGAAGGATTTTCGGCCTCGACCCACCTCATGAGAAAAGGCCGGCGCACGGCCAGCCCTCCCAAGGGCGCGCGATCTACCAAATAAGACCGCCCGCCACAACCCTGATCTTGTCCACCGATATGGGGACGAATCAGATCTTTTCCACCTGTGCGTAGTCGAGTTCGACGGGGGTCGAGCGGCCGAAGATCGAGACGGCGACCTTCAGGCGGGCGCGCTCCTCGTCCACGTCCTCGACGGTGCCGTTGAAGGAGGCGAAGGGACCGTCGGCCACCTTGACCTGCTCGCCGATCTCGAAGCTGACGGCGGGCTTGGGACGCTCCACGCCCTCCTGCACCTGCTTCAGGATGCGGCTGGCCTCGGCGTCGGAGATCGGCACCGGCTTGCCGCGTCCGCCGCCGCCCAGGAAGCCCGTGACCTTGGCAGTGTTCTTGACCAAGTGCCAAGAGTCGTCCGTGAGATCCATTTTCACGAGCACGTAGCCCGGGAAGAACTTGCGCTCGGTATTGACCTTGGTGCCGCGGCGGACTTCCACGACTTCCTCGGTCGGAACGATGACCTCGGTGATTTCCTCGTCCAGACCCTTCTTTCCGGCCTGTTCACGGATCGACTGGGCGACCTTGTTCTCGAAGCCTGAGTAGGCGTGAACGACGTACCAGCGATGAGCCATGTCAGGAAACCCCAAGCAGAAGCTTCACGACGAAGCCAATGACCTTGTCGGCGACCAGAAAGAACAACGCCGCGATGACGACGAAGATGAAGACCATGCTGGTGGTGATCATGGTCTCACGACGCGTCGGCCAAGTGACCCGGGCCACCTCGGCCCGGACCTCGCGGGCGAATTCGACAGGATTCTTGGTCGTCATGATCGCCAATCTTAAAAAATGGCAGGAGCGGAGGGACTCGAACCCACGACCCTCGGTTTTGGAGACCGATGCTCTACCAACTGAGCTACACTCCTGCAGACCATCACCGCCGGATTGGTGCCGGCGATGATCCTCTATAGCACTACTTTACGACTTTGGTGACGACGCCGGCGCCGACGGTGCGACCGCCCTCGCGGATGGCGAAGCGCAGGCCCTCGTC
>NZ_JBQVQG010000055.1:0-10856 GCF_052439685.1 Reyranella sp.
GGCCGACGGCGCTGCACCGGCGGCAGGCGCAGCTCCGGCGGCGGGCGCTGCGGCGGGCGGCAAGGCTGCCCCCGCCCCGGCGAAGAAGTAACGAGCGGGCGAAGGCTCCGCTTCGTCGATGCTTCTGCTGGTCGGGCTCGGCAATCCCGGGCCGCGCTATGCGGGGCACCGGCACAATGTGGGATTCATGGCGGTGGACGAGATCGTCCGCCGCCGTGTCTTCTCCCCGTGGCGTGCGCGCTTCAACGGCGAGGTGGCCGAAGGCCATCTCGGCGGCGAGCGTGTCATCGCCCTGAAACCCATGACGTTCATGAACGAATCGAGCAAGGCCGTGGGCGAGGCGGTGCGCTTCCTCAAGGTGCCGCTCGACCGGCTGGTCGTCTTCCACGACGAACTCGACATTGCGCCCGGACGGGTGCGCATGAAGAAGGGCGGCGGCGCCGGTGGGCATAACGGCCTGCGCGACATCGACGCCCATGTCGGCAAGGACTATCGCCGCGTCCGCATCGGCATCGGCCATCCGGGCCATAAGGACCTGGTGCTGCATTGGGTGCTGCGCGACTTCGAGCGCGACGAGCGCGATCCGAAGGACGGCTGGCTGCCCAAGGTCCTGCACGCGCTGGCCGAGGAAGCGGCGCTGCTGGTCGAAGGTGGCGCCAAGGCCGACGAGAAATACATGAGCCGGGTGGCGCATCTCGCGCCGCCTCCCGACCTTCCGGCCCGCCTCGACATCAAGGGCCTGGGCAGCAAAGAGTAGATCATGGGTTTCAATTGCGGAATCGTCGGCCTTCCCAATGTCGGCAAGTCGACCCTGTTCAACGCGCTGACCGCCACCCAGGCGGCGCAGGCGGCCAATTATCCGTTCTGCACCATCGAGCCCAATGTCGGCCGTGTCGCCGTGCCCGATCCGCGGCTCGAGAAGCTCGCGGCGATCGCGGGTTCGGGCAAGATCATCAACACCCAGCTCGAGTTCGTCGACATCGCCGGCCTGGTGAAAGGCGCGTCGCGCGGCGAGGGACTGGGTAACCAGTTCCTCGGCAACATCCGCGAGGTCGATGCGATCGCCCATGTGCTGCGCTGCTTCGAAGACGGCGACGTCACGCATGTGAGCGGCAAGGTCGATCCGGTGAGCGACGCCGAAATCGTCGAGACCGAGCTGATGCTGGCCGACATGGACAGCCTCGAGAAGCGCCTGCCCAACCTCGAGAAGAAGGCCAAGGGCGGCGACAAGGAGGCCGCGGCCGAGGCACCGGTCGTGAAGAAGGCGCTCGACGCGTTGCGCGACGGCAAGCCGGCCCGCGAGGCCAAGCTCACGGACGACGAGCGCGCGGTGTTCGCCCGGCTCCAGCTCATCACTGCCAAGCCGATGATGTACGTGCTCAACGTCGAGGAAAGCTCGGCTGCGACCGGCAACGAGCACAGCGCCAAGGCCGAGGCCTTCGCCAAGTCGCGCGGCATGCCGTCAGTCGTGATCTCGGCCGCCATCGAAGCCGAGGTGGCGCAGCTGCCGGCCGAGGATCAGGCCGACTACCTCTCTTCGCTCGGCCTCGAGGAGACCGGCCTCGCCCGCGTCGTGCGCGCGGGCTACGTGCTGCTCGACCTCGTGACCTTCTTCACGGTCGGTCCGAAGGAAGCCCGCGCCTGGACGGTGCGCCGCGAGGCCACGGCGCCGCAAGCCGCCGGCGTGATCCATACGGATTTCGAGAAGGGCTTCATCCGCGCCGAGACCATCGCCTTCGACGACTACGTCACCCTGAATGGCGAGGCCGGTGCCCGCGATGCCGGCAAGCTCCGGCTCGAAGGCAAGGAATACGCCGTCAAGGACGGCGACGTGTTTCACTTCAGGTTCAATGTTTAACGCGCCTATGGCGCGCTAAACATTGAACCGGCGAGCGGCAGCGCTTGTCATCAAGCGCGAGAGCTCGCACCGCGCAGAACAGACAAGAAAGCGAGTGTCCGATCTTCCTGCGGCGCTCCCGGACATTGCTACGCAATGTCCTGACGCTCCCCGGGCCGAGCGTCGCTCGGCCTAAGATCCGATAACGCCCCCGCCCTTCTTCGTGATGGCGATCACCGACGGCCGCGGTGGCATGCCGGCCTTGAAGTCGGGCCAGCGCGTCGAGGGCTTCTCGAAGGTCGAGTTCCGGTCCTCACCGGGATGCTGGATGGCGAGAAACAAGGTGCCGTCGTCCGGCGCGAAGATCGGCCCGCAGACTTCGGCACCGGTCGGCGCCTGATAGAAGCAGCGCGTCAGCGCCCGGCCGAAGCCCACCGTGTCGGCGGCATAGACTCCATCGGCTATGCCCGCAGCCGAAGGGCCGCCGTCGGTCGCGATCCAGATGCGGCCCTTGCTGTCGAAGGCGATGTTGTCGGGGCAGCTCAGCCAGCCATTCTCCGAAGTCGCGCGATGATAACGCGCGCCGGCATCCTGGCCGGGCTTGCCGGCCAGCAGGAAGATCGACCAGGTGCCTTCCGCCGCCGCATGATCGCCGTCCTTCGGTCCGATCTCGAGAATGTGGCCATGATCGTTGGGCGCGCGCGGATTGGCCCTGTCGACCTGGTCGGGCTTGCGCAGGCCATTGTTGGTCAGCACGACATAGACCCGCCCGTTGACCGGATTGGTCTCGATGTCCTCCGGCCGGTCCATCGGCGTCGGCTTCAGGAGGTCGGCGGCGAGGCGGGTCTTCACCAGCACGTCGCCCTGGGTCGCAAAACCATTCGCCGCCGTCAGCGGGCCCTGCCCCTGCACCAGCGGCAACCATTCGACCTTGCCGTCGGCATTGAAGCGCGCGACGGAAAGCGTGCCCTCGTCGAGCAGGTTCTTGTTGGCCGCGCGATCGGTCGGATTCCACGGCTTCGAGGTGACGAAGCGATAGACATACTCGAACCGCTCGTCGTCGCCGGTGTACAGCACCACCCGGCCATCCTTGGCCAGCGCATAGGTGCAACCCTCATGCTTGAAGCGGCCCAACGCCGTGCGCTTCACCGGCGGCGAGTTGGGCTCATAGGGATCGATCTCGACCACCCAGCCGAAGCGGTTGGGCTCGTTCGGCTCCTTGTCGACGTTGAAGCGCTCGACATGCTGGGCCCAGGCGTTGGTCGCGCGGGCCACGCCATAACGCTTGCCGAGTTCGGTATCGGCCAGCCGCGCCGCGTCGCCGTCGAAATAGAAGTGGAAATTCTCCTCGCAGGTCAGCCAGGTGCCCCAGGGCGTGCTGCCGCCGGCGCAGTTGCCGAAGGTGCCCAGCACGCGCGTTCCCGCGGGATCGGCCGAGGTCTTCAGCCGGTCGTTGCCGGCGGCGGGACCTGAAATCTCCATCGGTGTCGTGGCGGTGAGGCGGCGCGCAAACTTGCTGTCGGGCACGACCTTCCATCCCGCGCCGTCGCGGGCGATCTCGATGACTGCGCCGCCGACCGACGCCATCTCGACCGCGACCTGATCCTTCGTCGCCTTGAGCGCTGCATTGCGGCCGCTGCCCAGGCCCGCGAACATCAGATTGGGATTCGTATATTCGTGGTTGGCGACCATCAGGAAGCGGTCGCCGCTGCGGCTGCCGGCCGGCAACGGATAGAGGCCGAGATAGTCGTTGTTGTAGCCGAACCGCTGCTCCTGTTCGGCCGCCGTGAGGGTGGCGGGCTCGAAGCCCGTGGCGCCGCCGATGATCGGATCGCCCCAGCGGATCAGCACCTGCATCTCGTAGCCTTCGGCGACATGCTGCGTGCCGTCGAGCGTATGGGCGAGTTCCTTGAAGGTGAGCGAGGAGGGACCGTTCACCTGGGCCTGCGCGTCCGTGATGGCGAACGGGCCTGCGAGCGAGGCCGCGAGGCCGGCGCCTGCCAGGCCGCGCAACGCGTCGCGCCGGCTGAGGCGCCGCTCGATCAGTTCGCCGATCGACGGCTCGGTGCTGGCATTCACGCCGATATCGTCGGGATCGGTGTCGTCGTCATCCTGTGCGGCGGCCATCTTGAACTCCTGGAAACGCACGTCTGGCGTAGCGGGCAATAGTGACGTTTCCGTTGCGATCTTGCGCGACCGCCATCGCCGTCCACAAGGCAGCGTCAGCAAACCGTAGCGCGAAGCCTGTAGCAGGCAGACGTCACACCTCATGAAGAGACGAACATGAAAACACATCTGTTGTTTGCGGCCTCCGCGACCGCGCTTCTGCTCGCGGCCTTCCCCGCCTCCGCCCAGACCAAGTTCCCGGCCACGCTGGAAGGCCACGCGATCCTGCCGGCCATGACCCTCGTGCCCGCTCCCGCCGACGCGCCGCAGGATCTGCAGATCTCCGGTCGTTATGCAGGCCCCGCCGGCCAGCGGGTCGATGCGCCGGAGAGCGTGCCCGGCATGTCGGCGCTGTCGGACAAGGCGGCACCGCGCCCGACCGGGATCAGCCTCCCGTTCAAGGGCCAGCCGGTCCAGGGCTTCTCGGGCATTCGCAAGCTGCCGGACGGCTCCTATCTGACGATCAGCGACAACGGTTTCGGCAGCAAGGCGAACTCGCCCGACGCCATGCTGATGTTCCACATCGTCAAGCCGGACTGGAAGGCCGGCACGGTGGAGCGCGTGTCGACCGGCTTCCTGCACGATCCCGACCGCAAGGTGCCGTTCCGCATCGTCAACGAGAACACGCCGAAGCGTTATCTGACCGGTGGCGACTTCGATCTCGAATCGGTGCAGCCGATCGGCGACTTCCTGTATTTCGGCGAAGAGTTCGGCCCGTACCTGATCAAGACCGACAAGAGCGGCAAGGTTCTTCAGATCTTCGAGACCAAGGTCGACGGCAAGCTCGTGCGCTCGCCCGACCATCCCGCGATCACGACGCCGGCCACGCCCGGCGCGGTGAAATTCCAGGTCCGGCGCAGCAAGGGCTTCGAGGGCATGGCCCAGTCGCCCGACGGCAAGTTCCTCTATCCGCTGCTCGAAGGCCCGCTGCTGACCGAATCCGGCGAACCAGAGGCCAGGGACGGCAAGCGCTTCCTGCGCATCCTCGAATTCGACGTGGCCAAGGGCGAGTATACGGGCAAGAGCTTCAAGTACACGCTCGAGGCGCCGGCCAACGCCATCGGCGACTTCAACATGATCGACGCCAGCAGCGGCCTCATCATCGAGCGCGACGACACCGAGGGCGACATGGCCCAGGCCTGCAAGGACGGCGCCGTGAAAACCGACTGCTTCAACGTGCCGGCGAAGTTCAAGCGCATCTACAAGATCGACCTCTCCCAGGCCGATGCCGACGGCTTCGTGAAGAAGGTCGGCTATATCGACCTGATGGACATCCAGGACCCGAACAAGGTCGCGCGCGTCGGCGCCAAGGACGGCAAGCTCACCTTCCCGTTCTTCACCATCGAGAATGTCGACCGGGTCGACGCCGACCACATCATCGTCGGCAACGACAACAACCTGCCCTTCTCGTCGGGCCGCGCGCTGGGCAAGTCCGACGACAACGAGCTGATCCTCCTGAAGGTCACCGACCTCCTGAAGGCGAAGTAGCTACTCGGTCACGTCGAGCGCCACCTTCTCGCGCTTCTTGCGAAGCGCGGGAAGGAGTGGCGCGATCAGCAGGAAGGCCGCGAGCGCGAGGCAGGCGACCGAGATCGGCCGCGCGACGAAGATCTCGAACGACCCCTGGCTCAGGATCAGCGACTTGCGCAGGTTGTTCTCGAGCATCGGCCCGAGCACGAAGGCCAGCACCAGCGGGGCCGCCTCGTAGCCGAACTTGCGCATGAGATAGCCCAGCAGGCCTGTGCCGATCATGACGAACACGTCGAACACGGCGTTGCCCGAGGCGAAGACGCCGACGATGCAGAACATCAGGATCAGCGGGAACAGAATCCTGTAGGGCGCCTTCAGCACCTGCACCCACATGCCGATCAACGGCATGTTGAGCACCAGCAGCATGATGTTGCCGACATACATGCTGGCGACGATGCCCCAGAAGACCTTGGGATTCTGGCTCATCATCAGCGGTCCGGGCTGCAGCCCGTGGATGACGAAGGCCCCCAGCAGCAGCGCCATGATGACGTTGGGCGGAATGCCGAGCGTCATGAGCGGAATGAAGGCGCCGCCGGCCGCCGCGTTGTTCGCGGCCTCGGGCCCCGCGACACCCTCGATGGCGCCCTTCCCGAACCGCTCTGGCGTGCGCGACAGCTTCTTCTCCATCGCATAGGACGCGAAGGAGGCGATCACCGCGCCGCCGCCCGGCAGCACGCCCAACAGGAAGCCGAGCAGCGTGCCGCGGCCGATGGGGCCGGCGCTCGCCTTCAGGTCCTCGCGCGAGGGCCACAGGCTGCCGATCCGCGATTGCACGATGTCGCGGCGAATCTGCTGCTCGATGTTCGCCAGGATCTCGGCCACGCCGAACAGGCCCATCACCACCGGCACGAGCCCGATGCCGTCGACCAGTTCGAGGCGGTCGAAGGTGAGGCGCGGCATGGCGTTGATCTGATCCAGGCCGATCAGGCCCACCACGACGCCGACCGCCGCCATCAGCAGCGCCTTTGCCATCGAGCCCTGCGTCAGGAAGGACAGGATGGTGAGGCCGAGAACCATCAGGCTGAAATACTCTGGCGGGCCGAAGGCCACAGCGACCTGGGCCAGCAGCGGCGCCACGAGCATCAGGGCGACGATCGCAAAGGTGCCGGCGACAAACGATCCCAGCGCGGAGATGCCGAGCGCCGGGCCGGCACGGCCGCGCTTGGCCATCTCGTGGCCGTCGATGCAGGTGACCACAGACGCTGCTTCGCCCGGGATGTTCACCAGCACCGCAGTCGTCGAGCCGCCATACATCGAGCCGTAGTAGATGCCGGCCATCATGATGATGCCGGACTCCGGCGAGCCCGAGAGCGTGACCGGCAGCAGCAGCGACATGGCCGAGATCGGGCCGATGCCCGGCAGCACGCCGACCAGGGTGCCGATGAACACGCCGATGAAGCAGTAGAGGAGATTGACCGGGTCGAAGGCGACCGCGAATCCCTGGGCGAGACCGGAAAGCACGTCCATCGCGTCAGCCCGCCAGCCAGGAGAGGTAAGGAACGTCCTCGAGCCAGCTTCCCTTGGGAAGCTGCACCAGCAGGACCTTTTCCAGGACATACCAGACGCCGACCGAGGCTCCCAAAGCGATCGGGATCGAGAGCCTGGGTGCCACCGGATCGACGACGGTCATCAGGAAGAGCAGCAGCGCCAGGCTGCAGAGCACGAAGCCCAGCTTCTGGAACAGGACACCAAAGACGATCAGGGCGGCGATCACCATCACGACGTTGCGCCACCGCGCCCCGCGCCAGAGATCCGCCAGCAGCGGCCCCTCGCCGCGCACACCGGCGACGGTGATCGACAGCGACAGAGCCGACATGAAGAGACCGAGCCAGAAGAAGACGAAGCCCGACCCCGGCTCATGCAGGGTCCCCAGTTCGAGCAGCCAGCCCTGCCAGGTGACGAATACGCCGACACCCAGCCAGAAAAGGCCGCCCCAGAATTCGGCGCGACGCAGCATGCTCAGCTCTTCTTGGCGAGCCCGAGCTGGTCCACGACCTCGCGCTGCTCGTCATATTGCTGCTTGGCGAACTTGGCATAATCCGCCGTGTTCATGTAGCGCTTGGGATAGTCGTACTTGGCCATCAGTTCGACCACCTTGGGATCGTCGAGGGCAGCCTTGAAGGCGTCGTGCAGCTTCTTCACCACGGCCGGATCCATACCCTTCGGACCGGCAAGCCCGAACGGCGAGTCGAGAGTGAGGTTGTAGCCCAGCTCCTTCAACGTCGGCGCATCGGGCCAGCGCGGGCTGCGCTCCTGCGTCCAGATGCAGAGCAGCCGGAACTTGCCGGCATCGACCAGCGGCGCCCAGCCGGTTGCGTCGGCATCGGCCATGACGTGGCCGCCCTCGAGCGCCGCCCAGCCTTCGGGTCCGCCCTTGAAGGGCACATGGGTGAACTTCACACCGGCCTTGAGGGCGATCTGCTCCATGCCGACATGCAGCGAGCTGCCGGCGCCCGGTGTCGCGTAAGTGAACTTGCCCGGGTTGGCCTTGGCGAAGGCGATGACGTCCTGAAAGGTTTTCAGCGGCGAATCGGCCCGCACCACCACACCGAACGTGTAGGCAGAGGTGTGGAGGACCCAGGTGAAGTCTTTCATCGGATCGTAGGGCGTCTTCTGCATGTGCGGCAGGCGGAAGATCGTCACCGGCATCTGCGCGATCGTGTAGCCGTCGGGCTTGGCGGTCGCCGCCATGCTGGCCGGGCCGCTGGTTCCCGAACCGCCGGTGCGGTTGTCGATCACCACCGGCTGGCCGAGGGTCTTGGCAGCGGCATCGGCCAGAGCGCGGTGCCACACATCGACACCGCTGCCGGCCGGCCACGGCATGATCAAGGTGATCGGTTTGCTGGGAAAATCCTTGGCCCCCTGGGCATGCACGAACGTGGGTGCGAGGGCTGCGGACGCGACCGCACCCGACGCCGCAATGAACGAACGACGACGCATGAACTCCTCCCTTATTCTTTTCTTCCCCGCGCTTCGGGCGGACTAGCTCTTTGCGGCCAGTCCGAGCTTCTCCAGCGCCGCCTTCTCTTCGGCATAGAGCTGGCGGGCGAACTTGTCGTAGGCCGCGGCGGGCATGTAGCGAGGCGACATGTCGTACTTTTCCAAGGTCGCGATGACGTCCTTGTCCTCGAGTGCGACCTTGAAGGCCTCGTCGAGCTTCTTGACCACGGCCGGGTCCATGCCCTTCGGGCCGCCCATGCCGAACGGCGAGTCGAACACCATGTCGAAGCCGAGATCCTTCAGGGTCGGCACGTCGGGCCAGTTCTTGGTGCGCTTCTCGGTCCACACGCAGAGCAGACGGAGCTGGCCGGCGTCGACCAGCGGCTTCCAGCCCGTCGAATCGGCCTGCAGGGTCGTATGCTTGCCGAGTACGGCGGCGTTGGTTTCCGCGCCGCCCTTGAATGGCACCATCGTCCACTTGATGCCGGCCTGGGCTGCGATGCGCTCCATACCGATGTGCAGCGACGTGCCGGCGCCCGGCGTGCCGTAGGTCACCTTGCCGGGATTGGCCTTGGCGTATTCGATCACGTCCTTGAAGGTCTTGTAGGGCTGGTCCGCCGCCGTCGTGACGCCGAACGTGTAGCCGCTGAGATGCGCGACGTAGGTGAAGTCTTTCAACGGATCGAATGCAGTCTTCTGCATGACCGGCAGACGGAACACCGAGATCGGAAGCTGAGAGAGCGTGTAGCCATCGGGCCGCGCCGTGGCGGCCATCGTGGCCGGCCCCAGCGTGCCGGAGGCGCCGCCCTTGTTGTCGATCTGGAAGGGCTGGCCCAGCACCTTGCCGGCACGCTCGCACATGGCGCGGAGCGTGATGTCGCTCGATCCGCCGGCGGGCCACGGGACAATGAAGGTGATCGGCTTGCTGGGATAGGCCTGGGCGCGGGCGGCCGGCAGATACAGCGGCATGCCGACGCCGGCGGCGATCACGGTTCCCAGACCGCCTTTCACGAGACCACGACGACGGATCGTCATTTTATTTCCTCCCTTTTATTGGTCAGGAAGGTGGCCGATGGTCCCGTCGATGTAAAGAGATTGCAACCCTGTGTTACGGCAGGACGCGCTTCATCCAACCGGCCGTTGCCTGCGCATCCTGGTTGTCGCTGTCCGCCAGCTTGTCGATCACGCGCTGCCGGTCCTCGAGGTCGCGATTCTGGCTGAGCTTGATCTTGGTCTGCAGCCGCGCGAGCGGCATGCGGAAGGCGACGATGCCTCTGGTCTGCGCCTCGGCATTGCCCGGCGGCAGGCGGTCGAGGTTCCACGATGACGGGTCCGCGCCCTCGTAGGCCGTCGACAGTTTCGTCAGCACGTCGAGCGCGCCCTGCGTGTCCTCGACGACCTGCGGCCGGCCATAGGCATGGACGGTGACATAGTTCCAGGTCGGCACCTTGGGGCCCGGCGTGTACCAGGTCGGCGAGACATAAGCGTGCGGCCCCCAGAACAGGGCGAGCGATTCCGCCGGCCGCTCGAACAGCTTCCAGTGCGGATTGGCGCGCGCCAGATGGCCGATCAGCGAACCATGCTCGCTGCCGTCGTCCTGCCAGAGCAGCGACAGGTGGGTGGCGAACGGCGCGCCAGTTTCGTCGGTTGTCATCAGGAGAGCCCAGCTATGGGCTTTCATGACCTCTCGGCCGACCGATTCATCGCCTGCGAAATGCTTGGGAAGATACATGCTGCGGATTCCTTGAACGGCGCGGGCTTACCATGGTCCAATACCGACCACACAAGGAGGAATATTCATGGGCGAAGATATCCGTCTTAAGTCAGCCGCCGGCGAGATCGGCGCCTACCTGGCCACCCCGTCGGGCACGCCGAAGGGCGGCATCGTGGTCATCCAGGAGATTTTCGGCGTCAACCACCACATCCGGGCCGTGACCGACAAGTTTGCCGCCGAAGGCTACCTGGCCCTCGCGCCGTGCTTCTTCGACCATATCAAGCCCGGCATCGAGCTCGGCTATACTCCGGACACCATCGCCGAGGGTCGCGGCTACGTCATGACGCCGGGCTTCACCGACAAGGCCGTGCAGGACGTTCAGGCGGCGATGGACGAGCTGAAGAAGCGCGGCGTGATGAAGGTCGGCGTGACCGGCTACTGCTGGGGCGGGACGATCAGCTGGCTGGCCGCGACGCGTCTCAAGCCCGACGCGGTATCCGCCTACTATGGCGGCGGCATCCATGGCGCCAAGGACGAGAAGCCCACCGTGCCGACGCAGCTGCATTTCGGCGACAAGGACATGCACATCCCGATGGCGCACGTGAACGAGCTGCGCCAGCTCCATCCCACCGTCGAGATCTTCGACTATCCTGCCGATCACGGCTTCCA
>NZ_JBQVQG010000056.1:0-8672 GCF_052439685.1 Reyranella sp.
CTCGGGGATCTGCGGCCCTGGCCGGTGGAGCCGCGACCGCTTACCGCGCCGGCGGCCTATCCGGTGTGACCGTGGCTGGCGCGTCCGCCGCGACCAGCCCGCTCCGCCGGGCGGCAGAAGGCGCTTCCAGCAGCTTCGCAGCCGGCGGTCGTTCCGCTGCCGGCGATGCCGAGGCGGGCGCCGCGGCTGCATCGGCGGACGCACCCCCCGCTTGGGCACGACGCATGAGGCGGAGCCAGGCCGCCAGTCACGGCGCGTCTGCCGCAACCCACGCCATCCGGTCCGGCGATCACGGTGGTGGCGGCTCCTCCATCGATCTTTCTGAAGGGAACCACTGATGTTCAAGCGTTCGTCGGTCCGTTACGGCCGGACACCCGTGCCGGAGACGCCCTACCAGAAGGCCGCGCAGGTGTGGGACGACCGCATCGGCTCGGCGCGCGTGCAGGCCAGGAACTGGCGTTTGATGGCGTTCGGTTGCCTGGCGCTGGCCGCCGGTCTTGCCGCCGGGCTCGTCTGGCAAGCGGCGAGGGGGACGATTACGCCCTGGGTCGTCCAGGTCGACAGGCTTGGCCAAGCTCAGGCGATCGCGCCGGCCGACGCCTCCTATCGGCCGACCGATCCGCAGATCGCCTTTCACCTTGCGCGTTTCATCGAGGACGTGCGTGCGCTGCCGTCCGACGCGGTCGTGCTGCGCCAGGGCTGGCTACGGGCCTACGAGTTTACGACGGATCGCGGCGCCGCGGCCCTTAACGACTATGCCCGCCGCGCCGATCCTTTCGCCAGGCTCGGCAAGATGCAGGTCTCCGTCGAGGTCTCGAGCGTTATCCGGGCATCGCCGGACAGCTTTCGGGTGGCCTGGACCGAGCGCCGCTACGAAAGCGGCCAGCTCGCCGCCACCGAGCGCTGGACAGCCATCCTCACCATCGTGATCGAAATGCCCCGCGACGCCGATCGCCTGCGCAAGAATCCGCTCGGGGTTTTCGTCAACGCCATCAACTGGTCTAAGGAGCTCGCACAATGAGGTACCGCGCAATGAGACCAGCCGTCTTCGTCTCCCTGCTGGCGATCACCGGATGCGCATCAACGAAGCCGCCGCAGATCAGCTACGACGAGAGCGTGCCGCCGCTTCCGGTGGCCGCCGCGCCTGCCGAGGATCCGCCTCCCCGGCCTCTGCATATCCCACCGGCCTGGACGCCGTCACGGGGAGGACCCGGCGATGCAAGGGACCCGGTGGCGCGCGTCGAGGCCGCTAACGGCGCCGCGCGGGTGGAGCCGCGCCGCGAGGGCTATTTCAACGCGGTGCAGGTGTTTCCCTACAGCTCGGGGGCCCTTTATCAGGTTTACGTCGCCCCAGGACAGGTCACCGACATTGCCTTGGAGCCTGGCGAGCAGCTCACTGGCTCAGGTCCGGTGGCGGCCGGCGACACGGTACGCTGGATCATTGGCGATACTGAGAGCGGCAACGGCGATACCCGGCGCGTTCATATCCTGGTCAAGCCGACCCGGCCTGCCATCGAGACCAACCTTGTGGTCAACACCGACCGGCGGACATATCTCATCGAACTGCGGGCGCACGAGCGGCCCTATATGCCGTCTGTCGCCTGGTTCTATCCGGAGAGCCGAGGCAAGAGCCTTCGCAGTCTGCCGCCGGTGCCGGTCCTCCCGGAGATTGCCCAGCGCCGGTACCGATACTCGATCGAGGGCGATAAGCCCCCGTGGCTGCCGGTCAACGCTTACGACGACGGCCGCAAGGTCTATGTCGAGTTCTCACCCGGCATCGTGCAGGGTGAGATGCCGCCTCTCTTCGTCGTCGGCGCGGACGGCAAGCCGGAGCTCGTCAACTCCCGGGCATACGGCAACGTCCTCATCGTCGACCGCTTGTTCGCTGCGGCCGAGTTGCGATTGGGTGGCGAGAACCAGCAAATCGTTCGGATCTTCCGTACGGACGGAAGACGCTAGCGATGACCGATCAATCTCAGTCGGATTCCACGCAGTCGACGGCCAATCAGCCCTTCAGGTTGCGATCGGAGGGACCCGGCGTCACGCGTCTGTCGCGCACTGTGCTGATCGGCGGGACGGCGCTGACCCTGATCCTGGTCTGCGGCGCCGTGCTGTGGGCTTTGCAGATCGACCGGTTAAGGGATGTCTCATCCCAGGAACTCTACACCACCGACCGGCCGCGCGTGGCGGACGGTCTGGCGGCGCTGCCGCGCGACTACACGGGGCTTCCTCGGGATGTCCCGCCACTCGGGCCGCCGCTGCCGGGCGATCTCGGCCGGCCGATCGTGGCCGCCCAAGGTCAGCCCGGTCCTTCATCGCCCGACGCCGAGCAACAGCGCCGGGCTCAGGAGACGGAGGCGGCCCGCGTCAGCCGCCTTTTCGCGCCCGGCAATCGTCAGACACAGACTGGTGGCGCGGGTATTCCCCCGTCTCAGTCATCAATGTCGGCGGGGGCTGGGGCGACAGATGAAGCCTCGATCCAGAATGGACAGGACCGCAAGGTCGCCTTCCTGAATGCGCCTGTCGATCGCAAGACGACGAGTCCCGATCGTCTGGCGCGGCCCGCTTCGCCGTTTGTGCTGCAGGCCGGCGCCGTCATTCCGGCGGCGTTGATCACCGGCCTTCGGTCCGACCTGCCGGGACAGATCACCGCCCAGGTGACGGAGAACGTGTACGACACGCCCACGGGCGGTGCGTTGCTGATTCCACAAGGGGCAAGGCTGATCGGTGTCTACGATAGCCAGGTTAGCTTCGGGCAATCACGTCTTCTTCTAGTCTGGACGCGGCTGCTTCTGCCGAACGGCTATTCGATCGTGCTCGAACGACAACCCGGGGCGGGTGCCAGCGGCGAGGCTGGTCTGGAAGACGGTGTCGATCGTCACTGGGGTTCCCTGTTCCAGGCCGTGCTTCTTTCCACCATCCTGGCGGTGGGCACCGAACTTGGCTCGGACCAGAACGATAGCGATATCGTTCGTGCACTGCGCCGTGGTGCGGGGGACACGCTGAACCAGGCCGGGCAGCAAGTCGTGCGGCGCAATCTCAACATCCAGCCCACCTTGATCATCCGCCCTGGTTATCCGGTCCGGGTCATCGTGACCCGCGATCTCGTACTTCAGCCTTACCGCGGATAGGAAAAAAGTAATGTCCAAACTCAAGCTCGGCGCCATCCTGGACGAGAAGCCCGTGAAGTTGACGGTGGACTTGCCGGCAGCCATCCACCGGGATCTCGTTGTCTACGCGGAGGCGCTCGGCCGTGAAACAGATCAAACGATCGATCCGGCCAAGCTCGTGGGACCGATGTTGGCTCGGTTCATGTCTGCCGATCGTGCCTTTGCCAAAGCGCGCCGGTCCGCGAGAGGCGCGGCGCAGCAGGCGGAAACTAGAGCGGGATGAATTGAGAAGGAATCGAAGGGAATTCCCTAAGGCATGTTGATCTAATTCAACCTGCTGGCTGGGTTGGAGGCCAGCAGGGATGGCACGAGCCTGTTCGATGGACCTTCGGGAGCGGGTAGTCTTCTCGGTAGGGCGGGAGGGCTTGTCGTGTAACTAGGCGGCGGCCCGCTTTGGAGTTGCGATCAGCACGGCGATCGACTGGGTGAACCGCTATCGTCGGACCGGCAGCTTGGCGCCGTGGCAGATCGGCGGGTACCGGCCGAGGAAGCTTGTTGGCAAGTACCGGGACTGGCTGCTGCAGCGCTGTCGGGAGCGCGAGTTCACCCTGCGCGGGCTAGTCGGCGAGTTGGCAGAGCGCGGCCTGAGTGTGGGCTATCGCGTGGTCTGGGGGATCGTCCACGAGGAGAAGCTGAGTTATACCAACCCGCTTAGAGGCTGACCGATGCCCAAGCTCGGCGTCCGATGGATCGGATGCGGGCAGGATCGTCGGTTAGAAAGCGCCAGGCGGCGCAGCAGGCCTCGACGATGTCGTCGTATGTGTCCCAGACCCGTGAGCCGAGAATGTTTTCGCGCAAGTAGTGCCAGACTCCATCGAGTTCAGTTCGGGAGAGTAGGGCGGCAAGGGCAGCAGGGTGATGTTGTCGGGTACGCGCAATCGTCCCCCCGGTCTGGTGCCAACCGGCGCCGTCGCAAATCAGTACGGCATGGGCCAGCGGCGAGACCTCGGCGCCGATCACCTTCAAATGGTGGCTCATCGCCTCGGCATTGACCTCCGGCATCACGATCGCCGCGCCGACGGCGCGGTCCGGACAGATTGCGCCGAAGATGTAGGCCGAGTCGTGCCGGTTATCGCGCACCATCAACGGTCGCGAGCCGATCGGCGCCCAGACATAGGCGTGGGTTCCCTTCTGGCCGACCCTGGCCTCGTCCTGGAACCAGATCTCGATCGGCCCGCCGAGCGCGCGGGCGGGCAAGGCCGCCGTCAGCAGGCTGGCGAAGTTTTTTTAAAAGTCTCTTCCGCTTCGGCGATCTTCCGGGGATGGCTCGGACGAGGTTGCAGCCGGGTCAACCTCAGCTCATGCAGCCACCGGCCCACCGTGCTCTCGTGCACTTCGACGGCAAACCGCCGCGCCACCTCGGCCTGCAGGTCAACGCAGCGCCAGCGCACCATCGGGTGCTCGGCCGGATCGGGGCCGGCCAGGACCACCGCCTTCAACTTCGCCATCTGGGCCGCGCTCAGGGCCGGCGCTCGGCCGGGGTTGCGGCGAGACTTCAGACCTTCCGATCCCGGCCTCGTTGTAGCGATGGATCCAGTCGCGCAACGTTTGACGGTCCATGACGCCCAGTGCCGCTGCCTCGCCACGACACCGACCTTCCACCACCGACCCCAGCGCCAATAGCCGGCAAACCTGCGCACTATCCGCGCTCTTGCTGGCGTGATGGCGAAGCTCCAGCGCCGTATGATCCGAGCGCGTAACCTCGACTGCCGTTCCCATTCGATACCCCGTCAGCGACCTGGAGACGAGCAATCGAATCACAAATCGCGACTACGAGGAATCCCATACCGAGAGTCAGGCTCAGTAAGGGTTGGTACTAGAAAAAAAGACGTTGATCGCCAGCGAACGGGATCGTCCCGACGTGGCCCGGCGACATCGTCATGATGGACAACCTCGGTTCGCACAGGAGCAGCGCTGTCCGAAGGAGCCTCCGGACGGTCGGAGCCAAGCTCTTCTTCCTGCCCAAATACTCGCCCGATCTGAACCCGATCGAGATGCTCTTCTCAAGGCTCAAGCATGGCTTGCGAAACGCCGCCCAGCGAACTCACGACGCCGTCTATCACGCCATCGCCTAGTTACTGCCAACCGTCCCGCCCGAAGAATGCCGCAACTACTTCTCTAAAGCCGGATACGCTCAGACCTAGAATCGCTCTAGGTGAGGGTGGTCGGATGGTGTGTTTGCCGGAGCGTCTCCAGGAACCGGGCGAGAGCCGGGTTGCGGTTGTGCTCCTCCCAGCATGCGGTGAAGGTGATATGGCTTGGGCCTGACGCATCGCGGATTTCGCGAAAGCGGACCCCGCTATAGGCAAGACTGGTCCATGACTCGAAATGAATGCTGACATGAATCCCAGCTTCGACCATCCCAAGAACATTCTCATTGCTGGCGTTCCAGGTCTCGATCTTCGGGGCATCACCGGGAGCTGCAAGCTTCTTGAGGATCAGGTTCCGCAGATCTAGGCCCGGCTCCCATTGGCTGAGAAGAAACGTCTCGTCCTTCAGATCGCTCCAATCGACGACCTCGCTGTTCGAAAGTGGGTGCCGCGACGACAGTGCCGCCACGATGCGCTCCGACCATAGAGACATGGTAGGTCCGCTATGTTGCCGCGCTTCTCCGGCGACGATGGCCACATCCACGTCTCCTGTTCCAAGAGCGGCCGCCAGTTGAGCGGGCGATCGTTCGGTAACCTGTATGGCGATTGCCGGAAACGACTTGATGTGTTCCGCCAGCACAGTACGCACTTTGCTGGTGGATACGGCGGTTCCGAACCCAGCTTTCAGCACGCCTGCTTCTCCGCGATGGGCCAACTGCGCCGCCGTGATCATATCGTCGATTTCGTCGAAGAGGCGGCGGGCGGCTGGCGCCAGGCTCGTGCCGGCCGAGGTGAGGCGCACTCCTCCACTGGAGCGCTCGAACAGCAAGACGCCAAACTGCTCTTCGAGATGCCGAATGCGGCGGCTAAGTGCAGACTGCTTGATGTTGAGGGCTGTCGCGGCTTGCCGAAAACTCCCATGCTCGGCAGCCGCGAGTACGCTTCGCAACGAACTGAGATCGAGGTTCATTTTCTGACCGTGTGTTTGCCACGCTCTTGGCAGTGATATCGTTGGCCTCTATAAGGCTTGCCCGATTGCTTGCGTATTTCGACGGGCTCACATCCGTGCAATCTCGCAAGTCTTGTCATCGCCGTTGATCGTCTGGAGGCCGGGCGGTTCAGGATCGTGCCCCGAGGCGTGGTGTACCATCTCGTTGGTCATGACGATGTCCGGTTAGGTCCGGATCGGTCAGTCTGCCGCGATGGGCAGACCGACGCTGGGATCGTCTCCGATTGGGGTGATGCTTTCCAGCGTGATGTAGCGGGCGCGCTGGACGGCCCACTCGTCGTTCTGTTCGAGCAGAATGGCACCGACGAGCCGAGTTATGGCGGCCTCGTTGGGGAAGATGCCGACGACCTCGGTGCGGCGCTTGATCTCGCCATTCAGGCGCTCCAGCGGATTGGTGCTGTGCAGCTTGGTGCGGTGCTGGGGCGGGAAGCTCATGTAGGCCAGCACATCAGGCTCGGCATCGTCCATGAGGGTTGCGAGCTTTGGGACCTTGGGCCTGAGCTGATCGGCGACGCGGCGCCATTGGGCCTTGGCCTGCTCGGCGTCATTCTGGGCGAAGGCTGTTGCGATGAACGCCGAGACGACTCGCCGGCCGCTGCGGCCGGCATGGGCCAGGGCGTTGCGCATGAAGTGGACACGGCAGCGCTGCCAGACGGTGACGAGGATCTTGGAGACGGCCGCCTTGATGCCCTCGTGGGCGTCGGAGACGACGAGCTTGAGGCCCCTGAGACCGCGCCGCGCCAGCTTGCGCAGGAAGGCGATCCAGAAGGTCTCGGCCTCGGACGGACCGATATCCATGCCCAGCACCTCGCGCCGGCCATCGGCATTGACGCCGACCGCCACGAAAACGGCGGCCGAGACGATGCAGCCTGCCTGGCGCACCTTCACGTAGGTCGCATCGATCCACAGGTACGGCCAATCCCCTTCGATCGGCCGATCGAGGAAGGCCTTCACCCGCTGGTCGATGTCCTCGCACAGCCTGCTCAACTGGCTCTTGGAGATGCCACTCATACCCATGGCCTTGACCACTCGTCAACAGAGCGGGTCGAGATACCCTGGATGTAGGCCTCCTGGATGACGGCAGTCAGCGCCTTCTCGGCCATGCGGCGTGGCTCGAGGAAGCCGGGGAGGTAACTGCCCTTACGCAGCCGAGGGATGCGCAGTTCTACCGTGCCGGCCCGCGTCTCCCAGTCCCGCTCACGATAGCCGTTGCGCTGCACCAGACGGACTGTGCTCTTCTCGCCGTGCGGCGCGCCTGTCAGCACCCCGACCTCGATTTCCATCAACCGCTGGGCGGCAAAGCTGACCATATCGCGCAATACATCGGCGTCTGGGGTCTTCTCCACGAGCGAGCGCAGGTTCATCATCTCGTAAGGTCATCGGTGGGTTCCTTGGTCATGAGTTGGTCTTCGCAACCCGACCCTAACCGAGAAATCGCCGGTGACCGCCAGAGGCGGCCGGGTTTGTTCGGGCAGGAATCGGCGTTGGATAAGTGGAATGTCCGCCGGTTTCTTTCGCCATTGTCTGGTCGTCACCTAGGGAGGGCGTAGCCCGACCGGAGTGACGACCAGACAACGGCGGCATAAAGTTTCATGCCGTCCGCGCCAGTGGCCTGATGACGTCGAAGTAGGCGCGATCGGGCGTTCGGGCGTCAAGGCTCGAATGCCGCCGCTTGCCGTTGTAGAAGTCGATATAGCGACCGAGCGAGACGCGCGCGTGGCCGACACTGTCGTAGGCGAAGATAGACTTCCTCGTATTTGACCGAGCAAGGACGAACGGGTCAGGTGCGGTATCGTGGCCTGCAGGGCACAAAGGCAGTCGTCGAGCGGCAAGAGTGTGTGCTTGCGGAAGGCGACGACGATCGCCTCGTCCTCGATCGAAAGCACTGTCGACTTCGCGTCCTTCGGTCCGGTCTTCAGATCAGCGACAGAGCCGCGCTTTTTCCACTTGGTGACGGTCTTGGGATCGATGCCGTATCGTTTGGAAAAGCTCCTCAGGCTCTCTTGACTATGCTGTATCGCTCGACAGATCGCCTATGTCGTTGGGCCGCAGCCGTGAAGAACCTGTCCCATAGCGCATCCCTCAAATTCCCTGACAAGGGTGCACCATCAAATCCCGGGATCAAACAGTTTCGGGATTGCAAGGTTTCGGGGTGCTATGCCCTTGAAGCTTGCAGTTTCACTTATCGATTCTTGTCGCCGGAAAGTCATGATTCGAGGGTCGCAGCGGAGGAAAGAATACGGCCGAAGAAGCACGAGGGAACTCAGGAAGGCGATCTGTTCCGGGCTCGGCTCGACCGACTCATCAACATAAGCAAGAGCTGGTGCGTAAGGGTCGTTTTCAGGCCACGGCCTTGAGCACTTGCGGAGTGGCGTAGGCCCATGGCAGCAGGTCGTCGAGACG
>NZ_JBQVQG010000057.1:0-7562 GCF_052439685.1 Reyranella sp.
GGCCCATAACGCTGCCGATCCTTTCTTTCGGCACGGTTTCGCTGACGAAGGCCATGGCAAGCGCCATCATCGCCGCGGCACCCGCCCCCTGAACGGCACGAGCCGCAATGAGCATGGGCAGCGATAGCGACAGGCCTGCCAGCAACGAGGCGACGGAAAACACCGCAAGGCCCGCCAGCAGCAACCGGCGGCGACCGAATAGGTCGCCGAGGCGCCCGATGGTGGCGATCAGCACGGTGCTGGTCAGGAGATAGGCGAGCACCACCCACTGCACGTGCTGGAAGGGTGCGGCGAAGACATCCGCCAGCGTCGGCAAAGCGACATTGGCGATGCTGGTGCCGAGGGAGGACAAGAGGATGGCGAGCGAGAGGCCGGCAAGGGCTCCGGCCCGGTGACGGTTCGCCGTTATGGTCTCTGTATCGTGCATGTTTTGCTCCTTGGGATCCTCAGAGCAGGTAGCCCTCCGCGTGATAAGGCGGAAGGTGCATCATTTGCATTCTATTCGTGCGCTTGACGCCATGTCATCTTTTCGCGGGCATGCTAGGATCGCGCCATGTCACGACCCGATCTCAATCTTCTCGTCACGCTCGATGTGCTGCTCGCCGAGGGCAATGTGGCGCGGGCGGCGCAAAGGCTGCGGCTCAGCCCCTCGGCGATGAGCCGTGCGCTCGCGCGGTTGCGGGAGGTGACCGGCGATCCGTTGCTCGTGCGGGCCGGGCGGGGGCTCGTGCCGACGCCGCGGGCGCTGGAGATGCGCGAGCGGGTGCGCGTGCTGGTCGAGGAGGCGGACGCCCTGCTGCGGCCCGCCGGACGGCTCGATCCGGCGCGCCTGCAGCGCGGCTTCACCCTGCGCAGCAGCGACGGGCTGGTCGAGACCTTCGGCCCGGCGCTCCTGCGCGCAGTTCAGGCGGAGGCGCCGCAGGTGCGGCTGCGCTTCGTGCGCAAGCTCGACAAGGACAGCCAGGGGCTGCGCGACGGCACGTTCGATCTGGAGACCGGCGTGGTGGCTGCCATGATCGGCCCGGAGATCCGGGCGCGCGCGCTGTTCACCGACCGTTATGTCGGCGTGGTCCGCGCCGGGCATCCGCTGGCCGGGCGCGCGGTGACGGCGGCCGACTATGCCGCCTTCGGCCATGTCGTCGCCTGGCGCGAGGGGCTCGATCTCGGCCAGGTCGACGAGCTGCTGGCGCAGCAGGGCCTGTGCCGGTCGATCGTGACGACGGTCGACGGTTTCTCCGCCGCGCTGGCGCTGGCCCGCGGATCGGACCTGATCGCGACCGTGCCGGAGCGGCACACGGCCGGCCTGCGGCACGGGCTGCATGCTTTTGCGATCCCCATGGAGCTGCGCGACTTCACTATCTCGCTGCTCTGGCATCCGCGCTTCGACGGCGACCCCGCGCATCGCTGGCTGCGCGACAAGGTGTGCGAGGCCTGTGCGACGCCGCGCCGGCCGCCTTACGATTGATACAAAACGGGTGCGTCGTCGCCCCGGCATCGCCACGGGGCGCGTGATATCCTGCGGATAGCGGTTTTTGCGAGGTAGCGGTGCGCAGGGACGACAGGAAGCTTGCCGAACTCGAGACCAATCTCAATCGGCTGCGCGACGATCTCAACGATCTGTCGAAGGCGCTGAACGTCAATCCGAAGAACACCAGCCTGGTGATCCGCCGGGTCAACCTGATGGGCCGCATCGTGGCGGCCCAATCCACCGTCGAACAGCTGCGCGGCACCCTGCACCACGCCTGAGGCGGGATCAGCCGCCCAGGCCGCGCTTGCGGCGGCAGTCCTCGAGCTGGCGGATCGCGGCGCCGACGTCGGCCAGCGGGAACTCGTAATCCTGCGTCTCCACGCCCACCAGGGCCTCGCGCCCGCCCTTGCGCAGGCCCGAAAGCTCCGACTCGCCCAGCCAGGCGATGCTCCAGCTGCCGACGCCGACGCCGCTCATCTGGTTGCCGCCGCCATTGCCGAAGCCCTTGCCGTCGACCTGGAAGGAGCCCTGCCAGTCCTTCGGCCCCTTCATCGGCACCGCGACCTGCCACTGCCGCGAATCGCCCGGCTGCACGAGGTCGACGCCGATGCGGACCCGGCGGCCGCCGGCATTCGAATCGGCGACGCAGTACATGAAGGTCTCACCGCTGCGCGCCGCGCGGATCCGCCAGGGGCCGGCCTGGCCCCAGGCTTTCTCGAATTTGTCGTTGGCGACGATGTCGTAGCCGCCATAGCCGTTGGGGGCCGCCAGTTGGCCGTTGGTGCAGCGGCTGGCGAGCCGGCGGATGTGCGCCGACGCGCCCTCGACCTCGGTGCGGTCGGTCTTCAGGCACCAGTCGACATGCGCCTTGGTGACGGCATGCACGCCCTTGCTCAAATCCTGGCAGGCCGGGTTGATCGCGATGGCGTCCTTGGCCGCCGTCGCCGCGGCGGCCGCATATTGCTGGCAGAAGGTGGCGTCGCCCGGCTCGGCCTGCGCGCCGGCGGGAAGGGCGAGGAGGGCGAGCACCGTCGCCGCCGAAAGCAGGTCTTTGCGCATCATCGTAGGGTCCGTCGTCGCTTACTGGTGGGAGGTCATGCAGCCGTCGATCCGGGCACTCATCGTGTCGGGATCGCCGAGGTCGAAGCTCCGCGTCACGTTGCGCGCGGGGAGCTGCACCTCCAGGCGCTTCGATTCGAAGAAGACGTCGGTGAAGCCGTTTTCCAGCACCGGGCTCCACAGCCGGTCGGGCGCGCGCTGGGTCATCGCGAAGGTGAAGCGCTTGCCGCTGGGCCTGAGCACGATCACGGCCTCGTCCTTGGCGCCGGCCGTGCCGGGGCCCGGCAGGATCAGGTGGCGCTGTCCGTCCTCGCCGAAGCTCATCCGCAGGCCCTGATTGTCGGGGCCGGTCGTGTCGGCGACGCAGCGCACGAACTTGCCCTTGTCGTGGACGATGCCGATCTCCCAGCCGCCGAACGTGCCGATCTTCTTCGTCTGCGCCGCCGCGGGCGCCGCGAGTCCCGACAAGGCCATCATCGAGCCCGCGACCAGAAGACCCCACCCGTACCCGGCCATCTCGAACTCCCGTATCTCAACGCCGCCGCTCACCGTGCGGCGGGGAAGGAGTGGCATTTCTCATGGCCGTTGTAATTAGGGAAATCGCGCGGACGCGCCGCCGGATCCTGTTGCCCTGCCGCGCCACATCGGCCACAAGAAACGCGGGTGTCCGCACATCGGTACGGGCAGGGAATAGCGCTGGTCGGGCCGCCAGCGGTCCTGTTCCCGTGCGAGACCCATGACCCGCAATCCCCAAGTGCGTCCCACGCTGCTGCGCCGCTTCATCGACAACGAGGCCTCGGGCGGCATCGTCCTCATGGCGGCCGCGGCGCTGGCGCTGATCGTCGCCAATTCGGCCCTCGCTCCGACCTATTTCGCGGCGCTCAAGGCCTATGTCGGGCCGCTCAGCGTCTCGCACTGGATCAACGACGCGCTGATGGCGGTGTTCTTCCTGCTGGTCGGGTTGGAGATCAAGCGCGAGATCGTCGACGGCCAGCTCTCGACCTGGTCGCGCCGCATCCTGCCCGGGCTGTGCGCCGCCGGCGGCATGGCGGTGCCGGCGCTGATCTTCGCCGGACTCAACTGGAACAACGGCGAGGTGATCCGCGGCTGGGCGATTCCCACCGCGACCGACATCGCCTTCGCGCTGGGTGTGCTGTCGCTGTTCGGCAACCGCGTGCCGGCCTCGATGAAGGTGTTCCTGACGGCGCTGGCGATCATCGACGATCTCGGCGCGGTGCTGATCATCGCCATCTTCTATACCGGCAATCTCGACCTCGCGGCGCTGGGCGGCGCGGCTGCGGTGCTGGTGGCGCTGCTGGTGCTCAACCGCCTCAAGGTGCGGGCGCTGTGGCCCTATCTGATGCTGGGCGTGGGCCTGTGGGTGCTGGTTCTGCTGTCGGGCGTCCATGCCACGGTCGCCGGCGTGGCGCTGGCCCTCACCATCCCGATCGGCCGACCGGCGCCGGGCGGACGCGAGCCGGCGGCCAGCTCGCCGCTGCACACGCTCGAGCATGCCCTGATCAAGGTCGTGCCGTTCTTCATCATCCCCATCTTCGGCTTCGCCAATGCCGGCGTGTCGTTCGCGGGCTTCGACCTCGGCGCCTTCGCCGATCCGCTGACCCTGGGCGTCGCGGGCGGGCTGGTCGTCGGCAAGGTGATCGGGGTCTACGGCACCGCCATGATGACCGTGAAGTTCGGCTGGGCCGACGGTCCGACCAATGCAGCACCCTTGCACGTGCTGGGCGTCTCGCTGCTCTGCGGCATCGGCTTCACCATGAGCCTGTTCATCGGCCTGCTGGCCTTCCCCGACAGTCCGGCGCTGCAGGATGGGGTGAAGATCGGCATCCTGCTGGGCTCGTTCGTCTCGGCCGTGCTCGGAACGGTTGTTCTGCTGCTCAGCCCGCGACCGGGCGGTGTCGAAGCGCGGGCCTTCTGAAAACGCGGGGCTGCCGCGCGCGCGGAAGCATTGCGGTCTCTTCACACATGTTGCTAAAAAAATTTGCAAATCAATTTTCAGAGATATTTTTCGACATGCCCCTCCACTGGACCATCGATTCGCGGGCGAAACTAATGGTCGTCGTCGGCGAAGGCCCGGTGCAGGTCGCGCACGTCGAAAGCCTGCTGGACGTGATCGCAGGCTCCCACGTCGTGAGCTATCGTAAGCTGTTCGACGGCCGCCTCGCCGAGAACGAGATGGATCCGACGCACCAGCTCGCGATCGGCGCCCGCCTTCGGGCGATGCACACCACCGTCGGCCACGCGCTCGGTCCGCTGGCCTTCGTCATGCGCGACGAGAACTACTGGCGGACGGCGCGGGTGCTGGGAATCCTCGCCGTGCCGAAACGTCCGATGCGGATGTTCCAGCAGATCGAAAAGGCCCGCGCCTGGCTCGACTCGCCCGCCATCATGGCGACGGTGCCGGCCTGAAACCCTCCGGCGTGCAGTCGTGGAATTCGACCCGCATGCGCATCCGGCCCAGCGGCTCCACATGGTGCGGTTGCTGCGGTTGTACGACGCCGGGACGGTCCGGCGTGAGGATCGTGCCCGCGTCGTTCCCATCGTCGAGGAAGAGCCGCAGCTCGCCCTCGAGCACGCGGATCACGCCCCACACGCCCGCCTTCGTGCGATGCTCCCGCCGCAACGCCGCGGGCAGGGTCGTCTCGTCGAACACCGGCGTCGTCTTGTAGGGGGTGGGCATTTCGTACCTCTTCCTTCGGCGCTCCCGGACATTGCCGACGGCAAGGTCCTGTCGCTCCTTAGGCCGAGCGGAGTTCGGCCAACTCGTCGGCATGCTCGGGATAAGGCGCCGCCGCGGTCGTGACCAGCCGCCCCGCCAGCTCGTTGGCGAAGCCGTGGTTGACGTCGCGGTGATGTGCCTCGTCGGCGCGCACCACCAGCACCACGTCACGCAGGGTGGCATCGTCGGGCAGCTTCCAGTAGTGCCGCGCGATCGCCGGCGCCGGGATGTTGGCCGTGCGGCCCTCGTCCAGCTCGGCCAGGAAGTGAGTGTAGCTGATCACCGCTTCTTCCTCGAAATAGCCCACGACCCGGTGCGCCGTGCGCGGGCTCACGAGATAGAGCGCGAAAAAGGCGAGATAGAACACCCATTGCACGCCCAGGACCACGAACCGCTCGAACAAAGTGGGCTTCGCCACCTCGATGAAGGTCATGAGGTGCATGCGCTCGTTCTCGGCTTCCTCCATCAGCGTGCGGATCCAGCCTTTGTCGTCGCACATGTTCCGGAGGCAGCGCAAATGTGTGAGCGTGGCGCCGACCATGCCGGGCACTGCCGCGACCGTCTCCAGCACGATCGCGCGATGGCCGTAGCGCTTCGCGAAGAATGTGTCGGCGCAGAAGCGCAGCGTCTTGGTGAAACCGAGCGCCAGGCGGTCGGCGACGCCGCTCGCGCTGTGATGGACGGCGAGATCGACGGCGGGGATCTGGCCTCCGGTGTGTGCAGACGCAGTCATGACACTTCTCCTTCTCAACCTATGCCCTGGAGCGCCCGGCTGCCGAGCGCCAGCTTGAAGCTCTCCGCGATGCGGGCGGCCTTGGCCTGCATCGAGCGCGCGGCGGCGGGCGGCATCTCCGCCTCGGTGGCCTCGCGCCACAGCACGAGCCAGCGGTCGAACATGGCGGGCGTGATCCGGGCGCGGTGCTTGAGATGGGCCGCCATCGGCATGCCCTTGTAGCGGCCGCTGGTCAGCATCAGGGAAGACCAGAAGGCGGCGAGCTTCTCGAGATGCACGGGCCAGTCGTCGATCGCGTCGTTGAAGACCGGCCCGATCAGCGTGTCGGCGCGGACGGCGGCGTAGAAGCGGTCGACCAGCCGGGCCAGGCCCTCTTCGTCGACACCTTCGATCTCATCAAACGCCAGGCCGCTCATCGCCTCGCTCCAATCATGTATCTGAGATACATCTATGGAGGGAGGCTAAGCATGTAAAGTAGATACATGTATTGTGAACGCCCGTTCGCCACCGTGTCGCAGGGACCAACGACCAGATGCGCCTGACCCGTTACACCGATTACGCGCTGCGCGTGCTCACCTATCTCGGCGCCCAGCCCGACCGCGTCTGCTCGATCGCCGAGATCGCGCGCGGCTACGGCATCTCGCAGAACCACCTGATGAAGGTGGCGCACGACCTGGGCAAGGCGGGCTACATCGAGGGGGTGCGCGGCCGCGCCGGCGGCATCCGCCTCGCCCGGGCGCCCGAGAAGATCAACGTCGGTGCCGTGGTGCGCCAGACGGAAGACGGCTTCGCCCTGGTCGAGTGCGACACCTGCGTCATCTCGCCGGCCTGCGAGCTCACCCGCGTCCTCGACGAGGCGCTTGCCGCGTTCATGGCCGTGCTCGACCGCTACACGCTGGCCGACCTGCTGAAGCGCCAGACGAAGCTGCTGCGGTTGTTGGGGGTGGGGTAGGTCGAGGCGGCGCGGCCTCAGTATTTCGTGTCGCCGCCGCCGCTGTCGGCGCCGCGCGCAGAATCTTCCTTGATGCGCTGCATGAGCATGGTCGACGAGCTGGTGCTGCCGTTCCAGGTCGCGTTGACGTTGGAGCGGACGCCCATGTAGCGCTCCGACGCCGCGCCGGTGGCGCCGGGGTTGCCGCCGGGGGTGGCGCCGGCTGGGCCGGCCGTGCCGGTGTCGGCGGTGCCGCTGCAGCCGGCCAGGATCAGGAACATCGCCACGAACGTCTTCTTCTTCATCGACATGCGAACCTCCACGCAAGACCGGCGGGACCTGCCAACAGGCGACCGACGGCGACGTTGCATGGTTTTCCGCCCGCGCGGCGTTGGCAAGGCCGTTGGCGGCACGGCATCCTCTGTGTAGACAGCACGCGTCATGATGATCGGCGATCCCGGCTCCGGCCCCCATCCCGGCCGATGGCGGCTCGTGCGCTGGGCGGCCTCATCGGCGACGCTGGGCTTCCCGCAGGCCGCGGCTCCGGTCGCCTTCGCGCTGCTGGCCGTCAGCCTGGGCGGCGAGGCGAGCGGCGGCGCCGCCATGATCCTGGCCATGACGCTCGCGCAGGTGG
>NZ_JBQVQG010000058.1:0-6258 GCF_052439685.1 Reyranella sp.
CTGGCCGCCTATGCCGCGGCCACCGGCTGGGAGGCCTTGCCCGCGGGCGCGCCGCCCGCCGACCTCGCGCGCTTCTTCGCCGACATGGCGCCCCTGCCCGGCAGCCATGGCGGCGCCTTCAAATACGACTCGGCCAACACCGACCTGCTGGGTCTCGCTCTCGAACGCGCGACCGGCAAGTCCTACGCAGAGCTCGTGAGCGAGCATCTGTGGCAGCCGATGGGCGCGGCGCACGATGCGTTCGTCACCGTCGACGGGCGCGGCGCCGCGCGCTGCAGCGGCGGCGTCTGTGCCACCGCCCGCGACGTCGCGCGCCTGGGACAGCTCGTCCTCGACGCCGGTCGCCGCGGCCCGCGCCAGTCCGTGCCGGCACGGGTGATCGACGATCTCTGGACCGGCGGCGATGCCGGCGCCTGGAGCGCCGGCCAGTTCGGCGCCAGCTTCGGCGCCATGGGTCTCGGCACGACGCGCTATCGCAACGGCTGGTACATCGTCGACGGCCCGCCGCGCTTGCTGTTCGCCATGGGCATCCACGGCCAGAACCTGTTCGTCGTGCCCGACCATGGGCTGGTGATCGTGAAACTCTCCTCGCTCGTGACGCCGATCGACCCGCCCGCGATCATGCTGGCCCATCGCGCCGTGACCGAAATCGCGCGACTGCTGTCCCCCTAGTGCACGAAAGGGCGTCCCGCCGTGCAACCCTGCCGATTGACAACCAGCGGCAGGAGCGCAGGCTGGGCGCCGCCACGGGGGGAGGATTCATGACGACCACCGTCTATTTCGCCACCAACAGGATCGCCAACCATCCGGCGGATCGGCCGGAGAACTACACGTTCTTCATGACGGCGCCCGACAATCCGCTGCAGGTCACCTACGGCACGGCCTTCGTCGACAGTGCCGGGCTGACGGCCGACACGGTGGGCGCGATCCGCTCGCTGAACGACCTGCAGAAGGGCGGCTTCAGCCAGTCGGCGATCGACGACCTGGCCGAGGGTGGGCGCAACATCCTGGTCTTCGTCCACGGCTTCGCCAACAGCTTCGAGGATGCGCTGACCCGCGCCGCCTTCAACCGCGAATGGCTCGCCCAGTCGGGCGTGAGCGAGGCGGACACCACGGTCGTCACCTTCAGCTGGCCCTCGCGCGGCCAGCTGCTGACGGTCCCCTTCCCGACCCTGCCCTACCGCTCGGACCAGAGCATGGCCGGCGGCTCGGGCCTGCCGCTGATGCGCTTCTTCGCCAACCTGCTGCCCATCCTCGAGACGGCGCGCGCGAACGGCCGGCGGACCTTCCTGCTGACCCACAGCATGGGCAACCTCGCGCTGCAGGCGGCGGTGCAGGCCTGGTTCGACAACGGCAATGGCGATGCGGAGATGTTCGACCACATCTTCCTGGCGGCGGCCGACATCGTCGACGATGCCTTCGACGCGGCCATCACCAACAGCCTGGCGCCGCTTTACCGGCTCGGGAAGCGCATCACGATCCTCCACAATCGCGGAGACAAGGTCCTGGATGTCCTGAGCGAGACCCTGAACAACTGCCACCGCCTCGGCCAGGACGGGCCGCGCGGCGGCGGCGACACCATCCTGTTCCCGCCCGCCACCTATCGCAGGGTCGATTGCAGCGGCTTCACCGACTACGACCACGGCTTCGCCGGCTCGCACCAGTATTACCGCCGCTCGGCCAGCGTCCGCGCCGAGATCGCGGCGCTGATGGGGGCATAAACCACGTTCACCTCATCCTGAGGAGCGCCGCGAAGCGGCGCGTCTCGAAGGATGGGCAACAGACGGGGTGCGCGTGCCCCCCTTCGAGACGGCGCTGCGCGCCTCCTCAGGGTGAGGTCTGTTTTCGGAGCAAGCACACCGTTTCGACACACCCTACTGTCATCATGCGGACGAGGCTCGCCCTTCCGTCAGGAGACAACGCCATGACCGCGCCCCGCCCGTACAAGACCCACATCGGCAACCACAAGCTCCAGCCCGAGACGCTGATGCTGTCCTACGGCTACGACCCGGCGCTGTCGGAAGGCGCGGTGAAGCCGCCAGTGTTCCTGACCTCGACCTTCGTGTTCGGCTCGGCCGAGGAAGGCCGCGACTTCTTCGACTATGCGTCGGGTCGCAAGACGCCGCCCGCCGGCAGCGCCGCCGGCCTCGTCTATTCGCGCTTCAACCATCCCAACAGCGAGATCGTCGAGGACCGGCTCGCGGTCTACGAGGGCGCCGAGACCTGCGCCCTGTTCTCCTCCGGCATGTCGGCGATCTCCACGACCCTGCTCGCGTTCGCCCGTCCCGGCGACGTGGTGCTGCACTCGCAGCCGCTCTATGGCGGCACCGAGACGCTGCTCGCGAAGACGCTGTCGGGCTTCGGAATCTCGGCAGTGGGCTTCGTCGACGGCGTGAGCGAGGCCGCCATCAGCACCGCCATCGCCCAGGCGCGCTCCAAGGGCCGCATCTCCGTCATCATGATCGAGACGCCGGCCAACCCGACCAACACGCTGGTCGACATCGCCCTGATGCGCCGCCTCGCCGACGAGATCGGTGCGGCGCAGGGCACGCCCGCGCCCGTGCTGGTCTGCGACAACACCCTGCTGGGACCGGTCTTCCAGCGCCCGCTCGACCACGGTGCCGACGTCTCGCTCTATTCGCTGACCAAATATGTCGGCGGCCATTCCGACCTGATCGCCGGCGCGGCGATGGGCAAACAGTCGGTCATGGGCCCGATCCGCGCCCTGCGCGGCAGCCTCGGCACGCAGCTCGACCCGCATTCCTGCTGGATGCTGGGCCGCTCGCTGGAGACCCTGGGGCTGCGCATGGAGCGCGCCAACTCAAATGCGCGCCTGGTCGCCGACTGGCTCGCCGCGCATCCCAACGTCGCGAAACTGCACTATCTCGGCCTGCTGCCGGCGGGCTCGCCCGAGAAGGCGCTCTACGATCGCCAGTGCACCGGCGCCGGCTCGACCTTCTCCTTCGACATCAAGGGTGGCGAGAAGGAAGCCTTCGCCTTCCTGAACGCGCTACAGATCTTCAAGCTCGCAGTGAGCCTCGGCGGCACGGAATCCCTCGCCAGCCACCCCGCCGCCATGACGCACTCCGGCGTCCCGCTCGAAGTCCGCGACCGCATCGGCGTTTTAGACACGACGATCCGCCTGTCGGTGGGCATCGAGCATCCGGATGATCTGATTGCGGACCTGACGCAGGCGTTGGCGGCAAGTGGAAGCCAATAGACGCCGTTAGAGTTCTGGTGACGCCGCATGTAGAGAAGTCCGCTCGGCAATCTTTCACGGCGGAACGTGCAAGAAAAAAAATCAAGATTCTTCTTGAACGCTGGCCAGAAGAAGTCGAGCTCGCGCAATGACGTCTTCTGGCATTTCGTGAGCATGATCGATAGCGATTTTCTCGTACGCGCAATCTAGCCTTTGATGAGCTGCGAGCAGCTTAAGTCCATCGGTTTTCTTCCCTCGACGAATGGTCCGAATGAGGGCTTCTCGATGACCGTACTGGCGGATTTCTCGCTCCGTATAGCCAGCCGCTTGGTTTCTTCCATGCTTATGTTTGAGTAGCTCGCGGTAAACTCGAACGGACTCTTGGACACGACTCTCCACGGTCTTAGCCTCAGGCCTCAGACGCAGCGCAGCCTGAAGATTCAAATCCCTGATGCGACCTTCTACTGCTGCAACAACATCCAATTCACCATTGTTCCTATTGAGTTCACGGCAGCGCTTTAGCCAAGCCAAATCCCGCGAGCGCGCAATGGTGGAGATTAGTTGATCGGTCATTGAAAGGACACCTATCGAGGGGTTGGTTATCACTAACAACAATAGTTACATGCCACTAGAGACGAAACATACCAGCACTAAGAGAGCCCAAGCCCATGCATGTAAAGCTTCAAGGCACCGTGAAGCGCTGAGAGCACCACGGTTGACGTCAATCCAGGTCTTGTTACCGAACGTCCGGTCAACGGTGTTCAGAAAGGAGGCACACCGGCAATCGCTCGCGGTCGCGCGAAGCGATCGCGCGCGACGGGATCAGGCGTTCATTGAAGCCGCTTCGAATTGGAACGACGAGTAAAGTACCACGAGGTCAGGCGCCTCTCGGCGCCTGCCCCATCGATGCCCCCTCACCTCTGCACCGCCCCCTCCCGGGTCTTCCACAGCGACCAGGCGATGCCGGCGGCGATCAGGCCGATCGTGACGGCGAGGCTGGCGACGGGCGGGAACTTCGCGTCGTCCAGCAGGAAGTCCGAGACGAAGATCTTGGAGCCGATGAAGACCAGCACCGCGGCCAGCGCGTGCTTCAGGTAGTGGAAGCGGTCGATCATGGCCGAGAGCGCGAAGTAGAGCGCGCGCAGGCCCAGGATCGCCATGATGTTCGAGGTGTAGACCACGAACGTGTCGGTGGTGATGGCGAAGATCGCCGGCACCGAGTCCACCGCGAACACCAGGTCGGCGAGGTTGATCACCACCAGGGCGAGGAACAGCGGCGTCGCGGCCAACACCATGCGGCCGGTGCGCTCGTCGGCCCGGAAGACGAAGAACTTGTCGCCGTGCAGTTCCTTCGTCACGCGCATGCGGTTCGAGATCCAACGGATGGCGGCGTTGTTGGCGAGGTCCGGCGCCGCGTCGTTGGTGAAGAACATCTTGATGCCGGTCACGATCAGGAAGACGGCGAACAGGTAGAGGACCCAGTAGGCCTCGCTCACCAGCGCCGCGCCGGCCGCGATCATGAGGCCGCGCAGCACGATGACGCCGATGATGCCCCACAGCAGCGCGCGATACTGATACTTCGCCGGGATGGCGAAGAAGGTGAAGATCAGGCTGATGACGAAGATATTGTCGATCGACAGCGCCTTCTCGATGAAGAAGCCGGTGTAGTACTGCATGCCCAGCTCGGCGCCCTTCTCGGCCCAGACCCAGGCGCCGAAGGCCAGCGCGATCGAGATGTAGAAGGCCGAGAGCTTCAGCGATTCAGCAATGCCCATCACCCGGTCCTCCTTGTGCAGGAGGCCGAGGTCGAAGGCCGTCAGCGCCACCACCAGCGTGATGAAGGCAAGCCAGAACCAGACCGGCGTGCCGAGGAAGGGCTGGACCAGAAGCTCGGTCATACCCGGGTCCGATGGGTGGGGCGGCTCATGTTCGTTCGTCCTCTGCGGGTGAGAGGGGAAGATGGGCGGCGGTGGTCGATTGTAGAAATAGAAAGAATGGGCCAGAGTTGATAGCCATGGACTATCGCCCCCTCCTGATCGCGCCATGACCACGCTGCGCCAGCTCTCCTATCTCGTGGCCCTGGCCGACGCCCGCAGCTTCCGCCGCGCCGCCGACGCCGTGCACATCGCCCAGCCGACGCTCAGCCAGCAGGTGCGGGCGCTCGAAGCGCGGCTGGGCGTCACCCTGGTCGAGCGCAACGAGAGCCCGGTCCAGCTCACGCCGATCGGCCGGGACCTGGTGACGCGCGCGCGGCGCATCCTGCTCGACGTGAAGGATGCCGAGGAGATGGTGCGGCGCTCGCGGGCGGGCATCGCGGGCACCATCCGATTCGGCGTCACCCCGACGCTCGGCCCCTACCTGATGCCGCACATCGTGGCCTCGCTGCACCGGCGCTTCCCCGACCTGCGGCTCTACATCCGCGAGGGCATTCCCGACGAGCAGGTGCGCGAGCTGGCGCGCGGCGCGCTCGACATGGTGCTGTCGCCCCTGCCCGTCTCCGGCAGCGACCTGCACATCGAGCCGCTGTTCCGCGAGCCGCTGCACATCGTCTGCCCGCCCGAGCATGCGCTGGGCCGGGCCGCCAGGGTGCGCCGCGGCGACCTGGCGGGGATCGGATTCCTCAGCCTCGACCGCCGTCACCATGCCCACCGCCAGGCCCGCGAGATCTGCGACGACCTCAAGGCCACCCTGCTCGAGGATTACGAGGGCACCAGCCTCGACAGCCTGCGCCAGATGTGCGGCTCGGGGCTGGGCTTCGCCATCCTGCCGGAACTCTATCTGCGCTCGGAGGTGGGCGGCACCGACATGGTCACCCGACTGCCGATGGCCGGCTGGAGCGCCAGCCGTTCGATCGCCGCGGTGTGGCGCGACGGCTCGGCCTATTCAGACAGCTACGCCACCATCGCCGAAACGATCGCGGCGGAAGCGCGAAGCATCCTCGCGGGGCCGGCGCTTTAGCGGCGTTCCGTCTGATGTCCCCCCGCAACCGCACCACCTCATCCTTGTAAGTCGGCGTCTGCCGGATCGGCTAGACTAGCCGGCGCGGTGGCGGCGGGTAG
>NZ_JBQVQG010000059.1:0-5662 GCF_052439685.1 Reyranella sp.
CGGTAGGTCTTCAGCTCCGTCTGCTGGTGCACCAGATAGCGCTGGTCGCGCGCGTGCGGCGAGTTGGCGTGCAGTCCATCCATGATCATCCTCTCGGTTCAAACTCTGTCGGTGCCACGATCCATGCATCCCATGCCGCAGCGGCTCCGACAGGCCTTCTTTCTGCAAGAAAGCAGCCAATCCCAAATGAGGTGCCCACCAATGGCCACGCCCGCCACATATTCGGCAAGGTCATGGCCAGCACCTTCGTCTCAGTCGTCACCAGAGCCCGTCAGGCCGAAAGCGCGACCCACTCTTCTTCGGATATCGTCTCAATGCCCAGTTCGGCGGCCTTGCGCGCCTTGGAGCCGGCATTCTCGCCGACCACGACGAGGCTGGTCTTCTTCGAGACTGAATCCGTGACCTTGGCACCCAGTTCCTCGGCGCGTGCCTTGGCGGCGTCGCGAGTCATGGTCGACAGTTCGCCGGTGAAGACGACGATCTTGTCCTTGAGCTTGGCGTCGGCGGCAATGACGCGGCGCTCGACCGGCTGGACCGAGAGCTGCTTCAGCAGGTCGCGGATGATCTCGACATTGTGGCCCTCGCCGAAGAAGGCGCACATCGCATCCGCCGTCGTGACGCCGATCTGCTCGACGTTGCATAGCCGTCCGTAGCTCGGCCCGACGGTTTCTGCGGCCTTCTCCTTCTTCGCAGGATCGGGATGCGCCTCCCGCTCTTTCGCCGCCGCCAGCATCTCCGACAGCCAGGTATCGGCGTCGCCGTATTCCTGAGCCAGGATCTTCGCCGTCGCCTCGCCGATCAGGGGGATGCCGATCGCGTTGATGAAACGGTCGAGCGTGATGGTGCGGCGCGCCTCGATGGCGGCCAACAGGTTGCGCACGGAGAGATCGCCCCAGCCCTCACGCTTCTTGAGGTCGGCTTCGCGCTCGGGCAAGCGGAAGATGTCGCCCGGCACCTTGAGCAGCCCGTCGTTGAAGAAGTTCTCGATGTGGGTGCCGCCCAGCCCCTCGATGTCGAAGCAGTTGCGCGACACGAAGTAGCGCAGGCGCTCGACCTGCTGGAACGGACATTCGAGGCCGCCGGAGCAGCGCCGCACCACGCCGCCCTCCTCGGCCTTCACCTCGGTCTCGAGCGGACAGGGGCAGTGCGTGGGGAAGTGGTACTTCTGAGCGTTCTTTGGGCGCTCATCGGCGATGAAGCCAAGCACCTGCGGGATCACGTCGCCGGCGCGCTGGATCGTGACCATGTCGCCCACGCGCACATCGAGCCGCTCGATCTCGTCGGCATTGTGCAGCGTCGCGCGCGCCACAATCACGCCGCCGACATTCACCGGCTCGAGTTCGGCCACCGGCGTCAGCGCCCCCGTACGGCCGACCTGGATGTTGATGGCGTTGAGGCGCGTGCGGGCCTGTTCGGCCGGGAACTTGTGGGCCGTCGCCCAGCGCGGCGCCCGGCTCACGAATCCCAGCCGCTCCTGCCAGTCGATACGGTCGACCTTGTAGACGACGCCGTCGATATCGTAGGGCAACGACGGACGCTCGACGCCGATCTTCTGGTAGAAGGCGCGGACCTCGTCCGGCGTGCGACAGAGCTTGGTCAGGGGGTTGGTCTCGAAGCCCCACTTTCCCAACAGCTTCAGGTATTCGGTGTGGGTCTTCCAGCTGCGCGGCTCAGCCTCGCCCCAGGCATAGGCGAAGAAACGCAGGGGGCGCTTCGCGGTGATCGCGGGGTCGAGCTGGCGCAGCGAACCCGCGGCGGCATTGCGCGGATTGGCGAAGGTCTTCTCGCCCGCCTCCTCCTGGCGTTCGTTCATTGCCTGGAACGCCTCGCGCTCCATGTAGACCTCGCCCCGCACGTCGATCAACTTCGGGAACCGGTCGTTGCCGAGGGGCTTCAGATTCTTCGGAATGTCTTCCACGGTGAGCAGGTTGGCCGTGACGTCCTCGCCCGTCGTGCCGTCGCCCCGCGTCGCGCCCTGCACGAATTCGCCATCCTCATAACGCAGGCTGATCGAGAGCCCGTCGATCTTGGCCTCGCAGCTGAAGGCAATCTCGTCCTCGGGGCCGATGTTGGTTTCCTTCTCCAGGCCACGGCGCACCCGGTCGAGGAACTCCTGCAGCTCCTCGTCGGTGAAGCAGTTGTCGAGCGACAGCATCGGTCGCGCATGCTTCACCTTGGCGAAGGCCGTGGTCGGTGTCGGCGCCACCCGCTGCGTCGGGCTGAACATGTCGACGATCTGCGGGAACCGCGCTTCGATCGCCTTCAACCTCTGGCGAAGCTTGTCGTAGTCCGCGTCCGATATCTCGGGCGCGTCCTTCTCGTGATAGAGCCTGTCGTGGTGGACGATTTCCTCGGCGAGCCGCTTGTGCTCGGAGCGGGCCTGCCGCTCGGTCAGCTTGTCGACGGCGAGCGCCGCCACGACCTTGGCCGCACGGGACATCGTCGTCCTCCTAACCTGCGGTCGCCAGCAGCCGGTCGGCCGCGGCACGCGCCTCGACGGTCACTTCCGCGCCCGACAGCATGCGAGCGATTTCTTCGCGACGCCCCTGTGCATCCAGCGCCACGACGTCGGTGCTGGCCGCCGTCCGGGTCGTGGTCTTGCGGATCAGCCAGTGCCGGTCGGCAACCGCGGCGACCTGGGGCGAATGAGTGACGACGAGCACCTGAACGTCCTTCGCCAGCCGCTTCAGCCGCTCGCCGACGGCGGCCGCCGTGGCGCCGCCAATGCCGGAATCGACCTCGTCGAAAACGATGGTCGGCGCGTCGCCCGCCTTGGCGAGACAGACCTTGAGAGCCAGGAGGAAGCGCGAGAGTTCGCCACCCGAGGCGATCCTGGCAATCGGCGCCGGCGGTGCACCGGGATTGGTCGACACCGTGAACTGAACGCGATCCAGGCCGGCGGCCGACCATTCCGCCTCGGGCAAGGCGGCAATCTCGGTCACGAACTTCGCCCGTTCGAGCTTGAGCGGCGCCAGTTCCGCCGCCACCGCCTTGTCGAGTCGCGCGGCGCCCTTGCGGCGGGCGGCGGACTGCGCTTCGGCCGCCGCGACGTAGGCGGCGCGGGCCGCTTTCGCCTCGGACGCGAGCTTCTTCAGTCCCGCCTCACCATCGTCCAGAGCCGCCAGTTGGGCCGAGAACTTTTCGGCGAGTTCCGAGAGTCCCGCCACGGCGACATTGTGCTTCCGCGCCATCGCCCGCAGCGCGAACAGCCGCTCCTCGATCTTCTCCAGCCGGGCCGGATCGAACTCGAGCGCGTCGCGCGCGATCTCGAGCTGCGCCTGCGCTTCCGTGGCTTCGCTCAAGGCGCGATCGAGCGCCGCCAGAGGCTTATCCAGCCGACCATCCGCCTTGTCGGCATTGCGTTCGATCAGCCGGTGCGCAGTACGCAGACTGGCGACGGCACCGCGCCCCTGCTCGAGCTCGGCCAGCGCCTGTGTCACGGCCTCGCCCAGCGCACTGCCCGCCCGCATCAGCGCCCGTTCGCTGGCCAGGGTTTCCTCGTCGTCGGCCTTGGGCGCCAGGGCCTTCAGCTCCTTCACCGCATGGCGCAGGAAGTCCTCGTCACGCCGCGCGGCTTCGGCCGTGCCCAGGGCGTCGGCATGCGCCCGCTCCGCCGATCGCCACGCCGTCCACGTCGAAGCCACCGCGGCTGCCTGTTTCTCGAGACCGGCAAAGGCATCGAGCGATGCGCGGTGCGTGCCCATGTCGAGCAAACCGTGCTGATCCATCTGGCCCTGGATTTCGACCAGCGTGTCGCCCAGCCGGCGCAGCAGCGCGACCGAAGCGGGCTGATCGTTGACGAAGGCGCGTCCGCGTCCATCGGCAGCGATCGTGCGCCGCAGGGTCAGCAGATCCTCGCCGTCGAAGCCCTGCTGGGCGAGGATCGACCGAGCGGGATGTTCGCGCGGCAGGTCGAAGGAAGCGGCGATCGAAGCCTGTGGCGTACCCCGCCGAACCACGCCGGATTCGGCCCGTGCACCGAGCACCAGGCCGAGTGCGTCGATCAGGATCGACTTGCCCGCGCCAGTCTCGCCGGTCAGCGCGCCTAGACCGCCGGCTTGTGCGAATTCGAGGTCGAGCTTCTCGATCAGCACGAAATCGCGAATCGAAAGCGTGGCGAGCATGCCGGCGTCAGAAGATGCTGGAGAACCAGCCGCGCTTCTCGTCGGGCGGCCTCGTGCCCTCGCCGGTCATCAGGAAGTAGCTGTCCTGATACCACTCGCTGCCGGGGAAATTGTAGCCGAGCACGGCCGCGGCCTCCTGCGCCTCACTCTTCACACCGAGCGAGAGATAGCTCTCGACCAGACGATGCAGCGCCTCGGGCACGTGGGTCGTGGTCTGATAGCGTTCGATCACCACGCGGTAGCGGTTGATCGCGCCGACATACTGCTGGTTCTGCTGGTAGTAGCGGCCAACCGCCATCTCCTTGCCCGCCAGGTGATCGATGCACAGCTCGACCTTGAGGCGCGAATCGCGGGCATAGGGCGACTCGGGGAAGCGCTTCACGACCTCGGCCAGCGCATCGAGCGCCTGCTGGGTGGTGCGCTGATCGCGTCCGACATCGGAGATCTGCTCGTAGTAGCAGAGCGCCTTCAGATAATAGGCATAGGGAAGGTCACGATGGCCGGGATGAAGCTGGATGAACCGGTCCAGCGCGATGATGGCCTCGTCGTACTTGTTGGACTGGTAGTAGGCGAAGGCCGCCATGATCTGCGCCTTGGTCGCCCAGACCGAGTACGGGTGTTGGCGGTCGACCTCTTCGAAGCTCTTGGCGGCGGTCTTGTATTCCTGCTGCCCCAGGGCATCGAGGCCACGATTGTACAAACGCTCGACGGGCTGCTCGACGTAATTGTCGTCGTCCGACCCGCCGCAGGCGACGAGGCCGAACGCCGCCAGCGACAGCGCCAGTCCCGCCACGATGCGCCGACCCTTACTCACAACCAACTTCGACATGTCCCATCCGCAATAAACTTCGGTGCCGGCGGTTTATATCACGCGCCATCGAAAAAAAGAGGGGCCGCAGGGCCCCTCCGAAGATGCGTGGAGAACAGATATTTCCTGCGTCAGTTCGCTTGCCGCCGCAGGAAAGCCGGAATTTGCAGATCGTCATCATCCCGGGCGGGCTTCGAACGCTCAGTGACGTCGAGGCTGATCGAGGTCTGGACTGGCGCCGGACGCGCAACAGGGGCTTTCGGCGCCACTGCGACGACATTCTCCGGAGCTGCCGGGCGGGTAGCGACCGGCTCGGCCGGTGCCGCTCCGACCGAGGCGGGCTTGGGCGCCGAGAAAGCGCCGGTAATGCGCTGGAACAGGTTCGGCGCACGATTGTCGGTCGCCGGACGGGCGGCCATCGGCCGCGCGACATGTTCGGCTCGCACCGGGGTCTTGGTCGTCGAGGGACGGCTGATACGCCAATCGTTCTCGTCGACCAGCGGACGCTGTGGCGCAGCCGGCGCCTGGACGGGAGCCGGCGCGACGGCGACAGGCGCCTGGACGGGTGCCGGAGCTGGAGCGACCTCGACCGGCGGAGCCACCATGACGGGAGCTTCAACCGGCGCCTCGTAGGCGGGAGCCGGCGTCGGCATCGACGCCACGATCGGCGCAGCCGGGGCGGCGGCAACCGCTGCAGGCGCCACAACCGGCGGGGCCGGCGGGGCGACGG
>NZ_JBQVQG010000060.1:0-5385 GCF_052439685.1 Reyranella sp.
ACCTCGACGTGATCGGCAACGCCTACGAGTTCCTGATCAAGAACTTCGCCTCCGACGCCGGCCGCAAGGCGGGCGAGTTCTACACCCCTCCGGAAGTGTCGGCCCTGATGGCCGAGATCATGGACATGGCCGAGGGCGAGGAGGCCGGCGATCCCACCTGCGGCTCCGGCTCGCTGCTGATGAAGTGCGGCCAGCGGGTGCAGGCGAAATACGGGACCAAGAAGTACGCGCTCTACGGCCAGGAATCGATCGGCAGCACCTGGGCGCTTGCCAAGATGAACATGTTCCTGCACGGCGAGGACAATCACCGGATCGAGTGGGGCGACACGATCCGCAATCCCAAACTGCTCGACGGCGAGGACGCGCTGAAGCACTTCGACGTGGTGGTGGCCAACCCGCCGTTCAGCCTCGACAAATGGGGCCACGACACCGCCGGGCACGACCGCTTCGGCCGCTTCCGCCGGGGCCTGCCGCCGCGCACCAAGGGCGACTACGCCTTCATCCTGCACATGGTCGAGACCATGAAGCCGCGTACGGGCCGCATGGCGGTGGTGGTTCCCCACGGCGTCCTGTTCCGCGGCGGCAGCGAGGGCGTGATCCGCCGCAAGCTGATCGAGGAGAACCTGCTCGATACGGTGATCGGCCTGCCGGAGAAGCTGTTCTACGGCACGGGCATCCCGGCCGCGATCCTGATCCTGCGCAAGACGAAGGCCGACCGGAACGTCCTGTTCATCGACGCCTCGCGCGAATTCAAGTCGGGCAAGAACCAGAACCAGCTGACCGACGGCAACATTCGCAGGATCGTCGAGACGTACCACGCGCGCGCCGACGCCCCGAAATACGCCGATCTGGCCACGCCGGAGGAAATCGCCGGCAACGACTTCAACCTCAACATCCCCCGCTACGTCGACACCTTCGAGGAGGAGGCCGAGATCGACCTCGTCGCCGTCCGCACCGAACGGCTGCGCCTCAAGGCGGAGCTGGAGGAACTGGAAACGAAGATGGACGGCTACCTCAAGGAGCTGGGTTACTGATGGCCGGCGAGATCATCCAGTACCTGACCGAGGACGGTGTCACCATCATCCGGCTGCAGGCACGGGACGGCGACGTCTGGCTCAGCCAGGCCGAGATCGCCGAGCTGTTCCAGGTGACCCCCCAGGCCGTCACCCAGCACATCCGCGCCATCTACGAGGAGGGCGAGCTGGAGGAGGCGGCAACTTGTAACGATTACTTACAAGTTCGAACCGAGGGGACGCGGGAGGTTTCCCGTCGGATCGGCCATTATAACCTGCCCATGATCATGGCGGTGGGCTTTCGGGTCCGCTCGCCGCGGGGCAGCCAGTTCCGCCGTTGGGCGGCTACCTCGCTGAGCGAGTACCTAGTCAAGGGCTTCGTCATGGACGACGCCCGGCTGAAGGACCCCGAAGCCGACTATTTCGAAGAGCTGCTGGCGCGCATCCGCGACATCCGCGCCTCGGAGAAGCTGTTCTATAAAAAAGTGCTGGAGATCTACGCCACGGCCGTCGACTACGACCCGAAGGCCGAAGCCAGCCAGAAGTTCTTCCAGACGGTGCAGAACAAGATGCACCACGCCGCCCACGGCCAGACGGCGGCGGAAACCAAGGTCGCTCGTGCCGATGCCTCCAAGCCGATGATGGGCCTGACCAGCTGGCCCGGCGAGGCGCGCGGCCAGCTCCCCACCCGCGCCGACGCCCAGGTGGCCAAGAACTATCTGGAGCCGGCGGAGATGGAGACGCTCAACCGTATCACCGTCGCCTTCCTGGAATTCGCCGAGGCGATGGCCAGGAACCGCCGCGCCATGCACATGGCCGACTGGATCGCCAAGCTCGACGACTTCCTGAAGCTGGGCGATCACCCCCTGCTCGCCGGCGCCGGCAAGGTCCAGGCCAAGGCGGCCGAGAAGATCGTCAACGCCGCGTACGACGCCTGGCACACGCGCACGATCAATGCGCCGAGCGCGGTGGAGCGGCACTTCGTGGAGGCGGTTGGGAAAGCGAAGGTGATCGAGGGTGCCCGACCGAAGCCGGTGAAGGGGCCCAAGGAATGACCGTCTCTCAATTTCAGACCGTCGAGATCGGATCAGTCCTTGAGAAGGTGACAAGGCCTGTCACGGTCGACCCTAAAGCATACTACCAGGAAATTGGCATCAGGTCGCATGGTAAGGGCTTGTTCGATAAGGAACCCGTGCTTGGGTCAACGCTCGGTGACAAGCGAGTATTCTGGGTCGAGCCGAATTGCTTCATGGTGAATATCGTCTTTGCGTGGGAGCGCGCTATCGCGAAGACCACCGATGCCGATGTCGGGAAAATTGCGTCTCACAGATTTCCGATGTACCGGCCGATCGAAGGCAAGTCCGACTTGGATTTCATCAGCTACTTCTTCAAGACTGAATACGGTCGAGAACTGCTATCGCTCGCATCCCCGGGTGGGGCTGGGCGCAACAAGACCCTTGGTCAGAACGAATTTCTAAGACTTCGGGTGAAACTCCCGCCCTATGAAGATCAGCGGAAGATTGGGGCCATCCTCTCCACCTGGGATCGTGCCATCGAGACGGTCGAGGCCCTGATCGCCAACGCCCGCAAGCAGAAGGCGGCGTTGATGCAGGCGTTGCTGGCTGGCGAGCGCCACTTGCCGGGGGCGGCACATGCCAGTGAATGGACCACGCGTAGCTTGGGGGAGCTCTTCACGTTCAAGAACGGGTTGAACGGTGAAAAGTCGCTCTACGGTTCGGGAGTCAAATTTGTAAACGTGATGGACGTCTTCCGGGCGCGGACCCTGCACTACAGGGACATCGCGGGTTCGATGTCCGTCACGCCAAATCAACTCAGGGAGTACGGCCTCAAGAAGGGTGACGTCCTGTTCAACAGAACTTCTGAGACTGATGACGAAATCGCCATCTCGACGGTCTACCTCGACGATACGCCTGCGGTGTTCGGCGGGTTCGTCATCCGCGCTCGGCCTATTGCTGGCGTGTTGGACATCGGCTTCTCGGTCTATGTCTTTCAGTCACCTTCTGTCCGGCGCGCACTGATTCGCTTGGGTCAAGGTGGCATCCGCGCCAATATCGGTCAGGGCGACCTGGCGACTGTGCCTGTGTGTCTCCCGCCGCTGCCAGAGCAAGCGAAAATCGCCGCGGTCCTGTCGAGCGAGGATCGGACCATCGAAGTGCTGCAGAGGAAATTCGCGGCGCTACGCGAAGAGAAAGCTGCCCTCATGCAACAGCTGCTGACCGGCAAGCGTCGAGTCAAGGCGGCGGAAAGCGAGGCGGTCTGATGCCTCTCATGACCTTCGACGAAGCGATCACCGACTCAGATCGGTTTGCGAAACGCCACCTGCTACTGGGTAACGGGTTCAGCATCGCCTGTCGCGCCGACATCTTCCACTACGGCTCGCTTTACGCCCAGGCGGACTTTTCCAACGTTCCCGAGGTTCAGGCTGTCTTCGAGGCGCTGGGCACTCAGGACTTCGAGGCGGCGATCCGGGCACTGGAGAACGCCGCCCGCATCCTACCGGCCTATGTCCCGCACGGCGCGGTGGCTATCGCCAAGATGCAAGAGCACGCGGCGGCTCTAAAGGAGATTCTCGTCCAGACCATCGCCGGCAACCATCCGAACATCCCGCCGGACATCGCCGACGAGAAATTCTGGGCGTGCCGTCGCTTCCTCGCCAACTTCCTGGCGGGTCCCAAGGCCGGCTGCGTCTTCACGCTTAACTACGATCTACTCCTGTACTGGACGCTGATGCATGGCGACATGCCATCTGGAGAGCCGATCCCTCTCACGAAGAATGACGGCTTCGGAAATGACGAAGATGAACCCGACGCAGAGTATGTCGTGTGGCAGGGTGAAACGAACGCCCACAGCGCCTCAATCATGTTCCTTCACGGGGCGCTTCACCTGTTCGATTCGGGCAAGGAACTGCTGAAGTATACCTGGATCAGGAAGGGTATACCGCTCGTCGAGCAGGCTCGCGAAGCGATCGCTCGCAACGCCTACCCACTATTCGTCGCTGAAGGGACGAGCGCGCAGAAGAAGTCGAAAATTCGGCATAACGCCTACTTGTATCAGGGCTTCAAGCAGCTCACGGCGAATCTGCAGCAGGGGCGGCACTGCGTCTTCATCTACGGCCATTCGCTCGCTGCGAATGACGACCACATACTCGTCCGAATTGGGCGGGGTCACTTTCGAAAGCTCTACGTCGGCATCTATGGCGACCCTGACACAGAGGACAACCAGCGGATTATGAAGCGAGCCCAAGAGCTCGCCGCTATGCGTCATGAACGCTGGCCGCTCGAAGTATCATTCTACGATGCTGCGTCCGCGAACGTCTGGGGCGGCCCATGAACCAAGCCCCTTCAACCGCTGAAATCTATTCCTCCCACGTTCCGGCGCTCGCGACGCTCGTGACCCTGGGCTGGCGCTACATGCCGCCGGCCGAGTGCCTGGCGGCGCGCGGCGGGCCGCAGGGCGTCCTGCTGGCGCCGGTGCTGGTGGAGGAGCTGCGGCGGCGGACGTTTGAGTACAAGGGCAGGACCCATCCGCTCTCGATCAACGCCATCGACCAGATCGTGCGCGAGCTGTCCTCGCCCGCGCTGAACGAGGGCCTGCTGACCGCCAACGAGCGGATCTACAATGCCCTCACTCTGGGCGTGACGGTCACCGAGTTCGTCGACGGCAAGCGCCACAGCGTGACCGTGCCGATCGTCGACTGGGCTCGGCCGCTGGCCAACCGCTTCACGGTGACCGAGGAACTGGAGCTGCTGGCCGCCGACGGGATTCATAGCCGGCGGCCGGACGTGGTCGGCTACGTGAACGGGATCCCCCTGCTGGTGATCGAGGCCAAGCGGCCCGACAGCGGCAATCCGAACAAGGCCATGGTGGACGAAGGGATCAACCAGATGATCCGCAACCAGGGCCAGGACGAGATCCCGCAGCTGTTCGCCTATGCGCAGCTTCTGGTCTCCATCGGCATGACCGACGGCCGCTACGGCACCACGCGGACACCGCGAAAGTTCTGGGCGCGCTGGCGCGAGGAGGTGCTGGACGAGGCCCACTTCAAGACGGTCAAGAACCGGGCGCTGGAGACCGACCCGCGCGAGGCGCTGCTGCGCCATCGCCTGTCCGACGTGAAGGAGCACTTCATCAGCCTGTGGAGCGGGGAGCAGGAGGTCACCCACCAGGACCGGCTGCTGATCAGCCTGTGCTCGCCCGAGCGGCTGCTCGACTTCACCCGCACCTTCATGCTGTTCGACCGCAAGGCCGGGAAGATCGCCGCCCGCCACCAGCAATATTTCGGCATCAAGGCCCTGCTCGAGCGGGTGCGCACGCTGCGGCCCGACGGCGGACGCGAGGGCGGGGTGATCTG
>NZ_JBQVQG010000061.1:0-4880 GCF_052439685.1 Reyranella sp.
CAGCCGGTCCTGGTGGGTGACCTCCTGCTCCCCGCTCCACAGGCTGATGAAGTGCTCCTTCACGTCGGACAGGCGATTGCGCAGCAGCGCCTCGCGCGGGTCGGTCTCCAGCGCCCGGTTCTTGACCGCCTTGAAGTGGGCCTCGTCCAGCTGCTCCTCGCGCCAGCGTGCCCAGAACTTCCGGGGCGTCCGCGTGGTGGCGTAGCGGGCATCGGTCATGCCGATGGAGACCAGCAGCTGGGCGTAGGCGAACAGCTGAGGGATCTCGTCCTGGCCCTGGTTGCGGATCATCTGGCTGATCCCCTCGTCGACCATGGCCTTGTTGGGATTGCCGCTGTCGGGCCGCTTGGCCTCGATCACCAGCAGGGGGATGCCGTTGACGTAGCCGACCACGTCCGGCCGCCTCGTATGCACCCCGTCGGCGGCCAGCAGCTCCATCTCCTCGGTCACCGTGAAGCGATTGGCCAGCGGCCGGGCCCAGTCGACGATCGGCACGGTGACGCTGTGGCGCTTGCCGTCGACGAACTCCGTGACCGTCACGCCCAGGGTGAGAGCATTGTAGATCCGCTCGTTGGCGGTCAGCAGGCCTTCGTTCAGCGCGGGCGAGGACAGCTCGCGCACGATCTGGTCGATGGCATTGGTCGAGAGCGGATGGATCCTGCCCTTGTACTCGAAGGTCCGCCGCCGCAGCTCCTCCACCAGCACCGGCGCCAGCAGGACACCCTGCGGCCCGCCGCGCGCCGCCAGGCACTCCGCCGGCGGCATGTAGCGCCAGCCGAGGGTGACGAGCGTCGCGAGGGCGGGGACGTGGGAGGAATAGATTTCGGCGGTGTTAGGGGCGTGGGGCATGGTTACAGCTTGTCGAAGACCGACCCGATCCTGGGCGCAAACAGCCGTTCGTAGGTCCTCAGCAGGTAGGTATCGGTCATGCCCGCGACATAGTCGCAAATGTCGCGTAGAGGGTCGGCACTCGTTTCGTACTTTTGATAGATGTCACACGGCAGGAAGCTCTTCGGATCAGATTTCAGGACCTCGAAGACCGAAATCACCATCATTTGCCCTTTGAACTCCAAGTGCTGGACGCTCGGGCCAAGAATCACCTCCTCACGGATGAAATCTTTCACCGCGCCAACAAAGCGGGCGACCGGCTCGGGCAGCTTTGCGCGATAGCGCAGGCGTGGCTCGGTGAACTCTGACACCTCTTCAATCTCGACGCTGGTAATGACGAAGTTCAGAATCCTGTTGATCTGGTGCTTTCGTTCCGCACCATCCTTGAAGAGCTGAGTGACGAGTCCATCGTGTACGTCGTTGCCATACTTCCCCGCGTAGTTGCTGTTCAGGTAACTGAGCAGCCCCTCGCACTTCTTCGGTGTGACGTGCCTTCGGAAAGCGGCCTCATCGACGAGACGAAGCGCCATGGCGTCTTCCATGTCGTGGACGCCGAAACTGATGTCGTCGGCGAGGTCCATGATACTGCACGCGAACGACTTGTGCCGTGCCCGGCCATGCTTCCCTGGCTGTGGGTCGCAAGCCTGAAACAGGTCGCGATCGTTGTCCGACAGAGGTCGGAGAAGCCACGAAACAACATCTGCCTCGCTGTCCATGTAACATTTGGGAGGCTTTGAAGCCTTGCGATCCAACAACGGGGTGCCGCTGGTGTCAGGCAGCATCCGCGGTTGAATTTCGGGGTTTCTGGCAACACTGTACGCCACCGGATACTTTAGGACGCCGAGCAGCGCCGTCCGACACAGGTCCGCCCCATTGGCTTCGGAGAACTTTTCCAGCTTCGACAGAATGCGGAGGGTCTGGCCGTTGCCTTCGAACCCGCCGTTTGCTCGCATGCAGTAGTTTAGAGCCACTTCGCCACCGTGGCCGAAGGGTGGATGGCCGAGATCATGGGTGCAGGCGATGGCATGCATCAAGCTGCGATCCGGAATATAGGGGATCGCCTCATGCTGCGGGAAATTTTGACGAAGCTGGGCGGCCAGGCCGCCCGCGATCTGAGCAACTTCGAGAGAATGGGTCAGACGTGTCCGGTAGAAGTCGCTGTCGCCCAAATTCAGGATCTGGGTTTTGCCCTGCAGACGCCGAAACGACGCCGAGTGAATGACCCGGGCGTAGTCGACATCGCCCGACGTTCGGGCATCCCCAGTCTTCTTGACCCAACCTGATTTTCGTTCTTCCCAAATCATGCGGTCTCCGTTTGTGAAAGCCTGACCCGGCGCTTCCCCGTCAGCAGCTGCTGCATCAGGGCGGACTTTTCCTGGCGTAGAGCCGTGAGTTGTTCATTCAGGTGATCTATGTCCGCCTGTGCTGCATCGAGAATTCTAGAAATCGATTGCTGTTCGGGCGGAGGCGGCAACGCGAAGCTCAACTTCAATAGTTGTGCCTTGGAAATATTATGGCGCGTTGATCCTTGTGCGAGCGCCGCGATCTTGGTCCGCATCTCTTCGGAGCGGAAGAAGTGCGCGGCAAATGCCGGTACAATTGCATCAGCGGCCTTAGGGCGGAAGCCGAAGCAGAAGCTGTTCAGATACATGGTGCCGGGATCAAAGAGCACGACACTGCTCATGCCAACTTCTTTGGGCGTTTCCGAGGAGGTCGTAAACAGGATGTCGCCAAAGCGTATCGAGTTCTGACGCTCTCCCTCGCCGACCTCGACTAGATCGACGTACTGGGGATCGGTCACGGCGTTCTCGAACACGTTCTTATACGTAACGAATGGGGCACCTGTGCCGAAGTCGGCCTTGGATTTTCCCGACAGGCCGCCAAAGGTAGTGCCGAGTTGATCTAGGGAAGTTGTTGTCCACTCCTCTACACACCCCGGCAGCCGGCGCTTCCGGGTCAGCAGAGCCTGCATGAGCGCCGCCTTCTGCTTGCGGGCGTTGCCGACCAAGGCTGCGACCGTCTCGGTGGCCCGGTCCCAAGTGGCGAGGATCTCTGCGATCAGTCGTTGATCGCGCACAGGCGGAAAATCGAAATCCCACTTCAGCCACTCTTCCAGTTTGAAGATCATCTTCTCGACGTGGACGCCGATGCTGGAATGGAAGCAGGTCTGCTGAAAGTAGATCGAGTGGGCGAGGCAGTTCAGGAACTTGAGGTCCACCACGGACGCGCCCGGAGCACCGCGTATTCGTTCGACACGATGGCGCCGTCGAGTTGGGGTGGCACAATTCCACACGCTCCATGGACGATCTGGCGCTTCGAAATCAGGAAGTCCCCAGCCTTTAGTCGAAACTGGGTTTTGACCGCGATTTCGCTGCCCTTCAGCCGCTCTCGCAGCACGACGCCGCCGCGCGAACGCTTCACCGTCACCAGGTCGTAGAGTTCGTCGTCGGTCATCTTGACTGGCCGTGCCTCCTCGAACAGGTGGTCGGAGAGCCGGCTGCGCGACCACCCCGGTGGTGTTGCCGCAAGGCGCGGCAGGCCAGGTTGCACAGACTTAGGGTAGGCCGACGCTTTAGAGACTTCGGTCATTCCTTGGTCCCCTTCACCGGCTTCGGTCGGGCACCCTCAATCGCCTTCGCCTTCCCGATCGCCTCCACGAAGTGCTTCTCCACCGCGCTCGGCGAATTGATCGTGCGCGTGTGCCAGGCGTCGTACTCGGCGTTGACCTTGTTCTCGGCCACCTTGGCCTGAACCTTGCCGGCGCCGGCGAGCAGGGGATGGTCGCCGAGCTTCAGGAAGTCGTCGAGCTTGGCGATCCAGTCGGCCATGTGCATGGGGCGGCGGTTCCTGGCCATCGCCTCGGCGAATTCCAGGAAGGCGACGGTGATGCGGTTCAGCGTCTCCATCTCCGCGGGCGCCAGATAGTTCTTGGCCACCTGGGCGTCGGCGCGGGTGGGAAGCTGGCCGCGGGCCTCGCCGGGCCAGCTGGTCAGGCCCATCATCGGCTTGGTGGCGTCGGCGCGGGCGGCCTTAGTCTCTGCCGCCGTCTGGCCGTGGGCGGCGTGGTGCATCTTGTTCTGCACCGTCTGGAAGAACTGCTGGCTGGCCTCGGCCTTCGGGTCGTAGTCGACGGCCGTGGCGTAGATGTCGAGCACCTTCTTGTAGAAGAGCTTCTCCGAGGCGCGGATATCGCGGATGCGCGCCAGCAGCTCTTCGAAATAGTCGGCGTCGGGGTCCTTCAGCCGGGCATCGTCCATGACGAAGCCCTTAACCAGGTACTCGCTCAGCGAGGCGGCGGCCCAGCGGCGGAACTGGCTGCCCCGCGGCGAGCGGACGCGAAAGCCCACCGCCATGATCATGGGCAGGTTATAGTGGGCCACCTGGCGCTCGACCCTGCGCGTGCCCTCGGATCGAACTATTGAGTAATCCTCAACAGTTGCCTCCGACTGCTCCCCATCCGCGATTATGCCTTTGATATGCTTGTTGATGTTCGAGACCGTGGTCTGGAACAGTTCGGCCATGTCCGCCTGGCTGAGCCAGACGTTGCCGTCCCGTGCCTGCAGCCGGATGACGGTGACGCCGTCCTCGGTCAGGTACTGGATGATCTCGCCGGCCATCAGTAGCCCAGCTCCTTGAGGTAGCCGTCCATCTTCGTTTCCAGCTCCTCCAGCTCGGCCTTGAGGCGCAGCCGTTCGGTGCGGACGGCGACGAGGTCGATCTCGGCCTCCTCCTCGAATGTGTCGACGTAGCGGGGGATGTTGAGATTGAAGTCGTTGCCGGCGATTTCCTCCGGGGTCGCCAGATGGGCGTATTTCGGGGCGCCGGCGCGGGCGTGGTAGGTCTCGACGATCCTGCGGATGTTGGCGTCGGTGAGCTGGTTCTGGTTCTTGCCCGACTTGAACGCGCGCGAGGCGTCGATGAAGAGGACGTTCCGGTCGGCCTTCGTCTTGCGCAGGATCAGGATCGCGGCCGGGATGCCGGTGCCGTAGAAC
>NZ_JBQVQG010000062.1:0-4795 GCF_052439685.1 Reyranella sp.
CGCCAGCTTCACCGCAAGCTCGCACTGACATCGTAGCGCCGAGCCGCGCCTCGCCGCGACACCCCGCTCGCAACTGCCGCCTGAACACGATCCCGAAGGTCAATCGAATAAGGCTTCCCCATCCATACTGGCCTCCACGCCCAGCCAGCATCTTGAATCAGACTTCCGATTCCTTGGGAATCCCCTTTCGATTCTTATTTCAAGCTCGGTGCTCTAATTCCTCCCGAGGGGAACGGTTGCGGCATAAGCCTCCGGCAGGCCGTGTCGAGTTCGCCGTTCCCATGGTGTATACTTCCCGATGAACCCGACCACAGAGTAATCGTCTATGCCAAAGCTGATGATCACGGTCGATGTCGAGGCGCAGCCAGCCAGGGCGCGCGACCACCACGTCGATCGCCTCATTTGGGGAGCTTATCCGGAGGGCCGTGCCGGCATCGGGGAGATGATGGATCTCGCGAACGAGTTCGACGCCGTTCTCACGATGTTCGTCGATTGGGCGGAAACTGATCTCTATGGCGCTGCTATCGAGGAGGTCGGCCGCGAGATCGCGCGTCGGAAGCACGACGTGCAATTGCACGTCCATGCCGATTTCTTTTCCAAAAAATTCTGGAGCGGGCACAACATCAAGCCGCGGATCGACCTAAACCTGCTTTCCTTGCCTCAGGCGGAGGCCATTGCCGGCGAGATAGTTCAGCGGCACACGCGGGCGACGGGATTGGCCCCCACCGCCTTTCGCGGCGGCGGGTACCGCTTCTGCGATTCCCTCCTTCACGCTCTGCATCAGCGCGGCGTAAGGCTCGACTCGAGCCTCAACAGCATGCGCCGCGCCGAGGCGAGCGCCATGAACTGCAAGCAGTTCGTGTCGCCGAGCGGCCTCCTCGAGTTGCCCATCTCGATCGTCAGCAACTACAAGAATGGTCCGCGACCGCTGGAGTTCAACTTCAACACCGGCTATTTTCGAGACGTCGCGTCGATGTACGCCTATCTCGACGCGTTTTGGGACGAACATGGTTCCGATACCATTGCTGTGCTCGTGATGCACAGCTGGTCGTTCCTGGCGCGCGGGGCGGATGAGCACTTCGCCTACGAAGGGCTTGAGAGGCTTAACCGCTTCCGAGGCTTCCTGGAGGGCCTCAAACCGGCTGGAATCGAGGTTGTATCGGCTCAACAGGTCGTCGACCTGGTGACCTCAGGAAGGCTGCTGGTCGAGCCTCCGAAGGAGGTCGGAACGAGCAGCCCGGTCAAGCGCGAGCCCGTGGCGCCAAGCCCGGCGTGTCCAGTCTGCGGAGCGCCGAAGTCGAGCATCACGAAACTGAACGGGCGTCAATGCTCGCAATGCGGATCCCTCGAGCGACAGCGCAGTGTTGCTGTGGCATACGATTCCGCCCTGCGCGGGCAATATAGTATCGAAGGCAAGGAGGTCCTGGTCCTTTCTCCGTCCGCTGCAGAAATCAAATTCCTCCAGTCTCGCGGCGCTAAGACGATCAGCGCTGACATCATGCCGGACCGTAAGGCTGACCTGGTGGTCAATTTCTGCTCGATGCCCGAGGTCCGGACTGCTTCCCGCCCGGTGGTCTTTGCCTCGTACGTCATGCCGCTGATCTATGACCTCGGGAAGGCCCTCGATGAGATCGCCCGCATCCTCGAGGAGGGCGGCACCTTCTTCTCTGTTGAGGCGCCCGTGAAGGGTGAAACGCGGGAAATCGAGGACGCGACGGAGCAGGCGAAGTGGTACGGTGCCGAGGCGTGGGAGCGCTATCGGGTCGGCACATTCCGGATTCTCGGCAGTATCAGCTACCTTGCGAACCTCAAGGCCCGGTTCGAGGTCCAGGTGGAGGTCGTGCCCGATCCTATCACTGGTACCGAAGCGACCATCTACGTCTGCAGGAAGCCGGTTCGACCGCCAGAGGGCCCCCCCGTCCGGCCATTGGAGAGTTTCGAGACCGCGCCGCGTGATATCTCCTCGCACTTTCTGGAGTTCACCGAAAGCAACTTGCGAGACGGGTGGGTTCGAGACGGTTTCCGGCTCCCATCCGTGTTGCCGCCGATCGACTGGAACGCGCACAACCGTTCCTTCGCCTATCATCTTCACGCTTGGGACGCCATCAGCGACCTGCTGATTCGCCATAGCGTAAAGGGCGAGCCGGAATATCTAGAGGCCTGCCTGGCGCATGCGAAGTCCTGGATCCTGGCCTTTCAGGTGCCTGTATTGGGCAAGGACAGCGACGAAGAGCTCGATCGTCTTGTGAAGCCGAACATGCCAGTGGAATGGTACGACATGGCGGTCGGCCTTCGCGCGTTTCGTATGGCATACCTACTCGACGTCCTGATTCAGCAGGGCCGCGAACAAGACGCGGAGCTTTTCCGTCAGTCGCTGCTCTTTCATCTCAAGCTGCTGCGTAGAGATCACTTTTTTCGCGAGCATTCCAATCACGGCTTGTATCAGGCGTTTGGCCAAGCTGCAGCGGCACGCCGATTCCTTGACTGGCCCGGCTTTGCCGAAGACTACGCCATGGGCATGCAGCGCCTAAGGCGTCTGCTTCGCTTCCATTTCAGTGAGGAAGGGCCACACCTCGAGCACTCTCCGGGCTATCATTTCATGTTGATGGGCACGTTGGTCAATGCACGCCGGTCTGGGTTCTTCGACGATGACGAAAACATGAAGCTCATGACCGAGATCGAGACGGCTTTCCAATGGATGGTGAAGCCGAACTTCTGTCTCGCCGAATTCGGCGACACGGACCCCAGAAATATCGTGCGGGGCGAGAAGATCGCAGCTCTTTATCGAGAAGAGTCGACCAAGTTCATTCTCACCGGTGGAAGCCAGGGCAAGAAGCCCCCAGTCGGTGTGAAGGCGTATCCCAAAAGCGGTTATGTCTTTGCTCGCCTTGGAGCGGTGGATGCAGGGGAGCGCTTTGAGGACCTTTCCTATCTTGCTCAGCAGGCAGGCTTCCATTCACGGGTCCATAAGCACGCGGATCACCTGAGCTTTATCTGGTACGATCGCGGCCGCGACATTCTGATCGATCCAGCGCGCTTCGCTTACGCCAACAAGACCCAGCCGGGGACAGAGCTTTTCAAGCAGGGCTTCTGGTATGCCGATCCGAAGCGCATCTATATCGAGACGACCCGAGCTCACAATTGCGTCGAAATCGATGGCACCAGCTTCGATCGGCGCACCACTTGCTGGGGATCGGCACTCCGATACGCCGGCGAGCAGTCGGGCATGGCGATTACGGACTGCAATATCACGCACTTGCGCACTGTCCTGCATCGCAGGACGCTGATCATGAAGCCGGGGCAGTTTTTGCTGGTGCTGGACTGGTTGAACGATAGGACCACAGATCGCCATTATCGCCAGTGGTTCCAGTTCGCGTCGCGATGGGTCGTGGATCTGGTCGGCGGGGAGGCACTCGCGAAAGACGGCGCGCAAGACCTCACCGTGCTCAACCTGATACCTGATAATGAGATTTATAATGTAGTCCGCGGTCAGACCGAGCCGCATTTGCAGGGCTGGACGTCGGACGGACCCTACAGTCTGACCGAATCGACGTCTTTGGCGGTCAGATGCGCCATGGGGAAGATGGGGCGATTTGCTACCCTGTTCGTGCTTGGGAAGGCCGTTTCACTGCCCCAGACGCGGTTCAACGCCACCCTTCGCTCTGGACGCGTTGTATGGAGTGATGCCGGCGGCCAGTACTCCCTTCAGGTCAAGATGGGCGATCCCGGTGACGTCGCGGTGACCTATGAAGGAGGGGCCGCAGGAAGCAGGGCGAGCAGGAGCATGACTGCTGTCTGATAGGCGAGGGCGCCGGGTTTGCGCCGGCACATTTCCTTGATGGAGCCGGCACATTTCCTTGATGGAGAAGACGAGGCTGTCAACGCCGGACTAGAAATGCATCAGTTGGCCGGAGTAAAGATGCATCAGCGGGTATAGGCATTTTCATCGTTGTCGCGGGAGGGAGGCTTGTGCCGGTAGTCCACAGGACACCCGCGCGCTGCGGAGTGCCGGTCACGAGGCTGACGTAGCAGCGCGTGGGGGTGTCCTGTGGACCCACCGGTGCAAGGCGTGACGGTAAGTTTGATTGGCGGCGAGTGTGATGCTGACCTGAGCCCCTGCATCACCTCCAGAAATGAGTAGAGTCCGTCTTCGAGGGGAGACGGCAGATGAAGAAGGCACGGTTCACGGAAGAGCAGATCATCGGGATCCTGCGGGAGCATGAGGCGGGAGCAGCGACTGCGGATGTGTGCCGCAAGCACGGGATCAGCAGCGCGACATTCTACAAGTGGAAGGCGAAGTACGGTGGGCTGGAGGTATCGGAGGCCAGGCGGCTGTGTTCGCTGGAGGACGAGAATCGTCGGCTGAAGAAGTTGCTGGCGGAGACGATGCTGGACGTGGCGATGCTGAAGGATATCGCTTCAAAAAAATGGTGACGCCCGCGGCGAAGCGAGAGGCTGCGGCGCACCTGTGCAGCGTGCATGGGGTGAGCCAGCGGCGGGCGTGCCGCGCGATCGGGGTGGACCGTGCCCTGGTCCGCTACCAAAGCCGTCGACCGGACGACAAGGCTGTTCGCACGCGCTTGCGCGAGCTGGCGGCGATACGCCGTCGCTTTGGCTGGCGCCGGTTGCGGGTTCTGCTGTCGCGCGAGGGCGTTCACATGAACCACAAGAGGCTGCGTCGGCTGTACGTCGAGGAACGGCTGCAGGTCCGCCGGCGCGTCGGACGCAAGCGGGCTGCGGTGACGCGGGTTCCGTGGTCCCCGCACGCGGACCGAACCAGCGCTGGTCGATGGAC
>NZ_JBQVQG010000063.1:0-4616 GCF_052439685.1 Reyranella sp.
CTCTACTCCCAGCACGAGTGCTGGAACTTCCTCAAAGACGCTGGATATGCTCCCGATTAAGCGCTCGATGCTCTAGCACACGTCCAAATACACCACACGCCCCATGCCGCCTTCCATCCGCTGCCTGCAGTCTTCGGCCGAGTGCGGCTGATGCCACCTTGATCCCGCCCGAAGGGTTATGGCGCGAATAAATGACGCGGGGCAGAGCGCTGACTGACTCACTTCATGGATAGAACGCGCCGGTAAAGCGGATGCCGGACAACGAAAAACACACAAGCGGCCGACCGAGGTGTTTCCTCTCCGTATCTCGTAGAACCTATTATATTATGACTGCCTGGCGCTCCGGTCGGCAAGGTAGCGAACCACGATGTCTGCCTGCATTTCCGGTGTCGTCCCAAGCGTCAGAAGATGCAGGTCTGGTTTCGCGGGAGGTTCATACGCACTCGAGAGGCCCGTAAAATTCCTGATCTCGCTTCTTCCGACCTTGGCATACAAACCCTTTGGATCACGCCGCATACATTCTTCCATGGGCGTATCCACGAAGACTTCCACGAAATCCTCGTCGCCGATCAGTTCCCGCACCATCTGCCGCTCGGCGCGGAAGGGAGAAATGAACGAGCACAGCACGATCAAGCCAGCATCGACGAAGAGCTTGGCCACCTCGCCGACACGCCTGATATTCTCGACCCGGTCGGCATCGGTGAATCCCAAGTCGCGATTCAATCCGGAGCGCAGGTTATCGCCGTCCAGCGTGTAGGTATGGCGCCGTTCGGCGTGAAGCCGCTGCTCGACGATCTTTGCGATGGTCGACTTGCCGGACCCTGAAAGACCCGTGAACCAGATGGCAAGGGATTTCTGATTGTCGAGCGCCGCACGAGCGTGCTTGTCGACCGGATAGTGTTCCTGATGGGTATTCGTCGCCCTCGAAAGTTGAAAGTCCACCATTCCGGCGCCGGCGGTGTGATTGGTGTAGCGATCGACCAGGATGAAAGCGCCGGTCGTCCGGTTGTCGGCATAGGCGTCGATCGGGACACGCTGCGCAGTGGAGAGGTGGCACACCGCGATCTCGTTCGACGAGACCTGCCGCGCCGCCTGGCGCTCGAGGGTATTCACGTCGACGCGATGGCGGATCGAGGTGACCGAGGCCGTCGTCCAGACATTGCCGACGCGCATCTGGTACTGGCGGCCAGGCAACAACGGCTTGTCGTCCATCCAGAGAACATGAGCGGCAAACTGATCGCTGACCTCGGGACGGTCCTTGGGCGGAGCCAGCACGTCACCTCGCGCGATATCCACTTCGTCGCTGAGGCAAAGCGTTACCGCCTCCCCCGCGCTCGCCATCTCCTGCTCAGCGCCGGGACCGACGATCCGGGAAATCCGGCTCTGGCGGCCCGACGCGGCGACGATAACGGCGTCGCCTACAGCGATCCGCCCCGACGCCACGGTTCCGGAGAAACCACGAAAGTCGGGACTCGGCCGATTGACCCTCTGAACCGGGAAACGAAACGGCCTCTCGACCGCGTCGGCCTCGACGTCCACCGTCTCGAGATGGTCAAGCAAGGTAGGCCCACTGTACCAGGGCATTTCGCTGCCGGTCCGGGTGACGTTGTGCCCGAAGCGAGCCGAGACGGGAATCGACACCGCGGTCCAGAATCCGAGGCGGGAGGCAAATTCGGTCCATTTCGCGACAATACGGTCGAAGACCTCCTGCGAAAACTCGACGAGATCGATCTTGTTCACCGCCAGCACGACGTGCCGGATGCCGAGCAGCGAGCAAATATAGGTATGGCGCCGGGTCTGCGATAGAATGCCCTTGCGCGCGTCCGCAAGGATAATCGCCAGATCGCAATTCGACGCGCCGGTCGCCATATTCCGGGTATATTGTTCATGGCCCGGCGTGTCAGCCACGATGAAGGAACGGTTTGGCGTCGCAAAGAAGCGATAGGCGACGTCGATGGTAATTCCCTGCTGGCGCTCAGCCTCGAGGCCGTCCACCAGAAGCGCGAGATCGATATCCTCCCCGACCGTGCCGTGCTTGCGGCTGTCCTTGGCCAGGCTGCTCAGCGTGTCATCCATGATCAGCTGGCTGTCATAGAGCAGGCGCCCGATCAGCGTCGACTTGCCATCGTCGACCGACCCACAAGTCAAAAAGCGCAGAAGCCCTCGGCCTTCACTATCGCCCCTCGCCGAAGAGCCCATCAGAAGTAGCCTTCTCTTTTCTTTCGTTCCATGGACGCGTCCTGGTCCTGGTCGATGAGGCGTCCCGCGCGCTCGCTGACGCGGGACGTGCGGATTTCGGCAATCACCTCGTCGATAGAGTCCGCGCGGCTCTCATGAGCTGCCGTCAACGGCCAGTCGCCCATGGTTCGGAAGCGAACCCACATCTCTTCGGTCTTTTCGCCGGATTCCAGCTTCATCCTGTCATCGTCCCGGAAGATGAGGATGCCGCCGCGCCGCACGATCGGACGGGGTGCAGCATAGTAGAGAGGCACGATCGGGATATTCTCGGCTTTAATATACGTCCATACGTCCAACTCGGTCCAATTGGACAGGGGAAAGACGCGCATGGTTTCGCCGGGAGCCAAGCGGGTATTGTAGAGTTCCCACAGTTCCGGACGCTGGTTCCGCGGCTCCCAGATATGCCCGGCAGACCGGTGGGAAAACACGCGCTCCTTCGCCCTGGCTTTTTCTTCGTCGCGCCGCGCACCACCGAGAGCGGCATCGAATTTGCCGGCATCCAGCGCCTGCTTGAGCGCCTCCGTTCCCATCACCGACATATGAAGCTGAGAGCCATGATCCAGAGGGTTGATGCCCTGCGCGATACCGTCCCGATTGGTATGCACGATCAGATTGAGGCCCAGCTCCGCCGACCGCTGATCGCGAAACTCGAGCATTGCCCGGAAGTCCCAACCCGTCGCAATGTGCAGGCAGGGAAAGGGCAATCTGCCGGGAGCAAAAGCCTTCAGGGCGAGATGCAGAACGACACTGCTGTCCTTGCCGATCGAATACAGCAGCACGGGATTGCGGAAGCTTTCCGCGACCTCACGAATTATCGAGATCCCCTTCGCCTCCAACCGGCGAAGGTGGGGCGAAAGTTGTCCGACGGCTTTTGCTTGCATATCCCGTAAGCTCTGCGAATTCGACATGCGCGAATAGTTCTGCTGCCTGCCCCGGACGGACATCCCGAACATCACTTCCCGCCGGCGGATTTGATAGCACTACTCGACGGGCCGTTCGAGTCCCATTGACGTGAAGAGGTCGACCGCGGACGGCGGGCGGACCACACGTCCAACGAGCCTGATCACGGGCGGTCCCGGCAGGCGCGAACTCCTCTTGCCCGGGTTGCCCCCAATATCATCTCCTAACATCGCTCTCGCCTATGTTAACATCCCTCAACCATGCGATTGCTGCCGAAATGCCCCCCCCTTCACGCCGGTTGCGGGGCTACGTTGACTCGCGGCGGCGGGACCGCCGAATGGGCACGCTGCAGTGACGCCAGAGTGTATGGCAGATGGACATTTTACTGTCCCTGAACATTCATCTTTGCCCGACCACGGAGAGGACTAAGAGTACTATTTAATGAAATCGTTGCACCTGATTGCCGTCGCACGACCCAACTTCATGAAGATCGCGCCCCTGTGGCATGCACTCAGCAAGGAAGATTGGTGCCGTCCGGTCCTCGTGCATACGGGCCAGCATTACGATCCGATGATGTCCGACGTCTTTTTCTCGGATCTCGAGCTTCCGGCTCCGGACTTCCACCTCAGCGTAGGCAGTGGAACCGATGCCCAGCAGACAGGGGCGGTGATGATCGCCTATGAGGCGCTTTGCCAAAAGGCGCCTCCGGATGACGTTATCGTGGTCGGCGACGTGAATTCGACGATGGCCTGCGCCATTGCAGCAAAGAAGCTCCAGCTGCCGGTCTCGCACCTGGAATCGGGCCCGCGAAGCTTCGACCGCACCATGCCCGAAGAGATCAACCGTCTCGTGACCGATGCAATTGCCGACGTGCTCTGGACACCCTCGCCGACAGGTGGCTCGTTTTTTTGGACAGATTTCCGTGCTTGCTAAGTGGAGGCTCTGCCGGTTGGTATCGCCGTGATGCTCTCGTCGCGGAGGGCGGGCGTAGCCCGCCCGAAGCGGCGAGAGCATCACGGCGGCAAAAATGTCATGCCGCCCGTGCCAGGATCGCGGTGTCGCCCAAGTAGGCGCGATCGGGCGTGCGGGCGTCAAGGCTCGAGTGCGGTCGCTTGCTGTTGTAGAAGCCGAGATAGCGCCCCAGCGAGGCGCGCGCCTGGCCGACGCTGTCGTAGGCCCTCAGATAGACCTCCTCGTATTTGACCGACCGCCACAGCCGTTCGACGAAGACGTTGTCGCGCCAGGCGCCCCGGCCATCCATGCTGATGGCGATGCCGTTGCCGGCCAGCAGGCCGGTGAAGGCCGCGCCGGTGAACTGCGAGCCTTGATCGGTGTTGAAGATATCCGGCTTGCCGTGCCGGATCAGCGCCTCTTCGACGGCTTCGAGGCAGAAGTCCGCCGCCATGTCGATCGAGACCCGCCAGGCCAGAACCCGTCGGCTGAACCAGTCGACCACCGCAGCCAGGTAGACGAAACCG
>NZ_JBQVQG010000064.1:0-4110 GCF_052439685.1 Reyranella sp.
GCGCAGGGTCGCGCCGCGCCAGGACGTCTCGGCGATGCCGGGGACGAGCGCCGCGACCGGCGCCTCGAGGTCGAGCGTGCCGGCCTCGGCGAGCCGGCTGGCGACCAGGCCGGTCACCGCCTTCGACATCGACATCAGGATGTGCGGCGTTGCGGCGTCGAGGCCGTTTCCATAGGTCTCGTGGACGATGCGGCCGTGCTGCACCACGAGGAAGGCATCGGTCGCCGTGGCGGCCAGCAGCGCCGGCAGGTCGAAATGCCGGTCGGGCGCCAGGGCGACGTCGAAGGCGGCGAAGTCGGCGGCCGGTCCTTCGGGCAGGTCGGAGGGCGCGGCGGGCGCGGCCGCGATGCGCTTGGTCGGGATGAAGTCGGGCACGGTGCGGAACGCGGTGGCGATGACGCCGGGCGTGCGCCAGGTGGCGAGCGTGATGGGTGTGGTCTGGGGCATGGGCCACGCTAGCCAGAACGGTGGGGTTCCACTATCCGTGAGGCCCCGCTTTTCATTCGAGATCGTCCGAACGTGGATCCGCTTGGGCAGACCGTCGCGCTGCTGCGCCCCAAGGCCCTGCTGTGGAAGCAGATGCAGGCCAACGGCAACTGGAGGGTGCGGTTTCCGGCGGGCGCCGGTGTCGTCTTCTGCTTCGTCGCCGCGGGCCGATGCGATCTTGCCATCGAGGGCGAGCCACCGCGCGCGCTGGAGCAGGGTGACTTCCTGTTGCTGTCGAGGCCGCCGGTCTGGCGCCTCTCCTGCGAGACGGACGCGGCACGGCTGACGGTCGAGAGCGACTACGCGCCGCGTCCGGCCGCATCCCAACGCGAGGGCGCGCGCTTCGTGGGCGATGCGTCCCGGCCCCCCGAAGTCGAGATTCTGGGCGGTCGTTTCAGCTTCGATCCCACGAACGCCGATCTGCTGACCGGTCTCGTGCCGCGCCGCGCCGAGATCCTGTCGAACGATCCGACGGCTCCGCGCCTGCATCATCTCCTGGCGCTCATCCGGGACGAGTCGTCGTCGGAACGTGCCGGACAGGCGCTGGTGCTCGAACGGCTGCTCGAGGTCCTGCTGGTCGAGGCGATCCGCCAGGCGCCCGCGGGTGATGGCGTCGCGGAACCGGGGCTGCTCGCCGGCCTCGCCGATCCTCACCTCGCCAGGGCGCTGCGCGCGCTCCATGGCAACGTGCGCCGGCCGTGGACGGTGGAGCGGGCGGCCCGTGTTGCCGGCCTGTCGCGCTCGGCCTTCGCCGAACGATTCACGGCAGTCGTCGGCCTGTCGCCGATGGACTACCTGCTGCGGCTGCGCATGGCGCTCGCCAAGGACAGGCTGCGCTTCGGCGGCGCCCGGCTGGCCGAGGTTGCGGCCGACTGCGGTTATCGTTCGGTGAGCGCGTTCAGCACCGCCTTCCGCCGCGTCGTCGGCGTCGCGCCGGGAGGCTTTTCCTCGCGCACATGATCCCAAGGCTGCCGTGAATGCGCGGACCGGGGCGTGCTAGGCTCATCCCATGACGACGTCCCTTCGCGCGGCCTGGGCAAGCCTGCCGTCCCGGCTGAAGCTGCTGGAGCCGGTGGCTTTCTCCGACGCCGAGTGGTCGCTGCTCGAACGCCTGCACGCGACCTTCAACGATCGCGAGGCGCACACGAAGCTGCCGCTGGCGATCGCCCGCTTCCGCGACGACGCAGCGAAGGAAATCTTCGAGCAGGCCCGCCAGTTCGACGAGGTCGTGACCGTGAACGTCGACGAAAGCTGGGAGCAGCGCGTGGCGGTGAGCGCGGCCGATCCGATGGCGCCCTATGTGCGGCTCTACAACGAGGATGTCGACGCGATGATGGGCGTGCTGGTTCCGCCCGCGTCCTATCGCAAGGAGCACTACGCCTACGGCCGGTTCGTCTTTCCCGAGCCGCACGGGCTGCATACCGACCATAGCCTGGAGGATCCGGCAGCCGGCGGCGAGCCGATCTGCATCGCGCGCATCGAGACGCTGGGCACGCATTATGTCGACGGCGACTACCGGCTGCAGGATGCCGCGACGCAGAACATGCTGAAGGCGCTGCGCTACTGGATCCCCGTTCCCGAGGGTCAGCCGGAAGAGGTCTTCGCCGAGCTGCTGAAGCGCGGCACGCTGAAGACCATCCCGGTGAACCACGTCATGCTGATGGTCGCCGGCAACGGCGCGGAGAACGCCCAGGTCACCCAACACATCTCCGCCCGCCCACCCGAAGGCGGCCTGCACTCGGCCTTCTTCCAGCGGCAGTACCGGCTGGCCTAGAACGAGAGATCGCTTCGTTCCGCGTGACGCGCCCGACGTACGTCGCGTCATTGACCCTCTCCGGGGCGATGCTTACTGTCCGGCCCAGAGCGACACCAGTGGAACGCCGTGCTCCGGGGGAGCCAGTCGTCCTTCGGGACGGGGCGTTGTTCGTGTCCGCCAGATCATCATTACGACGTTGTCACCGCCCGACCGAGCTACTGCCATTTTGGCAGTCCGTCGGCGCGGGCGCGTCTTTCGTGGGCGGGTTCGGTGGAGCAGGTTTCCTTTCCCCAGGCGGACGACGAGTGGAACGCCGGCCATCTCGGCTGCGGTCCGCTCGTGCTCGACCTGCGCAAGAAGCTCAAGGCGATGCCCGGCGGCGTGCTGCGCGTGATCGCGCTCGACATCTCCGCACCGCACGACATCCCGGCCTGGTGCCGGCTCACACGCAACGAACTGCTCGCGCACGATCCGGCGACCCAGAGCTTCTGGATCCGGTCGCGCGCCGACTGGTCCTGAAGTCAACAAGGAGGAGAGAGACATGCCCGGTTCATTCGTCGTCAGCCTGACCCACGCCAAGAACGATACCGACAAGGCCACCGTGGCCTTCGTCGTCGCCAACGCCGCCGTCGCGTCGGACAAGAAGACCATGGTCTTCCTGTCGATCGAGGGCACGCGGCTCTCGCAGAAGGGCTATGCCGACGACATCCACGAGGAAGGCTTTGCGCCGCTGAAAGACCTGATGAAGAGCTTCGTCGAGGCCGGCGGACAGATCTTCGTCTGCTCGCCCTGCTTCAAGAAGCGCAAGCTCGACGAGAACAACCTGGTCGACGGCGCGCTCGTGGTCGGCGGCGCCAAGCTGGTCGAGTTCATGGGCGAAGCCTGCCCCAGCGTCAGCTACTGAGCGGACGGACGCCATGACCATCCTCAAGCCGAACCGCCGCGGCTTCATCGCCGCGTCGGGTGCGCTGTCGGTTGCGTCGTTGATCCGCAGTCCGGCGATCGCGCAGGGCAAGAAGAAGCTGCGCTTCGGCGTCGGTCCGCTGATGCCGACGCCCGACGACACGAAGAAGGCCTATCTGCCGCTCTTCACCCATCTCGCCAGGGAACTGGGCAATCCCGATTTCGACCTGGTCGCCACGACCGACTGGGCGGGCATGGCGGTCGCCATGGGTTCGGGCCAGCTCGACGTCGCCTGGATGGGCCCGTGGGGCTACATCATCGCCAACAACGCCACCGGCTGCCAGGCCGTGGCGACGGTGAAGTACGACGACAAGCCGACCTACCTCGGGATCATCGTCGCCAGGCCCGACCTGCAGGTGAAGAAGTTCCCCGACGATACCAAGGGCAAGTCGATGTCCTTCGCCGATGTCGGCTCGACCTCGGGCTGGCTGATCCCGACCTACTACGCCAAGGAAGTCTGGAAGATCGACCCGAAGACCTTCTGGAAGTACAGCGAGGGCGCGACGCATCCGGCCAACGAGATGGCGGTGAGTTCGGGCCAGGTCGACATGGCCACCGACTTCGACCGCCAGCGCAACGCCATGATCGCCGCCGGCCGCATCAAGGAAGACAGCAACAAGATCATCTGGACCTCCGACCCGCTGCCCAACGACGCGATCGCGCTGCCGGCCAATGCGCCGAAGGAGAGGGGCGCCCAGGTGCAGAAGATCCTGACCTCGATCACGGCCGACCAGGCCAAGACCCTGCTGCCGCCGCGCTACACCGGCTTCGTGGCGGCCACGCACAAGAGCTACGACATGATCGAGAAGGCCGGCATCGCCGTCGGCAAGATCAAGCCGAAGGCTTAGGGCGTCATGCTCTCCTCCTCCCCCGTCGAACGGGGGAGGTCGGGAGGGGGAAAGCAA
>NZ_JBQVQG010000065.1:0-4093 GCF_052439685.1 Reyranella sp.
TGCCTTCTTCATCTGCCGTCTCCCCTCGAAGACGGACTCTACTCATTTCTGGAGGTGATGCAGGGGCTCAGGTCAGCCGCGGGAGCGCCGGATGGCTTGCGCCAGTTCCAGGGAAGCGGCTCGTCGAGACGACGAATCGGATGGTCAGCGATTCGCGCCAGGATGTCGACTAGCCAGGTCTGAGGGTCGCCGTCGTTGAGCCTGGCGGTGGCGATCAGGCTGTAGACGACGGCGGCACGCTCGCCACCACGATCGGAGCCGGCGAACAGCCCCGTCTTGCGGCCAAGCGCAATGCCCCGAAACGCCCGGTCAGCGGCGTTGTTGGTGATACAAATGCGGCCGACGCGCAGGAATAGGGTGAAGGCGGGCGAGCGGGTCAGCATGTAGTCGAAGGCCTTGGCAATCGCGGCATGGCGAGATAGCCGGGCACGCTCTGCCCGCATGCAGCATCGAGTTTGTTGACCATCGGCAGGATGCGCTGTTGGCACACGGCGAGACGAGCCTGTGCAGATTGACCGTTGATCTCACGCTCGATGGCGAAGAGGGCGTCGAACCTCTGCACAGCCTTGAGCGCGATGGGCGATAGCAGGTTCTTCTTGCGCACCGTCTGGTTCACCTTCTATTGCCGGGGCACGACCTCCAGCGTCTCAGTGATGTTCTCGCCGATCTTAGCCAGCCAGCCCAAGCCGCAGCACGTGCAGGCCGTCGGACCGGGCACCACAATGCGCTCGCGCGACAGATGCTCGGGAAACGGCTTGCGTCCCGTCTTCCTGCGCGTGAACGATCGACCTGTACTGCCGCGTGCCGGCTCGGCCGTCAGCACATCCTCGGGCGCCGTGGCTTCGAGCTCCTCAATCTGCAGTTCCATCTGGCCGAGCAAGCGCTCCCCGCGCTCGGAGCTTTCTCCGTACAGCACCCTTCTAAACTTTTCGATGGCCAGCTTGTAGTGGGCGGTCATCGCCTCGGGGCTCGAGACTTGTGCCAGTGCGCATGCCCCTTCAGCCTCGGCTGCCGCCTGGGCCGCCCGTGCCACGACCAGCTCTTCCACGCGTGCCAACAGCAGCTGCTTCAGGCTCCCGGGGGCGTCCGGCAGGGCATCGCCCGACGTCATGGTGGCAACAGAAGAGCACAGACGCGGCGGCTTGTGGTGAACTCGATGCGGGCCGGTTCAATCCATCGCAGCTCAGTCTACCACCTCGGGCCGCTAGGTGTGTCGCGGATTGCGCCAGTCGATCCCTTCAAGCAGGTAGCCGAGTGGGCCGGGCGTGATCACTACCACCCCATCGGTCGACGGCGACCACACGAAGCGTTCCTTCTCCAAGCGCTTGGCGTAGAGCGAGGCGCCCAACCCGTCTTACCAGAAGATCTTGATCAACTTGTTACTCTTGCCCCGGAAGACGTAAAGGTGGCCAGCATGGGGATCGCGCCGCAGCTCTTGCTCGATGTGCAAGGCTAGCGTTCATGCGGCACCGCCGCATATCCGTGTGACCGACCGAGATCCACACTCGCAAGCCTGATGGACCGGGATCATCGCCGTGACAGAATATTCAGTACCCGCGCCAGTGCTGCTACGTCGACACCTATGGCGCGACAATCTGGATGAGAAGGGCGCGCCAATCAGGCTGAGAAGAGGTGGGATGATTGTGTGGGCCGGCATCATTTTCAAGGTGATTGACGCTGGGAGCGACAGTTGATTGTCGCTGATCGTCAGTCACTGTCTTTTTCGAACTCCTTGGGAGTGGCGTGGGAGGGTGGCCATCCTGGTCCGCGCTTGGGGTGGACGGCAGCCTTGCGGCGATCGCTTTGGACGTTCATCTCGAGGATGGTGGCGTGATGGACGAGGCGGTCGATGGCCGCCGCCAGATGACTCTTGTCGCCGTCCGGTGGGCCGAAGACCAACAGATTGGCTCCGCTCTTGAGCCAGACGTCATCGGAGGTGAGCGCCATGATCTGGGCCTTTGAGACCATCGGGGTGACCTCGAAGTCGAAGGCGGCCAGTGTCTTGCCGGGCGGCAGGCGGGCCTCGACCAGATGGCGCTCGAAGCGGCGTCGGCTACGGTCAGCCGCCTCGTGCTCGGCCAGGGTGGCGAGGAACTTTGCGGCCGGCCAGCCTTCCTCGTCGGATTGTGCGGCGAGCCTGGGCCATATGGCCTTCATGCTGGGCAGGCGCAGTTCGGCGAGCAACAGCTCGACGCGGGCGGCGTCGACGGTCATGGCTGTCGTCATGGCGTGACCTCCAGCCGGCCGCGAACGGGATCGTCGTGGCATCGACCGCGGAGAGCTCGTCGTAGATCGCAAGCGGCCAGCTGGACAGCGACTGCGGGGATCGCGGTCTGTCGTGGCCGCAAGCGCCTTCGCAGCTCGGTGGGATCGGGCAATCGGCCGGCGTCGAGATCGGCGCCGATCAGGCTCGCCAGCTCGGTTTCGCCGGCACACTCATAAGTAAGCGCCAGCAGCTCGACAGTGACCTTGCAGGCCCGCCGATCGTCGCCTTGGCCACGCCAGGCGTCAAAGGCGCGAGCATAGCCAGCCGCGGGAACAGCTGGTCGCGGTAGACCAGGTTGAGTCGTGCCATCGGCTTTCTGCGCAAAGCGTGGATCACATGCCGGTAGTCGACGACATGGCCGCCCTTGTTCTCCGACAGCGGCCGGTCGCGGCGCAGCGTTGCGACCGGTGTGTGCCGAGGAAGCACTCGAGCCGGTCGTCGAAGAAGCGAACGCGCAGGCGATGGCCAATCAGACGCGACGGCACGGTGTAGAACACACGCCGCAAGATGAAGCCGCCGCTCGAGGTGACGGGGATGACCTTCTCCTCGAAGTCAGTGGTGCGCCGGTGCGGCAGAGGCGCCAGAGCGGCGCGCTCCAAAGCGATGCGCTTGCGGTTGTTGGCGTTGCGCCGCCCGACGACCTGGTCGGCGAAGGCTCGATAGGCGTCGAGGTCGTCAAAGTCGCGGCTACCGCGCAGCAGAAGGGCATCTGCGATGCTTCTTGGGCAAGCCGCCCAGCGCCCACAGGGCGTTCTGCAGCCCCTCGGCCAAGGCCACGAATCTCTCGCCGCCCTGCACCGCATGAGCATGCTCGAAGCCGGAGAAGGCCAGCCAGAAGTGATAGAGCCGGTGACACGGCGCCACTGGGCGCGGGCCTTCTCGGCATCGTCCTGGGCAAAGGCTGTCCCGATCAAGGCCGAGACGACGCGCCCGTCCACGACGGCCGGCGTGCGCCAGGGCGTTCCGCATGAAGTGGACACGACCCCGCGTTGCCAGGTAGCGGCGAAGATCCTGAACACCGCCGCCTTGATGCCTTCGTGGGCGTCGGAGACGACGAGCTTCACGCCGCGCAAGCCACGCTAGGCCGGCTTCCTGAGGAAGGCCGTCCAAAAGGTCTCGGCCTCCGACGGGCCAGTGTCCATGCCGAGCACTTCACGACGGCCATCGGCATTGACGCCGACGGCGACGATCACCGCAACCGACACGATACGGCCGACCTGGCGGACCTTCATATAGGTGCCGTCGACCCACAGATACGGCCAGTTGCCCTCGATCGGGCGGTCGAAGAACGCCTTCACGCGAACGTCGATGTCCTCGCATAGGCGGCTCACCTGGCTCTTGGAGGCGCCGCTCATCCCCATGGCCTTGAGCAGGTCATCGACCGAGCGGGGCGAGATACCCTGGATATGGGCCTCCTGGATCACCGCCGTCAGGGCTTTCTCGGCCAAACCGGCGTAACCGGTATGGGGAATGCAGGTCTCGGAGGCCAAGCGGCTGCGGTCTCTGGAGGAAGAGAATCGCCGGCTGAAGAAACTGTTGGCCGAAGCAATGCTCGACAACGCGGCCTTGAAGGATATCGCCTCGGTAGAGTTCTGAGGCCTGCAGTGCGGCGTCGTGCGGTGGATCACGTACAGCGGGTCCACGGTCTCAGCCAGCGCCGGGCCTGCAGGCTGATCGGGATGGACGTGAGCAGTTGCCGGTATCGATCACGGCGGGCCGACGATGGCCCGTTGCGCGAGCGGCTGCGGGTTCTGGCGACGCTTCGTCGCCGGTTCGGCTAGGGATGGCTCTGGATCGGGAGGGCACGAAGGTGAACCTGAAGAAGGT
>NZ_JBQVQG010000066.1:0-285 GCF_052439685.1 Reyranella sp.
GGTCGATGGACTTCGTGTACGACGCGCTGAGTGACGGCCGCCGGTTCCGGATCCTGGCGGTGGTCGACGACTACACGCGGGAGAACCTGTGCCTGGTGGCCGACACCTCGCTGCCGGGCAGTCGGGTGATCCGCGAGCTGGAGGCCGTGATCGCCCGGCGAGGGCTGCCCCGGCAATGCGTCTCGGACAATGGCCCCGAGTTCGCTGGCCTGGCGATGCTCGGCTGGGCCCAGGGCCGTGGCCTCGACTGGCACTACATCGAACCGGGCAAGCCGCAGCAGAATG
>NZ_JBQVQG010000066.1:295-3051 GCF_052439685.1 Reyranella sp.
GAACGAGACGCTGTTCTGCACGCTCGCCCAGGCGCGGATCGAACTCGAGGAATGGCGGCGCGACTACAACACCGAACGGCCCCACAGTGCGCTCGGCAATCTGACGCCGATCGCCTACGCGGCTCGCAACGCCTCTGTTCCGCAACAGGCCGGGGCGCTGCGCTTACCTGAGGGCTTCGCGCCCCGGCCTGTTGCAACACCGGACCTCACAGGTCCAAATGACGAACGGATTCTACTCCCGACTGGATGAAAGTTGGGGCTCAGGTCAATGCGGCGTCCGAGGGCCGCCGTGCTTCACGCTTCGTTGCCGCTGATCTCGGGCGATCGCATGCTGCGCTGACGCCGTTTGCTTTGTTTCAGCCGGTAGCTGTCGCCGTTCATCTCCAGGATGTGGACGTGATGGGTCAGCCGGTCGAGCAGCGCGCCGGTCAGCCGCTCGGAGGCGAACACGCTGGTCCACTCGTCGAATGGCAGGTTGGAGGTGACGATGGTCGAGCCCCGCTCGTAGCGCTGGCTGAACACCTCGAACAGCAGCTCGGCATCGGTCTGCGACAGCGGCACGTAGCCGAGTTCGTCGATCACCAGGAGCTTGTAGGCGGCAAGCTGGCGCTGCAGCCTCAGCAGCCGCTTGTCGTCGCGGGCCTCCAGCAACTCGTTGACCAGGGCGGCGGCCGTGGTGAAGCCGACCGACAGGCCCTTCTGGCAGGCGTCAGCCCGAGGTCGAGCGCCACGTGGCTCTTGCCGGTGCTGCTGTTGCCGACCGCGATCACGTTCTCCCGGCGGAGCACGTACTCGCAGCGGGCCAGTTCGAGCACCAATGCCTTGTTGAGCGATGGCAGCGCCAGGAAGTCGAAGCTGTCGAGGCTTTTGACTGCCGGGAACCTCGCTTCCATGATCCGCCGCTCGACCATCCGCCGTTCGCGCTCGATCTGCTCGAGTTCGGTCAGGCGCAACAGGTAGCCGGTATGCTCGACGCCCTCGGTGGCGCACTGCCGAGCGAGGTTTTCGATGGGGCCGGAACAGGCGTCACCGTGGTCGGCCTCGGCTTTGTCGAGGGCAGGTGCCTGCCGAGGGGGTGATTTTGCCGGATTAACGTGAACTTGGGCAATGCGCCGGGCATGCGCCGTGGCTCGGGCGAGAAGCCGGGCAGTGGGAACGACGGGAAGAAGATCGGCGGGACGGTCAGCATGGCCATGGTCCTCGTGGCCGGGCCGGAGACAGTCGGCACAACAGTCTGAGGTGGCCGGTTTGGCAGTGCGGGCAAAGGCGCGGTTCGAGTGACGTGTCGAGATCGGGGAGATACCTCTGGTCGGGTGGATCGGCGTGGGCGCCTGGCGTTGCGGCCGGTTGCTGGAGGAGGAGAAGGTTCCTCAGGTTGCTTACGTGGTCACGGCGGGAGGGGTGCCACAGGCCATAGTAGCGGACCTTGTGGAAGCCGGTCGGCAGGACGTGCTGGAGAAAGCGGCGAATGAACTCGTGGCCTGGCACGGTTTCGGTGCGCTGGCGATCGGCGGCGCGGTCGTTGTAGCGGAAGGTCACGGTGTCCGGGTTGACGGCCAGGATGCGGCGGTCGGTGATGGCGATGCGGAAGACGTAGCGGGCAAGATATTCGAGCACGGCCTGCTCGCCGTCGCGCCACGGCGAGATGTGGACGACCCAGGGAATTTGCCAGACGTGGCGCGGCACGTCGACGTGCGGGCAAAGCCCGGTGAAGGCGTCGCGGAAGCGGGCGCGGACGATGGTGGCGGGCGCCGATCTGGGGAACAGGAATGTCTTGCCGGCGGGATGCCAGAGGGCACCATCGTCGGACAGGCCGCCGCCGGTGACCAGGCAGTGGACGTGGGGATGGTGGATCAGCCGTTGCGTCCAGCTGTGCACCGGCTTACGAGTACGCCGGGCGTGCCGCCGAGCCAGCGCGGATCGCGCGCCAGATCGACGATCGCGCCGGCCGCGGCCTTCATGAGGGCACCGTAGCCGTCGATCTGATGGCGCCGCAGGACGGCGCGCAGCTCCTCGGGCACGGTGACGGTGACGGTGACGTGGAAGTACGGCACCGGCAACATCTCGGCCCGACGCCGGTCGAGCCAGGCCCGGGTCTGTGCGCCGTGGCACGTCGGACAGGCGCGGTTGCGGCAGGAATGCAAGACGTGCAGCAACGCGCCCCAGTCGGGGCAGCCCCATTGCTGTCCCCCGAGCGTCTCGGTCCGGCAGGCGAGGATGTCGGCGATGGCGCGGCAATGGGAGGGCAGCATCGCCGCGTCATGAGCCTTCAGATAGCGGCCGGCGAACTGGCGGAAATCGTCCGCCACCCCGGACATCGCTCAGACGCCGCTCATCACCCTGTCAAGCAGAGTGCACAGCGACGCCCGCGCCGGTTCGGTCAAGTGCGTATAGATCGTCGTGGTGGCGATATTCTCGTGGCCGAGCAGCACCTGGACGACGCGGGTGTCGACCTTCGCCTCGAGCAGCCGGGTCGCATAGGCCCTTCGGCTCCGCTCAGGGCAGGCATGACGCAAGGTGTGGGGCGTCGCCCGCCGACCGCCGGGAAGCTGGGCCGCCGCGACGGCAGCGGCGAAGCTCCGGCTCAGGACATTGGCGGCGACCGGACCGCTGCCCCGGCTATTGGGGAACAGCCATCGCCGGTCACGGTGCCTGGCCATCCGCCACATCCGGCGAAGGTGACCTGCCCGCGGGTTTTCGGACCAACGATTAGTTGAGAGACTGGCCTCCGAGAGGAGGCAGGAGATGAAGAAGTC
>NZ_JBQVQG010000067.1:0-3049 GCF_052439685.1 Reyranella sp.
CATTACGGCCATGCGGAAGCAGTGGAAGTGACCTTCGACCCTTCCGTTCTCGCCTATCGCTCGCTCTTGGAACTCTTCTTCCAGATCCATGACCCCACGACCTACGAGCAACAAGGCAGCGATGTCGGTCCGAGCTATCGATCGGCGATTTTCTACACCACCGAAGTGCAGAAGGAAGTCGCCCTCACAACCATCGCGGAAATCGAGGCATCAGGAAGCTGGCCTGGCCCGGTCGTGTCGGAGATCAACCCAGAAGAACCCTTTTGGGAGGCGGAGCCAGAGCACCAAGAATACCTGGTGCGCTATCCTGGGGGCTATAGCTGCCACTTCGTGCGCCCGACCTGGCGGTTGGACCGCTCAGACGAACGCCCAGCTGTATACTTGACAAAAAGAGTTGATGATGACCGAAACCGTGACTAATCAGGCCGCCTGGCAGAAAGCGCCGAGGCAGCCACTGAGGATCGGTGTCACCGCTCTGCCGCATCTGGCGGCGAACGAGATATTGATCCGCAACGCGGCCATCGCGATCAACCCACTCGACTGGATTCTGCAGGACGTCGCGCTTTTGCCATGGCTCGACTATCCCGCGATTCTCGGCAGCGACGTCTCCGGTGAGGTCGCGGCGGTCGGTGGCGCGGTCGAGCGGTTCAAGGTCGGCGATCGAGTCATCGGACAGGCGGTCGGGACAACCGTAAATCAACCTGCGCAGGGTGCGTTCCAGCACCACACGATCGTGCTGGACCACATGGCGGCGCCGATCCCCAACAACATGGCCTTCGCTGATGCGGCAGTCCTCCCGCTTGGCCTTGGCACCGCCGCAAGCGGGCTCTACGGAAGGACACAGTTGGCTCTCGCGCCACCGTTACACTCGCCGACCGCGCGTCCAGAGGTCGTTCTGGTCTGGGGTGGATCGTCGAGCGTTGGCTGCAACGCCATCCAGCTCGCGGTGGCGTCGGGCTACAGGTGCGTCGCCACCGCTTCGGCGCGCAACGCCGGCCTGTTGAAGGAGCTGGGTGCAAGCGAGGTTCTTGACCACTCGAGTCCAGCCATCGTGGAAGACGTGATTGAGGCAATGCGCGGGCGCAGTCTCGCTGGAACGCTTCACGCGACCGGTCACATGAAAGACTGTTTTGCCGTCATTGCGAGATGCGAGGGCTCGCGCCGCGTGGCAGCGACGCTGGCCCCGCCCGACGAGCGTCCATTTGGAGTCGAGGCGACGCACATCTCCGGGACGAGCCTCAAGGATGACGAGGTTGGTCCAATGATCTACCGCGAATTCCTGCCGCAGGCTCTCGCGGCGCGCACGTTCGTCCCCGCCCCTCCGGCGAAGGTCGTGGGCCAGGGCCTTGAAATGCTCCAGGCTGCCTTGGAAGCCCTGAAGGCGGGTGTATCCGCAGCGAAAATCGTCGTTACCCTGCCTTGAGTGACCAGCCAGGCGGTTTTTCGCGTTCGCAGTCTGAGGTGGCCCGCACTTTGCCGATTGGGAAGCTCTACCGGGAAAACGCGCTTGGGACGCGCGCTGCGCTCCTGCCGGAGCATGCGTTCCCGAAACCTGTTCCCGACTGCTTTTCCCCGAAACTACCTATCGGACATAGAGAAATGGGAATGCAGCGAGTGGTTTGAACGGCCGCTTCCGAAACCGCGTTCCGATCAACTGAGCGGCTAAAAGTGGGGCGATCACCGACATATTAGAATGAGACCGCCATGCCCGATCGGCCGGCTTGACGCGTAGCCAAAAGAATGCGGCTGATGGTAGGCTCGCTGGCATTATGAAGCCCCGCCATCTGAGCAGCGTTGAGCTGCCGCAATTGCGAGTCTCCTACGCGTCGTCGTTCTTCTCGCGGTCCACACCTCGCTCATGCAATTCGGCATCGACGGGGCAGTTCGTGCAGCCCTCGTAGCAGCACAAGCGGCAGATGCGGTATGACTGCTCGAGGTTTTCCAAGCGATTTCGGAGAACGCGTTCAGCGATGTCCGATAAGGTTTTCAGTTCGTCTGGATTAAGGATCGATAGCCCTTCGGCAATCACTTGATCGCGCGAGGCCAGGACCTCGTCGCTCGCGACCTTGCCAGTTGGAGTAAGATAGAGGGATCGCGCGCGCCCGTCTGTCGAATGCTCCCTACGCTCGATCAATCCCTCGCTTACCAATCTATCCACCAGGCGAACAGTTCCAGCATGTGAAAGGCCCACCCCGATCGCAAGCATACGGATCGAGAGCCCGGGCTTGTGCGCGAGCAACGCCAGCGCTGAGGCGGCGGGTCCAGCTTCCGGCGCCCGCGATGAACTAGCGCGAACGATGTCGTCGCTGATCATGAGTGCGAACGCCCCGAAAATGTTTCGATCTCGAGGTCCATCCATTGCCACATCTATATGTGCGCGGAGCATAGACAGCAAGCCATACCGTGGTCCTCTTCCGCCGCGCGGCTTGTGGAAAATGTCCTGTTTTAAAAGGGTTTCGGAGGATTTCGACTGATCGAGCGCGCCGAAAAAAACGGGTCCGGCTCGCTAAGGCCGCGGAACCGTTGATACCTGGCGGCTATAGGGCAAGCCTTTTCGCTCGGAATCGCCGTAGGTCGCGCCTGAGAATCACTCCGCGTCAGCGCTGTCATCCAGGCCGCGCAGGTGCAGATCAGCGAGACCTCGCTTGCCCCCGGCGTCGCACTTCCATCGTGTCACCGCGCGCGATCACGATTGTATCAATCCCATTGAGGAACAGTCCGTGCTCCACGACGTCGGGGATTGCGGCGATCGCTGCTACGATTTCGGTCGGCATGGTTATCTCGTCGAGGGCCGCGTCCATCCGTACAGGCTGGACGTTTGCCAACGGGCTATAGGCCCACCCGGAGCGCCAGCCCCATCAAGTCAAAATCCCGCAAGGTCGCGCGTTTGCTGGGTAAAGGCATCGCCGATGAGGATGGCTTCGTGAGGCAGCGAAGCGCGAGCCAGCCGCTCGACATATCTCGCTTATTAGTATATGCGTCGCGCATATACTGCAACGCCTGCCCGAAGCACGTAGACGACGTTCGTGACGTTCCCACGGGACCACTG
>NZ_JBQVQG010000068.1:0-277 GCF_052439685.1 Reyranella sp.
GACCGGCAGTGACCATGATGGAGATCGAGGCCGGCGGCATTAAGGTGCGTGTGCTGCGCGGCGCCGACGGCGCGACGGTGGCGGCGATCGTGCGGGCGCTGAAGGCGACGTCATGATCATCCCGCCAGGCCCGCTGCGGGTCCTGGTCGCCACCAAGCCGGTCGACTTCCGCAAAGGGATGGACGGCTTGGCGGCGTTAGTAAAGGAGCAGCTGGGCACCGATCCGTTCAGCGGCGAGATCTACGTGTTCCGGGCTAAGCGGGCGGACCGGGTGAAG
>NZ_JBQVQG010000068.1:287-2764 GCF_052439685.1 Reyranella sp.
TCCACGCGCCTTGGCGAAGGCCAGTTCCGTTGGCCGCGCGACGTGGATGGCGTGATGCGTCTCCCCCCCCCCCCCCGGCCAGTTGACGGCGCTGCTGGAAGGACTGGATTGGACGCGCGTGCACGCGCGCCGGGTGCGCACGCCGCTTGCCGTGCAGTAGCCGGCGCGACCTGATGACTCAGTGAGCGATATCACAACCGCGCTGACATCGGTGATGTGGTTGACTGCAGACCGTGAGCGCAGCGCTTGAAGATCTGCCCAACGACTTCGCCGCATTGCGTGCCTTGCTCCTGGCCGAACGAGCCCATCACGCCAGCGAACTGGCCGAGCGCGACAGTCGGCTCGAGCGGCTGATGGCGATGCTGCAGACGTTGCGGCGCGCCCAGTTCGGCCGGCGCTCCGAGAAGTTCGATCCCGCCCAACTCGCCTTGGCGCTGGAAGACCTCGAGATCGCCGTCGCGGCGGCCCAGGCTGATGAGGAGAAGCACGACAAGGTGCGATCGACGCCGCGGCGCGCTGAGACCAAGCGCGTGCCCTTGCCGGCCCACTTGCCGCGGATCGAGCAGGTGCTCGAGCCCGACAGCACGGCTTGCCCGTGCTGTAACGGGGCGATGCATCGGATCGGCGAGGACCGGTCCGAGCGGCTTGACGTCATCCCGGCTCAATACCGCGTGCTGGTGACGCGCCGGCCCAAGTACGCCTGCCGCGCCTGCGAGGGTGCGGTGGTGCAAGCTCTGGCGCCGGCGCGGCTGATCGAGGGCGGCTTGCCGACCGAAGCCACGGTGGCCCACGTCCTGGTCAACAAGTACGCCAATCATCTACCACTTTATCGGCAATGGCAGATCCTGGCCCGCCAGGGCATCGACGTCGACCGTTCCAACCTTGCCCTGTGGACCGGCCGCGGAGCATTCCTGCTGGCGCCAGTGGTTCACCGAATGCTGGAGCGGCTGAAGAGCTCGGCCAAGCTGTTCTGCGATGAGACGCGTGCCCCAGTTCTCGATCCCGGCCGCGGCCGGACCAAGACTGGGTATCTGTGGGCGATCGCCCGCGATGACCGGCCGTGGGGCGGCGCGGATCCGCCGGCGGTCGTCTACCTCTATGCGCCGGGGCGCGGTGGTGAGCATGCCCTGCGCCACTTGGCCGGGTTCGCGGGCGTCCTGCAGGTCGACGGCTATACCGGCTACAACGCCCTGGCGAATCCGGCTCGCGCCGGCGGCGCAGTGATCTTGGCCTATTGCTGGTCGCACTTCAGGCGTCAGTTCTATGACCTTGCCAAAGGCGGCAACGCCCCAATCACCAGCCAGACATTGGCCCGCATCGCCCAGCTGTACGCCATCGAGGACAGTATCCGCGGCCAACCTGCGCCACAGCGCCAGGCCGTGCGCCAGCAGCGCACCAGGCCCCTGGTCGACGAGCTGTTCGCCTGGCTCGAGGTGCAGCTGCGGCTGGTCCCCAAGGGCGCCAAGATTGCCGACGCCATCCGCTATGGCTTCAATCATCAGGATGGCCTGCGGCGCTTCCTCGACGACGGCCGTATCGAGATCGACACCAACACAGTCGAGCGCACGATCCGCCCGATCGCCCTCAACAGAAAGAACAGCCTGTTCGCCGGCCATGACGAGGGGGCTGTCCACTGGGGTGTGGTCGCGTCGCTGGTCGAGAGCTGCAAGCTCAATGACATCGAGCCGCAGGCCTGCCTCACCGACATCCTCACCAAGCTAGTCGACGGCTGGCCGATGCGGCGCCTCGATGAGTTGCTGCCCTGGGTCTGGGCGCAGCAGCATGGCGCGGATAAGCTGGTCGGGTGACCAAGCCCGCCTACACCTACGACGAACTCGACGAGATCTTCCGCGGCAAAGGCGACGACGACACCGTCGGCATGAGCTTGATCGACGGCCTGATCGCCGCCCTGGTGGCTGGGCCGGTGTTCGTTCATCCCGCGGAATGGTTGCCCCTGATCTTTAACGGCCGTGTGCCCAACGGTCTTGCCGGCATGCCCGAGAATCTGGCGGTCAACACGATCTTCAATCGCTACAACGAGGTATCGGCGATACTGGCCGACCATCCCAAGGCCTATCGCCCGATCTTCATGTTCGATGCCGATCACCTCGTCGTCGACCATTGGGCGGTCGGGTTCATGCGCGGCATAACTCTGCGCGTTCAGGAATGGACCGAAGTGCTGCTCACCGACATGCGGCTCACACTCGCTCCGATCTTCCTCTCGCACGACATGGGAACCGGCTTCCTGCCGGATATGCCCAAGGCCGAGCAGCTTCGCCGCCGCACCACCGCCCACCAACACATCGCCGATGCCGTGGTCGCTCTGCGACAGGCCTGCAACCCAAAGCGCTCCACTTCGTCTAAGCCTGCCAAGACGCGCCGAGTGCGTGCTCGCCGCACTGACCTGCCCTGATTCTTCGGACCACGGTTAAGTTGGAGGAACCGGCGTCTCCTGGTCGTTCGATTGTCCCTTCAAG
>NZ_JBQVQG010000069.1:0-543 GCF_052439685.1 Reyranella sp.
CCTCGCCAATCAGCAAGAGAATAATATACACGAGCTAGGACAGCGGCTCGTCGAGCAGCAGCAGCTTGGGCTCGATCACCACCGTGCGCGCCAGCGCCACGCGCTGCTGCTGCCCGCCCGAGAGCTGGCTCGGCCGGCGCTGCGCGTAGTCCTGCAGACCCACCAGTTCGAGCGCGGCCCCGACCTTGCGGCGCAGCGAGTCCTTGGGCTCCTTGCGCTCCACCAGACCGAAGGCCACGTTGTCCCACACCGTCATGTGGGGCCACAGCGCGTAGTTCTGGAACACCATGCCCACGTTGCGCAGGTGCGGCGGCGTGCCGGTGATGTCCTTGCCGTCGATCAGCAGCTCGCCACGCTGGTGCTGGTTGAAGCCGGCGATGAGCCGCAGCAGCGTGGACTTGCCGGAGCCCGAGGGGCCGAGCAGGGCGAAGAACTCGCCCGGCTCGATGCGGATGTTGACGTCCTTGAGCACCTCGGTGCTGCCGTAGCTCAGGCTGATGTGGCGCGCTTCGAGGGAGACCTTGTTCAGATGCATGGCTGTCT
>NZ_JBQVQG010000069.1:553-1848 GCF_052439685.1 Reyranella sp.
GGCGGCGCCCGGTCCGCGCCCGGCGATGCTCTGCATGTAGAGGTAGATGCCATAGCTCATGGGCGCCTGGCTCTGCGCCGAGGTGAGCAGGATGGTGGCCGAGAGCTCCACCGCGGCGGTGATGAAGCTGGTGACGAAGCCGGCCAGGATGCCGCCCATCATGAGCGGCACCATGATGCGCCGCACCGTGCTGACCTTGCCCGCGCCCAGGCTCTGCCCGGCCTCTTCGAGCGAGATGTGCACCTGCTGCAGCGCGGCCATGCAGGAGCGCAGCGCGTACGGCAGGCGGCGCACCGCGTAGGCGATCATGATCAGCACCCAGGTGCTGATCACCGGCGTGTCGGTGAACGGGATGTCCACGCCCTTGAACATGCGCAGGTAGCCGATGGCCAGCACCAGGCCGGGGATGGCCAGCGCGATCGAGGCGATGTAGTCGAGCCAGCGGCGCGCGGGCAGCTCGGTGCGGAAGATCAGGTAGGCGATGAGCGTGCCCAGCACCACGTCCAGGCTCGCGGCCATCAGGCAGTACTTGAGGGTGTTGACCACCATCAGCTTGGAGTCGGTGAAGATGGTGGCGTAGTGCTCCAGGGTATAGCTGTCGGGCAGCACCGAGAAACTCCAGACCTTGGAGAAAGACATCAGCAGGATGCCGATGTGCGGCGCCAGCGTGACCAGCAGCACGAAGCCCACCCAGGCGTAGGCCAGCACCGAGGCCCAGCCGCGCAGCGTGCGGCGCTGCAGCGAATTGCCGCCCTTTTGCAGCGTGGAGTAGTCCTTGCCCTTCATGACGCGCGAGGCCATCCACAGCGCCAGGATGGACAGCACGATCATGATCACGCTGATGACGTAACCCAGCGGGTCCTCGATGCCCACCGAGGTGATGCGCAGATAGGCCTGCGGCGCGAGCATGTTGGTCACGCCCATCACCAGCGGCGTGCCCAGGTCGTCGAACACCTTCACGAACACCAGCGCCGCGCCGGCCAGGTAACCCGGCAGCGAGAGCGGGAAGATGATGCGCCAGAACAGGCGCCAGCCCTTGGCGCCGAGGTTCTGCGCCGACTCTTCCATGGCGCCGTCGATGTTGCGCATCGCGGCCACGAGGTTGAGCAGGATGAAGGGGAAGTAGTGGATGCTCTCGACGAAGGTCACGCCGACCAGGCCGTCCATGATGGGCACGGTGAAGCCGAACGCGTCGTTGAGCAGCAGGTTGACCGAGCCGCTGCGCCCGAAGATGAGCTGCAGCGCGACCGCGCCCACGAAGGGCGGCATGATCAGCGGCAGCACGCCCAGCTGGG
>NZ_JBQVQG010000069.1:1858-2414 GCF_052439685.1 Reyranella sp.
GCAGGAAGCCCAGCGTCTGCACCAGCAGGGCGCCGCGGAACTCGAAGCGCACCGTGAGGTAGGCCAGCGGGATCGCGATCACCGAGGCGAAGAACACCGAAGCCAGCGCCACCACCAGGCTGTTGATGAGCGATTCGCGCAGCAGGCTCTGGCCGAAGAAGTTGCTGAAATGCCCCAGCGTGGGCGCGCCGGTTTCCGTCACGAAGGCGGTGTAGATCACCTCCGCGATCGGCAGCAGCAGAAACAGGAACAGGAAGGCAAACACCAGGCCGGCGAGCAGCCAGTGGCCCCACACGGTGGGGGGGCGCAGCCGGCGCGGCGCGGGCGCGGCGGAACCTGTCAGGACAGCGGACATGGGCAATCTTTCCGGGAAGGGAGGGACCCGCGCGCGGCAGGCCGGCGCGCGGGCGTCACGGGGCGTTCAGGCGCTCACTTGGCCAGCGCGCCGGCCTGGTTGGCCAGGTCGCGCGCGCGCTCGTAGTTGGCCTTGGCCTTCGAGCTCCACAGCTCTTCGAGCCCGGTGAGCTGCTTGGCCACTTCCACGTCGCGCTTGTTC
>NZ_JBQVQG010000070.1:0-1871 GCF_052439685.1 Reyranella sp.
ATCCGAACGTGTCGCTCGCCTTCCAGGGCGATGACATGTTCATGGTCGCGGTTCAGGGCAAGGCCGAGATCATGCGCGACAAGGCCGCATTCGAGGACCACTGGAATCCCGATCTCGACGACTGGTTCGAGGACGGCGTCGACACCGAAGGTCTGGTGATGATCAAGGTGAGCGCGGAGCGGGTTCACTATTGGGACGGCGAGGAAAACGGCGAGGTGAAGCTCTAGGTGACATACCCATAAACGAGATTCCCAAGGGCTCTGCGGTGTGATTCCCTTCCTGCAATCGACAGGAGGTGTTTATGGCGCGTTTCGATCTGACGGATTTCGAGTGGTCGGTGATCCAGCCGCTGCTTCCGACGAAGGTGCGCGGTGTGCCGCGCGCCGATGACCGCAAGGTTCTGAACGGCATCTTCTGGCGGCTGCGCACGGGAGCGCCTTGGGCTGACATTCCGGCGCGCTACGGCCCCTACACGACCTGCGTCAACCGGTTCAACCGGTGGCGCCGAGCCGGCCACTGGGCGCGTATTCTTGAAGCCGTATCAGTCGCTTACGACGGCGACGTGCAGATGATCGACTCGTCTTCGATCCGCGTCCACCAGCACGCCGCCAACGGCCAAAAAAAGACGAGCGATCCCGTTGCATGGGTCGCTCGCGCGGCGGCTTGACCACTAAGATCCATGCGCTGGTCGATGCCGAAGGACGTCCGATCCGGCTGAAACTGACCGAGGGCCAGGCTCACGACGGCCGCTCGGCCGCCGACATGTTCGAAACGCTGGAGGCCGGGCACATCCTTCTTGCCGACCGCGCCTATGACGGCGACGCGCTTCGCGCAGCAATGGCCGAACGCGGCGCATGGGCCAACATCCGATCCATGCCAAACCGCGTCAAAGCCTTCCCGTTCAGCGCATGGGTCTACCGCCAGCGCAACGCGGTCGAACGGTTCTTCAACAAACTCAAACACTTCCGCGCCATCGCCACCCGATACGACAAGCGCGACGACAACTTCCTCGCTTCGGTCCAACTCGCATCAATCCGCATATGGTTGCGGAGTTATGAGTCGGTCACCTAGACTTGTATCGAAATCAGCAAATCATTGGCCGTCAGTCGGCGAAGGAAAGCTGGACTTTCGTGAAGCGTGCGCGGTCAGCGGCCATCCCAAAGGCCGTCGCGGCGTCGTCGAGATCGTGCGTTGCGGAGATGATCGGGCGCACGTCGATCCGGCGCGAGGCTATCAGGCCGACGGCCTGCGCGTATTCGCCGACGAAGCGATGCGTTCCGACAAATGCGATTTCCTTGCCGACGAGCAGGTTGAGCGGCACTGCGACGTCGCCCGCGACTCCGACTTCGACCAGCGTGCCCTGCGGGCGGGTGGCGGCGATGGCGGAGCGGATGGCCGGGCCGGCGGCCGAACATTCGAATACGACGTCGAACGTGCCCTTGCCCGCGCCATAGGCGTCGAGGCGCTCGCCTTCCGTCCCGACATTGATGGTTTCGTCGGCGCCCACGCGACGCGCGGTTTCGAGCGCCATATCCTGCAGGTCGGTAACGACGATGTGGCCCGCGCCCGCATGGCACAGCGCCGCCACGACCAACGCGCCGATGGGACCGGCTCCGGTGACGAGCACCGACTTGCCGGCGAGGTTGCCCGCCGACATGCCGGCACGGTTCAGAGCATGGAGGCAGACCGCGAGCGGTTCGGCGCAGGCCGCCTCGCCCAGCGAGATTTCGGGATTGTCGATCCGCACGCACTGCAAGGCATCGACCACCATCAGGTCGCGGAAACCGCCCTGCTCGTGCGGATAGCGCAGCGCCGAGCCGAAGAAGCGCATGGTCAGGCAATGCTGTTGCAGGCCTTCGCGGCAATAGCGG
>NZ_JBQVQG010000071.1:0-1601 GCF_052439685.1 Reyranella sp.
TATGCTTTTCAGGGAGGACAGATCATGTCCTACACGGACCACATCTTCACTGACTATCGCCGGCGCGTGAAAGAACTCGAGGCCAGCGACAACCCGTTCGCCAAGGGCATCGCCTATATCGCGGGCGAGTACGTCCCGCTCAACGAGGCGCGCATTCCGATCCTCGACCAGGGTTTTCTCCATTCCGACCTGACCTATGATGTGCCCGCCGTCTGGAACGGCCGGTTCTTCCGCCTCGACGATCACCTCGACCGGTTCGAGAAGAGCTGTGCGCAGCTGCGGCTGAAAAGCCCGCTGCCGCGACAGGAAATTCGTGACCGGCTCGTCGAAATGGTGGCCAAGAGCGGCATCCGCGATGCCTATGTCATGTTGATCGTGACGCGCGGCCTGCGGTTCGTGCGCCAGTATGCGCCGGAGGAGTGCGACAATTTCTGCTACCTCATGGTCATGCCCTATCTCTGGGTGATGGACGAGGCAACGCAGAAGACCGGCGGCACCGCCGTCATCACCCGCACGGTGCGCCGCGTGCCGCCAGGCGCAATCGACCCCACCGTCAAGAACCTGCAATGGGGCGATTTCACCCGCGGCCTGCTGGAAGCGCGCGATCGCGGCGCCATGTACCCGATCCTGACGGACGGCGACGCGAACCTCACCGAAGGCTCCGGCTTCAACGTCATCCTCATCAAGGACGGCAAGCTCTACACGCCGAAGAAGGGGGTTCTCGAGGGGGTCACACGCAAGTCGGTGCTCGCCGTCGCCGAAACGCTCGGCTACCCATACACGATCGACGACGTGCCCGTGGAACTCGCCTACCAGTGCGACGAGATCCTGTTTGTCACGACCGCCGGCGGCGTCATGCCGATCACGACGCTCGACGGACAACCGGTGGGTGACGGCAATGTCGGGCCGATCAGCAAGGCCCTATGGAGGGGGTACTGGGATGCGCATTCTGATCCCTCGGTAAGTTTTGCAGCCCACTACTGACCGGGCTGTTTGCAGGATCACGATGCGTTGCGCGCAAGAGGCTTCGATACACGCCGGCTGGCGACGCCGTGGAGTGCGCTTCACTTCACTCCAACTGGTACGAACTCCAGGGCCACGGGCGCGACCAGCGAAGCGCCGGACAGTACCAGCAGGACGAACGCCGCGAGGCGCGGGGTACGCGCCGAGAATGCCGGGGGCCAGCGACGGGCCAGATAGATCGAGGCCAGGACAGCCGGCAACCCGGCGGCCGCCCACAGAAGCGTATGAGGCTGCCAATCACCGTGCGCCGCCACGAGGCCGAGCCGGAACAGGGAATTGAGCGAGAAGATCGCCACGAGCGTCTCGCGGACGACCCGGTGCGGCAGGGGCTGACGGTAGAACTGGAAGACCAGCGGCGGTCCCGCCGTGGAGAAAAGGCCACCCATCAAACCGCCGAGTGCGCCGAAGAACACGAATTCAGGCCCGCCCGACGATTGCGCCAGCGGTGACGGTCGCCGGATCAACTGGTACAGCCGTCGGCACAGATGGCCACGATAGGCCTGGGTTATGCTGCGGACGACAGGTGATTTCCCGCCACGTGTTCATGGCGGCGTTTTGCAGTTTTCGATATTCGGCAG
>NZ_JBQVQG010000072.1:0-379 GCF_052439685.1 Reyranella sp.
AAGGGGGCTAGCGTTGCTCGGAATTACTGGGCGTAAAGGGAGCGTAGGCGGACATTTAAGTCAGGGGTGAAATCCCGGGGCTCAACCTCGGAATTGCCTTTGATACTGGGTGTCTTGAGTGTGAGAGAGGTATGTGGAACTCCGAGTGTAGAGGTGAAATTCGTAGATATTCGGAAGAACACCAGTGGCGAAGGCGACATACTGGCTCATTACTGACGCTGAGGCTCGAAAGCGTGGGGAGCAAACAGGATTAGATACCCTGGTAGTCCACGCCGTAAACGATGATTGCTAGTTGTCGGGATGCATGCATTTCGGTGACGCAGCTAACGCATTAAGCAATCCGCCTGGGGAGTACGGTCGCAAGATTAAAACTCAAAGG
>NZ_JBQVQG010000072.1:389-631 GCF_052439685.1 Reyranella sp.
CATGTGGTTTAATTCGAAGCAACGCGCAGAACCTTACCACCTTTTGACATGCCCGGACCGCCACAGAGATGTGGCTTTCTCTTCGGAGACTGGGACACAGGTGCTGCATGGCTGTCGTCAGCTCGTGTCGTGAGATGTTGGGTTAAGTCCCGCAACGAGCGCAACCCTCGCCATTAGTTGCCATCATTCAGTTGGGAACTCTAATGGGACTGCCGGTGCTAAGCCGGAGGAAGGTGGGGATG
>NZ_JBQVQG010000072.1:641-1337 GCF_052439685.1 Reyranella sp.
GAGTTGGTTTTACCCGAAGGCGCTGCGCCAACCCGCAAGGGAAGCAGGCGACCACGGTAGGGTCAGCGACTGGGGTGAAGTCGTAACAAGGTAGCCGTAGGGGAACCTGCGGCTGGATCACCTCCTTTCTAAGGATGCTTCTCCAGTCTCTCACGAGACTATTGAGGCTCCGCATAGCGATGCGCTCAAGCAGCAATGCGGTAGCGCAAAGCAAAACGGCAGGATGCCGCCGTCTCCGTTTCTCTTTCCACTTTCGTCATCGACGCCTCGGCTATACGGGTCGCGGGGTTGGTGACGCGATCGCGAGCCCGGAACTCCTGGCTGTCGCGCTGCCCTAGGCCCGTAGCTCAGGTGGTTAGAGCGTACGCCTGATAAGCGTAAGGTCGGCAGTTCGAGTCTGCCCGGGCCTACCAGCCCTCTAGGATCCATCTGGACGGTTCGTCGACAGCTCTCCTGGCTTGACCCTGAGAAGGGGCCATAGCTCAGTTGGTAGAGCGCCTGCTTTGCAAGCAGGATGTCGGGAGTTCGATTCTCCCAGGCTCCACAGGAGAGGAAAGCCGGCCTTCGGGCCGGCTTTCGTCGTTTCCACCGTGATCCCCATCCGTCGTAGGGTGAAGCATGGATTTGCGGGTCGCGGCGTATGCCGTCATCGTCGACCCGGATGATCGACTTCTCCTGGCGCACTGGAATGAGGGG
>NZ_JBQVQG010000073.1:0-1305 GCF_052439685.1 Reyranella sp.
TGACCTGCCCGCGGGTTTTCGGACCAACGATTAGTTGAGAGACTGGCCTCCGAGAGGAGGCAGGAGATGAAGAAGTCGAAGTTCACGGAAGAGCAGATCGTGGGGATCTTGCGGGAGACGGATCGGGATCCGGTAGCGACGGTGGCCAAGCGCCACGGCGTAAGCGATCAGGCGATCTACACGTGGAAGAAGCGGTTCGGGTCGTTCCAGCCGGACGATGTGCGGCGCCTGAAGCAGCTCGAGCAGGAGAACGCACGGCTGAAGAAGCTGGTGGCGGAACGCGACCTGGAGATCGAGGTGATGAAGGAGATCGCTGCAAAAAAATGGTAGGCGTGCCGGCCCGTCGCGAGCAGGTGGCGTATGCAGGGCGCCGCGGCTTGTCGCAACGACGGTCTTGCACGCTGCTGGGCGTGGCCCGTTCGGCTCTGGGTTACCGGTCGACGAAGGCCGAGAAGGATGCGCCTGTGCTGGCGCGCATGGCGACACTGAGCGCGCAGTACCCGCGCTTCGGCTATCGGCGGATCCGCATCTTCCTGGAGCGCGAGGGCCATGCCATGAGCTGGGGCCGCTGCTGGCGGCTGTGGCGGCGGGCCCGGCTGCAGGTGCCCCGCAAGCGCCCGCGCAAGCGGATCGCGACCGGGCGGCCCCGTCCGCAGGCGCCCACGGGCGCCAATCAGGTGTGGTCCTACGACTTCGTCTTCGACTGGTGCGCCAACGGGCAACACCTCAAGTGCCTGACCGTCACCGACGAGTGGACCAGGGAGGGCCTGGCGATCGAGGTCGATGGTCGCATCCGCTCAGGCCGCGTGATCGAGGTGCTGTCGCGGCTGGTCAGCGAACGCGGCGCGCCGCTCTACCTGCGCTCCGACAACGGCCCGGAGTTTGTCTCGCGGGCGCTGCTGAAGTGGATCGTCGATCAGGGTATCCGGACCGCCCTGATCGATCCCGGTAAGCCGTGGCAGAACGGAATGCTGGAGAGCTTCAATGGCAAGTTCCGTGACGAATGCCTCGGCATGGAGTGGTTTCTGTCACGTGTACAGGCCAAGGTCGTCATCGAAGCCTGGCGCAAACACTTCAACGAAGTTCGCCCGCATTCGAGCCTCGACTATTTGACGCCGGCCGAGTTCGCCGCAAAGCTTCAACACACCAACGCAGCTCCCGCTTCCGCAACGGGCCGGGGCGCTGCGCGATGCGGGGGCTTCGCGCCCCGGCCCGTTGCAACACCGTCCTTGAAGGGACAATCGAACGACCAGGAGACGCCGGTTCCTCCAACTTAACCGTGGTCCGAAGAATCAGGGCAGGTCA
>NZ_JBQVQG010000074.1:0-676 GCF_052439685.1 Reyranella sp.
CGGCACCATGTTGATCTCGGCCATTGGCGAAGACGATGTCTTGCGCTCGAAACTCCCGAATGCCATTGCCCGTCTCCTCAGGTCACGGCCACGAGCGGCACGCTGCCCGGCTTGCGGCCGGCCTGCAGCGCGCGGCCCATCGACAGGAAGGTCAGCAGCTCGAAGGCGAAGGCATCGAGCTTCGCCGTCAGCACGCGGTTGGAGCGGGTCAGCCAGTTGTAGCCCATGACCGCCGGCAGGGCGACGGCGAGGCCGATGCCGGTCATGATCAGCGCCTCGCCCACCGGGCCCGCCACCTTGTCGAGCATGCCCGAGCCCGACATGCCGATCGCCACCAGCGCGTGATAGACGCCCCACACCGTGCCGAACAGGCCCACGAACGGCGCCGTCGCCCCGATCGTGGCCAGCATGGTCAGCCCGTTCTCCAGCGACGTCGTCTCCTCGTCGAGCACCTTCTTGATGGTGCGCGTCAGGAACTCGGTCTCGCTGCCCGCCTCCTCGAGCTTGGCCGCGCCGAACTTCGCGTGATGCGCCTGGGCATGCAGCGAATGCGCCGTCAGATGGCCGAACGGCTCGTTCACCCCGTGGATGCCGAGCTCGTTCTGCACCTGCTCGAGCGAGGTCGCGCTCCAGAAGAAGGTCAGGAACCGGCGGCTGCGCCCCTGCCGGATCAGCA
>NZ_JBQVQG010000075.1:0-672 GCF_052439685.1 Reyranella sp.
GTCGAGATGTTGCCGCGCGGCTTCGCCCGTCAGCGCCTCGATGCGGCGGACGCCCGATGCCACGGCGCCTTCGGCCAGAAGACGCACGATGCCGATATCGCCGGTAGCGGCGACATGCGTTCCGCCGCAAAGCTCGGTCGAATAGCTCTTGCCGGCTTTGTCGCCATGAAGCGCCGTACCCATCGACACGACGCGGACCTCGTCGCCATACTTTTCGCCGAAGAGCGCCATGGCGCCTTCTGCGATCGCGTCGTCAACGGCCATCAGCCGCGTAGATACGGGAGCATTCTGCAGTACGATCTCGTTGGCGAGTTCCTCGACCCGCGCAAGCTCTTCGGGCGCGATCGGCTTGGGATGCGAAAAATCGAAGCGCAGGCGGTCAGGCGCGACGAGCGAACCCTTCTGCGCAACGTGCGTGCCGAGCACTTCGCGCAACGCCTCGTGGACGAGATGGGTTGCTGAATGATTGCGGCGGATGCGGGCGCGGCGCGCGGCGTCGACCTTGAGCTCGACGGGAGCGCCGATTTTCACCGTACCCGACGCGACGCGTCCGAAATGGACGAACAGGCCGTCGGCCTTCTTCTGCGTGTCGGTGACGTCGATTGCGAAGCCTTCGCCGAGAATTCGGCCTGTATCGCCCACCTGGCCGCCGGATTCGCCGTAGAATGGCGT
>NZ_JBQVQG010000076.1:0-667 GCF_052439685.1 Reyranella sp.
GCGGCGCGCTGATCGGCTGCTCGGCCGGCTTCGTCAACGTGCCGCGCATCAAGGGTTCGCACAATGCGGTCCTGTCGGGCATGCTCGCGGCCGAAAAGATCGCGGAGGCGCTGGCCGGCGGCCGCTCCCATGACGAGATCGCCGCCTACGAGGCCGAATGGCGTGGCAGCGACATCGGCAAGGATCTGAAGCGGGTGCGCAACGTGAAGCCGCTCTGGTCGAAATTCGGCACCTGGATCGGCGTCGGCCTCGGCGGGCTCGACATGTGGACGAACCAGCTCTTCGGCTTCTCCTTCCTCGGCACACAGTCGCACGGCAAGCCGGACTATGCCGCGCTGGAGCCGGCCGACAAGCACTCGCCGATCGCCTATCCCAAGCCCGACGGCGTCCTCACCTTCGACCGCCTGTCCTCGGTGTTCCTGTCGAACACCAATCACGAGGAAAGCCAGCCGATCCACCTTCAGGTGAAGGACCCCGAACTGCAGAAGCGTTCGGAATACATGGTCTTTTCCGGCCCCTCGACGCGCTACTGCCCGGCCGGTGTCTATGAATGGGTCGACGCGGACGGCAACGGCCTGACCGGTGGCCCGGCCTCGCCGACCAAGGGCGGCGAAGTCTCGCATTCGGAGCCGGACGCGCGCTTCGTCATCAACGCGCAGAACTGCGT
>NZ_JBQVQG010000077.1:0-651 GCF_052439685.1 Reyranella sp.
GCCTGTGCCTTGCCGTCAGCGGATTTAGAACAGTGGGATTCGAATCCGATGTGGGTCGCTACGAAGCCGCAACCGCGCTGACTGCCGCAATGTCGCGACAGGGCTTCGATAAGAGTCAATTGTCGCTGCTGCATGGCTTCTTCCCGAATGTCCTTAAGCTCGACCGGACCGATATCGGTGGTGAAGCCGTGCTGGTTTCCACCAACGTCACCAGCAGTCTCATGATGGAGGCGATCGACAGTGTTATCTTGGCACTTCGCCTTTTCGACCATCTGATCATCGATTTGTCGCGTTTTGGCGAAGTGCGGGATTTGCCGTCGCAACGAGCATTGATCATCAAGCTGCAGGAGCTCGGCTTTAGAGAGACCGCGCAGGTCTACGCCATGGGCGATACGGACATACGTCATTTCGCGCACAAGCAAAGCTCTGGCCGTAGCTTTCGGGGTTCTGAGCCTATTTAGGCCGCCGCAGCCTCCTGCTTCGCCGAGGCGTCACCATTTTTGTCGCAATGTCCTTCAGGATGGCATTGCCCGTACGCGTCTGGTGAGGCCACTGACCTTCTCCCCGTTTTTCGCACGTCGGCAGGTTGAGTCTGTTCCTCTTTTGCTCTGGTGGTTGATGGTGCGACGGGGCGGGGCGCGAAGCCCCCGA
>NZ_JBQVQG010000078.1:0-645 GCF_052439685.1 Reyranella sp.
GCGGCCTGCAGCTCCTTGAGGCGGAAGGTCACCATCTGGTCGAACAGGCTCACCACCACCTGGTAGCGGTTGCTGGAGAGGTCGGTGTTGAACTGCACCTTGGCGCGCTTGGCGATTTCCTGTGCGTCGGGATAGCCGGCCGGCGCCTTGTTGCCGAACGAGGCGTTGGGCAGCACCGGCAGGCGGCTGATCTTCGGGTCGAACAGCAATTCCTGGCCTTCGCGCGAGAGCGTGTAGGCGATGAACTTCTTGGCCTCGTCGGCGTTCTTGCCGCCGCTGATGAGCGCGATGTTGGCCGGCACCACCGCCGTCACCGAGGGGTAGTGGAACTCCACCGGGTAGCCCGAGTACTTGCCGGCCAGGCCGAAGAAGTCGATCACCATGCCGACGCCGTACTGGCCGTTGTTCACGCCATCGGGCACCGCGAAGCTGCGGTCGGTCACGGCCGCGCAGTTGCCCGCGATCTGCAGCATCTGCGTCCAGCCCTTTTCCCAGCCTTCGCCCTGCAGGATGGTCTCGACCGTGAGGTGGGTGGTGCCCGAACGCGAGGGCGAGGAGATGGCCACGTGGCCGAAGTAGGCGGGCTTGGTATGGTCGGCCCTCTCGCGCGGCGCGTGCACCTTGTTGGCCTGCATTTAGCGGGTG
>NZ_JBQVQG010000079.1:0-641 GCF_052439685.1 Reyranella sp.
CGGACATCACGATGCCGGAACTGTCGGCCAAGTTGGAAGCCGAGAAGGATGTGACGGCGCATCCGGCCTCGCTGTCGCGAGTGCTGCTGAAGGCGGGCCTGTCGTTCAAAAAAAACACTGCTGGCCAGCGAGGCCGGGCGTGAGGACGTGCGTCAGGCGCGTAACGAGTGGAAGGTGCACCGCCAACCCCGCATGCGCGCGACGGTCGACCGGCTGGTCTTCCTCGACGAAACCGGCACGACGACCAAGATGACCCGTCTGCGGGGCCGGGCTCGCCGTGGTGCTCGCTTGAAAGCCGCCGCGCCGTTCGGACACTGGGCCACCCAGACCTTCATTGCCGGACTGCGGTGCGATCGCCTGACCGTGCCGTGGGTGATGGACCATCCCATGAATCGCGAGAGCTTCGACATCTACATCGAGACCCAACTCGCCCCGACGCTGCAGGCCGGCGACGTGGTGATCCTCGACAATCTCTCCAGCCACAAGAGCACAAAGGCCGAGGCCATCCTCAAGCAGCGCGGAGCCTGGTTCCTCTTCCTGCCGCCCTACAGCCCGGACCTCAACCCGATCGAAATGGCCTTCGCCAAGCTCAAGGCCCATCTCAGACGTATCGGCGCGCGTACAATCGATGCCCTCTGGAA
>NZ_JBQVQG010000080.1:0-610 GCF_052439685.1 Reyranella sp.
GGTTCTGGAAGGTGCGCGCGATGCCCATCTCGGCCACCTGGCGGCTGTTCATGTGCCTGAAGGTGCGGCCCCGAAAGCTGATCGAGCCCTCCTGGGGCTGGTACACCCCGTTGATGCAGTTGAGCATGGAGCTCTTGCCCGCGCCGTTGGGCCCGATGATGGCGCGCACCTCGTGCTCGCGCACGTCAAAGCTGATGTCGGTCAGCGCCTTGACGCCGCCAAAGCGCAGGCTGATGTTCTGGACGTTGAGGACGACGTCGCCGATCTTCTTCTGTGTCATGGTCGGGTGTGGGGTGTTCGGGCTCGGGCGGCGGCTCAGGCCGCGGCCTTGACGGGGGTGAAGGTCTTCGCGTCGCTCAGCTTGAGCGTGGCGCTGACCGAGCCGGTGCGCCCGTCCTCGAACTTCACCTGCGTCTGGATGTACTGCTCGGCCTTGCCGCCGTACAGCGCCTCGACCAGCACGCCGTACTTCTCGGCGATGAAGCCGCGGCGCACCTTGTTGGTGCGGGTGAGCTCGCCGTCGTCGGCGTCCAGCTCCTTGTGCAGCACCAGGAAGCGGCTGATCTGGCTGCCCGCGAGCAGCTCGTCGCGGCTGAGGTCGGCGTTGACC
>NZ_JBQVQG010000081.1:0-608 GCF_052439685.1 Reyranella sp.
GCCGTATACCAGGCCGGGTTCTCGAACAGATTGCGCTGGATGACCGGCGGCACATGCGTTCCGTGGTAGCCCGCGCCGATGAAGCTCCTGGCGACGACGTTCCTGTCCATCATGCCGGAAAGCTCGGCGAGCGCTTCCTGCTCGCTGGCCGGCGCCGGCAGGTCGAGCGGCGCCTCCAGCCGGATGGAATTCGGCACGGCCTGACTGATCAGCGTGTCGATGGAGGTGACGCCAAGTGTCTTCAGCATGTCGCGCTGGTCGGCGGGGCCGGGGCCGATATGGCGATTGGCAAAGCTGGTGCTCATCGGTCGCTCTCCGTCAGGCCGTCGTCGCGTCATAGGCGGCGCGGTCCATCAGGCCGTCGAGCGCGGCCTTGTCGGCGAGTTTCATCTTCCACAACCAGCCATCCTTTTCGGCAGCCGAGTTGACGAGGCCGGGATTGTCCAAGAGCCCGTCATTGACCTCCGTCACCTCGCCGGCGAGCGGCGCGTAGACATCGGACGCCGCCTTCACCGATTCGACGACGACGACCGTGTCGCCCTTGGCGATGGTCCGGCCCTTTTCGGGCAGTTCGACGAAAACGAGGTCGCCGAGTTGCTCCTGCGCGT
>NZ_JBQVQG010000082.1:0-560 GCF_052439685.1 Reyranella sp.
CGCTTGACGTCCGGGTGGTGGATGATGGGCGCGGCCGCGCTCATCGAGCCATCGACCGGGCGGCTCTGCACGCGGTCCTTCGCGTAGCCCACGGCCTTCTGGTAGGCGCGCTCGGCGATCGCGATGCCCTGCACGCCCACGGCGTAGCGCGCGGCGTTCATCATGATGAACATGTACTCCAGGCCCCGGTTTTCCTGGCCCACGAGGTAACCCACGGCACCGCCGTGGTCGCCATACTGCAGCACGGCGGTGGGGCTGGCCTTGATGCCCATCTTGTGCTCGATGCTCACGCAATGCACGTCGTTGCGCGCGCCCAGGGAGCCGTCCGGGTTCACCATGAACTTGGGCACCACGAACAGGCTGATGCCCTTCACGCCCTCGGGCGCGCCGGTCACGCGCGCGAGCACGAGGTGCACGATGTTCTCGGCCATGTCGTGCTCACCGTAGGTGATGAAGATCTTGGTGCCGAACACCTTGTAGCTGCCATCGGGCTGCGGCTCGGCGCGGCTGCGCACGGCAGCGAGATCGGAGCCGGCCTGCGGCTCGGTGAGGTTCATGGT
>NZ_JBQVQG010000083.1:0-534 GCF_052439685.1 Reyranella sp.
GGGCGGCAACGGCGCGGGCAAGACCACCACGCTGCGCGCCATCTCCAACCTGCTCAAGGGCGAGCGCGGCGAGGTCACCAAGGGCAGCATCGAACTGCGCGGCGAGCGCATCGAGAACCTCTCGCCCGCCGACCTCGTGCAGCGCGGCGTGGTCCAGGTCATGGAGGGGCGCCACTGCTTCGCCCACCTCACCATCGAGGAGAACCTCATGACCGGCTCCTACACCCGCAAGAGCAAGGCCGAGGTCGCGGCCAACCTGGAGAAGGTCTACACCTACTTCCCGCGCCTGAAGACCCGGCGCACCAGCCAGGCCGCCTACACCTCGGGCGGCGAGCAGCAGATGTGCGCCATCGGCCGCGCCCTCATGACCAACCCCAGCGTGATGCTGCTCGACGAACCCTCCATGGGCCTGGCCCCGCAGATCGTCGAAGAGGTCTTCGAGATCGTCAAGGACCTCAACCAGAAGGAGAAGGTCACTTTCCTGCTGGCCGAGCAGAACACCAACATGGCGCTGAAGTACGCCGACTACGGCTA
>NZ_JBQVQG010000084.1:0-522 GCF_052439685.1 Reyranella sp.
TGTCGTCGGTTCGACTCCGTCTGGCTCCACCACTCGCCGAGCGGCGAGAGGCGAATGACCTGAGGCGCGCATCGCATACAAGTTTGCCGTTACCTGAATGGGTGATGTGCATTGATATTGTGAAGGAAGAATGAGACCGGCTCCCCTGAGCTTTTAGGTCTGGTTCGATAAGAAGACATTGTCTGACAAAAATCAGGCTTGGTCCCCCGGCGCCTTTCCAGTCGGGTGGAATAAACCAAGCATGAGTTTTGCTGAGAAACGATCAAACGTTGAAGGGCTTCTGACGGATGCCTTGGCGTAGAGAGGCGATGAAGGACGTGGCAAGCTGCGATAAGAACCGGGGAGGCGCTAGCACCCTTTGATCCGGTTATTTCCGAATGGGGGAACCCACCTTTACAGTCTTCCAACTCTGTTCCGGCTTCGGCCGGGTCAGCGATTGGCGGATTGTTGAAAGGTATAATGAGCTGAATACATAGGCTTCATTAAGCGAACGCGGGGAACTGAAACATCTCAGTACCCGTA
>NZ_JBQVQG010000085.1:0-517 GCF_052439685.1 Reyranella sp.
GCCGATCCCCTTGTAGATGATCAGGTACCAGGAGATCGCCGACATCACCGCCAGCACGCCCAGCAGGATCTTGGCGACGATGTCCGCCTGCGCGATGAAATGGCCGAAGCCCAGGGCCGATGCGTCGCCCATGCGATACTCTCCTACTGCAACACGAATTTGATCGGGACGTGGACCCAGACCGCCTGCGCCAGGCCGCCTTCCACATAGGGTCGGAACTGCGCTGCGCGCACCGCGCTCAGCGCCGCCTGGTCGAGATCGGCATGCCCCGACGAGGCCGCCAGCGAGACCTGGGCCGGCCGGCCGGTCACGTCGACCAGCACGCGGATCGTCGCCGTGCCCTGCTCGCCCGCCCGCCGCGCGCGCGCCGGATAGGCCGGATTGGGCTGAACCCGCCAGCCCAGCTGCGAGGCCTGCACCGTGCGCGGGCCCGCCGGCGCCGCCGGCGCAGTCTGTTGCGGGCCCGCCTCGACCGGCGCGGCCGGCCGTGCCGGCTGCGGCTTGCGCTGCACCTGTC
>NZ_JBQVQG010000086.1:0-507 GCF_052439685.1 Reyranella sp.
GTGCAGGCCAAGGACGACGAGATCGTTGTCTTCGCCTGGGCGACCTATCCCGACAAGGCCAAGCGCGACGAGGTGATGAAGAAGGTGTTCGAGGACCCGCGCATGAAGCCGGCTATGGAAAACATGCAGTTCGACGGCAAGCGGATGATCTATGGCGGCTTCGACACGTTCATCGAACGCTGAACCAGAGGAGGCAGCGATGTCGGACTATCACTATCCGGGCGTGACGCCGCATCTGATGTCGAAGGATGCGGTGGCAGCCATCGAGTTCTACAAGCGCGCGCTCGGCGCCGAGGAACAGGGCGAGCGCATGCTGATGGATGACGGCAAGCGCATCATGCACTGCGAACTGAAGATCAATGGCGGCACGCTGATGATCGCCGACGCGATGCCGGAATATGGCTATCCCTGGGTGGAGCCGCAGGGCACCACGCTGAACATCATCGTCGACGACGCGCGCGCGGTCTGGGACCGGGCGATAGCCGCGGGTTGCACGGTGAAGATGCC
>NZ_JBQVQG010000087.1:0-502 GCF_052439685.1 Reyranella sp.
CCTTGGTCTTTCGGCGAGAGTGTCTCTCACACTCTTATCGTTACTCATGTCAGCATTCTCACTTCCGATACCTCCAGCCAGGCTCACGCCTGACCTTCACCGGCTTACGGAACGCTCCGCTACCGCTTGCACAAAGTGCAAACCCATATCTTCGGCGACTGGCTTGAGCCCCGTTACATTTTCCGCGCAGGATCGCTTGATCAGTGAGCTGTTACGCTTTCTTTAAAGGATGGCTGCTTCTAAGCCAACCTCCTGATTGTCAAAGCAATCCCACATCGTTTCCCACTTAGCCAGTACTTGGGGGCCTTAGATGATGGTTAGGGTTGTTTCCCTTTTCACGACGGACGTTAGCACCCGCCGTGTGTCTGCCCGATAGTTCTCTTAGGTATTCGGAGTTTGGTTAGTATTGGTACCGCTCGCGCAGCCCGCAACCATCCAGTGCTCTACCCCCTAAGGAATTCGTCGGACGCTCTACCTAAATAGATTTCGCGGAGAACCAGCT